>NZ_JAOWCZ010000034.1:0-1893126 GCF_030336705.1 Citrobacter sp. Cb028 | reverse complement strand
GATGCGGGTTCAGGGCGCGTTTTGCAGGGACGCTACCTCGCGCCCGGCCCGGTAGCCTGGAGGAATAAACGGAGGGGACCACGAAGTGGCAATTTTCCCGCCGGGAGCCGGGATTGTAAAGGGCGTGGCGGAGAACGCCCTTTACACGTTCACAGGAATCGGTGTTTCAGAGAAACGATGCACATGAGGTGAACGGAACCCTTACCGTGAGATAGCATATTCATAACTTCTGCCAACACAGGTGATGCTTTCTGATACAGAGGCGTTAACTGAACTGCATTAGCCTCAGGCGGCTTTTTTATGCGGATTTTAGGCGTAACCCACTAAAACAGATAATAAAAGCTATAATTAACGGATATCTGCTGCGGCGAAGGAAAGGAAAAAGATGCGTCGTGTAAAACTGCTTTGTTCACTCATTATGCTGCTCGTGAGTCAGAGCGCGCAGGCGGTGAGTTATCCGCTCCCGCCTGAAGGCAGTCGCCTGGTGGGGAGCCCTTTGACCATTACGGTACCTTCAGGAAACACTCAGCCGTTGGAAGCTTTTGCCGCGCAGTACGGACAGGGGTTGAGCAATATGCTGGAGGCCAATCCCGGCGTGGATGTTTTTCTGCCTAAGTCTGGCTCTACGCTGGTTGTGCCACAGCAACTGATATTACCGGATACTGTACGCGAGGGGATCGTAATCAACGTCGCAGAAATGCGCCTTTACTATTATCCCGCTGGCAGCAATACGGTTGAGGTTTTACCCATTGGCATTGGCCAGGCGGGTAGAGAAACGCCGCGTAACTGGGTGACGGCGGTAGAACGTAAGCAGGAAGCACCAAGCTGGACGCCTACGCCGAATACCCGGCGCGAATACGCAGCACGTGGGGAAAGCCTGCCGGCGTTTGTTCCTGCCGGGCCTGATAACCCGATGGGACTGTATGCGATTTATATCGGCAGGCTTTATGCCATTCATGGCACAAATGCGAATTTCGGTATTGGTCTGCGGGTAAGTCAGGGGTGTATCCGTTTGCGTAATGACGACATTAAATATCTGTTTGATACCGTACCGGTAGGGACGCGTGTGCAACTGATAGACCGACCGGTGAAATACAGCGTAGAGCCGGACGGTAGTCGCTGGGTGGAAGTGCATGAACCACTGTCACGAAACCGGTCGGAATACGAGTCTGACAGAAAAGTTCCCTTGCCAGTCACCCCCGCGCTGCGCACCTTCATCAGCGGGAATGACGTGGATATGAGTCGCGGAAATCAGGCACTGGAAAGACGCTCCGGCATGCCGGTGAATATCAGTCTGATTCAGACCCATTACTAATTTTCAAGGCGACTCTGTGACCTTTAGTCTGGGTGGTCGCTTTTTTAATTTGATACTGTCCCATTTTTACCACGCCAATATGGTCTGCCATTAGCTGCGCCTCGTGTTCGCTGTGTGTAACCAGCAGTGCCGTTTGCCCGGCGGCACGCAAAATATCCCGCACCTCGTTGCCAAGACGCTCACGCGTGCGCTTATCAAGGCTGGAGAAAGGCTCATCGAGCAGCAGGATTTCCGGATGCGGCGCCAGCGCGCGCGCAAGAGCGATACGCTGCTGTTGACCGCCGGACAGTTCATGCGGATAACGGTCGGCATGACTGTGCAACTCCACCATTTTTAACAGCTCCGCCACCCGGACCTGCTGCTGCTCACGCGGCATACGTCGTAACCCAAAGGCCACGTTTTGTTGCGCGGTCAGGTGAGGGAATAACGCATATTCCTGAAAGACCATGCCGACATGCCGTTTTTCCGGCGGCAGATGAACACCGGAACCGGCAACGCGGCGCTGCGACACATAGATCTCTCCGCTTCGCAGCCGTTCAAATCCGGCAACTGCGCGTAACACGGTGGTTTTTCCGCAACCTGAAGCGCCCAGTAGACAGGCGATCTCTCCTTTACGTACCGACATTGAAAACCCGCTCAGCACCGATTGCTGGCTGTTGCCGTAGGCAACATGCACATCCTGGAGTCGTAATGCAATTTCTGACATTGTTACTCTCTTAACCACGGCGAGTCATCTGGTGACGCACCAACAAAATAACCGGTAGCGTGCCAGCTAAAACAATCATTAGCGCGGCGATAGCACCTTCTTCATAGGTTCCACGGGCGGCTTCTGCATACAGCAACGTTGCCAGCGTTTCGAAGTTTACCGGGCGCAACAGCAACGTTGTTGGCAGTTCTTTCATGGCATCGGCAAAAACCAGCAGGGCGCTACTCACTAACGCCGGGCGCAGCAATGGGAAATGAACCCGTGCAAATGTGCCCGCACCATTCTCACCCAACAGACGAGAAGCCTGCTCCAGCGAAGGCGGAATGCGGCCCAAGCCGGAATCCAGTGCGCCGATAGCAATCGCCTGGAAACGCATGGCACAACAAATTACCAGCAGGATCCCGGCGGACATCAGCGGCAGGCCGCGAACATCCAGTAAATCTGCCAGCCAGCGGTCGACTGCCATGGCGGGGGTTAAAAAACCAATTGCCAGAATTGTACCGGGAACCGCGTAGCCTAAAGAAGCCAGACGCATTACACCACGGCGAAATCCTGGCATCGCGTTGTCTGCGGCGCTATGCCGCGCGCTCCAGGCTACCAACATACTGACGCAAACCACCACCAACGTGGTTCCCGCGGCCAGTGATAACGTATTTTGTAATGCAGACAGTAACGAGGAGGATATAGGGCTCTCGTCACCTATACGTTTGGCGCTTTCCCAGATTAAAAACAGCACCGGGGCCAGAAAGCCCAGCACAACCGGCAGCGAAATAACGACACCGAGTAGCCAGCCACGCCAGCCTTGCACGCGGGTGGGTTGAATTTCCCGCAGGCTACGGCTGCTGAATCCCTGTTTTCTGCGGCCATAAAATTCCAGCGTCAGAATAAAGAATATAAACATCAGCATCATGCAGGCGATTTGCGCTGCGGCAGATAAATCAGAGCGAGAGATCCATGTGGTGTATACGGTAACGGTTAACGTTTGTACCCCGAGAAATTCCGACGCGCCAATATCGTTAAGCGTCTCCAGCAGCGCCAGACTGATCCCGACGGCCAGTGCCGGGCGAGCCATGGGGAGAGCAACACGAAAAAAAGTCCCGGTTGCGCTGCAACCCAGCGTACGTGCAGCTTCCAACAGATGGGCCGGCTGGCTGATAAACATGGCGCGGGTTGTCAGGTACACGTAAGGATAAAGTACTAATCCGAGCAAGATTATTGCGCCGGAAAGGGAACGTAAATCGGGCAGGCGGAACTGTCGCGGGCTGTCAAAGCCCAGTAAGAAACGGATAAAGGTTTGCAGGGGGCCAATCGGATGCAGCAGATCGAGCCATGCGAAGGCAACGATGTAGGTCGGCATTGCCAGCGGCAACAGCAGCGCCCAACTGAGAATTTTTCGCCCAGGGAAATCCCATGCCGTTACCGCCCATGCGCTGCCTACGCCAATGACGCCAACCATTATCGCGACACCCGCTAGCAACAGCACGGTGTTTTTTAGCGCTGAGGGCAGTACAAATGTCATAAGATTATCCCAGTGGGATAAATCAGCCTGGGTGGCCTGCCAGATCAGCGCAACGATGGGGGTCAGGACGCCAAGCGCGACGCACAATGCGCCAAGATGCAACGGCGTTAATAATGACTGCGGCCCGGAAACCAGGCCGCGTAACGTCGGAAACTGCAGCGATTTATTGATCGAATCCAACTTTATCTACCAGCAGGCTAGCTTGTTTACGATACTTCACGATCTCGGTGAGCGGCGTTTTATCGACGTCGATTTCACCGATTGTGGCGCTAATGACTGGGTCAAGCGTTACGCCTTTCAGTACCGGATATTCGAAGTTCGCTTTCGCATACTGCTGCTGGGCAGGCGCGGAAACCAGATATTCCATCAGCTTAACGGCATCGGTTTTATTTGGCGCATAGCGGGCAACGGCAGCGCCGCTGATGTTGACGTGCGTACCGCCATTTTCAAAGGTTGGTTTAACGACTTTAATGGCATCGCCCCACTGACGAGCATCGCTGCCTTCTTTGGCGTTTTTCATATGGCCGACATAATAGGAGTTGGCCAGACCAATATCACAAATTCCACCGAGGATATCGCGGGCAACATCGCGATCGCCGCCGGTGGCTTTACGCGCCAGGTTAGCCTTGACACCGCGTAGCCATTCTTCGGTTTTAGCTTCACCATGATGGGCAATCATCGCGGCGATCAGCGCCGTGTTGTAGGGGTGCTGACCGGAACGAATACAAACTTTACCTTTGTATTCTGGGCTGGCGAGCTGTTCGTAATGCCAGTTATCGATTGGCAGCGACTTCTCGGCATACAGTACGCGGGCGCGCATAGAAAGCGCAAACCACTGATTATCCGCGCCGCGCAGATTCGCCGGAATGGCGGCTTTCAGCGCTTCTGACTCTACCGGCTGGGTGACGCCGGCTTCAACTAAATCGATGAGATTTCCGGCATCGACGGTCATCAGCAGGTCGGCAGGGGAGTTTTTGCCTTCAGCCTTAACACGCTCAAGCATACCGTCTTTGATATAGACCGTACTTACTTTGATACCGCTGGTTTTAGTCCAGCTATCAAGTAAAGGCTGGATCAGGCCCGGTTCACGGGTGGTGTAAAGCGTTAACGTTTCCTGAGCGAAAGCCGGCAGGCTGACAGAGAAGAAGAGGGCAGAGGCAAGCGTGATACGGCGCAATCCGGTGCGAGTTAGAGCATTCATCGTTTTTATCCCAGAGTAATTGGAACATACAGTGAACCGAGTCAGGGCTCGTTTTTTTGGTTCGCGTACAATAAATGATAATCACTAGCACTTACAATAATTGCAAAGTTTAAACGATTTACATTTACACAACTTTAATCAACGATGTGATGCGGCATGGAATGGGGAGTTATGGCAGACTGAGCGCTTATAGAGGCAGCTTTTACACAGACGTGAAAAGCAAAAAGCCCGCTTAAGTTTCCTTAAGCGAGCTTCTTAAATTTGGCTCCTCTGACTGGACTCGAACCAGTGACATACGGATTAACAGTCCGCCGTTCTACCGACTGAACTACAGAGGAATCGTGTGAACGAGGCGCATATTACTGACCTCATCATGAGGTGTCAACAGTAAAATTAGCGCGTCATTTCAATTGGTTAATTAATCTTCAAATTCAGTGTTAATGCGTGTTTGGTGAGCGATAATCGTCGTCCCCCCGGGTATCGCCTAACCGCTCCATGGGGTTCTGGCGATAAAACTGGATGAAACGTTGCCATAAGGCAGGAAAACGCGGAGCAAATAATTCAGGAGCACTGAAAAAATACTCGGATAGCACGGCAAAGCATTCAGCAGGATCGGTCGCTGCGTAGGCATCTATACTGCACGCAGTTTCTCCAACCAGATCGATCTCATCCTGAATATTGTTCATTGCAGCATGCAGGTCGTGTTCCCAACCGGCGATATCGCGCAGGGGAATCGCCGGAATACCGCTGGCACGATCGCCATTACGCATATCAAGCTTGTGCGCCACTTCATGGATGATCAGATTAAAGCCGGAGGCATCAAAGGAATCCTGAATATCAAGCCAGTTGAGGATTATCGGGCCTTGTTGCCAACTCTGCCCGGACTGTACCACGCGTTGATTATGCACCAGCCCAATATCGTCTTCCCATTCATCGTCTACGACAAATGGGGCAGGGTAGATGAGAACTTCATGAAACCCGTCAAGCCACTCAATCCCCATTTCCAGAACAGGTAAACAGAATAGCAGAGCGATGCGCGCACTTTTTAGCGGGTCCAGCTCAAACCCCTGAAGAGCGACTAATCTTTTTTGTTGTAAAAAGCGCTCGGCCAGGGCAATAAGTCTGGCTTGTTCTTGCTCGGTGAGATTCACCAAAAGGGGAATAGCCAGGGCGTCGTCCCACGGCCAATCGTCACTCCGGGTTGCTTCTTGTTCTTTCCAGGGCCACTTAATCATCGTTTTGCTCGCAAACTCGTCACTTGAACGAAATTGACGGAACTGGGTCTGTTAAAATGCCAAATTACCTGGCATCATGGCAACCGCCAAAACGGAGAGATGCCAGAGCGGCTGAATGGACCGGTCTCGAAAACCGGAGTAGGGGTAACTCTACCGGGGGTTCAAATCCCCCTCTCTCCGCCACTATTCAAGCACTTGCACGCCTTGCTTTCAACGACAGTTCTCATGGATGTCTTTTTCTTTGAGTATCCTCACAAGTTTATCGTTGTAATGCCCGTGTGGTAAAAAATACGCTTCGTTGAACAAAAAAAAAGCCCGCAGTGCGGGCTTTTGAGTTTGTGGAGATTAGAACTGGTACACAATACCCATGGCAAACTGATCATCAACTGCGTTGCCAGTAATTGCGCCGTCTTCTTTATCCAGCAGGTTAAATTTATACGCTGTGTAGACGTTCATATTTTTATTGAAGTAGTACCAGGTGCCAAGCTCGACGTAATTCACGCGGTCAGCGTTAACACCGCCGGCCAGGTCTTTACCCTGCGAGTAAACGTAACCCAGAGATGGACGCAGACCAAAGTCGAACTGATATTGAACGACTGCTTCAAGGTTTTGCGTTTTGTTTGCAAAACCGCGATCGGTTCCGGTTTTGGTCATATTACGCGTTTCGCCATACATCGCTGCCGCATAAACGCTGTTGGCGTCATATTTTGCTGCCAGAGACCAGACTTCAGCGTTGCTGCCATAGCCATCGATGGATTGTTTATCCGTACGGTCGGATTTACCATATACCGCGACGAAACCAAAGCCATCTACGTTGTAGTCCACCGACATGCTGTAGCCGTCGCCATTTGCTTTAGCGTAATCGTCATCGTGATTCTTGCCCTGGTACTGTAGCGCGAAATCAAGACCCTCAACCATGCCGAAGAAGTCTGTGTTGCGGTAGGTCGCCACGCCGTTGGTACGACCGGTCATGAAATTATCCGTCGCAGCCCATGAATCGCCACCCCATTCAACCAGCATATCGGTGTAGGCTGCCGCATCGTAGGCTACGCCATAGTTACGACCGTAATCAAATGAGCCGTAATCCGCATATTTCAGGCCCGCGAAGGCCAGACGGGTTTTTTGCCCCTGAGATCCTTCCGCATTGCTGGCGTCGAGGTTGTGTTCAAACTGACCAAAACCTGTCAACTCGTTGCTGATCTGGGTTTCACCTTTCACCCCAAAACGGGCGTAAGAGGTGTCAGCATTTTCACTGTTACTGCTATCCGTATTCGACCAGATGCGTTCGCCTACCATCTTGCCGTAAAAATCAATTTTATTGCCGTTCTTATTATAAATTTCAGCCGCATTTGCTGCGCTTGCAGCGAATAAGGCAGGGAGAAGCAGTGCCAGTACTTTTCTTTTCATTATGTATTCCCTTTATATAATAATTAAAATGAATATGTAGCGCTATCTGAAAGACTACATTTGAATACTATCTATGAAGTTCATTTAATTTTAAATATAACATGTAACAAATGTATTTAAGATATTTCAAAATGTTTCATTGTTGCTTTTATATAATTAAAACTGCATGACGTTTGAATTAATATTATCCATATAAATGTATTTTTTATCATATAGTTATGATTTCTTTTATTTTATCTTGTTAAATGTATATTATTGATATTTGTTATTTATTTTGCATGCGGGATTATAATTGATCTGCTTGTTTTGAATAATGAATTTATATATCCATTATAGTGATACTTATTGGGTGAGTAATATGTATTGATGATAAAAAAGCGTCGACGGTAGTCTGACATGAGAATTGTTGCTAAGGTGGTTTTCTTTCTGCGAAGAGCGAGAGTATGGAACTACAGTACTGGCAGTCGAAATTTGAAGCATGGTTACGTGACAATCATTCCGGGCACGACGCTGCCCATGACATCTTTCATTTTCGTCGCGTCTGGATGACATCACAAAAGTTGAGCATGGATGTGACCGTAGACTGGCTGGTGGTGCTGACGGCGTGCTACTTCCACGATCTCGTCAGTTTACCGAAGAACCATCCCGAACGTCATCGTTCGTCGGTACTGGCAGCCCAGGAAACGCGTCGCGTTTTGAAGCGTGATTTTCCTGATTTCCCACAACAACGATTACCTGCCGTGTGCCATGCTATTGAGGCGCACAGTTTCAGCGCCAAAATCGTACCAGAAACCCTTGAAGCCAAAATCGTGCAGGATGCTGACCGGCTTGAGGCGTTGGGCGCAATTGGTTTAGCACGGGTATTTGCCGTGTCCGGCGCGTTAGGCGTGGCGCTGTTTGATGCGGAAGATCCGTTTGCCCGACAGCGTAGCCTTGATGATAAACAGTACGCACTCGATCACTTCCAGACCAAATTGCTGACGCTGCCGCTGACGATGCAAACTGAACACGGTCGGCATTTGGCGCAACATAATGCTGACTTCTTACTGACGTACATGGCGAAGCTGAGTGCGGAGTTAAAAGGAGAATATGAAATGCTGGATCTTGACGCGATTCAACCCTTTAAGCTGCGTTAGTCGCCAGTACAGCCGCAAAGTCAACCGCGCTAATTTATGTTAACCTGTCAGCTATCCATTTCGGCCGGTTAAATGTATGCAGGATAATTTTTCAGTAGCAGGTTCCATGAACCCGATGACAGATGATAACGAGGCCGCCGCACAGGTGATTTTGGCTAATTTGCTTGAAATATATGACGTGAAAACGCTGGTTGCTCATCTGAATGGTGTTGGCGAGAACCGCTGGAGTCCGGCCATCTTCAAGCGAGTGGTTGCCAATGAAACGTGGCATCGCCTCAGCGACGGTGAGTTGGCTCATCTGAACGACTTGCTGCCGAGGCCGCCTGCGCATCATCCACATTATGCTTTTCGCTTTATCGATCTTTTTGCCGGTATTGGCGGCATTCGTCGCGGCTTTGAGGCGATTGGCGGGCAGTGCGTGTTTACCAGTGAGTGGAACAAGCATGCGGTGCGCACCTACAAAGCGAATCACTACTGCGATCCTCACCAGCACCATTTTAATGAAGATATTCGCGATATCACCCTCAGTCATCATGATGGGGTGAGCGACCAGCAGGCGGCGGAACATATCCGCCAGCATGTTCCGCAGCATGACGTGCTGCTGGCGGGATTTCCTTGTCAGCCATTCTCTCTGGCCGGTGTATCAAAGAAAAACGCGTTAGGGCGGGCTCATGGCTTCGCCTGCGATACGCAAGGCACACTTTTTTTTGACGTGGTGCGCATCATTGATGCGCGTCGGCCGGCAATATTTGTGCTCGAAAACGTCAAAAACCTGAAGAGTCACGATCAGGGGAAAACGTTCCGCATCATTATGCAAACGCTGGATGAGCTGGGTTATGACGTGGCTGATGCACACGATAACGGGCCGGACGATCCGAAAATTATCGATGGTCAACATTTTTTGCCCCAGCATCGCGAACGTATTGTGCTCGTCGGCTTTCGCCGCGATCTGAATCTGAAATCAGACTTCACGCTGCGCGATATTGTCTCCCGCTATCCTCAGCGGCGTACGACGCTGGCGGAGCTACTTGAGCCGACCGTCGATGCCAAATATGTGCTCACGCCGGTGCTGTGGAAATATCTGTATCGTTATGCGAAAAAGCATCAGGCACGGGGCAATGGATTTGGCTATGGCATGGTGTATCCCGGCAATCCCGATTGCGTAACGCGTACATTATCGGCGCGTTACTATAAAGATGGGGCGGAGATCCTGATCGACCGCGGTTGGGATATGGCGCTGGGTGAAAAGGATTTTGATGATCCGCACAATCAGCGATACCGTCCGCGCAGGCTGACGCCCAGAGAGTGCGCGCGCCTGATGGGATTTGAATCACCTCAGGGCTATCAGTTCAGGATCCCGGTGTCAGACACACAGGCTTATCGTCAGTTTGGTAATTCGGTGGTCGTCCCGGCATTTGCGGCGGTAGCCAGACTGCTGGAGCCAAAAATCAAACAGGCGGTTGCTATTCGCGAGAAAGAGAAACTGCATGGCAGACGTTCACGATAAAGCGACGCGCAGTAAAAATATGCGGGCGATAGCAACCCGCGATACCGCAATTGAAAAACGCCTTGCCAGCGTACTGGCAGAGCAGGGGGTAACGTTTCGCGTGCAGGATGCGACGTTACCCGGTCGTCCCGATTTCGTGGTGGATGATTATCGTTGTGTGATTTTTACCCACGGCTGTTTCTGGCATCATCACAACTGCTATCTATTCAAAGTCCCCGCAACACGAACAGCGTTCTGGCTGGAAAAAATAGGCAAAAATGTTCAGCGTGACGCGCGGGATTGCGAAAAATTGCAGGCTCTGGGCTGGCGCGTACTGATTGTCTGGGAGTGCGCCCTGCGTGGGCGCGAAAAGCTGGGGGATGACGCGTTGTCCGAACGCGTCATCGAGTGGATCTGCGGCGGTGGCGCAAGTGCGCAGATCGACACCCTCGGTATCCATTTACTGTAACGTCTTTTCCGACGGGGTTGCAACGGCGTCCGCTTTAATGGGAAATAAGTATTTACCGAGTGTGACCAGTACCACCGCAAATACAATCACGCCAAGCGCCAGCCATTCGATGGGCGCCAGACTTTCACCTCCCAGGCCGGTACCTAACAGTACGGCGACAACCGGATTAACGTAGGCATAGCTGGTGGCTAATGCCGGGCTGACGTTGCGGATCAAGTACATGTACGCGTTGATGGCAATAATAGAACCAAACACGGCCAGATAGGCGACCGCCATAAAGCCTGAAAACGTCGGCATAGTGGTCAACTTTTCCCCGGAAATCAGCGAGGCGCACATCAGCACAATACCGGCGGCTAACATTTCAATGGCTCCGGCCATCATGCCAACGGGTAACGTTATGCGCGAGCCGTACACTGAGCCAAACGCCCAGCTTATCGAACCTATCAGGATTAAAATTGCTCCCCATGGATTACCGCTCAAATTACCACCGCTGTTCAGCATGATGATCCCCGCGAGTCCAATTGCGATCCCCATCCATTCAAGTTTGCGCGTTTTGATGCCAAAAAAGTGGCTAAAACACAGCGTAAACAGCGGAACGGTGGCGACCACCACGGCGGCAATACCGGAAGGCACGTTTTGATGTTCTGCGACGGTGACCAGTCCGTTACCGACAGCCAGCAGCAGGATACCAATTAACGCGGCGTTCAGGAGCACGCGCAGAGGCGGCAGCTTATGTCCGCGGATAAGTAAGAATGCTGTTAATAAAATCCCCGCAGAGAGAAAACGAACGCCAGCCATCATCAACGGTGGCCAGCTTTCAACGCCAATGCGAATAACGAAGTACGTGGAACCCCAAATGATGTACAGCGCGAAAAGCGCACTGAAAAGCGGTAGCAATTGCCTGAAACGCATAATCCCTCACGGTGGAAATAAAAAGGTGCAACATAGTAAACGTCAAAACTATCTTGCTGGCGAGATTTATAATTACGTGCTGATGTTAAAAATTTGTTGACCAGAAAGGTCAGTTTCAGCATTGCGTGTTTTACTTCATACTTATGACTGCAAAAAAATAATATTGAGGGTAAAAATTTTGGCAGGAAGTAGCTTATTGACCTTACTCGATGATATCGCCACTTTGCTGGATGATATCTCTGTCATGGGAAAACTGGCCGCGAAAAAAACCGCGGGTGTGCTGGGCGATGATCTGTCGCTTAACGCGCAGCAGGTGTCGGGTGTGCGGGCGAACCGCGAACTCCCGGTGGTCTGGAGCGTCTCGAAAGGATCGTTTGTTAACAAAGTTATCCTTGTGCCGTTGGCGCTATTGATAAGCGCCTTCATTCCCTGGGCGATCACCCCCTTATTAATGGTAGGCGGGGCGTTCCTCTGTTTTGAAGGTGTAGAAAAAGTTCTCCATACCCTGGAAGCGCGTAAGCACAAAGAAACCCCGCAAGAGCGTCAGCAGCGTCTGACATCATTGGCAGCACAGGATCCGCTCACCTTTGAGAAAGATAAAATCAAAGGGGCGATACGTACCGACTTTATTTTATCTGCTGAGATTGTCGCGATTACGCTGGGGATCGTAGCGGATGCGCCATTGTTGAATCAGGTGTTGGTGTTATCTGGCATCGCGTTAGTGGTGACAGTGGGGGTCTACGGCCTGGTCGGGATTATCGTTAAGCTCGATGATATCGGATACTGGTTGGCAGAAAAGCGCAGTACGCTGGCCCAGTCGCTGGGTAAAGGATTGCTGGTTGTTGCCCCCTGGCTTATGAAAACACTTTCCGTGGTCGGCACGCTGGCGATGTTTTTGGTTGGCGGCGGAATTGTGGTGCACGGAATAACACCGCTGCATCATGCGATTGAACATTTTGCCCAACAGCAAAGTGCATTGATTGCGCTGATGCTTCCGACCCTGCTGAATCTGGTGCTCGGATTTATCATTGGCGCAATAGTGGTGCTGCTGGTGAAAGCCGTCGCCAGAGTGCGCGGAGTTTCGCACTAATTGTCGTAGGGTTGATTACGCAAAACCCTTCTTTGTCGTCTAAGGTGTAAAGGTTTCTCTTGATACAGGAGGCAGGTATGGTCTTTTCTGTCAGTGAGGAAGTCACCTCCAAAGAGGGTGGCCCACGCATGATCGTTACCGGGTATGCCAGCGGAATGGTGGAGTGTCGCTGGTACGACGGCTTTGGCGTCAAACGGGAAGCATTCCGTGAAGATGAACTGGTGCCGGGCGAGCGAAGAAAGCTCTGCCAGGATGCCTGAACACCGGGGTGCGCGTAACCGGGTGATCTTTCAATCATTAGTTATATTTATCATTTCAGTGAGAATTATTTACTTGTCAGGCAAAAAAATTGCAGATAAGGTTTGTTTCACATCAGATTTCCTGGTGTAACGAATTTTCAAGTGCTTCTTGCATAAGCAAGCTTGATCCCGACCCGATAAGGGCCGGGATTTTTTTCGCCCTCAGTCAGCGATTGATCTCCGACACGCTAAAATCATGGATATCAAGCTCGAACGCGTCGGCCAGTTCATGCCACGTGTGGTAATCACGTCCGTCGACGCTGACGCGTTCCGGGTCATCCTGACTGCGATGAATTTCACTCTCGCAGATTTCGTTGATTGCCTTCAGTAGCGCGTCCACATCGACGCTGACTTCACGTTTGGCCGTATCGCTGTACTCTTTCGCGGTTTTCATCCTCATACCTCTCAACCGTTAAGGATACCGGGGGAGCGCATCCAAACATCAGATACGCACAACTTAAGTATAGACCGTCGATAAAACCCGCAATCGCGCGAGGCGGGCGCTGCCAGAAAAAGGAAATTGTTCTACACTGGCACAAAGCCACAGGAGGAAAACTATGAAGGTGAATGATCGGGTCACAGTCAAAACGGACGGCGGTCCTCGTCGACCGGGCGTGGTACTGGCTATCGAAGAGTTTAGTGAAGGCACCATGTACCTGGTTTCGCTGGAAGACTACCCGCTCGGTATCTGGTTCTTTAATGAAACAGGTCATCAGGATGGTATCTTCGTGGAAAAAGTAGAATAAGGTGAGTTTTGCTGCATGATCCTGACTGGTGGATTCGCCACCAGTCAGAACGTGTTAGCGCGTATTCACAAAGATACCATTGGTAACGTTATCGGTGAGTCTCACAACGTGATAGATAACTTGCTTATTATGCGTCTTTATCTTTCGTTTTATATTCCCCTTATGGGATGACACGGTCTTGGCTTTGATATTCATTTGGTCGGATATCTGTATTGTTCCCTGACCCTCCATCCACATGCGTAGCATGCTGGACTCGGTACGGCTCAATGATAATGTCGGTAGATTCACATCAATGACAAAATCTACTTCTTTTTTCAGAATATCGCCAAGGAGTTCATCCAGTGAATCTGGTTTAATCGACTTAGAACTAATCAATAAATTTTTTCTGACTAATAGATACTCATCAAAATGCACGTTGGCAATTGCCATAAACACAATAAATAATGTGCCGGGATGCTGATTAATGATTTGCTTTATTTGCTGGCTATTAGCAGGATCGTGGATAAAGCAGTCCTCATTAATAAACACCACAGCGGGCTGTTGAGAGACACAGGCGAGACTGAGCTCCTCAACGTTGGAAATGTTGTTGATTTCCCTTTTCTTCACCCCCCGACTTACCAGATATCCGGTCAACCCTAGCCGGGTGTAACTGCACAAATCCATAATAATCGTTGACATGGCATACCCTCACTCAATGCGTAACGATAATTCCCCTTACCTGATTATTTTCATCACAACTAAACGGAATAATAACGACCCAAGATGACGCTTTCGCTGTTTTTCAGGCGAAATTACTATCCCGTAAAGTTGCGTATAATTTGCCAGGAAACATCTTAAAGTAAAGTAAATGTTGCGTTATGTGAGTGAGTCAATAATAAATAAACCGCGACAGAGATATCCTGGTGGATGTTGTCGCTTTTTAAATTTAGGACAATCCTTAGTAAAACAGGATAAAAATTAAGGGTTATTATTTTCCGGGCATTTCGCTGACAATATCAGCCAACAAATTAAAAATTTCGCTGAATAATCGCTCGCAGAATGGCGCAATTAATGGCATCAGGGCCGCCATTAATGAAATACCCACGGCGAGGGTGAGTGGAAAACCGATGACGAAAATCGACAGCTGAGGAGCCATGCGATTCAACAGACCGAGTGCGAGGTTTAGGGTGAGTAGCAGCGTCATTATCGGCAGGGCCAACATTAGCCCGTTGAGGAAAATCAGGCTACCCGCCCGCGCCAGCGCGAGAAACGCATTGCTGTTCACCGGATTGCCGCCGATTGGCAAGGTATGAAATGTATCCACCAACAGCGAAATAAGCCACAAATGGCCGTTAAAAGTCAGGAATAACAGCATGGCGAGCATGTCGATCAGTCTCGCCAGTACCGGCATATTCAGACGGCTGCCGGGATCAAAGAAGGTTGCGAAGGAGAGACCCATTTGCAGACCAATTAATTCCCCGGCGGTACGTACTGCCGCGAACGCAAACTGCATAGTGAAGCCCAGAGCGATGCCGATCAGGATTTGTTGCATTGCCTGCCATAGCGCCACGATAGAAAAGATAGGGACGTCTACCGGGGGAATCGACGGAGCGATAACGACGGTTATCATTAACCCCAGCCCCAGTTTTACTCGTTTGGGGATCGCGCGCTCGCTGAGAATTGGAGCCGTTGAGATGAGCGCCAGGATGCGCAGCAAAGGCCAGAAGTAAAGATTCAGCCAGTGGAGCCACTCAACGCTGGTCACCTGCAGCATAATGTCATCTACCCGATGATGTAGGGGATATTGCTGAACAGCGTACGTACGTAGTCGAGCAGCAGGTTAAGCATCCACGGGCCGGCAACAATGATGGCAATAAAAACCGCGACAATTTTGGGAATGAAGGACAGCGTCATTTCGTTTATCTGGGTCGCCGCCTGCAAAATACTGATGATAAGACCTGTGACGAGGGCGACCAACAGCAAAGGTGCGGCAAGGGCCAGGGCGACTTTCATCGCCTCTGTGCCCATCATCATGACCGATTCAGGTGTCATTTCGCGCCTCTAACTGTAAAAGCTTTGAGCTAGCGAGCCGACAAGCAATTGCCAACCGTCTACCAACACAAACAGCATCAGCTTGAACGGTAGCGCGATCGTGGCCGGGGGGACCATCATCATCCCGAGCGCCATCAGCACGCTGGCGATGACCAGGTCGATAATCAGAAACGGAATAAAAATGGTAAAGCCTATCTGGAATGCCGTTTTCAGCTCGCTGGTGACATAGGCTGGAAGCAAAATCCGCATCGGTACGGCTTCTGGACCCTGTAGGGGACCGCTGTTTGCTAAGCGCGCGAAGAGTGCCAGATCGGCTTCACGGGTCTGGCGCAACATAAACTCGCGCAGCGGCTGTGCGCCTTTCTCCATGGCTTCCTGCATAGAGATTTTCTCTTCGCTGAACGGCTGATATGCGTCGACGTAGATTTTGTCGATTACCGGCGACATGATGAAAAAGGTCAAAAATAGCGCCAGGCCCAGTAGCACCTGGTTCGGGGGGGCCGAAGGGGTTCCCAGCGCATTTCGTAACAGACCGAAAACGATGATGATGCGGGTGAAGCTGGTCATCATCAATAAAATGGCGGGCAGGAACGTCAGCGAGGTGATAAACACCAGCGTTTGCACGGGTAAAGACCAGCTTTGTCCGCCGCCAGGCAGCGGCTGGCTAACCAGACCCGGGAGCTGGGCGAGGGCTACTGGGCTGAAAAGCCATAAGCCTGCCAGCGTGATGGATAACAAACGGCGCATCAGGATCTCCCGGGACGCTTAAGCAAACTCTTCATCATGGCCTGGAAATCCGCGGGGGAGGCCGGTTTTTCTTCTGCATCAGCAGGCGCCGGGGGCAGGGTGTGCAACACGTTAATTTGCGAGGCCGTGACGCCCAGTACCAGGCGCGCATCTTCAACCTCAACAATCACCACGCGCTCACGTGGACCCAGTGAGGTACTTGCCGCAACTTTCAGTCCGCGCGTACCGGCGCTTTTGGGGGCAAACCCCATACGCTTAATCACCCAGGCTGCAGCCAGGATCAATACGATGATCCCAAGCAGCGCGCCGCTTACCTGAACCAGCGGTGAGCCGGGTACGGCGGCTGGCTGAGAAACTGTAGCCTGGGTATTCATGATTAACGGCTCAGACGGCGCATGCGTTCAGATGGGGTAATAATGTCGGTGATACGTACTCCGTATTTGTCTGCGACAACCACCACTTCACCCTGGGCAATCAGGTAACCGTTGATCAGGATATCCAGCGGCTCGCCCGCCAGACCATCCAACGCGACGACCGAACCCTGCGTCAGACGCAGCAGCTCTTTGATGGTCATGCGGGTTCGGCCCAATTCGACGGTCAGTTTGACCGGAATGTCCATGATCAGGTCGATGTCCTGCAAGGCACCGCTGACGTCGCCGCCACCTAACTGCTGGAATACCGCATCGGCCGCACTTTTGGTGGGCGTGGTTTTTTGCTCGTTTAACGCGTCAGCCCACAGATCGTCCAATGCACCAGTGTTCTCATCGGACGGATTATTCATATCACTCATTTGGGCTGTTCCTCATTCAGCGAATTCAAAATCGGGTTTATCAGATGTTCTACGCGTAACGCATACTGACCGTTCACCGTGCCATACTGGCTGGTCAGTACAGGCACGCCGTCCACATGAGCAATAATGCGGTCGGGTTTTTCAATCGGCAGTACATCGCCGGGTTTCAGTTTTAAAATCTGGGATAGCCGCAGCGGAATGTCAGCAAAGTTTGCCACCAGCTCCAGCTCAGAATGCTGAACCTGACGCACCAGATTATTGCGCCAGTTCTGATCTTCATTACGCGAGTTTTCCAGCGGCGGGTTCACCAGCAGCTCACGCAACGGTTCAATCATGCTGAATGGCAGACAGATGTTAAATTCACCGGTCAGGTTGCCAATTTCAACGTGGAATGGGGTATTGACCACGATGTCGTTAGGAGACGTGGTGATATTGGTAAATTTCACCTGCATCTCGGAACGAACGTATTCCACTTCCAGCGGATTGATGGCCTTCCACGCGTCGCTGTAGCTTTCCAGCGCCAGCTTCAGCATGCGGTTGATAACGCGCTGTTCGGTATGGGTAAATTCGCGGCCTTCCACTTTCGTCGGGAAGCGGCCATCACCGCCGAACAGGTTATCGACGGCGATAAATACCAGACTCGGTGAGAACACCACCAGACCCGTACCGCGCAGCGGCTTCAGGTGGATTAAGTTCAGGTTGGTCGGAACCGGTAAGTTGCGCGCAAACTCGTGGTATGGCTGGATACGGATCGCACCCACGGTAATATCCGGGCTACGGCGCAACAGGTTAAATAACCCCATACGGAACTGGCGCGCGAAGCGTTCGTTAATGATCTCCAGCGCCTGTAAACGCTCACGTACCACGCGGCGCTGGGTGTTGGGATCGTAAGGACGAATATCGCTTTCTTTTGCGATACCGGAAATGGGTTCGTCTTTAGTTTCGCTATCGCCATTAAGCAATGCGTCGATTTCAGCCTGAGAAAGAATACTGTCGCCCATGTCTTTACCGCAGAATAAAAGCTGTATAAAGAACGTCGGTGACAACCTGTTTGGGTTGCCCAACAACGAGCGGAGTCGCGAGCGTCTCTTTGATGGCGGCAATGAGCTGTTGCTTACCTTCTTCGGTGGCGAGCGTAGCCGCGTTCTGACGAGAGAACAGCAGCAGCAAGCGGCTGCGCACTTCCGGCAGATATTCGTTAAGACGTGAACGCGTTGCCTCGTCTTTCATGCGCAGCGTGATACCGATATACAGTACACGGTCCGCATCACCCAGATTGACGGTAAAGGTATCCAGCGCAAAGAATACCGGGGCTGGCGGTGGAGCCGGTTCCGCTTTGACGCTGGCGGACGGCTGCTGCTGCATGCGCCAGTAGCTATAACCCGCAGTTGCGCAGGCGGCGAGGGTAATCAATACCAGCAGAGGGATCCAAATAGCGCGTTTACTTTTTTTGTTAATCGCGGAGTCAGTCATCAGATACGGGCTTCCTGTTTCGGTACAGCTTATGGGCTGATTATCCCGTGTCCTGTCCACGACAAAGCGTGGAAAAGACGCGGATAATCATGCTACCTCTGGCGTTAGGCGAAGATGTCTACTGCGCCATCACCGCGTGCTGCGGCTTGCAGTGAGGCTGGCGCTGCCAGTACGGCGTCATCTTCAGCGGCAAAAATGTCTTGTCCCTGAGCGCGACCCGCCTGCTGTTGCTGCCCGGAAGACTGCTGATTACCGGCAAAGCTTTCACTGCTGATACTGCTTTGCCCAAGCTGGATCCCGCTTTCAGCCAACTGCGTACGCAGCATCGGTAATGCAGCTTCCAGCGCAGCGCGCACGTGACTGTGTGGCGATACCATTTGCAACTGCGCGAGATTGTCATCCAGCTTGAGGGAAATGTGCACCTGGCCCAGATCCTGTGGATGCAGACGCAGTTCTGCGCTTTGCTGGCCCTGGCGAGTAAACAGAGTGACGTGCTGGCTTAGTGATTGCTGCCATTCCTGGCTACCCAATGGCGCGCTTAGCACAGGTGCGGCGGTCGGTAACGGCTGAGCGTGGGACTGCGGGCCACTTAACGGCGCCGTCGTCATGCCAATGCTGGTCGGCGAAGGGGAGCTTTCAATTTCCGCTCTGGTCGTCGCCGCTGCCGTCAACGGGGTTAATGTCGGATTGTTTGTCTGATCTACGCTGCTGGCAGGCGTTGCAATATCCGCTTTGCCTTTTTTGGCATCACCTGGCAGCAATTCGCCAGCATTATCGGCGATAGCGCTGTGTACCGAACCTCGTGACAACGCCGAAAGCGTCGCATCAACGGGGGCTGGCGCGCTGTCGACGGCAGGCGTGGACTGCGGTTGTCCTGGCAGCATGGCGAACAACGCGCTCAGGTTGGCGAGATCCTCATCGCTCAGTGCGGTGTTTTTTTCATCCTGCTGAGCGACTTTGCCCAGAGTCGTCAGGGCATTAACTTTCAGTGAGGGCGTGAGGGCAGACAACAGTTGCTGAGCGTCTGTCATGTCGACAAGAGAAGCATCAGTGTGCATCTCTTTTTGCGCCAGTAGTTCGGTCAACTTGAGCGACGGTGCTGAATCGCCATTTTTTTGCAATAACCCTTTTTGCAGTTTGCTACCGGCCGCCTGTAAGTCGGCAAACGACAGCGGGGCGTCTTTACCCTGCGCGTTGTCCGCACCTAATGCACCCGCCAGCAGCGCTAAAAAATCCTCGGGTGAATCAACCGCTTTGCCTGACTGAAGACCTGCGGCTACGTCGGTGTCGGTGGTAATCAGTTGGGGTAAAGTAATCATTCGGGTTTCCTCATAGCTGCGCGCTGAGCAAATTCATCCATTTTTTTCTGATCCAGGCGGTTTTCGGCCAGTAACGCCGCCGAGGTTTGTCTGTCCTGCAGAGTCTGCCACGCCTGTAAACGTTGTTTTTTGTCGCGCCAACTGTTCAATGCCTGGTCTACTTTCTGCGTCCACTGATTGAGCTGTTGGCGGTGTTGCTCAATCGCTTTTTCCAGCGTCTGAATAAATTGTTGGTAATTGATCCAGCGATTACTGGTAATACCCTGACCCATGTCACTGTTCAGATTGTTGCGGTACTCATGCTGATAATCGATCAGCATTTTCAACTGCTCTTCCGCCTGCTGACAGCCACGACGCATCTCTCCCAATAAGACAGCGGCGTCATCTACCTCTTTTTCAGCCAGGTCTTTCAGTGTGGCTAATGCACCATGTTGTGCCATGACCTATGCTCTCCTGCTTACTCACACACCAGGGAAAATCAGTTCTAACGCGTGCAGAGAATCTTCCCAGTCCGCTCGTTCAAAAATGCCTTGCTGCAAGAATGCTTCCAGCTGTGGCCATAGGGCGATGGCTTTATCCAGCATGGGATCGCTGCCTTTGGCATACGCCCCCACGCTGACCAGATCGCGGTTGCGCTGGAAGCTGGATAGCAGCTGTTTAAAGTTACGTACCCGCGCATAGTGTTGTTCACTAATAAGCGCGGTCATGGCGCGACTGATCGAGGCTTCAATATCGATGGCCGGATAGTGACCCGCTTCGGCCAGATGACGGGACAGCACAATGTGGCCGTCCAGAATCGCGCGCGCGGAATCCGCAATGGGGTCCTGCTGGTCGTCACCTTCGGTCAGTACCGTGTAAAACGCGGTAACGGAACCGCCGCCGTGAATACCGTTCCCGGCACGTTCGACCAGCGCTGGCAATTTGGCGAATACTGAGGGGGGATAACCTTTCGTTGCCGGCGGCTCTCCGATCGCCAGGGCGATCTCACGTTGTGCCATCGCGTAGCGGGTGAGGGAATCCATAATCAGCAATACGTGCTGTCCACGATCGCGAAAATCTTCGGCGATACGCGTGGCATAGGCCGCACCTTGCATACGTAACAGCGGCGAGACATCTGCGGGAGCGGCAATCACCACCGAGCGCGCACGACCGTCGGTACCGAGAATATTTTCAATAAAATCTTTAACTTCACGACCACGTTCGCCAATCAGACCTACGACGATAACATCGGCCTGGGTATAGCGCGCCATCATGCCGAGCAGAACGCTTTTACCGACACCGGAGCCCGCGAAAAGTCCCATACGCTGACCGCGACCGACGGTTAACAACGCGTTGATGGGGCGTACGCCGGTATCCAGGACGTGTTCAATCGCGGTGCGTTGTAGCGGGTTAAACGGCGGCGTAATCAGTGCCCCGGTTTCGGTGGTATCCGGGGCGGGCAGACCGTCGAGCGGTTTTCCGCTACCGTCAAGCACACGACCCAGCAATGCAGGACCAAGCGGTAATTGCTTCCCGCTTTGCAGACCTTCTCCGGCAATGTTCTTCGCGTAAACGCGCGCGCCGGGCAGAACGCCTTCAACCTCTTCGAGGGGCATCAGAAACAGACGCTGACCGTTAAAGCCCACGACTTCACTTTCGACCTCCTGGGTTTCGTTGCCGTCCTGGCGTTCAATAACGCAGGTGGCGCCCAGCGGCAACTGTAATCCCGTGGCCTCCAGCACCAGCCCAGTGGCGCGGGTCAGGCGACCGTAACGGCGCACCGCAGGCAGCAGCGACATTTTCTCTTCGAAGCTGTCCAGCGTGTTGAGCCAGCGAGTCAGGCGAGTGGTCATTACACGACTCCCGGCGCTGCCAGACGGCAGAGTTCTTGCCAGCGCGTGGCAACGCTGGCATCCAGATCGCCTTCATCGGCAGAGACTTTACAGCCGCCGTGATGCAGCGTCGGATCGCCGCGCAGCCGCCAGCCGTGCAGGCTGAGGGTCGCACCGAGCATTTCTTCTACACGCTGGAGATCGTCCGGATGTACGCGTAGCTGCGGTTTACCGCTAAACAGCGGTTCTTGCTGCAACAGCTGTTGGATTTGTTTAATCAGCGCAGCGTTATCCACAATAGGCGTCTGGCCAATAACCTGACGCGCAGCTTCCAGCGCCATTTGCATCAGACGCGAGGCAATTACGCTGTCCAGTGCGTCCAGCGTATTCTGAAACTCGCTCACTAGTTGCTGCATGCGGGCATGGATCGGCGCATGCTGAGCGCGCGCCTGGTTCTGGCCTTGCTCCAGCCCCTGACTCAGGCCTTCCTGATAACCTTGTTCGTGGCCTTTTTGTCGACCTTCCGCCAGACCCGCGTTATAACCTTGCTCATGGGCCTGCAGTTGCAGCTGTGCGAGCTGCTGTTCAAGCTGTTGCTCTGCGGAAAGCTCTGGTTCTGCTGTTTCTTCTGACAGCGGGTTTTCGCTGTGCTCAGCCAGTACGAACTCCGCCATCGGTGGGGCGAGGTCGTCCGGGGTCCAGACTTTCCACGGCAGTTCGTTAGACATAGGTATCCTCGCCGCTGCCTATCACCATCTCGCCGGTTTCCGCCAGACGACGCACAATAAGCAGAATGGCTTTCTGTTCGTTTTCCACCTGCGACAAACGCACCGGACCGCGGTTGGCGAGGTCGTCGCGCAGAATATCGGCAGCACGTTGCGACATGTTGCGCAGGAACTTCTCGCGCAGCGGCTGTTCGGCACCTTTCAGGGCAATCAGCAACGATTCGGAATCCACTTCCTGCAGCAGACGCTGGATACTGCGATCGTCGACATCCACCAGGTTCTCGAACAGGAACATCTCGTCGATAATTTTCTGCGCCAGCTCGCCGTCGAATTCGCGTACGGCGGTAATAACCGCTTCTTCCTGCTGGGTTTTCATCAGGTTGATAATTTCTGCCGCCGTTCTCACGCCGCCCATTTTGCTGCGTTTGAGGTTCTGGCCATCGAGCAGGCCGTTGAGTACCTCGGTCAGTTCTGCCAGCGCGGCAGGCTGTACGCCGCCAAAGGTGGCGATACGCAGCATCACGTCGTGACGTAAACGCTCGTCGAACAGCGCCAGTATATCGGCAGCCTGGCCCCGCTTGAGGTGCACCAGAATGGTGGCGATAATCTGCGGATGCTCGTCGCGGATAAGGTCGGCGGCGCTTTGCGGCTCCATAAAGTTAAGCGTTTCAATGCCGCTGGTGGTATCGCGGGTTTCCAGAATATCTTCCAGCAGACTGGAGGCACGTTCCTCGCCCAGCGCTTTCACCAGCACGGAGCGCAGATATTCGTTGGCGTTGATATTCAGCGCGGCAAACTGTTCGGCTTCTTGTTCAAATTCGGCCAGCACTTCCGTCAACTGCTTGTTGGAAATCTGGCGAACGTTGGCCATCGCCGTACTGAGCGCCTGAACTTCGCGCGTGGAAAGGTGCTTAAACACCTCCGCCGCGCGATCTTCGCCAATGGTCATCAGCAGGATGACGCTTTTATCGGTACCGGTAAGATTACTCATGATCGTTGCTCATCCACTGGCGAATGACCAGCGCCACGACGCGCGGATCGTTATCTGACATTTCACGAATACGCTGACTCATGACTTCTGCTCCCAGACGCTGATTAGTACGACGCTGCTGAGTTTGTTCGTCTTTGCTGAGGCGAACTTCTACCGCTTCTTCGGTTTCCTGACGGACACGCGTTTGTTCTTGTACGGCTTTCGCTTCTTCGCTGCGACGGACCAACTGCGGACGAACGGCTTTTCGCCACAGGATCCACGCCACCAACAGAACCAGCAACCAACGACCTGCGGACATTAACTGATCAATAAAGAACGGCTGTTTCCAGAACGGTAGCTCGCCCATGGAATCGTCGGTCGCCGTGAAGGGAGAGTTCACCACGTTCAGGGTATCGCCACGCTTGTCGGAGAATCCCATCGCTTCGCGGGTCAGATCCTCAATCTGTTTCATCTGCTCGGCGGTTAACGGCAACGGTTTGCCGTCTGGTAACGTTTTGTAGTTGACCACGACAGCCACCGAGAGACGCTGCACATCGCCAACGTTCATTTTGGTATGGCGAATGGTGCGGTCAACTTCATAGTTGCTGGTTTCATTGCGCTGAGTATTGCGCGGGCCGGCATTATTACTGTTATTCGCCGTCTGTGCGTTTTGCGTATTTTGCGCGTTTTGCTGATTAGCGGGTGGGTTGGCGATTGGTGCAGTATTTGCCGGAGCGGGCTGATTTGACAACGCGCCCGGGACGCCGCCTGGTGCTCCGCTACCGACCTGCTCACTGACGTTCAACTGACGAGAACGCAGCACGGCCTGGGACTCATCACCGTTTGGACGGTACTGTTCTTCGGTTTGCTCTTTGTTGGCAAAATCCAGCTGCGCGGTGACCTGCGCATGTACGTTACCGTTGCCGACAATCGGCGACAGAATCGATTCGATACGACGCTGAACGCGGCCTTCGACGTCGCTGGCGTATTTCAGCTGCGCATCGTTAAGATCGCGGCTACTGGTATTTGACTGGGTTAACAGATGACCCGCCTGGTCGACCAGCGTAACGTTGCCCGGCGGCAAGCCTGCAACAGCGCTGGAAACCAGATGCGTGACCGCACTGATCTGACCTTCATCCAGCGCGCGACCCGGTTCCAAATTGACGGTGACGGAGGCTGAAGGCGCTTTTTGCTCACGCACAAACAGCGACGGTTTCGGCATAGCCAGATGCACGCGGGCGCGTTTTACCGGTCCCAACGTTTCAATCGTACGGGCTAATTCACCTTCCAGCGCGCGCTGGTAGTTGACCTGCTCGCTAAACTGGCTGATACCAAACTTTTCCTGATCCAGCAGTTCAAAACCCACCGCGCCGCCTTTGGGCAGACCTTGCTGCGCCAGACGTAAACGCAGTTCGTGGACTTTATCGGCAGGAACTTCAATGGCGCCGCTTCCCTCAGTAAAACGGTAGGGAACGTTCATCTGCGTCAGTTGGGTGACGATCGCGCCACCATCCTGATCGGAAAGATTGCTGAACAGCGTGCGGTAGTCAGGCGCTTTGGCCCACAGGACCATCGCCACGATGATCGCGACGGCAGCGGCTCCCGCCACAATCAGAGGAATTCTGGGATTCGCGCGCAGGCGGTTTAACCACTCGAGAGGTTTAAGCTGGGTTGCAGTCGATGCTGTCGCACTCATCTCGCACCTCGTGGCTTATCGTGGACGGCGTTTTTTGCAAAGTGGAACAAGACTCACTCCCGGGTCAGCAAACTCGAAAAATTGACGGTCTCATTATTTGCGGTTTCGAATTTTTCTATGCGTTAAAAACCGTGGTTTTTTATCGTTATTTAACGCCTTTATCTTATTGACTAACTGGTAATCTCAACTACGTAAAAAATTATCCAGGGGATCAGAATGTCGGCAATACAGGGGATTGAAGGGGTCATCAGCCAGCTACAGACCACGGCGATGTCAGCAAAAATGCAGGATATGCAGCCACAACCGACCGTGAGCTTTGCCGGTCAACTGCATGCGGCGTTAGACAGGATCAGTGATGTACAAACCGCATCCCGTGTGCAGGCTGAGAAATTTACCCTCGGTGAACCGGGTATTGCGCTGAACGATGTGATGACCGATATGCAAAAAGCGTCGGTATCGATGCAGATGGGGATCCAGGTGCGCAACAAACTGGTGTCGGCGTATCAGGAAGTGATGTCGATGCAGGTGTAGCAAGCCGAACATTCTCCCGCTGCGTCGGGCAACGGGAGAATCGCATTACTTCTGAATTAAATAACGAATCGTTGGACCATCCTGCTGAATATCCAGCACCGTGTAGCCGTGATTACGCGCATCCAGTGGAATATTGTTGATTGACTGCGGGCAATCGCTCACCACTTCCAGAATCTCACCTTTCTTCAATTGCGGCATCGCTTCCAGTGTGGCGACAGCCGGGTACGGACACGGCTCGCCGACCATATCGAGGCGATAATCAGGCACGATATTTTTCATACAGACTCCTTGGCAGGCGTCAGCCCAGCGCGACGGAAGAAGCGTTTTTCCCAGCCGATGATGAGCATCAGCGCGGTAAATAACAGCAGATAGGTTACCAGCAGGCCACCGAGCGGGCCGAAGGTGTTGAGCAGATTCACTTTGTCCCAATTGGTGGCAAGCGCGGGAGCAAAATCATCCCAGTAGTAGGCCAGTATGGTCGAGCCAATAACGTTGCCCAGACCCACCCACCAGTAATGCACCTGGCCTTCAACGGCGCGGTACATCCAGCCGGTTTCACACCCGCCCGCCAGAACAATGCCGAAGCCGAACAGCAAGCCGCCGATCACCGCATTCGGACCTGCCCACATGATTTTAGGCTCGACGCCCAGTTGTACGTAGCTAAAGATACCAATGGCGCTGACCGCCATCCCGAAGATGATCGCTTTCGCCATATGGGTGCGACCGGAAATCCACAGGTCGCGGAAGGCGGAGGTGAAGCAGATTTGCGCCCGTTCAATCAGCAGCCCGAACCCGACGCCGAACAGCATAGCCAAACCAAGTTTGGGCTTATCCATCGCAGTGAGGAGCGCCCAGCCGATCATGGCGATAAACACCAGCATGCCGAGGCGGAAACGGCGACGGGCCTGATCCGGCTTTTGCGTTAACGGAGAAGCGGCGGAGACTTTCTGCATTTTGACCGGAATACGAAACATCGGCAGCAGGGTAAAGCGTGCGCCAAACCATGAGCCAATAGCCGTTGCCAGGGCGAAAAACCAGGCGTGTAGCGAGAACTGTGGAATACCGGTGAAGAATGCGGCCAGGTTACAGCCCATTGCCAGCCGGGCGCCGAATCCGGCAATCATTCCGCCGACTATCGCCTGCATAATGCGCACCCGACTGCGCGGCATGCGTAATTTGACGTTGTTTGCCCACAATGCGGCAGCAAAACAGCCCCCGAACATACCGAGGATCATCATGCCGTCAATGCGGGTCAGGGGTGAGCCTTCGAGATGGATCAGCTTGTAGTATCCCCATTCTTCGGCGTGAACGCCAAACAGTTGCAGGATTTGACCACCCCAGCGAGTGAATTCGCCGGTAACGGCCCAGAAGGTTCCCGTAATGCCGAAATAGTAGGTAGAGAGAATACCCGCTGCGATGACCGCAGGGGCGGGGGCCCAAAATTTAATTAACCAGGCCTGTTTGAAGTGTTGCCATGACATGCGTTGTGCCTCTGAACTCAGAAGGTATGTAACAAGAAGTGTGGATACTACACCGATCAGAATTTTTGACTATGAGTAATAAGAGGTAACACCGTCTGGATCAATCTTTCTCGACACTGCCGAAAGGCTGGCGACATCAGGCCTTTAATGCCACAATCCCATTTTCTTCGCATGCAGGATGAATGATGAAAAAATTAGCAATCGTTGCTGTATTTCTGGCGCTTACCGGATGCGCCGAAGTAGAAAATTATAACGACGTGGTGAAAACGCCAGCGCCAGCCGGTCTGGAAGGATACTGGCAGTCAAAAGGTCCGCAACGCAGTCTGGTGAGCCCGGAAGCGATTGCCAGCCTGGTGGTAACAAAAGAGGGCGACACGCTGGATTGTCGCCAGTGGCAGCGAGTGATCGCGCTGCCGGGGAAACTGACGATGATCTCTGGCGATCTCACCAACGTGACGGTGAAACGCGAGCTGTATGAGATTGAGCGGGAAGGCAATACGCTGGAATATGACGGTATGACGCTGCAGCGGGTCGACCGCCCGACGCAGGAATGTGCTGACGCGTTAAAGAAAACGCCGCTGGCCACGCCACTGCCATAAGCTATACGCCCCGGTAGCCAACGGCCACCGGGGTTGAGCTTTATAACACGTCTTCAATCACCCACACGCTGACGCTACCGCCGTTACAATAAAACGTCGCTTCACCGTTCTCATCGGTGACCACGCTTTCTTCGCGATTTCCCAGATAGTCGCGCCAGGTTTTATTCCCGTAATTCGCACCGAGATTGATGGTCTTTTCCCCGTCATCGCCGTTAGACAGAACAACCACACAGCCGGGATCCTCGTCCGTTCCGCTGCGGCTAAAAGCGATACAGTTAGGGTGATCGAAAAAGAGCGTCTGTACGCCGTGCGCGAAGCGCTGGCGCGCGAGGATCAGTTCATCAAGCTGTTCAATGATCGGCATGTCGATAGGATAGGTTTCGCCATCGCCGCCGGTGTCTTCGTAATGCGCCCCGTAGAGGTCAGGATAAAACACTGACGGTACGCCGTTTTCGCGCAACAGGATCAGCGCATAGGCCAGCGGCTTAAACCACGGTTCGACAGGGGCTTCCAGCGCCTGCAAGGGCTGAGTGTCGTGATTGGCCACCAGGGTGACGGCATGAAACGGATCGGCTTCCACCAGGGTGTCGGTGAAAATCTGACTCATGTCGTAATCGCGTCCCTGACGAGAGGCTTCGTGGAATTTCATCTGTAAAGGGGCGTCGAATAACATGGTTTTCCCCTCCACCTGATTAATGTAGGTTTGCAGCTTGTCGACTTCATGCGACCAGTATTCCGCGACGATAAACAGCGGCTTGGGGGCGACTTCCTGCACATGCTCAATCCACTCTTTATAAAACCATGCCGGAATATGTTTCACGGCATCTAAACGAAAGCCGTCACACTGGGTTTGCTCCATCACCCAACGCGCCCAGTATTTGATCTCCTCAGTTACGGCGTGATTGCGAAAATCGATGTTTTCGCCCATCAGATAATCAAAATTACCCAACTCATCATCAACCTGATCGTTCCAGCCTTCGCCGGTGTAGTCGTTCACGATTTTAAAAATGCCGTCTTCGGTTGGGTTTTCGATATGGTCAATACCGCTGAAGCATTTAAAGTCCCAAATGAATTGCGAGTACTGGCCTGCGCGGGCAGGGAAGGTGTAGCGCGTCCAGCCTTCGCATTCGACGATCTCATCGTCTATTTGCGTGCGATCCTCGGCGTTAACGCGCTGCACACGAATATTCTCTTTTTCATCTGCGCCCATCTTGTGGTTAACCACCACGTCGAGCAGTACGGCAATATCATTGTGTTTTAGCGCGTCTATCGCCGCCAGCAGCTGGTTTTTATCGCCATATTTGGTAGCGATGGTTCCCTTTTGGTCGAATTCCCCCAGATCAAACAGATCGTAGGAGTCGTAGCCAACGGAATAGCCGCCGGATGCGCCTTTATAAGCGGGAGGTAACCACACCATATTGATGCCGATGTCATTGAGTCCACCTGCGCGTTCGGCAAGTTCGGGCCAGAGTTGACCGCCCTCGGGGTAATACCAGTGAAAATACTGCAATAACGTGGGATTTTTCATCTTCCGTGCTCCAGAAGTCGTTTGGCCGACCTCTGGAGTATGGAAGATTATTCAGACGAGACGGGAAATTATTGTGGGGCAGTGGGGGCGTCGGGAACTAACAGCATGCCGGAAAGACGGCCATAAGCGTTATTTAGCGTCTTTTGGCGCGTCGACTGACCGATGAGATTGCTGAGCTCATCCAGACGCTGCTGCAACAATGTTTTGAGCAGTTGTTCGTTATCCAGCGTCTGTTTAATGTACCCGGCCACTAAATCCTGAATACTTCGCGTAATGCCTGGTGGAGTTTGCTCTTCCATGACCACTTCAATACTTTGCAGATAGGTAACTTCCTGTTCCAGTAAAAGGTCCCATTCACCGCGCTGCGCCAGTTCCAGCAGTGAGTGACTGAGCAGCGCGATGCGCTGCCAACGGTTGATAAACTCCACGGCTGAGGTCATTAACGAGACTCCTGGGAAGATGCTTTCGGTGAGATCTGTTTCCAGGCATCTGCAATGTTGCCGAGTAACCCTTCGACTTCTTCAATGGCCTGACAATCATTACGCAAGTTAGCTTGCAGTAAACGGCGAATCATATAGTCATACAGAGAAGACAAATTGGTGGCGATTTCGCCGCCAGTCTCTTGATCAAGTCCTGCCTTCAGGCCATTGTCGATAATATTAATGGCTTTACTTAACGCCTCACCTTTGGCGACGATATCACCCTGTTGCATAAACAGGCGAGCGCGCACCAGGGCGCTGCTCGCGCCATCAAACAACATTTCAATCAGCTGATGTGGGTTGGCGCTCATTACGCCACTCTCTATGCTGACCTGTGCATAGGCTTTGGTACCGCTCGCGGTATACATGCTTACCTCGTGTTATCAGGATTTATTCATCGCCGAAAATTGCTGGCCCAGATAGTTACTGGTGTTATTCAGCTTGCTCATCATGCTATCCAGTTGGGTAAACTGGGCGGTGTAACGCGCAACCATGTCGTCGATACTGGCGCTGACGGACAGGTACTGTTTGGTCAGTTTTTTCAGCGTGGCATTAATGCTGTCTTGTGCGCTGTCGATAATGCCGTCATCGGCCAGGTAGCTTTTCACTTCGGCGGCAATTTTGGTGGTGATCCCGGTTTCTTTGCCGTCGCCAGCCAGCAGTTCGCGAACAGAGGCGGTGTTTTCATCCAGCGCTTTTTTCAGCTTGGTATCATCGATGGACATCTTGCCGGTTTTGCCATCTTGTTTGATGCCGATTTCATTCAGTGTCTTAAAAGCACCTTCAGCACCGGAGTTAGCAAACTGTGCACGAATGCCTGTCTGAATCGTACGTACTACGCTGTCACCGACCAGCGCGCCGTTGTCTTTGTCCTGACCTTCCGCACCTGCATCTACGGCTTTATATTTGGTCAGCGTATTAAAGGTATCGATCAGTGAGTTATAGGCATCCACCCAACCTTTAATCGCTTCCGTAGCTTTCTCATTGCTTTTCGTCACCGTTACGCGCGCGTCGGTAACTTTTTTGGTCAGTTCCAGCGTAACACCCTGCGGGGCATCGGTGACTTTGTTGCTTTGACGTTCAATATCGATACCGTTCATCGTGAGCTTGGAGTTCTGGGCCTGAACCAGCTCAGTCATTTTTCCTGTACCGGTAGTGCTGTCGTAAGTCAGCATATCGTTAAGCTTGCTGTCGCCCTCAACAGAGATGGTCATCTTGCTGTCCAGACCTTCTGCTGCGGTCAGCACCAGTTTGAACTCGCCGTCTTTCACCTTCACGATACTGGCGGAGATACCGCTATCGGTATCGTTAATTGCCTTGCTGATATCATCCAGCGTGGTCTTATCTTGGGAGAGTTTAATCTCCAGCGGCTCTTTACGGCCCGGCTGCTCAATTTTAATGGTACGCGTGGCGGAGCCATCACCCAGAGCCTCTTTGTTTGAGGCCACCGATGTGGTGCTCAGCGATTGTGCCTGTGCCAGTTGCGTGACGCTGATGGTATAAATACCCGGTGCCGCGCCTGCTTCGGTGGTGACTTTCAGGTCTTCAGTACTGCTCGTCACATTACTGCTTCTGAACAACTCCGGTTTATTTAACGCGGTATTGGCCGTCTGGAACTTTTCCAGCGCACTTTTCAGCGTACCGTAAGCCGTCAGACGGGCGGTATTGTCGGTCTGTTGCTGAGTAATTGGATTTAGACGTTTTTTCTCAGCAATAGTCAGGTTGTTTAGCAACGTATCCAGTGGTAAGCCTGAGCCTACGCCTAATGATGTAAATGAAGCCATGCCCGATTCCTTGTGATTGCAAACAATTGTTAAGCGGGTTATCGGCAATCTGCGCGCAAAGTTTAATGATAGTTTTGTCAAAATAATGCGCGGAATAGTGGTGCATATAGAGGGTATTTCACGGGCTAAGAAAAAAATGGCGAAAACAAAAAATTTTCTAAAGTTCGAATGTAAGGTGCCGATACATGGGTTACGGTGAGAAACCGTGGGCAACAGCCCAATAACATCAAGTTGTAATTGATAAGGAAAAGATCATGGCACAAGTCATCAATACAAACAGCCTGTCGCTGTTGACCCAGAATAACCTGAATAAATCTCAGTCTTCTCTGAGCTCCGCTATCGAGCGTCTGTCCTCTGGTCTGCGTATCAACAGCGCGAAAGACGATGCTGCTGGTCAGGCGATTGCTAACCGCTTCACCTCGAACATCAAAGGTCTGACTCAGGCTTCCCGTAACGCCAACGACGGTATCTCCATCGCGCAGACCACTGAAGGTGCTCTGAACGAAATTAACAACAACCTGCAGCGTGTACGTGAACTAACTGTTCAGGCACAGAATGGCACAAACTCTTCAACCGACCTTTCTTCAATCCAAGATGAAATCAAACAGCGTCTGGATGAAATTGATCGTGTTTCAGCACAAACTCAGTTCAATGGTACAAACGTTCTGTCGAAAAACCAGACCCTGTCTATTCAGGTGGGTGCGAATGACAACGAAACGATTGATATTAAACTGAGTGAAGTGACTGCAAGCACTCTAAAATTGTCTGGCTTCAACGTATCTGGCCCGCAGGGGACATTGAAAGCTGTCGATACTAAGGCTATCTGGGGAGCTACCACAAAAGTTGCTACTGCTGAAGCTGATGACGCAAATAAAGATGCATTAGGAGCAAAATTGGGTCTGGCTGCAGGTAAACTTGCTATTGGTGCTGTTCAGCAAGATGATAAGGGTAACTTGTTTGCTACTGTGACAATTGATGCTTCCGCTCAGGCCGATTTTGATGCGTTGCAGTCTCGTGGTGTAGATGTAAAAAAAGCGGCAGGTCAAGTATTCCAGGTCGCGTTGAACTCTGCTAGTGCGGATGTTACTGCAGACCCTACTAAAGCAACATTTACTATCGATGAGGCATCTTTTAATGCCAAGACATTAAAAACAGCAACAACGACTGATCCGCTAAAAACTATTGATGCAGCCTTAGCCGAAGTTGATAAGCAACGTTCTTCATTGGGTGCGATTCAAAACCGTTTTGAATCTGCTATTACCAACTTGGGTAATACAGTAAACAACCTGTCTTCTGCTCGTAGTCGTATCGAAGATTCTGACTACGCGACTGAAGTGTCTAACATGTCTCGTGCGCAAATTCTGCAACAGGCGGGTACCTCCGTTCTGGCCCAGGCTAACCAGACCACGCAAAACGTGCTCTCTTTACTGCGTTAATCTGACGATAGTTTTACAAATAAGTCAGTACAATCAAGGTGGCGAAAGTCACCTTGATTTTTTTTTACCGGAGCAAACGTAATGAAAGAAATTATAATTACTGAACCTGCCTTTGTCGCGGCGTTCAATTGTGTGGGTAGCGAGTGTCGCGACCATTGCTGTAAAGAGTGGGAAATCGCAGTTGATAAGCCAACGGTAAAAAAATATCTGACGAATAAAGATCTATTAATCCAGACCATTGCGAAAGAAAGTGTCCAACTGGTTAAAAAGGACTCGCTCAACTGGGGAAAAATTATATTCTCACCTGAATCCGGCAACTGTCCATATTTTGGTGATGATAAATTGTGCATGGTACATAAGCGGTTGGGGGCGCAAGCACTGAGTAAAACCTGTGCTATTTATCCTCGCTCTTATCGTAGCTATAAAAATGATGTACACCAGTCACTGAATATTTCATGCCCGGAAGTAGTCAGGTTATTGCTTAGCGAACCTGATTCGATGAAATTTAATGAGCGGATTGTGTTGCAACAAAAGTCCAATGCCGCGAAACCGCTTTCGGTGGTGCACAAGGTACTGAGTCTGTTTTGTCTGGATCTAATTGGACGGACTGATATTGAGGTTGAACCCGCGCTTTTTGCCGTGGTGAAGTTCCTGCTGTTCCTCGAAAAAATTGAAACTGTAGATGAATCAACGATTGGGCAGATTGAATCCGTTCATGAGCAATTGGTACAGCAACTACAAAACGGCGAAGTGATGGGTGATATTACTGGCGATTATCGTATCAAAGCGTCGATGACTGTACTAATGCAAAATTATTTCCGTACGAAGTGTTTTTCTCGTGGGAAAAAAGTAATTACGCAATATATTGATTCCCTGCTGCGCATGTTGGCTGTAGAAAACGGGCTAACACTAGAAGATAAAATCGCCGATGTCGAACAAGTATGGAAAAGTATTGTTCTACCCGAAATAGGGAAAACGCCATGTGCGCTTAAAAATTATGTACTTTATAAATTTTGGCAAAATGATTTTCCTAATATGTCGTCGGGAACACCGTTTCGTGGCCTGTATATGATTGTTGCGGAATATTATTTTATCAAACTACTGGTCGCCGCACACGCGAAAGAACATGGATCCGTGCAGTTGGAAGATATTATCAACATCATCTATAGCTTTCACTCTTCAAGCCAACATAGCAAAGCGCTAACAGAGAACTTTTATCGCTACATTGAGAATGTGAGAATGGGAGATGATTTGTCTCTGGTCTCTTTACTGGTATAGCATATTATCGTGAGGTATCTCACAGATGCTTCACGATTTAATTTTTTGATTTTAAAGGTTTTTTGTTTCATTTCTTCTGTTTGTAGCATTACAAAAGTCAAATAACCCTTCTTTTATAGCCTTATTCCTCCGATAGAACCCCCTGCAGAAACGGATAATCATGCCGATAACTCATTTAACGCAGGGCTGTTTATCGTGAATTCACTGTATACCGCTGAAGGTGTAATGGATAAACACTCGCTGTGGCAGCGTTATGTACCGTTGGTGCGTCACGAAGCATTGCGCCTTCAGGTGCGTTTGCCGGCGAGCGTAGAACTGGATGACCTGCTACAAGCGGGCGGCATCGGGTTATTGAATGCAGTCGACCGATATGACGCTTTGCAAGGAACGGCATTTACCACTTACGCAGTGCAGCGTATTCGTGGAGCGATGCTGGACGAACTACGTAGCCGGGATTGGGTGCCGCGTAGCGTTCGGCGCAATGCTCGCGAAGTGGCACAGGCGATGGGGCAACTGGAGCAGGAATTAGGGCGTAACGCGACGGAAACCGAAGTGGCGGAGCGTCTGGCTATTCCTGTGCAAGAGTATCGTCAGATGTTGCTTGATACCAATAATAGCCAACTCTTCTCCTACGACGAGTGGCGGGAAGAGCATGGCGATAGTATTGAGCTGGTGACGGAAGAACATCAGCAGGAAAACCCGTTACAGCAGCTACTTGAGGGTAACCTCCGCCAGCGCGTGATGGACGCGATCGAAGCGTTGCCGGAACGCGAAAAGCTGGTGTTAACGCTGTACTACCAGGAAGAGCTGAATCTGAAAGAGATTGGCGCGGTACTGGAAGTGGGGGAGTCACGGGTTAGCCAGTTGCACAGTCAGGCCATCAAACGTCTACGCACCAAGCTGGGTAAGCTATAGGGGTACACCATTACCCCTGAACAATGCCGCATTACGAATTGACTACCAGGAGTTCTCATGACGGTGCAGCAATCAAAAAGACGGCCTCTAAGCCGCTACCTCAAAGATTTCAAACACAGCCAGACGCATTGCGCCCATTGCTTTAAGTTGCTCGACAGGATCACGCTGGTTCGCCGCGGGCAAATTGTGAATAAAATCGCCATCGCCCGACTGGACACGTTGCTGAATGAAGCAGAGTGGGAACAGGAGAAAAAAGAGTGGGTGGCGCTGTGTCGTTTTTGTGGTGATTTGCACTGCAAAGAGCAGAGCGACTTTTTTGACATTATCGGCTTCAAGCAATTTTTATTCGAGCAGACCGAAATGAGTCACGGCACGGTACGCGAATACGTTGTGCGCCTGCGTCGCCTCGGGAATCATCTGACCGAACAAAATATCTCTCACGATCTGCTGCAGGAAGGGTTTCTCGACGAAAACCTTGCCCCGTGGCTGCCGGAAACCAGCACCAACAATTACCGCATCGCCTTGCGTAAGTATGAGCAGTTTAAAGCCCATACGCATATGGGACATATGCAGAAATCCTCCTGGACAGCCAGTTCTGATATATATTAAAAACGAATAAGGTGTAACAGAGTCGTGTTTGTGGATCACGGCAAACGCTTTACACTGTAGTCATAAATGATAGTCACTAATGACAATATTCGGGGTAACTATGAAATTAGCACTTCTGGGACGTCAGGCTCTGATGGGTGTAATGGCTGTTGCACTTGTCGCCGGAATGAGCGTGAAGACTTATGCAGATGAAGGTCTGTTAAATAAAGTTAAAGAGCGCGGCACGCTGCTGGTGGGCCTGGAAGGGACCTATCCCCCGTTTAGTTTTCAGGGCGATGACGGCAAGCTGACCGGTTTCGAAGTGGAGTTTGCCGAGGAACTGGCCAAGCATCTTGGAGTGAAAGCCACGCTGAAGCCGACCAAATGGGACGGTATGCTGGCTTCTCTTGATTCCAAACGCATTGACGTGGTCATCAACCAGGTGACTATCTCTGATGATCGTAAGAAAAAATACGATTTCTCTACCCCGTATACGGTCTCTGGTATCCAGGCGCTGGTGAAGAAAGGCAATGAAGGCGTTATTAAGACTGCTGCCGATCTGAAAGGTAAAAAAGTCGGCGTGGGTCTGGGAACCAACTATGAAGAGTGGTTGCGCCAGAACGTGCAGGGCGTGGATATTCGTACCTATGATGATGACCCGACCAAATATCAGGATCTGCGCGTAGGTCGTATCGACGCCATCCTGGTTGACCGTCTGGCCGCGCTGGATCTGGTGAAAAAAACCAAGGATACGCTGGCCGTTACCGGTGAAGCATTCTCCCGCCAGGAGTCCGGCGTGGCGCTGCGTAAAGGCAATGAAGATCTGCTGAAAGCGGTGGATGCAGCTATTGCTGAAATGCAGAAAGACGGTTCGCTGAAAGCCCTGTCTGAAAAATGGTTTGGAGCAGATGTGACGAAATAATCGTCATCTGATGAAAAAAGGCGCCTTTAACAGCGCCTTTTTTTATTTCATTGCGCCTGAACGTGCATAATAAAAGAACATCACAACAACGAATACCGGAGGCTGTATGCCGCTGCATAATTTAACGCGCTTTCCACGTCTGGAATTTATTGGCGCGCCAACGCCACTCGAATATCTTCCGCGCCTCTCAGATTATCTCGGGCGCGATATTTTCATTAAACGCGATGACGTCACGCCGATGGCTATGGGCGGCAATAAGCTGCGTAAGCTGGAGTTTCTGGCCGCAGACGCGCTGCGAGAAGGCGCGGATACGCTGATAACCGCTGGTGCGATTCAGTCTAACCATGTTCGCCAGACGGCGGCGGTCGCCGCTAAGCTAGGCCTGCACTGCGTGGCGCTGTTGGAAAATCCGATAGGCACCACTGCCGAAAACTATCTCACCAATGGCAACCGTCTGCTGTTGGACCTGTTTAATACGCAAATTGAAATGTGCGATGCGCTGACCGATCCGAATGCACAGCTGCAGGATCTGGCGACGCGGATTGAAGCGCAAGGGTTCCGCCCGTATGTGATCCCGGTTGGGGGCTCCAATGCACTGGGTGCGCTGGGCTATGTGGAAAGCGCGCTGGAAATTGCCCAACAGTGTGAAGGGGCCGTTTCGCTCTCTTCCGTAGTGGTGGCCTCGGGCAGTGCGGGAACCCATGCCGGACTGGCCGTGGGCCTGGAGCAATTGATGCCTGACGTCGAACTTATCGGCGTGACCGTCTCACGCAGCGTGGCGGATCAAAAGCCCAAAGTTGTTGCACTGCAGCAGGATATTGCACGGGAGCTGGAACTGACGGCCTCAGCGGAAATCCTGTTATGGGACGATTATTATGCGCCGGGCTACGGTACGCCAAACGAAGAGGGAATGGAGGCGGTAAAACTGCTGGCGCGTCTGGAAGGCATTTTGTTAGATCCGGTGTATACCGGCAAGGCGATGGCGGGTCTGATTGATGGCATTAGCCAGAAGCGCTTCAAAGATGAAGGGCCAATTCTCTTTATTCATACTGGTGGGGCGCCTGCGCTGTTTGCCTACCATCCTCACGTGTAACGACCAGGTAGAAAAACGCTAATGCATGAAAGTATCCAACTGGTGATTGATTCTCTGCCGTATCTGCTCAAGGGCGCAGTTTTTACGCTGCAACTGAGTATCGGTGGGATGTTCTTTGGTCTCGTGCTGGGTTTTATCCTGGCGCTGATGCGTCTGTCGCCGCTGCTGCCTGTGCGCTGGCTGGCGCGCTTTTATATCTCTATCTTTCGCGGAACGCCGTTGATTGCCCAGCTGTTCATGATCTATTACGGTCTGCCGCAGTTTGGTATTGAGCTTGATCCTATTCCGGCGGCGATGATTGGCTTATCGCTTAATACGGCGGCCTACGCTGCGGAAACGCTGCGTGCGGCAATCTCCTCCATCGACAAAGGGCAGTGGGAAGCGGGTGCCAGTATTGGTATGACGCGGTGGCAAACCATGCGCCGGGCAATCCTGCCGCAGGCTGCGCGGGTTGCGCTCCCGCCGCTGAGTAACAGCTTTATCAGCCTGGTGAAGGACACCTCTCTGGCCGCGACTATTCAGGTACCGGAACTGTTCCGTCAGGCGCAGTTGATTACCTCGCGTACGCTGGAGGTATTCACGATGTATCTTGCAGCCTCGTTGATTTATTGGGTGATGGCGACGGTGCTTTCTGCACTGCAAAACTATTTTGAAGAGCAACTGAATCGCCAGGAGAGAGAGCCGAAATGAGTGCTATCGAAGTCAGAAACCTGGTCAAAAAATTCCATGGGCAAACGGTGCTGCATGGGATCGATCTTGACGTCAAACCCGGTGAAGTTGTGGCGATTATCGGGCCGAGCGGTTCGGGCAAAACGACGCTGCTGCGCAGCATTAATTTGCTGGAGCAACCGGAGGCGGGCACCATTAAGGTGGGTGAGATTACCATTGATACCGCGCGTTCGTTAACTCAGCAGAAAGGTCTGATTCGTCAGTTGCGCCAGCACGTGGGCTTTGTGTTCCAGAACTTTAATTTGTTCCCGCATCGCACGGTGCTGGAAAACATTATTGAAGGTCCGGTGATTGTTAAAGGTGAACCGAAAGCCGAAGCGACAGCCCGTGCGCGCGAACTGCTGGCGAAAGTCGGGTTAGCTGGTAAAGAAACCAGCTATCCGCGGCGTTTGTCCGGCGGGCAGCAGCAGCGCGTGGCTATTGCCCGGGCGTTGGCGATGCGCCCCGAGGTGATTCTGTTTGATGAACCGACCTCCGCGCTTGATCCTGAACTGGTTGGTGAGGTACTTAATACCATCCGCCAGTTGGCGCAGGAAAAACGCACCATGGTGATAGTGACGCATGAAATGAGCTTTGCGCGCGACGTTGCCGATCGGGCGATATTTATGGATCAAGGAAGGATAGTGGAGCAGGGGCCCGCTAAATCCTTATTCACGCATCCACAGCAACCGCGAACCCGTCAGTTTCTTGAAAAGTTTCTGATGCAATAAATAGTGCATGCAGCACTCGTCGAAATTGTTTTTTGACGAGTGTTGTTCGCATAACTATTTATAATTATTGCTTTATTATTAACTCCCAATACTTTTACTTCCTGCCGTCGTTGAGTAATGCTCAAGTAATTGACCATTTGACCGATAATTTGCATATATAAAATACATTTATGTGTTAGCTTGTTTCATATGTTTGGATGATTATCAATCTCAGGGGTATTACCACTTAGTATGCAGGGTCATGATTTCTTCACCTGGCGACGGAGTATGCTGTTACGCTTTCAGGAAATGGCGACGGCAGAGGATGTCTATAATGAATTACAACAACAGACGCAGCATTTAGAGTTCGATTTTTACGCGCTCTGTGTTCGTCATCCCGTACCTTTTACCCGACCTAAAACGTCGCTTCACACGACCTATCCCAAAGCATGGGTGGCGCATTATCAGTCCGAGAATTATTTCGCTATTGATCCGGTGCTGAAGCCTGAAAACTTCAGTCAGGGGCATTTACCCTGGAACGATACCTTATTTCGCGATGCACAGCCCCTGTGGGATGCCGCGCGCAATCACGGTTTACGTAAAGGGATGACGCAATGCTTAATGTTGCCTAATCGGGCGTTGGGTTTTTTATCGGTATCGCGTGCGAGTGTCCGTAATAGTCGCTTTGCAAACGATGAGGTAGAGCTCAGGATGCAACTGCTGGTGCGGGAAAGCTTGTCGGTACTGACGCGGCTGCAAGATGACATGGTCATGGCGCCAGAGATGCGCTTTAGCAAGCGGGAAAAAGAGATATTGAAATGGACGGCAGAGGGGAAAACCTCTTCAGAGATAGCGATAATTCTGTCGATTTCTGAAAATACCGTTAACTTTCACCAGAAAAATATGCAAAAGAAATTTAATGCACCCAACAAAACGCAGATCGCCTGTTATGCCGCGGCAACCGGGCTGATCTGAGTAAATCATCGTTCTGAGTGTCAGACGCAAACCCGGCTGAGAGCATCGCTGTCAGCCGGGTTCTTATTACTGGCGGTAGGCCTGTTTAATTTGCTTAACAGTGCTGGAAAATACCGCAGCCTGTGATTGATCTTCAATCAGCGCGATCTGTTTTTCCATTTTAAGAATCACGCGCCCTGCATCGGCTTGGCCCATTGCCTGCAGCATCAGCGTTAACATGGCTTTCAGGCAGGTGACTTCGTTGGCCAGTTCCTGGTTATTCTCAGCAGTGGAAAAGTCAGGCGTACTCATTTATTTTCCTCGTTATGTTTCAATGAAAAAGTGCGATGTCAAATCTTAAGGCGCCGGAGTATACCATAAGCGAGGCTAAAAATATCAGCGGTTGTTTTCTGCGCAAACATAAGCCGCGGACATTAAAATAAACAACATGTTGCACTGCATATATTTTCTCCATCTGTTGTTTATTTCGAGTATTTTACTCGTTAATTATTGTTACAACTTTAGCTGACTATTTTGCATTCAACGGATGAATATGAATTTTTTGTCACTATTCTGAAACAGCTATGCAGATATAACCGTGGCAAAAGGTTGCCATAACAGAAAGTTTCCACTCGTCGTACCTTCTAATTTCCAAAAACGAGAGCAAAATCGAAAGACGGCGATTTTTACATTTCAAAGTTGAGATAAAACCCGTTAACATAGGACCGATTAACTATCGGTAGCGTTATCCCTATTCTGGAGATATTCCTTTGATCAACGTTTTTCTTGTTGATGACCACGAACTGGTGCGCGCAGGGATACGACGCATTCTTGAAGATATAAAAGGCATTAAAGTTGTCGGCGAGGCGTGCTGCGGTGAAGATGCGGTAAAATGGTGCCGCTCAAATTCCGTTGATGTTGTGCTGATGGACATGAATATGCCCGGTATTGGTGGCCTTGAGGCAACGCGTAAAATTGCGCGTTCAACGGCTGATATTAAAGTGATCATGCTGACTGTCCATACCGAAAACCCGTTACCTGCAAAAGTCATGCAGGCGGGAGCCGCGGGCTATCTCAGTAAGGGGGCTGCGCCCCAGGAGGTCGTGAGTGCGATTCGTTCGGTTTATTCTGGCCAACGTTATATTGCCTCCGATATCGCTCAGCAGATGGCGCTTAGCCAGATTGAGCCTGAGAAAACGGAAACCCCGTTTGCCAGTTTGTCTGAACGTGAGTTGCAGATTATGCTGATGATCACCAAAGGTCAGAAGGTCAATGAGATCTCAGAGCAACTGAATCTTAGTCCTAAAACGGTGAACAGCTATCGCTATCGAATGTTCAGTAAATTAAACATTCACGGCGATGTTGAGCTGACTCACCTGGCAATTCGCCATGGCCTGTGTAATGCGGAGACATTAACAAGCCAGTGACCGATCAGTTTGATGCCAAAGCGTTCCTGAAAACCGTGACCAGTCAGCCCGGTGTTTATCGTATGTATGATGACGCCGGGACGGTCATCTACGTCGGGAAAGCGAAAGACCTGAAAAAAAGGCTTTCCAGCTACTTCCGTAGAAACCTCGCATCGCGTAAGACCGAAGCACTGGTCGCGCAAATACAGCAGATTGATGTCACGGTAACGCACACCGAAACCGAGGCGTTATTGCTTGAGCACAACTACATCAAGCTGTATCAGCCGCGTTATAACGTTTTGCTGCGCGACGATAAATCCTATCCTTTTATTTTCCTCAGCGGCGATACCCATCCTCGCCTGGCAATGCATCGCGGGGCCAAGCATGCCAAAGGCGAGTACTTTGGACCGTTTCCTAACGGCTACGCTGTACGCGAAACGCTGGCGTTGCTGCAGAAAATCTTCCCTATTCGTCAGTGCGAAAATAGTGTTTATCGCAATCGCTCGCGGCCCTGTCTGCAATATCAGATTGGCCGCTGCCTCGGTCCGTGTGTGGCGGGTCTGGTGAGTGAGGAAGAGTATGCGCAGCAGGTTGATTACGTTCGTCTGTTCCTGTCCGGGAAAGACGATCAGGTATTAACGCAGCTGATCGCCCGGATGGAAAAAGCCAGCCAGAATCTCGAGTTTGAAGAGGCTGCCCGCATTCGTGACCAAATTCAGGCCGTACGCCGCGTGACCGAAAAACAGTTTGTCTCTAATACCGGAGATGATCTGGACGTCATCGGCGTGGCGTTTGACGCTGGCATGGCCTGTGTGCACGTGCTGTTTATTCGCCAGGGTAAAGTGTTAGGCAGTCGTAGCTATTTCCCGAAAGTACCTGGTGGAACAGAACTCGGCGAGGTCGTTGAAACCTTTGTCGGACAGTTTTATCTGCAGGGAAGTCAGATGCGCACCTTACCCGGTGAGATCCTGCTCGATTTTAATCTTAGCGATAAAACCCTGCTGGCAGACTCTTTGTCTGAGCTGGCCGGGCGGAAGATCAACGTTCAGACGAAACCGCGAGGCGATCGCGCGCGGTATCTGAAGCTGGCGCGTACCAACGCGGCGGTGGCGTTAACCACAAAACTTTCCCAGCAGTCGACCATTACTCAACGCCTGACGGCGCTGGCATCAGTACTCAAGTTACCCGCAGTGAAACGCATGGAATGCTTTGATATCAGCCACACGATGGGCGAGCAGACGGTAGCCTCCTGCGTGGTATTCGATGCCAATGGACCACTGCGCGCCGAGTATCGCCGCTATAACATCACGGGTATTACGCCGGGTGATGATTATGCGGCAATGAGTCAGGTTCTCCGCCGGCGCTACGGTAAGGCGATTGAAGAAAGTAAGATTCCGGACGTCATATTGATCGACGGCGGAAAAGGTCAACTGGGGCAGGCGAAAGCCGTGTTTGCTGAGCTGGACGTTCCCTGGGACAAACAGCACCCGCTTTTGTTGGGTGTGGCAAAAGGGGCCGATCGTAAAGCAGGCCTGGAAACGCTGTTCTTTGAGCCGGAAGGTGAGGGCTTTAGCCTACCGCCGGATTCGCCTGCATTGCACGTTATCCAGCATATCCGCGATGAATCTCACGATCATGCAATTAGCGGGCACCGTAAAAAACGGGCGAAGGTGAAAAGTACCAGCACGCTGGAGACTATTGAAGGTGTCGGGCCGAAGCGTCGGCAGATGTTGTTGAAATATATGGGCGGTTTGCAAGGTCTTCGTAACGCGAGTATTGAAGAAATTGCAAAAGTGCCGGGTATTTCGCAAGCTCTGGCAGAAAAGATCTTCTACTCGTTGAAACATTAGGCCCTCTGTAGCAACATAGGGGTAATTTTACTGACAACAGATAGTTATCCGTCATATGCAATTTAATATCCCTACGTTGCTCACGCTGTTTCGCGTCATCCTGATCCCATTCTTTGTATTGGCTTTTTATCTGCCATTCACCTGGGCTCCCTTCGTTTGTGCGCTGATCTTCTGTATTGCGGCGGTCACCGACTGGTTTGACGGCTATCTGGCGCGTCGCTGGAACCAAAGCACGCGTTTTGGCGCCTTCCTCGATCCGGTGGCTGATAAGGTACTGGTGGCTATCGCGATGGTGCTGGTGACCGAGCACTATCACAGCTGGTGGGTAACGCTTCCTGCCGCCACGATGATTGCGCGTGAAATTATTATCTCTGCGCTGCGTGAGTGGATGGCTGAACTGGGTAAACGTAGCAGTGTGGCGGTGTCCTGGATCGGCAAAGTGAAAACCACTTCGCAAATGGCCGCGCTCGCATGGCTGCTGTGGCGTCCAAATATTTGGGTAGAGTACGCCGGGATCGCACTTTTCTTCGTCGCCGCGATACTGACGTTGTGGTCAATGTTCCAGTATTTGAGCGCTGCGTGGGGAGATTTGCTTGAACAGTGATCGTTTCGGCGCAAATTTCAGCAAACGATCGTCAGTGGTGAAAAATATCGTTGACTCATTGCGTCAGGTAAGTAGAATGCAACGCATCGAACGGCAGCACTGATTGCCAGACGATAACAAAATCAAGTGATTAACAAAGTTACTTGGTGATGCGGGAATAGCTCAGTTGGTAGAGCACGACCTTGCCAAGGTCGGGGTCGCGAGTTCGAGTCTCGTTTCCCGCTCCAAATTAAAGACATCGGCAATAGCGGATGTCGGCTGAAAAGCCAGAAGATTTCGGCGCGTTAGCAAAGCGGTTATGTAGCGGATTGCAAATCCGTCTAGTCCGGTTCGACTCCGGAACGCGCCTCCAATTTCTTCCCGAGCCCGGATGGTGGAATCGGTAGACACAAGGGATTTAAAATCCCTCGGCGTTCGCGCTGTGTGGGTTCAAGTCCCACTCCGGGTACCATGGGAAAGAAAAGAATAATCAAAGCAATAAGCAGTGTCGTGAAACCACCTACGGGTGGTTTTTTTGTGCCTGAAATTTCTCGCTTCTCGCTCAGCGAACCTTCAAGCTCAGAAATCCCTTGGCTTTCATCCTATGTACATCACAGGCATTTGGGGTGTAACGCAAGCATATCACCCTGACGGGCTCAACATAGATACGCCAACGCTATTGCAACTCTTACCGGTCTTGAACTAACAGGTTAGATGAAAACAAGCAGAGTTACTATCAGCGTGCAGCATGAGCTCTTAAGGCCCGTCAGCCAGTCGTTGAGATAGATTTTCTGATACATATGAAACTCTCCCTGTTTTGAAATTCTCTTTTATGATTCCAGAAGTCAGGAGGGGCGGCTACAGGTCATGAGAGATAAACGTTCGCAGCCGAGGGGCCTCGAAGACCATTTATTCGACAAAACTCAACGCGTAATCCGGGGATGAGTACTTCTGAGTCACGGAGACTTAAGGCTGAAATGTGAAGCTGTACATCTTTGCGACCATCGGAGGGGGAGATAAGGCCTTTACCGCTCTTGCAGTCAAAGGCTTTGACAATTCCTGTCATTTTACGAGACAAAAAAATTCCTTAAAGCTAATAACGTGTTGCACTATACACATACCCCTGGATAATGCCAGAAATATTTTTCAGCTATCGTGAGATCTGGATAGCTAAAATAAACATTGATTATTATATACGCCCGTGCGTTAATGGTCGCGTCGGTTTGAAGAACAGACAAAATACAAAGTAGTTTACTAAAGCAGTTCTCATTTCAGGTGTTTTATATTTATCCCTTCTTTGAGTCTCCCCACTAAGCACTAAGTAGTTTCTGTAATAAAACCATGTTCGCCGGAAGGCCAAATTAAGGAATACAAAATGTCAAAAAAGATGAATGGTTTAGTAAAATGGTTTAATGCCGATAAGGGATTCGGTTTTATTTCTCCTGTTGACGGTAGTAAAGATTTATTTGTACATTTTTCTGCTATCCAGAGCGATAATTTCCGCACCTTGTTTGAAGGGCAAAAAGTCTCTTACTCCATTGAGAATGGTACTAAAGGTCCGGTTGCTGGCAATGTAGTTATTACAGAGTAAATCCTTTTTTTGTCTGTATGCGATAACGAAGAAGGCTAAAGCCTGAGTAGACATACTGACAGAAGCAATGGATGTATTGTTGGGTCAGTAGAGATGAAATGTTACTGATCCGGCATTCAGGGCAACGGTCAGCATATTTCATCTCTCTTTTGCATGAGAAAGTATGCTGACCATTGTGAGTACGTGTAGGTTCACTGCACAAAAAGTCTAACCGCTTGCTTTGTACGGCAACGTACGCAAGGGGATAGCTTTTCCCAGATATCACCATATTTTTTATTTTTAAATATGAAAATACTAAACCCGCAGCCAGCGGGTTTTCTGTTATCTGTAGCTTGATAAATATTAAAATACAGAGGTGGTGATTCTGTTCCAGAAATAGAGTCTAAAACGGATTCAGGCTGCTTCTTTTTGGTTTGTCTGGAATACTTTATTGCAATGAGGACAGATTAAAAGAGAACCTTTTTGTACTCTTGAAAAACTGTGTTCAGATTGTTGGGTACAGTTTGGGCAGGTGCATTTGACAAGATAGTTGCGGCGTGATTTAGAGTCTTTACGTTCTGACATAGGCTTTTCCTTGAGTGGATGAACTTCAACCATACCCTAATTTGTCCAAAAAATCTTAACTTTATGATGTTTTGGATATGTAAATATAAAGAAAAGGTATCGCAAAGAGCCTGATGATAAGGGCGGCTTCCCAAATTTAATTCTGTAATCCTCAATCTTCCTGGCTGCGTGGTTCAAATAAAAATACGAAAAGATTGCTCAGACAGTATTTTCCAAAAGGAGCTGGCTTATCGGTTCGCAGCCAGCAAAGAATTAACATTGTTGCATCCAGTGGTTGAACGCCCAGCAAAAAGCGGACGTTTGTGAGCTCAGGAAAAAAGGACGCTATATTTTTGCCTGATTGACGCGGGATGAAAGCTCCTGATGGCTCTCTTTTCGTTCGCTGAAGCGATCGGCAAGGTAATCGGTTTGCCCCTTGAGCAGCAGCGTGATTTTAAACAACTCCTCGGCGACATCGACGATACGATCATACCAGGACGAAGGTTTCATTCGCCCGTTCTCATCGAATTCTTGCCAGGCTTTGGCTACTGAGGACTGGTTAGGGATCGTGAACATCCTCATCCAGCGCCCAAGGATACGCATCTGGTTCACGGCGTTAAAAGATTGCGACCCGCCGCAGACCTGCATCACCGCCAGTGTTTTACCCTGTGAAGGGCGAACGGCCCCTTCGCTTAAGGGTATCCAGTCGATCTGTGCCTTCATCACCGCACTCATTGCCCCATGCCGCTCCGGGGAACTCCACACCATCCCATCACACCATCTGACCAGCTCGCGCAGCTCGGTGACTTTTGGGTGCGTATCTGGGGCATCATCCGGCAGGGGTAAACCTGAGGGGTTAAACAGTCTTACTTCCGCTCCCATCGCCGTCAGCAGGCGTCCCGCTTCTTCTGCGGCGAAACGACTGTAAGAGCGCTCTCTTACCGAGCCATACAGGATCAGTATGCGTGGCGGCTCCTGGAGCTGCAGGCGTTCAGCAATCTGCTGATCGAAGCAATCAGCATTCAGTGCAGGAAAGTGTTCCATTTTCTACTCCTTCGGGAAGTTCTGTGATTTCAAAATAAACACATATGATTTATCATATATGTATTCTAAAGGGAACGGAGTAAAAAATGCTACAGCCAGTTCAGCTTTTTAAAATCCTGTCGGATGAAACCCGTCTCGCCATTGTTATGCTTCTCCGGGAATCCGGCGAACTGTGCGTGTGCGATATATGCGCGGCGACCTCTGAATCACAGCCTAAAATTTCTCGCCACATGGCTATTCTGCGAGAAGCGGAACTGGTGCTTGACCGCCGGGAAGGCAAATGGATTCACTACCGTCTGTCTCCCCACATGCCTGCGTGGGCCGCTGAGACGATCACGACGTCCTGGCAGTGTCTGAGGAAAGATGTGGGCGAATGGCTGAAAAAATCAGCCTGCACATCCTGTTGAGAGAATTTTTCACATACACATAATCATATATAAAGGAATCTAAAATGCTTTTGGCAGGGAGTATTTTTATACTGACGCTGGTCCTGGTCATCTGGCAGCCCAGAGGTCTCAGCATTGGCTGGAGCGCAAGTATCGGAGCCTTACTGGCACTGGGGACGGGGGTCATCCACATTGATGATATTCCCGTAGTCTGGAATATCGTCTGGAACGCAACAGCGGCATTCATCGCGGTGATTATCATCAGCCTGCTCCTCGATGAGTCCGGTTTCTTTGAATGGGCCGCGCTGCATGTCTCCCGCTGGGGTAACGGGCGTGGTCGCCTGCTGTTTACCTGGATAATACTGCTTGGCGCTGCTGTTGCTGCGCTGTTTGCTAACGACGGTGCTGCACTGATACTGACGCCGATTGTGATTGCGATGCTGCTCGCCCTGGGGTTCAGCCAGGCGACGACGCTGGCCTTTGTCATGGCTGCAGGATTTATCGCAGATACTGCCAGCCTGCCGCTGATTGTCTCTAACCTGGTCAATATTGTCTCGGCGGATTTCTTCGGCCTGGGCTTTACACAGTATGCCTCCGTGATGGTCCCTGTGAACCTGGCGGCCATTGCTGCCACGCTGGTCATGCTCCATCTCTTCTTCCGCCGCGATATCCCGGCCAGATATGACGTTTCACTGCTCAAGATGCCTGCCAGTGCGATTAAAGATCCGGCGACGTTCAGGGCGGGCTGGATTGTTCTGCTGTTCCTGCTGGTCGGTTTCTTTGTTCTGGAGCCGCTGGGGATCCCAGTAAGCGCGATAGCAGCAGTTGGGGCTGCGGTGCTGTTCGTGGTAGCCAAGCGTGGCCACGCCATTAATACCGGGAAAGTGCTGCGCGGGGCGCCCTGGCAGATCGTGATTTTCTCGCTGGGTATGTATATGGTCGTCTACGGCCTGCGTAATGCAGGACTCACCGAGTATCTTTCTGCTGTACTCAATATGCTGGCAGACAAAGGTTTATGGGCTGCCACGTTCGGTACCGGCTTCCTGACTGCCTTCCTGTCGTCTGTGATGAACAATATGCCGACGGTGCTGATTGGTGCATTGTCCATTGACGGGAGTGCTGCGACCGGCGTCGTCAAAGAGGCGATGATTTATGCCAATGTGATTGGCTGCGATTTAGGGCCTAAAATCACCCCGATAGGCAGTCTGGCAACTCTGCTGTGGCTTCATGTGTTGGCACAGAAAAATATGACCATCACCTGGGGATATTACTTCCGCACCGGCATTATCATGACTCTGCCCGTGCTGTTCGTCACTCTGGCCGCGCTGGCGTGGCGGCTCTCTGTCACTTTGTAATGAGATACTGATATGAGCAACATTACCATCTATCACAACCCGGCCTGTGGCACCTCACGTAACACGCTGGAGATGATCCGTAACAGCGGTAACGAACCAACTATTATTTATTATCTCGATACGCCCCCGGCTCGTGATGAACTGACCAAACTGATTTCAGATATGGGCATTTCATTACGCGCATTGCTGCGTAAGAACGTTGAACCTTATGAGCAACTGGGTCTTGATGAAGATAAGTTTTCTGATGAGCAGTTGATCGATTTTATGATTCAGCATCCGATCCTGATTAATCGACCGATTGTAGTGACGCCGCTTGGTACGCGTCTTTGTCGTCCCTCAGAAATTGTGCTGGATATTTTACCTGAAGGTCAGAAAGGCTCTTTTACCAAAGAGGATGGCGAAAAGGTCATTGACGAAACAGGGAAACGGGTTAAGTAATCTTTCCGCTTAATATTATCGGGAGCCTGTTTAACTTCATACCGGGATCTGCTCTTGGCTGATAACCCTCATAGAACAATCAAAGCAATAAGCAGTGTCGCGAAACCACCTACGGGTGGTTTTTTTGTGCCGGCTTTTGACGAACCATAGGTATTTTGCGTCAAGTAAGCCTGCCAGATACGTTAAGCCGCCCGCTACACACTCCCCATTGCCAATCAATCTATCGACGAATCGGTGCATTAAACATAAACCTTCCCCGGGCAGGGTTGTTGATAAAGCCATCCCGGGCGGGATTATAGTAGTGGTCCTGAAAACCATTCATCATGATGGGATCGCTTATGCCATCCTGAATCGCCAAATGTCTGTGGATTTGGTTATGTGCCCTGAATGTGAAAGCGAAATCATCCGTCCCGCCAATGATGATGACGCTATTTCCTGCAAGAAGTGCCGCGCTTAACTCTTGCTCTCTTGCGGCCTGGTTTTGTAACGCGCTGGCTGCGGCGGACGATGACGCCAGCAGCAATACGAGGACGGCGCATGACAATACCGGTGGCAGTTTCATGATTAATACCCATTAAAAGTATGGCTATTAAAGTATAGTCTTATGTCGTCATCTCATCTGAATAGAAAATGAACAGTTTAAGCCTGTTGCCTGTACGGAGTCTGAGGGGGCGGGAGAGGAGTGCTGCGCAATTAAGAACTATAATAAAAACAGTCGACAGCTGATGACTCCAGTTTGCAGATAGTACCGATACAGGGGGCGGTTATGCGCGTCTCATTTTCTCCGCGAGTTGCGTTCACCGCTACGACATCTGGCTGGATAATTATCACGGACTCCCTGCCAAAGTGATCAGCTATGCGCCAGATGGGCAGCGATTAGAAACTGTTCTGCTGGATGCTATGGTTATCAACACCCGTTTCCCCGTCAATTTTTTCACGCCTTGAGGGAGCCTGCACTATGGCTGACTATCAGTTTTCCACAGTCTGGCGGGTTGAGGCTTCAATTCAGGAGGTATGGGATGTTTTTTCCCATCCGGACAGGTGGCCTGAATGGTGGGGAAGTCTGGAACGCATCGTTGAGATAAGGAAAGGGGATTTACGGGGTATTGGGGCGTTGCATCGTTATACCTGGAAAGGGGCGCTTCCTTATCGCTTAACCTTTGATATCAATGTGTTGAAAATACGGCCTTGCACACTGCTTGAAGGACAAGCCAGCGGCGCGGTGGAAGGGCGAGGGGTATGGTCTTTTACTGCCAATGGTACAGCGACTATTGTCAGATATGACTGGAATGTGCGTACCACGATCCGCTGGATGAATTATCTTGCCCCGCTGGCAGCACCTGTATTTCGCTGGAATCACAACACGGTCATGCGCGAGGGGGCAAGAGGGTTAGCCCGCAAACTGGCAACGACTGTGTATATAGTCTGAACGTATCTCCGCTGCTGTACTTTTTTGGCTGTAAATGGCTTAATAGCGACCTTGCAGTTTCTCACTTCATTCACAGTTAACAGGTCTGTTATTGATGAATAATCTCCATCGACTCGCCTTTTTATGCCAGCCTCTGTCTGCTGTGATGATCGCGTACGGTTTCCCCTTTAGCCGTAGCTCAACTCTTACAACCTGGACAGACAGCAATGCAACGTCGTCAGTTTCTCAAAAATAGCGTTCTCCTTTCCGCCGCCGGATTAGTCGGCCCTGCAGTCATTAGCCAGACGGTACGTGCCGCTGAGCCATCCGTTGCGCCAATAGCTCGTCGACGCTTTGTCTTATCCCAAACGTATAAACTCAATCCTCCTAAGGGATCGAGCGGCGTGGTGAAACTGTGGATCCCGCTACCGGTGGATACCGCGTTTCAACAAATGACGGCGCTTGCCTTTAGCGGAAACTATAAGCAGGCGTACGTCACCACCAATAATACCTACGGCGCGAAAACGCTGTTTGCCACCTGGGCTGACTCGCAGGGTGAATTGTTGGTTAACGTTGATATCGACATTGAAACCGCCGACTGGGAACCGCTGAAGCAGGACGCGCTGAAAAACTGGCAGGCACCTGAGAAGATTATTTATCCGCTGGATGTAAAACCGTATCTGTTGCCGACGGCACATACCCCAGTTGATGGACTGGTCCTGGAAACCGCGCGTAAAATCACCGGTAATGAGCAGGATCCGCTGAAAAAAGCGCGCCTGATTTACGAATGGGTCAGCAGCCATATGGAGCGTGACAACGACGTTATTGGCTGCGGCACGGGGGATGTGGCGGAGATATTAAAAAGCGGTAAGCTCAAAGGAAAATGCACCGACATGAGCTCCGTTTTTGTTGCTCTGGCGCGAGCCAGCGGTATTCCGGCGCGCGAACTGTTTGGCATCCGTCTGGGCAAGGCCAATAAGCTCGAACGTTACTCGAAAAGTGCTTTTGGCACAGCCGACAGTGCAGGCGTTGCCAATGTGAGCGGCGGTCAACACTGCCGCGCTGAGTTCTATCTGGCAGGTTACGGTTGGGTACCGTGCGATCCTGCTGACGTGACCAAAATGCGTCTGGCAGAGAAAAAAACGCATCAGGATGCCGATGTCCAGGCGGTTAACGCTTACCTGTTTGGTAACTGGGAAATGAACTGGGTTGGATTCAACTATGGGCGTGATTTCGAGTTGTATCCGGCAACGGAGCAGGGGGCCATGAATAACTTTGGTTATCCTTACGCTGAAGTCGATGGTGACCCGATCAATTTTTATGATCCTAAAGCGTTCTCCTACAGCTATGTCGCCACAGAACAACGCTAAAGGTGCGGGGCTTACCCTGTTGACGGCTGCGGCCGCCGCCGTCACCGCTGGCTTATGCTGTGTTGGACCGCTACTTTACCTGCTGTTTGGTATTTCGGCGGCGAGCTTCGCCGTTTTCACCCGGTTTGAGTTTTTGCGAACTCCTCTGGTACTGCTGTCCCTGGGATTATTACTGCGTGTCTTCTGGCGGCTCTATTTTTCCAAACGGTTGTGGTGCTCCGGGTGGTTAACTCTGAAGCAAGCGCGCGTTCTCTACTGGTGCGCGCTGGCATTGATTTTGCCGGTGCTATTTTACCCAACGCTTGTTGCCTGGTTTTATGAGGTATTTGAATGAAGATCTTCGCGTTAGTTGCATGCTTGCTGTTGCCGCTGTGGGCTCAGGCGGCCAATCAAAAAGTGGTGCTGGATATACAAAATATGACCTGCTCGTTATGCGTTATTTCGGTCAATCAGGCGCTACGTGAAACCGACGGCGTGATTAAAGCAAAATCCTCTCTCAAAACCCGGCAGGCAGAAGCCATCGTGCCAGAAGGTTTCCCAACCGATACTCTACTTAACGCAGTAGCGAAAACGGGCTATACCGCAACGCTCAACCGTATTGAACAACAGTAAACCACCTGCGGGTGGTTTTATTGTGTTTTCCCGGTATGATGCCCGGCGGCTTAGTGTTCTCTTTTGTGCGTTAACTACCGGAATTCCCCTCTTTTCCTGTTAACCTGAACAGGCGGCTGCTGTAAGCCGCATATGCCCATTTATATCTGTTATCCCTCCAGCCATGTAGGATGATCACAGGCAAGATTTTTTGACTAAGGAAAAGCGTTATGAAAACGGGACCATTAAACGAGAGCGAACTGGAATGGCTGGATGATGTACTGACTAAGTACAATACGGATAAGGCTATTCTGGATGTGTCAGAACTGGATGGTTTACTGACGGCGGTACTGAGTTCACCGTATGAAATTGAACCGGAGCAGTGGCTGGTCGCTATTTGGGGCGGCGCGCAGTATGTTCCTCGCTGGTCCTCCGAAAAAGAAATGACGCGTTTCATGAACCTGGCGTTTCAACATATGGCGGATACGGCCGATCGCCTGGATGAATATCCTGAGCAGTTTGAGCCGCTGTTTGGTTTGCGTGAAATTGACGAGCATGAACTGACCATCGTTGAAGAGTGGTGTTTTGGTTATATGCGCGGCGTCGCGCTGTCGGACTGGTCCGCGTTACCAGACTCGTTAAAACCGGCGCTCGAGGCTATTGCGCTGCACGGTACGGAAGAAAACTTTGCGGTCGTTGAGAAAATGACGCCAGAAGCGTTCGAAGAGAGCGTGGATGCCATCCGCCTGGCGGCGCTGGATCTGCATGCTTACTGGATGGCGCATCCTCAGGAAACGCCGATTAAAGTACCGGTCAAAGTGGATGCCAAGGTAGGGCGCAATGACCCTTGTCCGTGCGGTAGCGGCAAAAAATATAAGCAGTGCTGTTTGCATTAAGAAAAAGGGGCGTTAAGCCCCTTTTGTTTTAACCCACTTCCGGTAGTAATCCTGCTGCAATAGAAAACTGTACGGCTATCACCACAATGCCGCACAAAAATACCAGCGCCAGCGCCGGAGCACCCCCTGCCACGCGGTAGTTAGCCTGTGGATTCTTTTTTCTGCTCTGCCATGCCAGCATCGAGGGAATGAGCAGCGCCAGCACCGCCAGGGCAACGCCCGCATACCCCAGGGCCATGACGAAACCACGCGGATAGAACAGCGCGAATGCCAACGGCGGCAGGAAGGTCACCACGCCGGTTTGCATTCTTCCTGCTACGGTATTGCGGCGCTGGAAGAGGTCGGCCAGGTAGTCAAATAATCCCAGTGCGACGCCGAGGAAAGAGGTTGCCAGCGCAAGGTCGGCAAACAGATGCACCGCCAGTTCGACGTGCGGCGAAGCCACGACTTCACGTAATGCTTGTAATAAACCGTTTAAACCAGCGTGGTTGGCTAACAGCCCCATGAACGTTGAGGAGTTAATACTGCCAAGCGTGGCCAGTTGCCAGAAGATATAGGCGACTAGCGGAATGGCGCTCCCGGTGATAAACACCCAACGCAGTTTACGGATGTTACCGTTCATATAGCTGACGATACTGGGGACGCTGCCGTGAAAACCGAACGAAGTGAAGATAACTGGGATTGCAGACAGTGCCAGCCCCTGCTGAAGCGGCAACGTAAGCAGGTTTACTTTATGGATATGCGGCATTAACAGGGCCAGCATCACCACCAGGAAGATTATCTTGGCACTGAACAACAGGCGGTTGAACAGATCGACCAAAGATGTGCCAACGCAAACCACGCCACCGGCAACAAAGGTGAACAGCAGTACGCCTGTTGTCGGGGAGAGCGTTGTCCCGGTCCAGTCGCTGATGCTGGAAGCCAGCAACTCACCAGCGCCACTGATATACGCCGCCGTCAGCGCGTACATTAAAAACATCATGCTAAAGCCCGTTACCCATTGTCCGTAACGACCAAGATAACGTTTTGCCAGCGTACCCAACCCGGTGTCTGCTGGTACGTGTTGATACACTTCAAGCAGCAACAGCGCGGTGTAGCACATTAGCGCCCAAAGACTCACTAACAATACCAGCGTGACGCTAAACCCCACGCCTGCCGCGGCCAGCGGCATTGCCAACATACCGGCACCAATCGTGGTTCCCGCCACGATAAAAATACTACCCAGGGTTCTGTTTTTCACGCTTTCCTCTGTCCCAGAGATAATCAACGGTTATATCTGCGGCGCAGGTTAAGGCAAAACGCTATTTTCGTCAAATCACCGTTACAATGAATGTACATTAATCTTTACGATGTTTGGCGCGTTAAGATGTATCACAAATGATATTTATCTGCGGGTAAACCTGCGTTAGCGCAAAGCAAGGCCGTGCCGTTCACATTAGGCTACGGACTTTATTGAGGAGGTAGTATGGAATCTATTCACGGTCACGAAGTGCTCAACATGATGATTGAATCTGGCGAGCAGTATTCAAATGCCAGCCTTGAAGCGGCGATTACGGCACGGTTTGGCGAGCAGGCTCGTTTTCACACCTGTTCTGCGGCGGATATGTCGGCAGCCGAGCTGGTGGCGTTTTTAGCGGCGAAGGGAAAATTTATTGCAAGAGAAGACGGCTTCTCTACGCACGAAAGCAAGATCTGCCGTCACTGATTTTAGCGGGTAATGATGGCGGGTTGCCTTCATTACCCCACAACATTAATTCTGTGTATCAAGCGTAGCCAGTTCTTTATCGATGAAATAAAGACCTTCGCCACTTTTCCCTGCCAGCGATAACTTATCAATGACAGATTTAAATAATTTCTCTTCTTCATGCTGCTCGGCAACATACCATTGCAGGAAATTAAACGTCGGATAATCCTGGTGGGTCATTGCCGCGTGTGCCAGCTCATTAATTTTCTGGGTGATCAACTGCTCGTGTTCGTAAGTAACACGGAACAGTTCGTCCAGAGACGCATATTCAGCAAAGGGGGAAGGGACGGTGTTAATACACGGCAAGCTGCCGGTATCGGTCAGGTAGTCAAACAGACGCTGCATATGCGTCATCTCTTCCTGGGCGTGACGGCGCAGGAACGCGGCGGCACCTTCAAAGCTGTGATAGCTGCACCACGCGCTCATCTGTTGGTAGAGCAGAGATGAATATAATTCAAGGTTCATTTGCTCATTCAGTTGGTCGATCATTTCTGTTTTCAGCATGGTTGTGCTCCACAAACGTTATTATATATTAGCGTGGCGTCACTATAATTTGTTATTTAATTATTTGCAAAAGGTAAAATAATAAATTTATTTATTAAAAATGCGAATGGGAATAAAACGCATTAACGCTATTAAGCGGAGAATATAAATAATGAAAAGGCAGAAGACCAGCAATAATGTGCTGGTCGAAAATATTAATAATTGAAGGCAGGCGACTGGGATACCGCAACGCCGTGACACTGCCAGGCGAGCGTGATTTTGGTATTTAAGCACAGAGAACCGGCATATACGCTACAGGTTGATACCGGCTGACCAAACGCCATGGCGTTGGCATAACCCAGGCGCTGACACTCTTTGGTGGCTGTGCCTTGGGTCACGTAGTTATCGGTACGCGCCGTTTGTAGCATGGCCTGGTTGTAGGTCAGGCGAACGACGCCGGTGATGGCACTGGCTTCGCTGACCTGCGCCTGTTTAGTAATAGTGCATCCTGTCAGCACGAGCGGCAAAAGGGCAAGGATAAAGGTCTTCATGTGATCGCTCTGAAAGTTCGGAGATAGGCTATCATGGCATATGTGGTGGCGCATCAATGGCTTGAATAGCCCGAAGATCACCTGCGATTAATCGCAACGACGTCATTTTATTGAGGCTATTCTGAGCTGTCTCAGAAAAAATGTGAGCACCTCATTATTTTATAAAACAAAATTTCATTAAATTTGAAAGTGAGTTTGCAAAATAGTAATGTGGCCTGAATGTTATGACTTTCAGCGGGCCTCCGCAGCGCATTCAGGAGATTACAGAATGAAAATTGCATTGATGATGGAAAACAGCCAGGCAAGCAAAAATGCCATCATTCATAACGAGCTTAAAGCCGTTGCGGATGAGAAAGGTTTTCCAGTGTATAACGTCGGGATGAGCGACGAAAATGACCATCATTTGACCTACATCCATTTAGGGATTATGGCCAGCATCCTGCTCAATTCCAAAGCCGTGGATTTTGTGGTCACGGGGTGCGGTACGGGCCAGGGGGCAATGATGTCACTGAATATACATCCGGGCGTGGTGTGCGGTTACTGTCTCGATCCGGCAGACGCATTCTTGTTCTCTCAGATCAACAACGGGAATGCGCTTTCTCTGGCATTCGCCAAAGGTTTTGGCTGGGGTGCTGAGCTGAATGTGCGCTATATGTTTGAAAAAGCATTCACTGGTCGTAACGGCGAAGGGTATCCACCAGAGCGTAAAGAGCCGCAGGTGCGTAACGCGGGTATTCTGAACCAGGTGAAAGCGGCGGTGGTAAAAGAAAACTATCTGGACACTCTGCGCGCTATCGATCCTGAACTGGTAAAAACCGCCGTATCTGGTCCGCGCTTCCAGCAGTGCTTCTTTGAAAACTGCCAGGACAAAGCGATCGAAGCGTTTGTACGCGAGATAGTTGGCTAAATCCTGTTGGCCCGGCGGTGTTCTCCTGCCGGGCTATTTGCTCTTGTTAGAAACCGCGCTTCCAGCATCATGGGCAAGCCGCAGCGTATCAACCATACCTACCAGACAAATAATCGCAATAGCGACAAAGGCCAGCCGGAAACTGATCCCCGGAATATTGCTTAACGCCAGCCATTCACTCACCTCATCACCGATACGGATCCCGATAGCGGCCAACGAAATGCCCAAGCCTACCGCTAATTGTGTTGCCGTACTGAACAGCGTATTGGCGTAGCTCATTTGTGGTCCGGGGACGTCCGCAAAGGCAAGCGTGCTGATGCCGGTAAACTGAATTGAGCGGAACACGCCGCCCAGATACAACACCAACAAAATAACCCACACCGGGGTCTGCGGCGTAATTAATGCACAAGCCAACAGCGCCAGGACGTTTAGCGCACCGTTGATTAACAGCAGTTTCTTAAAGCCCAGCCAGCGTATCAACGGCGTGGTGGCAGGTTTTATCGTCAGATTGCCCACAAACACCGCCAGAACCAGCGAACCCGCGTGAAAAGCGTTCATGCCAAAACCGACCTGGAACATTAACGGCAGCAGAAATGGTACAGCGCTAATAGATGCACGAAATAGTGATCCGCCGTACAGGGTGACGCGAAAAGTAGGGACGCTCATGGCATCAAGACGAATCATCGGCCAGGTAGTGCGACGAAAATGATGCAGGGCAAACAGAAAGGTCACGGTTCCTAGCGCCAGCAGCCCGGCGGTTAGCCAGCCCTGCGGCTGCTGGGTTCCCAGTAACTCCATGGCATACACCAGGCTAACCATCGCAACAGAGGTCGCGATAAAACCCGCTATATCAAATGGACGGCGCTCGTCGTCATGAATATCCGGGATAAAACGTAGCGCCAGCACGATCGCCAAAACTCCCAGCGGTACGTTAATAAAGAAGATCCAACGCCAGTTAGCATAGCTGGTAATGAATCCTCCAAGCGGTGGCCCGATGATAGGCGCGACTAACGCGGGCCAGGTCAGGGTCGCAATGGCGGTGATCAACTGATGTTTAGGCGTGGTGCGCAGTACCGCGAGACGGCCAACAGGAACCATTAGCGCGCCACCCACACCCTGTAAAATTCGCATTGCTACAAAGCTCTCAAGGCTTTCGGACAAACCGCATAAAACCGAAGCGAGAGTAAAAATCGCCAGCGCCAGGGTAAACACTTTTCGGGCACCGAAGCGATCCGCAATCCAGCTGCTGGCGGGGATAAGCACCGCGAGGGTAATCAAGTAGGCGCTGATACCAATGTTCAGGTCTACCGCCTGTACGCCAAAGCTTTTGGCCATGTCGGGTAGGGCTGTGGCAATCACCGTGCCGTCAATAAATTCCATAAAGAAAGCCCCGGCAACAAGTAATGCTGCCGGGGAAAGACCGCGTTGGTTCTCAACCGCTAACTGTTCACTCATGTTGTGCTTGCCATCTCAAAAGAAACTGACTGGATCTTTTTTATTTTCAGCGCATTTGTAATGTGTGCGCGGCTATCGTTTCGATCGCTGAATAGGTACTATGACGACCTTTTTATAAGGAGCTCACTATGTCCCAAACATTGAATGCCGATCAGGAACTGCTCTCGGACGTTGTTGCCTGTCAGCTGGTTATCAAGCAAATTCTGGATGTTCTTGATGTTATTGCCCCGGTAGAGGTTCGGGAAAAAATGTCCAGCCAACTGAAAAACATCGATTTTTCCAGCCATCCTGCAGGGGCCGATCCGGTCACTATGCGCGCAATACAAAAAGCGGTTGCCTTGATCGAGTTGAAATTCACGCCGCAGAATGAATCCCACTAAAATAAACCGTTGTTTCAGGTTTTAGAAAGGTTTTTTTGCGCCTCGCAGAATGGGAGGCGCGTGCCAGGGAAAATCAGAGGTTGACCGGATAAGGTGCGCAGCATCGTTATCCGGCATTAACGCGATGAAAACTGAAGATTAGTGATGCTGGTAGTTAACGACGTTGAGCAAGTGCTTATCGGTTTGCGCCATGCACAACCCCGCGCGTTTGGCGCTGCGGACTTCATCAAGAATCGTCTGTAACAGCACGCCATCCTGCTGCTGCTCTTTTTCCAGATCGTGAAGAAAATCAATGGTTGGCGCATCGTTTAATGCTTCAGCTTCATTGGTTAAACGCGAGAGCTTACTCGAGCGCTGTTGATATTCATCCAACGTTTTCTGAAACAATTCTTCAAGGGAACTCAGTTCATCACCCGGCACATCCATGGCCTTGACGATGGGATTAGCCCCAGCACTTTTCATAAAATTGAACATACGCATCATTTGAGTCACGTTACCTTGCGCCTGCGTGCGTAGAAACGTGGCTGTACCTGTCAGGCTATGCTCGTAGCACCATTCGCTGAGATGCAGGTAAAGATTCGAGGCGTAGAACTCGAGATTCATTTGTGTATTGAGTTTATGAACAATTCCAACTGCAGCCATATCAATATCCTTATTTCCAGAAAGGGGGATGTACGTTACTCACGCCAGTACAGCGGGCTGCCGCTGCACTTCTCCTCTACGTACAATTAAAACTGTTAGCAGAATAAATCCGTTCCGCCGGTCCTTTAGTGATCACGAATTATATTCACTCCGATCGAGATTCAGCATAACGCTTGCCCTGGTATAAGAAAATCCTCAAATCTGCGTATTTATGTTTTTTTACATATTGTCATAACAGTATTCATGCTTCTGCTGTTTTGGCATATAGATGACATGAATGTAAGGGGTTGAAATTTATGTCATTAAATGATTTTCATGATAATGAAATGGTGTTTCATATCACAAAATTAAATTCCACAATAAGGTATTGTCTGGCATCTGATGATTATCTGCCCAAGTTGAAAGGCAATTTCACGATCGGGATGGATTAGTACAAATTATCTGATGGCTAATTTTTTGCGCCAGATCAGTTTTAATCAAATTGAGAAATTTAACAGTCTGCACTGGTCGTCATTAATTTTTTCGTTTATGTGGATTAAGCAAGGAGTTACATATGAAGAAGGTTGCGGTGCTGCTGGCACCCGGTTTTGAAGAGGCGGAGGCGATTGTTACCCTGGATATTCTGCGTCGCCTGAATATCGAAGTCGAAACCCTGGCCTGCGCAGAGTCACGTGCGGTGGTGAGTTATCATGACGTACCGATGGTGATGGATAGCACGTTGGCCGCGCGCCAGACGTATCTCTACGATGCCGTCGTATTGCCAGGCGGGCCGCAGGGCAGCGTTAATCTTGCCGCCAGTGAGGCGGTCATCCAGTTTGTATCTCGTCATGATCAGGCAGGAAAGCTCATTTGCCCTGTATGTTCTGCGGCCGCGCGCGTGTTGGGCGGCAACGGTCTGCTGAAGGGGCGTCGCTATGTTTGCTCAGGAGATCTGTGGCAAAACGTCACGGATGGGGAATATATCGATGCGCCGGTTGTTGAAGATGGCAATCTGATTAGCGGCAAAGGGTTAGGGCATATTTTCGATTTTGCGTTGACGCTTGCGGCGCGCCTGCTGGGAGATGACATTCCGGTTCGCGATCACGCTGACCACATTTATTACCGATGGTAATCATGTTCCCGAATGCTTCGGTATTCGGGAACAAGGATTCGTTAGCTGATGTTATGGATTAATCTGCTATCCCTCTTTTTTCCCGTCGACAAAACCGCGTTTTTTTATGTCATTTCCCGCTGAATTTATGTACGCAATTACTGTAATTCTGTGGTGTGATGCCGCTCTCTTATGGAGAATCAATTTCCCGCTAAAACTACTCTCAGCACTGGCATTGATCTTATCACTAAAAGGTAATGCCTTGTTTTACGTCCGAATTACAAAAAATCGTCTGATTTTACCCTACATAAAAGAACGTTAAAGCTGGAGTTAACCATGCACAAATTCACTAAAGCGCTGGCTGCCATCGGTCTGGCTGCCATTATGTCACAATCCGCTATCGCTGAATCCATGAAGCTCGGTTTCCTGGTCAAACAACCGGAAGAACCGTGGTTCCAGACTGAATGGAAATTTGCCGATAAAGCCGGTAAAGACCTTGGCTTTGAGGTGATTAAAATTGCCGTCCCGGATGGTGAGAAGACCCTTAACGCCATCGACAGCCTGGCTGCAAGTGGCGCAAAAGGGTTTGTGATTTGTACGCCGGACCCCAAACTCGGGCCTGCCATTATGGCCAAGGCGCGTGGCTACGATATGAAAGTCATTGCCGTCGATGACCAGTTTGCTAACGCCAAAGGTAAGCCGATGGATACCGTGCCGCTGGTGATGATGGCTGCAACCAAAATTGGTGAGCGCCAGGGCCAGGAGCTGTATAAGGAGATGCAAAAGCGCGGTTGGGATGTGAAATCCACAGCCGTAATGGCCATTACCGCGAATGAACTCGATACCGCGCGTCGCCGTACATCGGGTTCAATGGAAGCACTTAAAGCCGCTGGCTTCCCGGAAAAACAGATCTACCAGGTCCCCACTAAATCGAATGATATCCCCGGGGCATTCGATGCCGCTAACTCCATGCTGGTTCAGCACCCTGAAGTCAAACACTGGCTGATTGTCGGCATGAACGACAACACCGTGCTGGGCGGCGTACGTGCGACCGAAGGGCAGGGCTTCAAAGCGCCGAATGTGATTGGTATCGGCATCAACGGCGTTGATGCCGTGAGCGAACTCTCCAAAGGCGAAGCGACCGGGTTCTACGGTTCACTCCTGCCAAGCCCGGACGTTCACGGCTACAAATCAAGTGAGATGCTCTACAACTGGGTAACGAAAGGGGCAGAGCCACCGGCGTTTACTGAAGTGACGGATGTGGTGCTGATTACCCGCGATAACTTTAAAGAAGAACTGGCGAAGAAAGGCTTAGGCGGTAAATAACACAAATGCCGGATGCGACGCCAACGCGTCTTATCCGGCCTACGAATTGCGTACTCAGTAGGCCGGATAAGGCAAAGCCGCTATCCGGCATAAAGATCTGACTCACGGAGACGTTATGCAACAGTCTACCCCGTATCTCTCATTTCGCGGCATTGGCAAAACGTTCCCCGGCGTTAAAGCGCTCACGGATATCAGTTTCGACTGCTATGCCGGTCAGGTGCATGCGCTGATGGGCGAAAATGGCGCCGGGAAATCAACATTATTAAAAATTCTCAGCGGCAACTATGCGCCAACGACGGGATCTTTGGCGATCCGTGGACAAGAGGTTTCGTTTGCGGACACCAATGCCGCGCTGAACGCCGGTGTTGCCATTATTTACCAGGAGCTGCATCTCGTCCCGGAAATGACCGTTGCCGAGAATATTTATTTAGGGCAGATGCCGCACAAAGGCGGAATTGTGAACCGCTCGCTGCTGAACTATGAAGCGGGGCTTCAGCTCAAGCATCTGGGCATGGATATCGATCCCGATACGCCGTTGAAATACCTCTCCATTGGTCAATGGCAGATGGTGGAGATTGCGAAAGCGCTGGCGCGCAACGCCAAAATTATCGCGTTTGATGAACCGACCAGCTCCCTTTCAGCGCGCGAGATTGAGAATCTGTTTCGCGTCATCCGTGAGCTACGCAACGAAGGGCGCATCATCCTGTACGTTTCGCACCGTATGGAGGAGATCTTTGCCCTTAGCGATGCCATCACCGTGTTTAAAGATGGTCATTACGTCAAAACGTTCACGGATATGCAGCAGGTCGATCACGACGCGCTGGTACAGGCGATGGTCGGGCGCGACCTCGGTGATATTTATGGCTGGAAATCCAGACCTTATGGTGCAGAGCGCCTGCGTTTGCATGACGTCAAAGCCCCAGGCGTGCGTACCCCGATCAGTTTATCGGTGCGCAGTGGTGAAATTGTCGGATTGTTTGGACTGGTGGGCGCCGGACGTAGCGAATTAATGAAAGGTCTGTTTGGCGGCACGCGTATCACGGCAGGCCAGGTGTTTATTGATGAACAGCCTATTGATATCCGTAAACCGAGCCACGCCATTGAAGCGGGGATGATGCTGTGCCCGGAAGATCGCAAGGCTGAAGGGATCATTCCGGTCCATTCGGTGCGTAACAACATCAACATCAGTGCCCGTCGTAAACATGTTCTGGGCGGATGCGTGATCAACAACGGCTGGGAAGAGACCAATGCTGATCACCATATTCGCTCACTCAATATTAAAACGCCGGGCGCGGAGCAACTGATTATGAACCTCTCCGGCGGTAATCAACAGAAGGCTATTCTCGGCCGTTGGTTATCGGAAGAGATGAAAGTGATTTTGCTGGACGAACCTACACGCGGTATTGATGTGGGTGCCAAGCATGAAATTTATAACGTGATTTATGCCCTCGCGGCGCGCGGCGTGGCCGTGCTGTTTGCTTCCAGCGATCTGCCTGAAGTGCTCGGTGTCGCCGACCGTATCGTGGTGATGAGAGAAGGCGAAATTGCCGGTGAGTTACTTCATGAACAGGCGGATGAGCGCCAGGCGTTAAGCCTTGCTATGCCAAAAGTTAGCCAGGCTGTAGCCTGAATAAGGAGAGAATGATGTCTTCCGTTTCAACATCGGGTTCAGGTGCTGCAAAGTCGGCGCTAAATCTTGGTCGCATTTGGGATCAATACGGGATGCTGGTCGTGTTCGCCGCGCTGTTCCTGGTTTGTTCCCTCTTTGTGCCTAACTTTGCCACTTTCATCAACATGAAGGGGCTGGGGCTGGCGGTATCGATGTCGGGTATGGTCGCGTGCGGGATGCTGTTTTGCCTGGCATCCGGTGACTTTGACCTGTCCGTTGCCTCCGTGATTGCCTGCGCCGGGGTCACTACAGCCGTGGTCATTAATATGACCGAAAGCCTGTGGATTGGCGTGGCTGCCGGGCTACTGCTCGGTATTCTATGTGGTCTGGTGAATGGGTTCGTGATTGCGCGGCTGAAAATTAACGCCCTGATCACGACCCTTGCGACGATGCAGATTGTGCGTGGTCTGGCCTACATTATTTCCGACGGTAAGGCGGTAGGGATTGAAGACGAGCGCTTCTTCACTCTCGGCTACGCCAACTGGTTTGGTCTGCCGGCACCTATCTGGATCACGGTCGTCTGTTTCATCGTTTTTGGCTTACTGCTCAATAAAACCACGTTTGGTCGTAACACGCTGGCCATTGGGGGGAATGAAGAGGCGGCACGTCTGGCTGGGGTTCCGGTCGTTCGTACCAAAATTATTATCTTTATTCTGTCCGGGCTGGTATCCGCCATCGCCGGGATTATCCTCGCATCACGTATGACCAGCGGCCAGCCAATGACCTCAATCGGCTATGAGCTGATCGTGATTTCCGCGTGCGTGTTAGGGGGCGTTTCGCTTAAAGGCGGCATCGGAAAAATCTCATATGTGGTAGCCGGGGTGTTGATTCTGGGAACGGTTGAGAATGCAATGAACCTGCTGAACATCTCTCCGTTCGCACAGTATGTCGTACGTGGTCTGATCCTGCTGGCGGCGGTGATCTTCGACCGTTACAAGCAAAAAGCGAAGCGTACTGTTTGATGATTTTAACCCCAACTTTTTAGTCTAGCTTTAGCTCATCGCCAGCCGCTACCCGGCTGGCGATTGTTTTTCCAAATGGCGAGCATGGTCACACTGTCTATACTTATATCCGTCATACATCATATATACGGCGCGATCCGCGCGGCGTACAGACCATGATGAGGAGGATAACCGGGTGACAGCATCACTGATCTTACCCCCTGAACAATCTGCAAGCTGTGCTTATTTTTTTGATCTCGATGGGACACTGGCTGAGATCAAACCTTATCCAGACCAGGTCGTTGTCCCTCAGACAATCCTGCAGTTATTACATCAGTTGGCGACGCATAATGCGGGTGCGCTGGCATTGATTTCAGGGCGCTCGATGGCTGAGCTTGACGCGCTTACCACTCCCTTTCGTTTTCCGCTCGCCGGAGTGCATGGGGCAGAGCGCCGTGACATCAATGGTCAAACTCATATAGTGCGCCTGGCTGCGGCAATAGAGCGCGAAGCAGGAGAGCTATTAAGTACCGCCTTGGCGACGATGCCGGGTACAACGCTTGAAGCAAAAGGGATGGCGTTCGCACTGCACTATCGCCAGGCCCCGGAACATGAAGCGGCGCTAATTAATCTGGCTGAGCGCATCACGCACAGATGGCCGCAGTTGGCTTTACAGCACGGAAAATGCGTTGTGGAGATAAAACCAAAGGGTACGAACAAAGGCGACGCAATTGCCGCATTTATGCAGGAAGCACCTTTTGCCGGACGGGTCCCCGTTTTTTTTGGTGACGATCTGACGGACGAAACAGGATTTGGCGTGGTTAATCGCGCTGGGGGCATTTCCGTGAAGGTGGGGAATGGAGCGACGCAGGCGACATGGCGTCTGGATGGCGTGAGTGATGTCTGGCACTGGCTGGAACAAATTAACTCTTCGCAGAAAGAATCGAAAGCAACGAATAACAGAAGAGGTGGCTATGAGTCGTTTAGTCGTAGTATCTAATCGTATCGCCTCACCCGATGACAAAGGGAGCGCAGGTGGGCTTGCCGTCGGTGTGCTGGGCGCGTTGAAGGCTGCTGGTGGCCTGTGGTTTGGCTGGAGTGGCGACACGGGTAATGAGGACAAACCACTAAAAAAAGTCACGCGTGGCAACATTACCTGGGCTTCGTTTAATTTGAGTGAACAGGATTACGAAGAGTATTACTGCCAGTTTTCCAATGCGGTTTTATGGCCTGCATTTCACTATCGCCTCGATTTGGTACAGTTTCAGCGTCCTGCATGGGAGGGCTATCAGCGGGTGAATGCCTTGCTGGTAGATAAACTGCTGCCGCTGCTCAGCGATGACGACATAATCTGGGTTCATGATTACCATCTGTTGCCGTTTGCCAGCGAGCTGCGTAAACGCGGCGTGAATAACCGTATCGGTTTTTTCCTGCATATCCCTTTTCCGACGCCGGAAATCTTTAATGCCTTACCCCCACATCAGACGCTACTTGAGCAGATGTGTGACTTTGATTTACTCGGTTTCCAGACCGAAAACGATCGTCAGGCTTTTCTGGATTGTCTGGCAGCCCAGACTCAGGTAACCACTCAGAGCGAGCAGCACCACCGCGCATGGGGAAAAGCGTTTCGTACCCAGGTCTATCCCATCGGTATTGAGCCGGATGAGATCGCCCGTCAGGCTTCCGGACCTTTGCCGCCGAAGCTGGCGCAACTGAAAGCAGAACTCAAAAATGTGCAGAATATCTTCTCCGTTGAGCGTCTGGATTATTCTAAGGGTTTGCCGGAGCGCTTTCAGGCCTATGAGGCTCTGCTGGAACACTATCCGCAGCACCATGGTAAAATTCGCTACACCCAGATAGCGCCAACTTCGCGTGAAGAGGTGCAGGCCTACCAGGATATTCGGCACCAACTGGAGACTGAAGCGGGGAGGATTAACGGTAAATATGGGCAGTTGGGCTGGACGCCGCTCTATTATCTGAATCAGTACTTTGATCGTAAATTGCTGATGAAAATCTTCCGCTACTCTGATGTAGGGCTGGTGACGCCGCTGCGAGATGGTATGAACCTGGTTGCGAAAGAATTCGTGGCCGCGCAGGATCCTGCCAACCCCGGCGTGCTGGTGTTATCGCAATTTGCCGGGGCCGCGAATGAGCTAACTGCCGCGCTTATTGTTAATCCTTATGACCGCGACGAAGTGGCTGGCGCATTAAACCAGGCTCTGACGATGCCGCTTTCTGAGCGTATCTCCCGCCACGCTGAGATGCTCGAAACTATCATTAAAAACGATATCGATAACTGGCAGGCGAGGTTCATTTGCGATCTGGAAAAAGTCATCCCACGTCAGAGTAAACAGCCATTGCCAGACAACGTTTCTCCCTGCACTAAACTGGCGTAACGCTCAGAAAACGCAGGTCAATCTCCAGCCAGTGGAACCAGCAGAACATCCACGTGGCTGGCACCGATCACGCTTTTTGCTGAGCAGGATGCGCGCGAAAAGAAGCTGTGGTTATGGTTGCCATAAATGACCAGATCGACCGCGTGTTTACGGCATACATCCAGAATATGTTCATTCAGTGCCCCATAGGTAATAAAGGTATGCTCAATGGGGTACTGTGCTTCTTTGCTGAGCTTGTCGATAAAATCCTGAGTCTCCTCTTGCATCACTTCACGCAGGTCCTCCAGCATAGGTGCTGCAAACTGATTATACAGTTCAGGGTCTGAGACCAGAGTTATCAGGCTAATACGAGCGTTGACAGGGCGAGCGATTGAAACCGCCTTGGCTAACAACTGCTGGCTTTCAGGGGTGGCGGCAACGGCCACAAGAATGTGTGTATAGCTCATAACTCGCTCCTTTTTTCAAGAATTATGAGAGGGTTTCTCAGCATTGCTCAGCTTACTCCATACTGCAACGTTTCCTTCCTGGATAGTGTGAATGTCATCATGGTTATTCATTAATTATTCTTATAAATAGAATAATTGCGTCATATAACTTGTAAATACGTTCAGCTTACTTAAGTAAAACTCACCGCTAATGAAAACAATGTGTTAATTAAAAATTAACATAAGTTAACATTTAACGGGTTATCACTACCCGGTATTAATTAATCACCCTTAATATTTAAGTCATTGTTTATAAAGGATTTAATTAAAATAGTGTTTTACATTAAATATGTGATCAAGCTCGCTATTTCACAAGGTGATATTAACGTTTGTGAACAAAATACTATTCGCTTTTATTGCAAGAATATTCGTATGTCAGGAATTGAAATGGCGAACTTGAGATTAAAAAATAAGCAAAGTAAAAGCTGTGCTGATGGATTTATGTTAAGTGTTTAGCTGGTTTATGTGATCTATGTCACATATTCTTCAAATTCGCAGCATACCTACGTTGTATGTGTAACGGGCGGCGGGTAGAGTTGCGTCGAATTAGGAAAAATCTTAGACATTTGTAAGAATTGATGTGAGCTTGTAAGGGGCGCGGCTTTCTGAAAAGGGAATGTTTAGACAACGCGTAAGTGCCGTCACGCTGCTATGTATTTGACCTTTTGCTTTTTTTTACCGGGCCTTCCCGGCGACATCACGGGGTGCGGTTTCACCGCATGAAAACAATGTTGGTTATTATGGATGCAAATAATGCATACATCCGAGTTGCTGAAACACATCTATGACATCAATTTGTCATATTTATTGCTTGCACAGCGTTTGATCGTTCAGGACAAAGCATCTGCGATGTTTCGCCTTGGTATCAGCGAAGAAATGGCGGACACGTTGGCAACATTAACACTTCCACAAATGGTCAAACTGGCTGAAACAAACCAACTGGTCTGTCATTTCCGTTTCGACGATCACCAGACCGTTACTCGCCTGACGCAAGACTCCCGCGTTGACGATCTTCAGCAAATTCATACCGGTATCATGCTTTCAACGCGACTGTTAAGTGACATCGATGAAGCAGCGCGCAAGAAAAGGGCTTGATGATGAGCGAAAAAAGCATTGTTCAGGAAGCGCGTGATATCCAGCTAGCGATGGAATTAATCACATTGGGCGCCCGTTTGCAAATGCTGGAAAGCGAAACGCAATTAAGCCGTGGCCGACTTATCAAGCTGTATAAAGAATTACGCGGCAGCCCTCCGCCAAAAGGGATGCTGCCTTTCTCCACCGACTGGTTTATGACGTGGGAACAAAACATTCATGCTTCGATGTTTTGCAACGCATGGCAATTCCTGCTCAAAACTGGTTTGTGCAGCGGCGTGGATGCCGTGATCAAAGCGTATCGTTTATATCTTGAGCAGTGCCCGCAGCCAGAAGAAGGGCCACTGCTGGCGTTAACTCGCGCATGGACGTTGGTGCGTTTTGTCGACAGCGGATTGCTGGAGTTGTCCCGATGCAATTGCTGCGGTGGGAATTTTATTACCCACGCTCACCAACCCGCAGGCAGCTTTGCCTGCAGTTTATGCCAACCGCCATCACGCGCCGTAAAAAGACGTAAACTTTCCCAGAATGCTGCCGATATTATTCCACAACTGCTGGATGAACAGATCGAACAGGCTGTTTAACTGATACGGTGTGGACAAACACTCCAGCAGCGGTAAGCGATTACCGCTGCTTTTTTTTGTCCTGACCTCGAGTTAACTGCCCGACTGCGCATCCTGTCATAGTCAATTGCGAAAGGATGATGTCGTGCTTATCTTATTAGGTTACCTGGTTGTTATTGGTACAGTTTTCGGCGGTTACATGATGACCGGCGGACACCTTGGGGCACTCTATCAACCGGCTGAGCTGGTGATTATCGGTGGCGCGGGTATTGGGGCATTCATCGTCGGCAATAACGGGAAAGCCATTAAGGGGACGATGAAAGCCATCCCGATGCTTTTTCGTCGTTCAAAATACACCAAAGCGATGTATATGGATCTGCTGGCGCTGTTGTATCGCCTGATGGCCAAGTCACGTCAGCAGGGCATGTTCTCGCTTGAACGCGATATCGAAAACCCCAAAGAGAGTGAAATTTTCGCCAGCTATCCGCGCATTCTTGCTGATGCCGTGATGCTTGATTTCATTGTCGATTATCTGCGTCTGATCATCAGCGGCAACATGAACACGTTTGAAATTGAAGCGCTGATGGATGAAGAGATTGAGACTCACGAAAGTGAGGCCGAAGTCCCGGCCAACAGTCTGGCGATGGTGGGGGATTCATTACCGGCGTTCGGGATCGTGGCGGCGGTCATGGGGGTTGTCCATGCGCTGGCTTCTGCCGATCGTCCGGCGGCTGAACTGGGTTCGCTGATTGCACATGCCATGGTAGGGACATTCCTCGGTATTTTACTGGCCTATGGATTTATTTCTCCGCTTGCCAGCGTTCTGCGCCAGAAAAGCGCTGAAACCACCAAAATGATGCAGTGTGTGAAGATAACTCTGCTCTCCAATCTGAATGGTTACGCGCCGCCAATTGCCGTCGAATTTGGTCGTAAGACTCTGTATTCCAGCGAACGTCCATCGTTTATCGAACTGGAAGAGCATGTTCGTGCGGTGAGAAATCCAACTGCGCAGCAGACGACCGAGGACGCATGAAAAATCAGGCCCATCCCATTATCGTTGTAAAGCGGCGCAAGCATAAAGGTCACGGTGGTGGGGCGCATGGTTCGTGGAAAATCGCCTACGCCGATTTTATGACCGCGATGATGGCCTTCTTTCTGGTGATGTGGCTCATTTCCATCTCTAGCCCTAAAGAATTGATCCAGATTGCCGAATATTTCCGTACGCCGCTGGCTACTGCGGTAACCGGGGGAAATCGTATTTCGAATAGCCAAAGTCCAATTCCAGGCGGCGGGGATGATTACACCCAGCAGCAGGGAGAGGTGAACAAGCAGCCGAATATCGATGATCTGAGAAAACGCATGGAACAAAGCCGCTTGAGCAAACTTCGCGGCGATCTCGATCAGTTGATTGAATCTGACCCCAAACTGCGTGCGCTGCGCCCGCATTTGAAAATTGATTTAGTTCAGGAAGGGCTGCGGATACAGATTATCGACAGTCAGAATCGCCCGATGTTTAAAACCGGTAGCGCTGAGGTGGAACCGTATATGCGCGATATCCTGCGAGCCATAGCGCCAGTGCTTAACGGCATTCCTAATCGAATCAGCCTTTCCGGCCATACGGATGATTACCCTTACGCCAATGGTGAAAAAGGGTATAGCAACTGGGAGTTGTCCGCCGATCGCGCTAACGCGTCGCGTCGCGAACTGGTTAGCGGCGGTCTGGATGATGGAAAAGTATTACGTGTGGTAGGTATGGCCGCCACGATGCGTCTGAGCGATCGCGGTCCTGAAGACGCTATCAACCGCCGTATTAGCCTGCTGGTTCTCAATAAGCAGGCGGAAGAGGCCATTTTGCATGAAAACGCTGAAAGCCAGAATGAGCCGGTAAGTGTCTTACAACAGCCAGCGGAACTCCCGCCGGCAAGCGTTCCCACATCGCCACCAGCCAATCCGAGGTGATAGCGTGAGCATGGATATAAGCGATTTTTATCAAACATTTTTTGATGAAGCTGACGAACTGTTGGCTGACATGGAGCAACACCTGCTTGATTTGGTTCCTGAAGCCCCGGATTCCGAACAGCTGAATGCAATTTTTCGTGCTGCGCACTCGATAAAAGGCGGGGCGGGCACCTTCGGCTTTACCATTTTGCAGGAAACGACCCATCTGATGGAAAACCTGCTGGATGAAGCGCGGCGTGGCGAGATGCAGCTCAATGCCGACATTATCAACCTGTTTTTGGAAACGAAAGATATTATGCAGGAACAGCTCGACGCCTATAAAAACTCAGAGGAGCCGGATGCCGCCAGCTTTGAGTACATTTGTAATGCGTTACGACAGTTAGCGCTCGAAGCGAAAGGTGAAACCGCACCGGCAGTCGTCAACACCGCAAAACTGAGCGTTGTTGACAGCGCTGCAATGCAGGAAGAGGCGGTTGCACAGCCTGAGTCTGCAAGTGAAGAGAGCAAGAAACGCATTATTCTCACGCGCCTGAAAGCCAATGAAGTGGATTTACTGGAAGAGGAGCTGGGGAACCTGGCGACCTTAACCGATGTGGTGAAAGGGAGCGACACGTTGTCAGCAACGCTTGATGGCAACCTCGCGGAAGATGACATCATCGCGGTGCTGTGCTTTGTGATTGAAGCTGATCAGATTGAATTCGAAACCGTCAGCGCAGCGCCCGCAGCCGTTGAAACTGAAGCTGAAGCAGAAACGGTAGCCGTTGTCGCGAAGCCGCAGCCGGTTGCCGTTGCGCCAGCGGCAAAAGCCGCCGCCAGTGAAGCGCCAAACGGACGCGCGGAACGCGACAAACCCGCCCGCGCCAGCGAGTCGACCAGCATCCGCGTAGCGGTTGAGAAGGTCGATCAGCTCATTAACCTGGTCGGTGAGTTGGTCATCACCCAGTCTATGTTGGCACAACGTTCTAACGAACTGGATCCCGTCAACCATGGCGATCTCATCACCAGTATGGGTCAGTTACAACGTAACGCCCGCGACTTGCAAGAGTCGGTGATGTCGATTCGTATGATGCCCATGGAGTATGTGTTCAGCCGTTTTCCGCGTCTGGTGCGTGACCTGGCCGGTAAGCTGGGTAAACAGGTCGAACTGACACAGGTGGGAAGCTCAACCGAACTCGACAAGAGCCTGATTGAACGCATCATCGATCCGTTGACGCACCTGGTGCGTAACAGCCTCGATCACGGTATTGAACTGCCGGAAAAACGCCTTGAAGCCGGGAAAAGCCCAATCGGTAATCTGACGCTTTCCGCGGAGCACCAGGGCGGGAATATCTGTATTGAAGTCACCGATGATGGCGCCGGTCTGAACCGTGAACGAATCCTCGCCAAAGCTATCTCCCAGGGGATGCCGATCCACGAAAACATGAGCGATGACGAAGTCGGTATGCTGATCTTCGCCCCGGGCTTCTCGACCGCTGAACAGGTGACGGATGTCTCTGGCCGCGGCGTGGGTATGGATGTGGTGAAGCGAAATATCCAGGAGATGGGGGGCCATGTTGAGATCCAGTCCAAACAGGGACAGGGGACGACTATCCGAATTCTGCTGCCGCTGACGCTGGCGATCCTCGACGGCATGTCCGTGCGCGTGGCCGACGAAGTCTTTATTCTGCCGCTGAATGCCGTTATGGAATCACTGCAACCGCGCGAAGAAGATCTCCATCCGCTGGCCGGAGGAGAGCGCGTGCTGGAAGTGCGTGGCGAATATTTACCGCTGGTTGAGCTGTGGAAAGTCTTTGAAGTTGAAGGCGCAAAAACCGAAGCGACTCAAGGTATTGTGGTGATTTTGCAAAGTGCAGGGCGTCGTTACGCGCTGCTGGTCGATCAGTTAATTGGTCAACACCAGGTGGTCGTCAAAAACCTGGAAAGCAACTACCGCAAAGTGCCAGGTATTTCTGCAGCAACGATCCTCGGCGACGGCAGCGTCGCGCTGATTGTCGATGTCTCTGCATTGCAGGGATTAAACCGCGAACAACGTGTGGCGATCACAGCCGCCTGATTGAGTGAGAAGGGAATAATATGACCGGTATGAGTAATGTAACTAAACTGGCCGGCGAACCGTCAGGTCAGGAATTCCTCGTGTTTACGCTGGGGGATGAAGAGTACGGTATCGATATCCTGAAAGTGCAGGAAATCCGAGGGTACGATCAGGTGACGCGTATTGCTAACACGCCTGCGTTTATCAAAGGTGTCACCAATCTGCGTGGTGTGATTGTGCCGATTGTTGACCTGCGCGTGAAGTTTAGCCAGAGCGATGTGGATTACAACGAAAACACCGTGGTGATTGTGCTGAATCTGGGCCAGCGGGTGGTCGGGATTGTGGTCGATGGCGTCTCGGATGTGCTGTCGCTGACAACGGATCAAATCCGTCCGGCACCGGAATTTGCCGTAACGCTGTCGACGGAATACTTGACGGGACTGGGGGCTCTGGGTGACCGGATGCTGATCCTGGTTAACATTGAGAAGCTGCTCAATAGCGAAGAAATGGCGCTGCTGGATATTGCCGCCAGTCACGTCGCGTAACCGCTATACCGTATCCGGCCTACAATGATTGCGGTTGTAGGCCGGATACGCGTAGCACATCCGGCAGATTTCCCCTTACGCTTCCCGCTCAACCAGCTCCGGTTCTTCTTCCAGTAAACCTTCATCTTGTGCCAGCATCGCCGTTGCAATCCCGTTACCTAATACGTTGATTGCTGAACGTCCCATATCCAGGAAGTGGTCAATACCCATCAGTAACAGAATCCCGGCAACCGGAATATTAAAGCTCGGAATGGTTGCTGCCAGCACCACCAGCGCAGAACGCGGCACGCCGGCAATCCCTTTTGACGCCAGCATCAGCGTCAGCATCAGGACGGTGATTTCTGCAAAGGAGAGGTGAATGTTATAGGCCTGCGCGATAAACATCGAGGCAAATGAACAGTAAACCATCGAGCCGACCAGGTTAAATGAATAACCGATAGGCAATACAAATGACACGATGTTAGGCGAGCAACCAAATTTGGTTAATTGCTCCAGCGTTTTTGGATAGGCGGCTTCCGAGCTGCTGGTAGTAAATGCGACCAGAACCGGATCTTTCAGCATGCTTACCAGACGAAAAACCTCTTTTTTCAGCATGACATAACCGACCGCCAGCAGAACCAGACAGGTCAGCAAAATAGCCACATAGTAGCCGCCGATGAACGACGCATAGTTAAGCAGGATCCCCAGACCCTGGGTGGAGATAACGGAGGAAATGGCGGCGAAAATGGCCAGCGGCGCAACGTACATCACGTAGCCAGTCACCTTAAGCATAATGTGGGAGACCACATCCAGCGCGGCAACCAGCGGGGCATTGAACTTCTCACCAAGGGATGCGCCACCAATACCGAAGAACATCGAGAACACCACAATTTGCAGGATCTCATTGTTGGCCATCGCCTCGGCTATGCTGGTTGGGATGGTGTGAGTCAGGAAACCTTTCAGGCTCATGCCGCTCACGGCCAGGCCGGTATCAGTGGCTTCCAGCGGGATCGCCAGGTTCAGGCCGCTTCCGGGTTGTTCAAGAGAAACCACAAACAGACCGACCAGAATAGACAGTATGGAAGAGCTGATAAACCAGATCATCGCTTTGCCGCCTACGCGCCCGATGGTGGACGTTTCCCCCAGGCGCATAATACCGACGGTCAGGGTGCTGAATACTAAAGGTGCGATCACCATTTTAATCAGGCGCAAAAAGATGTCGGTGAGAAGCGTAATATTATCGGCCCAGGCGGTCACTACGCCGGGGGCGGCATAAGAGTGGATCACCGCCCCTGACAGGATCCCCGCCAACATGAAGATCACGATAAACAACGTGAGTTTGTTTGCATTTGCCACTAAAAAGCCCTCAGTAAGGATTTAACATTTATTGTTCGGTTACTCATTTTTTATATTTATTAATTGGTAACTAAGTATTCATCATATAAATTGAATTAAAGCGCCAACTGATACAACTTTTTTTAATTTTTTATCCATTTTGTTGTGGTTCAGAGGATATGTATTTGTGATCCTGGTCACGAAATAATGACTATTTCATCCAATATGACCGCGCCCACAGATAAATTTGAATGTTATTCACATGATAATTGTGACGTTTTTATGTGAATGATTTGTGGTTGCCGTACACCCGTCTTACCTTCCTTCCGCGAGGCTTCACGTCCCTTCAGGATTTCCTTTTCGCAAACGTAAAGTTATCTCAGCGACTGCCGATAACGTTGATAACTCGTTTTCAGGAAGGTGCCTTATGTTTAACCGTATCCGCGTTGTCACAATGCTGATGATGGTGCTGGGGGTTTTCGCACTGCTACAGCTTGTTTCCGGTGGTCTGTTGTTTTCTTCATTGCAGCAGAATCAGCAAAGTTTTGTTATTTCTAACGATCTTCGACAGCAGCAAAGTGAACTCACCTCAACATGGGATCTGATGCTGCAAACACGTATCAATTTAAGCCGTTCTTCTGCTCGCATGATGATGGACGCGTCCAACCAGCAAAGCAGCGCGAAAAACGATCTGCTGAAGAATGCGAAAGCATCGTTGGCGCAGGCCGAAACACATTACGCAAAATTTAAAAACATCACACCGTTACCCGAGATGGCAGAAGCCAGCGGCAACGTTGAGGAGAAATATCAGCAGTACCATGCGGCCTTAACAGAACTGGTTCAGTTTCTGGAGAACGGCAATATGGATGCCTATTTCGCGCAACCGACTCAGGGTATGCAAAACGCGCTCGGTGAGGCGCTGGGCAAGTACGCCAGCGTTAGCGAAAAGCTTTACGCTCAGGCATTCGATCAAAGTGCGCGGGATTACCACTTCGCCCAATGGCAGCTTGGCGTGCTGGCCGTAGTGCTGGTGCTGATTCTGGTGGTGGTGTGGTACGGCATCCGCCATACCCTGCTTAATCCTCTGTCTCGCGTCATTGCCCATATTCGGGAAATCGCCAGCGGTAACCTGACCGCGACCCTGGCCGTCAGCGGTCGTAATGAAATCGGCGAGCTGGCCAGTACGGTTGATCATATGCAGCGCTCGCTGACGGAAACCGTCACCCTGGTGCGTGAAGGTTCTGATGCGATTTATTCCGGGACCAGCGAAATTGCCAGCGGGAACACCGACCTTTCATCTCGTACTGAACAGCAGGCCTCTGCGCTGGAAGAGACCGCAGCCAGCATGGAACAGTTGACCGCAACCGTGAAGCAAAATGCGGACAACGCGCGTCAGGCCTCGCAACTGGCGAAAAGCGCCTCCGATACCGCACAGCATGGCGGCAAAGTGGTTGATAGCGTGGTGAACACCATGCACGAAATCGCCGATAGCTCGAAGAAAATCGCCGACATCATCAGCGTTATTGATGGTATTGCTTTCCAGACCAACATTCTCGCACTGAACGCGGCGGTTGAAGCGGCGCGTGCCGGTGAACAAGGCCGTGGCTTTGCTGTGGTTGCGGGCGAAGTGCGTAATCTGGCAAGTCGCAGTGCGCAGGCAGCGAAAGAGATCAAAGCGTTGATTGAGGATTCGGTTTCCCGAGTGGATACCGGGTCCGTATTGGTAGAAAGCGCAGGCGAAACGATGAACGACATCGTAAATGCCGTAACGCGGGTGACCGACATTATGGGCGAGATTGCCTCGGCCTCCGACGAGCAAAGCCGGGGGATTGATCAGGTGGCGCTCGCGGTATCCGAGATGGATCGCGTTACGCAGCAGAACGCCTCGTTGGTACAGGAATCGGCTGCCGCTGCCGCTGCTCTTGAAGAACAGGCCAGCCGCCTGACGCAGTCGGTGTCGACTTTCCGCCTTGCGTCACGTCCGGCGTCGGCTAAGCCGCGCGATACACGATTACCTGCAACGGCGGCCGCATCCTATCCGCGCCAGAACAATGAACAAGATACGAATTGGGAAACATTTTGACTGATAGTTAAACCGCGGCCAGTGCCGCCCAATGGGAGCGTTGATGTTTAATCGTATTCGAATTTCGACCACGCTGTTTTTGATTTTAATCCTCTGCGGTGTTTTGCAGATTGGCAGTAATGGCTTGTCCTTCTGGGCATTTCGGGACGGTTTTCAGAACCTGAATCAGGTCGAACGAAGTAATCAGCAACGCGCTGCGCTGGCCCAAACCCGCGCTGTGTTATTACAGGCCAGTACGGCCCTTAATAAGGCAGGGACGCTGACCGCCCTGAGCTATCCGCCAGAGGATATCAACACGCTGATGACCCTCGCACGTGATAGCCTGGCGCAGTCTGAATTGATGTTTAAACGCTTTATGGCGACATCGGATACGACGGCACAAGGGAAGGCGCTGTTTGGCGCAACGGAGAAAAGTTTCAGCCAGTGGCACAGCGCTCTCGCGCATCAGGCCACCTGGCTTGAAAACAATCAGTTGTCAGATTTTCTGACCGCGCCGGTGCAGGCCGCTCAGGATGCTTTTGATGCAAATGTGAATGCGTGGCAGAGCAACATCGATCGCGTGTTGCAAACGGCAGGAGAGCAGAGCCAGCGAAATTACCATATGTCGGGGGTGATTTTCGCCACCATGGTGGTACTGGCGGCACTGCTCACCAGCGGTGCGCTGTACTGGTCGCGCAAGATGATTGTCCAGCCGCTGGCTATCGTGGGCAGTCATTTCGACAGCATTGCCGCGGGTAATCTGGCCCGGCCGGTAGCGGTTTATGGGCGCAATGAGATCTCAGCCATTTTTGCCAGTCTGAAGAAGATGCAGCAGGCACTGCGTGAAACGGTAAGCGAAGTACGCCAGGGCAGCTCAGCCATGCATAGCGGTATTTCAGAAATCGCGATGGGCAATAACGATTTGTCTTCGCGCACTGAACAGCAGGCGGCCGCGCTGGCGCAAACGGCAGCCAGCATGGAACAACTGACCGCCACCGTAGGACAGAATGCGGATAACGCGCGCCAGGCGTCAGGAATTGCCAAAAGTGCGGCAGATACAGCACATAAAGGCGGCGAACAGACGTCCCGGGTCGCCAGCACCATGCATGAGATTTCCGCGAGCTCGCAGAAAATTGGCGACATCATCGGTGTGATTGACAGCATTGCCTTTCAGACCAATATCCTCGCGCTGAATGCTGCGGTTGAGGCCGCTCGCGCGGGTGAGCAGGGGCGTGGTTTTGCCGTGGTTGCGGGCGAAGTGCGCAATCTGGCAAGCCGTAGCGCACAGGCGGCGAAAGAAATTAAGGGGCTCATTGAGGAGTCTGTCACCCGAGTGCATCAGGGCTCGCAGTTGGTTGATATGGCAGCGCGTACCATGACGGAAATTGTCAGCTCGGTTACCCGGGTTAACGACATCATGGGCGAGATTGCTTCTGCTTCTGATGAACAGCGCAGAGGCATCGAGCAGGTGGCGCAGGCCGTCAGCCAGATGGACTCTGTGACGCAGCAAAACGCCGGGCTGGTGGAAGAAGCCGCATCCGCCACCGGACAACTTGCCATGCAGGCCGATAATCTTTCTGCCTGTGTCGCATTTTTTAAGCTTGAAGAGCAAACCGTAGCAAAACAAGAATTGGCGCAGCCGCAGGTTGTGCCCGTTGTATCCTGAATGTGATTGAGAAGGCGCTATGACATCATCTCTGCCCCCTGGGCAAACGTCATTATTGTTACAGATGACACAGCGCCTCGCGCTGTCTGACGCGCATTTTCGTCGGATATGTCAATTAATCTACCAGCGTGCGGGGATCGTACTGGCCGACCATAAGCGGGACATGGTTTATAACCGCCTGGTCCGCCGTCTGCGAACCCTGGGACTGGATGACTTTGGTCGCTATCTCAGCATGCTGGAAGCTAACCAGAACAGTGCTGAGTGGCAGGCTTTTATTAACTCCCTGACTACCAATCTGACCGCGTTTTTTCGCGAAGGGCATCATTTTCCAGTGCTGTCAGATCATGCTCGTCGGCGCAGCGGTGAATACCGTGTCTGGAGCGCGGCGGCGTCAACCGGAGAAGAGCCGTACAGCATTGCGATTACGCTCGCCGATACCTTAGGTATGGCTCCGGGCCGCTGGCGTGTTTTTGCCAGCGACATTGATACCGAAGTGCTGGAAAAAGCCAGAAGCGGCATCTACCGCCTTGATGAGCTAAAGACGCTGTCACCGCAGCAGCTACAGCGTTATTTCATGCGTGGCACCGGACCGCATGAAGGACTGGTACGCGTTCGGCAGGAACTGGCGGGGCATGTTGAATTTTCCAGCGTGAATTTACTGGATAAGCAGTACAACGTGCCAGGCCCCTTCGATGCCATATTTTGCCGTAACGTGATGATCTATTTTGATAAAACGACGCAGCAGGACATTTTGCACCGTTTTGTTCCACTTCTTAAACCAGATGGGCTGCTGTTTGCAGGTCATTCAGAAAACTTTAGCAACCTCGTGCGCGAGTTTAGCTTGCGTGGACAGACGGTGTATGCGCATGCGCCAGGTAAGGATAAAGCATGAGTAAAATCAGGGTCTTATCGGTTGATGATTCTGCACTGATGCGTCAAATCATGACCGAAATTATTAACAGCCACAGTGATATGGAAATGGTGGCGACGGCGCCGGATCCGTTGGTTGCCCGGGATTTAATCAAAAAATTCAATCCCGACGTCCTGACGCTGGATGTGGAAATGCCGCGCATGGACGGCCTCGACTTTCTTGAGAAGCTGATGCGTCTGCGTCCGATGCCAGTGGTTATGGTCTCTTCGCTGACCGGTAAAGGTTCTGAGGTCACGCTGCGGGCGCTGGAGTTGGGGGCGATTGATTTTGTCACCAAACCACAGTTGGGGATCCGTGAAGGGATGTTGGCCTACAGCGAAATGATCGCTGAGAAGATCCGCACCGCGTCGCGGGCAAAACTGGCGGCCCACAAACCCATGACGGCACAGGTGACCTTGAAAGCGGGGCCGTTACTCAGTTCTGAAAAACTGCTGGCGATTGGCGCCTCAACCGGAGGAACAGAGGCAATTCGCCATGTACTCCAGCCATTGCCGCTTTCAAGTCCCGGTATTCTTATTACCCAGCATATGCCGCCAGGATTTACCCGCTCATTCGCCGAGCGTCTGAACAAACTGTGTCAGATCACCGTGAAAGAGGCTGAGGACGGGGAGCGCGTGCTTCCAGGGCATGCGTATATCGCCCCTGGTGACAAGCATATGGAACTGGCGCGCAGCGGGGCGAACTACCAGATCAAAATTCATGATGGTCCACCGGTTAACCGGCATCGACCTTCAGTGGATGTGCTGTTCCATTCGGTGGCAAAACATGCGGGGCGTAATGCTGTGGGAGTGATCCTGACGGGTATGGGCAACGATGGCGCCGCCGGAATGTTAGCGATGAACCAGGCGGGTGCCTGGACCATTGCGCAAAACGAAGCAAGTTGTGTGGTGTTCGGCATGCCGCGCGAGGCCATCAATATGGGTGGCGTAAGCGAAGTGGTCGATCTTAGCCAGGTAAGCCAGCAAATGCTGGCGAAAATCAGTGCCGGACAGGCAATACGTATTTGAATCAGGAGTTTATTTTTTATGGCGGATAAAGAGCTTAAGTTTTTGGTTGTGGATGACTTTTCCACCATGCGTCGCATCGTGCGTAACCTGCTCAAAGAACTGGGTTTCAACAATGTTGAAGAGGCCGAAGACGGCGTGGACGCGCTGAATAAGCTGCAGGCTGGGGGATTTGGTTTTGTCATTTCCGACTGGAATATGCCGAACATGGATGGCCTGGAACTGCTGAAAACCATTCGCGCTGATGGCGGAATGTCCGCCCTGCCGGTGCTGATGGTTACGGCGGAAGCGAAGAAAGAGAATATCATTGCGGCGGCACAGGCTGGCGCCAGTGGTTATGTCGTGAAACCGTTCACGGCGGCGACGCTAGAAGAGAAACTCAATAAAATCTTTGAGAAACTGGGCATGTGAGGGTGTGATAATGATGATGCAACCACAAATTAAACCTGCTGACGAACATTCAGCCGGGGACATCATCGCGCGCATCGGCAGTTTGACCCGAATGCTGCGCGACAGCCTGCGTGAACTGGGGCTGGATCAGGCTATTGCCGAAGCGGCAGAAGCGATTCCCGATGCCCGCGATCGTCTCGATTACGTTGTGCAGATGACCGCACAGGCGGCAGAGCGCGCGCTGAACAGTGTGGAAGCTTCGCAGCCGCACCAGGACGCGATGGAAAAAGGGGCCAAAGACCTGACCAAACGCTGGGATGAATGGTTCGAAAATCCGATCGAGCTGTCTGACGCCCGTGAACTGGTCACCGATACCCGCCAGTTCCTGGGTGATGTGCCAGGGCATACCAGCTTTACTAACGCTCAACTGCTGGACATCATGATGGCGCAGGATTTCCAGGACCTCACCGGTCAGGTCATCAAGCGCATGATGGATGTTATCCAGGAGATTGAACGTCAGTTGCTGATGGTTCTGCTGGAAAACATTCCAGAGCAGGGCGCTCGTCCAAAACGTGAAAACGAAAGCTTGCTTAACGGCCCGCAGGTTGACACCTCAAAAGCCGGCGTGGTGGCAAGTCAGGATCAGGTTGACGACCTGCTGGATAGCCTCGGGTTCTGATCCGTAGCGTTTTTATTTGCTGGCCCGGCAGGCGCTCGCCGCCGGGCATTCTAACCGATAACGGCTTGCGCGTTATCCGGCCTACAGATACCTATCGTTCTCTTTACTTACTATCCATTTTTACGGTGACGTTGCCAGAACGGGTTCGCTCGCTGCATACCAAGCGCTGCGCTTCTCTGGATCCCGCAGGGTTATTGGGCCGCCAGTCGGGACAATGTGCCCTGCACTATAATTCGTACCCGGTTGAATGCCTGGATGACGTGGGTTCATCTGCACGGCGTATATCCTCTTTTTTATGCCATAACTTGGCGGTTATTTGCCGAAATGATGCTGAGGTCACAGCAGGTTACGCCTGAGTGACAGTGCGATATATAGACTTGTCATAATAATTGCAGTTAAATGGTTATCGGTGCAAGGCAATATATTATGTCAGTAGGTTATTTATCGATATCCCGAGTGTTTTTACTCGAATAGCGGCGGGGGAGATATGCGAATTTTACGTGAGAATGATTTTTTTCATTCAGAGCAACATGCGTTTTGTCTTTTTTCGATGAATAACCAATTAATGGAAGGTGTGCACGGGCATGATTTTGATGAACTGGTGATTGTCCGTAGCGGTAGCGGGTTTCATATTATTAATGACTTGGTTCGTTTTATCTGCCAGGGTGACTTTTTTTTAGTGACCGCTAACGATACCCATAGTTATGTTTCAACTAATAATCTGTCGGTTATTAATATATTGATTCGTCGCCCGCGCAGTTTTCATTTTTTACAGCACATTGATAATTTGCTCGATTGTATAAAAGAAAAACTTCTACAGCCTACCGCGCTGGCGTTAACTCAGGGAGCGCTGGCGCGTATTGAGGTATTGAGCCAGGAGATAATCTCACGTAACGAGAGTAACTATGACGTGCTCTATTTTTCATTGTGTGAAGTCGCTTTGCTGAACATCATCAACACGCTTTGCCAGTGCGACCGCCAAACTGAGGCGCTTAGCCCTGATGAGCGAGGGCGAGCCAACCTGATCCGTATGCTCAAGACCAGTAGCTTGCGTCATTTAGACTGGAATGTGTTGAGTGATGATAACGGAGTCGCCAGGCGCACGATGTATCGCTTAATTAAGCGAGTGACTGGTTATACTCCGGTTAAATTCCAGATGTTGTATCGTGTATTAAAAGCTCAAGAATTACTGCGCACTACGGATAAAACCATCAGTGAAATTGCGGCACGTTGTGGTTTTATGAATGCGATCAGGTTGACTGAATCGTACCGACGGTATTTCCATTATCCTCCAAGCCATGAACGTGAACTTCATTCACGAGTTTTAATAGCGATTTAATTGTTAGGTTAATAACAATAAAAAATTATTACTACCATCTATCGTGACGGGGGTAGGCCATACGCTTATTTCTCGCCTTACTATCTGTAAATTTAAGGGAATCGTTATGTCAAAAAATAAAACACCTAACCCTTGGTATATTGGGGTGGTGTCTGGAATGGCATCATATATTGATTCGGCGGCTATTGTTTCCAGTGGTACAGCCTTAGTCATTTATCAAAAAACAATGGGTATTACTGCACTACAAATTGGCATTTTATCTGGATTATTAACGCTGAGTATTGCCGCTGGGGCTTTTGGTGGCGGTCGTCTTGGAGACCGTATTGGTCGTCGTAATGTTTTTATTATTACGATGGCGATGATTTTTATCGGCACGCTGGCGCTGGCCTTTGGTTTGAACTTCCCGTTCCTGGTGCTGGGCACACTCTTGGTGGGGCTGGCGACAGGGGCTGATTTACCCGTCTCTCTGGCGACAATCTCCGAAGCGGCGAACGATGAAAACCGCGGCAAGATTATCGGCTTGTCCAATTTACTCTGGCTGGTGGGAATTGGCGCCACGATGGGGATCTCCGCTATCGTCGGCGACTGGGGGCTGATTGGCGCGCAAATCATGTATATGCACGTTGGGCTGGTGGCGGTTGTGCTGATGATCCTGCGTTGGTCTATCCCTGAGTCGCCGCTGTGGTTGGCGGCAAAGGATGAACTGCGTCGTGGCATCGCCACCGTGCGGGCGCAGAAAACCGGCTGGCGCGATCTGCTCGAAGGCAAATACCTGTGGCCGTTTATCTCGCTGTGTATCTTTTATACCTTCACCAATCTGGCGGCCAATACCGGCGGGCAGTTTGGGGCTTATGTAGCGGTAAATGTGGTGGGCATTTCCGTCAGCACGCACTCGCTGTGGGGGCTGTTGATTCTGCCAGTGAGCGTGGCGTCTGGGTTGATGTTTATGCGCGTCGTTGATACCTCAAAACGGGTTCCATTCTTTATTTTTGGCGCGGTGATGATGTCCGGTGGTTATTTCGTGCCGGTGCTGTTTAATTTCTCGCCACTCTCCTGGTTCTGCTGCCTGCTGTTTACCAATATCGGCACAGGATTTGCCTTCGAAGGCATCATGAAAGTGTGGGCGCAAGAGTCATTCCCCACCATGCTACGCGCCACCGCACAAGGGGTGATTGTCGGTGTCGCCCGTCTGACCTGCGGCTTGTTGGCGTTCGTCACTCCTGTGCTGTTGAGCGCGGGGCCGGTGGTTCTTTATTGCCTGCTGACGGCGATTGTGGCGATAGGCATGGTTATCGGCTGGTTGTGCTTCCACGGCAAGCAACGTAATGAATTTAATGCAGAAACAGAAATGGTGGCGACGTCTGATAACGGACAGGCGTCGCACGATACTTTGCGGGCCAAAGCCTGAATATGAGCCACTGAGGGAAAAATTATGTTGGCAGTAGAAAAGATTACGCTCAACTATGAAACCACGCTGACGGGCTGCGAAACGTTGCCGGTTTTCGGCTGGATAATCACCAGCACCTTGCGCGATGTACAGCAGCGTAGCTGGCGTTTGCAGCTGTCGGCGCAAGAAGATTTTGCCCAATGCCTGTTTGACAGCGGCGAAATGCACGATGACCGCTCCAGTAATATCGAATTGCCCGACGTCGCCTGCCAGCACTCGACGCGCTATTTTGTGCGGGTGCATATTACCGACAACCACGGTGAAGAGAGCGGCTGGAGCCCGGCGGCAACGTTTATTACCGGCCTGCCAGCGCAAGCGTGGCAAGGGGTGTTTATCTCGGCTGAAACGCCGCAGGATAAAGACAACTCAAAAGGCACGTTGTTGCGCCATGCGTTCAGTTTGCCCGACGGTGATGACATTGTTTCGGCGGTGGTACATGCCAGCGCGCTGGGGCTGTATCAACTGTGGATCAACGGCGAAAAAGTCGGGCGTGATGAGTTATCGCCCGGCTGGACGAGCTACCACCACCATCTGTTGTATCAAACCTGGGATGTGACCGAGCACCTGCGAGAAGGCGAAAACGTGATTGGCGCGATGGTGGGGGCGGGTTGGTATAAAGGGGATATGAGCTTCAACCGCTATCGCAACTATTACGGCCAGCAGACGGGGTTTATTTGCCATATGGTGGTGACGCTCCGCGATGGTAGCCAGCGGATAATCGCCACGGATGCACACTGGCAGGGCTGCGATGACGCGATTTTGTTTGCTGAAATTTATGATGGCGAAGTGTATGACGCACGTCGGGATCAGCGCGGCTGGAGCGAGCCTGCGTTTAGCGCCGGGCATTGGCGTGCGGTGACGACGCTTGCGGCAGAGACGTCGGTGCTGCAACCGCAAACGGCCTGCCCGGTACAAGAAATAGAACGGCTTGCGCCGTGCTCAATCATCACGACGCCAAAAGGCGAGACGGTGCTTGATTTTGGCCAGAACCTCAGCGGCTGGGTGGAGTTTCGGGTGCGCGGTGCGACAGGTGAGCGCGTGGTGCTGCGCCATTTTGAAGTGCTGGATGCCGAAGGCAATGTTTATCTGGCGAACCTGCGCACCGCCAAACAGTGCATTGATTACACCTTACGCGGCGAGGGTGAAGAATGTTATCACCCGCATTTTACCTTTCAGGGTTTCCGTTATGTGCTGATTGAACGTTGGCCTGGCACGCCGACGCGGGATGATTTTGTCGCGGTCGTGCTGCATTCCGCGATGACGCCGACGGGTCACATTGAAACCTCAAACGCGGATCTCAACCAACTGCATCACAACATCATGTGGGGGCTTAAGGGAAATTTCGTCGATATCCCAACCGACTGCCCGCAGCGCGATGAACGTCTGGGATGGACGGGCGATGCGCAAATTTTCTGCCGCACCGCCAGTTATCTGATGCAGACGCGCACTTTTTTTGCCAAATGGCTGACCGATCTTCAGCACGACCAAACGCCGGAGGGCGGTGTGCCGCACGTCATCCCCGATATCCTCACCGGCAAATGCGACAACGACCGCTTTTTATCCCACGGGCGCACCCATTCCGCCGCCGCCTGGGCCGATGCGGCGGTGATTAACCCATGGACGCTGTACCTGATGTACGGCGATAAACAGACGCTGGCCCGCCAGTACGACAGCATGAAAGCCTGGGTGGAGTTTATGCATGACAACGCTGTTGAGAACCAGTGGTCGTGGAAACTGCAGTTTGGCGATTGGGTTGCGCTGGATGCCAAAGAGGGCAGCTATTTTGGCGCAACGCCGAATGAACTGACCTGCATGGCCTACTATGCGTTGTCCACGCTGTTGCTGGCGAAATCAGCCAAAGCACTGGGAAATGACGTTGACCACACTCATTATCAGGCGCTGCATACCGCGATTGTCGAAAGCTTCCGCAATGAGTTTTTTACCGCCACCGGGCGGCTGGCGGCGCGCACGCAAACGGCGCATATTCTGGCGCTTTACTTCCAGTTAGTGCCGGACGCGCACCGCGAGCGCACCGTGCAAACGCTGCTGGAACTGCTGGCGGAAAATGACGGTCATCTGGTGACGGGGTTTGTCGGCACCCCCTATTTCTGTCACGCATTGAGCGAAAACGGGCAGGCCGACGCGGCGTGGCAATTACTGATGAAAGAGGACTTCCCAAGCTGGTTGTATCAGGTAAAGGCCGGGGCGACGACGATTTGGGAACACTGGGATGGCGTGAAACCGGATGGCACAATGTGGAGCCCGGACATGAACTCCTTCAACCATTATGCCTACGGGGCGATCGGTGAATGGCTGTATCGCGTGGCGGCGGGAATAAATACCGAAGAACACGCGCCGGGCTTTAAATCTTCGGTACTGCGGCCTATTCCGGGCGGTGGCCTGACATGGCTGAAAGCGCGATACGGCTCGGTATATGGTGATATTGCCGTCCACTGGACGCAGGAACCGGCGCGCGATGGCTTACAGTCCATCATCCTTGAGGTAGATATTCCGCCGAATACTCACTCAATGGTGATCCTTGATGGCGCACAAACGCTGCTCGATACCGATGGCCTCGACTTCGCGCCAGTAGACGGCGGCTATAGCGCGCAGGTGGGATCGGGCCATTATCGCGTTATCTGGCAGCGCTAACCGCGTGGTTGTCACGGCAGCGTTCGCGCTGTCGTGGCAAACGAACGCTCGAATTCCTCTGTTTTCGTTTCGCTATTCGACGCATTGGCAATGGTTGCGGTCGCGATAATACTCGTGACCGTGACGACGAGAGTAATGCCGTGGCAGAAGAAAGCGACGACGACAAAACAGAAGCCCCCACACCCCACCGACTTGAAAAAGCACGGGAAGAAGGGCAAGTCCCCCGATCCAAAGAGCTGACCTCACTGCTTATTTTGCTGGTGGGCGTGTGCATTATCTGGATTGGCGGGGAGTCGCTTGCCCGCAGACTGGCCGGTATGCTGTCGGCCGGATTACGTTTTGACCACAGTATGGTCAATGACCCTAACCTGATCCTCAGCCAAATCATCCTGCTGATTAAAGACGCGATGATTGCGCTGTTACCGTTGATTACCGGCGTCGTTCTGGTGGCATTAATCTCCCCGGTGATGCTTGGCGGCTTGATTTTCAGCGGTAAATCTCTGCAGCCCAAGTTTTCTAAGCTGAATCCGTTGCCGGGCATTAAACGCATGTTTTCAGCGCAAACCGGAGCGGAACTGCTCAAAGCGATACTGAAATCCACGCTGGTGGGGAGCGTGGCCGGATTTTATCTCTGGCATAACTGGCCGGCGATGATGCGTTTGATGGCGGAGTCGCCGATTACGGCGATGGGCAACGCCCTGGATTTAGTTGGTATGTGCGCGCTGTTGGTGGTGCTTGGCGTTATTCCAATGGTGGGGTTCGACGTTTTTTTCCAGATTTACAGCCATCTGAAAAAGCTGCGCATGTCGCGTCAGGATATTCGTGACGAATTTAAGCAAAGCGAAGGCGACCCGCACGTTAAGGGCAAAATACGCCAAATGCAGCGCGCGGCCGCGCAGCGTCGCATGATGGCGGATGTGCCGAAAGCAGACGTGATTGTTACCAACCCCACGCACTATTCGGTGGCGTTGAAGTATGACGAGAACAAAATGAGCGCGCCGAAAGTTGTTGCCAAAGGCGCGGGGCTGGTGGCGTTGCGCATTCGTGAGATTGGCGCTGAACATCGAGTCCCTACGTTAGAAGCGCCGCCGCTGGCGCGTGCGCTATACCGTCATGCTGATATTGGGCAACAAATACCGGGTCAATTATATGCCGCCGTTGCCGAAGTGCTGGCATGGGTATGGCAGCTAAAACGCTGGCGTCTCGCCGGCGGCAAGCGTCCACCACAACCTGAAAACCTTCCGGTGCCTGAAGCACTGGATTTCATGAACGAGAAGAATACTGATGGCTAATCTGGTCGCGATGTTGCGTTTGCCCAGCAACCTGAAATCCACGCAACTGCAAATCCTTGCCGGACCGATCCTTATCCTGCTGATCCTGTCGATGATGGTGTTGCCGTTGCCGGCTTTCGTCCTCGATTTGCTGTTCACGTTTAACATTGCGCTGTCGATCATGGTGCTGCTGGTGGCGATGTTCACCCAGCGTACGCTGGAGTTTGCCGCATTCCCGACGATTTTGCTGTTTACCACATTATTACGCCTCGCCCTGAACGTTGCGTCGACGCGTATCATTTTAATGGAAGGGCATACCGGCGCGGCGGCGGCGGGAAAGGTGGTTGAAGCTTTTGGTCACTTCCTGGTGGGCGGTAACTTTGCGATCGGTATCGTGGTCTTCGTTATTCTCGTCATTATCAACTTTATGGTTATCACCAAAGGTGCCGGGCGTATCGCCGAGGTTGGCGCGCGCTTCGTGCTGGATGGTATGCCCGGCAAGCAGATGGCGATTGATGCGGATTTGAATGCGGGTCTGATTGGCGAAGATGAAGCCAAAAAACGACGCTCGGAGGTGACGCAGGAAGCGGATTTCTACGGCTCTATGGACGGTGCGAGTAAATTCGTACGTGGAGATGCCATCGCCGGTATTTTGATCATGGTGATCAACGTGGTCGGCGGTCTGTTAGTCGGGGTGTTGCAGCATGGTATGAGCATGGGTAGCGCAGCGGAAAGTTATACCCTGCTGACCATCGGTGACGGGCTGGTGGCGCAAATTCCTGCGCTGGTAATCTCCACCGCGGCGGGGGTTATCGTGACCCGCGTGAGTACCGACCAGGATGTAGGCGAACAGATGGTGACCCAACTGTTCAGTAATCCTAGTGTCATGCTGCTTAGTGCGGCGGTGCTTGGTCTTTTGGGTCTGGTTCCGGGGATGCCGAACCTGGTGTTTTTGATGTTTACCGCCGCGTTACTGGGTCTGGCCTGGTGGATGCGTGGTCGTGAGCAAAAAGCCCCGGATGAGCCGCAGCCGGTGAAAATGCCGGAAAACAACTCCGTGGTGGAAGCAACATGGAATGACGTACAGCTGGAGGATTCCCTGGGTATGGAGGTAGGCTACCGCCTGATCCCAATGGTGGACTTTCAGCAAGATGGAGAGTTGCTGGGGCGAATTCGCAGTATTCGTAAGAAATTTGCCCAGGATATGGGCTTTCTGCCGCCGGTGGTACATATCCGCGACAATATGGATCTGCAGCCGGCCCGCTATCGTATTTTGATGAAAGGGGTGGAAATTGGCAGCGGTGACGCCTATCCGGGACGCTGGCTGGCCATTAACCCTGGTACTGCCGCCGGGTCACTGCCGGGCGAGAAAACGGTCGATCCGGCTTTCGGTCTGGACGCTATCTGGATTGAAAGCGCATTGAAGGAACAGGCGCAGATTCAGGGCTTTACGGTTGTTGAAGCCAGTACCGTTGTCGCCACGCACCTTAATCACCTGATTGGGCAGTTCGCTGCTGAGCTGTTTGGCCGTCAGGAGGCGCAACAGCTACTGGATCGCGTCTCGCAGGAGATGCCAAAACTGACGGAAGACCTGGTCCCGGGCGTCGTGACGCTCACTACGCTGCATAAAGTGCTGCAGAACTTACTGGATGAGAAAGTACCGATTCGCGATATGCGCACCATTCTCGAAACGCTGGCTGAACATGCACCGCTGCAAAACGATCCGCATGAGCTTACCGCGGTGGTACGTGTTGCGTTGGGACGCGCCATCACTCAGCAGTGGTTCCCGGGTAATGAAGAGGTTCAGGTTATCGGCCTTGATACTCCGCTCGAACGTTTGCTTCTGCAGGCGCTGCAGGGCGGCGGCGGTCTGGAGCCGGGTCTTGCAGACCGACTGCTGGCCCAGACTCAGGAAGCGCTGTCTCGTCAGGAAATGTTGGGTGCGCCGCCGGTCTTGCTGGTCAACCACGCGTTGCGTCCGTTACTGGCACGCTTTTTACGTCGCAGCATTCCGCAACTGGTGGTGTTATCGAACATGGAGCTGTCTGACAACCGCCATATCCGTATGACGGCGACTATTGGAGGTAAGTAATGCGTAAATTACTGTGGTTGTTGTTTTTCCCTCTGGTAGCGCAGGCTGCCGGAGAAGGCGCCTGGCAGGCCAGCGGCATGGGGATTACTTTAAATCACCGCGGCCAGTCAGCCTCGTCTTCACCTCTGACGCCCAGCCAGCCGGTCTCGGGGTTGATGACGCTGGTGGCCTGGCGCTATGAGCTCAATGGCCCAACGCCTGCGGGTTTACGGGTACGTTTATGTTCCCAGTCCCGCTGTGTTGAGCTGGACGGGCAAAGCGGGACCACCAACGGATTCAATAATGTTCCCGCCATCGAACCGATGCATTTTGTCTGGGAAGTACCCGGTGGCGGTCGCCTGATCCCCGCCTTGCAAGTTCAGAGCAATCAGGTGATTGTGAACTATCGTTAACGCCTCCCTTCATTCCGGCCAGCAGCAGAAACTGCTGGCTGCTTCGCAATTCTAGTCCGCCTCTTTGATTAAATAGAAACACTGTTTTATAAAATAGGTGACATACGTTGCCGGACTCTTTGTGCTGTTGCCATTTCACGAATACCCCTGGCAAAAATAGAAAGGTTTCACTTGCTGTTAGCTTTTACTGTGGCCCTGTAAGGAGGCCCAATGTCAAAGCGAGGATTGCGGGGCCTCCCAATAATGTGCAGGGGTAACGGCAATGAATACACGTAAAATTGGGTTGGTTAACTATTTTGCCTACGGTTCGGGGGATTTTTTAGGCGCAGGCACCACGGCGTTAACCGCGGCCTGGCTACTCTATTTTTACACGACGTTCTGTGGCCTGACGCCAATCGAAGCAACCTTTATCTTCGCTACCGCCAGGGTGTTGGATGCTGTTGTTAGCCCATTAATGGGTTTTTTAACCGATAACTTTGGCTCCACCTGGCTCGGCAAACGCTTTGGGCGACGCAAGTTTTTTATTCTGTTGGGGATACCCTGTGTCTTTAGCTACTCACTAATGTGGGTGGGTGATATGGGGTTCTGGTACTACCTGCTCACCTATCTGATTTTTGACGTGGTCTACACCATGATTCTGGTGCCATACGAAACGCTGGTACCCGAAATGACCGATGACTTTAAACAGAAAACTAAATTCTCCGGCGCGCGCATTTCGATGGCGCAAATGTCTGCCATTCTGGCCTCATTCTTACCTGGCGTTCTGCTGACGCTGTTTGGCAAGGACAACCCCGTCTCTTTTTTCTACGCCAGCCTGGTGTTTTCCGTGCTGTGTGCACTGATGCTGACCTTCGTCTGGTTCTTTACCTGGGAACGCCCACGGGAAGAGTGGACTGAGGCGGCGCTGCGAGCCGAAGAAGAGAAGAAAAGCCTGACCTTGAGTCAGAGTATGAACCGTTTATTTGTGGAACTGAGTTCAACACTGCGCATCCGTATCTTTCGCCAGCATTTAGGAATGTATCTTGGCGGCTATATTGCCCAGGACGTCTTTAACGCCGTCTTTACTTACTATGTGGTGTTTGTGCTGATGCAGGAAGCATCGATGGCGTCAAACCTGCTGGGTACGATGGCTATCTTCCAGTTTATTGCCGTTATCGCCATGATCCCATTGTGCATCCGTTTCGGACCTGCGCCGTCTTATCGCATGGTGGTCGTCCTGTTTGGCCTCAGTTCACTCTCCTATGCGGGGCTGTATTACGCCGGATTAAGCGATGTTTATTCTCTGTTGCTATTGGTTTCCGCCGTTGCGGGTTTGGGACGCGGTGGTATCAACTACGTTCCCTGGAATATCTACACCTATATTGCCGACGTTGACGAAGTGATCACCGGTCAGCGTCGGGAAGGGATCTTCGCCGGCATTATGACGTTAACGCGTAAAGCGTCGCAGGCGGGAGCGGTGATGCTGGTGGGGATTGTGATGCAGTTGTCTGGTTTTGTCTCCGGTCAGAGCGCACAGCCCGTGGCGGTCAGCCATACCATCCTGTTAATTCTGAGCTGCGGAACGCTGATTGTTCTGGCGCTGGGTTTCTTGGTTTCCTTGCGCTTCAAACTGAACCTGCAAACGCACAGCACCCTGCGTGAAGAGACAGCAAAAATGCGTGAGTCCGGGCAACCCGTGTTGGAAGGACTATCCGCTAAAGGACGCGCGACCGTAGAGATGCTATCGGGCATGCCTTATGAATCACTTTGGGGTAACAACAATATTGGTTACCTGAATCGTAATAAACCAGCGGCACCGAAACTGGAAAAGGGTGCTGTATTGAATTCGACATTGACAGAGGTTAAGTAAATGATTGTTTATCAGGTTAAACACAGTCCATTGTTGCGCCAGCCAGAACATTTTATTGCCAGGGATGAATTAAAAGCGTTGATCAAAAAGGTGACGTATAACCTGGTCAATATTCATGATGAGACCGGCGAGTTCTTGCTACGTCTGGATGACGGACGCGTTATTGATACCAAAGGCTGGGCGGGATGGGAGTGGACGCACGGCATCGGCTTGTACGGGATGTATCAGTATTATCAGCAAACCGGCGATGCCACGATGCGCGATATTATCGACAACTGGTTTGCCGATCGCTTTACGGAAGGTGCAACGACCAAAAACGTCAACACCATGGCGCCGTTTTTAACGCTGGCATATCGCTATGAAGAGACGCGTAATCCCGCGTATCTGCCGTGGCTCGACAGCTGGGCTGAGTGGGCAATGCATGATATGCCGCGTACCCAATTCGGCGGTATGCAGCACATTACGCTGGCGGAAGAAAATCACCAGCAGATGTGGGATGACACGTTGATGATGACGGTCTTACCGCTGGCGAAGATTGGCAAGTTGCTCAACCGCCCCGAGTATATTGAAGAGGCAACCTATCAGTTCCTGCTGCACGTGCAAAACCTGATGGATAAAGAAACGGGGCTGTGGTTCCACGGCTGGAGCTATGAAGGACAGCATAACTTCGCCAACGCTCGCTGGGCGCGTGGCAACAGCTGGTTAACTATAGTCATCCCGGATTTCCTCGAATTACTTGATTTGCCGGAAAACAATGCAGTGCACCGCTATCTGGTGCAGGTTTTGAACGCGCAAATCGCGGCGCTGGCGAAGTGCCAGGATGAAAGCGGACTGTGGCACACCTTGCTGGACGACCCGCAGTCGTATCTGGAAGCCTCGGCAACCGCCGGATTTGCCTATGGGATCCTCAAAGCGGTACGTAAACGCTATGTCGGACAAGACTATGCGGCTGTAGCCGAAAAAGCCATCAGAGGCATTGTGCAACATATATCGCCGGAAGGTGAATTGCTGCATACCTCGTTTGGTACCGGGATGGGCCACAATCTCGATTTCTACCGCAACATCCCCCGGACCTCCATGCCTTACGGTCAGGCGATGGCGATGCTGTGCCTTACCGAATACTTGCGTAAGTATTTTTGATATCGGTGTCCGATGGCGTTGCGGCTATCGGACCCGCTTGTGCGTCGTCGTCCTGCGCAGCAAACAGATGATCCATGATTTGACGCATGACTGGTGCGGCGGTGACGCCATCGCTGCCGCCGTTTTCCAGAATTAACGCTATGGCGACTTTCGGGTTCTTATATGGCGCAAATGCGGTATAGAACACGTGGTCGCGAAGACGTACGGGGATCATTTTCGCATCGTAGGTCTGATTTTCTTTCAGGCTAAAGACCTGTGATGTGCCACTTTTCGCTGCAATGCCGTAAGGCGCGGTGTGAAAGAACTTATAACCGGTACCGTTTGGCTCATTCGCCATGCCGAACATCGCTTGACGCACCAGCCCCCAGTAGGGGGACGAAGCAGAGGCAATTTGTGACGGTGCTTCGGGAGCCTGGTACGGCGTGATGACTTTTCCGCTCTCTTCATCACGTAGCAGGTGAGGGGCGATAACCTTGCCGTTGTTAATCAGCGCGACCATGGCTTTAACCATCTGGATCGGCGTGGCAATCCAGTATCCCTGACCGATGCCAACCGAAATGGTATCTCCCTGATACCAGGCTTTTTTATGCACTTTCTGCTTCCATTCGCGGCTCGGGAGCAGGCCGTTATACTCCTCACCAAGATCGATGCCGGTCGGCTTGCCATAGCCAAACTGGCTGAGCATGCTGTTAATACGGTCAATCCCCATCATATATGCCACCTGATAAAAGAATGTGTCGGCAGATTCTTCAATTGCTTTGGTGACATCCAGCATACCGTGGCCCGTTTTTTTCCAGTCACGGTAATGTCGCTCCGTGCCGGGGAGCGTCCAGGTGGGGGCGCCGAAGAAACGGGTCTGCGGCGTGATCACGCCGTCCAGTAACGCTGACATCGCCATATACGGTTTGACCGTGGAGGCGGGAGGATATAACCCCTGCGTGACGCGGTTGATTAACGGCAGGTCCTTATCCTGAAGCAGCTTGTTATAGTCCTGATAGCTGATACCTTTAACAAATGGATTGGGGTCATAGCTGGGGTTCGAAACCATTGCCAGCACGGAACCGTCATGCGGATCCTCAACCAAAACGGCGGCCCGCTGGCCCACCAACAGACTCTCAATATATTGCTGTAAATGGAGGTCCAGCGTCAGGTGGATATCTTTTCCGGCAACGGGCGGCACATCTTTGATCAGGCGTACGATGCGTCCGTGGTTATCAACTTCGACCTCCTGATAACCGGTTTTCCCATGCAGTTCATTTTCATAGTAGTGCTCAATACCCTGCTTACCGATGTTGTGATCGGCGGCGTAGTTCTCTGTCAGGCCTTTTTGATCCAGCGCTTTCAGGTCGTTGTCATTGATTTTTGACACATAGCCAAGGACATGCGCCAGCGCTGCGCCATAAGGGTACTGGCGGTCTTCATAGCTATTGATATTGACGCCGCTGAAATGAAACTGGTTAACCGAGAAGCGGGCGATTTCCACATCGGTCAGCGCATTTTTTAGCACGACCGGGCGATAGCGGCTGCTGGCTTTCAGCGCATGGCGAAACTGGTCAATGTCATCAGGAGTGAGGTCAATGATAGGCGTGAGCTGCCTGATCAGGGCATTCATATCACTGATTTTATAAGGCGTAACGGAAATGTCGTACCAGGTTACGTTGCGCACCAGCGGGATGCCGTTGCGATCGTAAATCATGCCACGCGTCGGGGCCACGGGCAGCATTTTGATGTCGTTTGCATTCGAGCGGGTGGTGTAATACTGGTGCTGACAGATTTGTAAGTTGTAGAGATTGTAAATCAGGATGCCAAAGCAGATGACCACCAGGCCAAAGGCCACCAATACACGCCGCTGGAAGAGTTTTTCCTCCGCCTCAAAATCTCTGAATGTCATTGACCCGTACCCGATTAATTCGCCGCCTCATGATACGGAGGCTTAAACGGGATGACAGGCAAAAAATGTTCCATATCTCTACGGAAATGTGTCATTCCTTGTGAGTTGTTACAGATGGCCTGTTACAGAAATAAAAAAGGCCTGAGTCCGAATTTCGGAGTCAGGCCTGATAGGTGAGCTGATTTACATACGTTCTACGGTTTCGATACCCAGCGTATCCAGACCCAGCTTCAGGGTTTTCGCCGTCAACTGTGCCAGTTTCAGGCGGCTGTTACGAATCTCTTCGTTTTCAGCGCTAAGGATTGGGCAGTGCTCGTAGAAGCCGGAGAACAGACCGGCAACGTCGTACAGGTAAGCACACATCACGTGCGGCGTACCTTCACGTGCAACAACGGTCAGCGTTTCTTCAAACTGCAGCAGACGCGCAGCCAGCTGAGCCTCGCGATCTTCACTGATAATCACCTGCGCATTTGCCAGCGCGCTTTCGTCGATATCGGCTTTACGGAACACGGACAGTACGCGGGTGTAGGCGTACTGCATATACGGCGCAGTGTTCCCTTCGAACGCCAGCATATTGTCCCAGTCGAAGATGTAGTCGGTGGTACGGTTTTTGGACAGATCGGCATATTTCACCGCGCCGATACCGACCGCATTCGCCAGTTTTTCCAGCTCGTCGGCAGGCATGTCCGGGTTCTTCTCCGCTACCAGACGGCGTGCGCGTTCCAGCGCTTCATCCAGCAGATCGGCCAGTTTAACCGTGCCACCCGCACGGGTTTTGAACGGCTTGCCGTCTTTACCCAGCATCATACCGAACATGTGGTGTTCCAGCGGCACAGAATCCGGCACATAACCGGCTTTACGCACGATGGTCCAGGCTTGCATTAAGTGCTGATGCTGACGGGAGTCGATGTAATAAAGTACGCGGTCGGCATGCAGCGTTTCATAACGGTACTTGGCGCAGGCGATATCGGTCGTGGTGTAGAGATAGCCGCCATCTTTCTTCTGAATGATTACGCCCATCGGTTCACCTTCCTTGTTCTTATACTCATCAAGGAATACGACGGTAGCGCCTTCGCTTTCAACAGCCAGGCCTTTAGCTTTGAGATCGGCCACGATGCCAGGCAGCATCGGGTTGTACAGGCTTTCACCCATGACGTCGTCACGGGTCAGGGTGACGTTCAGGCGATCGTAGGTTAACTGGTTTTGCGACATGGTGATGTCGACCAGTTTGCGCCACATCTCACGGAAGTACTCGTCGCCGCCTTGCAGCTTCACGACATAACTCCGGGCACGTTCCGCGAAGGCTTCATCTTCGTCGTAATGTTTTTTCGCATCACGGTAGAAACCTTCAAGGTCAGCCAGCGCCATCTCGCCAGCATTTTCCTGCTGCTGTTTTTCCAGCCATGCGATGAGCATACCGAACTGAGTACCCCAGTCGCCGACGTGGTTGGCGCGGATAACATTGTGACCGAGGAACTCCAGCGTACGCACCGCAGCGTCACCGATGATGGTGGAACGCAGGTGACCAACGTGCATCTCTTTCGCTACGTTAGGTGCGGAGTAATCAACCACAACGGTTTGTTTAGCCGGTTGGGTGACGCCCAGACGATCGGAAGCCAGCGCCTGCTGAACGTGCTGCGCCAGAAATGCCGGATCGAGAAAAATATTGATAAAGCCCGGGCCTGCAATTTCAACTTTGCTGGCGATCCCGTTGAGATCCAAATGAGTCAGCACCTGCTCAGCCAGTTGTCGCGGCGCCATACCCAGTTTTTTAGCGACAGCCATCATACCGTTAGCCTGATAGTCGCCGAACTGTACTTTTGCTGACTGACGAACCTGCGGTTCGCAATCTGCAGGCGCGCCTGCAGCAATCATGGCCTGACTGACTTTTTCTGAGAGAAGAGCCTGAATATTCACCGGAATACCTTACATTTATGAAGCGGCTTAAAATGCACCGCACCAGTTTAAGAATTAAGGGCGGGAGTATACTGCAAATGCCCGTTGCCGTCAGCATTGCGAGTATCGCCAGCAGCCTGAAATATAAACATTGTCATTACGTATAATTATTCATATTGCGCTTAAGAAAATCAGCAGTTGGTTGGGGCTGCGCAACAGGGTAAATTAGCGGCTTTGAATATGGATATGAGCTTTCATTATGGCGAACTGGCAAACAGTTGCAGAACTGCATGATATTTCCGTAGATTTACCGCATTTCATTCAGGCGTTAACGGATCTTTCCACTCGCCTTGGGCTGGATATCTCATCGCTTGAAGCCGATCACATTTCTCTGCGTTGTCATCAAAATACCACCGCAGAGCGCTGGCGTCGTGGGTTTGAACAGTGCGGCGAATTGATGTCAGAAAATATCATCAATGGCCGACCGATTTGCTTGTTCAAACTCGATGAGCCAGTTTGTGTGCAACACTGGCAATTTACTATCGTAGAACTGCCGTGGCCGGGCGAAAAGCGTTATCCGCATGAAGGTTGGGAGCATGTTGAAATTGTTCTGCCGGGTGAGGTGGAGACGCTGAATGCACGAGCGCTGGCGCTGCTTTCAGATCACGGGCTGAGCCAGCCGGGCATATTTGTAAAAACCAGTTCGCCAAAAGGCGAGCGCGAACGTTTACCGAATCCAACGCTGGCGGTCAGCGATGGCAGTGTGACGATAAAATTCCATCCGTGGTCGATTGAAGCCATTGTGGCAAGCGAACGTCAGGAGTGAGTATGGCATTACTGGAAATCTGCTGTTACAGCATGGAGTGCGCGCGCACGGCGCAGCAAAACGGCGCGGATCGCATTGAGCTTTGCTCGGCGCCCAAAGAGGGGGGCTTAACGCCGTCCCTGGGCGTCTTGCGTTCGGTTCGCCAGCATATCTCGATTCCGGTCAATCCCATTATTCGCCCACGCGGGGGCGACTTTTGTTACACCGACGGTGAATTCGCTGCAATGCTGGATGATATTGCGATGGTAAGAGATCTGGGGTTCTCAGGGTTGGTAACCGGCATTTTAGATGCAGAGGGTGATGTCGATATGCCGCGCATGGAGAAAATAATGATTGCGGCGGGAACGCTGCACGTCACTTTTCATCGGGCCTTTGACATGTGCGCTAACCCACTCAATGCGCTAAAAAAATTAGCTGATTTGGGCGTCGCCAGAGTGCTGACTTCCGGGCAAAAATCAGATGCGGTGCAAGGTTTAACAAAAATTATGGAACTTATTGCGCAGGGGGATGCTCCAATCATTATGGCCGGAGCGGGGGTTCGCGCCTCGAATTTGTCCCTGTTCCTTGATGCTGGAGTGCAGGAAGTCCACAGTTCTGCCGGAGTATGGCTGGCTTCCCCCATGCGTTATCGCAATTCGGGGTTGTCGATGTCTTCGGATGCACAGGCGGATGAGTATTCACGCTATGCAGTAGACGGGGCGGCGGTTGCGGAAATGAAAGCAATCATTGCACACCACCAGGCCAGCTGATTTTTACCGTTGCATCATGTCGCCCAATATGATGCTTGCTCGTACCAGGCCCCTGCAATTTCAACAGGGGCCTTTTTTTATCCTGCATATTTCAAGCCGCAACGGAGCTGTCTGCCTTGCTGCAAGTTGAACTATTTTGCAGAAAGAGTGCTATCAGGCAAAAATGATTACGGCTTACGTGCAATCAATACCGCGCGTAATGGGGCCGGGTAGCCTTCCACCGTTTTGCTGTGATCGTTCGGGTCGAGGAAGTCGGCCAGTGATTCGGTTATCATCCACTCGGTGCGGCGCTGCTCTTCGGTGGTGGTGACGCAGACATCAGCAATGCGCACATCAACAAACCCACATTTTTCCAGCCAGTTTTTTAACGCCAGCGCAGAAGGAATAAAGTAAACGTTACGCATCTGCGCGTAGCGATCGCCCGGCACCAGTACGGTATTTTCATCACCTTCGACGACCAGCGTTTCCAGTACCAGTTCGCCATCTTTCACCAACTGATCCTTCAACTGCCACAGGTGTTCCAGCGGTGAACGGCGGTGATAAAGCACTCCCATGGAGAATACGGTATCAAAGGCGTTGAGCGCCGGAAGCTGCTCAATACCCAGCGGCAGCAGGTGAGCGCGTTGGTCATTGCCCAGCAGTTTACGCACTGCCTCGAACTGGCACAGAAACAGCTGGGTAGGATCGATGCCAACCGCCAGATGCGCCCCCGCGCCAATCATGCGCCACATGTGATATCCACTCCCGCAGCCGACATCAAGAATGGTGCGCCCGGTGAGGTCAGACAAGTGCGGCAGAACGCGATCCCATTTCCAGTCCGAGCGCCACTCGGTATCTATATTGACGCCGTACAACGAGTACGGCCCTTTACGCCATGGCATCAGGTTACGCATCAGGGTGTCGATACGTTTGAGCTGACCGTCGCTGAGCGGCTCATCGCTTTCGGCGGTAACGCTATGCAGTAAGTCCAGGCGATGCGGCGTCAGCTCGGGCAGAAACTCGACCGCATTTGACCACTGCTTAAACAAGCCGTGCTGATCGCGCTGCCAGGTCGCGATTTGCGCCGGGAGCGTTTCCAGCCAATGGGAAAGGTGATTTTTGGCAATCAGTTGATAAAAGTTACCAAAGTCGATCATGCGCTAACCTCAGCTTTCAGTGCCACCAGAGAACCAAAGTTAAAGCACTGGAACCACAATTCGCTGTGTTCAAAGCCCGCCTGATGCAGTCTCGCTTTGTGCGTTTCGACCGAGTCGGTCAGCATCACGTTCTCCAGCATGCTGCGCTTTTGACTGATTTCCAGCTCGCTATAGCCATTTGCCCGTTTGAAATCGTGGTGCATGTTGAACAGCAGTTCGCCAACGTTAGCGTCTTCGAAACTGAATTTTTCAGACAGTACCAGCGCGCCGCCGGGGTTCAGCCCCTGATAAATCTTATCCAACAATGCCTGGCGCTCAGGTGGCTCAAGGAATTGCAGGGTAAAATTCAGCACCACCATCGAGGCGTTTTCGATAGTAATGTTGCGAATATCGCCTTCGACAACGTCAACCGGTGTCGGCGCTTTATAGGCGTCAATATGACGGCGGCAGCGCTCAACCATGGCCGGGGAGTTATCAACGGCAATAATTTTGCAATTCTCGTGATGAATATTGCGACGCACCGAGAGCGTCGCCGCGCCCAGAGAACAGCCCAGATCGTAGACCTGTGTGTTGGGCTGTACGAAACGTTCGGCCAACATCCCAATCATAGAAATGATATTGGAATAGCCAGGAACGGATCGTTGGATCATATCCGGGAAGACTTCAGCTACCCGTTCATCAAAGGTCCAGTCACCCAGACTGGCGATAGGCGCAGAAAAAAGCGTGTCGCGGTGAGACATAACGTAAAAATCCGGGAAAAATAAAGTGGCGTATTGTGCGCTAATGCAGGGAGAAAACCAACTCCCAGGGCATATACCAAAGATTCGCCAGCACCATTAGCAACAGCGAACACCAGGTCGCGCTCATGCCTGAACGGCGCCAGCGGAAAAGCCGGTGATGGAATCCGTAATAATGCATCAATCGTCCGGCAATCAAAATCAGCCCGCAAATATGCACCATCCACGTTTCTGCGCCGTTCATTTCCATAAATAACAGCAGCACCAATGCGACGGGAATATATTCCACCGCATTACCGTGAATGCGGATAGCGCTTTGTAGTTCGCTAAAACCTCCGTCACCATATGCAACGCGGTATTGCATGCGCAGGCGAACGACGTCAAAGGAGAACTTAATTAACAATAACGCACCCAATACGGCATAAAGCGCGCTTACCATACAAACTCCCTTTTAAAATGGCTGATGGCATTGACTATGATAGGTGGCATTTTCAGAAAAGAGAAGATTGCTGTGGAATAGACGGAGCTGATCCGATCTCTGGCAGGGCGCTGCGTAAATTTGCCCATAGCGTATCGACAAGCTCCGGGGCCTGCGCGATATCCGGGGTATGTAAAAACAGATACGGCGTTGTGGTTTGTTGCCATTGCGACAGCTTGGTCAGCCAGACGGCAAAAAGCGCGCTGTTTTGTGCCATATTATCGCTGCCGATAAAGCGTACCATCGGATGGTTTGCCGTCACCACTGCATGCACCGGAACCTTTGGCTTCTTGCGCTGGGCGTCACGTATCGCTTCAGTATGTGGTATTGCGGCATGTACCGGTCGACTGTCCAGAATCACCCGATTTACCCCGCGCTCATGTAGGCCTCGATTGAATCGTTGCTCTGTTTCGCCTTTGGCAAAGAAGTCCGGATGGCGAACTTCCACACCGTAGGTAAAGGATTTGGGGAGCGCATCGAGAAACTGCCACAAGGCTGGCAGGTCGTGCGGGCCAAAAGTTGCGGGTAATTGCAGCCAGTATTGCCCAATGCGTGATTCAAGTGGCGACATGCGCGTGAAAAACTCTTGTACCTGGCCATCGCAATTACGCAGCGCGGCCTGATGCGAAATGGTGGCCGGAAACTTAAAACAAAATCGAAACACATCGGTAGTCTGCGCATGCCAGCGGGCCACAATGTCGGCTTTTGGCAGCGCGTACAGCGTGGTATTGCCCTCCACACAGTTAAAGTGGCGGGCATACTCTTCAAGGCTGGTGATCCCCAGACGCACCCATTTGGGATGCGCCCACTGGGGTAAACCGATATAAATCATAGCGCTTGCAGGATCTCATCCACGCTGCGTACGCGTGCGATACGCGGGAAAATATGCGTCATGCTGCCCTGATGTTGCTCAGCGCTGGCGGCACTACAGGCGTTTTCTGCAACGATCAGATTAAAACCCAGCTCCCACGCATTTCGCGCCGTTGACTCCACGCCAATATTTGTGGAGATGCCGCACAGGACGATGGTCTCGATGCCCCGACGACGCAGTTGTAATTCCAGATCGGTGCCGTAGAAAGCTCCCCACTGGCGTTTGGTCACTTCGAGGTCGCTGGCGCATTTACCCAGAGCGCTCGGGTAATTCCACCAGTTTTCGGGTAACGCTTTGGCCGGAGCGTGAGCATCAACTGGCTGTTTCAGCGCTTCGGCATAATCGTCAGACCAGCCGACGCGCACCATTACCACCGGGGAACCGTGGGCACGGAATTTTTCCGCCAACTGCGCGGCGCGGGCAACCACGTCGTTTGCCGAGTATGGGCCGCCAGCGAAAGGCAGGATACCTTCCTGTAGATCAATAACAACAAGAGCGGTTGTTTTTGCGTTCAGTTCCAGCATGATCACTCCAGTAAAAAAAGAATTCCGTTACACCTTAATCGCGAATCAGTGTGAAAGGGACGACAATTTTTGTTATTTTTTGTGAGATTACGCAATGCCCGTCCAGGAAACAGGCGTACAGTCAGTACCGGACTTATCGTGCGGCAGAATTTCCAGTATAATAGCCGCCTTTTTTCATTCAGTTGTGACATTCAGCTAAAGCTGCGACTTCGTCACCTGCGAGACAGGTGACAATCCGCCTGCGGCAAAGTTAAGGGATATCTCATGCGTACAGAATATTGCGGACAGCTACGTCTGTCCCACGAGGGGCAGCAGGTGACTCTGTGTGGTTGGGTCAACCGTCGTCGTGATCTTGGTAGCCTGATCTTTATCGATATGCGCGACCGCGAAGGTATCGTGCAGGTATTTTTCGATCCGGACCGTGCGGATGCGTTAAAGCTGGCCTCCGAACTGCGTAATGAGTTCTGTATCCAGGTTACGGGCACCGTGCGTGCGCGTGACGCGAAAAACGTCAACGCCGATATGGCGACTGGCGAAATTGAAGTGCTGGCCTCCGATCTGACCATCATCAACCGTTCAGACTCGCTGCCGCTGGACTCTAACCATGTAAACACCGAAGAAGCGCGACTGAAGTATCGCTACCTGGATCTGCGTCGCCCTGAAATGGCGCAGCGCCTGAAAACGCGTGCCAAAATTACCAGCCTGGTGCGTCGTTTTATGGACGATCACGGCTTCCTTGACATCGAAACTCCGATGCTGACCAAAGCTACGCCGGAAGGCGCGCGCGATTACCTGGTTCCTTCTCGTGTTCATAAAGGTAAGTTCTACGCGCTGCCGCAGTCTCCTCAGCTGTTTAAACAGCTGCTGATGATGTCCGGTTTTGACCGCTACTATCAGATCGTAAAATGCTTCCGTGATGAAGACTTACGTGCTGACCGTCAGCCTGAATTTACTCAGATCGACGTTGAGACTTCCTTCATGACCGCGCCGCAGGTGCGTGAAGTGATGGAAGCGCTGGTGCGTAACCTGTGGCTGGAAGTTAAAGGTGTGGATCTGGGCGATTTCCCGAACATGACCTTTGCCGAAGCCGAGCGTCGTTACGGTTCTGATAAACCAGACCTGCGTAACCCGATGGAACTGGTTGACGTTGCCGATCTGGTGAAAGGCGTTGAGTTCGCCGTGTTCTCTGGTCCGGCGAACGATGCGAAAGGCCGCGTGGCTGCCCTGCGTGTACCGGGCGGTGCGAGCTTAAGCCGTAAGCAGATCGACGATTACGGTAACTTTATTAAGATTTACGGCGCGAAAGGTCTGGCTTACATCAAAGTCACCGAGCGTGCGAAAGGCCTGGAAGGCATCACCAGCCCGGTTGCTAAGTTCCTGAACGCAGAAATCGTAGATGCGATTCTGGAGCGTACTGGTGCGCAAGACGGCGACATGATTTTCTTCGGTGCCGACAACAAGAAAGTGGTTGCCGACGCGATGGGCGCGCTGCGTCTGAAACTGGGCAAAGACCTGAACATTACCGACGAAGCCAAATGGGCGCCGCTGTGGGTTATCGACTTCCCGATGTTTGAAGACGATGGTGAAGGCGGTCTGACCGCGATGCACCACCCGTTCACCGCGCCAAAAGACATGACTGCCGCTGAGCTGAAAGCTGCGCCGGAAGACGCGGTTGCCAACGCTTACGATATGGTCATCAACGGCTATGAAGTGGGCGGTGGTTCCGTGCGTATTCACAACGGTGATATGCAGCAGACGGTATTCGGCATTCTGGGCATTAACGAGCAAGAACAGCGCGAGAAGTTCGGCTTCCTGCTGGATGCGCTAAAATACGGTACACCGCCGCATGCGGGCCTGGCGTTTGGTCTGGATCGTCTGACGATGCTGCTGACCGGTACTGACAACATTCGTGACGTTATTGCCTTCCCGAAAACCACGGCTGCAGCATGTCTGATGACTGAAGCACCAAGCTTTGCCAATGAAGCCGCGCTGGCGGAACTGAGCATTCAGGTTGTTAAGAAGGCCGAGAATAACTGATATGAGATACAAACAGCCTGTCTCGGTGTTAGTCGTGATTTATGCAAAGGACACCGGGAGAGTGCTGATGTTACAGCGACGCGACGATCCTGATTTCTGGCAGTCGGTCACCGGGAGCCTTGAAGAGGGTGAAACCGCGTCGCAAGCCGCGATGCGCGAAGTAAAGGAAGAGGTCGCCATTGATGTTGCGACTGAGCAACTGACCTTAATTGACTGTCAGCGCACGGTGGAATTTGAGATTTTTAGCCATTTACGTCATCGCTATGCGCCGGGAATTGAGCGTAATACTGAATCCTGGTTTTGCCTGGCACTTCCCTCTGAACGAGAGATCGTGTTCACCGAACATCTGACCTACCGTTGGGTTAATGCGCACGAAGCCGCGCAGTTAACCAAGTCGTGGAGTAACCGGCAGGCGATTGAAGAGTTTGTAATTAACGTCGCCTGAAAAGGCGCGCTTTTTGGAGAGATTATTTATGGCAGGTCATAGTAAATGGGCCAACACCAGACATCGTAAAGCAGCGCAGGATGCTAAACGCGGTAAAATTTTCACCAAAATCATTCGTGAGCTGGTGACGGCAGCCAAACTGGGCGGCGGCGATCCGGATGCTAACCCACGTCTGCGCGCCGCGGTTGATAAAGCGCTGGCAAATAACATGACCCGTGACACCCTGAACCGTGCAATCGCGCGTGGTGTTGGTGGCGACGATGATGCGAACATGGAAACCATCATCTATGAAGGTTACGGTCCTGGCGGAACAGCCGTTATGATTGAGTGTCTGTCTGACAACCGTAACCGTACCGTTGCGGAAGTGCGTCACGCATTCACTAAAACGGGCGGCAACCTCGGTACCGACGGTTCCGTAGCTTACCTGTTCAGCAAAAAAGGCGTGATCTCTTTTGAACAAGGCGACGAAGACGCCATTATGGAAGCGGCACTGGAAGCGGGCGCTGAAGACGTTGTGACCTTCGACGACGGCGCGATTGACGTTTACACCGCGTGGGAAGAGATGGGCAAAGTGCGTGATGCGCTGGAAGCGGCTGGTCTGAAAGCGGACGCGGCTGAAGTGTCTATGATCCCCTCCACCAAAGCGGATATGGATGCAGAAACGGCACCGAAGCTGATGCGTCTGATCGATATGCTGGAAGACTGCGACGACGTGCAGGAAGTTTACCACAACGGCGAAATCTCCGATGAGGTTGCTGCAACGCTCGAATGATGTGGTTAAGCCATAAACTAACAGGAGATGCGTGATGTCTATCATTCTCGGCATTGATCCGGGGTCGCGCATCACCGGTTATGGCGTAATTCGTCAGGTCGGCAGACAGCTGACCTACCTCGGTAGCGGCTGCATTCGCACCAAAGTCGACGATCTTCCATCACGTCTGAAGTTGATTTATGCAGGCGTGACGGAAATCATCACCCAGTTCCAGCCCGACTATTTTGCCATTGAGCAGGTCTTTATGGCGAAGAATGCCGACTCGGCGCTAAAGCTGGGGCAGGCGCGCGGCGTGGCGATCGTTGCGGCTACCAATCAGGATCTTCCGGTCTTTGAATACGCGGCCCGCCAGGTAAAACAGACCGTGGTGGGTATCGGCAGCGCGGAAAAAAGCCAGGTTCAGCATATGGTGCGCACGCTGCTAAAACTCCCGGCAAATCCGCAGGCGGATGCCGCGGATGCGCTGGCGATTGCTATTACCCATTGCCACGTCAGCCAGAACGCCATGCAAATGAGCGAGTCGCGACTGAATCTGGCGCGAGGTCGGTTACGTTAGTGACAAATGAGGCTGGATATCTATCCAGCCTTTTTTTATGATAGCGCATTACCTTTTAGCCCTTAACGCAGGAGCGTCACGTGATAGGCAGACTCAGAGGCATCATTCTTGAAAAACAACCCCCGCTGGTCCTTCTGGAAACCGGCGGAGTAGGCTATGAAGTCCATATGCCGATGACCTGTTTCTACGAGTTGCCGGAAGCCGGGCAGGAAGCGATTATCTTCACCCATTTTGTGGTGCGTGAAGACGCTCAACTGCTATATGGTTTTAACAACAAACAAGAACGCACGCTGTTTAAAGAGTTAATCAAAACCAATGGCGTGGGGCCGAAGCTGGCGCTGGCGATCCTCTCCGGTATGTCTGCACAGCAGTTCGTTAATGCCGTTGAGCGCGAAGAGCTTGGCGCGCTGGTGAAATTACCGGGCATAGGTAAGAAAACCGCAGAGCGTTTGATTGTGGAAATGAAAGACCGCTTTAAAGGCCTGCATGGCGATCTCTTCACGCCGGCGGCGGATCTGGTCCTGACCTCTCCGGCCAGTCCTGCAACGGATGACGCCGAGCAGGAAGCGGTTGCTGCGCTGGTGGCGTTAGGCTATAAACCACAGGAAGCCAGCCGCATGGTGAGCAAAATTGCTCGCCCTGATGCCAGCAGTGAAACCCTGATTCGTGAAGCGCTTCGCGCGGCATTGTGAGGTAAAGGATGATTGAAGCAGATCGCCTGATTTCGGCTGTCAGCACGACCCCTGAAGATCTGGTGGATCGCGCGATCCGCCCCAAATTGCTGGAAGAGTATATTGGCCAGCCTCAGGTGCGTTCGCAAATGGAGATTTTTATCCAGGCGGCGAAGCTGCGCGGTGAAGCCCTCGATCACCTGCTGATTTTCGGTCCTCCAGGTCTCGGTAAAACCACACTTGCCAATATTGTTGCCAATGAAATGGGCGTTAATCTGCGCACCACTTCCGGTCCGGTACTGGAAAAAGCGGGCGATCTGGCGGCAATGCTCACCAACCTTGAACCGCACGATGTGCTGTTTATCGATGAAATCCATCGCCTGTCACCGGTGGTGGAAGAGGTGCTGTATCCGGCGATGGAAGATTATCAGCTGGATATCATGATTGGCGAAGGACCAGCCGCACGTTCGATTAAGATCGATCTGCCGCCGTTTACCCTGATCGGGGCGACGACGCGCGCCGGTTCGTTAACGTCTCCGCTGCGTGACCGCTTCGGTATTGTACAGCGCCTGGAATTCTATCAGGTGGCAGACCTGCAGCACATTGTTGGACGCAGCGCCCGCTTTATGGGACTGGAAATGAGCGATGAAGGCGCATTGGAAGTGGCACGCCGCGCCCGTGGTACGCCGCGTATCGCCAACCGTTTATTACGCCGGGTACGTGACTTCTCCGAAGTGAAGCATGACGGCACAATTTCAGCAGATATTGCCGCTCAGGCACTGGATATGCTCAATGTGGATGCGGAAGGATTCGATTATATGGACCGTAAGCTGCTGCTGGCGGTTATCGATAAGTTCTTCGGTGGACCGGTAGGACTGGATAACCTGGCGGCGGCGATTGGGGAAGAGCGTGAAACCATTGAGGACGTGCTGGAGCCGTATCTGATTCAGCAAGGTTTTCTGCAGCGAACTCCGCGCGGACGTATGGCAACGGTGCGGGCGTGGAACCACTTTGGCATTACACCGCCGGAAATGCCATAAGACTCAATAATCCCTGATGGCGCTACGCCTGGCAGGCCTACGATATGATGCAGGCCTGACAGGCGTAAAACAGATTACTTCAGTTCATCAACCATGGTGACGGCGCGACCAATGTAATTGGCCGGCGTCATTGCTTTCAGGCGTGTTTTCTCGTCTTCAGGCAGCGCCAGACCGTCGATAAACTGCTTCATACCTTCGGCGTCAACGCGTTTGCCGCGGGTCAGTTCCTTCAGCTTCTCGTATGGTTTTTCAATGCCATAGCGACGCATCACGGTCTGGATCGGCTCTGCCAGCACTTCCCAGTTATGATCCAGTTCATCCAGCAGATGATCGCGGTTCACTTCCAGTTTGCTCACACCTTTCAGCGTGGACTGATAAGCGATCAGCGCATAGCCAATCCCCACGCCCAGGTTACGCAGAACGGTAGAGTCCGTCAGATCGCGCTGCCAGCGGGAGACCGGCAGTTTGCTCGCCAGATGCTGCAGAACCGCGTTAGACAGGCCCAGGTTACCCTCGGAGTTTTCGAAATCGATTGGGTTCACCTTGTGCGGCATGGTGGAGGAGCCAATTTCACCCGCGATGGTTTTCTGTTTGAAATGGTTCAGCGCCACGTAACCCCAGACATCGCGGTCGAAGTCGATCAGGATAGTGTTGAAACGGGCGATGCAATCAAACAGCTCGGCAATGTAGTCGTGCGGCTCAATCTGCGTGGTGTACGGATTCCACTGGATGCCCAGCGAGGTGACAAATTCTTCGCTGAACTGATGCCAGTCCACTTCCGGATAAGCGGCGATGTGGGCGTTATAGTTACCGACTGCACCGTTGATTTTGCCGAGAATTTCGACCTGATTGAGCTGGCGGTACTGACGCTCCATACGGTAAGCCACGTTAGCCATTTCTTTGCCCAGCGTAGACGGGGTGGCTGGCTGACCGTGGGTACGGGAGAGCAGAGGAATATCGCGATACTGTACGGACAAATCTTTCACCGCGTCGATAAGCTTGCGCCAGTACGGCAGAACAACTTCGTCACGGGCGGTTTTCAGCATCAGCGCGTGAGACAGGTTGTTGATGTCTTCTGAGGTACACGCGAAGTGGATGAACTCGGAAACAGCGTGCAGTTCCGGGATATCCGCCACTTTCTCTTTCAGGAAATACTCAACTGCCTTCACGTCATGGTTGGTCGTACGCTCAATGGTTTTGATACGCGCAGCATCTTCTTCATTGAAGTTAGCGACAATCGCATCAAGGAAACCGATTGCGTCGGCAGCAAAAGCAGGAACTTCCTTGATCGCTGCGTGCGCGGCCAGTTTTTGCAGCCAGCGTACTTCAACTTGTACACGGAATTTCAGCAAACCGTATTCGCTGAAAATCCCGCGCAGCGCGCTGACTTTATCGCCGTAGCGTCCATCGACAGGGGAAACGGCGGTCAGTGAGGATAATTCCATAGATCACAACTCCGGGGTTAAATGGGCAAGAATTTGTTTAGCCTGAGTCGTCAGGCGATTACGAGAAAACATGAGTTGCAGACGGCCTCCACCAACCTGATGCCAGAGCACGGCAGCGCGAATGCCAGCCAGCAGGGAAGCGCGTACTTTAGCCTGAACCTGTGGGCTCTGAAGGATGGCCGGGGAGCCCGTAACCTGAATACGTGGGCCGAGTGGGCTGATGACGTCAACATAAATGCCTGCCATCGCACTCATCAACGTTTCTGACTGCAAATCAAAATGGTCCAGTTGCCGCTGCAAGCCGTTGATGCGGTCTCCCAGCGTGTCCATAGCGCCTTTAGCGGCTGACAGCTTACGCTCCAGCACCATCAGGCTTAACGTGTAGCGGGTGAGTTCCGCGTTCAGCCCCTGACGACTGCTGGCGTTGAGCACGCCGAGCATCGTTTCCAGACCTAAACGCAGGTTGGCCTCGCTGCCGCCAAACACGCCCAGCGTAGAGCTGGGATTCATGTCGATGACACTGTTCAGTGAAACGTGTAATGCATCGGCATCACAATGCCCCTGGTGCGCCAGTTCCTGCACCAGGCGTGCCGACTGACAAATGCCTGCCAGAGCGAGGGTGATGTCATAATAATTCTTTGCCACGTTCACTGCTTCCTTGTATTAGATGTGTAAGTAATTATACCGGCAGAGGCAATCGTTGTTCGATAATGCCGCCGCCGAGGCACACTTCGCCATTGTAAAAGACAGCCGACTGACCCGGCGTTACCGCCGCGATTGGCTCGTCGAAAATGACTTCAATACGTTCAGCATCCAGCGCCTTAACGGTGCACGGAATGTCGGTCTGACGATAGCGGGTTTTCACCGTGCAGCGCATTGTGCCGGTGAACGGTTCGCGATCGACCCAGTGCAGCTGTTGCGCCACCAGGCCAACGGACATCAGACGCGGGTGTTCATGACCCTGAGCAACAACCAGAATGTTGTTCTCGACATCTTTATCCACCACGTACCACGGATCTTCCGTGCCTTCTTTCGTCCCGCCAATGCCCAGACCTTTACGCTGACCCAGCGTGTGGTACATCAGCCCCTGATGCTGGCCAATCTCTTCGCCATCAACGGTGATGATTTTGCCAGGCTGAGCCGGCAGGTAACGACCGAGAAACTCGCGGAACTTACGTTCGCCGATGAAGCAGATACCGGTTGAGTCTTTTTTCTTGGCCGTAATCAGACCAAGATCTTCGGCAATTTTACGCACCTGCGGTTTTTCCAGTTCGCCTACCGGGAACAGGCTCTGCGCGATTTGTTCATGACCGAGCGTGTAGAGGAAATAGCTCTGGTCTTTATTGCCATCAAGTCCACGCAGCAGGCGGCTTTTGCCGTCGACGTCGGCGCGGCGCACATAGTGACCGGTGGCGATATAATCGGCACCTAAATCTTCGGCGGCAAACTCGAGGAAGGCTTTAAACTTGATTTCTTTATTGCACAGAATATCGGGGTTTGGCGTACGGCCCGCTTTGTACTCTTCAAGGAACAGTTCAAAGACGTTGTCCCAGTATTCTGCAGCAAAGTTGACGGTATGCAGTTCAATGCCGAGTTTGTCACAGACAGCCTGCGCATCTGCAAGATCGGCGGCCGCTGTGCAATATTCCTCGCCATCGTCCTCTTCCCAGTTCTTCATGAACAGGCCTTCTACCTGATAACCCTGTTGTTGCAACAGCCAGGCAGAAACGGAGGAATCGACACCGCCGGACATGCCGACGATCACTTTTTTTGGGCTTTCAGACATAGGAATACTCACGACATTGAACTTCAAGGCGGCATATTCTAGCACGCAGCCCCTTACTTGACACCCTCTGTAAACGGCCAGTTAAATTCGCCGATCATCGCCAGCGGGTAGCGATGTCCGCTCTGATAGCAACGAATACTCTCCGCAACCAACGGTGAACGCAGATTTGGCGCTGAGAGAACCTCTTCTGCGCTGACCCAGCGACAGCAATCTATATCGCTGTCATGAGGTTCAGTAGCGCACATATTGGCAAGCTCGATAGAAAACAGAAAACGTAAAAAGGGCGTTTTGTCCGGCGCAATCCATTGATGCATCCGGATGAAGTGCTGCGGCTGTGCTTTGATGCCCGTCTCTTCCCACAGTTCGCGAGCGGCGGCTTGCACCAGGGTTTCATCCGCTTCCAGATGTCCTGCAGGTTGATTCCACAGGGCTTTGCCATTGATTGTTTCCTCAACGACTAAGAACTTATCTTCTGCATGCACAATGCAGGCGACCGTGACGTGCGGTTTGAACATACCTGTTCCTTATTCAGTTAGTTGCATCCCGCCATTGACCGATGGCGAGATTTTCCAGCGTGTAATCTCCCATGGCATAGCGGATGAGGCGCAGCGTCGGGAAGCCAACATGCGCTGTCATACGACGAACCTGGCGGTTACGGCCTTCATATAAAGTAACTTTCAGCCAACTGGTGGGGATATTTTTCCGTTCCCGAATAGGCGGGTTTCTCGGCCACAGCCAGGTGGGTTCCTCTACTATTTCAATACCTGCGGGCAGCGTGGGACCATCATTGAGCGTCACCCCGGTACGCAGCGCATCCAGCGCTTCTGTTGTCGGCTCGCCTTCGACCTGGACGTAATAGATTTTCCCCGTACGCTTGCCGGGTTGCGTTAACCGCGCCTGCAGCGCGCCGTCATTGGTCAGCACCAAAAGTCCTTCGCTGTCCCGGTCGAGTCGGCCCGCAGCATAGATTCCCGGCACGGGAATAAAATCTTTTAACGTGCTTCTGCCCGCCTCGTCAGTAAATTGTGGCAAAACATCGTAGGGTTTATTGAACAAAACCACGCGTTTTGGCTGGTTTTCTTTACGCTGTCTGGTGACTTGTCGTGAGCTGAATCGCTCAACCCGGTGATTTCTAAAAGAAGTTTTTTGCATGGTATTTTCAGATTATATCAATTGCCGCATTATAGCCTAAGAACGAGTGTCTTTCATGGCGACGAACATTAGGGTAGTATTGACATGCTCATTACAAAACATTAACAAAAAATTGCTCTAACGCATTCGTGCAGCAGGACGCAAACGCACATGCAGCGCGATGACAGACGAGCAGAACCAGAAGCGCTCGAAGGAGAGGTGAATGGAAAGCAAAGTAGTTGTTCCGGCGGAAGGTAAGAAGATCACCCTGCAAAACGGCAAACTCAACGTTCCTGAAAATCCGATTATCCCGTTCATTGAAGGCGACGGTATCGGCGTTGATGTAACCCCACCGATGATCAAAGTTGTCGATGCTGCTGTCGAGAAAGCCTATAAAGGCGAGCGTAAAATCTCCTGGATGGAAATCTACACCGGCGAGAAATCCACTCAGGTTTATGGCCAGGACGTCTGGCTGCCTGCTGAAACCCTTGATCTGATTCGTGAATATCGTGTTGCCATCAAAGGCCCACTGACCACCCCAGTTGGCGGCGGTATCCGCTCTCTGAACGTTGCCCTGCGTCAGGAACTTGACCTGTATGTCTGCCTGCGCCCGGTGCGTTATTACCAGGGCACGCCTAGCCCGGTTAAGCACCCTGAACTGACCGACATGGTCATCTTCCGTGAAAACTCCGAAGATATCTACGCAGGTATCGAATGGAAAGCGGACTCTGCAGATGCCGAGAAAGTGATTAAATTCCTGCGCGAAGAGATGGGCGTGAAGAAAATCCGCTTCCCGGAGCATTGCGGTATTGGTATCAAACCGTGTTCTGAAGAAGGGACTAAACGTCTGGTTCGTGCGGCGATCGAATACGCCATCGCTAACGATCGTGATTCTGTTACCCTGGTACACAAAGGTAACATCATGAAATTCACCGAAGGCGCGTTCAAAGACTGGGGCTACCAGTTAGCGCGTGAAGAATTCGGTGGTGAACTGATCGACGGCGGTCCTTGGGTGAAAATCAAGAACCCGAAAACCGGCAAAGAGATCGTGGTTAAGGATGTTATCGCCGATGCGTTCCTGCAACAGATCCTGCTGCGTCCGGCTGAATATGATGTGATTGCCTGTATGAACCTGAACGGCGACTACATCTCCGATGCGCTGGCCGCGCAAGTTGGTGGTATTGGTATCGCACCGGGCGCGAACATCGGTGACGAATGTGCGCTGTTCGAAGCAACCCACGGTACTGCACCGAAGTATGCAGGTCAGGATAAAGTGAACCCAGGTTCCATTATTCTGTCCGCTGAAATGATGCTGCGCCACATGGGTTGGGTAGAAGCGGCTGACCTGATTGTTAAAGGTATGGAAGGCGCAATCAACGCCAAGACCGTAACCTATGACTTCGAACGTCTGATGGATGGCGCTAAGCTGCTGAAATGTAGCGAGTTTGGTGACGCGATCATCGAAAACATGTAATCCAGATTCTGGGTTGTGTGAGAACGGGAGCCGAGAGGTTCCCGTTTTTTTATGCCTGAACTCGCGGTTGCGTAATACGTAAACCACTCACAATTGCTGCCAGCGAGGCCAGAATGCCAGCGGCTATCAGCGAGACGTGCGTTCCACTGTCGCCAAACTGGTTTAGCATCAGCGCGACCAGTGCGGCCCCGGTACTCTGACCCAGCAAGCGCGCCGTCCCCAGCATACCGCTCGCCCCACCGCTGCGTTCACGCGGCGCGGAGGTGATGATGGTGTGATTATTTGGGGACTGGAACAATCCAAAGCCCGCGCCGCACAGAATCATCGGCCAGATGATATTAAAATCGGAGGGGGAAACGGGCAGCAGCACCAGCGAAAACAACCCGCTTGCCATCAACGCCATGCCCAGTGCGCCCAACAGCCCGGCGTGAACGCGTTCAATCAGATATCCCGCCAGCGGCGCCATCACCATGGTTGCCAGCGGCCATGGCGTCAACAGCAGGCCTGTTTCGACCTCGCTGCGTCCGAGCACCGTTTGCATAAAGAAGGGCAGGGAAACCAATGCCAGCATTTGTGCGCAGAATGAACATATCGAGGTACAAATCGAGAGTGAAAACAGTGGAATGCGTAACAGGTCAACCGGCAGTAACGGCACCTCCAGCGCGAGCTGGCGTCGGATAAAGAAAAAACCCACCACCATAAGCGCCACAAGCTCGGCACCAATCAGTTTTAGCGACTGTCCTTGTGCAAAGCCGCTGAGCGCCGTAATTAACAAGCCAAACGTTAAGGCATTCATTACCGCACTGGGCAGGTCAAAGCGTGGTTTAGTGCCGCGGGACGCATTGGCTGGCAAAAAACGCATCGCCAGCAACAGGGCGACTATTCCCAGCGGGACGTTAATCAGAAACAGCCATTTCCAGGAGGCAATAGAAAGAATAGCTGCGGCAATGGTCGGACCCGCAGCCGAGGAGACCGCGACGATAAAGGAGTTAATCCCCATCCCTCGCCCGAGCTGACGCTGGGGATAAATAAGTCGGATCAATGCCGTATTCACGCTCATTAGCGCCGCACCGCCAAAACCCTGGGCGACGCGAGCCAGCGTCAGCATGTGCAACGAATCTGACAAGGCACAAAATAGCGATGCAAGCAGGAACACGACCAGGCCACACTTATAAATGCGCCGGTAACCGAACATATCGCCTAAAAAAGAGAGGGACAGGAGCGAAACGACGATCGCGATTTGATAGGCGTTTACAATCCAGATTGAGCTGGCAGGTGAGGCCTGAAGATCGGCGGCGATAGTTGGCAGGGCCACGTTCGCTATTGCACCGTCGAGTACTGCCATAGAAATGCCAATAACAATGGTTAAAATTGCGCCATATCGCTGGGGCAATGGCAGACCATCGGCCTGAATTTTTTCCATAGAAAGTCGATATTTGTGGAATTTATGATGAGAGTAATAATTTTAGCATTGATATTCAGGTGTTAGGTCGCAGATTTGTAACTAAGTGAGCAAAGAGCGATTGCGAGGGTTGGTACGTGAAATTATAATAAAAACCGGTTCTGATTTTTATAAAACACTCGAAAGGGGTGATAAATGGCAATCGCAGATCTGGATAAGCAACCCGATTCTGTATCTTCCGTGCTGAAAGTTTTTGGCATTCTGCAGGCGCTGGGTGAAGAGCGCGAAATTGGTATTACCGAGTTGTCGCAACGCGTCATGATGTCGAAAAGCACCGTTTATCGCTTTTTGCAGACCATGAAAACGCTGGGTTATGTGGCACAGGAAGGGGAGTCTGAGAAATACTCACTGACCCTGAAATTATTCGAGCTGGGCGCGCGCGCGTTGCAAAACGTCGATCTTATCCGTAGCGCTGACATTCAGATGCGCGAACTTTCGCGCCTGACTAAAGAGACAGTCCACCTCGGTGCGCTGGATGAAGACAGCATCGTCTACATTCACAAAATAGACTCTATGTACAATCTGCGCATGTATTCCCGCGTTGGTCGTCGTAATCCGCTGTACAGTACGGCTATCGGTAAAGTTCTGCTGGCATGGCGTGACCGCGATGAAGTGAAGCAGATTCTGGATGGCATTGAGTACAAACGCAGCACCGATCGTACCATTACGAATACTGATGAATTACTGCTACTGCTGGATAAAGTACGTGAGCAGGGTTACGGCGAAGATAACGAAGAACAGGAAGAAGGCCTGCGCTGCATCGGCGTACCGGTGTTTGACCGTTTCGGCGTGGTTATTGCGGGGTTGAGTATTTCATTCCCAACGCTGCGTTTCTCAGAAGAGCGTTTACACGAGTATGTGGCAATGCTGCATACGGCAGCGCGCAAGATTTCAGAACAAATGGGCTATAACGACTATCCGTTCTAATCTGACGTAATCGCGAATGTTAAAAACCCCAGGTATTTTGTACCTGGGGTTTTTTATGAACAGTCATAACGTTACCTGGCGTAAATAACGTATCGAATGTAATGTTGCATTATTAGCCGTTATCGATAATGACCGTGCTTTTCCTTAACAGGGGACAATCCGACAGGCCAATGATACCGCTACTGGTGTGGACGTACTGTGCCGTGCTGGTTCCACGGGCAGTCAGATATTGGCATTGCAGACCCAGACCGGCAGCATTCTCCTTACTTCCAATCAAAATTCCATAGCCGCTCAATAATAAACCGATCCAAACCAGAGCTAACAACACAATAGCGCGGATAATCAGACGCATTACAACCTCTTATCTTTTCTCATTGTTATTAGATTAGCCTGTACACGGTATGAAACAAGTCAATCATTCCTAAAAAGATTGAATGCCTATACAGTTAACTCTGGGTTTAGGTAACGCATGATAATTTATAGACATAAGATGTGGAGTTGAAGAGTGGAGCTGGAGTGAAAAAAATTCGCTGGGTAGTGCTGATTGTTGTTGTACTGGTATGCATACTGATGTGGGCGCAGGTGTTCAACATCATGTGCGATCAGGACGTACAATTTTTCAGCGGTATTTGTGCCTTCAATAAATTTATTCCCTGGTAAGCGCATTTTCGCAACAGTTGATTACCTTCTTGTGCGGCAGTGGTAAACTACACTGTCTACATTGAGGTGGTAAAATGAACGAAGTTTTGAATTCTGGCGCGTTGAGTTTTGCGTCTTTAGCGGTATCGGTGGTGGTTCTGATTGTAGGGCTTGTTCTTTGGTTTTTTATCAATCGGGCAAGTTCGCGTACTAACGAGCAGATTGAGCTGCTTGAGGCATTGTTAGATCAGCAAAAAAGACAGAACGCTTTGTTACGTCGCCTTTGCGAAGCTAACGAACCCGAGAAAGCAGCAGAGCCTACTGCACTGCCCATTAAGGATGAAGACGATGACATCATCCGCTTGGTAGCTGAGCGGTAAAAAAGGTATGGCAGGATGAGGAAAGGCTGTTGTTGTTCTCAGTTGCTTCATCCTGTCGTCAGCGCGTCAGATTATTTTCTTCTGTCCCCGTCGTGTAATTGGCGGCCGGGCAGTCATCTATTCTCAGTATTTTCAGATGCTCCGACTAATTAATATCTTATCCCCAGTCTGATATAAATATAATCTTCCATACGTAAAAAATATGATTATGTCATTTTTGTGATAACGATCGTTTTATTAACAGCGAAACGTTTCTCTTACTTTTTTTGTGCCTTGTCATCATTCTTTCATTATTTTGGTGCAAAACCAGAAGGCGGATCTCATTTTTACGCTTGTGACATTTTATGCATTACTAAGCATAAAAAATGATATCTGGCAGAACCCGTAACAGATAACCTGGAACAACTGAAGCTATTGAGCTATGGTAGAAATATCCCGGCTATGGCGCAAGTCAGGCGGGGATAGGGGAGAGAGGCGAGAATATAATTCTACTCGATCTGGCGCATAACTGTGCAGTTGCTGTTTGATGGACGACGGGATTTGTGCGACCGATCGAGACACGTTTAAAAATGGCTTGCCATTATTAACGTTGTATGTGATAACACGTTTTGGGTTAAACGAGGTACAGTTCTGTTTATGTGTGGCATTTTCAGTAAAGAAGTCCTGAGTAAACACGTTGACGTTGAATACCGCTTCTCTGCCGAACCTTATATTAGTGCCTCAAGCAGTAATGTCTCAGTTTTATCTATGTTATGCCCGCGGGCGAAGAAAATACTCTAAGGAATTTTGCAAATGGCAAAGATTAAAGGTCAAGTTAAGTGGTTCAACGAGTCTAAAGGTTTTGGTTTCATTACTCCGGCTGATGGCAGCAAAGACGTGTTCGTACACTTCTCCGCTATCCAGGGTAACGGCTTCAAAACTCTGGCTGAAGGCCAGAACGTTGAGTTCGAAATTCAGGACGGCCAGAAAGGTCCGGCTGCTGTTAACGTAACAGCTATCTGATCGACACCACTGATTTGAAGCGCTTTTGCGCATCCATCTCAGATATAAAGCCTCGCTTATGCGGGGCTTTTTAATTCAAATTACGTCAAAATATTACTGAATGCCCATCCATTAGCGCTTTGTTGCAAAGGCGTGATGTTCGTAGCATAGTTTTCCCCGCTTTCTTGCGGCATTTCCCGTTAAATCAGACACCTGAAAAACTATCTTGTTGGAGTTCGGGTGAAAAAGAAAAACGACGGCGATGCGCGCAATTTTACTCCCGTACGTTTTGCCCTGCTTTGCGTGGCAATATTATTGAGCCTTGGATTGCTGCTGGGGCGGGTTGCGTGGTTGCAAATTGTCACGCCGACGAATCTGGTAAAACAGGAAGACATGCGTTCCTTACGCGAGGTGTCCATCGCTTCGCCACGCGGAATGATAACCGACAGAGAAGGGCGACCGCTGGCGGTAAGCGTTCCGGTTAACGCCGTCTGGGCCGATCCGAAGACGATTATCAGCAAGGGTGGCGTTGGCTATAACGAACGTTGGCAGGCGTTAGCGAAGACGCTGCATATTTCTCTCAGCACGCTGGCTGAACGCGTTAACAGCAATCCAGCCGGGCGGTTTATCTATCTGGCGCGCCAGATCTCTCCTCAGCAGGCAGAATGGGTCGATAAACTGGATCTGCCGGGAATCAACCTGCGTGAAGAGTCCCGCCGCTTTTATCCCGCCGGACATGTTGCGGCCAATCTGATTGGTTTCACCAACATTGACGGTCAGGGGATTGAAGGGCTGGAGAAAAGCTTCAATAGCCAGTTGATGGGCAAACCTGGCTCCCGCCTGGTACGGAAAGACAAATTTGGCCATGTCATCGAAAATATCACGGAAGTGATGCCGGTGCCGGCGCATGAATTACAGCTCAGCATTGATGAGCGCTTGCAGACGGTTACTGAAGACGCGCTGGACAATGCCGTGACATGGAATAAAGCGGAGTCAGGGGCCGCAGTGCTGGTCAACATTGCCACCGGCGAAATACTCTCCATGGCAAGCTTTCCCGATTTCAATCCCAATAACCGTGATGGCGCGGTACTGGATGATTTTCGTAATCGTGCAATTAGCGATACCTTTGAACCCGGTTCAACCGTAAAACCACTGGTGATTATGACCGCTCTGCAGCAGGGGATAGTACAGCCTGACAGCGTGATTGATACTCATCCTTTTATTGTTGATGGGCATCGCATCCGCGACGTCGGATTTTACCCGGAGCTATCGCTGACCGGGATTTTGCAGAAATCGAGCGATACCGGCGTGTCACACCTTTCGCTGGCGATGCCGGTACAGAAATTACTGAATACCTATAAAAGCTTTGGCTTTGGCGATCCAACCGGACTGGGTTTAACCGGGGAAAGTCGCGGATTAATGCCTCAACGCCGCTACTGGAGCGATCTGGACCGGGCAACCTTCGCATTTGGTTATGGATTAATGGTGACGCCGCTCCAGCTGGCGCATGTATATGCCACCATCGGCAGTTTTGGTATCTATCGACCCCTTTCTATTACGCGTATCGATCCGCCGGTAATAGGTACGCGGGTGATGCCGGAGGCGTTGGTTCACCAGGTTGAACATATGATGGAAAGCGTCGCGCTACCCGGCGGCGGGGGAACCAAGGCCGCGGTCAGAGATTATCGCGTCGCGGTTAAGACCGGAACGGCAAAGAAAATTGGCGATGACGGCAAATATGTCGATAAATATGTGGCCTATACGGCGGGCGTTGCGCCAGCGAGCGACCCAAAGTTCGCGCTGGTTGTGGTTATAAATAACCCGCAAAACGGTGCTTATTATGGGGGGGCAGTCTCCGCGCCGGTATTCAGCCAGATAATGGGCGATGTCCTGCGTCTGGAAAACGTTAAGCCGGACGGTATGCCTCCTGGCTCCGATCATCTGCTGGTAATGCACGGCAGCAACGTATCCTCGCCGTCGCTGTAAGTTATTTTCCCAGGGCGCAATTCGCGTTACACTTGCGCCCTTAAGTCACCTGCCGGAGTTGTCATGTCGTTTTCCTGTCCTCTTTGCCACCAGCCTCTTACTCAAGCGAATAACAGTTTTGTCTGCCCTGGGCGGCACCAGTTTGACGTGGCGAAAGAAGGGTATGTCAACTTACTGCCGGTTCAGCACAAACGGTCGCGCGATCCGGGTGATAGCGCGGAGATGATGCAGGCGCGCCGGGCATTTCTCGATGCCGGACACTATCAGCCGCTGCGCGAAGCAATTGTGGATGCGCTCACCCAGAGGTTGAGTTCAGAAGATGCGGCGATCCTGGATATTGGCTGTGGGGAAGGGTATTACACCCATGCCTTTGCCGATGCGCTGACGGGCTGTACAACCTTTGGTCTTGACGTTTCTAAAGTGGCGATTAAGGCCGCAGCCCGTCGTTATTCGCAGGTGACCTTTTGCGTTGCCTCCAGCCATCGCCTGCCGTTTGCCGACGAGTCAATGGATGCCATCATCCGGATCTACGCGCCCTGTAAAGCGCCGGAGCTGGCTCGCGTGGTCAAACCGGGTGGCTGGGTTATTACCGCCACGCCGGGTCCGCGTCATTTAATGGAGCTGAAAGGGCTGATTTATGATGAGGTGCGTTTGCATGCGCCACACACTGAGCAACTGGACGGTTTTGTTCTGCAAGAGAGTCTTGCGCTGGGGTATCAGATGCAGCTCAAAGGTAGCGAGGCCGTTGCGTTACTGCAAATGACGCCGTTCGCCTGGCGGGCAAAGCCGGAAGTGTGGGAAACGTTAGCCGGAAAAACGACGTTTGACTGCCAGACAGACTTTAGTATTCATATCTGGCAGCGCCTGAATTAACCGTGGAAGTGTGCCCAGAGGATCTGGGCGCCAATACCTATCAGTACCACCCCGCCCAAAATTTCAGCTCGCTTGCCCAGCATCGGGCCAATGAAACGACCGATCATCATGCCGAGCGTAGACATAATCAACGTGGCGCAGCCGATGGCAAGCGCAGTGGCAATAATGTTGACCTGCAGGAAAGCCAGACCCACCCCGACGGCCATTGCGTCGAGACTGGTTGCAATGGCGGTGGTGACCAGCAGCCAGAAGCCATGGCGGCGCTGTGGCTCTTCATCTTCATCCCCGTCGTCGCGAAAGCCTTCTATTATCATTCGTCCGCCTAAAAAGATCAGCAGAATGAAGGCGATCCAATGGTTCCACTCCAGTACAAATTTGCTGGCGAGCATACCCATGCCCCAGCCAATGAGCGGCGTAAGCGTTTCAACGGCGCCGAAAATAAGGCCGGTGCGCAGTGCTTCAGAAAATTTGGGTTTATGCAGGGTGGCGCCTTTGCCAATTGATGCAGCGAAAGCATCCATCGACATGCCGAAAGCAAGAAGAACAGTAGCGGTGAGATTCATAACAGCGTCCTGACCGGGGTATCCATAAAACACATCACTGCCCCCAGTAACCATGCATACAGGCTGGAATCACTGTAAATACAGCGCCATTCAGGTATGCATTGCAGTTGATGTGCCTATGGTCTCGCCTGACTGAACCTGTAAGATCAGTCCGTACGCGCCACGTTTTTCAACGAGTATGTTGACACGTACATTTCCGGAGTCTGGAAATCGGCTACTCCCCAACGACGGGCGCAACCTTAACATATTTTGAGAATATAAAACAAGAAACGCAGAAATAATATTTGGCCTCTAATTGAAAACGATTTTCATTTAGATTTATTTATAAATAAAACGTTAAAATAAATAACATTATGAGCAGTGGGATATAGCCTTAGCTATGTTTATTTTGGAATGGATATATATAAAACATAGTTCAGGCTATATTTTTAACTCATTGATTTGAAATTAAAAGTTTATATATGTTTTCGAGATCGTCTATATTCCGCACGCGAATCAGTAATCTTCGATGTTCTAATTGCATCACCAGGACACCGTCTTCAGATAAATTCATCTCTTTAATCCGGTTATATTCAATCCAAACATTGGCGAAAAAAAAGCCTTTCTGTTTGAAGATGATTTTTGGCGTACGGATCCAAAACAGATACAGTCCCATCAATACCAGTGCACATAATAACCATGTGGTAAATTGCGCGCCGTGGCTGGTGATGTTGTTGTAGATAAGAATAGCAATCAAGCCAAGGAAGATAACGCTGTCGACTCTGCTACGAGGAAGCAGGGCGACAGACAGCAGAGTAGGGCCATTACGGCGGGGCATGATGAACTGATCGTAAATGGCATACGCCAGCAGCGAAAAGATAAAAAGAACCAGCACCAGGTCCGTGATAGTCATGAATCCTCAACCCTCTAAATAGAAAAACCGGGGGCAAGCCCCCGGTGATGTACAACAGTCTTACAGGCCGAGCAGTCCGACAGCGTAGCCCGCGATACCGATGACGAAGAAGCCAACGATGATCCACAGCGGGTTCACTTTTTTACGCAGCAGCCACATACAGGCGAAAGTCAACAGCAGAGGAACCAGACCCGGCATCAGCTGGTCAAGGATAGTCTGCACAGTGGTGACGCGAGTCTGACCATCCTGACCGGTGATGGTGGAAACCACCAGCGGGATGTTTACATGCGTCCACTTGTTAACCAATGCCCCCATGACAAACAGGCCGAGGATTGACGCCCCCTCAGTCAGTTTCTGCAGGAAGCCACCGCCCATATCTTTAACGATATCGATACCTTTACGGTAGCCGTATGCCACACCGTAGTAACGGGTTGCCAGACGAACCAGGTTAAACAGGATGAAGAACAGCAGTGGTCCAAGCAGACTGCCGCTCATCGCGATACCTGCGCCAAGTGCGGCGAATACTGGACGTACGGTACCCCAGAAGATCGGGTCGCCCACGCCTGCAAGCGGTCCCATCAGACCAACTTTGATACCGTTGATGGCACCATCGTCAATCTCTGCGCCGTTTGCACGCTGCTCTTCCATCGCCAGCGTAACGCCCAATACGGGGGCCGCTACGTACGGATGGGTATTAAAGAATTCCAGGTGACGCTTAATAGCCTGCTTACGAGCGTCGTTGTTTTCCGGGTACAAGCGGCGGATAGCCGGCACCATGGAGAAACAGAAACCCAGCGCCTGCATACGTTCGAAGTTCCAGGAACCCTGAAACAGGTTAGAACGAAGGAACACGCCACGAATGTCACTCGGAGTGAGTTTTTTCTCGGTGGTAGTTTTAGTCATATCAACCATTTCGCTCACCTGCTAGTCCAGTTCGTTATCGAGATCGTTATTGCCAGCCGCAGCAGCAGGTGCGCCGGCTACGCGGTTATATTTCGGGCTCAGCTGAATGTAGAGGATAGCCATTACTGCGCCAATCACACCCAGAGCAACCAGGTTGAAGTTAGTAAATGCCGCGGTGACGAAGCCGAGGTAGAAGAATGGCATCAGGTAGCCTGCGCGCATCATGTTGATGACCATCGCATAACCAACCACTACGATCATACCCCCTGCGATGTTCAGACCACCGGTCACAACTTCCGGAATGGCATTAAGCATGCTCTGAACTTCACTGGTACCAACAGAAATCGCCACGATTACCGCCGGGATAGCGATACGCATAGCCTGCAGGAACAGGGAGGATACGTGCAGCCAGGAGATCGCCGTCAGGTTACCGTTTTCTGCCGCCTTATCCGCTGCGTGCTGGAATGCTACGGTGATAGTACGAACGATGATGGTCAGTACCTGGCCTGCTGCTGCCAGTGGGATAGCCAGCGCGATACCTGCACCAATGCTTTGGTGACCCGCGATAACCAGAACGGTAGAGATAATTGAGGCCAATGCGGCATCAGGTGCAACCGCAGCACCGATGTTCATCCAGCCCAGGGCGATCATTTCCAGGGTACCACCGATGATGATACCGGTTTTCATATCACCGAGAACGGCACCAATCAGCGTACAGGCCACCAACGGACGGTGGAACTGAAATTCATCGAGTACCGACTCCATACCCGCGATACATGCGACGATGAACACCAGCACAATCTGAAGAGTGGTAATCTCCATTGTACTTCTCCTATTGCTATACAGACTTAAGTGTGAAAACTAAGTAAATGCCAGGGCGTTATTTCACCTTGGCAATCAAATCCATCATTTTCAGTTTCTGATCGGTAGAAACCTTACGAGCCTCGAGCTCAATACCGCGTTCGTTGAGTTTCTTGAAGGCTTCGATGTCTTTTTCATCGACAGAAATTGCGTTGTTTACCTGCGTTTTACCCTGACGGAAAGCCATACCGCCAATGTTTACAGAGGTAATTTTCACACCACCTTCAACGATACGTTCTACGTCGGTCGGGTTGGTAAACAACAGCATCACACGCTCACCTGCATATTTCGGGTTGTTGTAGACGCGGATCATTTTCGCGACATCAACCACATGCGCCGTCACACCCGGAGGTGCAACCTGGGTCAGCAGCGTTTTACGCACGGTATCGGCGGCAACTTCATCACTGACGACGATAATGCGTGTTACGTTGGTTTCTTTGGTCCAGCGAGTTGCTACCTGACCATGGATTAAGCGGTCATCAATACGCGCCAGGCCGATCTGCATATAATCGTTCGGACCCATCGGTTTGGTGGGAACTGCTGCTTTTGGCGCCGCGACTGGGGTTGGAGCGGCTTTCTCCACCGGTTTTGCTTTCAGCGCTTTCACGCCTTCGCTACCGGTTTCAACGGCCAGTGCTACTAATTCATCGAAGCTGGGGTTGTCATCACGCGCCATGAAGGTTTCAACCAGCATGGGAATGTTCACACCGGCGATGACTTCGTAATGCTCTTTATCGACGACAATGCGGCTCGCAGCGTTAAACGGGCTGCCTCCCCATGTGTCAACGAGAAACAGCACGCCTTTACTGGTATCGAGTTTTGCCAACTGAGCGTTGTACTTTTCAATCAGCGTTTCGGCATTTTCGCCTGGAACGAAATCGATCCAGCCGACGTTTTCCTGCTCGCCTAACAGCATTTCTGCTGTCTTAAGTAACTGCTCTGCAGCCCAACCATGTGTGCCTATTACAATAGCAATGGTCACTTGCTACCTCCTTTATTATCGTTAACACATCAACGTGAAGATGTATTTGAATCGTCGTCCGCAATCGAATCGATTCAGATAAGGGTTACAAAGAAAAACCTATGATTTTCGTGAATTATTTTAGATATCGAAAAAAATATTTTATGTGATGAAGATCCGTAATTTAACTTCCGATAAAAAGAAATTTCGAAGGGTAAAATATCTCCGAAACAACTTATTGCAAAGGAAGGTAAATCTTTGCTAAAAAACGGTTGTCTCTGTTATGTTTAGCATCGGTTTAATTACTCAGGAGTATAGGGCAGTAGCTCACCATATGGATCGTCACCGACGTCATTTCACTATCAGGCCGTATCAAGCCTGTCAGATTGGCACTTTTTGCCACAAATTTTCTCTGCATATCGCTTCAACGCCTGAGATCCTCAGCGCGCAGTTTGGTCATTCCTTAAGCAGGAGCTTGTCATGGAATTATTAATGGACCCGCAGATTTGGGTGGGTTTGCTCACGCTTGTCGTTCTCGAAATTGTTCTGGGTATTGATAACCTGGTCTTCATTGCGATCCTGGCTGATAAGCTGCCGCCAAAACAGCGAGATAAAGCGCGTTTAATCGGTTTGTCACTGGCACTGGTTATGCGCCTGGGCTTGTTGTCCGTGATTTCGTGGATGGTGACGCTAACTAAGCCGCTATTTACGGTAATGGACTACTCGTTCTCGGGGCGCGATCTGATCATGCTGCTGGGGGGGATTTTCCTCTTGTTCAAGGCCACGACAGAGCTGCATGAGCGGCTGGAAAACCGTGAACATGATACCGGCCAGGCAAAAGGGTATGCGAGTTTTTGGGTTGTTGTGACGCAGATTGTCATTCTCGACGCGGTGTTCTCGCTGGATGCCGTTATTACGGCGGTCGGTATGGTCAACCATCTGCCGGTGATGATGGCGGCGGTCGTGATTGCTATGGCCGTGATGCTGCTGGCTTCTAAGCCGCTGACACGATTTGTGAACCAACATCCGACGGTGGTGGTGCTGTGTCTGAGCTTCCTGTTAATGATCGGTCTGAGCCTGGTTGCCGAAGGGTTTGGCTTCCATATTCCGAAAGGCTATCTGTATGCGGCGATTGGCTTCTCAATCATCATTGAGTTGTTTAACCAGATTGCCCGTCGGAACTTTATTCGCCACCAGTCGACGCTGCCGCTGCGTGCGCGCACTGCCGATGCAATCCTGCGTCTGATGGGGGGTAAAAGTCAGGCCAGCGCGCAGATGGAATCCGACAACCCGGTGCCGGTTCCCGTCCCGGAAGGCGCATTTGTGGAAGAAGAACGCTATATGATCAACGGCGTCCTTTCTCTGGCATCGCGTTCATTACGCGGCATTATGACGCCTCGTGGCGAAATTAGCTGGGTTGATGCAGACCTGAGCGTGGAGGAAATTCGCGAGCAATTGCTCTCGTCACCACACAGCCTGTTCCCGGTGTGTCGTGGCGAACTGGATGAAATCATCGGTATTGTGCGTGCTAAAGAGCTGCTGGTCGCGCTGGAAGACGGTGTGGATGTGGCGGCCATTGCCTCTGCGTCTCCGGCTATTATTGTCCCGGAAACGCTGGATCCTATCAATCTGTTAGGTGTTCTGCGACGCGCTCGCGGCAGCTTTGTTATCGTCACTAACGAGTTTGGTGTAGTCCAGGGTCTGGTCACGCCGTTGGACGTATTAGAAGCTATTGCCGGTGAATTCCCGGATGCTGATGAAACGCCTGAAATTATTGCTGATGCAGGCGGTTGGTTGGTGAAAGGTGGTACCGATCTGCATGCGTTGCAACAGGCGCTGGACGTGGATACGTTAGTGAATGAAGATGAAGACATCGCCACGGTGGCAGGTTTAGTCATTGCCGCTAACGGCCATATTCCACGCGTAGGTGATGTTATCGATGTTGCACCGTTGAGCATTACGATTGTCGAAGCCAATGACTATCGTGTGGATTTAGTTCGCATTGTTAAAGAACAACCCGCTCACGACGAAGACGAGTAAGCGGGGTTAGCGAAACGGCATAACGTGCATACTGTGTCGCCCGTTATGCCGGGCGGGCGGCGGCGTGCTGCCCGCCAGCCATTTGGGAAAATCGCGCAGCGGCATCGGCTTTGCATACAAAAAGCCTTGCAATAAATGTACGCCGTGTCGGCGCAAATGCTGTGCCTGCGCCTGTGTTTCAACGCCTTCCGCCACCAGTTCGATATTCAGTTTTTTCCCCAAAGCGATAATGATGTCTGTGACGGTTGAGTTCACGGCGTCTGTCCCGATTGCCGAGGTAAATGATTTATCAATCTTCAGCACATCCGGGCGAAGCTTTTCCAGCCAGGAGAGCGAGCTGTTGCCGGTGCCGAAATCGTCAATTGCCAGCTTTACGCCAAGCCGATTTAACTCGCGCACGACCCGATAATCCACATCCAGCAACGCATCGCGCTCGGTGAGTTCGATAACCAACTGCTGAATAGGGTGCTGGCTGAACCAGTACTGGTTGAGATCTTTTAGCAGCGTACCGTTACGAAAATGGCTGGCGGCAACATTAATCCCAATATGAAACTGGCTGCTCATCGGGAATACGTGCCGTTGCTGAATGGTTTCTGCGATGACATGACGGGTAAGCGGCACAATCAGGTTGTGCTCCTCTGCGATGGGAATAAACACTTCGGGAGAGATCCAACCCTGGCGCGGGTTATTCCAGCGTAAAAGGATTTCCACTCCCATACATTGCTGGGTTTGCGCATTAAGTAGCGGCTGGCAAAACAGCTCGAATTCCCGTGCAGCAAGGGCCAGATTTATCTCCCAGGAGAAGCTCATTCTGCTGGCGGTCGCCAGCCATGCCAGGTAGCCCACTAAAAAACTTAGGATCACCGCCAGCGGCAGTTGTGTTGGTAGATGTTTTATAGCCAGTTCGCTGGCACCCGGACCGGTGACGCTGATAGTAAAGGGGAAATGTTGCGATGAGAGCTGGTAGCGTTTTTCATTATCCAGTTCAGGTAGCGTATCGACAACACCCTGTCCATATAGCAAATGGCGATTACCGACGGTTAAGCTGGCATGGGTAATTTGCGGTGGCTGGGGTTCAAGCAACATGGACGATAATAAATCAATGTTAACGATTTCCAGCACGCCATCTGAGCCATCGGCAGATGCTGGATACCATTGCGTCAGAATCGGACTGCCCTTAATCAACGAATGGTCGGTAGACAGCAGCAATTGCGGCTCCCGACTGGGTAATTCAGGCTCCAGTTGGCGAATAGGCACATTGCGATAGCCAAAAATGCTGGAACAATAAAGGATCCCGCTCTGAATCAGGCTGATAGAACGTACCGTTTGCAGTCTGGCTGCATGCTTACTCAGAGGTAAACGCGCGACTGAGCAGGGAAGCCCAATCAGCGGTAGCAGTACATCGCGTCCGGTCTGTAGGGGCAAAAGCACGTCATCCAACTCTTCAACGGCGTGGTTGGCAAAGGTAACGGTATTGCGATGATTTAAATTACGCTCCGAAATAAATCGGACAGTTAATGTGAGAATGAGCGTCAGTAGTGCACATAATGTGCAGACGATTAAGCGATTCCGGCGATAGTTCTTGATGATCCTTTGCGCTGTTTGCATGCGGGCCGCCCGATAAGCCGTTGGTCACAGTAGCCAACAGCAACAGAGCAAGTGTAGTGGGGAAAATTACGCCAGACGAGGGAGAGGGGGCAAATTCGCCCATCCGTCGCAGATGGGCGAAAAATAAGTATTAGTCACATTGAACTTTGATTGCCAGACCACCGCGTGACGTTTCACGGTATTTGGCGTTCATGTCTTTACCTGTTTCGTACATGGTCTCAATGACTTTATCCAGCGAGACGCGCGGAGCGCTGGTACGGCGCATTGCCATACGCGCAGCGTTGATCGCCTTCACTGACGCAATGGCATTACGTTCGATGCACGGAACCTGTACCTGTCCCGCCACCGGATCGCAGGTTAAGCCGAGGTTATGTTCCATGCCGATTTCAGCAGCAACACACACCTGCTCAGGGCTTGCGCCTAACAGTTCAGCCAGACCCGCGGCAGCCATGGAACAGGCTACGCCCACTTCACCCTGACAACCCACTTCTGCACCAGAGATAGACGCGTTCATTTTATACAACGCGCCAATCGCGCCGGCCGCCAGGAAATAACGAGTATAGATATCCGGGCTGACGGACTCGATGAAATGATCGTAATAGGCCAGTACCGCAGGCACGATACCGCAGGCACCGTTGGTTGGCGCAGTGACTACGCGACCACCCGCGGCATTTTCTTCGTTAACGGCCAGCGCGAACATGTTCACCCAGTCGATCACGTTCATCGGATCGTTGGACAGTTTATCGCTGGAAACCAGCATACGACGCAGGGCTGAAGCACGACGAGGAACGCGCAGCGGACCCGGCAGCACGCCTTCGGTGTTCATACCACGATCGATACAAGCCTGCATGGTTTGCCAGACGTTACCAAAGTACTCTTCAATCTCTTTTTTACTGTGCAGAGCAAGTTCGTTCTGCATCGCCATGCCAGAGAGAGACAGGCCGGTGCTGTTGCAGTATTCCAGCATTTCGGTGGCGGATTTGAACGGATAAGGCACACTGACCTCGCCCGCGGCATCCTGACCAAAATGTTCTTCATCAACGATGAATCCACCGCCGATGGAGTAGTAGGTTTTGCTGTAAATGACGGTTTCGCCACTGTACGCGTGGATCTGCATTCCGTTTTCATGCAGCGGCAGGTTGCCGTTGTGAAAACGCATTCCGTCATTCTGCGGGAAATCCACTTCGTGCTGGCCCTGCGCAAGCAGCAGGCGTCCACGCGTTTCTACGTCGCGGATAAATCCGGGGATGCTGTCAATATCCACGGTAGCAGGCTCATTGCCCGCCAGACCCATAATAATGGCGATATCGGTATGGTGACCTTTACCCGTGAGCGACAGTGAACCATACACGTCGACGGCGACACGAGTAACGCTGTCCAGTAATCCTTTTTCGACCAGGTCATCGACGAACTGTTTACCCGCCTTCATAGGCCCTACGGTATGGGAAGATGAGGGACCAATCCCCACCTTAAACATGTCGAATAGACTAATCACGATAATACTCCTACAGGGCGACTGGGGTTTCCAGTAACGATGTTATAACTGCGCATAGTGTAAGAGGGAACGCGGCGATCGGCTTAACTATTCACATGAATTAAACTAATAGATAACCGCGGTTTTACTAATGTTGTGACCTGAGTTTCAAGTTGTCTATGGTGTGCGTAAAGATAAGTATAGTCAGGGCTTGACGCCAATTTGCAGCGCCAGCTCACGAATTATTCCGGCGGTCATTCCCCAGACGAAATATTGCTCATACCAGGAAAGCCATACACGATGTGAATCGCCGCGACGGTAGATATCCAGCGGATGATAACGACCTAAATGCAGGGCTTGTGCCAGCGGCATTTCGAACACGGCGGAAACTTCATCAACACTTGCGCGATACGGCAAATTTGGCGGGATAATGCCTACCACCGGCGTGACCTGGAAACCGGTCACACTGTCGACCGGCGGCAGAACGCCAATCACCTCCACGCAGGATGGTGGGATCGCCACTTCTTCCTGCGCTTCGCGAAGGGCGGCGGCAATTAACGAGGCATCGCTGCTATCCACCGCGCCGCCGGGAAAGGCGACCTGTCCGGCATGCTTGCGCAGATGAACGGAACGCTGAGTTAACAGTAACCCCGGCTGTGCACGACGCACGACGGGGATCAGTACGGCGGCCTGACGCTGGTTTAACGCAGTATGATTAACCTGCGGGCGCAGGAGTTGAAAGCGCGATAAAAAATCATCAAGCGTCAGGCTGCTGTATTCCACGTGTCAGTTCTCCAGTTGGTGCAAAATACGATTCACTTTATCAAACGTTTCCTGATACTCCGCATCTTCCTGGCTGTCCGCCACAATGCCACCGCCAGCGGAACAATAAATGCGTCCGTTGGTGGCTGTCAGCGTGCGAATGGTGATGCTGGTATCCATATTGCCGCAAAAGCTCAGATAGCCAATGCTACCGCACCAGGCGTTGCGTCTTTGCGGTTCCAGTTCGTCAATAATTTCCATTGCCCGCACTTTTGGCGCACCGGTAATAGAGCCGCCGGGGAAGGCGGCGCGCAGCAGGTCAGTGGCGTGCAATGACTCTGGCAGACGCGCGGTAATGGTGCTGACCAAATGATGAACGGCAGGGAACGGTTCGACAACGAACAGTTCCGGAACCTGTACCGAACCGGGTTCGGCAACGCGGCCGATATCATTACGCATTAAATCGACGATCATCAGGTTTTCCGCCTGATCCTTTGGGGAGTTCGCCAGTGATTGAGCCTGCAGACGATCGGCATCGGCATCTTCAAGTCTGGGCAGCGTGCCTTTAATCGGACGCGTCTGGATGTGCTGGTTTTCCAGCAGAATAAAACGCTCAGGTGAAAGGCTGAGAATCGCCCCCTCCTCAAGACGTATAAACGCACTGAACGGGGCGCGGTTCGCATGGTTGAGACGTACAAACGCCAACCACTCATCTCCTTGATAATGCGCCTGAAAACGCTGGGCAAGATTGACCTGATAGCAATCGCCGCTGTGCAGATAACGCTGCACCTGACGGAACTTTTCACCATACTGCGCGCGGGTCATGTTGGACTGCCACGAGGATGTTAACGAAAACGGTTCGCGCACGGGAATCTGTTGACTTTCCAGCCAACGGCGTCGTGCCTGTACATCGGAGTGGCTAAGTAGCGACACCCTTTGCAACTGATGATCGACAATCAGCGCCCAATCGTAAATGCCAACCGCCATGTCCGGTAGCGTGATATCCTGTTCGGCTTCCGTTGGCAGAGATTCAAAACGACGGCCTAAGTCATAACCGAACAGACCCAATGCGCCTCCCTGGAAGGGAAAATCGGGATTATAATCGGGCTGAATAGTCAGCGATGTCAGCGCCGAACGTAAAACTGTCATCGGATCATCAACCGTTTGCATAGTGCCGTGATGGTCATGCACAACGGTCTCTTCTGCATGTGTGACCAGCGTGGTAATGGGGTCGGCGACCAGAATATCAAAGCGATTATGCGGATGGTCGGCATGGCCTGAATGCAAAAGCATTGCCCAGGGCTGGTGGCTTAATGTGGCAAAATAGTGCTCAGCGGCGTCCAGACGCCAGGGGAGTGTGATTACAGCGGGAGATAACGTCTTCATCAGTCCTGACTCGTTGCTACTTCACTGGCTATGTGCCGGGTAGCATGAAATAATTAGCGCTAATAATTTAGCAGGAGTTCACCATGATTGCAGGTTTACCTTCACTCACGCACGATCAGCAGCAACAGGCGGTTGAACGCATTCATGAACTGATATCCCAGGGGATGAGCAGTGGCGAGGCGATTACGAAAGTGGCTGCTGAATTACGCGCCAGCCATACCGGCGAGCGGATCGTGGCGCGTTTTGAAGATGAAGACGAATAACGCCGCTTATACCGCAGCGATAATCTTAATTTCAACTTTGTATTTCGGGTTCATTAACCCGGCCTGAACGGTACAACGTACCGGCGCGTGACCAGCAACAACCCATGCGTCCCAGGCTTTGTTCATGGCGGCAAAATCATTTTTGTCCGCCAGGAACAGGGTGGCATCAAGAATACGTGACTTGCTGCTGCCCTGTTTTTCCAGCACCGCATCAATTTGCGCCAGCGTATTTGCCGTTTGCTCAAAGGCGTCGGCATCCAGATTTTCCGGTACGCCGGTGTAATACAACGTGTTGTTGTGGATAACCACGTCGGACCAACGCGCTTCGGCATCAATGCGCACAATCGTCATAAATCATTCCTCATTTACGTTTTTTCATAATGGCTTCGGGTTGCGCCAAGACTGCCATAATGTTGTGTCCACGTCACCTCTTCAACTGGCGAAAGAGCCGCTGGCCTGACATAATCCCTGTTCAAATGAACAGGGGGCAGTGTGACGGACGATTTTGCAGCAGACGGTCAGTTGGCTAAAGCGATACCCGGTTTTAAACCGCGTGAACCACAGCGGCAGATGGCCTTCGCCGTCAGCCATGCTATCGAAAAATCACAGCCGCTTGTTGTCGAAGCCGGAACAGGAACAGGTAAAACCTACGCTTATCTTGCCCCTGCGCTGCGTGCCGGAAAGAAAGTAATTGTCTCCACGGGCTCGAAGGCGTTGCAGGATCAGCTATACAGCCGCGATTTACCCACAGTAGCAAAGGCTCTGGAATTCACGGGTAAACTGGCGCTGCTGAAAGGGCGTTCAAACTATCTGTGTCTTGAGCGTCTCGAACAACAGGCGCTGGCGGGCGGTGATCTGCCGGTACAAACTTTAAGTGACGTCATTCTGCTACGCTCATGGTCAAATCAAACCCTTGATGGTGACATCAGCACCTGCGTCAGCGTGGCGGAAGACTCTCAGGCCTGGCCGCTGGTGACGAGCACAAATGATAATTGCCTTGGGAGCGACTGCCCGCTGTACAAAGAGTGCTTTGTCGTTAAAGCGCGCAAGAAGGCGATGGATGCAGATGTCGTCGTGGTAAACCACCATCTGTTTCTCGCTGATATGGTGGTAAAAGAGAGTGGGTTTGGCGAGCTGATCCCGGAAGCTGAAGTGATGATCTTCGATGAAGCGCATCAGTTACCGGATATCGCCAGCCAGTATTTTGGTCAATCGCTCTCCAGTCGCCAACTGCTGGATCTGGCGAAAGACATCACCATTGCCTATCGCACCGAGCTGAAAGACACTCAGCAGCTTCAAAAATGCGCTGACCGACTGGCGCAAAGCGCGCAGGACTTCCGCCTGCAACTGGGCGAGCCGGGCTATCGAGGAAACTTGCGGGAACTGCTGGCCGACCCGCGCGTACAGCGCGCGTTTTTGTTGCTCGATGACACGCTGGAGCTGTGTTACGACGTGGCGAAACTGTCTCTCGGACGTTCCGCCTTGCTGGATGCCGCGTTTGAACGTGCCACGCTTTACCGTGCTCGTCTGAAGCGCCTGAAAGAGATCAACCAGCCAGGTTTCAGCTACTGGTATGAATGCACCTCGCGCCATTTCACCCTTGCGCTGACGCCGCTCACGGTGGCGGATAAATTCAAAGAAGTGATGGAACAGAAGCCGGGCTGCTGGATTTTTACCTCCGCGACGCTGTCGGTAAACGATGACCTTCATCATTTCACCGCGCGGCTGGGTATTGAAGATGCCGAGTCGATGCTGCTGCCAAGTCCATTTGATTACACCCGCCAGGCGCTGCTGTGCGTGCCGCGTAATCTCCCGCAAACCAACCAACCGGGAGCGGCGCGTCAGTTGGCATCCATGCTGCGTCCCATTATCGAAGCGAACAACGGTCGCTGCTTTATGCTGTGTACCTCGCACGCGATGATGCGCGATCTGGCGGAACAATTCCGCGCCACCATGACCCTTCCCGTGCTGCTGCAGGGCGAAACCAGTAAAGGGCAACTGTTACAGCAGTTTGTCAGCGCAGGTAATGCGTTACTGGTTGCCACCAGCAGCTTCTGGGAAGGGGTGGACGTGCGTGGCGATACGTTGTCGCTGGTGATTATTGATAAACTGCCGTTCACCTCGCCGGACGATCCGCTGTTAAAAGCGCGGATGGAGGACTGCCGTTTGCGCGGCGGCGATCCGTTTGAAGACGTTCAGTTGCCGGATGCGGTAATCACCCTGAAACAGGGCGTGGGGCGTCTGATTCGTGACGCCGACGACCGCGGGGTGCTGGTGATTTGCGACAACCGTCTGGTGATGCGACCTTACGGTGCCACTTTCCTGGCAAGCCTTCCGCCTGCGCCGCGGACACGTGATATTGCTCGCGCTGTTCGTTTTCTTGCCATACCAACGACTGAGTAATTTGTTACGGAGTGTGGTAAGATGCGCGCCAAATTTATTGACCTGATCACAAACACCCATGCGAATTCTGGCTATCGATACCGCCACAGAGGCGTGCTCTGTTGCCCTGTGGAATGACGGTACTACCAAGGCTCATTTCGAGCTTTGCCCACGAGAACACACCCAACGAATTTTACCAATGGTCGAGGAAATCCTGGCTGCTGGCGATCTCACGTTAACCGATATCGACGCTCTGGCGTTTGGTCGCGGTCCTGGCAGTTTCACCGGTGTACGTATTGGGATTGGCATTGCTCAGGGGCTGGCGTTAGGCGCGAATTTACCGATGATCGGCGTTTCCACCCTGGCAACAATGGCGCAGGGAGCCTGGCGTAAGTCGGGCGCGACCCGCGTACTGGCCGCGATCGACGCGCGAATGGGCGAAGTCTATTGGGCCGAATACCTGCGTGATGAGCACGGCAACTGGCACGGTGAAGAAACCGAAGCGGTGCTAACCCCCGAGCAGGTGCATGCGCGTTTACTGCAACTGTCTGGCGAGTGGGTAACGGTCGGAACGGGCTGGCCTGCCTGGCCTGAGCTCGGTAAAGACAGCGGTCTGACGCTGAGCGATGGCGACGTTTTGCTTCCGGCGGCTGAAGATATGCTGCCTGTTGCCACGCAAATGCTGGCTGCCGGTAAGACCGTGGCGGTTGAACATGCGGAACCGGTTTATTTACGTAACACCGTGGCATGGAAGAAACTTCCCGGTAAAGAATGAATCTTAGTAGTACATCCCTGGTTAATTCGCATAGCCGTCAGTGCGCAGCATGGTGAATTGGTCGGGGCAGAAGCTAAGAAAAGGGAGTCGCAATATGGCGGTGCAAAAGCAGTTATTGAAAGGTCTGTTGGCGGGCGCATTCGCGTTAATGCTTAGCGGTTGTGTCACCATCCCGGACGCGATTAAAGGTTCGAGCCCTACGCCGCAGCAGGATCTGGTGCGGGTGATGAATGCGCCACAGCTGTATGTCGGACAGGAAGCGCGTTTCGGCGGTAAAGTGGTGGATATTCAGAACCAGCAGGGGAAATCCCGTCTGGAAATTGCCACTGTTCCTCTTGATAGCGGGGCGCGACCGGTGCTGGGCGAAGACTCCCGCGGGCGAATTTATGCTGATGTAAATGGCTTCCTCGACCCGGTGGACTTCCGCGGTCAACTGGTTACCGTCGTCGGTCCGATTAGCGGTACTGTGGATGGAAAAATCGGTAATACGCCGTATAAATTCATGCTGATGCAGGTAACTGGCTATAAACGCTGGCATATTACTCAGCAAATTGTTATGCCGCCTCAGCCGATCGACCCCTGGTTCTACGGTGCGCGTGGCTGGCCTTACGGTGGCTACGGTGGATGGGGATGGTACAATCCCGGCCCGGCACAGGTTCAGACCATAGTAACTGAGTAACTCTTTGTTTTATAAGTAAAAGAAACAGCGGCTCGTCCGCTGTTTCTGCATTAACGTGGATATAAGAAAAATAAATAGTGACGTGCTTCGCAACCTTGTCGTTGTGTAATAAACAAACTGGTACGCTGAGTTAATATTATGTTAACAGTTTGTTTATTGCCTGGGGTTGTGATGACGACGAATACGCATTTTAGAGGTGATGTATTGAAAAAGGTTTGGCTTAACCGTTATCCCGCTGGTGTTCCTGCGGAGATCAATCCTGACCGTTATCAATCCCTGGTGGAACTCTTTGAACACTCAGTAAGACGGTATGCCGATCAGCCCGCGTTTGTAAACATGGGGGAGGTGATGACCTTCCGCAAGCTTGAAGAGCGTAGCCGGGCATTTGCGGCCTATTTGCAACAGGGACTCGGGCTGAAGAAGGGCGATCGCGTCGCATTGATGATGCCGAACCTGCTGCAATATCCGGTCGCACTGTTTGGGATTTTACGTGCTGGCATGATCGTCGTGAACGTGAACCCGCTGTACACGCCTCGCGAGCTGGAACATCAGCTCAACGACAGCGGCGCGTCGGCGATTGTCATCGTGTCTAACTTTGCCCACACGCTGGAAAAAGTCGTCGACAAAACGTCGGTGCAACACGTGATTCTGACGCGTATGGGCGATCAGCTGTCGACCGCCAAAGGGACGTTGGTTAACTTCGTCGTCAAGTATATCAAGCGTCTGGTGCCGAAATATCACCTGCCGGATGCCATCTCATTTCGTAGTGCGCTGCAAAACGGTTATCGCATGCAGTATGTGAAACCCGAAGTAGTGTCGGAAGATCTGGCGTTCCTGCAATATACCGGGGGGACTACCGGTGTGGCGAAGGGCGCGATGCTTACGCACCGTAACATGCTGGCTAACCTTGAGCAGGTTAATGCCACTTATGGCCCGTTGCTGCATCCGGGTAAAGAACTGGTGGTGACGGCCCTACCGCTGTATCACATTTTTGCGCTGACGATGAACTGCCTGCTGTTTATTGAGCTGGGCGGTCAAAACCTGCTGATTACCAACCCGCGTGATATTCCGGGACTGGTAAAAGAGCTGGCGAAGTATCCGTTCACCGCTATGACCGGCGTCAACACGCTGTTTAACGCGCTGCTGAATAACAAAGAGTTCCAACAACTGGACTTCTCGTCACTGCACCTTTCGGCAGGCGGCGGGATGCCGGTTCAACAGGCGGTAGCTGAACGATGGGTGAAGCTGACGGGTCAGTATCTGCTGGAAGGCTATGGCCTGACGGAGTGTGCCCCTCTGGTGAGCGTCAACCCTCATGATATCGACTACCACAGCGGCAGTATCGGGTTACCGGTTCCTTCCACCGAGGTCAAACTGGTGGATGACGACGATAACGAAGTGCCGCCGGGAGAACCGGGCGAACTGTGCGTGAAAGGTCCGCAAGTGATGCTGGGCTACTGGCAGCGACCAGACGCCACCGACGAAATCGTTAAAGACGGCTGGCTACACACCGGCGATATTGCGGTGATGGATGATGAAGGCTTCCTGCGTATTGTCGATCGTAAGAAAGATATGATCCTTGTGTCCGGCTTTAACGTCTATCCAAACGAAATTGAAGACGTGGTTATGCAACATCCTGGCGTACAGGAAGTGGCTGCGGTCGGTGTTCCGTCGGGCAGCAGCGGTGAAGCGGTGAAAATTTTCGTGGTGAAGAAAGATGCCTCGTTAACTGATGAGGCGCTTATCACTTTCTGCCGTCGTCACCTGACGGGCTATAAAGTACCGAAGCTGGTGGAGTTTCGCGACGAGTTGCCGAAATCTAACGTCGGTAAAATTTTGCGACGAGAATTACGTGACGAAGCGCGCGCCAAAGTGGACAATAAAGGCTGAGCGTTAAGTCAGCCAGCAGAAAACGCCGGGTAATCCGGCGTTTTTTTTGGCGCAAACCTAAGAGAGCACGATTTGAATTATCAAATGATCACCACGGACGACGCGTTAGCCACGCTGTGCGAAGCCGTCCGTGAATTTCCGGCGATAGCCCTGGATACCGAATTTGTTCGCACACGTACCTATTATCCGCAGTTGGGGCTGATCCAACTGTTTGATGGCAAACACGTTGCTCTGATTGATCCACTAGGGATCACCGACTGGTCGCCCCTGCGCGATATTCTGCGTGATACCGCCATCACCAAATTCCTGCATGCGGGAAGTGAAGACCTGGAAGTGTTTCTCAACGCTTTTGGCGAACTTCCGCAGCCGTTAATTGACACACAAATCCTGGCCGCGTTTTGCGGTCGTCCGCTGTCGTGGGGCTTCGCCTCGATGGTGGAAGAGTTTACGGGTGTGGCGCTCGACAAAAGCGAATCGCGTACCGACTGGCTGGCCAGACCGCTGACCGAGCGTCAGTGCGAATACGCGGCGGCTGACGTCTGGTATCTGTTACCGATCACCACAAAACTGATGGCTGAAACCGAAGCCAGCGGCTGGCTGCCAGCCGCGCTGGACGAATGCCGCTTAATGCAGCAGCGTCGCCAGGAGATTCTGGCGCCAGAAGACGCCTGGCGTGACATCACCAACGCATGGCAACTGCGCACCCGTCAGCTAGCCTGCCTGCAACTGCTTGCCGACTGGCGACTGCGTAAAGCACGCGAGCGCGATCTGGCGGTAAACTTCGTGGTGCGTGAAGAGCACCTGTGGGCGGTGGCGCGTTATATGCCGGGCAGCCTGGGTGAACTGGATAGCCTGGGTCTTTCCGGGAGCGAAATTCGTTTCCACGGTAAAACGCTGATCGCCCTGGTGGAAAAGGCCCAGGCTTTGCCGGAAGAGTCGCTGCCGCAGCCGCTGCTGAATTTGATGGATATGCCAGGGTATCGCAAGGCGTTCAAAGCCATCAAAGCGCTGGTTGCCGAGGTGAGTGCGGAACATAATCTCAGCGTCGAACTGCTTGCTTCGCGTCGCCAGATCAACCAGTTGCTCAACTGGCACTGGAAATTAAAGCCGCAGCAATCCCTGCCAGAGCTGGTTTCCGGCTGGCGTGGCGAATTGATGTCCGATCGCCTCAACGCGCTGCTGCAGGAATACCCGCAGTAAGTCACCAGGCTCGCCGGGTCGCGCGTTTGCTGACCCGGCCTGCGCAACGCTACAGATCGAGCACCAGGCGCTTACCTTTGGCGCGCGAGCAGCAGATGAGCATGCTTTGCTGGCTGGCTTTTTCGTCGTCGCTGAAATACTGATCGCGGTGATCCGCTTCCCCTTCGAGAATCGTCGTTTCGCAGGTGCCGCAAACACCTTCCCGGCACAGGCACTCAACCCGGGCGGCTTTGTTATTTTCGATAACCTGCAAAATGGTCATCTCTTCCGGGACCACAAACTCGCGCCCGGAACGCGCCAGCACCAGGGTGAAGGCGTCGCCGCCTTTCTCTTCCACGGCAAATTGTTCGAAATGTAGCGTATTGCTGTCCAGCCCAAGGCGGGAAGCCGCTTCTCTGACAGCATCGTTGAGCACCGCAGGGCCACAGGTGTAGATATGCGTGCCGGGTTCAACATCTGCCAGCAGACGGGCTAAATCGAGGCGGGTGCCTGCGTTCGACAGGTGCAGATGAATGCGATCGGCGCTGGGGTGTTGCATGAGTTCGTCATGAAACGCGCAGGTCTCCTGGCTGGGAGAGCAATAGTGCAGTTGCCATTGCGTCTGAGATTGTTCCAGCTCCGGGAGTTGCGATAAAAACGGTGTGATGCCGATACCTCCGGCAATCAACAGATGTTTTTGTGCCTGAGGGGCGAGGGCGAAGAGATTGTTTGGTGTGGAGATCGTGAGCGTGTCGCCGGGCTTCACGTTTTGATGCAGGTATCGTGAGCCGCCTTTGGACGCTTCCTCCAGGCGTACGGCGATTTTATAGGCGCGCGTATCGCGTGGTGAACTCATCAGCGAGTACGCATTGCTGTACAGGTTCTCGCCATCGCGCATCTGCACGATAATATGGCTGCCACCCTGAAACGCAGGCAACGGCTGGCCTGAGGTCGCCGTTAAGGTGAAGCATTTTACCTGCGCGGTAATCGGCTCAATCCGGCTGACCCGGACTTCTTGCATTTGATAATCGGACATTGCGGCCTCCCTAAAAAATCTGTCCGACGCGCCTCAGCGACGCGCCGGAACCTGTCGTAACAGCCCCGGGTTATTCCTGAAAAACCTGGGCGACCAGATTATGAAAATGGGCAATGCCATGCTCGGAGATGCCGCTGCCGCTGGTGTCCGCCATAATGCGTCCCTGGCCGCGATACCCGCGCGATTTCAGCCCTTTTTGTACGCTTTCAACCAGACGTAAATCTTCAGGACGAAAGACGTTGCGATACCATTCGATCAGTTGTTTCTGCTCTTCGGTCAGCTCTTCGTTGGTGAAGTAGATGTCATAGTTTTGCAGCGTGGTTTCCGCATCTACCGGGAATTCGTAGATAACGGTCATCATGCCTTTGATTGGCGTCACGTTGAGCATGGTGCACGGCCACAGCCAGAAACCGTGGAAGGCGGCATCAACCCCTTCTTCGAACTTAAATGACTGCTCTGAAGGTTTGGCGAAACCGTATTGCAGCGTCCAGTTGCCGTGCATGGTATGCCAGTAACGGTCAACCTGGACCGAGTCGGAAAAACCTGGATGGGCCGGACCGCAGTGGTAGCACTCCAGATAGTTATCAACGATATTCTTCCAGTTGGCTGGGGTACGAGTCGTAAAGCGCGCAGCAAGTTTCAGGTCATGCACGTCTGGGCAGGCCTCGATAACTTTGTCCGCAAGACCAGGGAGTTGTTCTTCCACGCTGTCCGCGTTCGGATCCATGTTAATAAACACGAATCCGGCATATTCTTCCAGGCGTACCGGTGTAAGGTGCGCTTTTTCGCTGTCGAAGTTGGCGACGTTTTCGCAGTTACGCGCATGCGCCAGATTGCCGTCAAGTTTGAACGCCCATGCGTGGTAAGGGCAGGTAATCACATTTTTCGCTTTCCCCTCGCCGCTCAACAGCTGATGACCGCGATGCGGGCAGACGTTGTAGAAGGCCCGCAGCACGTTATCGCGCCCACGTACCAGCACGATATTCTCGCCAATCACTTCTCGGGTAACATAATCATTGGGTTTCGCCAGTTCGCTACTGTGGGCGACGCAAATCCAGCTTTTAGCGAACACCTTTTCTTGTTCGTGTTCGAAAGCCTGATGGTCGGTATAAAACCGGGCCGGGATAGTCCAGGCATCCTGCGGGTTGGCACAGAAATTTTGCGGCAGAATAAACTCAGGGCTCAGATTGCTCATTGGAATACCTTTAATTTGTGAGTAAGAGGATTTTTGTACTGGCGCTTAATTGTCGCCTTTGAGTAGTGTCCCGGCCGGTGGCGCGACCGGGACGTCAACTGGCGCTTCGGGAAGATGGCTTTCAATTTGATGCGCAGGAACGTGGGCATAGTCCTGCCGTACCCAGCGCAGAAAACCGCCAACCTTCACCAACAGGATGGCGAGGAATGGAAGAGCGGTCAGAACCACCGTGGTCTTCATGGTTTCCAGGGACGCGCCGGTGAACAAAATTGATAATGGGATCAGGGTGATGACCACGCACCAGAACAGACGAAGACTGCGCTGCGGATCTTCCCCTTCCTGCAGGTTGCGTGTGCTGGTGGCCGCCATGGTGTAGGCCACAGCATCCATGTGTGAGGCGAGGAATATAATCATGATCGCCAGATACGCCACCAGAAACAGTTTCCCGGCAGGCAACGACATCAACACTTGCTGTACGGCCGTCTCACCACCCAGCGTCGCCATAACCTGCGGTACGTCGATCACACCGTTCACAAACTGGTGAATGGAGTAGCTTTCCATCACGCCAAAGAAGAACCAGCAGCCAACAGTGCTACCGAGGATTAATGCCCAGATAACCTCTTTGATTTTGCGACCACGAGATACGCGAGTGACAAACATTGCCACGCCCGGCGTGTAGGAGATCCACCACAGCCAGTAGAACACCGTCCAGTTACGGGTGAACTCACCGTTGCCAAGCGGGTCGGTGAAGAGGCTCATTTGCAAAAAGTTTTGTGTCGTCAGGCCGATGGCGTTAATGATGTTATTGGTGATGAATTCGGTCGGGCCGACGATCAGCACCAGCAGCGGCAGTAAAAATGCCCCCCAGCCGACCATTTTGCTCAGACGTTGCAAACCGTTATTGATACCAATCCAGGAGCTCAGGCAGAAAATGCCGCCAGAGAACAGGATCACAAACGCTTGCACCGTGAAGTTATCCGGTAACCCCGTCAGGGCAGACAAACCGCGGGTAAAGGTGGCTGCGGTGACGACCAGAGAGATAGTTAACGCGCCAACTGTCGCGATCAGGAACATCAGGTCAACCAGGCGACCCCAGACGCCCTGCGGATGCACGCCGGTAATGGCGGCGATAATCCCGGACAGGCTCAGTCCTTTGTTTTTACGCACATGAAAGTGGTAGGCCATGGTTAATGAGGCCAATGTGTAGGTCGCCCATGCGCTGATCCCCCAATGGAAAAAGGAATAGGGCAGGCTGTATTCCAGCGCTTTTTGCGAGTGCGGCGCGATATTCAGCCCCGGGGTCTGGTAATAATAGGCCCACTCAGCAACGCCCCAGTAGAGCGTGGAGGAGCCTAATCCGGCGCATATAAACATAAACAGCCAAGAGAGCGTGCTGTATTCCGCTTTACCTTCTCCCAGACGGATGTTGCCGTATTTGCTGGTAGCCAGCCAGACGACCAGACCCATAGCCATCAGAACGAGGATCTGCACGGCGGAACCCAGCATCCGGGTAACGCCGTTAAAAAGGGTATTTGCGACTTGTGCAGACTGCTGAGGGAAGAGACTAAGTGTGGCGGCGATGAAAAGAATAGCCACCAGGCTGATGGCTATCAGCGGCATGTCTTTTTTCTTGACGTTGCTCAACATGGGATCTCCTGGGCACAGTTGCCCGCGTATGGCATTAGCCTGTCGTTGTTATCATGCTGTAGGGGTAGAATGAGTTACTTTTTATTTAACAATTTTATTATTTGTTCTTTACATGAATTAAACAATTACCCGATGCGTGAAGCAATAAAACACGGAACGGAAATAATAAAAGGTGAATTAGCGCAGGTTATTGGCTCCACAAAACGCATAAAAAAGCCGCGTCAGTGACGCGGCTCATATTTCGTGGTTTGACCTCTAACGTAGTGCCTGACAGATGGCTTCTCCCACCTGTTGCGTGGTGGCGCTGCCTTTCATATCCGGCGTTTTCGGGCCACTGGCAATAACGTGCTCAATTGCCGCCAGAATACCGTCGTGGGCAGCCTTATAGTTGGCATCACCCTTGCCAAGGAAGTCCAGCATCATGGCGCCAGCCCAGATAGTGGCAATCGGGTTGGCGATGTTTTTTCCGTAAATATCGGGGGCCGAACCATGTACTGGCTCGAACAGGGACGGGAAGGTGCGTTCCGGGTTTAAGTTGGCAGAAGGTGCGATGCCAATCGTCCCGGTACAGGCCGGACCCAGATCGGAGAGGATGTCGCCGAACAGGTTGGAAGCAACCACAACGTCAAAGCGCTCCGGCTGCATCACAAAGCGAGCGCACAGTATATCGATATGCTGTTTATCCCAACGGATCTCAGGATAGTTAGCCGCCATTGCTTCAACACGCTCGTCCCAGTAAGGCATGCTGATGGCCAGACCATTGGATTTGGTCGCCGAGGTCAGGGTTTTGCGCGGGCGGTTTTGCGCCAGCTCGAAGGCGTAACGCAATATACGATCTACGCCGCGACGGGTGAAGACCGACTCCTGGATAACCACCTCGTGTTCCGTCCCTTCACTCACGCGTCCGCCGAGAGAAGAGTATTCTCCCTCGGTGTTCTCGCGTACGACGTAGAAATCAATGTCGCCTGGCTGCTTGCCCGCCAGTGGGCAAGGGACTCCCGGGAACAGGCGTACCGAACGCAGGTTGACGTACTGGTCGAATTCGCGGCGAAACTTAAGCAGCGAGCCCCATAAAGAGATGTGGTCCGGTACGGTGTCCGGCCAGCCAACGGCGCCAAAATAGATAGCATCAAAGGATTGCAACTGCTCATGCCAGTCATCCGGCATCATTTTACCGTGATGGGTGTAGTACTCGCAGCTGGCCCATTCCATTTGCTCAAAGCTGAGCGACAACCCCCAACGCTCGGCGGCTGCCTGTAACACATGAATGCCTTCAGGCAGCACTTCTTTACCAATGCCATCTCCGGGGATAGCGGCAATACGACAGGTTTTCTTCATAGCAGCTCTCACTTGTACGCCATCAAAATTGACTTTCCCCTTATCCTATAATTGACTGATTAAGAGTTAATCCCCCTAACTGGTGAAACATAAAACACAGATCATGAATAATCTGCCGCTGCTAAATGATTTACGCGTCTTTATGCTGGTTGCCCGTCGGGCAGGATTTGCCGCCGTTGCCGAGGAACTGGGTGTATCACCGGCTTTTATCAGTAAGCGAGTAGCCCTGCTGGAGCAGACGCTGAACGTGGTGCTGCTGCACCGGACAACGCGGCGTGTAACCATCACGGAAGAGGGGGAGCGGATCTACGAATGGGCGCAGCGGATCCTGCAGGATGTCGATCAGATGATGGACGAGTTGTCTGATGCCAGGCAGATCCCGCAGGGGATGCTACGCATTATTAGTAGCTTTGGTTTTGGCCGTCGGGTGGTGGCTCCGGCGCTGTCTGCGCTGGCAAAAGCGTACCCGCAGTTAGAACTGAGGTTCGATGTTGAAGACCGCCTGGTGGATATGGTGAATGAGGGCGTCGATCTTGATATTCGTATCGGGGATGATATCGCACCGAACCTGATTGCCCGCAAGCTGGCGACTAACTACCGTATTCTGTGCGCCTCGCCGGAATTTGTGGCGCAGCATGGGACGCCGAAGCAACTCAACGATCTCTCCACTTTTCCTTGTCTGGTTATCAAAGAGCGCGACCATCCGTTTGGCATCTGGCAAATGCGTAATAAAGAGGGCGCTCACTCAATTAAAGTTACGGGGCCTCTGTCGTCTAATCATGGCGAAGTGGTACATCAGTGGTGTCTTGATGGGCAGGGAATTGCCCTGCGTTCGTGGTGGGACGTTTGCGACAACATTGCCGGTGGACATCTGGTACACGTATTACCCGAGTATTATCAACCAGCAAATATATGGGCGGTTTATGTTTCTCGGCTGGCGACGTCGGCAAAAATCCGTATTACGGTTGAGTATTTGCGCCGCTATTTTGCCGAAAACTATCCAAAGTTTACTTTGGAATAAATCCGCAACAGCTGGCAAGAAACTGAAAATAAAAAAGGCAGAATAATCTGCCTTTTTTGTAACTATAACTCACTGAGCAAAGCCGTTATTTAGACTCTTCAGCTTCAGGTAATGTCACGTTAAGTTCGAGGATAGAAATATCGCCGTCTTTTTGTTCAAGCTGTACGGTGACCATTTCGGGATCAATTTGTACATACTTGCAGATAACCTCGAGAATATCTTTCCTCAGTTGCGGTAAATAATGTGGCTCGGCGTCACTACGACGACGTTCCGCAACAATAATCTGCAGTCGCTCTTTAGCGATGTTCGCTGTGCTCTTTTTCCGCGAGAGAAAAAAATCCAGTAATGCCATAACTTATCCTCCGAACAGGCGTTTGAGGAAACCTTTCTTCTCTTCTTCAATGAAGCGGAAAGGACGTTCTTCTCCCAACAGACGGTCTACGGTATCAGCATAGGCTTTACCGGCATCAGCATTGATGTCGAGAATAACCGGCTCACCCTGGTTAGACGCGCGCAGGACTGACTGATCTTCAGGAATCACGCCAACCAGCTTGATTCGCAGAATTTCCAGTACGTCTTCCATGCTCAGCATGTCACCTTTATTTACGCGGCCAGGGTTGTAGCGCGTCAGCAACAAATGCTCTTTAATCGGATCTTCACCGTTTTCCGCACGACGAGATTTCGACGCCAGAATACCCAGAATACGGTCAGAGTCACGTACAGAGGAGACTTCCGGGTTAGTGGTGATAATCGCTTCATCGGCAAAATACAGGGCCATCAGCGCGCCGGTTTCAATACCCGCCGGGGAGTCGCAGACGATGAAATCGAATTCCATCGTTTTCAGGTCGTCCAGAACTTTCGCGACGCCTTCACGCGTCAGCGCGTCTTTATCGCGAGTCTGTGATGCCGGAAGAATAAAGAGATTTTCGGTACGCTTATCTTTGATTAACGCCTGATTTAACGACGCATCGCCCTGAATAACGTTGACGAAGTCGTAAACGACACGGCGTTCACAACCCATAATCAGATCGAGGTTACGCAGGCCGATATCAAAATCAATAACGACAGTTTTCTTTCCCTTCTGGGCCAAACCTGTAGCGATGGCCGCGCTGGAGGTGGTTTTGCCAACGCCCCCTTTACCCGAAGTAACAACAATAATGCGTGCCATAGAAATTCCTTGTTAAAAAGGGATCAATTCAACGGTTGAACTGTCAAAGCGTTCTCTGCTAATTGCAGACGGGCCGCTTTGCCATAAAATTCTGCTGGGATTTTATCACTCAGCCAATAAACACCTGCGATAGACACCAGTTCTGCCGTCAGATGGGTACAAAAAATTTGCGCTTCACGATCGCCGCTTGCACCTGCCAGCGCACGGCCTCTCATCATTCCATAAACATGAATATTGCCATCAGCGATAAGCTCTGCGCCCGCACTGACGTGGCTTGTAACAATCAGATCACATTGTGGAGCATAAATGCGCTGACCGGAACGAACCGGCACATTTATTAATCGTGTTTTTGTGATGGGAGTAACGTTTTGCGGCGGAGCGACGGGAGCCGGGACCTCAACAGGCGCAGGACGAATAGCTTTTTCTTTACCTTCAGTCAGTAAAGGAAGACCCATTTCGTCGATTTCTGCCTTTAGTCTGGCGTCTTTGCATCCGCTAACGCCAATAATGCGCAATCCGGTAGACGCGACCACTTTCTGCAGCGCTGACCAGTTTACCGGGCTTTCAAGACCACTCACGTTAACCACCACGGGAGCATGTTTTAAAAAAGCCGGTGCCTGCGCGATTTTGTCTTCCAACGCCTGACGAATAACCTCGGGTTCTGCTTCATGTAAATGAACCACTGATAAGGTGAAGCTACTGCCTTTAAGCTCGATTGGCGTGTTTGACATCCTGGCCTTACTCAATTTGCTATTTATCATCCCCAGCGCGGGGTGATATTCCGAAGACTATAAGGCATGTTATAGTCAGTATTATATTGAGGCAAGCCACCATTCCGTGAATTCAGAGTAAAAGATATGTTTTGTGTGATCTACCGAAGCAGCAAACGTGACCAGACCTATTTATATGTCGAAAAAAAAGACGATTTCTCGCGCGTTCCTGAAGAACTGATGAGAGGATTTGGTCAGCCGACGCTGGCAATGATGTTACCGCTTGATGGGCGAAAAAAATTAGTTAATGCCGATCTTGAAAAAGTAAAACAGGCCCTGACCGAGCAGGGCTATTATTTACAAATACCCCCGCCGCCAGAAGATTTACTTAAACAGCATCTGGCAGCGGCAAAACAAAATACACCAGACGCTAAACGTTAAACTGCATCCGGCAGCAGCACGTTCCATCGATGCAGTACCTGAAATCTATGACTACGTTAGGGGAAAGTAATGTATCAACATCACAACTGGCATGGTGCTCTGCTGGATTATCCGGTGAGTAAGGTGGTTTGCGTAGGGAGTAACTATGCTAACCATATTAAAGAGATGGGCGGAACCACCCCGGAAGAACCGGTTCTGTTTATTAAACCGGAAACCGCGCTGTGCGATTTGCGCCAGCCGCTGGTGATCCCATCTGATATGGGGTCTGTCCACCATGAAGTTGAGCTGGCTGTGCTGATTGGTGCGACCCTGCGGCAAGCGACAGAAGATCATGTGCGCAAAGCCATCGCCGGTTATGGTGTCGCGTTGGATCTGACTCTGCGCGATATTCAGGGCAAAATGAAGAAGGCGGGGCAGCCATGGGAAAAAGCGAAGGGTTTTGATAACTCTTGCCCGCTGTCTGGATTTATTCCGGTGGCGGAGTTTAACGGCGACCCGCAGGATACGATGCTTGGATTAACGGTCAACGGTGAAACTCGCCAGCACGGCTCCACGGCGGACATGATCCATCACATCGTTCCCTTGATTGCTTATATGAGCCGTTTCTTTACCCTCAAAGCGGGCGATGTGGTGCTAACGGGAACGCCAGCAGGCGTGGGACCTTTAAGCAGCGGCGACGAACTGGCCATCAGTTTTCACGGTCAAACGCTAACAACCCGCGTGCTGTAATCTCTGCTTGCCGCCTTTTCGGGCGGCAAAACTTGCATCAGCGTGCCAGACTGGTTATAAGGTGCAGCTTTATTGCAATAGCGGAAACCCTGATGAGCGACATACCTTTCTGGCAAAGTAAAACCCTTGATGAAATGACCGATGCCGAGTGGGAGTCATTATGTGACGGGTGCGGTCAATGCTGCCTGCATAAGCTGATGGATGAAGACACTGACGAAATCTACTTTACCAACGTCGCCTGTCGTCAGCTCAACATTAAAACCTGCCAGTGTCGTAATTACGAACGTCGATTCGAGTACGAGCCTGACTGCATCAAACTGACGCGTGATAATCTGCCGACTTTTGAATGGTTGCCGATGACCTGCGCCTATCGTCTGCTCGCAGAAGGAAAAGGGCTGCCGGAGTGGCACCCGTTGCTGACAGGATCAAAAGCGGCGATGCACGGTGAACGTATCTCCGTTCGTCATATTGCGGTGAAAGAATCGGAAGTACGTGACTGGCAGGATCATATCCTGAACAAACCTTCATGGGCGGACTGACCCGCCCATCGATTAGCAGGCGTTAAGGGTTAAGACTTTTTCGCCTGATACATTTCATCGGAGTGGTTGTCATCTTCCACCCAGAAGTTAATGTTGAATTGCGCATCGTCGCTTAATTCAACGCGATGCCAGGACTGCGGTGGGCTGGTCGCGAACTGACCGGCATTAATCACCACTTTCACTTCAGGTTCTTTTGCGTCTTCATTGGCAAAGCCATAATACGTTACCGTACCTTCCATTACGCAGAGCTGTCCAAACACGCCTGCTGCGGTGTTATGGTGAGAAAGAAGTGCTGCCGGGACGTTGTCTTTGGTAAAGAAGGGAGTAGAGCGTTTTACTTTCCAGTTTGCCGGGATGCGTAAATGGGACATCAGACATCTCCTTGGTGTGGCATCTATAAGATGTATTTAATATACATTTTATAGATGCCAGCAGGCAATGAATTTAAGGCAAAAAAAACGCTCCCGAAGGAGCGTCTCTGTTAGCGACCGAAGAGGTCACGTTTTTTCGGTTTAAACGGCTGTGCTATGACTACCAGCACGGCGACCACCAGGTAAGCGGCGAAGATCCCCAACAGCCACTGTGGCATTTCCAGGGTTAAAAAAGACCACTGGCGTTCAGCACAGTCACCGGATGCTAAAAACACCTGCGGCAGCCATTTGTCCAGCGGCAGCCAGCTCGGGAAGCGTGCTGCAAAATCACAGGTCATAAACGGTGATGGGTGCAACTGAATCATGGTGTGCTCATAAGCTAACTGCAGTCCGCGCCAGGCACTGTAAATCCAGATAATCATCGCCACATAGCGTAGTGGCGTTTTTGGTGCGATAGCCCCCACCAGCCCCGCGCCCATCACGCCAAATAATGCGCTACGTTCGTAAATACACAACACGCAAGGTTTTAGCAGCATGACGTGCTGGAACCACAGCGCGACAAGCTCCAGCGCAAAGGCGGTTAACGCCAACAATAACCATGCACCACGACCTCGGGAGCACTGGTTTAAAAATCGCAACATAATAATTTCCCTGCAACATGCGTAGAGAGCGCAGTTTAAACCAATTCAATTTATGCGCCACTAGCAGGAATTGAAAATTTGAGTAATCGGATAATTATCATGCAAAAAGTCAAACCGGGCAGTGATTTGCCCGGTAAATTGTTATGAAAGTGTAGCTAACCAGCCCGCCTGGGTCATCCACTCAGTCACCGGAACAAGCGTGAACTCGACGCAAAGCAGACCAACCAGCGTCAGGACGAGAGTATAAGGCAGAGCCATCCACACCATGCGGCCATAAGAGAGTCGAATCAATGGTGCCAGCGCGGAGGTCAGCAGGAACAGGAATGCCGCCTGGCCGTTTGGCGTAGCAACGGAAGGCAGGTTAGTCCCGGTATTGATCGCCACCGCTAACAGCTCAAATTGGTTAAGGCTGATGGTCCCATGTTCCAACGCGGCTTTGGCTTCGTTAATGTAGATGGTGCCGACAAACACGTTATCAGAGATAGAAGACAGCAGGCCGTTAAAGAGATAGAACAGCGTCAGTTGAGCATGTTCAGAGGACTGCAAAACAAACTGAATAATCGGTGAAAAGAGCTGTTGATCGATAATCACCGCAACGATAGAGAAGAACACGGTTAGCAGGGCAGTGAAAGGCAGCGACTCGGTAAACGCTTTACCAATCGCGTGTTCGTCAGTAACGCCGGTCAACGACGTGGCCAGGATAATGACGGACAGACCGATTAATCCGACTTCCGCCAGATGCAGGGCCAGGGCAACCACCAGCCAGATACCGATAATCGCCTGAACAATCAGTTTGATTTTTTCCTGACGAGTACGCTGCTGACGGCTTTGATCGTCAAACTGTTGCAGGACATCGCGGACGGTCTCCGGCAGCGTTTCGCCATAGCCAAACCAGCGCAATTTCTCAACCAGCATGCAGGTTAACAGGCCGCAAATCAGCACCGGGACGGTGACCGGCGACATGCGCAGGAAAAAGTCACCAAAATGCCAGCCAGCCGCTTTGGCGATAATCAGGTTTTGCGGTTCGCCGACCATAGTCATTACGCCGCCTAACGCCGTACCGACACCCGCATGCATCATCAGGCTGCGCAGAAAACCACGGAACTGCTCCAGTACGACCTTATTGTGCTGATCGATATGGCTATCATCGAGCATATTGTTGTCTTCCGTGCGGGAAGAGGCGAAACGATGGTAGATACCATAAAAACCAACCGCTACGCTGATTACCACGGCAACGACGGTCAGCGCATCCAGGAATGCAGAAAGGAAGGCAGCGGCAACGCAAAATGCCAGCGACAGCAGCATCTTGGAGCGAATCGTAAGTAGTAGGCGGGTGAAAATAAACAGCAGCAACTGCTTCATAAAGTAGATGCCAGCCACCATAAACATCAGCAGCAATAGCACCTCAAGGTTAGCGGCAACCTCTTCACGCACATGTGTGGCGCTGGTCATGCCGATGATGACCGCCTCGATGGCTAGCAGCCCGCCTGGTAGCAGCGGGTAACATTTTAACGCCATCGCCAGCGTAAAAATGAACTCGGCCACCAACAGCCAGCCCGCAATAAAGGGATTGATGAAAAATATTACCGGGTTAACGACTAAGAATACGAGTAGTGCAAGTTTGTACCAGTCAGGTGATTGACCTAAAAAATTGCGCCACATAGCGCGGCCCCATGATAGCTCCATGGTGATTTCCCTACCTTTAAAAATGAAATCATGTTTTTATGTTTGACCGCAAAGCTTAGCGGGAGGAGGGAGTACAGGCAAGCTATTCACGCGACGGACAAGGCTGGCTGTGCTTCAGCGTAATCTGGAAAATGAAGCCTTGATCCACTTTTTCTTCATTGCGTCAGCTATCAGCCATGTAGCCCGTCTGGTATGATAACTGTAACTATGTTTTGCTGTGTAATGGAATTATCACTATGGTCATTAAGGCGCAAAGCCCGGCTGGGTTCGCGGAAGAGTACATCATTGAAAGTATCTGGAATAACCGCTTCCCACCTGGCACTATTTTGCCTGCTGAACGTGAACTCTCTGAACTGATTGGAGTGACACGTACCACGTTACGCGAGGTATTACAGCGTCTGGCGCGGGACGGCTGGTTGACCATTCAACACGGCAAGCCGACGAAGGTGAATAACTTCTGGGAAACCTCCGGGCTAAATATCCTTGAAACGCTGGCGCGTCTCGATCACGAGAGCGTGCCGCAGCTTATTGATAATCTGCTGTCCGTGCGTACCAACATCTCGACGATCTTTGTTCGTACCGCGTTTCGCCAGCATCCTGATAAAGCGCAGGAGGTTCTGGCAACGGCAAATCAGGTGGCCGACCATGCTGATGCATTCGCCGATCTGGACTATAACATTTTCCGCGGTCTGGCATTTGCCTCTGGCAATCCGATTTACGGTTTGATCCTCAATGGAATGAAGGGATTATATACCCGCATTGGCCGCCATTATTTCGCCAATCCGGAAGCCCGCGCGCTGGCGCTGAGCTTTTACCGTAAGCTGTCAGAACTTTGTGATCAGGGTGCTCATGAGCAGGTATATGAAACGGTGCGTCGCTATGGTCACGACAGCGGCGAGATTTGGCATCGTATGCAGAAAAACCTGCCGGGCGATTTAGCTATTCAGGGGCGCTAATCGCACCTTATCCGGCCTACGAAATGCATTGTAGGCCGGATAAGAGGTTTTCGCGTCGCCATCCGGCAATAAGATTTACAGACCGTTCATCCTCGGCGGGCAACGCTCCAGCAGCTCCACACTGCCGTCTTCATTCTGCTGCTCCAGCATCACGTCAAAACCCCAGAGCCGGTGCACATGCTTGAGCACCTCTTTGCGTCCTTTATCCAGCGGAGCGCGGTTATGCGGAATATAGCGCAAGGTGAGCGAGCGGTCGCCGCGCAGATCGACATTCCAGATTTGAATATTCGGCTCAAGGTTGCTCAGGTTATATTGCGACGACAGCCTGTTGCGGATCTCACGATATCCTTCCTCGTTGTGAATCGCGGAAATCTCCAGATAATTATGACGATCGTCATCCAGCACGGTGAACAGGCGGAAATCACGCATAACCTTCGGTGACAGAAACTGGCTGATGAAGCTCTCATCTTTGAAATCGCGCATCGCGAAATGCAGGGTTTCCAGCCAGTCAGAACCCGCTATATCCGGGAACCAGTATTTGTCCTCTTCGGTAGGCGACTGACAAATTCGTTTAATATCCTGGAACATGGCAAAACCCAGAGCATAGGGGTTTATGCCGCTATACCACGGGCTGTTGTACGGCGGCTGGAATACCACGTTGGTATGGCTATGTAAAAACTCCAGCATAAACCGTTCGGTGACTTTACCTTCGTCATAAAGGTGATTAAGGATGGTGTAATGCCAGAAAGTGGCCCACCCTTCGTTCATCACCTGGGTCTGTTTCTGCGGATAAAAATACTGGCTGACCTTGCGCACAATGCGCAGCACTTCGCGTTGCCAGGATTCCAGCAGCGGGGCGTTCTTCTCCATGAAGTACAGAAGGTTCTCCTGCGGTTCAGAAGGATAACGTCGGGCTTCCGCAACGGTTTTCTCTTCCTCTTTCTTCGGCAGCGTACGCCACAACATATTTACCTGGCTTTGCAGATACTCTTCACGGCTTTTCTGTCGGGCTTTCTCTTCCTGTAGGGAGATTTTTTGCGGGCGTTTGTAACGATCCACGCCGTAGTTCATCAGCGCGTGACAGGAGTCGAGGAGCTTTTCGACTTCATCCACGCCGTAACGCTCTTCACACTGGGTAATATAGTTTCGCGCGAAGATCAGGTAATCGACGATGGAGCTGGCATCCGTCCAGCTACGGAACAAATAGTTGTTTTTAAAGAAGGAGTTATGTCCGTAGCAGGCATGCGCCATCACCAACGCCTGCATGGTGATGGTGTTCTCCTCCATCAAATACGCGATACACGGATTGGAGTTGATAACAATTTCATAGGCCAGCCCCTGCTGACCATGCTTATACAAACGCTCGGTTTCAATAAATTTTTTACCAAACGACCAGTGAGGATAGTTGATTGGCATCCCGACGCTGGAGTAAGCGTCCATCATTTGTTCGGAGGTGATCACCTCGATTTGGTGCGGGTAGGTATCCAGTCTGTAGAGTTTCGCCACGCGGTCTATTTCCGCCAGATAGATATCCAGCAGATCAAACGTCCAGTCGGGTCCATCGCTTAACCGTGTGCTGTCCTTGTTCATGGAATCAATCGTAGCCATTCGCGCACCCTCATTGTTGGCGGCACTCTCTGTCTGGAGTACCTCATTTCAAGCATAGATCATGGTGTTAAAAAACGTGCTGCGGCTGAAATTTTTTCTTTGCGATTTCTTGTTAGCGAGGCGTCGAAAAACGGTATGACCGCAAAATTTTATGCTGGATAAAAATAACGCACAGCAGGAGATACCAAAGCAGGGAGTTCCCCGCCATCACCGCCATATGTGAGATAAGTCACCATAAAAAAGCCATATGTTGAATAATATTTTCAACTGAGTTATCAAGATGTAATTAGATGATTGTTCTTTTACTGTTAACGGAGTGGCTATGCGAGTTGTCATACTGGGAAGTGGTGTCGTTGGCGTGACCAGCGCCTGGTACTTAAGTCAGGCTGGACACGATGTCACCGTCATTGATCGTGAGCCCGGTCCGGCACTGGAAACCAGTGCGGCGAACGCGGGGCAAATCTCTCCAGGTTATGCAGCACCCTGGGCGGCGCCAGGCGTCCCGCTTAAAGCAATTAAATGGATGTTTCAGCGCCATGCGCCGCTGGCCGTTCGCCTCGACGGGACGCAGTTCCAGTTGAAATGGATGTGGCAGATGCTACGCAACTGCGACACCAGCCATTACATGGAAAACAAGGGCCGGATGGTGCGACTGGCGGAATACAGCCGTGATTGCCTGAAAGCGCTACGCGCCTCTACCGGTATCGAGTACGAAGGACGCCAGGGCGGAACTTTACAGCTGTTCCGTACCGCTCAACAGTATGAGAACGCGACCCGCGACATCGCCGTCCTCGAGGACGCCGGTGTGCCGTATCAGCTCCTGGAAGCAAGCCGCCTGGCGGAAGTTGAACCGGCGCTGGCGGAAGTGGCACACAAGCTGACCGGCGGTCTGCGTTTACCGAATGACGAAACGGGTGACTGCCAGCTGTTTACCCAGCGTCTGGCGCTGATGGCGGAGCAGGCGGGTGTGAAATTTCGCTTTAATACTCCGGTCGATAAGCTGTTGAGCGATGGTGAGCAGATTTATGGCGTTCAGTGTGGCGAGGAGATAGTCAAAGCCGATGCCTATGTAATGGCGTTCGGCTCGTACTCTACGGCGATGCTAAAAGGGATCGTTGATATTCCGGTCTATCCGCTCAAAGGCTATTCATTGACCATTCCGGTGGCGCAAGATGACGGCGCGCCGGTTTCAACGATCCTTGATGAAACCTACAAAATCGCCATTACCCGCTTTGATAACCGTATTCGCGTTGGCGGCATGGCGGAGATTGTCGGCTTCAATACGGAATTGCTGCAACCCCGTCGTGAGACGCTGGAGATGGTCGTCCGCGATCTTTTTCCGCGCGGTGGGCATGTGGAGCAGGCAACCTTCTGGACCGGGCTGCGTCCGATGACGCCGGACGGTACGCCAGTGATCGGGCGAACGCGCTTTAAGAATCTACTGCTTAATACCGGCCACGGCACGCTGGGCTGGACCATGGCCTGCGGTTCGGGTCAGTTGCTGAGCGACATTCTGTCTGGCCGCACACCAGCCATTCCTTACGACGATCTGAGCGTGGCGCGTTACAGCCCGGGGTTTACCCCATCTCGTCCACGGCATTTACATGGCGCACATAACTGATAAGGACGTGAGATGACTCGCCCGATACTGGCCAGCATTGACCTGCAGGCGTTGAAACAAAACCTGACCATTACCCGCCAGGCCGCGCCGGACGCCCGCGTCTGGTCGGTGGTGAAAGCCAATGCATACGGACACGGCATTGAACGTGTCTGGAATGCGCTGGGCACAACCGACGGTTTTGCCATGCTCAATCTTGAAGAAGCGATAACCCTGCGTGAGCGCGGGTGGAAAGGCCCGATACTCATGCTGGAGGGATTTTTCCACGCCGAAGACCTGATGGTGTATGACAAATATCGTCTGACCACTTGTGTACACAGTAACTGGCAATTAAAAGCGCTGCAGAATGCGCGCCTCAACGCGCCGCAGGATGTTTATCTGAAGGTGAACAGCGGTATGAACCGACTGGGTTTCTTACCGGAAAGAGTATCAACGGTCTGGCAACAGCTGCGGGCAATGCCCAACGTCGGTGAAATGACGCTGATGTCCCACTTTGCAGATGCGGAGCACCCGGAAGGTATCCAGGACGCTATGGCGCGGATTGCACAGGCGACAGAAGGACTGGAGTGCAGACGGTCGCTGTCCAATTCGGCCGCCACACTGTGGCACCCTGAAGCACATTATGACTGGGTGCGCCCGGGCATTATTTTGTATGGTGCATCACCTTCGGGACAGTGGCGGGACATCGCCAATACCGGCCTGAAACCGGTCATGACCCTGAGCAGCGAGATAATCGGCATACAGACGCTGAAAGCTGGAGATCGGGTGGGCTACGGGGGACGCTATACCGCCAGCGGCGAGCAGCGCATTGGCATTGTGGCGACCGGGTATGCAGACGGTTACCCGCGCCATGCGCCAAGCGGAACGCCGGTGCTGGTGGACGGCGTACGCACTACAACGGTGGGGACGGTCTCAATGGATATGCTGGCGGTAGATCTGACACCGTGTCCGCAGGCGGGGATCGGGACGCCGGTAGAGCTGTGGGGCAAAGAGATTAAAATTGACGATGTGGCCAGCGCAGCGGGTACGGTGGGCTACGAGTTGATGTGTTCTCTGGCGCTGCGCGTGCCGGTTGTGACGGTGTAACGTATCTAAAGCCGGATGTCGACGCTGATGCGTTTCATCCGGCTACACCGTTTATGCGACGCAGAGCGCAAACCGGGCAAAGCGCTGCCGCCGCCCGGCAAAAAGCATCAACGCGCCTCATCCTCATCTTCAGCAACGCGAACACCGACCTTCAGCACCGCATTATCTTCTTTCTCAGCAACCGTCCAGATCATGCCAGCAAATTCAACCTGGTCACCGACGACCGGCGCGGCGCCAAGCAGATGCTGGACAATTTCACCCAGCGTTTGCTGTTTATCACGATACTCTGTGCCATCTTCCAGGCCATATATCAGTGCCACATCGGCATATTTTGCGCTGGCCTCGAGAATAAAATCACCGAAGAAGCGCTGGTCTAACGATACCGGCGGCGACTGGCTAAACAGCTTGCCGAGAGCAGGGAGATCGCGCTCACGACCAATGACGCACAGAACATCGCCTTCACGCAGCCGCGTACTGCCGGATGGGTGAAACAGCACGTTGTCACGAAACAGGGCGGCAATTCGCGTCTCTTCCGGCATATGCAGGTCACGCAGTGCGGCTCCTACACACCACTTATCCGCGCTGAGCTGATAAACGAATTGCTCCCAGGGGTTTTCCGGATGAATATCCAGACCAATGCGCGAAACGGGCCAGCCGACGGGAGGAACCACCACTTTGGCTTTTTTGGCGGCCCAGGAAAGCGACGTTCCCTGAAACAGCAGCGAGATCAGAACCACGAAGAACGCGACGTTAAAGAACAGGCGCGCATTCTCCAGACCCGCCATCATTGGGAACACGGCGAGGATAATGGGGACTGCACCGCGCAGGCCCACCCAACTGATGAAAATGCGCTCGCGCAGATTGAAGCCACGAAACGGCAGCAGTCCGGCGAAGACCGACAGCGGACGGGCAATGAATATCATCCATGCAGACAAAATCAGCGCAGGGATCGCGATAGGCAGCAGGTCGGACGGCGTAACCAGCAGTCCCAGCACCAGGAACATGGCGATTTGCGCCAGCCAGGCCAGACCGTCGAAGTTTTGCAGAATGCCAAATCGGTTGCGGATGGGGCGATTACCCAGCAGGAAACCACACAGATAGACCGCCAGAATACCGCTGCCTTCCAGTGCAGTGGTCAGGGCAAAAATCAGGATCCCACCGCTTAAGGCCAGTAGCGGATAAAGCCCGGCAGGCAGTGAAATGCGGTTAATCATTTGCTGAAGCAGGTAGCCACCACCGAGACCCAGTATGATCCCTAAGCCGAACTGCTGGATAATATGCACTGCAAACATCCAGCTTAAACCGGTCTCGTGATTTTGAATCATGGCGATAAGCGTGATGGTTAAAAACACCGCCATCGGGTCATTACTCCCGGACTCAATTTCCAGCGTAGAGCCAACACGCTCGTTAAGCCCCTTGCCGCCGAGCAGGGAAAAAACCGCCGCGGCATCGGTTGAACCGACAATCGCGCCAATCAGGAGTCCTTCGATAAGATCCAGATGAAACAGCCACGCGGCCATCATGCCGGTGAGTCCGGAGGTTATCAGCACCCCGACGGTCGCCAGCGACAGCGCCGGGCCTAACGCGACACGAAATGAGCTGGCCTGGGTGCGCATCCCGCCGTCGAGCAGGATAACCGCCAGCGCCAGGTTACTCACCATATAGGCGAAAGGGTAGTTATCGAAAGGAATACCGCCCACGCCGTCGACTCCCGCTAACATACCGATAGCGAGAAATATCACCAGAATAGGGATACCAAGACGTGATGAGAATGAACTGAGTAAGATACTGCAGGTGACGAGTACGGAACCCAAAATAAAAAGGCTAATTATTGCTGCGGCATCCAACGTTCGGTTACTCCTGAATTACGCTGTTTCGTATTTATAAACCCTAACATAATAACGACAGAAACAGCGTTTTACTTAGCCCTGTTAACCGCTTTTTTTACGATTTAAGTACCGGATGCCCACTTAAGGTGAGCTGAGCGCCGTTTTTATCATTTTTCAGTACCGCTCTTGCCCCCAACGGCAAGGTGACGGTGCGTTGTTCATGACCAAAATCGAGGCCGTCGATCAACGGAACCGATAACCTGGCGCGTAGAAAATCACAAACTGAGTCAAGACTGTAACCCGCGTCGTAATCATTAGGTGCGCTGCCGCTAAAACTGCCGAGGATGATGGCGTTTTGTCGGGCCAGTATTCCTGCGTGATACAGTTGCAGCAGCATGCGTTCAATGCGAAAAGGATGCTCGTTAATGTCTTCCAGCACCAAAATGCCGTTTTCGATAGCGGGCATCCACGGCGTGCCCATCAGAGAAATGAGCATCGCCAGATTTCCGCCCCATAGCGTACCTTCGGTCGCACATGCCGGACCGTTACCTTGCCACTCGAGGGTAAATTGGGCATTGCGAACAGCCTGCCAGAAATGGTGCTCGGTAAATGCGTTCATCTCCTCGGCGCCAAAGTTAGCCGCCAGCATCGGGCCGCTGAAGCTAATCACATTCCCCTGCGCCAGCAGACCACACTGGATCGCGGTAAAATCGCTGTGTCCGCACAGCAGCAGCGGGTTGTGTTGCTGACGGTTCGCCAGCGCCTGCCAGTCAATATCTGCCAGTAAACGGCTCGCGCCATAGCCGCCGCGTACTGCCATCACAATGGTATCGGGCGTGTTCAGATTTACGAGCGCGTTCACATCAGCAAGCCGTTCTGCTTCTGTACCCGCAAAACGCTGGCAGCGGCGTGCAATGACCGCTGAATTGTCGACCTGATGACCGGCCTCAGTAAGACGCGCCAGCCCGCGTAAGGCAGCCTGCTGGTTGATACAGTAGCCCGACGGGGCAATTAAGTGAAACCGGGACATGGCATTTCCTTGCTACAACTAAAACCAAATGTATATCATGCCGCGTAGGTATGTCGTTGTCACCTCAGCGACAGGTTCCGGCTATAAGGATAGATGACGTGAAATTGAGATGGTTTGCTTTTTTGGTTGTATTACTTGCGGGCTGTAGTTCAAAACAGGATTACAAAAATCCGCCGTGGAATGCTGAAGTTCCGGTTAAACGCGCAATGCAATGGATGCCGATCAGCGAAAAAGCCGGTGCGGCCTGGGGTGTCAGTCCACAATTGATTACCGCTATCATCGCCATTGAATCAGGTGGAAACCCGAATGCGGTCAGTAAGTCTAATGCGATTGGCCTGATGCAGTTAAAAGCCTCTACGTCAGGGCGTGATGTTTATCGTCGCATGGGGTGGAGTGGCGAGCCGTCGACCAGCGAGCTGAAAAATCCTGAGCGCAATATCTCGATGGGGGCCGCATACCTGAGCATTCTTGAGACCGGGCCGCTGGCCGGGATCGAAGATCCGCAGGTGATGCAATATGCGCTGGTGGTATCGTACGCCAACGGTGCGGGCGCGCTGCTGCGAACGTTCTCCTCCGACAGGAAAAAAGCCATTAATAAGATAAACGATCTCAGCCCGGATGAATTTATTGAACATGTTGCGGATAATCATCCGGCGCCGCAGGCTCCGCGCTATATCTGGAAGCTTCAACAAGCGCTGGATGTGATGTAATTCAGGTGATGCTAATCGCGCACCTTATTCGACTTTTCCCGGGCCTCGCGCTCGAGGGAAAAAATAATCCGCTGTAGGTTACGCTCCACCGCCGGGCCGACGTTGAGAAAACGAAAGCTCAGGCGGGGAGTGGTAATTGTTTCGTTTTTCCCGTCGATAACTTTGCGTTCGCTAATGGAAATTAGCTGGGCGTCCACCTGATACACTCCCCATTGCTCCATGTTCAGTTCAACCTGTGAAAAGCGCATGCCTTCTACCAGTCCCTCTGGTTTTGCCGTTTCTAACAGCCCGCCCATACCGCCAAGAGACAAATCGAATAAGCGAAAACACAGCGTGCTGTTATCCGGCATTTTTACCGTGCAGCGATAGGGGGGATGCAGTGGAGCACCGATACGGAAATATTCCCGACGCTGGACGAACCACAGAGATGGCGGCAATGATGAGATAAATGCGGGTAGTCGCTGGTATTCGCCTTTTTTCAGCTGTGGCAGGGTGAACTCCACTTTGGCTCCCTGCGTTTCGGCGATAATCGTTATCTGACTGGCCCGCTGCACGGCCTGGTTTTCATATTCCTGACTACCAAAATCCATGATCAGTTCGTCCGGGCTGACAGCCAGTATTTTGCTGATGAACTGGCCACCTGACCAGGAGATACGCAGCGGAACCTGCTGCGAATTTAAGTCCCGGAGTACGCCTAACACCGCTAATGGATTTTGCTTCAGGAACTGCTCATTGTAGTTACTCACACCTAATGACTCCTGGATGCCTGGTTTATCGTTGGATTATCGGCATCAATCAACGGAACTTAATACAAATGGATGAAATTTTTTACCAAACCCAATGAATTAAGTCTGAGGGAAAAAGCACGTAGCGATGGCTTGCCTATACTTAACGTGCTGGCGCAAGAATGTCTTGCGCGTGCGTTCACTGGAAAGAGGGCCTGGAAATGGGAATTATTACCTGGATTATTTTTGGTCTGATTGCGGGGGTTATCGCCAAACTGATTATGCCGGGGCGCGATGGCGGTGGATTTATCCTGACCTGCATTCTCGGTATTATCGGTGCTGTGGTCGGTGGATGGCTGGCTACGATGTTCGGTATCGGCGGCGATATCAGCGGGTTTAATCTCCACAGCTTCCTGGTGGCCGTGGTCGGCGCGATTGTTGTGCTGGGTGTCTTTCGGCTTGTACGACGAGATTAATCGAACGGCCCCTGACGGGGCCGTTTTTCTGCATTGTTAAGTCAGAACTGATACTCAATGCCCGCCCAGTAATTACGCCCCTCTTCAATAAATCCTTCACTGTAAACGTACTGAGTATCGAACAGGTTATTGACCGAAGCGTTAACGCTAAACCCGTGGCCAATGGCGTAATCAGCGCGCAAATGGGTAATGGCGAAACCAGCGGCTTTCTGCGAGCCGTCGGTATTGCTATAGCTCGACGAACGGGCCTCTTCGGACAGCGTAATGCTGAGTGGCTCCCACGGTTTCAGCGTCATCCAGGCGGTCAGGGTTTGCGTCGGCAGATCGGTAATCTTACCGATATCGCTGCGTTTGGCGTCCGCATGAATAAGGCCGTAGCTCAGCCCGACGTCCAGCATATCAAAAACTTTACCTTTAACGCCTGCATCCAGGCCGGTGTAATCCACCCGACCACTGTTCTGATTCTGGATGGTATCGGCATCAATATTGTGCGAAAGGATCGCGTCGCTGATGCGGTTGTAATACACGCTGGCTTCGAATCCCCAGTTCTGGCTAAGTGAACCATTCCATGTCAGGTCGACGCTGCGGGCGCGCTCCGGTTTAAGCTGTGGATTGACCAGGGCCACCTGGTTATAGGCCGGTTTCGAGGTCGTGTAGCGTTCTTTTAACGTTGGGAAACGCGTTCTGTCAGAGTAAGACAGCGCTAATGTGTCTGAATTTTCAAAGTGGTATTTGGTCATCACCTGCCAGTTAAAGGCCGACTGATTGTTGTCATCGTAGTGCGTGACGCTGCCGTTTTTCTCGTGCTTCATACCTTCCAGACTGTCTCGCCAGTCATAGCTTATTCCCGCCACCACATCGACATTATCCGCCGCAGCCCACTGGTATTCACTGGCCACGGACCAGGTGCGGTCTTCGTAGCGGTCGTAAGCCGCATTCGGTGCGCCTTTCTCGCGGTGAACATCGTCCTTCCAGTTCACGGCGAAAGAGAGCAGATCGTTTTCTCGCATATCCGCAGCGAGCTGCAGGCCAGCCCCATCGCTATAGTCCGAATAATGGCTGTAGCTGCCTTTCTTATTTTTCAGATCGGCCAGCGAGTTGTACATCATCAACGTATTTTCAAAGGTGTCGCGATACAGACGGCTTTTCAGGGTAAAACGGTCGCCCAGATGCGTGGTTCCCTGATAGTAATAGCTCTCTTTATCGTATTGTGGCCATTGCCAGTAGCGTGATTTCTGGCTGCTGGTTCCGGCGTACGGTGGATTATCTTTTTCACCGTCCTGATTTATATAGGTCAGCACATATTCATCATCTCCACGAGGGGTAAAGCCCAGCTTCACGATGCCACGCTTGTCATCAGCGGAAGAGTTGATCATCTTGCCGTGACTGCCTGCAACCGGGTTGTCCACGCCATGTGGTAACCCAAGGAAATCCTGCTTCAGCTGACTGCCGCTGAGCTGGATATAGCCGAGATCGTTACTGGCGCCAAATGAAGCGTGCATATCGTGGGCGTTGTCTTTGCTGCGACTCCAGCCCTGGCGATAGCCAATGCTGCCTTCAAGCGGTTTGGTCGGTTTTTTTGTAGTGATATTGATGGCGCCGCCCATCTGGTTTGGCCCCTGTAACAGAGACGAGTAGCCTTTGGAGACTTCAACCGAAGCGATATCGGATGTCAGAAAACGGCCTAAATCGAGGTTGCCGTCATAGGGGATGTACACCGGCACGCCGTCAAAAAAGACGGGAACCTGACGGCTGTCAAATCCGCGCACTTTTACCTGTTGCTCGTTGCGGTTGCCTGACTTTTGCAGCACGACGCCGGGGACGACGCTCAGCGCCTGCGCCACGTTCTGTTTATCCAGCTGTTGTATCGTTTCCTGGCCGAGAACCGTGGTGGTGGCCGCGGAGACCGGACTAGACCAGACGGTCATGGTTTCGCTTTCCTGCCCAGCAAAAGCACTGTGCGCGAAAGCAAACGACAGGGCTGTGTAAAGACAACTTTTGTTGAAATTCATTATTTTTAGTCCATTTTTTGATGTTATAGGCCACGTGCGTCCGGGCTCAGGCTCACTTTGATATCCGCAGGTGGAGCGTAGTAAGGCGCGGAAGTGATAAAGAGTCTGATACCGCAGTCGAGATAACCCGCCAGCGAGGCGAGGGTAATGCCGCCGGTCAGTGCCAGCGTGCAATGGGGGGCCAGAGCAGGGGCCTGACGGGCAATTTCTGCCGCCTGCTCGGGGGTAAATTTGTCGAGTTGTAGGACATCAGGGGCGGCGCGTAGGGCGGCCAATGCCTCATCTGGCGTATCCGCTTCGACCACGATCTTTTTTTCTGGCGCATGGCTGCGTAAGCGCGCAATCGCGCCTGTCCAGTCGTTTGGGTTGGTAAGAAAACGGCGGTGATTAGCAAACAGCAGTACCGTTTCGGCGCATCCTCCCCGATGGATAATGCCCCCGGCGGCAAGTATTGCCTGAGTCGCCAGTAAACGCGTACCGGGAATGGCTTTGCGGGTGCAGGCAATCTGCCCATCGGGATAGCGTTGATGCAGCATGCTCAGCATCTCGACGAGATAGCCCGACACGCCGCAGCTCCACTCCAGTACATTTTGTACCGCTTTCCAGCCCTGGTGCAGCGCCGCCGCCGGTCCGTGTGCGCGAATCAGTCGCTGTCCGGCGTTCGCCCGTTCGCCATCGGACATAATATCGGTGACGGTTAATCCCAATGACGTCAGCATTTGTCTGGCAACAGCGGTACCGCTAACGCATCCGCCCTGGCGATGGTTAAACTCGATGACGCCTGGTTGGGCGCCGATACCCAGCGCACGGGTGGTCAGATCGCCGCCCTGAATATCTTCCAGCAGCAGCGCGTCAGTTTGCGCCTGCGAAAAGTAGATCATCGCAGCGCCTCCCGCGGGATGCTGTCCCACCAGATAAGCGCCCAGTCACGGCTGGCGGGGGCAATAGCGCGTGGATCCTGCTGTTGATACCAGTTTTCCAGACGTTCGACCTCGTCGGCGCTCAGTTCACCCATACTCCAGCGCACATTTTCCAGAAAACGCGTCCAGGTGCTGTTGTCCTGCTGACAGTTGGGACCGCGGATAAAATCAACGTGCGCGTGGATCCCCATCTGATAAAGAACATTAAGCGCATAGATATAGTTGGGCAGTTCAATCACTTCGCGGCCCAGTGCGCGCTGAATGGTGGGAGAAACGAAAGATGAACTGACGAGGTGGGTGGTATAAACCCGCAGCCGGGCCTGATTATTCAGCTTGCTCATTGCCTGGCGCATATCGGCAACCAGCGTGGAGCGCGAGGCGACGGCGATATCGCACTGGGGTAAATCATCCCAGTGCTCTTCCCAGGCTCGTTGCACCCATTGTACGTGACGGGCGTTCATTTGTGCGGCGCGGCGGGCAGCTACGCTCAGCATTCCCTTGCTGTAATCTACGCCGTAAATTATTGGCATTTTTTTAGCCAGCGCCAGCGAGACTGTACCGGGGCCGCAACCCATATCAAACAGCGACTCTGCACCTTGCAGGTCGATTTTCCCCAGCAGTTGCAGCAGATAGCTGTCGGTTAATGAGGCGCAATTCTCCGCCATTTTTTCCGCACGTTTGTCCCAGTGCTCCGGCTTTTTCTCGGTTCTGTTCGCCAGCTGTAATTGCTTACGGTAAAGATCGGCAAAATCAATGTCGTCAATGAGCATGAATATTCCTTAATTGAGTGAACCATAAAGATGGTGGGTAATTTGTGACGGTGTAACGCGATACAGCGCGGCCAGGCGGTCGGCGGCGAGCTGATGTTCAGGCAGACCCTGCGACACCTCGCCGTTTGGTTCAACCCGTACCACGCTGTCGGCGATTGCCCGGGCGTGCAACGGGTGATGGGTCGACATCAGCAGGGCCATACCGGAATTTTTCAGCGTCACCAGCGTGTCGAGCAGACGGATTTGATGCCCAAAATCAAGGCTGGATGCGGGTTCATCCAGCAATAAAAGACGCGGACGTTGCGCCAGCGCGCGAGCGATCAACACCAGTTGCCGTTCGCCGCCGCTCAGGGTGTTCCAGCGTCGAAGTGCCAGGTGAGAAATCTCCAGTATCGCCAGTTTCTGATGCGCAATTTCACGCTCTTTAGCGCCGGGAACCGCAAATGCCGCCAGTTGCGGGGCCAGTCCCATCATCACCATGTCCAGGGCGGTGAAGGCAAACGCGCCGTCGTGCGCCTGAGGAACCCAGGCGATGGCTGCGGCGCGTTCCCGATCGCTGAGATGATTCACTGCGACGCCATCAAGCAGAATGTCACCGCGAAGCGGCGGAAGAACGCCGAGAATGGTGCGCATCAGGGTGGTTTTACCGCTGCCGTTAGCACCAATCAGACAACAGACAGAACCGGGCGAAACCTGAAAGGAGATATCACGTAACACGGGTTGTTTACTGTGGTATCCCAGCGACGCGTGGCGCACGAGTAATAGCGTCATGGGCGGTTTCCCCGCAGCAAAAGCAGCAAAAAGAACGGTGCGCCAATAAATGCAGTCAGGATCCCCAGCGGGATTTCCGTGCGGCCCAGCGTGCGGGCGAGGGTGTCGGTGAGCAGGAGTAGAATGGCGCCGATCCCCATGGACACCGGCAGTAACTGCTGGTGGTTATTCCCGCTGAGGAGTCTGCCGATGTGCGGCACCACCAGTCCAATCCAGCCGATAATGCCGGCAATGGCGACGGTACAGGCGGTGACTAACGTTGCGCAGACGATCAGTCCCAGCCGCAGTCGGGAGACGTTGATCCCAAGCGATCGGGCTTCATCATCCGACAGAGTGAGCAGGTTCATGCGCCAGCGCAGCAGCAATAACGGGACCAGTCCAGCAAGGATCAGCGGTGCTGAGAACCACAGATCGTGCAGAGTAATTGTCGATAAACCGCCGAGCAGCCAGAAGGTGATCGACGGGAGTTGGGTATACGGGTCGGCCAGCGTTTTGATGAGTGAAATTCCTGCTCCGCAGACCGTACCCAGCGCAATCCCGACCAGCACCAGTGTTAACACCGGATCGTGACGCTTGACTCGCCGGGTAATCAGCCAGACACCGGCGACCACTAACAAACCGCCAGTGAACGCATACAGCTGAATAAACAGGATTGGTAGCCCCAGCAGGATTGCCGTACAGGCGCCCAAACCGGCACCGGCCGCCACGCCGAGGATATCCGGCGAAACCAGTGGGTTACGGAACATTCCCTGATAAGTGGTTCCTGCGCCAGCCAGCGCTGCGCCGAGTAACAATGCAGCCAGAATGCGCGGCAGTCGGATTTGCCAGAAGACGATTTTGTCCTGCATCGGGACGCCATCCCTGCCCGCAATAAGATCCACGACCTGTTGTGCATCGAGGCGATAAGCACCCGACACCGCGGCGATGCTCGCGCAAAGCACCACCGTCGTAATCATCAGAAAACCGAGGGTAGATGTTTTCATCAGACGCTCACCAGTTGTTGATACTGTGCGTCGCTTAACGTGGTGTGCCAGAACAGTTCACTGTAGCGCTGCATATCGGTTTTAAAGCCCGCTTCAACCTGTGGATCAAGCCAGGCATGCAGACGGCGTAACCCCAGCAAACGATTGATGCCGGGAGGCGCGTCCAGCCAGCCAAACGGCAGGCCGCTGAGAAACAGAATGCGCCGATCGGCAACCGCTTTGACTCCTTGCCAGACGGGATCTTCTCGCAGGTACTGTGCCGTAATCGCATCCTGTACCAGAATAATATCGGGCTGCCAGCTCAACAGGTTTTCCATTGAAACCTGCGCCAGCCCGTGCCGCCCAGGAATTTGCGCCACATTGTGTAATCCCAGTAGTTCTGCCGCTTCGGTATGCAATGAACCTTGTAATCCTGTTTCAAGTCCGCGGGCGCCGCGCGCGGCATAAAAACGCAGCTTTGCTGCGGGAGAGTGTGAAAACGCGAGGGCTTCATCAATAAAACGCTGGGCCAGTTTGGCCTGAGTCCTGGCCCGTGTTGCGACTCCCAGCGCTTCACCTGCCGCGAGTAGCTGTTGCGGGCTGAGCCGCAGTTCGCCATTAATCAGCAGCCAGGGAATTTGCGTTTGCGCATTCACTTGTCTGGCTTGAGAAAGCCAGGTTTCATCGGCATTGCCGCAGTCAATCACCAGATCGGGTTTAAGCGCCAGTAGCGCTTCAAGCGAGAGTGTGCTGGCGCGTCCCGCCAGCTTGCCCAGTTTCGGTAAAGCCCGAATGTCTTCGTGAAACGGGATGGCGGTCTGACGAGAAAAATCAAAGGATGAAAAACCAACCAGTTTTTCCGGCGCGACGGCCAGCAGCAGCATGTCGGCGGGTGCGCCTGCGCTGACCACGCGTTGGGTCGCCTCTGGCGCTGGGTGGCCTCCAACGGCAACGGTTAGCGGCATTTGAGCCAAGGCGGGAAGATGGCGTAGCAGCAGTGCAGATGCCACAAGCTGGGCAAACATCCGTCTTGTCAGTGGCATAATTGTTATCCTGAAGGTGATAAAATCGCTATATATTTACATATACAGCGAATAAAAACATGTTCAGAATCAATTTCTCACGGATGAAAACCCGGAATACCCCATAAGGGCTAGATGGCGTAGAGACAACAGGAATGGCGAAATATAAGCCAGAAAAAATCCGCGACGCAGCGCGGATTCGGGGAGTAAAACGCTTCAGGTGACGGCATTAAGACGTCGGCTGAGCCTGTTTTTTAGGCTCGACTGGCGTGGTACTTGCCGGGGCCGGGCGCGATGCGGGCACGCTGTCACAGGGCTTTTCTTTGGCGCAGATCAGGTCGAGCATTTTTAGCGTTACGCCGTTGGTCCAGCCAAAACCATCCTGCAACGGATATTCGCCGCCGCCTCCGCCAGTGCCTGTGCTACTCACGTCATACTTTTCAACCAGCTTTTTCTCACGATCGTAGGTGTGCTGCACGTTGGTGAGGAATCGCCAGGTCACGTCCATGGCGACGTTATCCTGACCGTAATTCTGTAATCCCGATGCGGCGACCCACTGGAGCGGGGCCCAGCCGTTGGGAGCATCCCACTGCTGGCCGCTTTTCACCGACGTGGTGGCCAGGCCGCCGGGTTGCAGCAAATGCGCCTGGGTTGCCGCGGCCACTTTACTGGCGCGATCTTTTGCCGCTGCATTGACATACAACGGGAACAGGGCAGCGGCCGTCAGTTGGTTACGTACTTTGTGGCTCTTCAGATCGTAATCGGCATACCAGCCTTCTTTGTCGTTCCACAGGTGCTTTTCGATCCCTTTTTGTCGGGCATTAGCGAAGCCTTCATATTGTGCAGCTTTGGCATTATCCCCGGCGGCCTTGCTGGCGAGGGCGATCATCTTTTCCATTTTGTACATCAACGCATTGAGATCGACCGGAACGATGCTGGTGGTGCGCAGGGTGCCTAGTTGATTGGGGTTATCCATCCAGCGGGAACTAAAGTCCCAACCCGACGCGGCGGCAGAACGCAGGTCGCGGTAGATTTCTGTGGCCGGTCGGTTCGGATTGCTTTTCGCTGTGGCGATATCCTCCACCCAGGACTCTGGCCGCGGCGTATCGCGGTCATCCCAGTAGCGATTCAAAATGGTGCCGTCATCCAGTTTAACCACGCGCTTATTCTGCTGACCGGGCTGGAGCGTTTCGACGCCTTCCATCCAGTAGGTGTATTCTTTGAGCATCTGCGGGAGGTATTTTTTCAGCGCGTCATCCCCGTCATGCTGCGCCAGCAGTTCCACCATAAAGGCAAAGAATGGCGGTTGAGAACGGCTCAGATAGTAGGTGCGGTTGCCGTTAGGAATGTGTCCCCAGGAATCAATCTCGTAAGCAAAGTTTGCCACCATGTCGGAGACCTTATCCCAGTGATTGCTCTCGGCAAGCCCCAGCATGGTGAAATAGCTGTCCCAATAATATATTTCGCGAAAACGCCCGCCAGGCACGACATACGGCTCCGGGAGCGGCAGCAGAGAGTCCCATTTTTCAGCGTCACTTGTCGAACGGGTGAGTACCGGCCACAGTCCGTCAATATGCTCGCGCAGCGATTGCCCGGCTGGGGGGACGTATTTCTCGCCAGCTTTCGGCAAGGTGAAATTCACTTCCACAAAATGACGTAAGTCGAATCCGGACTGATTTTTCTGCATCCGGTAATCGGCAAGGATCATTAATGGATCGCTGTTAGGGACGGCGTCAGCAAAGGTTTTCTGGTCAGGAAACAGTTTGGCCGTTTGTACATCGTTAAACAGTGGGCCAAGCAAAATATCAGGCGGCTGAGGCGTTGCGGTTGGCGCGTCCTCGGCGTTGACGGCAAAAGAGGAAAGGGCAAAAAAGGTGCTTGCGAGCGTCAGTTTTATTGCAACAGAGAGCAGGCCTGGATGGCGAGTTGCAGGCGTTATCATCGGTTAATCTCCTTAGGGTGTGCCGAAGCAGCGGCATTTACCATGAGAAAACCTTAGTTCAGGATCGACCGTTGCGCGTGATCGACGCCCCATTTTGCGAATAAACAGACATTTCCCGACGCGAATCGAAAAGATGCACACCCTTTGTCGGCAAAGGGCGTGCAACCGACATCAGTCCGCGCGGGTTATCCGCTGGGCCACGCTGTCAAGGGTCAGGGTATCACCCATCGTGATACTCTCGATGGCCTCGCCTTGCTGACACAACCAACATAACCCCATTGCACGGGCGATAATCGCCGGGTGGGACGCTTCGCTCCCGTCCCGCAGGCAGATGCCTTTGATGGTCTTCGGATCGAGTTGCAGCACCGTAGATGGATAGATGACCTCCGCGACCAAAATAGTGGGGCGGATGAACGCGGGAATTTGTGCAGTCTCTCCCGTCAAATACTGCAGTGAACGAGACAACAAATCTTCAATATCGATGTATCGCGCCTGCAGGTAAGGATCGTCGAGCTGTAAATACTGCTGGCTGAGATCGCTCAGCACCTGATGCCAGGCCCAGGCCGCGCTGCACTGCGTTTCACGCATTAGATCACAGGCCATATCGAACAGATCCGGATCGTCCAACAGCGTGTGGTGACCGGAGAAAATAGCGGCGATATCTGCGGAATATCTCTCTTCTGCAAGCGCGGTTAGCTCGCTTAAGTCGTTCAGCGTGCTTTGGATAGCGACCCGTAACCGTTGCTGCTCAATCTGGAGTGAGGCTATAGGCTGCTGGCTTACCTGTGGTGAGAACGGTGTGTAACAGAATGCCGTCCCCGTGACCTGTGAGGGAACCTTCGTCACTACGGTATCAGCATGCGCGGGCTCGAGTGATTCACCAAAATTCTCAGCCGCCAGCTGTTTGAATGCGGCCAGCGCATCCTCTGCCTGTTCGCCCTTGGCAATCAGGCGCAGCGTGTCGTTACAGCGTACCTGCAGCAGGGCAATCTGATTCAGGCTATCAGGGACGACGCACTTGCCATTTTTCTCCAGCCACATATCGGCGTTAAAGCCAGACAGCGTGGAAACCAGCCGTGAAGCCGGACGCACATGAATGCCGTTTGGGTTTTTCACCACAATGGCCACTGAATGAGCATCTGCATCGGGCGCGAATTCGGCGGATGTCGGCTTTGCTGCAGATGGCGAAGGTAAACCCAGTTGCTCACATTTGGCGTCGAGGGCGTTCATGGCATCACAGATGACCCGCTCGATGTCAGCACCTGCGGCAGCGCTAACCGTTGCGGCGAGCGTGCCTTCGACTAGCGGCGCGGCGCACAAACGTACTTTGGCGGCAATGGCCGGATCGAGCAGTTCCAGCGCGGTTTCCGCACTCAGTAGCGCACTACCGATATCCATCATCACCAGCACGTGATCCGTATCGGCCACGGACTCAATGGCTTCCATCACCTTGATAGGATCGGTGCCAATCGGATTCTCAGGATCGTCAATGCCTGCGGCAATAGCGATTTTGCAACCATCACCCATTAACATCTGCCGGGCTAGCGCGCCGACGCCTTCGCCCAACTGGGCGCTGTGAGAAACAATAACCAGGTTTACCATCGCTTTATCCTTACTCTCTGGACGCCTGAGCCAGCATTTGCATCATAAACATTACGGACGTTGCGCCGGGATCCTGATGCCCAATGCTGCGCTCACCGAGATAGCTGGCGCGGCCTTTGCGGGCTTGCATGGTGATGGTGCTTTGCGCTGCTGCTTCCGCTTGTTGGCTTGCCGCTTCCAGCGCCGCCTGTACGCTCAGCTTTTGCTCGCAGGATTGGCGTAAAGATTCCACTACCGGCAGCCAGACATCGCACATGGTTTTGTCGCCAGGTTCAGCTTTACCGCGGCTAATCACACCTTCTGCGCCATCACGAATCATTTGATACAACTCCTCAAGCGTCAGGCTTTGATGAGCCTGGGTCACCTGGGCGGCACGGATAAAAAAGGTACCAAACAGTGGACCGCTGGCCCCCCCGACGCTTGAGAGCAGCACCATGCCGGTGTTTTTCAAAATAAAACCAATGTCTTTATCGGCGATGGACGGCAGCTTTTCGACGACTTTGCTAAAGCCGCGGTGCATGTTCAGACCGTGGTCGGCATCACCAATTTCCCGATCAAGACCGGTGAGAAAATCACTTTCGGTGGTGAAGATCTCACCGCAGCGATAGAGCCAGTTAACAATTTGTGTTCTGTTGAGGGACATCATGTATCTCCTTATTTACCCCAGTTGAGAGCAGGGGTGTGAACCGGTGCATCCCATAAGCTCAGCGTGTCGTCATCCACCTGTAACAGGGTGATTGAGAAGCCGGTCATATCCAGAGAGGTACAGTAAGAACCGATCAGGTTGCGCTCAATGACGATGCCGGCGTCCTGGCAACGGCTTTCGAGGCGGTTATACACGCCGAAGAGTTCTGACAGCGGCGTCGCACCGAGATTATTGACCAGCGCAATGACGCGATCTCCGCTTTGCAACGCGCGTTTGCTTTCTTTGCCTTCCTGCCACGCGCCCTGAACGTTGTCCCAGTGGCGGAGCGTACGGCTGTAGTTGCCGTTTTCCAGCAGGGTATCGAACATTTCATCAACGGTCTGATCGAGGGAAGTGAAGGTGCGGCGGTCAATGCCCGGTTCCCCGTGGATACCCACGCCAAACTCCATTTCGTTATCCTGCAACGTGAACGACGGTTGTCCGGCGGCCGGAACGGTACAGGCGCCAATGGCTATCCCAATGGAGTGGCCCTGGTTATTCAGTTTACGACCCAGCGCCGCACAGACTTCCAGTGAGTCACCGCGTTCAGCGGCAGCGCCGACCAGTTTTTCGATCAATACGGTATTCGCCACACCACGACGACCGGCGGTATACAGACTGTCTTTCACCGCCACGTCGTCATCCACTACCATGGTGGTAACTTTGACGCCGCTTTCATGCAACAGCTCGGTGGCGGTTTCGAAATTAAGAATATCGCCGGTGTAATTTTTGATGATCAGCAGTACGCCTTCGCCGCCATCAATTTGCATGGCGCATTCGAACATTTTATCCGGCGTGGGTGAGGTAAAAATTTCACCCGGGCAGGCACCAGAGAGCATGCCCTGACCAATATAGCCGCAGTGCATAGGCTCGTGTCCGCTGCCGCCGCCGGAAAGCAGCGCCACTTTGCCCATTACCGGCGCATCTGCGCGGGTGACATATACCGGATCCTGATGCAGTGCCAGGGAAGGATACGCTTTCGCCAGTCCGGCGAGTTGTTCAGTCAGTACGTCTTCAACACGGTTAATCAATTTTTTCATTATTTATGCTCCGCAGACAGTCCTGGATGGCTGCCAGATTCGGGCAGGCATCTGATGTAGGGTATCGGGTTATACAACGCCACGGCGACTGCTCGCTGCCGATAAGGTAATTTTGCACACGGGTTGGCAAAAGAAAATTGCTGCAATGGGCGTTTCAATACGAAACGTAGCAACATAATAATGTTCCGTATTGGAACGTCATGGTGCATAAAACAGCGAAAATGAGAGGTTGGGCCGTATTTGGCCGGGAAGCTGTTTAACGGGTGTTTATGGAAAACAAACCACCTGCAGAGCAGGTGGTTTGTAGGCAAGGTCGATTTCGGCGTTAGCCCGGATAAATTCCGCGATCTTTACGTGCCAGCAGAATGCGTTCGCAGGCAACAATGTAGGCTGCCGTACGCAGTGAGCAGGATTTCTCTGCCGCTTTTTCCCACACGTGTACCATCGCATCGGTCATGATTTTGTCCATGCGATTGTTAATCTCTTCTTCGCTCCAGAAGAAGCTAGCCATGTCCTGAACCCATTCGAAGTAGCTGACGGTTACGCCGCCGGCGTTACAAACAACATCTGGGACAACCACGATACCGCGGCTTGCCAGAACGTCGTCGGCGTCCGGATAGGTTGGGCCGTTAGCGCCTTCGAGTACCAGTTTACAGGTCAGCGTTTCCGCGCGGTGACGGGTGATCTGGCCTTCGAGCGCGGCCGGGATCAGAATATCCATCTCCAGGCTCCAGAAGGCTTCGCTGGCAATGGTTTCAGCGCCCGGGAAACCGGCAATCTGTTTGTGCTCCAGTTGCCAGGCAGACAACGCGGCCATGTCGATACCCGTTGAGTTAAACAGCGTTGCGGTATGATCCTGAATCGCGACCACGCGTGCTCCTGCTGCCGCGAACAGGCGGGCGGCTTCGCTGCCGACGTTACCAAAACCTTGCACTGCTACGCGAGCGCCTTCAACGTCTATGTTGGCACGACGCGCCACTTCCAGACCGCTGACGAAAACACCACGACCGGTGGCTTTATCACGACCTAACGAGCCGCCGAGGTGAATAGGTTTACCGGTGACCACGCTGGTCACGGTGGTGCCGTGGTTCATGGAGTAGGTATCCATCATCCAGGCCATTACCTTTCCGTTAGTCCCCACATCCGGCGCAGGAATGTCTTTCTGCGGCCCGATGATAATGCCGATTTCGCTGGTATAACGGCGTGTTAAACGCTCCAGTTCACCTTCGGAAAGCGAGAACGGATCGACGCGCACGCCACCTTTCGCACCGCCGTACGGCAGGTTCAACGCTGCGCATTTGATGGTCATCCATGCGGACAGGGCCATCACTTCATTAAGATCAACATCAGGATGATAACGCACACCGCCTTTGCCCGGCCCGCGGGAGAGGTTATGTTGCACGCGATACCCTTCAAAATGACGGATAGTACCGTCATCCATCTGCACCGGGATATCGACAATCAGCGCGCGTTTTGGGTGGCGCAGGGTATCCACCCAATGGGAAAGTTCGCCCAGGTAAGGGGCCACACGCTCGATTTGTTGCAGGTAGGTATTCCAGGCAGATGTGCTGCTATCTGAAGCGTAAGATAACTTATCCATGATAAACCTTAGTTATAAAAGTAATATGTTCTTAATTTGGCCGTGGTATACAGTGAATCACACCATATGAACCTAAATTTAACATTTATTTCATAGAATGGCCTGTCCGGCTAACACGGTTTATCGGCATGAAGCGTGTGGGCTTTGGGCGAGAGGTGAATAGTTATTCTCTGATTGTGCTGATATTTCGGTAATTTTGCTGGCTGGGTAATTTAATATGCATGATTTATAAAAATCGCAATTTGTCAGATTTATGACGCACCTCTAAAAGTAAATAATATGATAATAAAATGTATTTGCTTTATTGCGATTAAGCTGGGGTCAGTAGGTCACGGCGATGGTAACGGTATCAGCATAGTTGTCAGGCGTGTAGTTCGCGCTGGGAACGGTGGCGTAAACCGGGTAGGTGGTGGTGGTTCCCGTACCGTTGCCCGCGACGGTATTGAGCGATGAATTGCCCCAAACCGTACCGGACGGCCCTGGCGTCGAGCTAAGTTGGTAGGGGACCTTGTCCGTATTTGACCCCGTGCCGGCCATCACGCCGCTGCCTGCCGTATTGCCGTTAGAGGGCTGAAGTCCGATGGTGTAAGGCGTGTTATTGGAACATGCTACGCCCACGGTATTTGAAGCCGTTAGGTTACGCCCGGTCGCCCCGGCGGGCGCAAAGCTAATATTGGTTGCAGAGGTGATATTGCACTGTTTGCTGACCGTCGCCGATACGGTGAAGGGAAGCCTGGCGGCAACGGTATCGCCACAGGTGGTCGGCGGGAAAAGCAATCCAGGATTGAGGGTGACAAGGGCTGTCGCCGCCGTATAGCTATCCTGATAGCTTCCGGGGACCGCTGAGGTTTGTGGCGTGACAATCTGTGCTGATACCGTGAGTGAGCCCGTCACTGGCGTCAGATTCAGCAGGTTAAGCTGTACCATTGGAAAAGTTGTTCCCGACTGATACTGACTCCCCCAGACTTTAGTGTGCCCGGCATCCTGGTAAAGCTGGTATGCCAGCGTTCTGGCAGGTGTTCCGTTTAATGACATATTTCGAGGTGTCACCTGGCCACTGACGGCTGAGGCGCCAATATTAAAACAGAGGTTGATCCCTGCCAGCACGTCGCCAAGCTCTTTGGTGCAGGTGTAGTTGAACGTCATTGATGACGTTGCGCCTGTCGCAGACAGCGGATTGACTGAGCCCAAATTTATGGGTTGTACATTGCTCACCGAACAGGTTACGGCATGGCTAATCGCCGGACAAAAGAGTACGGCTGCGATGAGTAACAGATGCCTTAACCTCATGAGCGCACTCCTGTTAGTGTGGCCGGCAAACCAGTGGACCTATTTGCACAATCCCCTTTGCGGAAGCGGGATAGTCAAATTGCACGCGACAACTGCCGGTGTCTGTCTCAACGCGTAGCGCGTTGTGCTGTTCCAGCGTGTCGAACCAGGTCATCCCATCAAAACCAACGACAGACGATTGTCCTGCTCCGCTGATGGCGTATGCCATGCTGCCTTCGGGAATGGGTTTACCCTGATTGTCGACGAGGATGACCTGCGCAGCGCGCACCGGGGTAATGCCAAAGCTAACCAATGTACCGGAACGATCGGCAGGCGTTGCATTCGTCTCAACGCGCGCGATCCGCATATTGGCGGGGAGATCCATAGGGTCAATACTGATCAGGTTTTTTTGATAACTGTTCAGCGGCGTGACCAGCAATAGCCCCTGGTCGTCGCTGCGACCAATCAGGTTATTTTGTAATTTAATCGGGACGTCAGGAACGCCGTCAGTTGATACGACGGCAAAGCCATTGTTGATTTCTCGTGCTGCAAACAGGCCGCCGCCCATGGTAACAAGCGATCCGGTGGCGCCTGCGTAGCCGTAATGGTTATCCGGTAAACGGCTGAATCCCGCGTATGCTTTACCATAACGCCCCAGATATCCCACTTCTCCCTGACCGCTTTGCCGGGAAGCCTGCTGACTGGCGGCCAGATTCCAGCCCCAGCCGCCGTCGGCAGGAGGCGTCAGGCTGGCGTTGAGCTGGTAGCCGGTCTCATCATTGGTGCGTTGTAGGGTGCTGCTGGCACTTAGATTATTATCAGTGGTTATTGTCACCATCAAATAGAGACTGCGATCGCGGTTATCGTCGATGTTTTGGTTGAATCCGGCATTCAGTGAAATGTTGTCGGTAATCGATTTGAACCAGCTGGCGTTGGCGTAGCGCACCGCATTTTCGTGCGGATAACGAAACTGCAGGTAACTCAGGCTGACATTACCGGCAGCTTCCAGCGAATAGCCAATGACCGTATTGCTGTTAAGCGTCGGTGGCGGCTCGCCATAATGGGTGGCGACATCATGATAATCACCGGAAGTGGCCGTCGTACTGGTACTGAAATTAAACCGTTCGCCGGACCAACGGTAACCAAAACTGTACAGAAAACCGTTCTTTCCTGCGTCGGTACTTGCGGCAATTGAGGTCGAAAACGTGCCGCTGCGGGTGCCTGGGATCCAGTCGTTACTGAAGCCCGCGTTAATCAGTCCATCGCTGGTTTCAGCGTGAGTCCCGGCGGTGAACGTATTGCTAAACCCACGACGCCATGTACCGCTCAGTACCGGTGCGCTGGCATAATCAAAAGAGGAGTAACCATAGTTTTCGCGTACCGTACCCAGTTCTGCAGACCAGGCAGTTAATCCTTCCCGCAGGAGTTGCTGATCGTTGTAGAACGAAAAATTTTGTACGCTCGTTCTGCCCAGCGCATCCGTCATCATCACCTGACCCGTTCCCGCGCCGCTGATGTTCGGCATTGTGTTGATCTGAAAGCTACCCGCGGGGACTTCTCCGTTGTAGTACCTGACGCCGTCGACGTACAGCTCAACGTTTGACGGTAACGTCGCGGAGCCAAGATATGCAGGGAGCGGGGTGGTTGGCATATAGGGCCGCAAACCAAAATCGGTTCCTATCTGAATGCCGCCGATACGCGTCGGTCGGGACCAGATAAGTGAACTGGTCAGGGTATCGCCAACGGTTACCGCCAGCATCGTTTCGGGAAATGACGTACGCCAGCTGGTATCGAGTCGCTCAACGCTGTTATCCGCATTTTCCTCGGTGGAGTACTGCGTCAACTGGGTGGTGCTGAGCACGCCTGCAGCATTGAAAGCGCGGAGTTCGCTGAAGGTATTTATTGCGCTTTCATCCCCCTGTTGGGTATAGATATCGTAATTGAGCAGCGCTCCGCGTGATGTTGTCGCCGTCGGCGCGGTCTCTACGGGGGAGTTAAGCTGCGTGGTCGCAAGATCGAGTGAACTGAGTGGCACAGTAAGCGAAAGCGTTTGCAACTGAACGTTATAGTCAATGGTTAGCTCGGGGATATCGTTCAGGCAGACGGCGTGAGTGGCGTCAGGCGCAAAGCGAAAGCCCATTTTTCGCAGGGTATCTGCCCCTGCATAGAGCTTTCCATTATCGTAACCCAAATGCACCAGCCCAACGGGATTCCCATTTAAGGTGACGTCGAGATACAAATTGACCCCCACGAGCTGCGCTGCGCCATTAATAACACCATCGTCGTTCAGGTTATTATTCAGCGTTTGTGCGCAAACCATTCCCGATATTAATACTCCATTGAGAAAGCAATATTTCACCAGAAGCCAGGATCTGTTACAGATCTTGTACTGTTTTTTGGCCATTGATTGTGACTTCAACTTTCCCGCCATCATGAGTATTACTGGCCGACGGAGAGACTATCCAGCGCATCGTTGAGCCGGGTAAAACGTAGCCTAACAGTCCGGGCGTAATAACCTTTTTAGCACCGTCAGGGCTTATAAATGTTGCAGCAGATAATTGTGCATGCCCATTTCCCTGGTTACTCACTTCAATAAATTTTTTGCCATCAAGCTGTTGTAATTTCCATTGCAATTTTGCCTGCGTTTGCGCCGCTGATGTTGGTTGAATGAAAACGGGGACGGAATAATGCAGCACAAACTGAAGCTTATTTTTTTCTACTTTTGCAGGCGGTAACTCATCTATCGATAACCGATAAGCGTCTTCAGCATTTGCCGAAGGTGGGCCGGTCCGAATAACGCGAATCAACTGACGTTCTCCAGGGGCTAATGCCAGCATCGGCGGGCTAATGACCAGCCCCTGAGAGGGGGAAAGTTTGTCGCCGTAAGCGCTCTGGCTCCAGTGAAAAACCCGAACCTGGGCATTGAGCACATTTTCACCCGCATTACTAAGCCAGATACCATCGGCATTTTGCGTCGCGAGCAAAGTTAATGTGACCGGGGCGATTTGCAGCCCGCTGGCGGCGGCAGGGTTGAGGCTCGCAACCATCCCTAACAGGCATGCGCAGGCACACTGCTGAACAGGCAGTTTTACTCTCATGTGGCTTCCTGAAGTTAGTAGTTAACGTTAACCGTTACCGTGTCGGCATAGTCGTCAGGAGTGAAGTTGGCGCTCGGTGCGGTGGCATAAACCGTAAACGTTTGCACCAGCCCGGTCCCCGTCGCCGCTACGCCGTTTCCAGGCGCGGTGTCGGTGGCGGTGTTCCCCCACACCGGACCTGTTGCTGATGTTCGATTTAGCTGGTAGGGCACTTTATCGGTATTGGTGGCAGCGTTAGCCACGGAGGACATGGCGCCTGAGCCCGTCGTCGTCCCCCCATTGGCGGCCGACGGCGCCAGACCGATAAAATAGGGCGTGGTTTTTGAGCAATTAATCGAAATCGTGTTGCTTGCATTGGTATTTGTTGCCGTGGTATTCACCGGCCCAAGCGTGATATTTGAAGCCGAACCGGCAGTCACGGTACAGGCCTTTTGAATCGTCATCAGTACCTGAAATGTTCCGTTAACGGTTGCTGCATTTGCCACGGGAATAATGGAAAAGGCGCAGCAACAAAGAATTAAGCGTTTGTCTAAGACTAGAGCCATATCCTTTACCTTTTTCAAATAACCACATTTATTACTTTAGAAAAACAATAATGTGGTACAAGAAGACATGGTTTAACCCTAGAATAAGTATTAGGCGTGCGCCAGTTGATCTAATAAATTTTACTTAGGAAAAAGGTGATGTCGTTTGCAAAAAAATAATACCCACGGGTGAGTATATTGTTTTGTTTTTATGCTACTGCGGGTATTAAGTCAGGCTGGTGGTGAACACAGATTCATTGGATGGCATTCAAAATAACCACCCAAAAAATGAGAATTAGTAAGATTTATCTCACTCAGCTCATTACTGCGATACATGTTGGTTACGGGCTGTGAAAAATGACTTTATAACCTTGTTCGTTCCAGTGTTGTAGAAGTTCATTTTGTCTGCGGGTTGGCGTAATACCAGTCCAGACAAAAAGCGTTTGCCCGGGGAAAAGTTCAGGTCTTGGCGATTCAATGGGTTCAGCAAGCACGGCAATATGCCAGCCCGATTGCGATAAACGCCAGGCTTCGAGCCATAAACGGGTTCGGTCTTCAACATCCCAGGCCATCAGGATGGCATCTTTCCCTGATTTGCGCCGCGTTTCAGACAGCAGGGTGGCTACATATTCAATCAATGCGCCATCAAGCATACTGTTCATGATACGGGATGTATTATGGTCAAGTATCAACCGCTGACGCACAGGAAGATAAACGCGATCAATCAACGCATCTACGGGGTAGGCGCGACCGAGTGCGATAATTTTGGCTCGCAGCTTCGGGGGATACGCCATACGAAGAATGCCCATCATCTCTTCTTGCAATTGATTCCAGTCGTCGTCAGTTTCACGGGTACTGGTTTCCAGCAATGCTTTAACTTTGCCAACGGGTGTGCCACTGCTAATCCAACGTTTTATTTCTTCAATACGTTGAATATCCTCTTCATCAAAGAGTCGGTGGCCACCTTCGCTGCGTTGAGGTTTGAGTAAACCGTAACGTCGTTGCCATGCCCGAAGGGTGACAGGATTTATCCCGCAACGTTCTGCGACATCCCCAATGCTGTAATAAGCCATAATTCCCCCAGACACTCCTGATTCTCCGTCACCGATATGCGGTTCCTGCTACTTTGTACAACATGCATCAAATTGTACAAAACATACATAGGATTCTAGCAAAATTAAGATTTACTTTACTATCACGTAGGGAGTAAATGCTGAATTTTTATGTTCAGCATAAAAGAGGTGGCGGGATTATTGTGTAATAACAATACGTTAATTATTGTAACGCTGAGAAATCATTTTTTCTCTGGCCACGCGACAGACGGAGTACCATTCAGGCAGGCTCTTGCAAACAGGTTACCCTGGAAGATCTCAATACCCGCGGATTCAAGCCACATCCACTCTTCAGGTTTTTCGACGCCGACCGCAGAAATCATAATCTCCAGTGAAGCGCAGCATTTGATTATGGCCTGAATGATGGCCTGCCGTGGTCCACTTTTATGCACATCAGTGATGAGTTCGCGGCTTATCTTAATTCGGTCCGGTTGAAAGCGAGACAAAAGCTGAAGCCCGGCAAAACCTGCCCCGAAATGATCTATCGCCACACATATTCCCGCTGCCTTGAGTGACTTCACGGCCTGCGCGAACGTATCAAAACGCGAAATAACTTCACTTTCGGTAAACTCTACGATGATTTGTTCAGGCACCAGTCCATGCGCCGCGATTTCGTTTATAAGAAAGCTGACTGCATCGGGTCTGTTTACCAGGGTCATGGGTAACAGATTAACCGACAGCATTTTGTGATTAAGTCCCAGTGCGCTTGCCATTGCAAATGCAGTCTTTTTGCTCTGCAGATCAGCGGTATACACATCTTCAGGTTTGAATTTGTCAAAATACGTAGCGGGCGTTTCACCGTCTTTACCGCGAATAAGGGCTTCCAGCGCAATGACGCGCTGTGACATAGGATCGATAATTGGTTGAAAAGCAAAGCTGAAATCTGTATCTGACGGGAGTGTGCTTTCATCCAGGATGGTACAGGTATTGTCGGTTATAAAACTCCAGTAATCAGGCGCAGGTATTTCAAAATAGCTCGATTTTTCCGTGGCGAGGACAAATGTGCGGAAAAACTGTAATGCTCTGTCATCATACGTGAGCTGAAATTTGGACGTACCCTTATTGAGTACAGCTTGCAGGACGTCATTCCGTTCATGTTTTTGTAAATCAAATAACTCCATCCCTACTTTTCCGAATCTTCTCGCAGGCGCGTAATCACACATCAGTTCAACGATATTGTGGTGCCGGGGGTCGTTACAAATACAACGATAGATCTCTTTTACCTGCTCCTCTGGGCCTTCAAGCAGTTGGAAAAAGTGATGGCCGTTAAAGAGTAAGATCCCCGTAACATCTGATCGCCTGTTTTTGATATTTGCGGCTGTCACCATATCCTCAAGCGCTTTGAGAGGGGCGTCTTCACGTAGATGGCTACGGTAAATAATGGTCGTGAGCATGGACAGTCCGGGATCAAGGAAGGAGAAGAGGTCTGGTCAGTATCAGACAAACCAGGTTACGCCCTGATTTTAATACATAATTCTAACTTTGTCTTTACAAGTAAGCGGGCTAATACAGATCAATTTCATTGATAACACAAAGTGATTTGTACAAAGAAATTGGATTTCATATAGATCTGAACTATCGTAACTACATGATTTAATTAATTTAGCATTTTTTGCTAAAAATTAGCGTGCTATGTTGTACACATTTTCGGTACAGCTTTGCTACTGTTATAAAACTTAATATTCACCAGCATTTTGTTACAGGAGCACTCCATGCAGCAGCATACCGTTCGCACTGATTCTGCAAGCGCGATTTCTCGTTACTTTGCTAAAGCGCATCTGCCAACCCAACAGGAAACGTTGGGCGAAATCGTGACTGAGATACTAAAAGATGGGCGCAATCTCAGTCGCAAATCACTGTGTACCAAACTTCTGCACCGTCTTGAAAATGCATCAGGTGAGAATGAACAGAAACATTACAATGCGTTAATCGGCCTGCTTTTCGAATAAAATAAAGCCCTACTATGATAATGGGTAAGTAGTGAAGGAGTTATGAAGAAACCTGACAGTGAACGCTTGAAACATGAAATTACAGGTTTGGCTGTGCTAGAAATTTTGCGAATGCATAAAGACGTTTCGTTAGCTGCACTGATTAAGCAATTGCGGCTTATGCATGCCAGTGAAATGGATGGTACACGTAAACAATTAATTGACAGCGTTATCAATGATTTCACAAATGTTAATCCGGGGAAGATAAGCAGAAAACCGGAACAAACGAGAGATGAGAGTGCTTTCAGTGCCAGCAAAAACCCTAAATTACATTAAAGATAATTCTCCAGACTATACAAGCGAGGTTACCATGCTTCATGAAATTAATGTCCACAGTGTAATGACGGATAAAGCTTTATCAAGTTACTTCCATAATGCAGGTGAACTATTAGCAGATGAGTCAGTGGTATTGGGGCAGGCGGTGACAAATGTAATTCTGGCAGGTGATAATGTTAATAATAAAAACATCATTTTAAGCCTGATTAGTTCTCTGGAGTCAACAACTGACGTTGTCAAGGCAGACATTATCAGAAAAACCCTGGAAATAGTGTTACGTTATACGGCTGATGACGTCTAATGAGATAGCACATTAATATAAATACACAGCACAATTATTGTATGATGTAAGTTCTGTCGCTTCGCTGTTTGGATTAAGACTATACATAGCATCCTCTTATTTTTATGACTGCATATTATGGAGTTGATATGGCTAATTCAATTCCGGAAGATTTTATTTTCCGCTGCGCTTTGTATAAGGATATAGAGCGTAATGTCATGTTAAAACAGGGTTGTATCAGTAATGATGTTCTTATTCAGGCATTCAGCACGCAGTTGAAGAATGAGAAGAATGTGATACTGACCGATCTCTATTCACAGATTCTGGCACATCTTCAACTCGATAAAACTTCGCAGCCCGGTGAGGTCAATGGTGATTTTTCGTTGAGGTCATAATGATGAACATCATGCAGGAACATGCTGGAAACACAGTTTTATGGATTGATGATATCTATATCAGGCAAGGGTTAAAGAATATCCTTGCAGATATCGTTTTTGAAGATGACAAGGCGCGACTTGTTTTCTTCACCGCTAATCACTTTGACGCGGTAAAAAAGCAAAATTACGATCTGAATACATATCGCCTGGTGCTGCTGATTGATGGCCATCTGTATCAGTATCTCAATGACATCTCACTTTACAGACTGCCAGTAGATAGCGATGTTGCCTCAATCAAGCAATTTATTATTGATATTACTCGTGCTGGTGGAAAGCACGAGCATCAATCGGAACTCAATATCTCCTTGACTGCGCGAGATAAATATATTTTAACGCAGCTAGGGGAGGGGCGAACTGTTTTTGAGATATCTGCCATGTTAAATCTACACTTAAAAACCATTTACCAGGCCAGGCAGAATCTGATCAAGAAACTTGGTTGCTCAGGGCTGATTGATTTTCAGGGAATACTGCAAGCGCAAATATTCCGGAACTGGCTGAAGCATGCCTGATCATCGATACGCTAAACTTACCTTCAGCGATTTGTGTAAGTTTAAATCAATCGCTCGGGTTATCTCATCGATGATGTCTTCTGTTGTGAACATAAATTAACGCGCATTATAAGAGGGCGATGATATAGCCTTGTCGGGATGCTTATGATTTATTTATAGATTTCAGCAACCCCGTGCGGTTCAGCTCGTTAATAATGCACTCAGGTTCTTCACACAGAGGCATATTGTCTATATCTAAAACGCCATCATTTTTTTGTGGATCATCAGCCTGCAGGTCTGCAAACAGTGGAGTAAGATCCTGCGGTGCTTCGCCTCGTTCGGCCACCAGCTCAAACGTTTTATTTTTTGCTGCCTCGTTGGTCAGGGCACTGACCAGAACCTGGGCGATTTGCTGCCTTGATATCACACCATCTTCTGGTGTTCCTGCATGGCGACGATCCCCCTGGAGCAAAACAATTCTGTGTTCATCATCATTGTTGTAATCAAACCAGCCGGGTCTGACGATGGTATAGGGGTGACCACTCGCTCTGACCAGACGTTCGGCACGTCTTTTCCAGTCATGAACCTCAGTGCGTTGATTCCAGGTACTGAGTCGTTCAGTCACGCCAATCGTGGTCATTAAACCGATGCGTACAGGTGTATCCCTGAAGAGTCGTAAAATGTTACGCACACCGCCGTAATCTATCGCTCTGGCGCCAATACGCCCCTGGCCATCGGAACCGAGAGTGAAGATGATGGCATCAATATCTTTCGGCAAATCGGTAAGTGTTTCAGGCATTGAAACATCGCCGTAAAAAACATCCGTTCCACGCGGAAGTAATTTTACTTTCCGTTTATTTCTGACCAGCGCCACGGGCTGATGACCCATTTCGATAGCGGTATTCACGACATGAAGACCAATACTTCCGGTCGCGCCTGCAATGAGTATTTTCATGATAAACCTTCTGATAATTCAGACTTATTTTCTCTACAGCCAGAATATCAATTATCATTATTGTCAGTAATAGGGCTAAAATGATTGTGTCTATGAACACCCTTCATGAGTGCGCGATGAAGGGAATGCCACCATAAGGAAATCGCCGATGCTCAAAGAAAACTTCAACGAACTGCAAATCTTTCTGGTGGTGGCAAGGGAGCGAAGTTTTACCAAAGCAGCGGGCAAACTGGGTGTATCTCAGTCTGCACTCAGCCATGCGATGAAGGCGCTGGAGGAAAGGCTCAATATCCGCCTTCTGACCCGTACGACCCGAAGCGTTGCCCCTACAGAGGCCGGTGAGAGAATTATTGCCTGCCTTGAACCGCGTATTGCCGATCTTGAACAGGAGCTGGAATCGCTGGTTCAACTGAACGGCACTGCCTCCGGCAATATCCGCTTATCTGCTGGGGAGCATGCCGCGCGAAGTCTGGTATGGCCAAAGTTAAAACCTTTCCTCAGGGAATATCCGGAAATTAATCTCGAATTGGTGGTTGATAACGGCTTTGTCGATATTGTTGAGGGCCGTTTTGATGCCGGGATCCGCCTGGGCGAAAGCGTGGATAAGGATATGGTTGCTGTAAGAATTGGCCCGGACATGCGCATGGCCGTGGTGGGAGCACCGTCTTACTTCGCGGCAAACCCTGCACCTGAAACGCCGCACGAGCTACAAAATCATCGGTGCATCAATATGCGCCTGCCGACTGCCGGTGGGCTTTATCACTGGGAGTTTGAGAAGGAAGGGAAACCGTTACGGGTCAGAGTGGAAGGGCAGGTAACGTTTAATCAGCAGGCAGAAAGGATTGATGCTGCTTTATACGGTTTTGGCATTGCCTGTATGCCTGAAGACAGGGTGCAGGATTATATAAAGTCAGGAGAGCTTATTCAGGTTCTGCAGGACTGGTGTCCATCTTTTCCCGGCTATTATCTCTACTACCCGAGCCGTAAGCAGCACCCGCCTGCATTTGCGCTGATGATCGATGCACTTCGCTACGCCCAATAACGGGTCCGTAGACCCGTTCGGATATTAACGGCCTACGCGGGCCTGGTGCTCAGGAGAGTAACGTTCACCGACGATGTTAATCGTTTCCAGCGCCTGGGTTATCTGCTGCGTATCCTTCGGTGAAAGAATGATGTCGGCAGCCCCCAGGTTTTCCTCCAGCCGGTGTAGTTTGGTGGTACCAGGGATAGGAACAATCCACGGCTTTTGTGCCAGCAGCCATGCCAGCGCGATTTGTGCAGACGTCACACCTTTCTCTGCCGCCAGTTCACCCAGCAAGGAGACCAGCTTTTCATTGGCTTCAATCGCCTGCTCGGCGAAACGCGGCACGGTGCTGCGATAATCGTCCTTGCCAAAAGTGGTTCCTGGCTTAATCGATCCCGTCAGGAAGCCTTTGCCTAATGGGCTGAAGGGAACGAAACCAATACCCAGTTCCTCCAGTAACGGCAGGATTTCCTGCTCAGGTTCGCGCCACCACAGAGAGTATTCGCTTTGCAGCGCAGTGACCGGTTGTACGGCATGTGCACGACGAATGGTTTGTGCGCCCGCTTCGGACAGACCGAAATGTTTGACTTTGCCTTCCGCTATCAGGTCTTTCACAGTTCCCGCGACATCTTCAATGGGGACATCCGGGTCGACACGGTGTTGATACAGCAGATCAATGACATCAGTCTTAAGGCGGCGTAATGATCCTTCCACAGCTTCACGGATATGCTCCGGACGGCTGTTTAAAATCTGCTGCTTGTTGTCCGCACCGAAGGTAAAACCAAACTTGGTGGCAATAACCACACGGTCACGAAACGGTTTTAAGGCTTCGCCTACAACCTCTTCATTAAGAAAGGGGCCATACACTTCAGCGGTATCGAAGAAGGTGACGCCACGTTCAACCGCAGCGCGAATGAGCTCGATAGCCTGACGGGTATCGGTCGCCGGACCGTAGCCATGGCTTAAGCCCATGCAGCCGAGCCCAAGCGCGGATACTTCGAGTCGGGATTTACCCAGATAACGTTTTTGCATTGAATGAATACCTCTTTTATCGCGACTTAAACATCAAGTTTGCGGCCGGTCAGCCATTCCACCATCGCCGGATCGCGGTGAGAGAAGAAGGCGCTGGTTGCAGTGTCGAGGGCAGCAATCTGCAGCATATCTTCAGAACTGAGTTCAAAATCGAGAATGTTAATGTTCTCTGCCATGCGTTCTTTGCGCACCGATTTCGCCAGTGAAATGATGCCTCGCTGGAAGATCCAACGCAGAACAACCTGGCCCACGCTTTTGCCGTACTTCTGACCAATTGCCGTTAATACGGGATGCTGGAACAGACCATTTTTCCCTTCAGCAAACGGAGCCCAGGCTTCCGGCTGAATGCCACGGCTTTGATTCCAGGGAACGGCATGCAGCTGCTGGTTGAAGGGGTTAACTTCAATCTGGTTTACCGCAGGGGCAACGTTGTTGAAGGCGATAAGGTCGGCCAGTCTGTCAGGATGGAAGTTGCTGACGCCAATGGCGCGAATTTTTCCTTCCTGTTGTAATTCTTCCATGGCACGCCATGCCCCATGAACATCACCGTAAGGCTGGTGAATCAGATACAGGTCAACATAATCAAGTTGCAGACGATTCAGGGAGCGTTCGAACTGGGCTTTAGCGCCTTCGTAATTAGTATCCTGCAGCCACAGCTTGGTCGTTACAAAGAGTTCGTTACGGTCGATACCGCTTTGTTTCAGAGCGTTCCCGACCTGGGTTTCATTCTGGTAAGACGCGGCGGTATCGATCAGGCGGTATCCCGTATCGATGGCATCAATCACGGCTCTTTCGCATTCAGCGGCATCAGACATTTGAAACACACCAAAGCCCAGCAGGGGCATTTCAATACCGTTGTTCAGTTTTACAGTTTGCATGACGTTATCCTTTGGCTGTTGTCGAGGAAAAGCATAACGCAAAGTTATTTATTCGATTAGATGGGGTAATTAGCTAGGGTTTATTAGATGTGTTCATTAATTTTGAGGAGGGCTGATGGGCGGCTTTGTGTAAGAAATGAACGTTTTAAACACTAAGGAAAGGCATTTATCCGTCGGGAGACAGTCCATGCAGCTGCCCGTCGCACCTCAGACCCTATAATACCTCGTAAATCAGCAAACTCGCGGGGATTGAATTTTTTGCGGCGCTAACGCCAATGGAAGTGAGAGCGCGAACTGGGTTTCATGTAACGCAACAACATGTGAACTGGCTTACATCTTTGACCTCTATCACACTTTATAGTGACATTACTTTTTAGAGGACACATTTCATCATCATGGCTTCCATTAAAGATGTTGCAAAAAAAGCAGGAGTATCAACGGCTACTGTATCGCGGGTGCTTAACAATCATCCCAGCGTAGTGCCTGAAACGCGTCAGGCGGTACGTGATGCAATGGATTTCCTGTGTTATGTGCCCAGTAAAAGCGCGATTCAACTGAGCGGCAAATGTTCAGGCCTCATCGCCGTCGTGTTGCCGAACCTGGTCAATCTGTAGTGGCACAGTTCATTTGGCCACTTGAACAGCCGATTATCGTTGATTCCATGCTCACGAGCGAGTTTCGCCACGGAGATCTCTGGTCGATCTGAGCGTTCAACCATTTTGATTTTGAACTCAACGAGATAATTAGGGCTTTTTTACGCACTGTAGTTAACAATTTCATGGATAGCGCCCATCATATTTGGTGTCCGCTATGCTGTCAGAAAATTGAGAGTCTGCCAGACGGTGCTGAAATGACGCCTACAATAGGTGAGCTGGGTGTGGATGACAAGCCTGAAAAAGACGAAGGCATCACCACAGTGATGGCTATTCTCGTCAAAGGAAAAAGGGAATATCTGTACCGTTCACAGGGAACAGTGGGCGGCACAGTATATTCTGCGGGTACTGGTTTTTTACTTAATACTGGCCAGATCCTTCGCAATATCACGACGGCGTCCATTATCAGCAATCTCTCGTCCTGGGCGCGCCGGAGCTTTCAGTGCTTTATCCAGATAGCGCTTCGCGTCCTGGTTTTTTTCTCCTGCAATAGAAAGTCACCATAAAAATAGTTAGGGTCAATACCGTCAGGATTGATCGCCAGCGCTTTCTTTAACATTTCTTCGGCTTTTTCTTTATCACCAAAACCAATCGGCCAGCCTGGTACCTGATAATACAGCGCACCGAGGCTAGTCCAGGCTGACCCCTGCAATGCGCCTGGATCAATCTCAATGGCTTTTTCCAGATTACTGCGCGCCTGTTTAACAAGGCTCAGCGCGCCAAGACCGCCTTTGGCGCCAGCCCAACTGCTGTCAATGATACCTGACCAGATTAACAACGGTGCATCGGTATTGTGAGCTTGAATAGCATTGTGGGTCTTTTGGCTGAGCGCACTGAAACAACTCTCTTTTTTCGCGGCTAACGTCTGATATTGGCAAATGGACCACTCATGCTGTAAATCTTCCAGCGTCGTATTCGCCATTGCAGAGACAGGTATCACTGTCGCAATAATGAGTACATGTAGAATTCTCATTTATGTTCTCCCTTGAGCGGTTTTCTGGCAAATAACTGAATCACAGGTAATTTCTTTCCTAATGCCCCATCGATGACGGTGGGAAACCAGGCATTGATTTTGACAAACAGGCGTTCCATCACGCCAAAGCGGTAGCGTTTCTGTTCAGTTTCAAGTAGACGGGTGAGTCGCGCGGCAACAAAGTCGGGGGAATCGCTACTGTTGCCGAGTTTCTGATTCAGGGCATACACATGTTCGTTGTTCAGCAAGGTTTCTGTTGAACGCGGAGCGGCATACAGTACCGTGATGCCGCTACCCTGTAATTCACGCCCTAATGCTTCAGAAAAACGGTGTGTCGCTGCTTTGGTCGCACTGTAAACGCTCCAGGCTGGATGACCAATTTCCCCAAAGATAGACCCTATATTGAGCACGATCCCTGGTGTATTCATCTTTTGCATTAAAGCACGGGTGAGTAAGGCCGGGATCTCAATGTTGGCGCGGATCTGCTCACGAATATCGTCAAAAGATTGCTGTTCAAACAACGCAAAGCGACTACTTCCCGCATTGTTTATCAGGATATCCAGCCCACCATCCTGGCTAAATCGTGCGGCCAGCGCGTTGATTTCATCATCAGAATAATTACGCATTAGCGCGATGCTGTGCCGCTCCGCATAGGGAAGTGTCTGTTGCAGAAGCTTCATTGCCTGTTCGTTGCGCCCGACAAGGCAAAGCCGTGCCCCTTTTTTCGCCAGCGACAGTGCCAGCGATTGACCGATACCCCCGCTTGCGCCGGTGAGTAAAACCGTCTTGTCATGCAGGTTCATTTGCGTCATTTCCCAGTTGCTCAAGCATCTGCCCATACAAGTTATAAACACGACGGGCGGTGTGGATAATGGCAGTCTGATCGTCCTTATCGGTGATGGTATCCATCAGAGATGCAAAAAATCGCAAATGTCCCTGATCAAGCTCGCCATGTGAACGCAGATAAGTGGTAGCCTGCTCAGGTAGCGCCAGCGTATGCTCAACTTGTGCGGCAACGGCTGATGCTATCGACACGCTGGTACCTTCCAGTACCTGGACCATGCCAAAGAGGCTCATTGGATTGATTCGTTCAATACGATAGTAGAGGTAAGCGATCATCATTTCGATTGGCAGCCCAGGCGTTCCATTTCTGACTTTTTCCGCGTCGCCACCACAGGTGCGAATATCATTGAGGATCCATTCCTGATGTCCGTACTCTTCATCAATATATTCGGCAATGGCTCCTCGCACTGCTTCATGTGAAGCACCAAGACGACTGCCGGCGCACATCAGCAGCGGCACGGTATGGCTGACGTGGTAATATGCCTGCGTCAGAAAGTGGATATACATTGCGCGGGAAATATCGCCTTGCTGGCAGCGGGCGATGATTGGCGATGCCAGTAACCGCTGACGGTCCTCAGCGGTTTGTTTTTGCAGTTCCTGATAAAAACTCATGATTATTCCTCCTCACTGCAGGTGAGAATATCTTGTTTCAGGGAGTGCCAGATGGCGCTCCGCCGGGGACGCCCATTGGCGGTAAACATATCGGGAGATGACAGGACTGAAGTAAAAAGCAGTCGATGGAACCGGGCATAGTCAGGCAAGCGAGCGGAGAGGGCCTGAAGTTGCTCACGGGCCAGTTCCTGTTGACCTTCAAAGACATCAACCAGGGCAACATTGCGTCGCAATCCCTCGCCGAAGATCACAATACGTCGGACCGCCGAACATGCCATTGCTTCAGCTTCCGGCCATTCTGGCGAGAAATTGCGACCAAAAGCATTTATCTGAATATTTTTTAGACGCCCATGAAGATGTATAAATCCTTCTTCATCCACTTTGCCGAGATCGCCAGTCGCAACATTCTGCGAGGGTGGTTCAGTCCCCAGATAGCCCAGCGCATTGGCCGGGCTGTTTACATACAGTTGCTGACTGGCATCAACCGATACCTTGATACCCGGTAACGGTTTGCCGACGCTGCCCGCTTTTGCCGCATCAGGCAGATTCAGTGCCACAACGGAACCACATTCCGAAAGGCCGTACCCTTCAAACACCGGTAGACCGCTTTGTCCCGCCAATGCCAACAACTGGGTTGAGATTTTTCCACCGCCGACGGCGATAAAGCGCAAGGATTGCGTGCTTTCGGGGATCTGCTGGTGCAGGTGGAGCAGCGCCCGTAACAGTTCTGGCACCAACACCAGACTTTGTGGATGCCATTTCATCAACACGTGGAAAAACTGAGAGGGATTAAACTGGCTGGAACCTGCGAATCCAATCTGTGCAGAGGGCAGTACCACTGTCTGTGCGCCCAGCAACATAGGGATATAGATTCCGCACAAATTCTCCAGCAGAATGCTGAGCGGTAGTGTGACCAGATGCTTTTGCGAATTGATATTCTGCAGGGCCCTGGCCAGCGTTTGTGCAGTCCAGAACATCCCTTCCTGGCTCAGACAGACGCCTTTAGGTTCACCTGTAGTGCCAGAGGTATACGTTATTTTGGCCGTCCCGGCAGGCAGGGGCATTGGAGCAGTAATCTGGCGAGTTTGCAGTCTGCCGAATGGGAAATCATGCCTCAGCCAGCCGACCATCAACTCGCCGCCGATTTGCGCATCAACCGATGCCGATGCGCGTACCCACTCTTTTTGTGCGTCGGTGAAGAAGGCGGGGACAGGGATAATAATGATCCCACAAGCCAGACAGGCGAGATCGATGATCGCCCACTCCGGGCTGTTGTCGGCTTCCAGCGCCAGACATTTAACTCCGAGTGACTGTAATCGTGTTGCGGTGTCAATCACGGTTTCATGATATTGCCGCCAGCTCCAGAACCGGGTTTCTCCTTGCAGGGCTACGCTATCGGGATGTAGACGAGCCTGCTGCTCAAGCGCGTTAAGAAACATGGCGTCCTCCTGAAAGATCAGTCCATGGGGCATCTGGTAATGGCGTAAACAGGGCTAACAGCATGGTGTTCTGACTCAGCGCTGTGTATCCGCCAGTCAGTTCTCCTGCCATTATTTGTGGATCATGTTGGTAGTACTCACCCCATTCCAGGGCCGCATCGCCCAGTCTGCCAGGATCAGCAGACATCAACTGAATGGGATGTAGATTCAGACGGTAGAAGGTGTTGCGGATTTTCTTCGTACCAGTAAACACGATCCATCCGTAGTGATATTGATTAAGTAACAGACAGAGGGCGGCATACATAATCCGCGCGCTGGCACCATCACGCGCGCCGAAATTGCCGATTTCGACAATTGCTTCACGCGGAACAGGCAGTTCCAGCCGCGACGATAATGTCGTTTCAATTGGAGTATCAAGGTATTGTTCCAGGTATAACGTTCCATGAGATGCCACCTGGACGCCGCATGCGGCTTTAAGTTCACCGTTGGCGTCATACATACCAAGAAGCCAGGGCATACAGCGGGAAAGTGAAGCATGGTAAACCTGATGATAGTTTTCGCGTATTAATGCAGAAATATCATTATGTTCGCTTCCGCCATGTAGCCATTTTAATGTGTAGGGCGAGATTATTCGCATGATAAGACCTCTCACAGATGTCCTATCAATAATGGGGAGATATTATTATGTTAACCTTAAGATGACTGATTATTTAAATTTTCCAAATTTAATAAAACTTTAAGGTTTTCTATCTATAATTCATCACTTTCGTTAACGGCTTTACGACATGCCCCTTTTTTAGAAGTAAATACCGGTATTTATGCTCGGGTATATGGTGAAAGAACACCAACTGGGATGCTATCCTTAATATAATGTGAAATTAGCGGGAAGCAAAATTCTGCCTCTCCCTTATAGAAGACTTTCGCTCCCCCATTTTATTTTTTTTGATATAACTGATGATTGTATTGAGCCCTCAATAATGAAGGCTCAATACTAGCTCTTCCTATTGTAGATCTTTTTCCTCCAGGAATTTACTCACCATATCAGCAATCTGCACGTTATTCAGATCCGAGAACGGGAAGTGGGTATTCCCTTTGATTCCTTCCTCAGGCAGATGCGTCACAGTGACATCCCCGCCATGCTTGTTCACCACGTCACGCCACTCGCGAGCCATTGCCAGACGTACGCGCCAGCTGTCCTGCGCGGGCATGGCGACAGGTTTATCAGGGATGTTATCGCCGTAAATAATCAGAATCGGAATTTTAGTCAGTGCCATAAACTGCTCCATCGGCACCGGTTCACCCTTCAGCGTGTCGAACGCGCTTGGCATTGGGGCAGGGAGCTCTTTCTCCGGGAAGACAAAGCTGCTACCAGGCTCGAAGGCGACGATGGCTTTGACCTTGTCATTTTTCATCGCCGTGTACCAGCCTGGTCCGCCACCCTGGGAGTGGGTGAAAAGGATAGCCGGGCCGGATTTATCCACGACGGCGGACATCGCATCAGAGATAACATTGATATCAAACGGCCCGGTATTCGGGGTCATCTGACGGAAATACTGATTCAGGGCTTCTTTGTCGTGAGAAAACTGAACGCCCTTAAAATACTCCGGCCACACGCCAACGCGGAACTGGTTAAACCACATCTGTTCATCCGGTTTAGGCGTAACCGTACCTTCTACCGTCGTGCGCCCGGCGCTGCCCCGACGTGGCTGATCGACAAGATAAGTTGAGAATCCACGACGCAGGAATATGTTCTGGAACCCTTCGCGGCCATCCGGCGTGGTTTCCCAGGTGCGGGAGAACTGACCTGCGCCGTGCAGCATGACGATAGGGTATTTATGCGGATTTTCCGGAATTTGGTAGAACACAGACGCATGATCGCCATGCCAGGTTTGACCCGCAGAGTCCAGCGGCGTTTTCGCGTCAAATTTCCCTGGTGCGGTGATGATTGTGCCACCAGCAGAAAAGCTCCCCTGTTCCTGAATGACCAGCGGCTCGGCGTATACCGACTGAGCCACCATGCCACCCGCCATCGCGCAGATGGCCAGCGTTTTTAAGACAGTTTTCAAGATTACATCCTCTGTTATGTTTGCCGTTCAATCATATCTGAGTTGTCAGCGTGAATTATTTAGCACCTTTGATTGCCCTTATTTGGCAGACTCATGAATGCGGAGGATTAGCACCGTATCGTCTCAAACCAACGCCTAACTGTTTGCTAACGCCCGTTGCAGCGCCTGTTCCGCCCGCGTAGCCGCATCTTCTTCGCCATTTTCACGAAGAACTTGTGCCAGTTGGCGCAGTTGCGCTGCCGTCAGGCCGACTCGCATGCTGGCTCGCGTATGCGATAACAGCTGAGCTTCAACGCCCGGCGTGGCGGCTAATGCGCCAACCGTTGCCAGCTCGCGGCTTTGCCAGTCGAGGTTATCGCGGGCGAAAATGTCGCCGAACAGATGCGTTTGTAGGAATTGATTAATGACCGGGGAAAAATCAAACAGAGGTCCCTGGACGGGGGCGCCGGAGATTTTAGTCTGGTTTGCGGTACCGACACGGCGAAGCTCATCTCCGACAGGGATGGCGGCGACCGGCTCTTTACCTTCAACGTCTTCAACGCCACGTTGTTTACGTGCTTCGACGACTTTCATCAGTTCATTCAGCGCGTTCAGGCTACGGGGAAATCCCGTATAGGCATAGAGCTGGACGAGAATCTCTTTGGTCTCGTTTATCGTGAGTCCTGCATCAAGCCCCTGATTCAGTGCCGCATTCAGCTTATCCATCTGACTGCTGGCCATTGATGCCGCAATCAACGGGATGGCTTGCTGGCGAGCTGACAGCGTATCTGAAACCGTTTGTTCGTGGTTCATTTCTGAGGCTCCTTTATTGACGGGCGCAGCATGTGCCGTGAGACCCAAACCAAAGGTCAGCAGTACCGCTGCCGTTAATGCCTTAATGGGCGTGGTATTGTTCATCTGTCACTTTCTCCATCCAGTTAACGCTTTTGCCATCCACAATCCCGGTTATCGCCAGGTGCGTCATTGCGCTGCCGGGTGCCGCCCCGTGCCAGTGTTTGACGCCCGCCGGGCAAGAGACAACGTCGCCAGCGCGGATGACCTGCACCGGCTGGCCTTCTTGTTGGGTAAGCCCAACTCCCGAGGTCACAATCAGCCGCTGGCCTGCCGGATGCGTATGCCAGGCGGAACGAGCACCTGGCTCAAAGGTGACATAAGCCCCGGAAACGCTAATTTCGTTATCTGGTTTGAAGAGAGGATCAACCCGGACGCGACCGGTAAAGTTCTCTGCTGCCCCGTACACCGCATTCTGGCTTCCGGCGGTGGCGATATGGACAGCGGGATTTTGCTCCGCCGCCCAGGATGAAAACGTAAAGAGGGGCAGTAACAGCCCGAGGTAACGTAAATGTCTGATCATGCAAAGCGTCCTTATCTACAATGATGGAGAGGGTCTGCAATGATTCTAATCAGGGGGAGATGTCGTCAGACTGACGCCAGCCTGACAATTCTGTCAGTTAACCCTTATTATGGTGACGCTGCTTTGTCTTTTCTAAAAATAAGGCACCAAAGCGAAAACCGTGTAATTAATGAAAATAAAACAATAATGGCCAGGTAGCGTAGATAAAAAAGTAGGGCAGATTCATCGTAATCGAAAAAGGAGAAATCGACCTTTATCAACAAATAATCGAGATAGTCCCGGTTTAGTAATTCGTACAATCCCAGTAGAGCGATTAGCGAAAAAACTCCTGGCATCATGACATTTGCATAGAATGAATTGCTGGAGATGTTCAGGACCCGGCAGAAAAAAGTCGCCAGCATTTTCCAGTGCAACCCGATATGCAGCGCCAGAATGAGCATTCCCCAGTGGACCGACGTCATGTGTACTTTCCTGACCCAGCTCGCCGGGTTGTGGAACGCCTGGTCCAGAAGGATATGTCGGGACAGCATCATGCCCGAGACAATCGCGGTCAGAATGACAACGAATGTCACTGCATTAATGATTCTGTTAACTACCAGCATGGTTAACGGAATATTGGGCGACAGTGACCACAAGCGATGCCGGTTAAGATATAAATGCAGCATGATGAGCAGCGTAAAAATAATACCCGCCCATTCATGCACAATTTCACCGTGAAGGTGAAATCCCATCAATACCAACAGAAGTAACGTCATCAGCGCATCCTGCATGACCTGGAAAATATAAATTTTCTTCATGTCGAGGGATTAACGCTGTGGCTGGACTTGTTTTACCCATTGCTCAACCTGCGCGGGTACGTCAGGAGCTGAAATATCGTTGCGCGAGATCGCGAGCGCACGAGTGACTAATTTGGCCTGTGGCTGCATGCGAGCAATTTCTCGCAGGGAGTCGGCTAACCTGCTGCCACCATGGGTGGTAAAGGGAACGACCGTTTTGCCTGCAAAGTCATTTTGCTCAAAGAGGCTGTATATCACCATTGGCATGGTATACCACCAGATGGGGTAGCCGACGTAAATGGTGTCGTAACTGCTCAGGTCAGGGAGCGGCGTTTTTAGCGAGGGTCTGGCTTTCGTTTGCTGTTCCTTTTCGGCAACGCGCAAAAGTGCATCATGCTGGCGAGGGTAGGGAGTGGCGGTTTCAATGCGAAACAGGTCGCCGTGAGTCTGCTTCTGAATCAGTTGCGCAATAAACTGCGTGCTGCCGGTCTCCGGCGTATTTTTTTGTAATACGCTGGCCCCGGAAAAACCATCCACGGCACCAGGTTTCATCTCCTCTGGCTGTGAAAAGTAGATAATCAGCGTGCGGGCGTGTGCGGATGAATCCTCTGATGCGAACGCGGGCTGCCCCAGAAGCCCCATGACCATCATCGCCAGAAACCCGCTAAATACCTTTTTCATTCTCACTGTTTCATTCCTTCAATCAGCCGTGGTGAGTATCAGCAGTGATTCTGGCGCAGATAGCCTGACATCAGACTGACGACTCTCTGACAATTTTGTCAGAAGTCTTTGCGCGCGGAGATCCCGATTTTGTCTCTGAAATCAGTCTCCCGATTCGGATAGCGTCAGGCTGTTTAGCAAACGTCAGGCCAAAGGTATTGATACCGTTCTCGCTACGGGCAAAGACATCTCCCCGGTGCATAATGGCGACGGCACGGACAATCGACAGGCCCAGCCCATGATGGGTATCACTCCTGGCTCGGGAGGTGTCAACACGATAGAACCGTTCGAAAAGCCGGTGTAAGTGCTCTGGCGCTATCGGATCGCCAGGGTTAGAAACGTCTACACAAGCTTGATTGCCTTTTTCGCTTAAGCGCACCGTAACCGTGCTATTGGAGGGGGAATGCCTGGCGCTATTTTCCAGCAAATTAGCCAGTGAACGGTGAAACAGCCGCCTGTCGATATGCGCCGTGACGTCGCCCTGAACCTCCAGCAAAAGCTGTTTTTCAGCAAAAGAGGGTTCAACATATTCCGCTGTTTTCAGGGTTTCTTCTCGCAGGGACACCTGCGTAAGCTGGGAAGCATGTTCACCCGCGTGCGCATGAGACAGGAACAGCATGTCGTTAACTATCGACGTCATGCGTTCAAGTTCCTCAAGGTTTGAACCCAATAACTCTTCCAGTTCATCTTGTGAACGTCGGCGTGATAGCCCGAGTTGCGTCTGACCGATCAGGTTAGTCAGCGGGGTACGAAGTTCATGCGCAACATCGGCATTAAAGCTCTCGAGCTGTCGCCAGGCGATTTCCTGACGCTCTAACACACCGTTAAATGATGATGCCAGTTGCTGCAGTTCTACGGGCAACGCGCAGGTATTCAGGCGCTGGCCATGGTCACCTGGTGCAAGGTGTTGTGCCTGCTGACTGAGCATGCCCACCGGACGCAGGCCAATCCGTGAAACAACGTATCCCAGTAAGGCGACAATCAGTACGCCCAGCGCGGCAATAATCAGCAGCGTTCGTGTGAACGCATCAAGTGTGCCCATATACGGCGTAGAGTCGATGGCAACCACATAGCGCAGCTCAGGCCTTTCACCGTTGGCGGGGATGGTTTTCACTAACAGGAACAGTGAGCATGCACCTTCCGATGCGCCGGGCACTTTATTAAATCCCTCCTGCAAAGAAGACCACTGAACGCCCACCGGTGGTATTCCCCCCATGCTAAAGCGCGGGTTATCGCTCACTATCCAGTAGCGAACGCGCTCACCTTCAGAATTGGTTAGCAGAGTAAATTTATTAGCCAACGTCGACCAGCCGTCAGCCGAGGTTCGTGCGGCGATCCACGGACTCATTAATGATTCCCGGAACAACAGTTCGTTGTGCATCTGCTTTTGCAAAGAGTCATGTAAGGAGCTTCTGAGCAAGATACCGATAATGGACACAATCAGCAGCGCGGATAAGGCAAACATCAGCGCCAGGTGAACGGAGATGGAACGTTTAGGCATGCTGAGCCTCTTCATTTATTCCGACCGGACTTCGAGGACATACCCCATGCCACGAACGGTATGTAACAGTTTGACGTCGAACGGGGTATCCACTTTGGCTCGCAGACGTTTAATGGCGACTTCAACCACATTGGCATCGCTGTCAAAATTCATGTCCCATATCTGCTCAGCAATCATCATTTTTGACAGGATCTCCCCCTGATGCCGGGCGAGAAGACTTAACAGGGAAAACTCTTTTGCGGTCAACTCCAGTCGCGTTCCGGCGCGAAATACGCGGCGGGCCAGCAGGTCGAGATGCAGATCGTGAATTTGCAGCTGGGTGATGTCTGCGCCATCCGTAGCGCGGCGACGCACCAGTGCCTGAATGCGCGCCACCAGTTCAATCAGCGAAAAGGGCTTAGGGAGATAATCATCAGCGCCAAGTCGAAGCCCTTTGACGCGCTCGTCGACCGAACCGCGGGCCGAGAGCATTAGTACCGGCGTCTGTTTGACGGCTCGCACCCCCTCAAGTACCCGGTAGCCATCCATCCCCGGCAGCATCACATCAAGGATTATCGCGTCATAGTCAAGCTCCAGTGCGTAATGAAGACCTTCAGCGCCATCTGCAGAGACATCTACCGTAAATCCCGATTCACTCAACGCACGGTTGAGATAGGTTGACGTTTTTTCTTCATCTTCGACTAGCAACAGGCGCATAACGGGATTTCCTCTTAACTGTTCAATCGGGCTTATTCTGCCTCTTGATTGCCAACATAAAGCTGACGCTTACCTGACAGCATTGTCAGAAACATGAAGCCATCTCTGCCTGCTTGCTGACAAAAATGTTATTTACCTGTCACGATGCTGACAGGCCTCTCTCTCTAACCTGAGTCTGCACATTTAAATCCGCAAGCCTGAAACTCATCGGGAGAGACCATGAAATTCAATCTGTTAACTGCAATACTGCTCACGGCAATAACCGGGGCCGCCTCAGTCAATGCGGCTGATTACAAAAAAAATCCATTCACCCTGGCCTATGACGGTGCCATCACTGAGAACGTCAAAGGCAAGGTCAACATTCATCCGGTGAAGTACGATCTGCATGGCATTCAGATAGCTGCGAATGTCTATAACCCTGCTAACTACGATCCCGCCAAAAAATACCCTGCCGTGGTGGTTGCACATCCGAATGGCGGCGTAAAAGAGCAGGTCGCAGGCTTGTATGCCCAGCGTCTCGCCGAGCAGGGCTACATCACGATTACTGCCGACGCGGCTTATCAGGGCGCGAGCGGTGGGATGCCTCGCAGCGTGGATAAACCCGCTAATCGCATCGAGGATATCCACGGCATGGCTGACTACATCAGCCAGTATCCGGGAGTGGATACTTCCCGCCTCGGTCTGCTGGGTATTTGCGGAGGCGGCGGTTATTCACTTGTTGCGGCCGAAACGGATCAACGGTTTAAATCGATTGCAACCATCAGCATGTTTAATTCAGGCCTGGTGCGCCGCAACGGTTTTCAGGACTCACAGCTGGATACTATTCAGCAGCGTCTTCAGCAGGCTTCTGACGCACGTGCTCAGGAAGCTTCCGGAGGCGAAGTCCTGTACTCCGGTGATGCCAATCTGACTGATGAACAGATCGCTAAGTTGCCTTTTGCCTTATATCGACAGGGCTATGAGTACTACTGGAAAACTCACGCGCACCCGAACTCTACGTTTAAATACACGACAAGCAGCCTGTTAGATTTGATGAGTTTTGACGTTACGGACCATATCAATCTCATCAATAAACCGCTGCTGATGATTGCTGGTACAAAAGCCGATACGCTCTATATGACGGAAGATGCGTTTGCGAAAGCCACCGGTACAAAAGACAAAGAACTCTTCCTGATCGATGGCGCTACCCATATCGAGACGTATTGGGTTCCTGAGTACGTCGACAAGGCTTTGCAAAAGTTAGACGTCTTCTTCGATAAGAGTATTTAACCCCTATCAGACGATACCTTTGGCCAGCCACTCAGGCTGGTCATATCAGGACATAATGAGTGTGTCCGCATGTGACCAAGACTAACGAAGTCGGGAGGAAAGATAATTACGCACATTAAATAGCCGCTATGAATGAAATTCATAAAACGGCAGGGACATCTGAGGATTATTTTTTTCCTGTAAGGTTTTACTTCGTGGTACAGGCCAACTTTAGGTTTAGCATTACGGCATTGAGTGCCTCCTTATCCAGCATGGCTTCAGCATGCAGCTTCTTGAGGCGGGCGTTCTCCTCTTCAAGCGACTTGTTCGTCGGAAAAAACTTTAAAATAATACTAAAGGCGTTAAGTACTAATGCCCGACGCCTTTCAGGTTACTTGCAGGACGGTCACAGCGGGAAAATGCAAACACGTTTGTGCTATTAGTCAGATACACACCTTTTAACTTGCTAAGAAAAGCTATAATCTGATGTCGTCAACGCAAACTATAAGCTCAATGAGAGAATATACAGGAACAGAACTGGAATAATCGCACTTTCAGGAATACAAAGGAGCACCAGGATGATATATCTGAATTTTGACAGAGCTTATCTCTGATAAGCCAAATTAATAGTCACGCTCAGATGCTCAAACTTGCGTTTTGTGGTTTATGTAATATATAAGGGAAAATATATGAAATTCAACAATGTAAGACTGTTAGTCAAAGATTACCGCAAATGTTTCAATTTCTACACCCAGAAGCTTGGTTTGGAAGCTGTCTGGGATATTGAAGATTGCTATGCCAGCTTCAAAGTCGCTGAAGGTATAGAAGGCCTTGCTATCTTTACTTCTGATCTGATGGCACCAATTATTGGAAATGCTGACAGAGATAAATCGATAATATATCGCGAAAAATCAATGGTTTGTTTCGAGGTTGATAATGTAGATGAAAGCTTTGAGGCCTATTCGTTAAAAGGGATTAAATTCATTAACGAGCCAATGGATATGCCAGAATGGGGTGTGAGAGTGGTTCATCTGTACGATCCGGAGGAAAACTTGATTGAGTTATTTACGCCGCTTGGAGGCTAACAGGGGTGTCATTACTTGAGGCATAACACCCGACTGTTGATACACGGTTATCCGGACCAACACTAAACTCGTTGGGGACTGCAGACGTTTTGGCTATCGCATATATGACACCTCTGTATAGCTGAGGTCAGCATGCCTGCAACTGCTCCGTCATGTGCCCCCTAACTTCTCATTCGTGCTTCCTATTTCAAGTAGATTCCCCTCTGGATCGGAAATATAAAAATTTCGGATGCCAAAAGAAAGCGTCATTGGTCTACCTGCAGAAAATTGCAATTTCGACTTTAACTCTTTACTTGCAAATAATGGTTATTATCACCTGATAATATAACTGAGCTAATTCACTTATTACTTAACCACCTTTAGCTAAATTCGCAAAATCCCTTTTATTTCTACTAAAGGTGAATTGTAATGATGTGATTGATGCGCATCCCATTATATTCTTTGCTTACGCTTAATAACGTCTTAATTCAAGAATGAGATTACATAAACACGAACAGAGCTGTTGTGACCGGTTTCCCATTGATTAAGACACTCGTATTTAACCGTCGCCGCTGCCAACCAGGTAACCGTCAGGCTTTTTTGAACGTGCACTGACCATCACCCGTGAACGCTACGCTTATTTTGGGCCAGCGAGAAGCTCGCTGAGGCTTATGGTCTTTGACCCTATGATATCGTCAAAACAGCTTAATAACTTTCCGATTTGCTGAGGATTCAGTGCCTGTTTGTGCTGTGTCTTATTGGCGGGGAGGGCCTTGCGCACAGGCCAGACAGGATCACTATCAGCTCTAAGTGTCGCGACTGCTAACTCGAAAACTGATGAAATGGTTCGACGAGCTTCAGCGGCAACGGTCGGAGCGCCGCGCTTAGCCGTTTCCTGAAGAATTTTAAGGATGTGGTGTGGAGTGATCTCTCTGACTGGGAGCTTACCGGTTGCGGGAAAAACTACTCGTTCAAGCATATCAAGTCGGCGCGTTTTGGTGATTTCGGCCCAGTCTTTCATCTGCAACCACTCTTTTGCGATTAGCTCAAAGGTGTTGGATGCGTCGTTGACCTTGCGAATCTTATCTAACTGACGAGCCTGTGTTGGGCTAACTCCATCCGCGACCTGCTTTCGCGCTTGCTCGCATTTCTCGTGGGCTTCGGCAAGTTTGACTGTCGGGTTCTCACCTAGCGCAAACATGCTGGATTTACCGTTGAGTCTAAACCGATAGCACCATGCCTTTTTGCCATTGGGTTTCACTTCGAGGTAGAGACCGTTGAAGTCATTGAGACGATAGAGTTTTTCTTTAGGCTTGGCAGTGCGTATCAGTGAACCTAACGAGCCTTGTTTGTTTATTATACCGTTATCGTATCCACTAAAAATGAAGATGGCAGAATGTTGTGCTCATCCACGTACTCATTTTTGACTGTGTCGTTACGAGATGGATTTACACTCTATGAAATGAGAAAATCCACGCAATTGCGTGGATTTTATAGACTTTTTCGATATTCATGAGATTTGATGAAACCTCATGAGACGAGAAGTTTTATTTAGACGTTGAACAGGAAGTTCATCACATCACCATCTTTAACGATGTAATCTTTACCTTCTGCACGCATCTTACCGGCTTCTTTCGCGCCTTGTTCACCTTTATAGGTGATGAAATCTTCAAACGCGATGGTTTGTGCGCGGATAAAGCCTTTCTCGAAGTCAGTATGAATTTTACCCGCCGCCTGCGGAGCCGTTGCGCCAACAGGAATGGTCCATGCACGAACTTCTTTCACGCCAGCGGTGAAGTAGGTCTGCAGGTTCAGCAGTTCGTAACCAGCGCGGATAACGCGGTTCAGACCAGGTTCTTCCAGACCCATTTCAGCCATGAATTCTTCACGGTCAGCATCATCGAGTTCTGCGATGTCAGCTTCAACGGCAGCGCAAACTGCAACAACCACGGAGCCTTCAGCTGCGGCGATTTCACGCACTTTATCGAGGTATGGGTTGTTTTCAAAACCGTCTTCGTTGACGTTGGCGATATACATCGTTGGCTTCAACGTCAGGAAGCTCAGGTATTTGATAGCCGCTTTGTCTTCATCGGTCAGCGTTTTCAACGCACGCAGCATGCCAGCGTTTTCCAGCTGTGGCAGGCATTTTTCCAGTGCAGCCAGTTCCGCTTTAGCGTCTTTATCGCCGCCTTTAGCCTTCTTCTGTACGCGATGGATAGCGCGCTCACAGGTATCCAGGTCAGACAGCGCCAGTTCGGTATTGATAACCTCAATGTCGTCAGCCGGATCCACTTTGTTATTAACGTGGATGATGTTGTCGTTTTCAAAGCAGCGAACCACGTGGCCGATAGCTTCGGTTTCACGGATGTTAGTCAGGAACTGGTTACCCAGACCTTCGCCTTTGGACGCGCCTTTTACCAGACCGGCAATGTCGACGAATTCCATCGTTGTTGGCAGGATACGCTGCGGTTTGACGATTTCGGCCAACTGATCCAGACGCGGATCGGGCATCGGGACAACACCTGTGTTCGGCTCGATAGTACAGAACGGGAAGTTTGCCGCTTCAATACCCGCTTTTGTGAGCGCGTTGAACAGGGTGGATTTGCCTACGTTTGGCAAACCGACGATACCGCATTTGAATCCCATGTTTAAATCACCTTAATCTTTTGATATTCAACCTGTTATGGAAAACAGATTGTAGAAAAGTAAATAACTCTGCCTATTATACACAGCACGCGAGAAAAATGCCGCACATCGCTGCTTATTGCGCTTTAAAGGTGTGTAACCGGCTCGTTGCCTTGGTCAGGCCATCTTTGAATAAAATCTCGGTACAACGTGCCGCTTCGTCAATTGCTTCATCAATTAACTTCTGTTCTGAAACAGGCGGTTTGCCTAAAACAAATCCGACAACTTTGTTTTTATCACCCGGATGACCAATTCCCACGCGTAAACGATGAAAGTTGGGGTTATTGCCCAACTTGCTGATGATGTCTTTCAGGCCATTATGTCCGCCATGACCGCCACCGAGCTTAAATTTTGCCACGCCAGGCGGCAGGTCTAATTCGTCATGCGCGACCAAAATTTCATCGGGGTTGATACGATAAAAACTGGCCATCGCACTCACTGCCTTGCCGCTGAGATTCATAAATGTGGTCGGTACCAGCAAACGGACATCTTCCCCTTCGAGCGTTACTCTGGAGGTGTAGCCGAAGAATTTCGGCTCATCACGCAGGGGCGCGCGTAATCTCTCTGCCAGTAAATCGACATACCATGCGCCTGCGTTATGTCGCGTTGCCGCATACTCTGCGCCGGGGTTCGCCAGGCCGACAATCAATTTAATCGTCACGTGTTTTGTCCTGAGTGTTTCCATAAACGACGTGTAGTTTACTGTCTGACGCTGCTCTTGACAAAAAACTGCGTTCTAATCGCCAAAAACTGAATAATTGCACAAATGGACTATTAGAAATTGAGTATGTTCAGTAGCTTATTTGTAAAGTTTTGTTGCGCGAGTGTTTGTAATTGTGATCGCTCCCGCACTTGCGAACGGCAGTGTTGTCTATACTTTACACATAAGGATTAGGGGTATTCCCTGTAGCAACCCAAAGTTCCGGAGGTGACACATGAAACGCAAAAACGCTTCGTTACTCGGTAACGTGCTCATGGCTTTAGGGTTGGTGGTGATGGTGGGGGGGGTTGGTTACTCTATTTTAAACCAATTGCCGCAATTTAATCTGCCACAGTTTTTCGCACATGGTGCCGTGCTCAGTATTTTTGTAGGTGGTGTTCTGTGGTTGGCGGGAGCCAGAGTGGGCGGGCACGAGCAAATCAGTGACCGTTACTGGTGGGTACGCCATTATGACAAACGCTGTCGTCGCGGTGATACCACTCATCGTCATAACTAAATCGTTTCCCGGCAGAGAGGGCTGCGGTTTGAATACAAAGTCCTGGTTGAAAAACCAGGACTCTGCTTGTTCATTATCCTTGCATAGAACGCACTTTTATATTCGCTACGGAATATAAGAAACGTTATTCGAATAACCGATAATGTAACGTTTTAACCGCGCTATCCGCGTCTTCAGCGGGCAACAGGAAACACAGGTTGTCATTTGACGCTCCGTGGCAAATCATTCGCACCGTTTGCCCTTCAAGCCAGGCAAAAACGTCTTTGCAAACTCCCGCCGCCTGAGTCAGCCGATTCCCCACCAAAGTCACCAATGCCAGTCCGGTTTCCACTTCCACACGACAGTGGGAGGACAATGCGGTAAACAATGCGCTGGTCAGTATATGATCTTCACCTGAGGTTGCGTGAGTCGCGTCCAGCGCCAGCGCAATACTGTTCTCTGAAGTTGTAACCAAATCCACCGTGACCGCGTGGCGAGCTAAAATGGCGAAGGACTGCGCCAGGAAAGAACCGGACGGTTGTGTCTCCAGACTATGTAATCGCAACAGCGTCTGTTTACGGCGCACGGCAAGCGCACGATAGCGAGGTGGGTTGTCGGTGGTGTTATGCACCAGCGTACCACCGGCAGCCGTATCCTTACTTGAGCCAACAAAGACCGGAATGCTTTTACGCATTGCCGGAAGCAGCGCAGCCGGGTGGAGGACCTTCGCACCGAAGGCGGCCATATCGCTGGCCTCGGAAAATGAGATGTGGTCAATCCGTTTGGCCCGCGGCGCAATGCGCGGATCGGTGGTGTAGATGCCTGCGACATCGGTCCAGATGTCCACGCGTGCGGCGTGAAGCGCCTCACCGAGAAGCGTCGCCGTGTAATCACTACCACCGCGTCCCAGCGTAGTGGTATGCCCTGCGGCATCCCGGCCGATAAACCCCTGGGTCACCATAATCGCTTGCTCAAGACGAGGGCGCAGGTGAGTCTCCACCAGGTGGTGCAGGGTACTGAGTTCGGGTTCGGCGCAGCCGAAACTCGAGTTGGTACGCATCACGCTGCGGGCGTCAAACCACCCGGCCTCGGCATGCCGTTCACGTAAGACTTCAGTAAACAGTAAAGAGGACATCAGCTCGCCGTGACTGACCAATTCATCGCTTAGCGCATCAGACGGTGAAACGGTCGCCGTTTGTGCAAGATGGCGGATGTTGTTGAGAAGATTATCGATTTCCGTGCTGATAACGGACGGCTGCTTCAGGCGGGAAATAATGTTGTATTGGATGGCGCGTAAGGTCTCAAGCTTATCTAATTGTTGATGCGTTTCCAGACCTTCAGAAAGCTCGACCAGTAAGTTTGTAACGCCTGCTGAAGCAGACAGTACGACTAAACGGACATCTTGATCAGCAAGGACAATGCTGGCGCTTCGGTTCATCGCATCAAAATCAGCGACGCTGGTGCCGCCAAATTTGGCAACGACGGATGGTGGATAAATGCGAGTCATAACAATCTCATATCAGGGCGCCATAAAAGTATGGCTAGAAAATTTTCATTCTCGGCATAAGGGGAAACGGTGTTCGCCTTACGAAATGTCCGCCCGCGAACATTTCTGCTGACAACCCAGGGAATTCCTGTTGTCGAAAACGCGTGTCGCCTGTACGCGTTACCGGGTGCTGCGCATTAATTTTATTTACATAGCCTGCAAATAAGCGCGCCATACTAAGTGATTTATATTTAGGGATCGACTTTTTTATTCGATTTATCGACAAATAAGTGAAAAATCATGTCGTAACAAGAAAACGCGTACATTATTAATGGTAAAAACGTGTAAAAAAATAATAAAAGCATGAAAATTCCATGGTTTTTATAACATCGTATGCGTTGCAATTGGCTACGGTAATTGTTAATTAAATAGATATATTTCTTTAGGATTTCGTAATGAAGAGTGGCTGTTACACTTTGAATTATAAAGAAAAAACACCCGCTAAATGTGTTGAAAAATAAATGATTGAGTCCAGGGCTAAAACAACATATATTAGCCGCGCTTTTTTACAGGTAACCCTTATAACCATTTATTCAATCAGGCGTTAATCTACACCTGGTTGTAGGAGTGATATGATGACGGATAAAGTCCGTATTGATACTTTAAGTGCTAATTCATTACCACAGAGCAATGATACCTTTTTAGCAAGACAGGCTGAGTTTGAATCTAATGTCCGCAGCTATCCACGTAAACTGCCATTAGCGATTGCTAAAGCGCAGGGCGTCTGGATTACTGACGTAGAAAATAATCAATATCTTGATTGCCTGGCAGGTGCCGGAACCCTGGCGCTTGGTCATAATCATCCTGAAGTGCTGCAGAGCATTCAAAGTGTCATCACAAGCGGCTTACCGTTACATACGCTTGACCTTACCACACCGTTAAAAGATGAATTCTCATCGTATTTACTTTCTTTATTACCGGGCCAGGGCAAAGAGTATTGCCTGCAGTTCACCGGGCCGTCCGGTGCCGATGCCGTTGAAGCGGCGCTAAAGCTGGCGAAGAAAGTTACCGGCCGTTCCAGCATCATCAGCTTCTCCGGTGGCTACCACGGGATGACCCACGGCGCGCTGTCCGTGACCGGCAACTTGTCGCCGAAAGAAGCCGTCAGCAACATGATAGCGGAAGTGCAGTTTATGCCGTATCCACATCAGTACCGTTGCCCGCTGGGTATCGGCGGCGACGCTGGCGTCAAAGCATTGACCTACTACTTCGAAAACCTGATCAACGACGTTGAGAGCGGCGTGCGTAAACCGGCTGCCGTGATCCTCGAAGCGGTGCAGGGCGAAGGCGGGGTAAACCCGGCTCCGATCGAGTGGCTGCAGCGTATTCGTAAAGTGACCCAGGAACACGGCATTCTGCTGATTATCGATGAAGTTCAGGCTGGCTTCGCGCGCACGGGTAAACTGTTCGCCTTCGAACACGCCGGTATTGAGCCGGATATCATCGTGATGTCCAAAGCGGTTGGCGGCGGTCTGCCACTGGCGGTACTGGGCATTAAAAAGCAGTTCGATGCGTGGGCTCCGGGCCATCACACTGGCACCTTCCGCGGCAACCAACTGGCGATGGCGACCGGTTTGACAACGCTGAAAATCCTCAAAGACGACAAGATTGCCGATAAAGTTGCTGCCCAGGGCGAGTGGCTGAAAGGCAAACTGACTGACCTGCAGAAACGTTACCCGGTTATCGGCCAGGTACGTGGTCTGGGCCTGATGATTGGTCTGGAAATCGTTAAGCCGAACGAAGCGCAGGATCACATGGGCTGCTACCCGGCCGATGGCGAGCTTTCCGCGCTGCTGCAGAAAAAATGTTTCGAAAACGGCCTGATTCTGGAGCGTGGCGGCCGTAACGGTTGCGTACTGCGTCTGCTGCCGTCTCTGTTGATCACCAACGCAGAGCTGGAGATTTTCCTCGATAAATTCGAAAATGCCCTGCTGGGCGCTGGCGTGAAGCCGGTTTAAACGGAGTTGGATCGAATGTCAGACGTAAACCCGATTCTGTCCGGCTCGGCACAAAGCATCGCTGCCTACCAGGACGCTATCGAGCAGAGTACGCAAGCGGTCGTTGAATGGTTGAAGCAACCTGAGATGTATCAGGGCAAAACCGTTGAGCAACTGCGCGAACGTATCAACCTGAATTTTACGTCTCAGGGCCTGGGCAACCAGGCCGCTATTGAGCGTGCGGTTGAATACTTTCTGAAAGACAGCTTGTTGGTTCACCATGCGCAGTGCGTGGCGCACCTGCACTGCCCGAGCCTGGTGATTAGCCAGGCGGCAGAAGTGCTGATCAACGCCACCAACCAGAGTATGGACTCCTGGGATCAGAGCCCGTCGGCGACCATCATTGAGATCAAACTGATCGAATGGTTGCGTGAGCAGGTGGGCTATGCGGCAGGCGACGCGGGCGTGTTCACCAGCGGCGGCACCCAGAGCAACCTGATGGGCCTGATGCTGGCGCGCGACGCCTTTTTTGCCCGCCAGGGGCATTCCATTCAGCAGAATGGTCTGACCGGCGACCTGAGCAAAATCAAAGTATTTTGCTCTGAAAGCGCGCACTTCTCCGTACAGAAGAACATGGCGCTGATGGGGCTGGGTTACCGTTCCGTCACCCAGGTGAAGACCGATGCGTTCTCACGCATGGATCTGGCTGACCTGAAAGACAAGCTGGCCCAGGCGAAAGCCAACGGCGAACAGGTGATGGCGATTGTCGCCACTGCTGGTACTACCGATGCGGGTGCAATCGACCCGTTAGCGGACATTGCGGCGCTGGCGGCAGAACACCAGATCTGGATGCATGTGGATGCAGCATGGGGCGGGGCGTTACTGCTTTCTGAGCAGTATCGTCACTTCCTGAACGGCCTTGAACTGGCGGATTCCGTGACGCTGGACTTCCACAAACAGTTCTTCCAGACCATCAGCTGCGGCGCGTTCCTGCTGAAAGACGCGCGTCATTACGAGCTGATGCGTTACCAGGCGGCGTACCTGAACTCTGATTTCGATGAAGAGGCGGGCGTACCGAATCTGGTGTCGAAATCGCTGCAGACCACGCGCCGTTTTGACGCGCTGAAGCTGTGGATGGGTCTCGAAGCGCTGGGCAAAAAGCAGTATGCCGAAATCATTGATAACGGCGTAACGCTGGCGCGTGATGTGGCTGCGTTTGTGAAAACTCAGCCACACCTGGAACTGGTGATGGAGCCGCAGCTGGCAAGCGTGCTATTCCGTTTCCGTCCGCACAGTGACGACATGGCGTTCGTTGCGCTGTTGAACCAGCGTATTGGCGACGTTCTGCTGGCTTCTGGTAGCGCCAATGTTGGCGTGACCGAAGCAGATGGCGTAACCTGCCTGAAGCTGACGCTGCTGAACCCAACGGTGTGTCTGGAGGATGTCAAAGTCCTGCTGGCAAGCGTGAAAGCGACAGCTGAGCAACTGCTGAACGCGTAAGCAATAAGCTGATTATAAAAATGGCTCCCACACACGGAAGCCATTTTTTTGCCTGTCATTTGTAGTCCGGCGGCGCTTCGCCTGGCTGGGCTACACGTCAGCTGATATCTGCCAGCGCGGCGTCTTTATTCGGGAAGAACGTCAGGCGTCCGGCAATCGGCTGAATGCCCGCGCGCGCCATGGTACGTAACGGCTGGAATTCCAGATTACTGATCCGCAGTTCACATCCTTCCGGGAGGCGTTTTACAAAACGCTGGAAAGCGTCCAGACCACCGGCATCCAGTACCGGGACCGCATCCCACTTCAAGACCACGATACGTTTACCTGCGATACGTGATTCGAGATCGGTAAATAATCCCTCCGCAGCGGCAAAGAAAAGTGGGCCAATAACGCGCAGTACCAGCACATCGTCAGGTACGTCTACGTTGACCGGCGCCAGACGCGTCATGCGCGCGATACGACGCATAAACAGCAGGGAGGCGAGAACGATACCGACGCTGATGGCGATCACCATGTCGAATAGCACCGTCAGCGACATACACATAAGCATGACAATGATGTCGTCTTTTGGCGCATGACGCAGCAGATCCACCACTTTATGCGCTTCACTCATGTTCCATGCCACCATCAGCAGCAGGGCGGCCATGGCGGAAAGCGGTAACCAGGAAAGCAGCGGCGCAAGCACCAGCAGGGCAAGGATCACCAGAATCGCGTGGATGACCGCTGAAATTGGTGAGGTCGCCCCGGCGCGGACGTTTGCCGCAGAACGGGCAATTGCCGCCGTGGCGGTGATACCACCGAAGAACGGTGCCACGATGTTACCCAGGCCCTGGCCAATCAGCTCACTGTTGGCTTTATGCTTGGTGCCAGTCATCCCATCAAGTACGACGGCGCACAGTAGAGATTCAATCGCCCCGAGCATCGCCATGGAGAAGGCGGCTGGTAACAGCGCCTGTAACGAACTCCAGCTCAGGGTAAAGTTTGACTCCGGCATGTCCCACGGTAATACCAGTTGCGGCAGCAATTGCGGGATACCGTTACCCTGCGAGCCATCAGCCAGAATGTAGTGGAACTGAGAACCGATGGTGGCGACATGGCCGCCGGTCAGGTTCACAATCCCCATTACCGCACAGCCTGCCAGCAGCGCAGGAAGGTGGCCCGGCAGTCGGATCCCCAGACGCGGCCAGAAAATCAGGATCCCCAGCGTCACCACGCCAATTGCGGCATCGCCAACGTTGAGGGTTGGCAGGGCCATAAACAGCGCGCCGACCTTTTGCAGGTAGTGCTCCGGGACATGGGCCATTTGCAGACCGAGAAAATCTTTAATCTGCATGGTACCGATGGTGATACCAATACCCGATGTAAAACCTAACGTAACGGATACCGGGATATATTCGATCAGGCGACCAAAACGGGCGAGGCCGAAAAGGATCAGAAATATCCCGGACATTAGCGTTGCGACCAGCAGGCCTGCCAGCCCAAACTGTTGCGACACCGGATACAGAATCACCACGAAAGCGGCGGTTGGTCCAGATACGCTAAAACGTGAACCCCCGGTAAGGGCGATAACAATCCCAGCCACGGCTGAGGTATACAAGCCGTACTGCGGCGCCACGCCACTGCCTATTGCCAGGGCCATCGCCAGCGGAATGGCAATGATCCCAACGGTTATCCCAGCGATCAGGTCGCGGGTAAAGCGAGAAGCGGTATATTTTTCTTTCCAACAAGCGTCGATGAGGGCGCGGAAAGGCATCACATGTGAGGAAAATAATCTGTTCACAATAATGTTTCATCCATGAGCGCATCATCTGTCAACTAAATGGCAGGTGAAGGAGGCATAAGTCATACAAATAGATGTTGCAGATAAAAAAACCCGCCGCAGCGGGTTTTTGAGCCGGGCTCGATTAATGCTCGAACATAGCAGAGATGGATTCTTCGTTGCTGATACGACGAATCGCTTCGGCCAGCATACCCGACAGGGTCAATGTACGCACGTTTGGCAGTGCTTTGATTTCGTCAGTCAGTGGAATCGTGTCACAGACAACGACTTCATCAATCACTGAATTGCGCAGGTTGTTTGCCGCATTACCTGAGAAGATCGGGTGGGTAGCGTAAGCAAATACGCGTTTTGCACCACGTTCTTTCAGTGCTTCTGCTGCTTTACACAGCGTACCGCCGGTATCGATCATATCATCAACCAGCACGCAGTCACGACCTGCAACGTCACCAATAATGTGCATCACCTGAGAAACGTTCGCGCGCGGGCGTCGTTTGTCGATGATAGCCATGTCGGTATCGTTCAGCAGTTTAGCGATAGCGCGGGCACGCACGACGCCACCGATGTCCGGAGAAACCACAATCGGATTGTCCAGATTCAGCTGCAGCATGTCTTCTAACAGGATCGGGCTACCGAATACGTTATCAACCGGTACGTCAAAGAAGCCCTGGATCTGTTCAGCATGCAGGTCAACGGTGAGGACGCGGTCAACGCCAACGCTGGACAGGAAATCAGCGACGACTTTAGCAGTAATCGGTACACGAGCGGAACGTACGCGACGATCCTGACGTGCATAGCCGAAGTAAGGAATAACGGCGGTGATACGGCCTGCGGAAGCACGGCGCAGCGCATCAACCATAACGACCAATTCCATCAGGTTGTCGTTAGTAGGGGCACAAGTGGACTGGATGATGAAAATATCACCACCGCGTACATTTTCATTAATTTGTACGCTGACTTCGCCGTCGCTAAAGCGACCTACAGCGGCGTCGCCGAGTGAAGTGTACAGGCGGTTGGCAATACGTTGTGCTAGTTCCGGGGTGGCGTTACCAGCAAAAAGCTTCATATCAGGCACGAGAAGAACCTCAGGCATGCGTCCATTGGTGGAAAGAATCTGCCGAAAACTGTGCGGGCCAGGCAGTATCCTCTCCATGCGGTGTATTAAAGAGCGCGATGCAACGTCTGGAACAGGGTGACGTTGTCACCGCAACTCAGCTTGCCCGGCTTACTCGTCATCTTTCACGTTTCATGTATGCTGGCATATTTTGCCATCTTCCTGAAACCCGAACGATTTAGAGTAGCGCTCTGTGCAATGGGGAGAGGTTGACACCTTTCGCCACAAAGCCTTTGAGCCATTCCGGGGCTTGCTCAAGCACCTGGCGAGCACGAGACTCAGTGTCAAATTCAGCAAAGACACAAGCCCCTGTACCAGTCAGGCGCGACGGCGCGTATTCTAACAGCCAGGAAAGCGCCGCATCAACCTCGCGAAAACGTTTTCTTGCGATAACCTCGCAATCATTGCTGAATTCACATTTTAGTAACGTTTTTATTGACCTTTTTGGCGTGTTGCGCGGGAGGTCGGGATCTTTAAAAATCACCGGCGTCGGAATACTGACTCCCGGGTGGGCGACCAGATACCATTTTTCCTCTGGCTCGACCGGGGTCAGAATTTCACCTACGCCTTCAGCAAAGGCCGCATGGCCGCGCACGAATACGGGAACGTCCGCCCCCAGCGTTAAGCCGAGTCCTGCCAGTTCATCAACCGAAAGTCCGCACTGCCAAAGGTGATTCAGCGCCACCAGGACGGTAGCCGCATTCGACGAACCTCCGCCAAGACCGCCGCCCATCGGCAGGCGTTTTTCGATACTGATGTCGGCGCCGCTCCCTTTGGGAAGGCGATCGCTTTCAGACGCCGCCTTCATCAGCAAGCGCGCCGCACGGACAATGAGATTGTCTTCATGTGCAACGCCTTCCACCGGCGTTAACAGGCGGATTTCGCCGTCGCCACGCAGCGCAATACCTAACGTGTCGCCATAATCAAGAAACTGGAATAGCGTTTGCAAAGTGTGATAACCGTCCGCACGCTGCCCGGTGATGTATAAAAACAGATTCAGTTTTGCCGGAGAGGGCCAGTGGGTCATCATTTCACAATCCAGTTATCCATTTTCAGCTTAATACGCTGATCGCCGTCAGACAGTTCCATGTTTGCCGGCATCGCAGGCTGAATTTTGCTGTCGTAGGCGCTATAGACCACTTTCCAGTTTTTACCGTCTTTGCTGTAGTTCACTTCACTCAGACGATACTGGTCGTCGAGTTTGTAATCGCTGGCGTCTCCCGGCAGGCCAAGGATCCACTGGCGCAGGCTGTTCAATGGAATAGGCATGCCGGTCAACTTACCAATCATCTCTTCGGCGTCGTCAGCGGTGTAGTGCTTGCCTTTGTTATCGACAAGTTCGACGTTGCCCGGCTGGGCATTGAGTTCCAGTTCAGTGCTGCCCAGGGGATTGGTCAGCAGGAGACGGTAGCGATCTTGTCCGGTTTGTTGCCAGAAAAAGCGGGCATAGACTTTCTGTTGATCGGAAATATACGCAAACGCACCGCGCGTCTGATATTGGTTCAGGGCGCGTACTTCCTGCTGGTGCTGGCGCCATTGTGGAGAGTCAGGGCTTTTGCCGGGACCTTTCGGCGCGTTGAGCGTACAGGCGGTAAGAGCCAGGGCCGCGAGCGGCAGCAGGCGAATCAGGCGAAAATCAGGCAGGGTCATAATGATGACAAATCCTTGAGATACGTTGCAGTTATAACTCTTAATGCTAGCGCCGCCATCATACATCGTCTACGTTCAAGTTATCTTAAATCGCTCAAATTTGTGCACTAAGCTATTACTCCAAAAGGGGGCAGTCTCTTTTATTGACCGCACGCATCCTGTATGATGCACCCAGTCTAACCTTATCAACGCTGGTACTATTCCCGCACACATGACCCTTTTAGCGCTTGGTATTAACCATAAAACGGCACCTGTATCGCTGCGAGAACGCGTAACGTTTTCGCCGGATACGCTCGATCAGGCGCTGGACAGCCTGCTTGCGCAGCCAATGGTGCAGGGCGGGGTGGTGCTGTCGACGTGTAACCGTACGGAACTGTATCTCAGCGTTGAAGAGCAGGATAACCTGCAAGAAGCGCTGGTTCGCTGGCTGTGCGATTACCATAATCTTAATGAAGAAGACTTGCGCAATAGCCTGTACTGGCACCAGGACAACGACGCCGTCAGCCATTTGATGCGTGTTGCCAGCGGTCTGGATTCGCTGGTGCTTGGTGAACCGCAGATTCTGGGGCAGGTGAAAAAAGCTTTTGCGGATTCGCAAAAAGGTCACCTGAACGCCAGTGCGCTGGAGCGCATGTTCCAGAAATCATTCTCTGTCGCTAAACGTGTACGTACAGAAACAGACATCGGTGCCAGCGCCGTGTCCGTGGCTTTTGCCGCCTGTACGCTGGCGCGGCAGATATTTGAATCGCTCTCCACGGTGACCGTGCTGTTAGTGGGCGCAGGCGAAACCATTGAGCTGGTGGCGCGACACCTGCGTGAGCATCAAGTGAAGAAGATGATCATCGCCAACCGTACCCGCGAGCGGGCGCAAGTGCTGGCGGATGAAGTCGGCGCCGAAGTGATTTCGCTGAGTGATATCGACGCGCGTTTACAGGATGCCGATATTATTATCAGTTCTACCGCCAGCCCGCTGCCGATTATCGGCAAAGGAATGGTGGAGCGCGCGCTTAAAAATCGCCGTAATCAACCTATGCTGCTGGTGGATATCGCCGTACCGCGCGATGTCGAGCCGGAAGTGGGTAAGTTGTCCAACGCCTATCTGTACAGCGTTGACGACCTGCAAAGCATCATTTCGCATAACCTGGCCCAGCGCAAAGCGGCGGCCGTGGAAGCCGAAACCATTGTGGCGCAGGAAACCAGCGAATTTATGGCCTGGCTACGCGCTCAGGGCGCAAGTGAAACTATCCGCGAGTATCGCAGTCAGTCAGAACAGATCCGTGATGAACTGACTGCCAAAGCGTTGGCTGCTCTTCAACAGGGTGGTGATGCGCAAGCCATTATGCAGGATCTGGCCTGGAAACTGACCAACCGCTTGATCCATGCACCAACCAAATCACTTCAACAGGCCGCCCGTGACGGGGATAGTGAACGCCTGAATATTCTGCGCGACAGCCTCGGGCTGGAGTAGCAGCACACCAATCTTATTTTTTACAGGGTGCATTTACGCCTATGAAGCCTTCTATCGTTGCCAAACTGGAAGCCCTGCATGAACGCCATGAAGAAGTTCAGGCGCTGCTCGGGGATGCGGGTACTATCGCAGACCAGGAACGCTTTCGTGCACTGTCGCGCGAATATGCGCAATTAAGCGATGTATCTCGCTGTTTTACGGACTGGCGACAGGTTCAGGAAGATATCGAGACGGCTCAGATGATGCTCGACGATCCTGAAATGCGTGAAATGGCGCAGGATGAACTGCGTGAAGCAAAAGATAAATGCGAGCAGCTGGAGCAACATCTGCAGGTTCTGCTGTTGCCTAAAGATCCTGATGACGAACGTAACGCCTTCCTCGAAGTGCGTGCGGGAACCGGTGGTGATGAGGCCGCGCTGTTTGCCGGCGATCTGTTCCGCATGTACAGCCGTTACGCTGAATCGCGTCGCTGGCGGGTAGAGATCATGAGCGCCAGCGAAGGCGAACATGGCGGGTTTAAAGAAGTCATTGCCAAAATTAGCGGTGAAGGCGTGTACGGTCGACTGAAATTTGAGTCCGGTGGGCATCGTGTGCAGCGCGTACCTGCGACGGAGTCACAGGGCCGTATTCACACTTCTGCCTGTACGGTCGCGGTCATGCCGGAACTACCAGATGCCGAACTGCCGGACATCAACCCGGCCGATCTGCGTATTGATACCTTCCGCTCATCAGGCGCAGGGGGTCAGCACGTTAACACCACCGACTCCGCAATCCGTATTACCCACTTGCCGACCGGTATCGTAGTGGAATGCCAGGACGAACGTTCGCAGCATAAAAACAAAGCGAAAGCGATGTCGGTGCTGGGGGCGCGAATTCGTGCCGCCGAAGTGGCAAGACGTCAACAGGCAGAAGCCTCTGAGCGTCGCAATCTGTTGGGCAGTGGCGATCGCAGCGATCGCAACCGTACCTATAATTTCCCGCAGGGTCGCGTGACCGATCACCGCATTAACCTGACGCTCTACCGTCTGGATGAAGCGATGGAAGGCAAACTGGATATGCTCATTGAGCCAATTGTCCAGGAATACCAGGCCGACCAACTGGCGGCGTTGTCCGAGCAGGATTAATGGATTATCAGCACTGGCTGCGTGAAGCGATAAGTCAATTACAGGCAAGTGAAAGCCCGCGCCGTGACGCCGAGATTTTGCTCGAGTTTGTTACCGGTAAGGGACGCACCTTTATTTTGGCTTTCGGTGAAACGGTATTAACCGAGGCGCAGCGTCAACAGCTCGACACATTACTGGAGCGCCGTCTGCAGGGTGAGCCGGTGGCGCATTTAACCGGCGTGCGGGAGTTCTGGTCGCTGCCGCTGTTTGTGTCTCCGGCTACGCTTATCCCTCGTCCGGATACTGAGTGTCTGGTGGAACAGGCGCTGGCTCGCCTGCCGACCTCAGCGTGCCGCATTCTCGACTTGGGAACCGGCACGGGCGCCATTGCGCTGGCGCTGGCAACCGAGCGTCCGGATTGCGCAGTAACGGCGGTTGACCGCATGCCGGATGCTGTTGCGCTGGCCACTCGCAACAAACAGCATCTCGGCATCGACAATGTTTGCGTGCTGCAAAGCAACTGGTTCAGCGCTTTGCAGGGACAGCAGTTTGACATGATTGTCAGTAATCCGCCGTATATCGACGAACAGGATCCGCACCTGGCGCAAGGCGATGTACGCTTTGAACCTTTGTCGGCACTGGTGGCGGGCGATCGGGGACTGGCGGATATTGTGCATATCATTGACCAGTCTCAGCGCGTGTTAACGCCCGGCGGCTATCTGTTGCTGGAACATGGCTGGCAGCAGGGGCAGGCCGTCCGGGACGTCTTTACTCGTGCGGGTTACCAGGCGGTTGAAACCTGCCGTGATTATGGCGGCAACGAGCGAATTACGCTTGGACGCATCCCATCATGAGTACCTTCAGTGTGTTACTCAACATTCATCTCATCAGTATTGCGCTTTCCGTTGGCTTGCTGACGCTGCGTTTTTGGTGGCGTTACACCGACTCGCGTCTTGCCTGCGCACGCTGGACGCGCATTGTGCCACCGGTTGTGGATACCGTTTTATTACTCAGCGGCGTGGCGCTAATGGTTAAAGCGCACATCCTGCCATTCACTGAGCACGGGACATGGCTGACTGAAAAGCTGTTTGGGGTTATCATTTACATCGTTTTGGGTTTTATTGCGCTCGATAATCGTCGGGCGCGCAGTCAGCAGGCGCGATTAGTCGCATTTCCGCTGGCGCTGGTGGTGCTGTACATCATCATTAAACTCGCCACCACAAAAATACCGTTACTGGGGTAAGCATGAGGTCGTTAGCTGATTTCGAATTTAATAAAGCGCCATTGTGTGATGGGATGATCCTGGCGTCGGAGTCTATCCGTCTGGATTTTCCAACACAAACTGTCTACGACGAACTGGAACGTCTGGTCAGTCTGGCGCAAGAAGAAATTAGCCAGCTCCTGTCTCAGGATGAGCAACTGGAAAAACTGCTGGCACTTTTTTACGGCGAATGGGGATTTACGGATACCCACGGCGTCTATCGTCTTTCTGATGCACTCTGGCTTGACCAGGTACTGAAAAATCGGCAGGGCAGCGCCGTGTCTCTGGGGGCGATCTTATTGTGGATTGCCAACAGACTGGAGCTGCCGCTGGTACCGGTGATTTTCCCGACGCAACTGATCCTTCGTATTGAGTCGCTCGATGGTGAAATGTGGCTAATCAATCCATTCAATGGCGAAACGTTAAATGAGCACACGCTGGAAGTGTGGTTGAAGGGGAACATCAGCCCGGTCGCGGAGCTGTTTAACGAAGACCTGGATGAGGCGGATAACGCGGAAGTGATCCGCAAACTGCTCGACACGCTGAAATCATCACTGATGGAAGAGCGGCAAATGGAGCTGGCGCTGCGTGCCAGTGAAGCACTATTGCAGTTTAATCCTGAAGATCCGTATGAAATTCGCGATCGTGGTTTAATATACGCGCAACTCGAGTGCGAACATGTTGCGCTGACAGATTTAAGTTATTTCGTTGAACAGTGTCCGGAAGACCCGATCAGCGAAATGATTCGTGCGCAAATTAATACTATTTCGCACAAACAAATTGTATTGCATTGATTAATCACACTTTACCTACCGTTTAAGGCGATCCTATGAAACAAAAAGTGGTTAGCATTGGCGACATCAACGTGGCAAATGACCTGCCGTTCGTGCTGTTTGGCGGAATGAACGTGCTGGAATCCCGCGATCTGGCGATGCGCATTTGTGAGCACTACGTAACCGTTACTCAAAAGCTGGGTATCCCTTACGTGTTTAAAGCCTCCTTTGATAAAGCCAACCGTTCTTCCATCCACTCTTACCGTGGACCGGGCCTTGAAGAAGGGATGAAAATCTTCCAAGAACTGAAACAGACTTTTGGCGTAAAAGTGATCACCGACGTTCACGAAGCCAGCCAGGCACAGCCTGTTGCTGATGTGGTGGATGTGATTCAGCTTCCGGCATTCCTTGCTCGTCAGACCGATCTGGTGGAAGCGATGGCGAAAACCGGTGCCGTAATCAACGTGAAGAAACCGCAGTTCATCAGCCCAGCTCAGATGGGCAACATCGTGGATAAATTCCATGAAGGCGGCAACGATAAGGTTATTCTGTGCGACCGTGGTGCGAACTTTGGTTATGACAACCTGGTTGTGGACATGCTGGGCTTCAGCGTGATGAAGAAAGTCTCCGGCAACTCACCGGTGATTTTTGACGTTACCCATGCGCTGCAGTGCCGCGATCCGTTTGGCGCAGCAAGCGGCGGTCGTCGTGCGCAGGTTACCGAACTGGCGCGTGCCGGTATGGCGGTTGGTCTGGCAGGTCTGTTTATTGAAGCGCATCCGGATCCAGCCAATGCGAAATGCGATGGCCCATCCGCGCTGCCGCTGGCGAAGCTGGAACAGTTCCTGACGCAGATTAAAGCGATTGATGACCTGGTGAAAAGCTTCGACGAGCTGGATACCGAGAACTAAGAGAATGTGACAGGCCGGAATTTCCCTCCGGCCTGCTATTTGAAAAGGGTATAAAGGTCGCCGTCAGGCACCAGACGCGCCATCGATTGTGTTATATCGACAGAAAAGAAAACGGCCCTGAAGAGGACCGTGGGGTACGTCTAAAATAATAATCAGGCAAATATTGTCATCAGATAGGCGATAAACAGTGCCAGATGCGCTGCACCGTTAAGCACATTGGTGCGTCCGGTGGAGAAAGAGATCTGACACAGAACCAGTGATGAAACCATCACAATCATCTCTGGCGCACCCAGCGCAAACATCAAATCATTCCCGGTTGCCCATGCAATCAGCGTCACCACCGGTACGGTCAGCGAAATTGTGGCTAATACCGAACCGAAGAATAAATTCATTGCCCGCTGTACCTGATTGCTCAGAACCGCTTTCAGTGCGCCCAGTCCTTCAGGCGAGAGGATCAGTAACGCGACCAGGAAACCCGTAAATGCGACTGGCGCATTCAGTTCAGTCAGCAAGGTCTCAAGCGGGCTGGCGTTCATCTTGGTCACGGCGATAACAGCGATCAGATGAATGATAAGCCAGGCGGCGTGCCACATATTGCTGTGCGCTGACGGCTTACCGTGATGCGGGTCGTCGTCGTCACCCTCGTCTTCATGCTCGTAAATGAACAGACTTTGGTGCGTTTTAGTTTGAATCAGCAAAAATACGCCGTACATCGCCGCAGAAATTAACGCCACCAACAGCGCCTGCGCGGTAGTGAAATTTGCCCCCGGCAACGCCATCGGGAATACCAGTACAATAATGGCCAGTGGGAACAGGGCGATTAAATACTGCTTAATACCAAATAGGTTCATATACTGAGTGGCAAATTTACGGCCACCTAATAGTAATGAAAAACCGACCAGACCCCCGGTTACGATCATAATGATTGAATACAGCGTATCGCGCATGAGCGTAGGTGCGGCATCGCCGGTTGCCATTAATGCGGAGATTAAGCTGACTTCAAGAATAACAACGGACAAACTGAGGATCAGCGACCCGTAGGGTTCGCCAAGTCGATGCGCTAATACGTCCGCATGACGGACAACGCTGAATGCGCTGCTTAATATACCAATAAGGGCCAGCGCATTAATACCGATGACCACTGGTAGTGACTGACTGCTCCCCCAGAAGAACAGGACTACCAGCGCCAAAATCGGGAAGACGAGAGAGGTCTCCTTGTGGCGGGTTTTTACCGCCTCATGTGCTTGTGTCATTGCATTAATTCTCCATCTCTGCAGGTATTTATAATTATAAAAAGTATTAAAGAATGTAAAAAATAACAGAAAACGTGGTTTTGTAGGTGACATTTTACGAAATTTTACTACATCACCTGTTTTCCCTCTCAAAGCGGCCAAAAACCAATTTCTTGTTTATAGACTGTTTAATTAACAAAGGGTTAGGTAAAGAAAATTTCTAAAAATGTCCATTATTGGCGTCTCGCCGCATTGTTAACCACACTTAAGGTTTAGCCTAAAAAGAGGAGTTCACAATGCCTTATAAATCTAAAAGCGATCTGCCTGACAGCGTGCAGCACGTTCTGCCAGCCCATGCTCAGGACATTTATAAAGAAGCTTTCAACAGCGCCTGGGAACAGTATAAAGACAAATCTGATCGACGTGACGATGCCACCCGAGAAGAGACTGCACATAAGGTCGCGTGGGCCGCGGTTAAAAATGATTACCAAAAAGGTGATGATGGTAAATGGCATAAAAAGACGTAACAGTATCAATTATAATGCCTTTATAAACTCGCTTGCATCAGGCGTTAGCGAATCGTGCTACGCCGCGCGGTTACTGGCTTGCAAGCGAGCGGTGAATTGCCTATTGTCCAGCTATTGGTTTCAAAATGAGCAGTAAAAAAGCCCGGAAGGCGTCAAAAAAGTTGTCGCAGGGAAGCAGCAGTGGCGGAGGTGTAAGGTGTTAACGCGTGATTTTTTATTGAATGCCGACTGTAAGACGGCATTTGGTGCTATTGAAGAATCACTACTCTGGTCAGCGGAACAACGTGCAGCCTCACTGGCCGCTACGCTCGCTTGTCGACCAGATGATGGACCGGTGTGGATCTTCGGTTATGGATCGTTGATGTGGAACCCGGCCTTAGAGTTTGAAGAGTCCTGTACCGGCACATTAGTCGGCTGGCACCGTGCATTTTGTCTGCGCCTGACGGCGGGGCGAGGAACGGCGTGTCAGCCAGGCCGCATGCTGGCCCTGAAAGAGGGCGGACGTACCACCGGTGTGGCCTACCGCTTGCCGGACGCGTCGCTGGAACAAGAGCTTTCTCTGTTGTGGAAGCGAGAAATGATCACCGGATGCTATCTGCCGACCTGGTGCCAGCTGGCGCTTGATGACGGCCGTACGGTGAACGCGCTGGTGTTTATTATGGATCCGCGCCATCCGCTGTTTGAGTCAGACACGCGCGCGCAGGTGATCGCGCCGCTTATTGCCGCGGCCAGCGGACCTTTAGGCACCAATGCCCAGTATCTGTTCTCGCTGGAACAAGAGCTGGTCAAGCTGGGGATGCAGGATGATTGTCTTAATGATCTGGTGATCACGGTCAAACGATTGTTGGGAGAGAACCTGCCGGAAGGCGTTATGCGGCCAGGGTTTGCCTGAACCCGGCGTGGAATTGTATGCCCGAAAGCCAGGTGCTTTTCGGGCATGTCACGCTTAGGCTGCAATATAACTTATCGAATGCTCAAGCGACTGACTGTGGCTGTCGATCAGCACGTTCCAGACGCCGGTATAGGGCACGGTCAACCATGCATTATCACGATCCTGCACGCTTAAGATGTCGGACTGCGTGTCTTTGACGTGTTTTTTTTCGCTCATCAGATGGATGTGACAGCGCTCGGAACAGCGCACAACCACCGTATCGCCACCAAATAACTTTAAACTTGCCTTCACTAATGCCATTTTTCACCCCGTTCTTGAAAACAACGTACTTTCTGTCGAAAGTGCTGCGTGATGTTGTTCACATTTCACTCATTGCATAACACCAAAGGGGGAGCAACAGGATGCTGATTTTGATCAAAAAATGGCATAACGATTAAACAAAAGTGACAAAACACCTCAAAAGGGTTGAACGGGCGTGCTAACGTTCAACGAAACCGCGCCCATCAAATATTAAATCCGGAAATTATCGACACTTTCAGTGCGCTTGCCTGAAAACGGTATATCAGAAGGTCAACACTTTATCTGCAGCCAGCGTCCATTGAGCCAGTTCTACCAGCGTGCCGACGGCCACTCCATCAATTAACGGCAGCGCCGTGATCCCACGACCATCGGTGCAGGTTTTGCACAGTTTTACCGGAACATTTTGCGCTGTCAGGATCTCCAGCATTTGCTGAATATTGTAGCCCTCCGCGGGTTTCTGACCACGTAATCCTGCGGTTACGGCGTCAGACATTAAAAACAGACGCAGGTCGAGAGCGGCTTCCTGTTCGCGCAGGGCGATAGCCAGACGCAGGCTGTTAAATAACGATTCGCTTCCATAAGCCGCTCCGTTCGCGACGATCACTATCTTTTGCATTTTTACTCCTGTTACTGCATGTAAGCGTTAATAACCGACACGTATGTTACACCTATTTCTCAATGCCAGGATAATGCCGAAAAAAGGGGGAGGGGCTGAAAATCAACGCTGAAAACGTTATGGTTTAAGATAAGTATGCCACTGTGGCTAATTGATGTAAGAAACCACTAACGATTTGAGCCGTATTATCTGTTCTTCTCTTGCTGTATTCGCACTCTTGCCGCTGGCAGGCGGTACTGCTAACGTGCAGTCGTCCTTTGTGCACCAGGCTGAAAACCCTTTCGATAACAATAGTGATGGCTTGCCCGATCTTGGCATGGCCCCGGAGTCGCGGGCAGGCGAAAAGCATTTTGCCGAAATGGTCAAAGCGTTTGGTGAAGCCAGCATGACTGATAACGGGCTTGATACCGGTGAACAGGCGAAGCAGTTCGCGTTTGGCCAGGTGCGAGATACGGTCAGCGAACAGGTGAATCAGCAACTGGAATCCTGGCTCTCTCCCTGGGGAAACGCCAGCATCGGGTTGCAAGTTGATAACGAAGGCAGTTTTACCGGGAGTCGGGGAAGCTGGTTTGTGCCGTGGCAGGACAACCAACGTTATCTTACCTGGAGCCAGCTAGGAGTGACGCAACAGGACGACGGCTTAGTCAGTAATGCGGGGATTGGGCAACGTTGGGTACGCGACGGTTGGTTACTGGGTTACAACACCTTTTATGACAACTTACTGGATGAAAATCTGCCCCGGGGAGGCCTCGGCGCGGAGGCATGGGGCGAATATTTGCGCTTATCCGCTAACTATTATCAACCGTTGTCTTCCTGGCAGGATCGTTTTGCAACCCAGCAACAACGGATGGCCCGCGGCTACGATCTGACCGCGCAAATGCGGATGCCGTTCTATCAACATCTCAATACCAGCGTCAGCGTGGAACAGTATTTTGGCGACCGGGTGGATCTATTTCATTCGGGAACCGGGTATCACAATCCGGTGGCGGTGAACCTCGGGCTGAGCTATACACCGGTGCCGCTAATCACGGTGACAGCGCAGCATAAGCAGGGTGAAAGCGGCATTAGCCAGAATAACCTCGGCTTAACGCTTAGTTACCGTTTTGGCGTGCCGTTAAAAAAACAGTTGATGGTCAGTGAGGTGGCGAACAGCCGTTCACTGCGCGGCAGTCGTTATGACGATCCGCAGCGTAACAATTTGCCGACGCTGGAGTATCGCCAGCGTAAAACGCTGTCGGTATTTTTGGCCACGCCGCCCTGGGATCTCAAACCGGGAGAGACGGTGGCGCTGAAGCTGCAGGTGCGTAGTTTGCATGGGATCCGCCACCTGACTTGGCAGGGCGATCCTCAGGCGTTGAGCTTAACGGCTGGCAGCAATAACCGAAGCGCGCAGGGCTGGACGATTATTATGCCGAAGTGGGACAGCAGAGAAGGTGCGACGAACCGCTGGCGGTTGTCTGTGGTGGTAGAAGATGAGCAGGGCCAGCGTGTCTCTTCCAATGAGATCACGCTATCACTGACCGAACCGTTTACTACCGTTTCGGAAAATGATCCTCGTTAACAATGACGCATGCGCGCGTTATCAGAAAATACGTTCCTGGTGCACCCATACCGCGGCTTCAACACGTGATTTGAGCTTCATTTTCTTCAGCATATGCTTCACGTGAACTTTTACCGTGCTTTCGGTGATGTCCAGGCGGCGGGCGATCATCTTGTTAGGCAGGCCCTGGGCGATGAGCTTAAGAATATCGCGTTCGCGCGGCGTCAGTTGGGTAACATCACGGTCGGACGTTGCACGATTGGCGCGTAGGCTGGCGGCCAGAACCGGCGTTAAGGCTTCGCTCAGCACCATTTCACCGGCAGCCGCTTGCTGCAATGCTTTCAGCAAATCTTCCGGCTCCATATCTTTCAGTAGATAACCGTCGGCACCGCGCTTCAGTGCAGTAACCACGTCTTCTTCATGGTTGGATACGCTAAACACGACGATACGGCCTGACAGTGATTTCTCACGCAGCTTGTCGAGTGTTTCCAGACCGTTCATGCCGGGCATGTTGAGATCAAGAAGGATCAGATCGGGATCAAGGGATTCTGCCAGCTCGATACCCTGCTCACCATTGCTGGCTTCGCCGACAACGGTGATATCGGGCGCCATGCTGACAAGCTGTTTTACACCGGTTCGCAGCATCGGATGATCGTCGATCAACAGGATGGTTGCCGGTTCCAGATTACTCATGGGTATCTCCTTGGACTTCTGTGAAGTTTGTTTCGGGAATAAAAGTGACAGCAACTTCAGTACCGCCTGTCTCGCGACGGCGTACACGGCAATCGCCGCGCAAGCTCTGCGCACGGTCGCGCATGATTATCATGCCGTAGTGGTTACTGCGTTCGGCGTTTTCCGGTACGCCGCAGCCGTTATCTTGCACTGTTAGTTTGACCTGCTTACCATTTTGCACCACCGTCACGACTACTTCATCGGCCTGAGAGTGTTTGAGGGCGTTGCTCAGGGCTTCGCGCGCAATTTGTAGCAGGTGAATCGCCTGATGCGAAGGGACCAGACGCGGTGGCAGCTGATAATCCAGCTTAACCGTAAAGCCAAAACGCGCGCTGTATTCCTGACAGCTGGCTTCCAGCGCCGGTCTCAATCCAGGTTCCGTCAGCTGTAAACGGAAGGTCGTTAACAGTTCGCGCAGTTGCGCCCAGGAAGCGTTTAGCTCGTTACGAATCTGACTGAGTAGCTCGCGGCAGTTATCTGAAAGCGCATCGCCCTGCATCTGCAAACAGCTCACCTGCATCTTCATACAGGAGAGCGATTGTGCAATAGAATCATGAAGTTCGCGCGCAATGGTGGCACGCTCTTCCATCACGATCAACTGCTGCTGACGCTCCTGATGCCTGTCGAGTGCAAGCGTTGCGGTCAGTTGCTCAACCAGGGTATCAACCAGTTGCTGCTGATCGTGGCTGAGATGGCGTCCGTACGGCAAAGTCGCGAGCAGGATACCATACTGAGTATGGGCGTCGGTTAGCCGCCATTTCAGTGTGATACCGCCGTCAATGGCGGGTAGCGTACCGCGCGGACACAAATGGCAGCCTTTCTCATCACAGCTGACATTGGACTGGCAGGTAAATTCCTGATGATTATCTTCATCTTCCAGGTCATAGACCCGCAGTTCAATATCATGCAGCAGGGTCAAATTTTGCAGACCGTTCAGTACCGGAGAGAGGCGTTCGCACAACGGCACCTGAGAGTGCAGGCGGCGGTTGGCTTGCCACAGGAAAGAGAGGATCTGATTTTTGTGCTCCAGACCCGCCGTTTTCTCCTGTACCCGCTGTTCCAGCACCGCGTAACTTTCGGCCAGTTCTTCCGACATATTATTCAGCGCCGAGCCCAGCGCTGCCATCTCATTACGTCCACTGATATGTGCGCGTTGGGTAAAATCACGTTGACTGACGGCTCGCGCCATCGCCAGCAGTTGTTTCCACGGCTGTAACAGGCGCACGCGCAGCCAGATAATGGTGAAGACCAGCAGCAACGCCATAAATACGGCCATCAGGCGATGCAGCAGAACGACGCGTTCAATGCGTAACTCGGTGGTATGGTCAAAGGCGGTGACCAGCTTATCCAGTCCGCCCACAAAGCGCCTGACATCCTGCGCTACCGCATCGGGCGTTTGCGCATGCGCAAGCCCCGGTGCAAGTTTGGTGTGCCAGTAATCCTGTAAGGCTTTTAACTGCGCCTGTTGTCCGTCACGCTGCGCGGCACGCGTCAATTCCGGGCTAAACGCCGTTTGCTCCATTTCATCCAGCAATGGTTGATCGTTGGCGTCCAGCGGTATGGCCGCCAGCAGGCGATAGCTTTGCATGCGTAGCGATCCCGCTTTGTTGATTGCATGCGCGCTACCCTGAACGCCCTGAACCAGCCAGCCAGAGACTGCCATACCCGCCACGCCGATGGCAGTAGACAATAAAACAATCAGCGCCACCTGGTTGACCAGCGTAAGCGGGGAAAGACAACGTTTAAACATGGTGACTTGTTCCTTCGGGTTTTCGTAAAACCGAAAACCTTATTGAATGACGATTCTGCTGCAGGCAGTGGCGTTATTCTCGGCGATACACTGGAGTATACCCATACCTCAAACGGGCTACCCCTTAATTGCCGCCAGAGGGAGAGATCCTAAACGAGGGGGAGTAGGGGACGACAGAAGCGTGAAAAACCACATCTTTTTTATCGAAGTTATGTACTCATTTAGGATGATGATAAATTTCAGGCATCAATAATGACACCTTTTCCTTTGATTTATATCAACTTACCTCCAGCTGTAAACCCTAATGTGGCAGGCATCGAAACAAGTATCAGAGGTGTCTATGAGTCACTCATCTGCCCCGGAAAGGGCATCTGGAGCTGTAATTACTGAATGGCGGCCGGAAGATCCCGCCTTCTGGCAGCAGCGTGGTCATCGAATCGCCAGCCGTAACCTGTGGATTTCCGTCCCTTGCTTGCTGCTGGCGTTTTGCGTGTGGATGTTATTTAGCGCCGTGGCGGTGAACTTACCGAAAGTCGGATTTGATTTCACCACTGAACAACTGTTCATGCTGACGGCATTACCTTCGGTGTCCGGCGCGCTGCTGCGTGTACCGTACTCCTTTATGGTCCCCCTGTTTGGTGGACGTCGCTGGACGGCGTTCAGCACCGGTATCCTGATCATTCCTTGCGTATGGTTAGGTTTTGCGGTGCAGGATACCTCCACGCCATTTAGTACCTTTATCATTATCTCGCTGTTGTGCGGTTTTGCCGGTGCGAACTTTGCCTCCAGCATGGCAAACATCAGCTTCTTCTTTCCAAAACAGAAACAGGGCGGCGCGCTGGGTCTGAACGGTGGTCTGGGTAACATGGGCGTCAGCGTGATGCAGTTAGTCGCTCCGCTGGTGGTTTCACTGTCAATCTTTGCCGCATTTGGCAGCCAGGGTGTTGAACAACCGGATGGTACGCAGCTGTATCTGGCAAACGCCGCATGGATTTGGGTCCCGTTCCTGGCTGTATTAACGCTGGCCGCATGGTTTGGTATGAATGAACTGGCAACCTCAAAAGCTTCGCTGAAAGAGCAATTGCCGGTGCTGAAACGCGGGCACCTGTGGATTATGAGCCTGCTGTATCTGGCAACCTTCGGTTCATTTATCGGTTTCTCTGCCGGTTTCGCGATGCTGTCAAAAACGCAGTTTCCTGAGGTACAGATCCTGCATTACGCCTTCTTTGGACCGTTGATTGGCGCCCTGGCACGTTCAGCAGGCGGCGCAATCTCTGACCGACTGGGGGGGACCCGCGTAACGCTGGTGAACTTCGTGCTGATGGCTATTTTCAGTGCCTTACTGTTCCTGACGCTGCCATCAAACGGTGTCGGTGGCAACTTTATCGCCTTCTTTGCGGTATTCCTGGCGCTGTTCCTGACGGCTGGTCTGGGGAGTGGTTCAACCTTCCAGATGATCTCTGTTATCTTTCGCAAGCTGACGATGGACAGAGTGAAAGCTGAAGGCGGTTCAGAAGAGAAAGCGATGCGCGAGGCGGCGACCGACACCGCGGCGGCGCTGGGTTTTATCTCAGCTATTGGTGCGATCGGTGGCTTCTTTATCCCGAAAGCATTCGGTACGTCCCTGGCATTAACTGGCTCTCCGGTCGATGCGATGAAAGTATTCCTGATCTTCTATGTCGCCTGTGTGGTTATCACCTGGGCGGTGTACGGACGTCATTCTAAAAAGTAAAAAAGTAGTAACTGTTGATTATCCATTGCGCGGTGTTAGACCGCGCTTTTTTTTGCCCGCCATTAGTTACAACATACTTTTATATTGTGACGCGACAACAGCCTGTTAGAACGGTGCTCGTAATATGCTAAACAGGGGGGATACCCCTTAATACCCACTTATAAAGAATTTAACATTTGTATGATAAGTGAGTTTAAAAAACTCAATAAAATTCAATATGTTGATTGATTTATCGATATCCCACTAAGGGGGTATGTGAAAATCGACCCTTAATTTTCATCCCTGCCTGCCTTGATCGTTATCAATTCTCACGCCCTTTCAGAGCGTTACCTTCGCTCTCAATCAAGCAATGTCGATTTATCAGAGAGCCGTCAGGCTCCTACAGGAGAAAACCGATGAGTAAATTCCTGGACCGGTTTCGCTACTTCAAGCAGAAGGGCGAAACCTTTGCCGATGGGCACGGCCAGCTTCTCAATACCAACAGGGACTGGGAGGATGGATACCGCCAGCGTTGGCAGCATGACAAAATCGTGCGTTCAACCCACGGTGTAAACTGCACTGGCTCATGCAGCTGGAAAATCTATGTGAAAAATGGTCTGGTGACCTGGGAAACCCAGCAAACTGACTACCCACGCACTCGTCCAGATATGCCCAACCACGAGCCTCGCGGCTGCCCGCGTGGTGCAAGCTATTCATGGTATCTCTACAGCGCTAACCGTCTGAAATACCCGCTGATGCGTAAACGTCTGATGAAGATGTGGCGTGAAGCAAAAAGACTGCACAGCGATCCGGTAGATGCATGGGCATCCATTATCGAAGACGCCGATAAAGCAAAAAGCTTCAAACAAGCGCGTGGTCGTGGTGGATTCGTTCGTTCTTCCTGGCAGGAAGTGAATGAGCTGATTGCCGCATCTAACGTTTACACCATCAAAACCTATGGTCCTGACCGCGTCGCAGGCTTCTCGCCGATCCCCGCGATGTCGATGGTTTCTTATGCGTCCGGCGCACGTTATATGTCGCTGATTGGCGGGACCTGCCTGAGCTTCTATGACTGGTACTGTGACCTGCCGCCAGCTTCCCCGCAGACCTGGGGCGAGCAGACCGACGTACCGGAATCTGCCGACTGGTATAACTCCAGCTACATTCTGGCATGGGGCTCTAACGTACCGCAGACCCGTACCCCGGATGCGCACTTCTTTACTGAAGTTCGTTACAAAGGCACCAAAACAGTAGCAATTACCCCGGACTACGCAGAAATCGCCAAACTGTGCGACCTGTGGCTGGCTCCGAAGCAGGGAACCGATGCGGCGATGGCAATGGCGATGGGTCATGTCATGCTGCGCGAGTTCCACCTCGATAACCCGAGCCAATATTTCACCGACTACGTTCGTCGTTATACCGACATGCCAATGCTGGTGATGCTCGAAGAGCGCGACGGCTACTATGCTGCTGGTCGTATGCTGCGTGCTGCGGATCTGGTTGACTCTCTGGGCCAGGAAAATAACCCGGAATGGAAAACTGTCGCTATTAACAGCAACGGCGAAATGGTTGCGCCAAACGGTTCAATTGGTTTCCGTTGGGGCGAAAAAGGCAAATGGAACCTTGAGCAGCGCGATGGCACGTCCGGTGATGAAACTGAACTGCAGCTCAGCCTGCTGGGTAGCCAGGATGATATCGCTGAAGTGGGCTTCCCGTACTTTGGTGGCGAAGGCACCGAGCACTTCAGTAAAGTCGAACTGGAAAACATTCTGCTGCATAAATTGCCCGTTAAACGCCTGCAACTGGCCGATGGATCTACGGCGCTGGTGACCACCGTTTACGATCTGACTATGGCCAACTACGGCCTGGAACGTGGTCTGAACGATGAAAACTGCGCGACCAGTTACGATGACGTGAAAGCGTACACGCCAGCGTGGGCAGAAAAAATTACAGGCGTATCACGTTCTCAGATTGTACGCATCGCCCGTGAATTTGCGGATAACGCAGATAAAACGCACGGTCGTTCGATGATTATCGTCGGCGCCGGTTTGAACCACTGGTACCACCTCGATATGAACTATCGTGGCCTGATCAATATGCTGGTGTTCTGTGGCTGTATCGGCCAGAGCGGCGGCGGCTGGGCCCACTACGTAGGGCAGGAAAAACTGCGTCCGCAAACCGGCTGGCAGCCGCTGGCGTTTGCTCTTGACTGGCAGCGTCCGCCTCGTCATATGAACAGTACCTCCTACTTCTATAACCACTCCAGCCAATGGCGCTATGAGACGGTGACTGCGCAGGAACTGCTGTCCCCAATGGCAGACAAATCCCGCTATAGCGGTCATTTGATTGACTTTAACGTTCGCGCTGAACGTATGGGCTGGTTACCGTCGGCGCCGCAGTTAGGGACTAACCCGCTGTATATCGCGAAAGAAGCGCAGAAAGCAGGTATGACGCCGGTAGACTACACCGTTAAATCCCTGAAAGAAGGTTCTATTCGCTTTGCGGCAGAGCAGCCGGAAAACGGTAAAAACCATCCGCGTAACCTGTTTATCTGGCGTTCAAACCTGCTCGGTTCTTCCGGTAAAGGCCACGAGTACATGCTCAAGTATCTGCTGGGTACTGAACATGGTATTCAGGGCAAAGATCTCGGCCAGCAGAGCGGCGTGAAGCCAGAAGAAGTGGAATGGCAGGATAACGGACTGGACGGCAAACTGGATCTGGTCGTTACGCTGGACTTCCGCCTGTCGAGTACCTGTCTGTATTCCGATATCGTGCTGCCGACCGCTACCTGGTATGAAAAAGACGACATGAATACCTCGGATATGCATCCGTTTATTCATCCTCTGTCTGCGGCCGTTGACCCGGCCTGGGAATCGAAGAGCGACTGGGAAATCTATAAAGCCATCGCCAAGAAATTCTCTGAAGTTTGTGTGGGCCACCTCGGTAAAGAAACCGACGTCGTTACGCTGCCGATTCAGCACGACTCCGCCGCTGAACTGGCGCAGCCGCTGGACGTGAAGGACTGGAAAAAAGGGGAATGCGACCTGATTCCAGGTGTTACGGCACCGCACATCATGACCGTTGAGCGTGATTATCCGGCAACGTACGAGCGTTTCACCTCCATCGGTCCGCTGATGGAAAAAATCGGTAACGGCGGTAAAGGGATTGCCTGGAACACCCAGAGCGAAATGGATCTGCTGCGTAAGCTCAACTACACCAAGGCTGACGGTCCGGCGAAAGGCCAACCGATGCTGGATACCGCAATTGATGCTGCTGAGATGATCCTGACGCTGGCTCCGGAAACTAACGGTCAGGTTGCCGTTAAAGCCTGGGCGGCGCTGAGTGAATTTACCGGTCGTGACCATACGCATCTGGCGCTGAATAAAGAAGACGAAAAAATTCGTTTCCGCGACATCCAGGCGCAGCCGCGCAAAATTATCTCCAGTCCGACCTGGTCAGGTCTGGAAGATGAACATGTGTCTTATAACGCCGGTTATACCAACGTTCATGAGCTGATCCCATGGCGTACGCTGTCTGGTCGCCAGCAGTTGTATCAGGATCACCAGTGGATGCGTGACTTCGGTGAGAGCCTGCTGGTGTATCGTCCGCCAATCGACACCCGTTCGGTGAAAGCGGTGATCGGCGAGAAGTCTAACGGTAACCCGGAAAAAGCGCTCAACTTCCTGACGCCGCACCAGAAATGGGGGATCCACTCCACCTACAGCGACAACCTGCTGATGCTGACGCTGTCTCGCGGTGGTCCGATTGTGTGGATGAGTGAAGTTGATGCGAAGGATCTGGGTATCGAAGATAACGACTGGATCGAAGTCTTCAACAGCAACGGGGCGCTGACGGCGCGTGCAGTTGTCAGCCAGCGTGTGCCGGCCGGGATGACCATGATGTACCACGCGCAGGAACGTATTGTTAACCTGCCGGGTTCTGAAATCACCCAGCAGCGCGGCGGGATCCACAACTCGGTAACCCGTATTACGCCGAAACCAACTCACATGATCGGTGGTTATGCGCAACTGGCATACGGCTTTAACTACTACGGTACCGTCGGTTCAAACCGCGATGAGTTCGTAGTTGTACGTAAGATGAAGAACATTAACTGGTTGGATGGCGAAGGCAATGACCAGGTACAGGAGAGCGTAAAATGAAAATTCGTTCACAAGTCGGCATGGTGCTGAATCTCGATAAGTGCATCGGCTGCCACACCTGTTCAGTGACCTGTAAAAACGTCTGGACCAGCCGTGAGGGTATGGAGTACGCCTGGTTCAACAACGTCGAAAGTAAGCCTGGCGTTGGCTTCCCGAACGACTGGGAAAACCAGGAAAAATGGAAGGGCGGTTGGATCCGTAAAATCAATGGCAAGCTGCAGCCGCGCATGGGTAACAAAGCATTGCTGCTGGGTAAAATCTTTGCTAACCCGCATCTGCCGGGCATGGATGATTACTATGAGCCGTTTGATTTTGACTACCAAACGTTGCACAACGCCCCAGCAGACAGTAAGGCGCAGCCGATTGCGCGTCCGCGTTCGCTGATCACCGGTCAGCGGATGGATAAAATCACCAGCGGTCCGAACTGGGAAGAAATTCTGGGGGGCGAGTTCGAAAAACGCGCCAAAGACCAAAACTTCGAAAACATGCAGAAGGCGATGTACGGTCAGTTCGAAAATACCTTCATGATGTATCTGCCGCGTTTGTGTGAGCATTGCCTTAACCCGGCGTGCGTGGCGACCTGCCCAAGCGGCGCTATCTACAAGCGTGAAGAAGATGGCATCGTGCTGATCGACCAGGAGAAATGCCGCGGCTGGCGTATGTGTATCACTGGCTGCCCGTATAAGAAGATCTACTTCAACTGGAAGAGCGGGAAATCTGAGAAGTGCATTTTCTGCTACCCGCGTATCGAAGCCGGTCAGCCGACCGTTTGTTCCGAAACCTGCGTAGGCCGTATTCGTTACCTCGGCGTACTGCTGTATGACGCAGATGCGATCGAAAGTGCGGCAAGCACGGAGCACGAGAAAGATCTGTACCAGCGTCAACTGGACGTGTTCCTCGATCCAAACGATCCGGCTGTTATTGAACAAGCGCTGAAAGATGGTATTCCGCTGAGCGTCATTGATGCTGCACAGCAGTCGCCGGTTTACAAAATGGCGATGGACTGGAAGCTGGCGCTGCCGCTGCATCCGGAATACCGCACGCTACCGATGGTCTGGTACGTGCCGCCTTTGTCACCGATCCAGTCTGCCGCCGATGCGGGCGAGCTGGGCAGCAACGGTATTCTGCCGGACGTTGACAGTCTGCGTATCCCGGTTCAGTACCTGGCGAACCTGCTGACCGCAGGCGACACTCAGCCGGTACTGTTGGCGCTGAAACGTATGCTGGCGATGCGTCACTACAAACGTGCGGAAACCGTTGACGGTAAAGTTGATACCCGTGCGCTGGAAGAGGTGGGCTTAAGCGAAGCGCAGGCACAGGAAATGTATCGTTATCTGGCAATTGCTAACTACGAAGATCGTTTCGTGGTACCGAGCAGCCATCGTGAACTGGCGCGTGACGCGTTCCCGGAGAAAAGCGGTTGTGGCTTTACCTTCGGTGACGGTTGCCACGGTTCTGATACTAAATTCAATCTGTTCAACAGCCGCCGCATCGACGCTGTCGATGTGACCAGCAAAACGGAGCCGCACCAATGATTGAACTTGTCATTGTTTCGCGTCTGCTCGAGTACCCGGATGCTGCCTTGTGGCAGCATCAGCAGGAACTTTTCGATGCACTCGCGTCATCTGAGAACCTGGATAAAGAGGATGCCCAGACTCTGGGCATTTTCCTGCGCGATCTCACCGCGCAGGACATGCTGGATGTGCAGGCAAGCTATAGCGAACTGTTTGACCGTGGCCGCGCCACCTCGTTGTTGCTGTTTGAACATGTACACGGCGAGTCCCGCGATCGTGGTCAGGCTATGGTTGACCTGATGGCGCAGTATGAACAGCACGGTCTGCAGCTCGACAGCCGCGAACTTCCCGATCATCTGCCGCTGTATCTGGAATACCTTGCGCAGTTGCCGAAAAGCGAAGCATTAGGGGGGTTACAGGATATCGCGCCGATTCTGGCGCTGCTCAGCGCTCGCTTGCAACAGCGTGAAAGCCGTTATGCAGTGCTGTTCGATCTGCTGTTAAAACTGGCGAATACCGTTATCGACAGCGATAAAGTGGCTGAAAAAATTGCAGATGAAGCGCGTGACGATACCCCACAAGCCCTGGATGCGGTCTGGGAAGAAGAGCAGGTGAAATTCTTCGCCGATCAGGGGTGTGGTGAGTCGGAAATTTCCGCTCACCAGCGTCGTTTTGCCGGGGCCGTTGCGCCGCAGTATCTGAATATCACCACCGGAGGACAGCAATAATGCACTTCCTGAATACGTTCTTCTTTGACATCTATCCGTACATCGCGGGTTCTGTCTTTCTGATTGGCAGTTGGCTGCGTTATGACTATGGGCAGTATACCTGGCGCGCGGCTTCCAGTCAGATGCTGGATCGCAAAGGGATGAACCTGGCGTCAAACCTGTTCCACATCGGGATCCTGGGGATTTTTGCCGGGCACTTCCTTGGCATGCTGACACCACACTGGATGTATGAAGCGTGGCTGCCGCTTGAAGTGAAACAAAAGATGGCGATGTTTGCGGGTGGTGCCAGTGGTGTGATGTGTTTGATTGGCGGCGTTCTGCTGCTGAAACGCCGCCTGTTCAGCCCACGTGTGCGGGCGACCACTACCGGAGCGGACATTCTGATCCTCTCCCTGCTGGTGATCCAGTGTGCGCTGGGCCTGCTGACCATTCCGTTCTCCGCCCAGCATATGGACGGCAGCGAGATGATGAAGCTGGTGAACTGGGCGCAGACAGTGGTGACCTTCCAGGGTGGTGCATCTCAATATCTGGATGGCGTCGCGTTCATTTTCCGTATGCACCTGGTCCTGGGTATGACGCTGTTCCTGTTGTTCCCGTTCTCGCGTCTGGTGCACATCTGGAGCGTTCCGGTCGAATATCTGACGCGCAAATACCAGATTGTTCGTGCGCGTCATTAATCGGTTATCTGTGTAAGACAAAACCCTGCTCCGGCGGGGTTTTTTTACGACTAATTGCCGGATAAGCATAGCGCATCAGGCAAATTGCCGACCCGAATTGAGGCTTGATCGAGGGTCGGGTATGGGGCATTACAGATGGATGGGATGCTGGTGCTTTATGAGGTGATGGTGGTGGGAGAAGGATTACTCAGCGCGGTGCGCTTCGCCCTTCGGGTCGTTGCCTGCGGCAACGCTTTCTCGCTAACGCTCGAATCGAACCTTAGTCGAAGCTTCTCATCCTTCCCGTCTGGGCAGAATATGAGGCATAACAGATGGATTTGATATAGGTGCTTTATGAGGTGATGGTGGTGGGGGAAGGATTCGAACCTTCGAAGTCGATGACGGCAGATTTACAGTCTGCTCCCTTTGGCCGCTCGGGAACCCCACCAGGGGTATACTAATTTTATGAATCAATCGGAATGAATGGTGGTGGGGGAAGGATTCGAACCTTCGAAGTCGATGACGGCAGATTTACAGTCTGCTCCCTTTGGCCGCTCGGGAACCCCACCACGGGGTAATGCTAGTTACTGGCCTGCTTCCGTTGGAAGCGGGGCGCATCATATCAAATGATGCGCCCCTGTAAAGTATTCCGTTGATAAAAAAGAACTGGTTGCCTGATTTTTACGCGTAAAGATGTAAAGGTAACCAATTCAATTATCAATCGATTACAGAATAATCGTTCGGTTACCGTAAACAAAGACGCGTTGAGCCAGAACCTGATACAGCGCGCGGCTTAATACATTTTTCTCAACGTCGCGGCCCGCACGCATCATGTCTTCCGCGGTGTAGGTGTGATCCACATGAATTACGTCCTGCATAATGATTGGGCCTTCATCGAGGTTATCATTCACGTAGTGGGCTGTCGCACCGATGATCTTCACACCGCGCTCATAAGCCTGATGGTAAGGGCGAGCGCCAATAAACGCTGGCAGGAATGAATGGTGAATATTGATAATCTTATTCGGGAAGCGTGAAACAAATGTTGGCGTCAGAACGCGCATGTATTTTGCCAGCACGACATAGTCAGGTTGGTGCGCGTCGATAGCGTCGGCCATTTTCAGGTCATGTTCGTCACGCGTTAAACCTTCGTGGCTGACCAGCTCAAATGGGATATCAAACCGTTCAACCAAAGGTCGCAGCGTCTCGTGGTTGCCGATCACAGCGGCGATTTCAACATCCAGCCCGCCATAATTGGCCTTCATTAACAGGTCACCCAGACAATGTGCCTCCTTGGTGACCAAAATGACGATACGGCGGCGTCCTGCTGGTGTTAATTCACGAATGGAGCCATCTGGAAGGGCACTATCCAGATCGGCAAGCAGCGTGACGTCGTTAAAAATACCCTCCAGTTCGGTACGCATAAAAAAGCGCCCGGTCCGGTGGTCCACGAACTCATTGTTCTGCACGATGTTCAGTTCATGCTTGTAACAGATATTCGTAATGCGCGCGATCAGACCTTTTTGGTCCGGACAAATAGTACGCAGCACTTTTCGTTGTAATGAATGCATTTGCAGCGGTGATCCTGTTGAGAATGTTTGCAAAATTGATGCTGTCGGGCGTTGATTAGCCGCAGCACTTTTTAAATTTTTTACCGGAGCCACAAGGGCAGGTATCGTTTCGTCCAATTTGAGGGCGTGTACCGTCTATATAGTACCACTGACCGTTTTCTTTTAAAAAACGAGAGCGCTCGATAATTGCACCTGTTTTACCTTGTTCAGAAAATCGCGCAACAAAGCTGACATAGCCGATATTTTCTGTGTCTGCCGTTTGTTGTTCAAAAACGGTCAGCCCGAGCCATTCGGTGTGGCTAAATCCTGCGATAATGTCGTCGCGAAACTCGGCTGCATGACAGTCCGGATGCCAGGTCTTGATAAGGTAATCTGCGTCTTTCATCACAAAAGCACAGTAACGAGAACGCATGAGATGTGACGGCGTAGGTGCTACTTGCGCGCCGGACACATAACGGTAGCAACATAGGCTATACTCGACAGCGCTACCACAGGGACAAAGCTGAGACACAAAGTACTCCCTGGAATAAAAAAACGGCGTAAAAACGCCAGGGTAGCACTATGTTAACTGAGCGGTAGCGATGTTGCTACGTCTGCAAGCCAGGGGAAGTTTGTACGTACAATGAGAAAAATAAAAATTGGGCTGGCGCTAGGTTCCGGCGCGGCGCGAGGTTGGTCGCATATTGGCGTTATTAAAGCCCTAAAGCATATGGGCATTGATGTTGATATTGTGGCAGGGTGCTCCATTGGTTCGCTGGTTGGTGCAGCCTACGCATGCAATAAGTTACCTGCTCTCGAACAATGGGTTTGTTCTTTCAGCTATTGGGATGTCTTACGTCTGATGGATCTCTCGTGGCGCAGGGGCGGTTTACTGCGTGGTGAACGGGTATTCAATCAGTACCGTAATGTCATGCCGGTAGAAGCAATTGAGCAATGCACTCGCCGTTTCGCAACTGTGGCTACTAATCTGAGTACGGGTCGGGAGCTCTGGTTCACGGAAGGTGATTTGCACCTGGCTGTTCGGGCCTCCTGCAGTATTCCTGGTCTGATGTCCCCTGTAGCGCATAATGGTTACTGGCTGGTCGATGGCGCGGTGGTGAATCCCGTTCCTGTATCCTTAACTCGCGCGCTGGGCGCTGACATCGTTATTGCCGTTGATCTGCAACACGATGCGCATCTTATGCAGCAAGATTTACTCTCCTTCAACGTCAGCAGTGATGCCGAAACGGGTGATGATGTCGACGCGCTTTCATGGCGTGCCCGACTGAAAGAGCGCTTGAGCAACATAACGGCCAGGCGTGCGGTAACCGCGCCGACGGCGATGGAGATCATGACGACTTCTATTCAGGTTCTGGAAAACCGTCTGAAACGTAACCGCATGGCCGGTGACCCGCCAGATATCCTGATCCAGCCGTTTTGTCCGCAAATATCCACGCTGGATTTTCACCGCGCCAGCGCAGCAATTGCTGCTGGACAACTGGCGGTCGAGAAGAAAATGGATGAGCTTCTACCCCTGGTGAAAACCAACATCTAACGCATTTTTTATCAACACTTAAGCAAATTCTGACAGGCGTGAGTAGCAATAGCATGCCACTATTTACTAAAGCCAGTCAGGGGGGAGAATATGACGCAGCCATTGGTCGGAAAACAGATTCTTATCGTTGAGGATGAGCCGGTATTTCGCTCACTCATGGACTCATGGTTTTCCTCTTTGGGAGCGACAACGGCGGTAGCTGGCGATGGACTTGAAGCACTTGAATTACTCGGGCACTTTAACCCCGACCTGATTATCTGCGACCTGGCTATGCCACGTATGAACGGCCTTAAGCTAGTAGAGTATCTGCGTAATCGTGGCGATCAGACCCCAATCCTGGTGATATCAGCGACGGAAAACATGTCTGATATAGCCAAAGCACTGCGATTGGGTGTGGATGATGTGCTGCTAAAGCCGGTAAAGGACCTGAACCGCCTGCGCGAAACCGTCTTTGCGTGTCTGTATCCGAATATGTTTAATTCACGCGTGGAAGAAGAAGAGCGGCTGTTTCGCGACTGGGATGCGATGGTTGGTGATCCCGCCGCTGCAGCGAAGCTGTTGCAAGAATTACAGCCTCCTGTGTCGCAAGTTATTTCACGATGTCGGATCAACTATCGTCAATTGGTGGCTGCCGATCAGCCGGGGCTGGTACTGGATATTGCACCGCTATCGGACCATGACCTTGCGTTTTATTGTCTGGATGTGACGCGGGCAGGGGATAATGGTGTTCTGGCAGCATTGTTACTGCGGGCGCTATTTAACGGTTTGCTGCAGGAACAGCTCGCGCATCAAAATCAACGTTTGCCGGAGCTCGGTGCGTTATTGAAACAGGTTAACCATTTATTGCGCCAGGCTAATTTGCCCGGACAATTCCCTCTGCTGGTGGGTTATTACCACAGCGGATTAAAAAACCTGATTCTGGTATCAGCAGGGCTGAATGCGACATTAAATACAGGTTCCCACAATGTACAAATCAGCAATGGTGTTCCGTTGGGAACCTTAGGGAATGCGTATCTTAATCAACTGAGCCAACGTTGCGAATCCTGGCAATGCCAAATTTGGGGGGCCGGTGGTCGGCTGCGCCTGATGTTGTCTGCAGAATGAACAACCGAGTGGAGTGAGAATGAAATTGACTCACTCCACTCATGCTGTGAGTGCTACTATCAGCGCCAGATTTATTCGTATTTATCTTAATTATACCGACGCGCGTCCTTTTCAGACCAGAAGCTTGTCGCGGTACTGATATACTTGGATGCGATACAGATTGATGAACACGTTCAATACATGAACAGTCCAGGAGAGTTTTAAATGGCTGCCCTTAATTCAAAAGTCAAAAAGGCCGTTATCCCGGTTGCGGGATTAGGAACCAGGATGTTACCGGCTACGAAAGCAATCCCGAAAGAGATGCTACCGTTGGTTGATAAGCCATTAATTCAGTACGTCGTAAACGAATGTATTGCTGCGGGCATCACTGAAATTGTACTTGTAACTCACTCGTCTAAAAATTCGATTGAAAACCACTTCGATACCAGCTTTGAACTTGAAGCTATGCTGGAAAAACGTGTAAAACGCCAGCTTCTGGAAGAAGTGCAATCTATTTGTCCGCCACATGTCACTATTATGCAGGTGCGTCAGGGACTGGCCAAAGGTCTGGGCCACGCGGTATTGTGCGCGCACCCGGTGGTTGGCGATGAGCCCGTTGCGGTTATCTTGCCGGACGTCATTCTTGACGAATACGAATCTGATTTATCACGCGACAACCTTGCCGAAATGATTCATCGTTTCGATGAAACAGGCAGCAGCCAGATTATGGTTGAGCCGGTAGAAGATGTTACCGCTTATGGTGTTGTTGATTGTAAAGGCGTTGAATTAGCGCCGGGCGAAAGCGTACCGATGGTTGGCGTTGTTGAAAAGCCGAAAGCGAATGTGGCGCCATCTAATCTGGCCGTCGTGGGGCGTTACGTCCTTAGCGCGGATATCTGGCCCCTGCTGGCAAAAACGCCTCCGGGAGCCGGTGACGAAATTCAGCTGACTGATGCTATCGATATGCTGATTGAAAAAGAAACGGTTGAAGCTTATCACATGAAGGGCAAAAGCCATGACTGTGGTAATAAGCTGGGCTATATGCAGGCGTTCGTTGAATATGGTATTCGCCATAATACTCTCGGCGCTGAATTTAAAGCCTGGCTGGAAGATGAGATGGGTATTAAGAAGTAACCTGCTGGTATTATCAGGTCTGAACGGTGCTGTTAATCCAGCACCGTTTTTTTATACCTGAACTGGGTAGGGACTGTGCGAAGTACAGGTAAAAAAAATCCCGCCACTGGCGGGATTTTAAGCAAACTATTTCTGAATTATTCTTTGATTAAGAAATCGTCCAGTTGTTTACCTTGTTCTTCCATCGCTTTTTTGATCACTGCCGGTGTACGACCCTGACCAGTCCAGGTTTTAGTTTCACCGTTTTCGTCAACATAGCTATATTTCGCCGGACGTGCAGCGCGTTTAGCTTTGGTGCCAGATTTAACAGCAGCCATGCTATTCAGCAGTTCGTTCGGGTCAATGCCATCAGCGATCAGCATTTCACGATATTGTTGCAGTTTACGAGTACGTTCTTCAACTTCAGCAGCTGCAGCGCTTTCTTCTTCACGGCGCTCGCTAACAACAACTTCTAATTTTTCCAGCATTTCTTCAAGCGTTTCCAGAGTACATTCTCTTGCCTGCGCACGAAGAGTACGGATGTTGTTCAGAATTTTAAGTGCTTCGCTCATTGTAGTAATCTCAAACTTATATTGGGGGTGGTTTGTTGAGCTAATAATAGAGCGATAAATTCAGTTGTGCAATAGCCAGGAATGTAAGGAATTCAAAATTGCGCTTTATTTAGTATCAGAATTAATTCATCTGTCTTAAATTCACCGCGACGTTGGGCATAAAAAAGGCTTATTGGTGAGGGGGCTTCTCAGCGGCTGAGAGTAAAAATTCAAGATTCAGGTCACATTTTATGGTGTTCAAATAGTATCTCTTTGCAGTGATTTCAACCTTTTGTATTAGTTTTGCTTACATGAATTCGCTAATACATGGCGACAGTGGGTAGATTCAATAACAATAAGGGAAGGGTTTCTTTATTGCCGTAAGAAGATAAGAGGTATGGATAAATTTCATGAGCACTATTTGTGAAAGAGTGTGTATATACCCATCGAGTTTCAGGCTACCTGGGCCATGGCTGGAGTGTACTCACGCTCCCGTGTCACTTAAAGGATCGGTTATTTAGGCGACACTGAGCGAGTCTGAACGCCTATTTATACGCCTATGCAGGCAACGCTACACCGACACGTTCGTGAAATATGGTACAATCCTGCCCATATTTATTTCCCCGGGTGAGGGCCTACGGTCAATGGCACAGCTATATTTTTACTATTCTGCAATGAATGCCGGTAAGTCGACTGCATTGCTGCAATCTTCGTACAATTATCAGGAACGTGGGATGCGTGCCGTGGTATATACAGCGGAAATTGATGACCGCTTTGGTGCTGGAAAAGTAAGTTCGCGTATAGGTCTGTCGTCACCTGCAAAATTGTTTAACCAAAATTCATCATTGTTCGAAGAGATTCGGGCTGAGAATGAGCAGCAAAGAATTCACTGTGTACTGGTTGATGAGTCGCAGTTTCTGACTCGACAGCAGGTTTATGAATTATCTGAAGTTGTCGATCAACTGGATATTCCCGTGTTGTGCTACGGCTTGCGTACCGATTTTCGTGGTGAGTTATTTGGCGGCAGCGAATACCTGTTGGCATGGTCAGATAAACTGGTTGAATTAAAAACCATTTGTTTCTGTGGGCGTAAGGCCAGCATGGTGTTGCGTCTTGATCAGGCAGGACGACCTTATAACGAGGGCGAACAGGTGGTGATTGGCGGGAACGAACGCTATGTATCGGTATGCCGTAAACATTATAAGCAAGCACAGTCTGAGGGCTCTCTGACGGCGATACAAGAACGACACAACCACGATTAACTCTACGCGCTTCTGGGCGCTTATTAGCACAGGGTAGGCTGTGACATTCGCTAATGTTCGCTACCCTGTCAGACACTCTCCTGACGCTATTCTCGCATCCTCCTAAGCATCCTTTTACAGGTCCATCCTTTAAACGTCGCTGAATTGGTCATGTTTCGATTCTGATAACGTAAGATGCAAAAAAACGGCCCCAATTTGGGACCGTTTATGGTGAAACTAAAACTTATCTGGATGAATTAAGCGGATTTCTTCGCTTTCTTCTCAGCTTTCGGCGCTGCTACGGCTTCAGTCTTAACGGCGGTTTGATCTTCGCTGTATTCACGACCGTAGTAGGTATCCATCAGGATCTGTTTCAGTTCAGAAATCAGCGGGTAACGCGGGTTAGCACCAGTACACTGGTCATCAAACGCATCTTCAGACAGTTTGTCCACGTGTGCCAGGAAGTCAGCTTCCTGAACGCCAGCTTCACGGATAGACTTAGGAATACCCAGTTCAGCTTTGATTTCGTCCAGCCAGCCCAGCAGTTTCTGGATTTTTGCAGCAGTACGGTCGCCCGGTGCGCTCAGACCCAGATGGTCTGCGATTTCAGCGTAGCGACGACGAGCCTGCGGACGGTCGTACTGGCTGAATGCAGTCTGTTTAGTCGGGTTGTCGTTCGCGTTATAACGAATAACGTTGCTGATCAGCAGGGCGTTCGCCAGACCGTGAGGAATGTGGAACTGAGAACCCAGCTTGTGCGCCATTGAGTGACATACACCCAGGAAGGCGTTAGCAAACGCAATACCGGCGATGGTTGCTGCACTGTGTACACGCTCACGCGCTACCGGGTTCTTAGAACCTTCGTGGTAGGACGCTGGCAGGTTTTCTTTCAGCAGTTTCAGCGCTTGCAGAGCCTGACCGTCGGAGAACTCAGAAGCCAGCACGGATACGTAAGCTTCCAGGGCGTGAGTGACGGCATCCAGACCACCGAACGCACACAGGGACTTAGGCATATCCATCACCAAGTTGGCGTCAACAATCGCCATATCCGGAGTCAGCGCATAGTCTGCCAGCGGGTATTTCTGACCAGTTGCATCGTCAGTAACAACCGCAAACGGAGTAACTTCAGAACCAGTACCGGAAGTGGTGGTGACGGCAACCATCTTCGCTTTTACGCCCATTTTCGGGAACTTGTAGATACGTTTACGGATGTCCATAAAGCGCAGTGCCAGTTCTTCGAAGTGGGTTTCTGGGTGTTCGTACATAACCCACATGATTTTCGCGGCGTCCATCGGGGAACCGCCACCCAGCGCGATGATCACGTCTGGTTTAAAGGAGTTAGCCAGCTCAGCACCTTTGCGTACAACGGTCAGAGTTGGGTCAGCTTCAACTTCAAAGAACACTTCGGTTTCAACGCCAGCAGCTTTCAGCACGGAGGTGATCTGGTCAGCATAGCCATTGTTAAACAGGAAGCGGTCGGTCACGATCAGCGCACGTTTGTGACCATCGGTAATCACTTCATCCAGTGCGATTGGCAGAGAGCCACGACGGAAGTAGATAGATTTCGGAAGTTTGTGCCACAACATGTTTTCAGCTCGCTTAGCAACGGTTTTCTTGTTGATCAGGTGCTTAGGACCAACGTTTTCAGAGATGGAGTTACCACCCCAGGAACCACAACCCAGAGTCAGGGAAGGCGCGAGTTTAAAGTTGTACAGGTCACCGATACCACCCTGAGAAGCTGGGGTGTTAATCAGGATACGTGCGGTTTTCATCATCTGACCGAAGTAAGCAACACGTTCTGGCTGGTTGTCCTGGTCGGTGTACAGGCAAGAGGTATGACCGATACCGCCCATCGCAACCAGTTTTTCAGCTTTAATAACGGCGTCTTCGAAGTCTTTCGCACGGTACATTGCCAGCGTCGGAGACAATTTTTCGTGAGCGAACGGTTCGCTTTCGTCAACAACTGTCACTTCACCGATCAGAATCTTAGTGGTTTCTGGTACGGAGAAGCCTGCCAGTTCAGCAATTTTGTATGCCGGCTGACCAACGATAGCCGCGTTCAGCGCGCCATTTTTCAGGATAACGTCCTGAACGGCTTTCAGCTCTTTGCCTTGCAGCATGTAGCCGCCGTGAGTCGCGAAACGCTCACGTACTGCGTCGTATACAGAGTCAACGACAACAACGGACTGTTCAGAAGCACAAATTACGCCGTTATCGAAGGTTTTAGACATCAGAACAGATGCAACAGCACGCTTGATATCAGCGGTTTCATCGATAACCACAGGGGTGTTACCTGCGCCTACACCGATTGCCGGTTTACCGGAGCTGTATGCTGCTTTAACCATGCCTGGACCACCGGTCGCAAGGATCAGGTTGATGTCCGGGTGGTGCATCAGCGCGTTTGACAGTTCTACGGAAGGTTGATCGATCCAGCCGATCAGATCTTTCGGTGCGCCAGCAGCAATTGCTGCCTGCAGAACGATATCAGCCGCTTTGTTAGTGGCATCTTTAGCACGCGGATGCGGAGAGAAGATGATGGCGTTACGCGTCTTCAGGCTGATCAGTGATTTGAAGATTGCAGTAGAAGTCGGGTTAGTGGTTGGAACGATACCGCAGATGATACCAATCGGTTCAGCGATGGTAATGGTACCGAAAGTGTGGTCTTCAGCCAGCACACCACAGGTTTTTTCGTCTTTATATGCGTTATAAATGTATTCGGAAGCAAAGTGGTTTTTAATCACTTTATCTTCGACGATGCCCATGCCAGATTCGGCAACGGCCATTTTCGCGAGAGGGATTCGAGCGTCTGCAGCAGCCAGAGCGGCGGCACGGAAGATTTTGTCAACCTGTTCTTGAGTGAAACTGGCATATTCACGCTGGGCTTTTTTTACGCGCTCTACAAGTGCGTTAAGTTCAGCGACATTAGTAACAGCCATAATGCTCTCCTGATAATGTTAAACTTTTTTAGTAAATCATCTGCTCGATACGAGAGTATAGACAGATCGACGAAAATTTGTGTAACGTTTTGAAAATCAAACGGTTAATTAACGTCCACTTTACCTTGATTTACTAAAAGAGCTTATACGCTAGCGCCACTTAATTCTAACGCGCTACCTCCAGGTGGCGTAAGCAAGATTACTCACTTCTGAGTAGTAATTGCGTGATCTGGATCAAAATTTCGCAAAGCTGACACCTTTCAGCAGGCCCTTTTAGCGTTTATCGGTAAGTGTTAATGAATTGGTGGGGTGAATGCTATTAACATTAGCATATTTAATACATATTAATAACACTAAGTATTGGAAGTGTATTTACGTAGATATACACAGATAGAAGGTGAAGTATGCTGACAAAAGGCGTATCTTCAGCGCGGATTTTATCAATTTTTATGACTCATTTTATCCGGCTAACGCTTCGGAGCTAACCGTGATCCAAACGCTATTTGATTTTCCTGTCTATTTTAAATTTTTCATTGGGTTATTCGCATTGGTTAACCCGGTCGGGATCATCCCAGTCTTTATCAGTATGACCAGCTATCAAACGGCTGCTGCGCGAAATAAAACCAACCTTACGGCAAACCTGTCGGTTGCCATCATCCTGTGGACTTCGCTGTTCCTTGGTGACGGTATTCTGCAGCTCTTCGGTATCTCGATAGATTCGTTCAGGATTGCCGGCGGCATTCTGGTGGTGACTATCGCAATGTCGATGATTAGCGGAAAACTGGGCGAAGATAAGCAAAACAAACAGGAAAAATCAGAAACAGCAATCCGCGAAAGTATCGGCGTAGTGCCGCTGGCATTGCCGCTAATGGCGGGGCCAGGGGCGATAAGCTCAACTATCGTTTGGGGTACGCGCTATCACAGTGCGATTAACCTGTTTGGTTTTTTTGTGGCGATTGCGTTGTTTGCCCTGTGCTGTTGGGGACTGTTTCGCATGGCACCGTGGCTGGTACGGCTGCTAGGCCAAACCGGTATCAACGTCATTACGCGTATTATGGGGTTGTTGTTAATGGCCTTAGGGATCGAATTCATTGTGACTGGAATCAAGTCCATTTTCCCCGGTTTGCTTGCCTGATATTCCTCTTCGGCATCAACGGAGCCTCTTTCGGCTCCGTTTCCTTTCGTTATTAGTAAAACTTCTCACTAAAGTTGAAAATCAGCATAGAAATATAAAAAGATCTGATGGTTATTCATTAATTTATTCATTGATTTTATGGATATAACACTCAATGGTCCACCAGAGGGATCCCGATGTCACTGTTATTTTATTAACATCATACTCTGGGGCTTGCTGAAGGATTATCGAAATGTTATTAGTTATTTCAGCGTTTTTTTTAGATGAATGTGCTAATTAATAACCAATTGTTAAATTTATGTGCATTTTGGCGTGGTGTTGACACAGGACTGGGGGGTTAACACTGCGTGTGATGCAATATATTGATTTTTATCGTTTTATTGTCACAACCTTTCATTCGTAAGACTTTTTTAGTGAGATTTATTTCCAATAAAAGAGAATTGGTTAACAAATTTGTAAAATGTATTGGCGGTTAAGAAACGCATTTGATACTTTCCGGCCAGGTATTATGCAGAAGAATTCACGTTGATGAGAATCATTTTCAATTAGTTTCTCTCAACAGGGTAATAACGTGTTTCCGGCAGGGGAGGCACGTAGATAATCGACGCAAGGCGGTCATACGAATCGCCAGAAATAAATAAAGTCGGTGATAGCAAGCAGTAAAACAAGAAACTACCTGACGGCAGAAAATCTCCGGTGCCGTACAGGGATCCTGACAGGATTAACAGTCTGGTTAAAAAACCAGCCATAATAATGAGGGAGTACAAACACAATGACTAACATCACTAAAAAAAGTTTAGTAGCTGCGGGGATCCTAACTGCGCTAATCGCTGGGAATGTTGCTACGGCGGCAGTTGTGCCAGCAGGTGTGCAGCTTGCTGAAAAGCAGACTCTGGTGCGTAATAACGGTTCGGAAGTTCAGTCACTCGATCCACATAAAATCGAAGGTGTACCTGAATCCAATATCAACCGTGACCTGTTTGAAGGTTTATTAATCAGCGATGTCGATGGCAAACCATCGCCTGGCGTGGCTGAAAAGTGGGAAAATAAAGACTTTAAGGTGTGGACATTCCATCTGCGTAAAGACGCTAAATGGTCTGACGGCACGCCTGTTACCGCGCAAGATTTCGTGTATAGCTGGCAACGCCTGGCTAATCCAAATACCGCGTCACCGTACGCCAGTTATTTACAGTACGGTCACATTGTCAATATTGACGATATTATCGCCGGCAAAAAGCCGATCACCGATCTCGGTGTCAAAGCTCTCGACGATCATACATTTGAAGTCACCCTGAGCGAGCCGGTTCCTTATTTCTACAAATTGCTTGTGCACTCATCCGTTTCTCCGGTTCCTAAAGCAGCGGTTGAAAAATACGGTGAGAAATGGACCCAGCCCGCTAACATCGTTACCAACGGCGCCTATAAGCTGAAAGACTGGGTGGTCAACGAGCGCATTGTACTTGAGCGTAACACCAACTACTGGGACAACGCCAAAACGGTTATTAACCAGGTTACCTACCTGCCAATTTCTTCTGAAGTGACTGACGTTAACCGCTATCGCAGCGGCGAAATCGACATGACCTATAACAACATGCCGATCGAGTTATTCCAGAAACTGAAAAAAGAGATCCCGAACGAAGTTCACGTTGACCCGTATCTGTGCACCTATTATTACGAAATCAACAACCAGAAAGCACCGTTCAACGATGTTCGTGTTCGTACCGCCCTGAAACTGGCGTTGGATCGTGACATTATCGTCAACAAAGTTAAAAACCAGGGGGACCTGCCGGCGTATAGCTTTACCCCTCCTTACACCGATGGCGCGAAACTGGTTGAACCAGAGTGGTTCAAATGGTCTCAGGAAAAACGCAATGAAGAAGCGAAAAAACTGCTGGCTGAAGCCGGGTATACCGCTGAAAAACCGTTGACCTTTGACCTGCTGTATAACACCTCAGATCTGCATAAAAAGCTGGCCATCGCTGCGGCATCTATCTGGAAGAAAAATCTGGGCGCCAACGTGAAGCTGGAAAACCAGGAATGGAAAACATTCCTCGATACGCGCCATCAGGGTAACTATGATGTTTCGCGTGCAGGCTGGTGTGCGGATTACAACGAACCAACATCCTTCCTGAATATGGTGCTGTCTGACAGCTCCAACAACACCGTCCACTATAAGAGCCCGGCGTTTGATAAGCTGATTGCGGATACGCTGAAAGTGACTGATGAAGCGCAGCGCAGCGAACTGTATTCGAAAGCGGAACAGCAGCTGGATAAAGATTCTGCGATTGTACCGGTTTATTACTATGTTAACGCCCGCCTGGTAAAACCATGGGTTGGCGGATACTCCGGTAAAGACCCGATGGATAATATCCACGTTAAAGACTTGTATATTATCAAGCATTAATGGCAAGACGTGGGGCAATCATTTTGCCCCACAGTGTCTTTTTTCTTCGAACTATTAACACCGCTTTACCTGAACGTCGGGGTAGAAGAGGTGTAAAGGCACACGCCAGAAGGTACGGGCAATGTTAAAATTTATATTACGTCGCTGTCTGGAAGCGATTCCGACGCTGTTTATACTTATTACGATTTCATTCTTTATGATGCGCCTTGCGCCGGGAAGTCCATTCACCGGGGAACGCGCGTTACCGCCAGAGGTACTGGCTAATATCGAAGCGAAATATCATCTTAACGATCCTATCTCGACGCAGTACTTCAGCTACCTCAAGCAGCTGGCGCATGGCGATTTTGGGCCATCTTTTAAATATAAAGACTATACGGTAAACGACCTTGTGGCATCGAGCTTTCCGGTTTCTGCGAAGCTGGGAGCTGCGGCCTTTATTCTGGCGGTCCTCGTTGGCGTTAGCGCTGGGGTGATAGCCGCGCTGAAACAGAATACGCGCTGGGACTACACTGTGATGGGGGTGGCAATGACCGGGGTGGTTATCCCCAGTTTCGTAGTCGCTCCCTTATTGGTCATGATATTTGCCATAACCTTGAAATGGCTGCCCGGAGGCGGCTGGAATGGCGGGGCGTTGAAATTTATGATCCTGCCGATGGTGGCCTTGTCGCTGGCTTATATCGCCAGTATTGCCCGTATTACCCGCGGTTCGATGATTGAAGTGCTGCACTCTAACTTTATTCGTACCGCGCGCGCTAAAGGGTTGCCGATGCGGCGGATCATTTTCCGCCATGCGTTAAAACCTGCGCTGTTGCCCGTGCTGTCCTATATGGGACCAGCATTTGTCGGCATTATCACCGGTTCGATGGTGATTGAAACCATCTATGGTTTGCCGGGCATTGGCCAACTGTTCGTCAATGGCGCGTTAAACCGCGACTATTCGCTGGTCCTGAGCCTCACCATACTGGTAGGGACGCTGACCATCGTGTTTAACGCGATTGTTGACGTGCTGTATGCCGTTATCGACCCGAAAATTCGTTACTGATACTGGAGCTCGCTATGATGTTAAGTAAGAAAAACAGCGAAGCGCTGGAGAATTTCAGTGAAAAGCTGGAGGTCGAGGGCCGCAGTCTGTGGCAGGACGCGCGTCGACGCTTTATGCATAACCGCGCAGCGGTAGCAAGCCTGGTCGTGCTGGTGATTATTGCGCTGTTTGTGACGCTGGCGCCGATGCTGTCGCAGTTTACCTACTTCGATACCGACTGGGGTATGATGTCCAGCGCGCCGGATACGGAATCTGGACACTATTTCGGCACCGACTCGTCAGGTCGAGACCTGCTGGTTCGTGTGGCGATTGGCGGTCGCATCTCGTTGATGGTCGGCATTGCCGCGGCGTTGGTCGCGGTAGTTGTCGGCACGCTATACGGTTCTCTGTCGGGCTACCTCGGCGGTAAAATCGACTCCGTGATGATGCGTCTGCTGGAAATCCTCAACTCCTTCCCGTTCATGTTCTTCGTGATTCTGCTGGTCACTTTCTTTGGGCAAAATATCCTGCTGATTTTTGTCGCTATTGGGATGGTATCCTGGCTGGATATGGCGCGTATCGTGCGTGGACAAACGCTGAGTCTCAAGCGCAAAGAGTTTATTGAAGCAGCGCAAGTGGGTGGGGTATCTACCGTGCGCATCGTTATCCGTCATATTGTGCCGAACGTGCTGGGCGTGGTGGTGGTGTACGCTTCGTTGTTGGTGCCCAGCATGATCCTGTTTGAATCCTTCCTGAGCTTTTTGGGATTAGGGACGCAGGAGCCGTTAAGTAGCTGGGGGGCGTTGCTGAGTGATGGTGCTAACTCGATGGAAGTCTCACCATGGCTGCTGCTGTTCCCGGCAGGCTTCCTGGTGGTTACTTTGTTCTGTTTTAACTTTATTGGCGATGGCCTGCGTGATGCCCTCGACCCGAAAGACCGTTAAGGAGTGCAGCCATGAGCGTAATTGAAACCTCAACCGCGCCGCTCGCGCAACAACAGGCTAACGCACTGCTGAACGTTAAAGATCTGCGCGTGACGTTTGCCACCCCCGACGGCGATGTGACTGCGGTAAACGATTTAAACTTTTCTCTGCGAGCTGGAGAAACGCTGGGTATTGTTGGGGAATCCGGTTCAGGGAAATCGCAAACGGCTTTTGCCCTGATGGGCCTGCTGGCGGCAAATGGCCGTATCGGAGGTTCCGCAACCTTCAACGGACGTGAAATTCTGAATTTACCGGAACGAGAGTTGAACAAACTGCGCGCCGAGCAAATCTCGATGATTTTCCAGGACCCGATGACCTCTCTCAATCCGTACATGCGAGTCGGCGAGCAGTTGATGGAAGTTCTCATGCTGCATAAAGGCATGAGCAAAGCGGAAGCCTTTGAAGAATCTGTAAGAATGCTGGATGCGGTGAAAATGCCGGAAGCGCGTAAGCGTATGAAAATGTATCCGCATGAATTCTCCGGCGGGATGCGTCAGCGTGTAATGATCGCCATGGCACTGTTGTGCAGGCCTAAATTACTGATAGCCGATGAGCCGACTACTGCGCTCGATGTTACGGTACAGGCGCAAATCATGACCCTGCTGAATGAACTGAAAAGCGAATTCAACACTGCGATTATCATGATCACCCACGATCTGGGAGTAGTTGCCGGTATTTGCGATAAAGTTTTGGTGATGTACGCCGGACGTACCATGGAATATGGCAGTGCGCGGGATGTCTTTTATAAGCCCGTTCATCCGTATTCGATTGGTTTGCTGAATGCCGTACCTCGTCTGGATGCCGAAGGGGAAGAGATGCTGACTATCCCGGGCAACCCGCCGAACCTGTTGCGTCTACCAAAAGGCTGTCCATTCCAGCCGCGTTGCCCGCATGCGATGGAAATCTGTAGCAGTGCTCCGCCACTGGAAGAGTTTAGTCCGGGCCGCCTGCGCGCCTGCTTTAAACCGGTGGAGGAACTGGTATGAATGCGGTCACCGAACAACGAAAAGTGCTCCTTGAAATTGCCGATCTTAAAGTCCATTTCGACATTAAAGACGGCAAGCAGTGGTTCTGGCAGCCGTCTAAAACCCTGAAAGCGGTTGATGGCGTGACTCTGCGACTGTATGAAGGTGAAACCCTGGGCGTGGTCGGCGAATCAGGCTGTGGAAAATCGACTTTTGCCCGTGCGATTATTGGCCTGGTGAAAGCCACCGATGGAAAAGTCGCCTGGCTGGGTAAAGATTTGCTGGGCATGAAACCCGATGAGTGGCGGGAAGTGCGTAGCGATATTCAGATGATTTTCCAGGATCCGCTGGCATCATTGAATCCGCGCATGACCATCGGTGAAATCATTGCCGAACCGCTGCGGACTTATCATCCGAACCTGTCTGGTCAGGAAGTCCGCGACCGTGTGAAGGCGATGATGATGAAGGTGGGGTTGCTGCCAAATCTGATTAACCGCTACCCGCATGAGTTTTCCGGCGGTCAGTGTCAGCGTATTGGTATTGCCCGGGCGCTGATCCTCGAGCCGAAGCTGATTATTTGCGATGAACCGGTTTCGGCGCTGGACGTATCCATTCAGGCCCAGGTGGTGAACCTGTTACAACAGCTCCAGCGTGAAATGGGATTATCGTTAATCTTCATTGCTCACGACCTGGCGGTGGTGAAACATATCTCCGATCGCGTGCTGGTCATGTATCTCGGACACGCGGTGGAATTAGGGACTTATGATGAGGTGTACCATAATCCGCTGCACCCTTATACCAAAGCGTTGATGTCTGCAGTGCCGATTCCCGACCCGGATCAGGAAAGGAACAAGGTTATCCAGTTGCTCGAAGGCGAATTGCCGTCGCCGATTAACCCTCCTTCCGGCTGCGTGTTCCGTACGCGCTGCCCGATTGCCGGACCGGAATGCGCAAAAACCCGCCCGGTTCTCGAAGGAAGTTTCCGTCACGCAGTTTCCTGCCTGAAAGTAGACCCGCTATAATCCTGAGGGCTGACAAAGGTCAGCCCTTCTTTTTGGTGAGGTATATGTGTCAGGTTTAGTCTCTTCTGTCCGCCGCGCGCTCTATCGCAAATTATTCGATTTAAACACCCGTTCAGGGCGTCGCTTTGAAGGTATGTGTGCGCTGTTCGCCTTGCTCAGCGTTATTGTTATCTTCATTGAGTCCGGCGTCGGGACGCAATACCATTTAACCTTCGAGGAATGGCGCATTTTTGTCTGGCTGGAGATCTTTATTACTCTGGTCTTTACCCTCGAATATTTTCTTCGCTTATGCAGCTGGGCCAATCCCGCTAAATATGTGTTTAGCTTCTGGGGGATTATCGATCTGGCCACCATTCTACCGCTGTACGTGATGTGGCTATGGCCTGAAATTAGTCTGAGCTATGTCTTCGCCTGGCGAGCGATGCGTGTCCTGCGCGTCTTGCGTATTCTCAAGCTGCTGCGTTTTATGCCTTCTCTGCGAGTGTTCTGGAATGCGTTAAAAAGCGCCCGTCATCAACTGATGTTGTTCTATTCCTTTATTGCCATTCTGATGGTTGTTTTCGGCGCGATGATGTATCTGATAGAAGGGCCCAAATATGGCTTTACTACGCTGAATGCGTCTGTGTATTGGGCTATTGTTACGGTCACCACCGTCGGCTACGGTGACATTACACCGCACACGCCGTTGGGACGCATGGTGGCGTCAGTGCTTATCCTGATTGGATACTCTGTGATTGCGATACCGACCGGATTGATAACCACACACATGAGCAGTGCGTTCCAACAGCGCGGATATCAGCGTAGATGCCCACAGTGTCAGCAGGCGCAGCATGAACATAGTGCGCAGTTTTGTAACCGCTGCGGAAGTAAACTGCCGGGATAAAAATGAAAAAAGCTGCGAGAGCAGCTTTTTTGTTTGTTACTCGCGCCAAAGAATATGGCAGAGTTTGTGATCTTTTTCGCGACATAATAAAACGCGCGCAAAAATATCGTTAATCTCGCCGTCTTCTGTATCTGCCAGACCAATCACCACTTCGGCAAAGAAGTCAGGGTTCAGGTCAAAATCAACATGCTCCTGCCAGTCTTCTGCCGGGTCGAATAACTCGGCACCACCGCGCTCTTCAAACTGTAAATTGAACAGAATGATGTCGGCTGGATCCAGGTTGTCCGCAGCCAGTTCAAGAAAAATATCGTAAGCCTGCTCAAGCGTTTCGTCTTCAGTCAGGCGATTGTTCAAATCCATATCCATAATGACTACCTGTTTACTGTCTGATGGGCACGTTTTACAGCAACGGACTAAAGAAGTAAAACAGTCGCTCAGCGATCCGCTGCCAGAGTGGTCGTTTTACCCACAAACGGGCATCAAGCAGACGAGAACGCGAAATATAATCATCCTGTACTGCCGCGAGATCACCACCGAATCCGGCATCATCAATTACCAGCGTGATTTCAAAATTGAGCCACAGACTGCGCATATCCAGGTTAACGGTACCGACCAGACTCAGCTCGCCATCGACCAGTACGCTCTTGGTGTGCAGTAAGCCACCTTCGAACTGATAGATTTTAACGCCAGCCGCCAGCAGCTCAGTGAAAAAGGCCCGGCTTGCCCAGCCAACCAGCAGGGAATCATTCTTGCGTGGAAGAATAATACTGACGTCGACCCCGCGCTGCGCCGCTGTACAGATCGCGTGCAGCAGATCGTCGCTGGGAACGAAGTAGGGCGTGGTCATAATTAAATATTCACGCGCCGAATAAGCCGCGGTTAACAGCGCCTGATGAATCAAATCTTCAGGGAAACCAGGTCCCGAAGCGATTGTGTGAATGGTGTGGCCGCTGGCCTGCTCAAACGGCATGATATTGACGTCTGGCGGCGGGGGCAGAATGCGCTTGCCGGTCTCAATTTCCCAGTCGCAGGAATAGACGATGCCCATAGCGGTGGCTACCGGGCCTTCCATTCTCGCCATCAAATCCACCCATTGCCCGACGCCTGCATCTTGTTTGAAGAAACGCGGATCGACCATGTTCATGCTGCCGGTATAAGCAATATAGTTATCGATCATGATCATTTTGCGGTGCTGACGCAGGTCCATACGGCGTAAAAATACACGCATCAGGTTTACTTTCAGCGCTTCAACAACCTCGATACCCGCGTTACGCATCATCGCGGCCCATGGGCTGCGAAAGAACGCCACGCTACCCGCGGAGTCCAGCATCAGGCGGCAGTGAATTCCACGCCTTGCGGCAGCCATTAATGACTCGGCGACCTGATCGGCCATACCGCCTGGTTGCCAGATGTAGAACACCATCTCGATGTTGTGACGCGCCAGTTGAATATCACGGATCAATGCCTGCATCACGTCCTCTGAACTGGTGAGCAACTGCAATTGATTCCCTTTAACGCCAGCGATTCCCTGACGACGCTCGCACAGCTTAAATAAGGATGACGCGACGCTGCTGTTTTCCTGCGCAAAAATATGCTTACAGGCTTTAAGATCGTTCAGCCACTTGGCCGTTGACGGCCACATTGCCCGGGCGCGTTCGGCGCGACGTTTACCCAGGTGGAGCTCACCGAAGGACAGATAAGCAATGATCCCTACCAATGGCAGAATATAGATGATCAAAAGCCAGGCCATTGCGGAGGGCACTGCGCGTCGTTTCATTAGAATGCGTAATGTTACGCCAGCAATGAGTACCCAGTAACCCAGAATGACCAGCCAACTCACCACGGTGTAGAAGGTTGTCATAAATTTAAAAATCCTTTTGAAAGCGTATTGTTAAGAGTTTACGCATCAGGATTAATCTGGCAAATAAAAACACGGGAAAACCACTGGTCTGCATTCGGTGTGGCGTTATAATGGCCGCTCAGTGACTGAAAGAGTAGTAAACATGAAGCGTAGTAGAACGGAAGTGGGACGCTGGCGGATGCTGCGTCAGGCTAGCCGCCGTAAAGCACGTTGGCTTGAAGGACAATCGCGCCGTAATATGCGTATCCATACCATCAGAAAGTGTATTCTCAACCATCAACGTAACTCGTTGCTGTTTGCGATCCACAACATCTGATCTCAAAAGGGCACCGCTGTCGGTGCCCAATGTCTGCTTTTCGTTTTGTTTTTAAAATACTTTTTTGTACGGTTTTACTGAAACCTGCGCGTAAACACCTGCCGCCACGTAGGGATCGGCTTCCGCCCACGCCTGCGCGGCTTCTAAAGATTCAAATTCTGCGATCACCGTTGAGCCGGTAAAGCCTGCGGCGCCCGGGTCGTTACTGTCAACCGCTGGCATGGGACCCGCCGTGAGCAAACGGCCTTCGTCATGAAGGAGTTGCAGACGAGCCAGATGAGCAGGGCGTACGGAAAGACGTTTTTCGAGAGAGTCTGCGATATCTTGAGCGTAAATAACGTACAGCACGGGTAGAGCTCCTTGAACGGTAAAAGGTCATATTTACGTTATTGGAAAGGCCTGGTAACTGCAACGGAAAGATAACTAATATGTTAAGACCATACTTTGAAAATGGTTTTTTATCATAAAATCGCGTTTTAAATGCCAGTTAGCTTCACGGTCTTATTGAATATGATTGCTATTTGCATTTAAAATCAGGGCCTGGTTTTTTTACTGAAACGATTATGACTTCAATGACCATTGATTTAAGTCTATTCGGTTTTCTTTAGATGTTCACCTTACATCTTCTTCAATTGATGTTCCTTACAACCCCCCAGAGCGTTAAGATAGTTAACCGATTGAGTTTTCAGGGTATGACAGGATGAGTGACACAACTGACTTCTTCAGCATGTTAGCTGATATCACGATGGCTGGTACTGCTGTATGGGCTGCATTCAAAGCTAATGATTGGTTTAAAAATAAAGGATTGGATAATGCTGAATCTTTTTTTAGAGAGGTTCATGACCTGCATAAAAGATACTCACAAATCCTGCGTTACGCTGAAGAGTCGAATCGAGTATTCCAGAATCAGGAAGGTCTTAGGTCACCTAACCCTGAAATCACAAGTAATGAGCAATTCTGGGAAGTGAAAGCAAATCTCTACAAGACCAAAGAAGAGTTTGACCATTTTGTATCCTCATATCTGCTTATGGATGCCATGAATATTAAGTTAAGCCCAGCCTCCGCTGAACTGGTTGAGAAGCAGATGAATGCACACAGTGAATTTTGGAAAAATGCAAGAGAGTTTAACAACGCAATATCTGAGATTGTTAGGCGTGGCGTGTTGTCTGAAGACATGCTGCGTGTAAGGGATGAAGTGACAATTAGATATAATATGGTGTACATAACTCTCGATGCTTCTATGGATATCAATGCTGAGTTGAAGAAGATTAAATTTAAAGACTTCTACACACTTTCAAACCCTAGACCTTTTATGAGGATTTATGACTCTATGAGTAGTGTGTTGGTTAGGTTGAAGGAGCGGTTACGTCAATTTTGAGTTACCTGTTATTTACAGGCATTATCAGGTGAATGCCTATGCAACTTAACGGTAGATTCCTAAGTATCTATGCAGTTCTACACAGATTTCATGCAGTAACCACACAGTCTCTTTCCAGCATAACTTATTGATATCTATTGAGAATCTGTACAACCTCTGTTTAGGGTAAACTGTGTCGTATCAGTCATCCCTCTCTCGACTCCTAGAAAAGTGCTATATACAGGTCTATACAACGCTATCTAGATGTTTGGTCACTACCAATACTCTCTCAAAGTGACTATCAAACCACTTAATGATTTCCTGCGTGAAAGTTAGAAAGCGATGGTTGTAGTTACCTTGTCAAATCTTCGCACTCCATCCTTAAAAAATCGTGAAAGGTAATCTTGTTAGCTATGTAGAATTCACGTAGATGCTTCTTGGTACGCAAAAGAGTCATTATGTTAAAAACACACTGTGTTTATATCAGTACTGATTTATAAGGGTTTTGTGTATTTGCAGATAAGAGGCTATACAGAACCTTGAGAGCATGTCTTGTAAGTCATTGATATATAAGGCAACATAAGTTTGTAGCTGTTACAGGGAAAACTGAAGAGGTCTTCACAGAACCCTAAAATGTTACAGCTATTGATAGGTTAGAACTTCTTGATAGATGATGCGAAGTGTGAATATGAGATTTGCTGGGCCACATACAGCAAGCCATGAAGAATGTCAATGATATTTTATTTCCTTTTGCAAAGGGGGTGCTATATCGTGAATCTGGGGTACTTAACACCCATAGACCCTCATAGATATTTTCGAAAGATTATCGGTGAAGGGAATCTGAAGAGGGCTGCTACGATTTTATAAAAAATTTAGAGGCTGGATATTGTCTGTATAAATTTTAATCAGACCTGTCAGCCGGTTCAGGTTGCACAGGAAGCCTTCAGAGACGTTTTGAGGCTATTTTCAGAGTGCTTAAGGTGATTGCCTAAGTTACCCGATACAGGGGCTTAGAATGCGTCTGGTGAAGCCAGAGAGGTATGTTTTATAGGATTCGATAGAAGACTATCTCATAGAGTTTTTCTATGAAGTCTGAGGCTGAGTATCCATATAGAACTCTTAAGAGGCTTTTAAGAAGAGGGAAGAACCCCAGAAAGATGAGTCTGTTTAACGGGGTCTTTTAAGTATCTTTTAAAAGGGTAAAATATTGTCAAGACCCTTGTCAATACCCTTTAGTTTGATTGCTTAATTTATAGGCAAACAGTAGTTACATTGTGAAATAGTTGTTGCAATATATAATCACGCCTGGTATAGTTTCTATATGGGCTGATAAAAAAGTTCATGTCTTGAAGTGGTAGCACTTGGGGAGGTGTCAGATGGTTGACGTCAACAAGACCTCTCATTCAGGGTAATTACCTCAGCGTCATAATCATCACACTATTTCAGACATGGGCTTCTTTATCAGTCCATTAATCCCCAGATATTTTAATCACACAGGCTAATCGGTTTTATCCGGTTGGCCTTTTCACGTATGAGGTTTTATGAATGAGCAAATATAATCCAAATCAGTTTTATAAATTTGATGTGCGAATCTCTCAGCTTTCAGAAGAAATTAACGCAACAGCAAGATTAATTTATATGGTCATGGTTCATAGCTGTGATTTCTATGAAGAGAAGTACAAAGCATATTCACCAAGTATTGACCATCTCGCTTATATGGCTGGTGTCTCAAAGAGAACAGCAATCAGAGCTATTGAGGCACTTGAGAAGCATGGTTTAATTCAGGTGCAAAAGAATCAAGGGCGTCAAAGTACTTATCGTGTATTCACACTGGATGATAAACCGGAATTACTTGTAAGACCCACATCACAGGAAGTTGCAGCATCAGTAAGACAAAATGACACCACTACCAGTGACAAAATAACACCGCTACCAGTGACAAAATGTCATGGGGGTAGTGACAAAATGTCACCCGTGTTAGATAAGTTATTAGATAAAACATTAGATAATAATATTACAGATAAGAGTAAAGACGCTGAACTTAATGATGGTATTAATGAAGATGATTTTCTTTCTTTGGATGAATTAAATGATTTTCTCTCTATGAATGAATCTGACCTTGATAGTGAAGCTACTAAAGAGACTTCTAAAACATCTGACTTAGAGGAAGACAGAAACTCTGATGTGAATGAAGTTAGTGACCAGAAAGATACACCTTGCCCCCGCTTCGAATCAACTGACGATGATGAGCTACCAGACGTTGACCTTGATGATGAAGAAGGCCCTGAAGAGGAATTGAAACGTGAGCAACATAAAGCAGAAAAGAGAAAGAGATTTGAACTGGCAAAACTAAAGAATAAGATTAATGAACTGGATGATTTTGATGATAGTGACGGAGACGACTTTGCTTTCACACCAAGAAATAAAACCCACACTGAACCAAAGAAAGAAAAAGTTAAAGTCAGACGTGTTTATGCTGGAGGTATGCACTAATGAAAGAATATCACGGTGAAAAACGATACAAAGATTATCTATTAAAGCGTTACAGCATTTCTCGTGAAGGTTATCTTATGAAAGATACTCATGGGGAGGTTTACCGGATTCGACCGAAGAAGGAAGGAAAAGAGTATTTCTTTTATGATGGCGTGACGAGTTTAAAGGTTGGTGCTTTGAAGTTCGCTGTATTACATCATTATGACTTGTGGGTTACGAAACAGCTTAAGCTTAAGGATGGTGACCCTAATAATCTGAGGGTAACTAATATCATTGAAAAACGCTGGTGACAAACCACCAGCAAATTTATCATCACTATGATTTATCCTCATTATCCGCTGAAGCAGAAATTTCAGTATTGAAAAATTTAACGGTTAATTTGAAGCGACTGGTTTTGGAAATAATCAACCGGAGAAGGTTATAAACCAATAGCACCACCAGCACAACAAACCCCAAACCCGCGAATCTGTGAGATTCAGCAATTAATTTTAGTAAGTCCATTCAGACCCCTTATTAAATCAGGGGAATGGTCTGTATCAGCTATATAACCATATTAGCATGTAAATGAATTGTTGACAACATGTTACAAATATGTTAAAGTTAGTTATAAGTCAAAGATTTTTAGAAGGAAAATTTTAATGAGACACACAGTTACACGCCTTTTGCCAGAGGCATATTCTAGACTGGCAGCAATCAAAGACAAATATCCGGCTATGAGTCACACAGCGCTTGTTGGTGAGATTCTGAAGGAACACACAGCCCTTACACCGTTTGACGCTATCAAGGACGTTGCAGAGGGTTCTAAGGCTATCCGCATCACCGTAGAGCAATTGGATGAACTGAGGGCACAAGCTAAGGTGACCGGATGCACAATGATTCAAATCCTAAGTGACAAGGTTTGCAGGCTGGCCGATAAACTGGACGTTTAATGTGTTACAGGTTTCAATATTTCAAACTTGGTAGCCATCTAATCAGACAGAATTTAGCAGATGCTGAATTTGAAGATGTGACCCTCAAAGCAAGCAAGCGATTAAAACCCTCTCAAATCCACCAGCTTAAACACGAATTAAATCCACTGGCGACACTCAACTATAATGACCCTGAACAACTTGAGCAGGGAATTAAGCTTATCTCTGAATGGGGTGCTTGATGAAAACTATCACAGTACAACTTCAGACTAATAAAGCATTTCGTTATTTTGAAAACTTGCTTGAGTTATATGAAGGATGGGGAAGCATCCACAGCAAGGATGATATTTATCTTCAGCTATCAGCCCCTAACTATTCTTTGAAGACTCCGGTTAAACGTAGCTGGTTAAAAGATTATGGTTACCAGATGGGCTTATTAGTCTCAGACTTGAGCTAAAAACAGCAAAACATATCTCTCAGGCTTTACCAGACGCACCAGAAACGTTTTTAAGCCTCTAATAAGGGTAATTAAGGGAATCGCCTTAAGCGGTCTAAAAAAGGGGTTAAAAACGCTTAGAATGCGATACAGGAAGGAATTTAAAAATGAATTTTCCATTACAGATTTTTGTTGATACTGACACCATGACCATGATTCAGGCTTTCACTGATTCCGGCGTAGCAATTGACTTTGACAGATTGCTGGAGTTAATGGCTGATAATGCGGAAAGTATCTCTGACTTTATTCAGTCGATAGAGTGTGACGAGCCACGAATGATGTTACCAATTACAGATAGCAACATGAAGCGCTTAATTATCGAGGAAACAAACCAATACAGTGTTAGTCCTGAAAAATATCTCAAAGCAGCTATAGCACTTTTGCATTCTGATAATGTATTGGTGACAGATTCTATGAGGATTCACTAATGACGCTGATTATTCTCTGGACTCTACTTGGTTTATTTATTGGTTGCTGGATTAACAACACCATTAATAAGAATTGATGTTATCAGAATGTTAAAAAGGTGTTGACAAATAACCTTAAACATAGTAAGATTGTATATATGGGAGAGCAGTTCTATGAGGATAATTCTTATCCGAATCATCTCTCTCTTAATTTTAATCATTCTACATCTGGTGGAAATATTCCGGTAAGTGCAATGCTTGCTTAACCATAGCTTTTCGAGTCCCACGCTTGAGAGGCTATTCTAAGAAGCTTTAACTCCTAATATCCTTACAGGTAAGTGGATTCGGTAGGTGATTCAGGTAATGAATTACCCTCATAGAATCTACCTCATTATCCTTATTCGCCCTAATTAATTTTAGGGCATTTCTTCAAGGGCTTTTGTCAGAGAGTCTTTGAAGAAAGTATTTCACCTGAATTGAAACTTTCTAATACCAGCCCTTCACAGAAATGTTTAGGGCTTTTTCGTCAAGTACACTTGGTGGCTTTTGAATAATCATAGTTATCTTCTGAGTGTGGCTATTGAGTGTACTTCACGAAAACTTAAACACACTTAGAAGGAAATAACCAATGATTAGAGACGAACATGAAAAAGAAATTAATAATAAGCCACTAGCTTTTGAAAGAGTTAAACTGAGTGGTGGTAAAGCACATCCGTTACATAAGCAGCAAGAAGAGTTTGCTGATATGATTGCTAAGGAAGAATGGGGAAAGAAAACAAGAGTCCCAAGTGAAATTATCACTGTTTACCCTGAGCCAACTGAGTTACCTGATATTTGTAAGAGTGAAGCATTACTTGAGCTTGAGAAGAAATATTATCCATTGCTGAAAGCACAAAGAATTGAACTTGATAGGTCTTATCACAAAGTTACTCAAATGCAAGCAGCTATTGAACCTACTGAGTTTGAGATTCAGGACGAATTATCACAGAGACCATTTGTCTATTTTGACTATAATGACAATGATGGCTTTGGTACTTTCCCTGAGCAAATCCCAGATGTGATTAATAGCCTTCCTGCTGATTCTAGGGTGGTGAAGATTGTTAAAGCTTCTCGTGGTAATGGTTCCTTCATTTACATGACTAACAAAACCGATGAAGAACTCTGTGAAGTTGCTAAACAGAATATCCTGGCATCACGTAACAAGGTTATTAATACTGCCAAGCAAGAACTTGCTAATCAGCTTAAAGCTATGAAGACGCTTGTTGGTGAATATGAAGACGCTAAGAAGGTTGCTCTACAGGCTGATATTGAGCAGTTAGTGAAGCTTTCAGGGAAATACGTAAAAGCTATTTAATTAAAAGGGGTGGTGAATGATTGATTTACAGCAACGCTATGAAGTTATTAAGTCGGTTTGTGAGAGTTTAAAGCTTCAGACTAAACCAGAGTTAAGAATTAAGAGTAAACGTCAGGTCATCACCTCACATAAAGCAAAGGTACGTAAGATTCCTTCATGGTGCTTGGATAAGTTACCATGTGACGCACAGATTCTTGGTGAAGATGGGATTCACACTTACGTTTACCATTGATATGAGATTAGTGGGGTAATAAACACAGGAGAGATTATCTAGGTTATCTGGGTAACTCTCCTTTTTTTGTATGTGTGCTACGTGAAATCTGTAAAGCTAATACCCACACTGAAAAATAGAATTCACGTACAACACGCTTAAAGAGGTGAAATATATGTAATGGCACAGTTTAAAGTTGATTCGTTTATCGTTGAGTTAGGCTTCAATGAAAACGTTATTAAGGGGTTGCAAAGGGTTGAAAAACTCGCTATGCAGTCAGCTACAAAGATTGAACGTAATTTAAATAAGGCGTTTAAAGTTAACCCAAAGAGCATGGATAAGGATTTAGCAGCCTCTTTAGGGAATATGGAAAAGAAGATTAACCAGACTTTTGACCGCTTAGAGGCAAGAGCTAAATCTACGAAAGCATTTCGTTTTAAGGCTCAGATTGAAGAAACTGTTAAAGCAGCAAGACAACCACGAATTAGCGGTAACAGAGCAATCACAGCAGCACATAGTGTGAATATGTCTAAGCTTGGTAACGCTGACCCTTTATTAGCTAAGATGTTCAAGTCTCAGTATTACAGTTTAAGTAATCGAGCTAATAAGCTTGGTAATGAGGCTTTTAATCGTGAGCTAGCAAAGTTAAATCAATCTCTTCGTGAAACACTGTCTAAGTTTAATAAAACCACCAGCAAAAATAATCACAGTGAAAATGCTTCGAATGGTCTGGATGTATTAGCTACAAGTGCAATCAAAGCAGGGACAGCCATTTATAGTTTTCAGACAGCCTTAGAAGCCTACAAGAAAGTTATGGAAATTGGTCTGAAAAAAGAAGCATCACAACGAGCAGCACAATTTGTTTTAGGTGATGAAGGTGCTAAACGAGCTACAGACTTCGTTAAAAATCTTGCTGATAGCACAGGTGTAGACCAGATTGAAACATTAAGTAGCTTTGCTAAGTTTTCCGCTGGTGCTGGTGATATGAATACAGACCAGAAAGAATCCTTATTTAGTAATGTGATTGGCACATCCAGACTAATGGGACTGAACACAGAAGAGATTAACGGGATTCTAAAAGCTTTCGAACAGATGGCATCTAAAGGAAAGATTCAGGCTGAAGAACTTCGTGGTCAATTAGGTGACCGTATGGCAGGTGCTTTTCAGTTATTTGCCAGAAGTCTTGGAATGACTACGGAAGAATTAGACAAGGCTATGAAAGACGGTAAAGTTCTTTCTAAAGATGTTCTTCCTAAAGTATCCGCTGAAATGGGTAATATGATTGCTAAGGCAGGTGGATGGGAAAAAATTATTAACTCCACTCAGACACAGTTGGGACGCCTTTCTAATTCATGGAATAACAATCTAGCTCTTATGTTCGACGGTTCACAGGAAGGTCTGACAGACTTTACAAGGTCACTAACTAATTTACTTGGTTCGCTAGGTGGTACATCTAAAAGTCTTGGTGAATCTCTTGGTGACCTGATGAAAAGCATGTCAAACGGTGTTGATGATTTAACAACGATTAGCTATCGGGTTCAGGGATACTTTGACAGGGTGACGTTAATCTACCGAGAATTAAACGATACTCAAAAAGCTTTAGCTGATGGTCTTGCTAATGGTCTGTTAAGTTCCTTAAAGGGGCTTGCTGGTATTGTCGCTGTAAGGTCTGGGATTGGTGCTGTAGGTGGTATTTTAAATCTAACCAGAGCTATTTCAAACCTTGGAACTGTAGCAAATACAGCAGCAGGAAGAATTAATTCACGTTCTGGTACTGGTAGTGTTGAAGGTGGTAAAGGGAAGTTATCTGTAGCTGATGCAATTACAAGAGTGATGGTGGTCGGTATGTCTGCTGATGTTATTAACTCCATTGTTAAACCACTCTATGAACGTCAGATGAATAAATCTGGTGACCCTATGGATAAAGTAAGGTCTAAAGCAGAGCCTACAGACCAAGCTTTAACGGGTGATATGAACTCTTTAGTCGCTGTATTGTGGGCTATGTTTCAGGGTAAATCAAAAGCACCTGAGCAGATTATTTCACCAGAAGCACTAAACAATCTTAAAAGCCGTGTAGAGGTATTTACACAGGATATTAAAACTATCAGACCATCGGTAAATATTCAGCCTCAGACAATCAATATCACTACTCAAACGGTACTTGATGGGAAAGTAATTGATGAAAGAACTACATCACATATCAACCGTATGCAGGAAGATACCCTGATTAACTCAGCTTACCCAGAGGGGGAATAATGTTAGAGCTACTAATCTTTATTGCCATACACGGCAATCTATTAATCTTTATCTAATGAATTAACAGTTTGCTACGTGATTTCTTCTGAACAGATACCAACATCAAAAAATAGATTTCACGTAGCTAACGCTTAATAGACTTCGATAGAATCTATCTCATAACAGAATAGGAATAACAACAATGTTTGACACAAAACAACTTAGATATAGTGGGAAAGATGGAGTTTATTTCCATCTGCAAGGTAACCCAGATAACTTTCTGTCATTATCAGCAACCGAGAACATGGAATATGATTCCCCTATGATGGTGACAACTCAGGCTATGCAGTCTGGACAAACAATTACAGATAACGTTCAAAGAGCACCTAAAACAATCACTATCTCAGGTGTTGTTGTAGTTGATTCAAGCGGTTCTATTTTAAGAACCCGACAAGGGCAACTGGTAGAGAACTTTATTAGCACAGTAGAAACATGGAGAGACCAGAAACAGATTATTACCATTGTCTGTAAGGATGGAATCAAGATTGATGATGCTGTTATTACACAGTTTAAGGCATCTAAAGAACACACTATTACTAATGGTCTTCGTATTCAGATGACCTTCCAAGGTGTGGATTTTAAAGCTGTGCTAGGGACAACAGATGTGAGTGCAGCAACTGGTAAAACAGCAACTACTAAAGATGACGGTGTAACCTCCAAAAAGAGCATTGGTAACACGACAACAGACCGTAGCAAGAATACGCCTATGCTGGCTTGTAAAGAGCTTTATAACTGTTCTTCAAGTGAACTTACCAACGAACAGTTAAAAGCCCGTCTTAATTGCTCTAGGAACGTTACGGTAAAAGATGGTGAAAGCACCTTCTCAGACTCCGCTAATGCTGGAGCTACAAAGGCGCTTAATAGTACTTTGAAGAAGTACAGCGTGAACCCTAACAAGAAGGGGACTTACTAGAAATGAAAAGGGGCTTCATAGCCCCTGAAAGTTACAGTTGATAAGCATCTATTCCTAGTAACTCTTTCTCGGCAATTTCAAGGATTGATGTTCCATCATTTAGTGGTAGCGGGTCTGTAGGTATGATTATTTCAGTGTCGTTCTGTAGCGTTACAGTTACCGAATCCTTACCCAATGTCAGCCCCTTTAGATGCTTGGACAAAATCAACTGACACTCAACACGACCCGCTTTAGTCGTAAGGTCAATATCTTTGAGTTGGGGTAATCCCTTGTCACTGAGTGAAGTTTTACGCTTCAGTGTGTCGATAGTAGTCTGTAGTTCTGTGCGCTTCTGGTTAAGTTCCTTCACCTGTGTTTTCAACTCTGTAATATCATCCATCTCAAGAAGTAGGGCGGTAGCTTTCTTGATTCTGGCTGTGACAATTTCAACCTCATGCTGTAACGCTGCAACCTTCCTCTCTGATTCTCCATCATTCCCCACGTTAATCATCCCCAGAAAATTATCAATCATCCATCGGTCAAACGGTTTACGCTTCAACGGTTGAGCATCACAGCGACCGTCTAGATGGTTATTACACCTATAGACCCCAGCATACTTATTCTTGGTTCCGGTAGGATGGACACTAGCCCCACACTGACACCGGAATAATCCCTTGAAGATGTTAATCGTTAGTGGGTTATCACTTGCAGGTGTACGGCCTTTACGATTCTTATCAAGAATCTCTTGAGCTTTATTGAACGTTGAAGCATCTATAGCGGCTTCGTAGTAGTTCGGTATAGCGGGGCGTTCATTACGCTGTGATGCTGGTAACGTGCCTATCGTTGCCTCTGACCTTAAGATGGTACGTACAGAGTGAACAGAGAACCCATTAGCATCTTTACGGCGACTAAAAGACTTTATACCGTTGCTTTGAAGGTGACGTGCAATGTTATGCAGACTTTCACCGCTTAACAGTAGATTGAAAATCAGTCTTACAGTCTCAGCATGTTCATTGAGTTTAAAAGTCTCAGGGTCAATCCATCCGGGAACATTTCTTGTTAAACGTTGTTCACCAGCAAGGGCAAGTTTTGCACGTTGTTCCCATTTCTGACTAACACGGAAACTCTTCTGCTTACTCTCCTGATGCGCTATGTAGCTTTTAACGCGCTGGATGATACTTATCCCAAGGTCATCGGATAGAGCATCCCTTGTGTAGATTAAACCATCCTGTAGAGTGTGAATCTCGATACCATGAGCAATAATGCGATTCATCAAGGCTTCTGTTTCAAGATGCTCAAGACGGCCTATGCGGTCGATAGCTTCAACTAGTAGAATTGTCCCTTCTGGAAATTCCCCAGACTCAATACGGGAAAGCATATCCCCAAATTGCCCTGATAAGTGTTTACCTTTGTAACCGGATAGACCCTCGTCATTGAAAGATGCTACTACTTGAGCATCGCTATTCTTCCTTAACCACTGTTTGAATAGCTCATTTTGTCGTCTGGTTGAATCAGCACCTTCAGCACCTTGTATGGCTGATGAGAATCTCAAGTATGTTATTACGCTTCTCATGGTGATAAACTCTCATGCAATTGATTATCATTTAAAGATGAACTTATAAACGTTATGGCTAATGCTACAATGCCGAATAGCTACAATACAATGACCCTTGATTTACCTCGTCGCTTTCCCTGGCCTACGTTACTTTCTGTCGGCATTCATGGTGCTGTAGTGGCAGGTTTGCTGTATACCTCGGTACATCAGGTTATTGAACTGCCTGCGCCAGCGCAGCCGATCTCCGTTACGATGGTTGCGCCTGCCGATCTTGAACCGCCTCAGGCCGTTCAGCCGCCGCCGGAACCCGTCGTCGAGCCTGAACCGGAGCCAGAACCGATCCCCGAACCGCCAAAAGAAGCGCCGGTAGTGATTGAGAAACCGAAGCCCAAGCCTAAACCGAAGCCAAAACCGGTGAAAAAGGTGGAAGAGCAGCCGAAGCGTGATGTTAAACCAGCAGAGCCGCGTCCGACGTCCCCGTTTGAAAATACGGCGCCTGCGCGTCCAACAACCAGTACCGCTCCGGCAACCACTAAACCGGCGGTGAGTGCTCCATCGGGTCCGCGAGCCTTAAGTCGTAATCAGCCTCAATATCCGGCACGTGCACAGGCGTTGCGCATTGAAGGCCGTGTGAAGGTCAAATTTGACGTGACCTCGGATGGCCGGGTTGAAAATGTGGAAGTTCTGTCCGCACAGCCTGCAAATATGTTTGAGCGTGAAGTGAAAAATGCGATGCGCAGATGGCGTTATGAAGCCGGTAAGCCAGGTTCCGGGCTGGTGGTGAATATTGTTTTCCGCCTGAACGGCACAACACAGATCGAGTAAGCATCAGGCCGGATTTGGCGTTACGCCGCCAAATCCGGCAGAATGATTGCCGGATGGCGATGCTTGGGCGTGCTATCAGGCCAGGGAGGGAATCGGCCGCGGTTTACCGTCTTTATCAACGGCAACGTAGATAAACAGGGCTTCGGTAGCTTTATAGCGCTGGCCGATAGGTTCTGAAGCGACTTTCTTCACCCAGACTTCAATATTAATGCTGATCGAGGTCGTCCCGCGTTTCACGCAGCGTGCATAGCAACAAACCACATCGCCCACGGCAACCGGGCGCAAAAAGCTCATTCCTTCAACCCGCACCGTGACCACGCGACCATGTGCGATCTCTTTGGCCTGAATAGCGCCACCTATATCCATTTGCGACATCAGCCAGCCGCCAAAAATATCACCGTTCGCGTTGGTATCGGCAGGCATAGCCAGAGTGCGTAAAACCAGTTCGCCCTGGGGAGTGTTATTCGTTGTTGTCATTGTAGAACCGACTATAGAGAAAGATTACAGGCGCGATGCTACTAGAATTTACGCGCTGAGAACAGAGGGGATGCGGCCTGCGGGGCGGAAGTAAGCCAGGTTGATGGCAACAAGGAACTCGAAGGGATAAAAATTCGCCAGATCCGGAGATCTGGCGAGCATTTATTACGATTTATCTTCCTGCGGAAGGTGGCGGTAAATATAGACTCCGCTCAGTAACGTAAATAGTAAAGTCAGGGCGGTCAGGCCGAACACTTTAAAGTTGACCCAAATATTCTGCGGTAGCCAAAACGCGATATAGATATTCGCCAGACCGCACAGGATAAAGAAGACGGCCCAGGCGAAGTTAAGTTTTATCCAAACCGGCTGTGGCAAGCTCAGCTCTTTACCTAACATGCGCTGAATCAGCGGCTTTTTCATTACCCATTGGCTAACCAGCAGCGCACCGGCAAACAGCCCGTAAATCACCGTTACTTTCCACTTAATGAATTCATCATTGTGGAAGAAAATGGTCAGGCCACCGAACACGGCTACCAGAACAAAAGTGATCAATGCCATCTTCTCGACCTTGCGATAGCGGACCCAGCTGTAAATCAAAACCACAGCCGTCGCAACAATCAGCGCCGAGGTCGCCGCGTAGATGTCATAGAGCTTATAAAAAGCAAAAAAGACAACCAGCGGTAAAAAATCAAGAAACTGCTTCATTCTTCGATTCCGTCATCAAAAGCACCGGGTACAAGCCCGGAATGCGTTCAGGGTTTATTGGCGAATTAGCATGTACAGGCGGAACAAATAGATCAGCAATACGGCGGAGATCATATTGCTCAGCGTATTCGCCAATACCGCGCCTACATTTGGCGTAAGTACCGCAAAACTTGGCGCAAAAAGCAACAACAACGTTTTTGCCAGCAGCCAACCGATCACTGCTGGTGCAACCAGGCGCATATTCGACCACGCCAGACGCATACTGTTGCGCATCGCGGCAAAGACACCCATTTTGTCCTGTACTAACATCACCGGCGCAAGTGCCAGCAGGATAGCCAGCAGAATACCGGGTACCACAACCAGCATAATACCGATTTGCACCAGCAGAGTAGTCAGAAAAATCAGAATAAACAGCTTCGGCAAAACCGGCGCGCTGGCACCGATGGCGCGTAACGCGCTGACCCGATGACCGGCTGAAATCAGCTGAATCATCAGGATAATACCCCCGGCGAGGATGGCATTACCAATCAGACCGGAAAACGTCGACGCCGCGGAAGCGCGTAGCAAAATTTGCTGTTGCTCCGGGGTCATGTTTTGCACCAGATCGAACAATCCCACGCTGCTGGTTAACTGATCGCCTTCACTGAGTTGCGCAATTTGTGCGTCGGTGGGAGAAAAGGCATGCCCTAACACCACTGTGATAAACGCGCACAACAACGATACCAGCAAGATGGTAATGAATTGATTACGGAAAAAGTTTCCCGTGTCACGGTAAACGGATTTCGCCGTGATAGACATGCACTCTCCTTGAGTTTTGCAGGTGTTCATTTGTGGGCAATTGTACCCTGGATAACTCTACAGTGGCAGCATCGCGCGGTGTATGGAAAAGCATATCTTTGTAAAGCCCCGGTAATTTTTGACTATGACTTCAGCGTCATGCAAGAACGTTGGTTGTTCTCTGCGCATCACGAACAAATAATCATCGCTATTCTGCAACGGAGGTCAGGTACTTGCGTGGCGAAAATATATCAAAATTGATCTGAGTTAGGTTAACCAGGATTTTGAATGCAAGTTCTAACTTAATCTGGATCAATAAATGTTAAATTATCAAAGTCAATGTGATCCAGGTTAGATCACTTATTACTCCAATGTGGGTATATTCGTTCCGCTTTTATAACCATAACGATGGAGCGGACATGAAAAAATTAACAGTTGCAGCAGTGGCTTTAACAACTCTTCTCTCTGGTAACGTATTTGCGCATGAGGCCGGAGAATTCTTTATTCGTGCAGGTTCTGCCACCGTCAGACCGACGGAAGGCGCGGGTGGTACGCTGGGAAGCCTGGGTGGCTTTGATGTCAGCAATAACACGCAGTTGGGTCTGACATTTACCTACATGGCAACCGACAATATCGGTGTTGAATTACTGGCAGCCACGCCGTTCCGCCATAAAATTGGCACTGCCACAACAGGTGATATTGCGACCGTTCACCATTTACCACCAACCTTAATGGCACAGTGGTATTTCGGCGATTCCAGCAGCAAACTGCGTCCGTACGTTGGTGTCGGTGTGAACTACACCACCTTCTTTGACGAAGGCTTTAACAATAACGGCAAAGAAACCGGTTTATCTGACCTGAGCCTGAAAGACTCCTGGGGCGCAGCAGGGCAAGTGGGTATGGACTATCTGATTAACCGCGACTGGCTGATTAACATGTCGGTCTGGTACATGGATATCGACACCACCGCGAGCTACAAACTGGCTGGCGCGCAGCAGCATGACAGCGTACGCCTCGATCCGTGGGTGTTTATGTTCTCCGCGGGTTATCGCTTCTAAGTCCGTGATTAAAATACTGAAAAGCTGATCGCTCCACGGTCAGCTTTTTTATTACCAGTTTATTTCTTCCTGCCTTTCTCCCCGTCGATGTAATGCTACTCTTTAAGCAAACTGGCTTTGAGGGTATTGACGATGATGTTGACTCGCCACCTGCTACAACAAAAAATCACACTTTTGGAACTATTCACCGGAGATGAAACGGCAGAGTTCGCCGTGAGTGCCGCGCGTGATTTATTGAATTTTATGGATAAAATTGAAGTGCTGGAGAAACGCATTGCGACTCCGGTTAAACTACCTTATTGCAGCGCCAGTCCTGTTTGTGAGATTGAAGCGGGCTATGCCGCAGGCGTGAGCGATTGTCGTGAGGCCATTCGTCGGGCAGGGTATCCGATTGATGGTGATGATTAGTTTGCATTTATGTTAACAAAAATGTGCTTTTATTGTATAAGTCTGTAACTTTAGCGCACACAATGGCGGGCTTCTAAGGCATCAGCTTAGGGACGGTTAACATTCTCAATCAACATACAGCGCAGTTATGCAACGACAGAAACGGGTAACCGGTTTGGCAATATGTTAACTATCAGGGTGAACTCGTGAAGATTGTGCAGGACAAGCTCAGAAACAGGCAAGCACTGCTGGTATCAGGGCTCATTACGTTGATATTTACGTCGTTGTTTCTGTTTATAATTTATGAGCAGCGGATGGCTGCAGTCAGTGACGGTGTTAACCGCATGCAAGCGCGCATGATGGACATTTTTAACGATAACGAGCTGATCGCCGATGCGATTGGTGAGCGCTATCACCATATTAAATCGGGTGAGCAATGTGGCGATATTTCACAATTTGTTCCCCGCAATGAGATTGAATGGGGAATTAACGCCGACCCAAAGCGTCTGCATTCGGTAACGGGGACAATTATTGCCCAGCAAGCCAGCCACAACGCGCTGTGTATGTATACGGCGGCGGAGTTTATTCGCGGTATGGTTAATGAGCTAAATCCGGGCAGCTTCGATGCACATCGTTATATTATCGCCAAAAATTCAGATTATTTTTACTGGTTTATGGCTTCCGATTCGCGCAACTTCAGTTTCTCAAATTCTGAAATGGCGCGGGATCTCACCAACTTTTTCTATCCGCCGGTCGATTTCTATACCCGACTGTTGCAAAAAAACGTCAAAAACAAAGCCCTTAGTTCAACGAACTTCTATACCGATAAAATTACCGGTGAAAAAGCTTACAGCGTGGTGAGCTATATCTACGATCTGTCTGGCAAAGAGATATCAGACCAAATCGTGGCCTATCTGGTTTATGACCATTCAAAGCCCGAATTGCAGGAAGCGTTGGCTCAAGCATTTGACTACCGACTCCCACCAGAGCTGAATGTGGAATTGGTAAATTTGACCAACAATGAAAGTCTTTGTTTACCCGGTAAATGTACAGGTCAATCCCGTTTTTTAGTGCGCAATTTTTCGGAGAAATATGCGCTGCACTATTCGCTTTCATTAGGCCGTTTTATGACGCGCGATACCCATGCCGGGATCGTGATCCTGCTGGCGCCGTTCTTTTTCATCATGATTAGTTTCTCGCTAAAATCATGGCTGAACGAAAGCGACCTGAAGGTTTATATAGACACCCTGACCGGTTGCTTTAATCGCCGAATACTCGACATCATCAAGCGCCGAGATTTATCACACTGTTCGGTGGTGCTACTGGACTGCAATAAGTTCAAGGCCGTCAATGATACCTGGGGTCACGCGGCAGGCGATCGTGCGCTGCAAATTATAGCCAACAGGATGTTATCAAACACCCGCACCAGCCACGATATTGTGATTCGTACCGGCGGGGATGAATTTATGATCCTGCTGTTTCGCTCGCAGGCAACTGATGCCATCGCAATTGCTCAACGTATCAGCGGGCAGGTGACCAGTCATGTGTTTGTAGTGGACGGTCATACCGTGCCATTGTCAGTATCGTGGGGGATTGCAGAGGTGAACGGTGAACTGGATGTGGCTATTCAGAATGCAGATAGCGCCATGTATAAAATGAAGCACACGAAAGAAGCGTAAAACCGCCAGAAGTCTCTGGCGGTTGATTTAGCTTACTGCCGGGTGGCGGCTTTCATCGCGCTGACAAAAGCTTTCAGCTCAGCCAGCATCTGTTCCGGTGCCGCAACATTTTTCTCAATAATTTTCACAATTGCCGAGCCGGAAATAGCGCCAGCAGCGCCAGCGTCAATCGCGCCGGTTACCTGTTCAGGTGCAGAGATACCAAACCCCTGTAAAGAAGGCGGAGCATCATATGCTTTCAACTTTTCGACCAGGTGATGCAGCGGTAATGCCGCTCGATTTTCTGCACCGGTCACGCCCGCACGCGAAAGCAAATAGGTATAGCCGCGGCCATGAGAGGCTATCTGGCGCAGCAGTTCTTCATCAGCGTTCGGTGGGCAGATAAAAATTGGCGCGATGTTGTGGCGGAGCGCCGCAGCTCTGAATGGCGCGGACTCCTCAACGGGAACATCGGCCACTAACACGGAATCCACGCCCACTTTTTCACACTGGGCGTAAAACTCGTCAATGCCCTTGCTAAACACCAGGTTGGCATACATCAGCAAGCCAATGGGAATCGTAGGGTGCTTATGGCGAATCAGCGCCAGCATTTCAAAGCATTGCGACGGCGTGACGCCGGCGGCAAACGCACGCAGGGTGGCTTCCTGAATGGTTGGACCGTCAGCCAGCGGATCGGAGAACGGAATACCGAGCTCAAGGGCATCAGCACCGGCTTCAATCAGCGTATCAATGATTTTCAGTGACTGCTCAACAGACGGATCGCCCAGGGTTACGAAGGGGACAAAAGCACCTTCTTTGCGGTCCTTCAGCTGTGCAAACAGGTTTTCGTAACGTTCCATCAGATTTCCCCTCGCGCTTTCAGAATATCGTGTACGGTGAAAATGTCTTTGTCGCCGCGACCGGAGAGATTAACCACCAGTAACTGCTCTTTTTCCGGGTTTTCACGCATCATTTTCAATGCGTGTGCCAGGGCATGGGAGGACTCCAGCGCCGGAATAATCCCCTCGTGCAGACACAGCGTTTTGAAGGCCTCGAGCGCTTCGTCGTCGGTGATCGAAACATAATCGGCGCGACCAATGCTGTTCAGATACGCATGCTGCGGCCCGACAGACGGGAAATCCAGCCCCGCGGAAATAGAGTAAGACTCTTCAATCTGTCCTTCTTCGGTCTGCATCATCGGGGACTTCATGCCGAAGTAAATCCCGACACGACCATGCTTCAACGGTGCGCCATGTTCCCCTGATTCAATCCCATGGCCGCCAGGCTCGACGCCAATCAGACCGACGCTGGTTTCATTAATAAAGTCCGCGAACATACCGATGGCGTTAGAACCGCCGCCCACGCAGGCGATAACCGCGTCCGGCAGGCGACCTTCTTTTTCAAGGATCTGCGCTTTAGTTTCCTCGCCGATCATGCGCTGAAATTCACGAACAATGGTCGGGAAGGGATGTGGACCCGCCGCCGTACCAAGCATATAGTGCGCGGTATCGTAGCTGCCAGACCAGTCGCGCAGCGCTTCGTTACAGGCATCTTTCAGCGTTGCAGAACCGCTGTGAACCGGGATAACTTCAGCCCCCATCAGACGCATACGGAAAACGTTTGGCGACTGGCGTTCAACGTCTTTTGCACCCATATAAATACGGCATTTCAGCCCCAGCAGTGCGCTGGCGAGAGCCGATGCAACACCGTGCTGGCCCGCGCCGGTTTCGGCGATGATCTCCGTTTTCCCCATACGCTTCGCCAGCAACGCCTGGCCCAACACCTGGTTGGTTTTGTGCGCGCCGCCGTGCAGCAAATCTTCACGTTTGAGATACAGCGTAGTGTTGGTGCCTTGAGTAATGTTCTGGCATTTGGTCAGGGCAGTTGGACGACCAGCATAGTTTTTCAGCAGGTCTGTAAACTGCGCCTGAAATTCAGGATCCTTTTGCGCGCTGACAAAAGCTTCTTCCAGCTGGCGCAGGGCAGGCATCAGAATCTGTGGCACATACATACCGCCAAATTCACCAAAATACGGATTGAGTAATGTTGTCATGTCCTTTTCCTTAATATGCGCGCAGCGTCTGAAAGACCGAAGCCAAAAGACGTGCATCCTTGATGCCCGGCTGTGACTCTACGCCAGAATTGAAATCGAGACCGGCACAGCCGGTTTTTGCCGCGTCAACGCAGTTATCAGCGCCGAGTCCGCCAGCCAGTAAAACGTTATCCAGCGATTGTCCGCCTAAAAGTGACCAGTCGAAGCGTTGACCGCTGCCGCCCTGACCATTGTCGAATACGTATTTATCGACGTGCTGATAATCACGGGCTGGCAATGTTTCGCTGACGCTTAACGCCTTCCAGATTTGCACCTGTTCGGGGAGCGCGTCGCGCAGGGCGTCAACATAGGCCTGGTCTTCGCTACCATGCAATTGCACGGCTGTTAGCCCCAGAGCCGCCGCTGTTTCGCGCACGTCGGTGATCTCTGCGTTGCGAAACACCCCGACATATTGCAGCGGTGCGCCGGTCATGACCTCGCGCGCGTGTTCAACGCTGACCGCGCGTGGCGATGTGGACACAAAAATCAACCCGCCGTATATGGCACCCGCTTCGTATGCCGCGTTTGCATCCTGAGGCCGGGTTAAACCGCAGACTTTATTTTCGCCGAGCAGAACGCGACGCACGGCAGCATGCAGATCATCATGCGACATCAACGCGGAACCAATCAGAAAACCGTTGGCGAAGTGGCTGAGTTCTCGCACTTGACCATAGGTATTGATACCGGACTCGCTGATGACGGTTACGCCATGACCCAGTCGCGGCGCAAGTTGGCGGGTGCGATTCAGATCAATCGACAGGTCGCGTAAATCACGGTTGTTGATACCGACGACTTTGGCGCCCAGTGCGATAGCTCGCTCCAGCTCTTCATCGTTACTGACTTCGGTCAGTACGCCCATTTTCAAACTGTGGGCGACGGCGGCGAGTTGACGATATTGCTCATCATCAAGCACCGACAGCATCAGCAGACAGGCGTCCGCCTGATAGAAGCGCGCCAGGTAAATCTGGTAAGGATCGATAATAAAGTCCTTACACAGAATCGGCTGCGGTGCGATGCGGCTGACGATGGGCAGGAAATCAAAGCTCCCCTGGAAATATTTCTCATCGGTCAGTACGGAAATCGCGGAAGCATATTGTTTATATACGCCCGCAATCTGTGCCGGGTCGAAGTCATCACGGATCACGCCTTTTGACGGAGACGCTTTCTTGCACTCCAGAATAAAGGCGGCACGTGCTCCTTGCAGCGCATCGTAGAAATCACGAGAGCTGGGTTGAACATCATTCTGAAAGCTGGCCAGCGGTTGTTGCTGTTTGCGGGCTTCTACCCAAATCGCCTTGTCTGCGACAATTTTCGCTAAAACGGTTTGCATCATTTACCCTCTTGCTGCCAGTGCAGTGACACGGTCATAGGCCGCACCGCTGCGCAGTACATTAATCACGGTTTGCGCATTGGCTTTTAAATCTTCTTCACCGTGCAGGCGCATTAACATGGCGACATTCGCGGCAACAGCAGCTTCATGAGCGGCTTCACCTTTACCTTGTAACAAGCGACTAAGAATGTCACGGTTTTCTTCCGGCGTGCCGCCAGCCAGCTGTTCCTGGTGGTAAGGCGTCAGGCCAAAGTCTTCCGCCGTCAGTTGATAGCTCTTGATTTCGCCATCATGCAGCTCTGCCACAATGGTCGGTGCATGCAGGGAAACTTCATCCATGCCGCCGCTGTGCACCACGGCTGCCCGCTGATACCCCAACACGCGCAGCGTTTCGGCAATCGGCAGCACCAGTTCCGGACTGTAAACGCCGATCAGCGCCAGCGGCGGATGTGCCGGGTTAATCAACGGGCCGAGGACGTTAAACAGCGTACGGGTTTTCAACTGTTGGCGTACCGGCATGGCATGGCGAAAACCGGTGTGGTATTTCGGCGCAAACAAGAAACACACACCGAGGTCGTCAAGTGCCTGACGGGATTTATCGGCGTTCATATCCAGATTGATGCCAAAAGCCGCTAACAGATCCGAAGAGCCCGACTTGCTGGAGACGCTGCGGTTGCCGTGTTTGGCGACTTTCAGTCCGCAAGCGGCCGCCACAAAGGCGCTGGCGGTGGAAATATTGATACTGTTGCTGCCATCCCCGCCGGTACCGACAATATCGGCAAACTGATAATCAGGTCGCGGGAACGGGGCGGCGTTTTCCAGCAACGCGGTTGCCGCACCGGCAATTTCATTCGGGTGCTCGCCGCGAATTTTCATGCTCACCAGCGCCGCAGCCAGTTGTTCCGGCTTCAGTTCACCGCGTACCACGGCGGAGAACAGCTGGTGGCTTTCCTGCTGAGACAGCGTCTGGGCCTGATACAGTTTCTCCAGAATAGGTTGCAGCGTATTAGTCTGTTCGAGTTTCTGTTGCGCCCAGGCCAGCGTTTGCTCCAGCAGACGTGCGCCCTGGGTGGTCAGAATGGATTCTGGATGGAACTGGAAGCCACATACGCGATCGGTATCGTGACGTACCGCCATCACCATGCCGTTAAAGTGGGCGTTGATGGTCAATCCGGCCGGAACGTTGCTGCCAACCAGCGAGTGATAGCGCGCCACCGGCAACGGATTTGCCAGACCGGCGAACATTGCCTGACCGTCGTGTTCAATGCTGGACGCTTTGCCGTGCAGGATTTCCCCAGCCTGTCCCACGTATCCACCATAGGCCTCGACAATGGCCTGATGCCCCAGACAAATGCCGATGATTGGCAGCTTGCCGCGCAGGCGGGTTAACAGCTCCGGCATGCAGCCCGCTTCGCTTGGCGCACCTGGACCTGGAGAGAGCATCAGCACCGGATTTTTCATGGTCGCTAAGCGGTCTATTAATGTCTGGGCCGGAATATGGTTGCGGTAAATCACCACGTTATGACCGTTAGTACGCAGCTGATCTGCCAGGTTATAGGTAAAAGAGTCGATATTATCGAGCAGCAGAATATCAGCCATTAGAAGGTCTCCTGTGCGTGGTGTGCGGTGGCGATAGCACGCAGAACCGCACGCGCTTTATTACGGGTTTCATCGGCTTCTGACTGCCCAACGGAATCCAGAACAATTCCGGCGCCAGCCTGTACGGTGGCAATACCGTCTTCCACGAGGGCGGAACGAATCACAATACAGGTATCCAGATCGCCATGGGCCGTGAAGTAACCTACTGCACCGCCATAGCTGCCGCGACGACGGCCTTCGGCCTCGGCGATAAGCTGCATGGCGCGAACTTTCGGTGCTCCGCTTAGCGTACCCATGTTCATACAGGCGCGGTAAGCATGCAGCACATCCAGATCGCTACGCAGCTCGCCGACTACGCGGGAAACCAGGTGCATAACGAAGGAATAACGATCCACTTTGGTGAGGTCAGCAACGTAGCGGCTGCCAGGCGTGCAGATGCGCGCCAGGTCGTTACGCGCCAGGTCTACCAGCATCAGGTGTTCGGAAAGCTCTTTATGATCGGTACGCATCTCCAGCTCAATACGGCTGTCGAGATCGCGGTCCAGCGAACCGTCCGCACGACGACCGCGTGGGCGGGTCCCGGCAATCGGATAGATTTCAATCTGCCGGCTGGTGGCATCGTATTTCAGCGAGCTTTCCGGAGAGGCGCCGAACAGTGTGAAATCGTTGTCCTGCATAAAAAACATGTACGGGCTGGGGTTACTTTTCTTCAGCACATAGTAGGCCGCCAGCGGTGACGGGCAGGGCAGCGAGAAACGACGGGATGGAACCACCTGGAAAATTTCGCCAGCGCGAATGGCTTTTTGCATACCACGAACCACGGCGGCAAACTCTTCATCGCTCTGATTGCATTCGCAGCGCATGTGTGGAACTTCAGTGACGGGCAGCGGCGGCGCAGGTTCGGTAAGCTGCTGGCTCAGTTGCGCCAGACGGGCATTAAGACGCTGTTTTTCTGCATCGCTGGGGGTAAATATGCTGGCCTGAATGCGGGTGCTTTTCTTCTGATGGTCGATGACCATGAGCGTTTCTGCCAGATAGAAGCAGTAGTCAGGGCAACGGTTGCCCGCTTCAAGCTGAGGTAAATCTTCAAAACCGGCAACCAGGTCGTAGGAAAACAGACCGCCGAAGAACATCGCTTCACGTTCTTGCGCAGGAACATTAACCAGCTCCTGCAATAAACGGAAGGCATCAAATACGGAAAGGGAACATAAGCGGGCGTCTTCATCCAGCAGCGGGCTAACGGCAGGGAATCGCAGATGGCGACCATTCGGCTGTTGTTTGTTCTCAACACCCGCTGGCAGGGCAGCATCCAGCAGCGGCAGCAGCGATGCGCCGTTAGCGGATAATGCCTGAATGGTGACAGTGTCACCGATGGCGGTAATGCGTAATGCACTGTCGACCAGCAGCAGGCTCTTCAGATCGTCTTTGCTGTCGATATCGGCAGATTCCAGCAGCAGCGTTGCCGGACGTGCGCCACACACCTGATGAAACAGCGCCGTCGGATTTTCACGGTAGGCGGCATCGCAGGCAAGCAGTTCGAGTGTCGGTTTTTGTGTTTGCATCGTTATTCTCATTAATTTTGTTCAAAAAAAAGCCCGCTCATTTGGCGGGCCGGGTATCTGGTTGCATATTGCAGACGTAAGACACTGCCCGAAATCAGGAAGTGCGCCACCAACCGTGCAGAACAAATGTTGCTTTCATCTCAGATACCTTCTTCATGTGAACTTGCGTACTAGTTAACTAGTTCGATGGAATAAAGTCAACACCTGATTTCAGTATATTTGTCTAAACCGCTATGATGGGCGGGTTAAGACATTTAGTGAAACGGGAGCCGCATTGAGCGACACGAATTACGCAGTGATTTATGACCTGCACAGTCATACTACAGCCTCCGATGGGCGATTAACGCCAGAAGCCTTAGTACACCGTGCGGTAGAGATGCGAGTCGGTACACTGGCGATCACCGATCATGACACCACGGCGGGTATTGCGGCGGCAAGAGAAGAAATTTCACGTGCGGGTTTAGCGTTAAATTTGATCCCTGGCGTCGAGATATCAACAGTCTGGGAAAACCATGAGATCCATATCGTGGGTCTGAACATTGATATCGCCCATCCAATGATGTGCGAATTTCTGGCGCAGCAAACGGAACGTCGTCAGCAGCGCGCGCGCCTGATTGCTGAACGACTCGACAAAGCGCATATTCCCGGCGCGTGGGAAGGGGCATTACGCCTGGCTGATGGCGGGGCGATCACTCGGGGGCATTTCGCGCGTTTCCTGGTGGAGTGCGGAAAAGCCACAACCATGGCGGATGTCTTTAAAAAATATCTTGCTCGTGGGAAAACCGGTTACGTTCCGCCACAGTGGTGTACAATAGAACAAGCTATTGATGTCATTCATCATTCTGGCGGTAAGGCGGTTCTGGCTCATCCTGGGCGGTACGATCTTAGCGCTAAGTGGCTGAAAAGACTGGTTGCGCATTTTGCTGAACATCACGGCGACGCGATGGAAGTGGCACAGTGCCAGCAGTCTCCCAATGAACGCACCCATCTGGCGACGCTTGCGCGTCAGCATCAACTGTGGGCATCGCAAGGGTCTGATTTTCATCTACCCTGCCCATGGATTGAGCTGGGTCGTAAACTCTGGTTGCCCGCAGGCGTAGAAGGCGTCTGGCAACTTTGGGAACAGCCCGAGACCACAGAGAGGAAAGTATGAGCCAGTTTTTTTATATTCATCCCGAAAACCCACAGCAGCGACTGATCAATCAGGCCGTTGAAATCGTGCGTAAAGGAGGGGTGATCGTCTATCCAACTGATTCCGGCTATGCGTTGGGTTGCAAAATTGAAGATAAAGGCGCAATGGAGCGCATTTGTCGCATCCGTCACCTGCCGGACGGGCACAACTTTACGCTGATGTGTCGTGACCTGTCCGAACTGTCGACCTATTCGTTTGTCGACAACGTGGCCTTCCGTTTAATTAAAAACAACACGCCGGGCAACTACACGTTCATCCTGAAGGGGACGAAAGAAGTACCACGTCGACTGTTGCAGGAAAAACGTAAGACCATTGGTTTGCGTGTACCCTCGAATCCGATTGCGCTGGCGCTGCTGGAAGCGCTGGGCGAGCCTATGCTCTCTACATCACTGATGCTGCCGGGCAGCGAATTTACCGAGTCAGATCCGGAAGAAATCAAAGATCGTCTGGAGAAAGTGGTGGATTTGATTATCCACGGTGGATATCTCGGTCAGCAGCCAACCACGGTCATTGATTTAACCGATGATTCCCCGGTGGTATTGCGCGAAGGCGTCGGCGACGTTAAACCTTTCTTATAAGGGCGCGAACCGCTATACTACGCGGCCTTAAAATGGCGCTGACTGGCGCCGTTGATTCTCCTGTTCGACGCCTGTGAAGGCGACATCTAAAGGAAGCTCTATGAGCGAAAAGTTACAAAAAGTGCTGGCGCGCGCTGGCCACGGTTCTCGCCGTGAAATTGAATCCATAATTGCCGCGGGTCGCGTGAGCGTTGATGGCAAAATTGCCACGCTCGGCGATCGCGTTGAAGTTACGCCGGGTCTGAAAATCCGTATCGACGGTCATCTGATTTCGGTGAAAGAATCTGCGGAGCAAATCTGCCGTGTTCTGGCTTATTACAAGCCAGAAGGTGAACTGTGTACCCGTAACGACCCGGAAGGTCGTCCGACCGTGTTTGATCGTCTGCCAAAACTGCGCGATGCGCGCTGGATTGCCGTGGGACGTCTGGACGTGAATACCTGTGGTTTACTGCTGTTTACCACCGATGGCGAACTGGCGAACCGTCTGATGCACCCAAGCCGCGAAGTTGAACGTGAATATGCGGTGCGTGTGTTTGGTCAGGTTGATGACGCAAAACTGCGCGATCTGAGTCGTGGCGTGCAGCTGGAAGATGGTCCGGCCGCATTTAAAACGATCAAGTTCAGCGGCGGTGAAGGGATCAACCAGTGGTATAACGTCACGTTGACCGAAGGGCGTAACCGTGAAGTCCGTCGCCTGTGGGAAGCCGTGGGCGTGCAGGTAAGTCGTCTTATCCGTGTACGTTACGGTGATATCCCACTGCCGAAGGGCCTGCCGCGTGGCGGCTGGACGGAACTTGACCTCGCGCAGACCAACTATTTACGTGAACTGGTGGAACTGAAGCCGGAAACCACCTCTAAAGTTGCCGTCGAGAAAGATCGTCGCCGTATGAAGGCAAACCAGATCCGCCGTGCGGTGAAGCGCCACTCTCAGGTTGGCGGCAGCCGTCGTCCGGGCGGTCGCAGCAACAACGGTTAATCATGAGTAGGCCTGATAAGCAACGCGCCATCAGGCGTTAGCGTGGAGCCGGATGCGGCGTAAGCGCCTTATCCGGCCTACTGTCAGTAATCGATCCCCATCTGGGCTTTCACACCCGCTTCAAAGGCGTGCTTAACCGGCCGCAGCTCGCTGACCGTATCCGCTAACTCCAGAATATCGCGATGACATCCACGACCGGTGATAATGACCGTTTGATGGGCAGGGCGCGAGTTTAGGGCATTGATGACCTCGTCGAGCGGCAGATAGTCGTATGCAACCATGTAGGTCAGCTCGTCCAGTATCACCATATCCAGCTCAGCGTCGGCCAGCATCCGCTTGCCGTGTTCCCATACGGCCATGCAGGCTGCGGTGTCGGACTCGCGGTTCTGCGTTTCCCAGGTAAATCCTGTCGCCATGACCTGAAACTCAACGCCGTGGGGTTCGAGTAAGTTTCGTTCACCGTTCGGCCACGTCCCCTTAATAAATTGCACTACGCCAACTTTTTTACCGTGGCCTACTGCGCGCGTGGCGGTACCGAACGCGGCGGTGGTTTTACCCTTACCATTTCCGGTGAACACAATAATAATCCCGCGCTCGTCTCTGGCGGCGGCAACACGGGCGTCAACCCGGTCTTTTACGCGCTGCTGGCGCTGCTGATAGCGTTCTTCACTCATTGGGCGATTCCTGGTTTACGGCCCGGCTGGGCATCGAAAGTCATACCGGTTTTACGGCGGCTGTCATCGCCCATCAGCCACAGGTAGAGCGGCATAATATCGGCGGGGGTTTTCAATTTTTGCGGATCTTCCGTCGGGAACGCGCTGGCTCGCATGCCGGTACGCGTTCCACCAGGATTGATACAGTTTACGCGCAGGTGGCGGTTCTGATATTCATCAGCCAGAACCTGCATCATTCCTTCGGTAGCAAATTTGGAGGTGGCGTATGCCCCCCAGTTGGCGCGCCCCTGGCGACCGACGCTGGAGGAGGTAAAGACCAGCGATCCGGCATCGGATTTGAGCAACAACGGCAGCAATGCCTGAGTCAGCATAAAGGTGGCGTTCACGTTTACCTGCATCACGTCCTGCCATACCTGCGGGTTTTGCTCGCTCATCGGGCAAATGTCACCGAGCAATCCGGCATTATGCAATACGCCATCCAGACGCGGGAAATGCGCGGCAATGCGCTGTGCGAGCTGGTGGCATTCGTCAGACGTACAGGTGAGCAGATCCAGCGTGAACCAGTGTGGTTGCGTACCTTTTTCTTCGGCGATGGAGCGGGCAACCTGACGCAGTTTTTCTTCGTTACGCCCTAACAGAATAACGGTCGCGCCGTAACGCGCGTAGGTCTGTGCGGCTTCACGCCCGATACCATCGCTGGCACCGGTGACCAGAATAATGCGGTCCTGTAGAAGATCTTGTTTCGGTTGATAATGCACGGCTACTCCTCGGCGACGTCCTGGCCATCTCGTTCGCGATAACTTTTGGGCTTTATGCCTTAAACCCTGTTCTTTTTCAATCAGCCAAAGGCAATAACACCGCAAAATGAACGCGTTGTCATGCTTTTTACTGAATGGATGAAGCAAGACGGGTTAACAAGGCTGTTGTACACTGAGCGAAAGTAGCGTTGTTTAACCAAGGTGGGTCACGTGGAATTGTTGTCTGAATATGGGTTGTTTTTGGCAAAAATTGTCACTGTCGTGGTGGCTATTGCGGTGGTAGTTATGCTGATCGTAAACGCGACACAACGCAAACGTCAGCGTGGGGAATTGCGGGTTATTAATCTCAGCGATCAATATAAAGAGATGAAAGAAGACCTGTCGCTGGCCTTATTGGATGGGCATCAGCAAAAATTCTGGCATAAGGCGCAGAAAAAGAAACACAAGCTTGAGGCGAAGGCCGCTAAGGCAAAAGCGAAACTGGGAGACAGTACGTCATCTGATAAACCACGGGTATGGGTACTTGATTTTAAAGGCAGTATGGATGCCCATGAGGTCAGCGCATTACGCGAAGAGGTGACGGCAGTGCTGGCGGTCGTTAAACCCCAGGATCAGGTCGTGGTTCGTCTGGAAAGTCCGGGCGGCGTAGTACACGGCTATGGACTGGCCGCGTCCCAGTTACAACGTCTGCGCGATAAGCAGATCCCGCTGACCGTTACGGTAGATAAAGTCGCTGCGAGCGGCGGATATATGATGGCCTGCGTGGCGGATAAAATTGTCTCGGCGCCGTTTGCTATTGTCGGCTCTATTGGCGTTGTGGCACAGATCCCGAACTTTCACCGCTTCCTGAAAGGGAAAGATATTGATATCGAACTGCACACCGCCGGACAGTACAAGCGTACGCTGACCTTACTTGGTGAAAACACGGAAGAAGGGCGGCAGAAATTCCGCGAAGACCTGAACGAAACCCATCATCTGTTTAAAGATTTTGTACAGCGCATGCGTCCGGCTCTGGACATTGAGCAGGTTGCCACGGGTGAACACTGGTTTGGTCAACAGGCGCTGGCCAACGGGCTGGTGGATGAGATCAATACCAGTGATGAGGTGATCCTCGGACTGATGGACGGTCGTGACGTATTGAACGTACGTTATCTGCAGCGTAAAAAACTGATGGACCGTTTTACCGGCAGTGCCGCCGAGAGCGCCGATCGTCTACTGATGCGTTGGTGGCAGCGAGGACAAAAACCGCTGATGTAAAATTGTAATTGCCGGATGAGGCGCAGCCGTCATCCGGCAAATCATTTCTCGTGTTAATCGATCAAGTGATACTTTTCAGAAAGTACGTGCGCCAGATGTTTAAACATATTAAACACCGCCGTACTTTTTGGCGTCGGTAGCCCTTGCTCGTCTAAAAAGTAATCTCCGCTGAAAACCAGCACGCCATTTCGCTGCGTTACGCCGGTGGCGACAATCCCCGCCAGCGTGTCCTCATGCTCACGAATGATTTTGTTGGCTTCAATCAGCAGTGTTTCGCGATCGATGGGTTGAGTGTCTTTATGCATTATTTACTCCTTAAACAAGGACATTAGTCTACGCCGAGCCCGGCTTATGGGCAAATATTCCCTGACTTAAATGAAGGTCTTACGACAGTGTTGCAAGTGGCGAGATTTGTTTTTGCATGCTAATAAAGTTGCGTAACGCATTTTATCAGGTACAGTGTGACGCTTTCGTCAATCTGGCAACAGATTTGCTTGACATTCGACCAATACTCCGTCGTGCTATAGCGTTTGTGAGCGAAAAAGCCTGTTAACTCAGTTACATGAGAGTTACATTACAAGCGCGAATCAGTTTAAGGGTTGATATCCGCCGACGCAGAGACCATATCGATGTCTCGTCGCCAGTGGAAGGTGAATCAACGTGCGACGCATTCTGGAAGAATCAAATTAGGTAAAGGTGAATATGGGTAAAGCTCTTGTCATCGTTGAGTCCCCGGCAAAAGCCAAAACGATCAACAAGTATCTGGGTAATGACTACGTGGTGAAATCCAGCGTCGGTCATATCCGTGATTTGCCGACCAGTGGCTCAGCAACTAAAAAGAGCGCCGACTCAACCTCCACCAAAACGGCTAAAAAGCCCAAAAAGGATGAACGTGGCGCTCTCGTCAATCGTATGGGTGTTGACCCGTGGCACAACTGGGATGCGCGCTATGAAGTGCTGCCCGGTAAAGAAAAAGTTGTTTCTGAACTGAAGCAACTGGCTGAAAAAGCCGACCACATCTATCTCGCAACCGACCTTGACCGCGAAGGGGAAGCCATTGCGTGGCACCTGCGGGAAGTGATCGGCGGCGACGACACCCGCTACAGTCGCGTGGTGTTTAACGAAATTACCAAAAACGCTATTCGTCAGGCGTTTGAAAAACCGGGCGAGCTGAACATCGACCGCGTCAATGCGCAACAGGCGCGCCGCTTTATGGACCGTGTTGTGGGCTATATGGTGTCGCCGCTGCTGTGGAAAAAAATTGCGCGAGGCCTGTCAGCAGGCCGCGTACAGTCGGTTGCCGTGCGTCTGGTGGTTGAGCGTGAACGCGAAATCAAAGCATTCGTTCCAGAAGAGTTCTGGGAAATTGATGCTAACACGGCGACGCCAGGCGGCGACGCGTTACCGCTTGAGGTGACGCATCAGAATGATAAACCGTTCCGTCCGGTCAACCGGGAACAAACGCTTGCCGCCGTTAGCCTGTTGGAAAAAGCGCGCTACAGCGTTCTGGAACGTGAAGATAAGCCGACCAGCAGCAAGCCGGGTGCGCCGTTCATCACCTCCACGCTACAGCAGGCCGCCAGCACGCGTCTGGGCTTCGGCGTGAAGAAAACCATGATGATGGCGCAGCGCTTGTATGAAGCGGGCTACATCACTTATATGCGTACTGACTCAACCAACCTGAGTCAGGATGCGGTGAACATGGTTCGCGATTACATCAGCGATAATTTCGGCAAAAAGTATCTGCCGGAGAGCGCGAACCAGTACGCCAGCAAAGAGAACTCGCAGGAAGCGCACGAAGCTATCCGTCCTTCCGATGTCGCCGTTCAGGCGGAATCGCTGAAAGATATGGAAGCCGATGCGCAAAAACTGTATCAGCTGATCTGGCGCCAGTTTGTTGCCTGTCAGATGACGCCTGCTAAATATGATTCCACCACGCTGACGGTGGGCGCGGGTGATTTCCGTCTGAAGGCGCGTGGTCGTATTCTGCGCTTCGATGGCTGGACGAAAGTGATGCCTGCGCTGCGTAAGGGCGATGAAGACCGCATTTTACCTGCGGTGGATAAAGGCGATACGTTGACGCTCATCGAACTGACACCTGCTCAGCACTTTACCAAACCGCCTGCGCGATTCAGTGAAGCTTCGCTGGTTAAAGAGCTTGAAAAACGTGGTATTGGTCGCCCATCCACGTATGCGTCGATCATTTCTACGATTCAGGATCGCGGTTATGTTCGCGTTGAGAACCGTCGCTTCTACGCTGAAAAAATGGGTGAAATCGTCACCGATCGTCTGGAAGAAAACTTCCGCGAACTGATGAACTACGACTTTACCGCGCAGATGGAAGACAGCCTCGACCAGGTGGCAAATCACGAAGCCGAATGGAAGGGCGTACTCGACAACTTCTTCACTGATTTTACTCAGCAACTGGATAAAGCCGAGAAAGATCCTGAAGAGGGCGGTATGCGTCCGAACCAGATGGTGCTGACCAGCATTGATTGCCCAACCTGCGGACGTAAGATGGGTATTCGTACCGCCAGCACCGGCGTTTTCCTGGGTTGTTCTGGCTATGCGCTTTCCCCGAAAGAGCGTTGCAAAACTACCATTAACCTGGTGCCGGAAAACGAAGTGCTGAACGTGCTGGAAGGCGACGATGCGGAAACCAACGCTTTGCGCGCCAAACGTCGCTGCCAGAAGTGCGGCACGGCGATGGACAGCTACCTTATCGATCCTAAGCGCAAGCTGCATGTATGCGGTAATAACCCTACCTGCGACGGCTATGAGATCGAAGAAGGCGAATTCCGCATCAAGGGTTATGACGGTCCTATCGTTGAGTGCGAGAAATGTGGCTCTGAAATGCACCTGAAAATGGGACGTTTCGGCAAGTACATGGCGTGTACCAACGACGAGTGCAAAAATACCCGTAAGATCCTGCGTAACGGTGAAGTTGCTCCACCGAAAGAGGATCCGGTTCCGTTGCCAGAACTGCCGTGTGAAAAATCTGATGCGTATTTCGTGTTACGTGATGGTGCTGCAGGTATCTTCCTGGCGGCAAATACGTTCCCGAAATCACGTGAGACACGTGCGCCGCTGGTTGAAGAGTTGTACCGCTTCCGCGATCGTCTGCCGGAAAAACTGCGCTATCTGGCAGATGCGCCGCAGACTGACCCGGACGGCAACAAGTCGATGGTTCGTTTCAGCCGTAAAACCAAGCAGCAATACGTTGCTGCGGAGAAAGACGGTAAGGCGACCGGCTGGTCCGCGTTCTTCGTTGACGGTAAATGGGTAGAAGGGAAGAAATAACAGCATTGCGGCTGAATTTCTCCTCAAAGGGTCGCGTAAGCGGCCCTTTTTGTTTCTGGCGTATTATTTTTTGTCATCCCTATACAGCTCACATAGAAATGATATAGTGGTTATAGTTAACACACTTTTTATTATTAAATCGTATTAGCAGCGCCAACGAGCCTGCTCTGAAACGATGATTTGATGGCGCAAATCGGGATGGCTTAACATGAAATTACAGCAGCTTCGCTACATTGTTGAGGTGGTGAACCACAACCTTAATGTCTCCTCAACGGCGGAAGGGCTTTATACCTCTCAGCCAGGTATCAGTAAGCAAGTTCGTATGCTGGAAGATGAACTTGGCATCCAGATTTTTGCCCGTAGCGGTAAGCACCTGACCCAGGTTACGCCAGCGGGCCAGGAAGTCATTCGAATCGCGCGAGAAGTTTTGTCGAAGGTGGATGCCATTAAGTCCGTTGCTGGCGAACATACCTGGCCGGACAAAGGCTCACTGTATATCGCCACCACGCACACTCAGGCGCGTTACGCTTTGCCGAACGTTATTAAAGGCTTTATTGAGCGTTATCCTCGCGTCTCATTGCATATGCACCAGGGATCGCCGACGCAAATCGCCGAAGCCGTCTCGAAAGGGAATGCAGATTTTGCTATCGCGACGGAAGCCCTGCACCTGTATGACGATCTGGTGATGCTGCCTTGCTACCACTGGAACCGTTCGATTGTCGTTACGCCGGACCATCCGTTGGCGGGCAAATCCGCCGTATCCATTGAAGAACTGGCGCAGTATCCACTGGTGACCTACACGTTCGGATTTACCGGACGTTCGGAACTGGACACCGCGTTCAACCGTGCGGGTCTGGAGCCGCGTATAGTTTTTACCGCGACCGATGCCGATGTCATTAAGACCTATGTACGCCTGGGCCTCGGCGTGGGGGTAATTGCCAGTATGGCGGTTGATCCTGTCTCCGACCCTGACCTGGTGCGCGTTGATGCCCATGATATCTTCAGCCATAGCACCACCAAGATTGGTTTTCGTCGCAGCACTTTTTTACGCAGTTACATGTATGATTTTATTCAACGTTTCGCGCCGCATCTGACGCGTGATGTGGTGGATACGGCGGTGGCGCTACGTTCCAACGACGATATTGAAGCCATGTTTAAAGATATTAAATTGCCTGAGAAATAATAACGGCTGTTACCTCGTCGGTATCCTCAAACATAAAGCGATACCGACGGCAGAGTCTGAATCTATTCAATATTTTTCCTCTATATATTAACCATATATTGTTTATGGTAAACACTTGCTAAAGTAGTTTCAAATTAGTAAGGTCGCCAAAAATCCCTCTCAAATATTTATAACCGATCAAATAATTAATTTATTTATCAGGTCGAGTATGAAAATTATCTGGCTTTTTTTGACCTTTTTTATTAGGATTCCTCCTATCTGATGATTAATTGTACCGATTGTTTGGTGCTTAAATGATAAGTGATTTCGATAGTATGAGGTTAGCGATGCCTTCAGGAAACCAGCCAGCACGCCGGGATCCCGTGATGAAACGTAAAGCCTGGTTCGCTGTGTTTCTTGGCTCTGCCGTGTTCTGGGTTATTGTCGCGCTCGTGGCCTGGAACGTGTGGGGATAGGTCATGTCCACACTGGAACAACGCTCCACCGTGATGCCATCTCCGGATGACCCTGAACAAGAGAGTCAATACAGCGCAGAGAATAAGCCGAATATTCCAGCGACCTGGAAACTCTCTCCTGAACAACGGGCGTTTATCGATCTGTTTGCGGATGATGATGAACAGAAACAATAATTGATACGAATTTTATAATTATTATTAGTCCGTTGTCTTGTACTGCAAATATTTTATTCCGGGCAATCGTGATGAGCCATGCTTATCACCGTATTAACCTTGACCGCTTAAACCTTTCTCCTCGCCAGATACTTCAGTTGCCCCTTTTGTAGCCCTCCACTTTTATCAATTTGAGTTGTTATCAAAGCGTTACATTTTGTTTGTGTTATCTTTAATACTAACCCTGAGGAAAATCAGGGGATCCAACCCTGTCATTAAGGAGGAGCTATGTCGTCGACCCTACGAGAAGCCAGTAAGGACACATTGCAGGTTAAAGATAAAACCTACCGTTACTACAGTCTGCCGCTGGCCGCTAAATCACTGGGTGATATCACCCGTTTACCGAAATCGCTAAAAGTTTTGCTGGAAAACCTGCTTCGCTGGCAGGACGGTAATTCCGTTACCGAAGATGATATTCATGCGCTTGCGCATTGGCTGAAGACCGCCCATGCCGATCGAGAAATTGCCTATCGACCTGCTCGTGTTCTGATGCAGGATTTTACCGGCGTGCCGGCGGTGGTCGATCTCGCCGCCATGCGCGAAGCGGTAAAACGTCTGGGTGGGGATACGGCAAAAGTGAATCCGCTTTCGCCAGTGGATCTTGTCATTGACCACTCGGTAACGGTGGATCGTTTCGGTGATGATGATGCTTTCGAAGAAAACGTGCGCCTGGAAATGGAACGTAACCATGAACGTTATGTGTTCCTGAAATGGGGACAGCAGGCATTTAGTCGCTTCAGCGTTGTACCGCCGGGTACGGGGATTTGCCACCAGGTTAACCTTGAATATCTTGGCAAAGCTGTCTGGAGCGAGTTACAGGACGGTGAGTGGGTGGCTTATCCCGATACACTGGTCGGTACCGATTCCCATACCACGATGATTAATGGTCTCGGTGTGCTGGGCTGGGGCGTTGGAGGCATTGAAGCTGAAGCGGCAATGCTGGGTCAACCGGTCTCAATGCTGATCCCGGATGTTGTGGGCTTTAAACTGGTGGGTAAACTGCGGGAAGGCATCACTGCCACCGACCTGGTTCTGACCGTCACCCAGATGCTGCGTAAGCACGGTGTAGTCGGTAAATTCGTTGAATTCTACGGTGATGGGCTGGACACCTTACCTCTGGCCGATCGAGCAACCATTGCGAACATGGCACCGGAATACGGCGCAACCTGCGGTTTCTTCCCGATCGATGACATTACCCTTGAGTATATGCGTCTGAGCGGGCGCAGTGAGGAACAGGTTGAGTTGGTCAATGCCTATGCCAAAGCGCAGGGAATGTGGCGTAACCCAGGGGATGAACCTGTGTTTACCAGTTCGTTGGAGCTGGATATGGGCAGCGTAGAGGCAAGCCTTGCTGGACCGAAGCGCCCGCAGGATCGGGTGGCGCTGGCTGATGTGCCGAAAGCCTTTTCGGCGAGTAATGAACTCGAGGTGAATAGCTCGCTGAAAGACCGTCAGCCAGTGGACTATACCATGAGCGGTCAGCAGTATAAGCTGCCGGACGGCGCGGTGGTGATAGCCGCTATCACCTCTTGTACCAACACCTCAAACCCAAGCGTATTGATGGCGGCGGGGCTGCTGGCGAAAAAAGCCGTAACGCTTGGTTTGAAACGTCAGCCATGGGTGAAAGCCTCGTTGGCGCCAGGATCGAAGGTGGTTTCCGATTATCTGGCAAAGGCTGGGTTCACTCCGTACCTTGATGAGCTGGGATTTAATCTTGTGGGTTATGGCTGTACCACCTGTATTGGCAACTCTGGACCCTTACCCGATCCTATCGAAACAGCCATCAAAAAAGGCGATCTTACGGTTGGGGCAGTGCTTTCTGGAAACCGTAACTTTGAAGGTCGTATCCATCCGCTCGTGAAGACCAACTGGCTGGCGTCTCCGCCGCTGGTGGTGGCCTATGCGCTGGCGGGGAATATGAATATCAACCTGACGAAAGATCCGTTAGGCCATGACAGAAAAGGCGATCCTGTTTATCTGAAAGATATTTGGCCGACAGCCAAGGAAATTGCCCGCGCCGTTGAGCAGGTCTCTACCGCCATGTTCCATAAAGAGTATGCTGAAGTCTTTGAAGGCACGCCAGAATGGAAAGCAATCCAGGTTGATCGCGCTGATACCTATGGCTGGCAGTCTGACTCGACCTATATCCGTTTGTCACCGTTCTTCGATGGTATGCAGGCTACGCCGGATCCGGTTCAGGACATTCACGGTGCGCGTATTCTGGCGATGCTCGGAGATTCTGTTACCACCGACCATATTTCTCCTGCCGGCAGTATTAAACCAGACAGTCCGGCGGGGCGTTATCTGCAAAGCCATGGCGTTGAGCGTAAAGATTTTAACTCCTACGGTTCACGACGCGGGAATCATGAAGTGATGATGCGTGGTACCTTTGCCAATATTCGTATTCGCAATGAGATGGTACCCGGCGTGGAAGGTGGTATGACGCGTCATTTGCCGGGAACCGAAGTGGTAGCTATTTATGATGCGGCCATGCAATACCAGCAGGAGAACGTGCCTCTGGCGGTGATTGCCGGGAAAGAGTATGGATCCGGCTCCAGCCGCGACTGGGCGGCGAAAGGCCCACGTTTGCTGGGCGTTCGCGTGGTTATCGCAGAGTCTTTTGAGCGAATTCACCGTTCTAACCTGATTGGCATGGGCATTTTACCGCTGGAATTCCCGCAGGGCGTCACGCGTAAAACGCTGGGATTAACCGGTGAGGAGGCGATCGATATTACGGACCTACAAAACATTAAACCGGGGGCGACAGTTCCGGTGAGTATGGTACGCGCAGATGGGCGTAAAGAGGTGATTCTATGCCGCTGTCGCATTGATACCGCGACGGAGCTAACGTATTACCAAAACGACGGCATTCTGCACTACGTGATTCGTAATATGTTGAATTAAAATGCAAAAAAGCCTGCGAGAGCAGGCTTTTTGATAGGCGGTGACAACGATTATTTGCCCAGCAAATGTCCCATCTTGGCGGCTTTGGTGTCCAGATAATGTTCATTTTTTGGATTACGGCCCACGATCAGCGGTACGCGTTCAACAATATTGATTCCCGCTTCGGTCAGGATTTCTACTTTTTTCGGGTTATTGGTCAGCAAACGTACCGCATCCACGCCCAGCAGCTTGAACATATCGGCACACAGCGTGAAATCGCGCTCGTCTGCCGCAAATCCCAACTGATGATTCGCTTCAACGGTATCATAACCCTGGTCCTGCAACGCGTAAGCGCGGATTTTGTTGAGCAGGCCAATGTTGCGTCCTTCCTGACGGTGATAAAGCAGAATGCCACGCCCTTCTTCAGCAATGTGGGTGAGGGCCGCTTCAAGCTGGAAACCGCAATCGCAACGCAGACTAAACAGCGCATCGCCGGTCAGACATTCGGAGTGGACGCGTGCCAGGACAGGTGTTTGGCCTGTGATATCGCCAAAAACCAGTGCGACATGATCGTGTCCGGTTGCCAGTTCTTCAAATCCCACCATCAGGAAATCACCCCAGGGGGTTGGCAGTTTGGCTTCTGCCACACGTTTAAGCTGCATGTAATTCTCCAGATTATGCTGGCACTTGTCGTGCCTTCGCCTGTCGGCTTCTGTTCTGTATTACACTATTTTGCCATAAGGCAACGACGTTCACCTAATCGCGACCACGGATTCGCTTTTGGAATGGCACAAAATTGTCAATTTTCCCGACGTGTGAATTTTTCAGTTATGATTGTGATACTTATCGACGAAAGGAGAGGCAATGCTGTCTATTGCAAAGCGCACCGCAGTGGGGACCGGACTGCTACTTATCATGCCGGTTGCCGTATGGGTATCAGGCTGGAGCTGGCAGCCGGGGCACAATGTCTGGTGGTTAAAGTCCTTGTACTGGGTAACGGAAACGGTGACGCAGCCGTGGGGAATTATCACTCACGTTGCGCTTTGTGCATGGTTTCTGTGGTGCTTGCGTTTTCGACTTAAAGCCGCGGTAATGCTGTTTGCTATTCTGGCAGCGGCGATTTTAGTGGGACAGGGCGTGAAGTCCTGGGTAAAAGATAGGGTGCAAGAACCGCGACCTTTTGTCGTGTGGCTGGAAAAAACGCACCATATTCCGGTTGATGAGTTCTACACTTTAAAACGTAAAGATCGTGGGCATTTAGTCAAAGAACAATTGGCCGAACAGCAGGATATTCCAACGTTTTTACGCAAGCACTGGCAAAAAGAAACGGGGTTTGCCTTTCCGTCCGGACATACGATGTTTGCCGCCAGTTGGGCTTTACTGGGCGTAGGGCTGTTATGGCCGCGTAGACGTATGCTGACGATTGTGTTTTTGCTGATCTGGGCGACCGGCGTGATGGGCAGCCGCTTGCTGTTAGGCATGCACTGGCCCCGTGATTTGGTGGTGGCAACGCTGATTTCGTGGCTGTTGGTGACGCTGGCAACCTGGCTTGCACAGCGGGTATGCGGACCATTAACCCCACCAGTGCAGGAGGAAAAAGAAATCGCGCAGCGAGAACAAGAAAGCTAGCGATGATTGATTTTTCAAATTTTGCCCTTAAATCAGAAAGTGGAAAGCGCTTTTCCGTTTCGCACTCGTTGTGAAAATGGTAATTTAAAGGGCTCAACGCGGTAAGTTGGACACGATTTATTCGCTCAAACCACATAACGGGAAGTAATGTGAAATATTTACTCATTTTCTTACTGGTGTTGGCGATTTTTGTTATTTCGGTGACATTGGGTGCGCAAAACGATCAACAGGTTACGTTTAATTACCTGCTGGCTCAGGGTGAGTATCGTATCTCTACGCTGCTTGCTGTATTGTTTGCCGCAGGGTTTGCGATTGGTTGGCTAATTTGCGGCCTTTTCTGGCTGAAGGTTCGTGTGTCTCTTGCGCGCGCCGAACGTAAAATCAAACGACTGGAAAACCAGCTTGCGCCTGCGACCGACGTTGCGGTATCTGCCGATTCGTCGGTTGTGAAGGAATAATTATTTATGTTGGAGTTGTTGTTTCTGCTTTTACCTGTAGCCGCTGCCTATGGGTGGTATATGGGTCGCAGAAGTGCGCAACAAACCAAGCAGGATGAAGCTAACCGCCTTTCTCGTGACTATGTCGCCGGGGTTAACTTCCTCCTGAGCAACCAACAAGATAAAGCGGTAGATCTGTTCCTTGATATGCTAAAAGAGGACACAGGCACCGTTGAGGCTCATCTCACCCTCGGAAACCTGTTCCGCTCTCGCGGTGAAGTCGATCGCGCAATCCGCATCCATCAAACGTTAATGGAAAGTGCCTCGCTGACCTACGAGCAGCGTTTGCTGGCCGTGCAACAGCTGGGGCGCGACTACATGGCCGCGGGACTGTACGACCGCGCGGAAGACATGTTCAATCAGCTTACCGATGAAACTGATTTTCGGGTTGGCGCATTACAGCAACTGTTGCAAATTTATCAGGCCACCAGCGAATGGCAAAAAGCCATTGATGTAGCAGAGCGTCTGGTAAAACTCGGCAAAGACAAACAGCGTAATGAGATAGCCCACTTCTACTGCGAACTGGCCTTACAGCAAATGGGTAGCGACGATATGGATCGCGCTATGACGCTGTTGAAAAAAGGCGCCGCGGCAGACAAAAACAGTGCACGGGTATCCATCATGATGGGTCGCGTGTACATGGAAAAAGGTGATTACGCGAAGGCGGTTGAAAGCCTGCAACGGGTCATTTCCCAGGATAAAGAGCTGGTCAGCGAAACGCTGGAAATGCTGCAAAGCTGCTACCAGCATCTGGGGAAAAATGATGAGTGGGCGGAGTTTTTACGTCGGGCCGTCGAGGAGAATACTGGTGCCGCCGCCGAACTGATGCTGGCGGATATTCTTGAGGCGCGTGAGGGGGCTGATACCGCTCAGGTCTATATCACTCGTCAGCTGCAACGTCATCCTACGATGCGCGTGTTCCACAAGCTGATGGATTATCATCTCCACGAAGCCGAAGAAGGGCGTGCCAAAGAGAGCCTGATGGTTCTGCGCGATATGGTCGGAGAGCAGGTACGCAGTAAACCGCGCTACCGCTGCCAGAAGTGCGGTTTTACGGCGTATACGCTGTACTGGCACTGTCCATCCTGCCGTTCATGGTCAACCATTAAGCCCATTCGCGGACTTGATGGGCTGTAATTTTTAAAAAAACCTCATTTTAGTTACAACATACTGTTGGTGTGTAATCGATCCATCCTCAACCTCCGTTGCCGGTTCGCCTGGCAGAAATGTAATCGCGCCTGTTAATTTTCTATTACCGCAGGTAGAATGCACGCCGTTTACCCATTTCGCGCCGCCGTGGGCGCCCATCCTCAAGAAGGTCTGGTCATGACGTTTACTGCTTCATCTTCTTCTCGTGCTGTTACCGATTCCCCTGTCGTTGTCGCTCTCGATTATCCTAATCGTGATAAAGCATTAGCTTTTGTTGACAGAATTGATCCTCGTGATTGCCGTTTGAAAGTGGGCAAAGAGATGTTCACGCTTTTTGGACCTCAGTTGGTTCGCGATCTACAACAGCGTGGTTTTGACATCTTTCTTGATTTGAAATTTCATGATATTCCCAATACCACCGCACATGCAGTTGCCGCTGCTGCCGAACTTGGCGTCTGGATGGTTAACGTTCACGCTTCTGGCGGGGCGCGTATGATGACTGCAGCCCGTGAAGCCTTAGTGCCTTTTGGCCAGGACGCGCCGCTACTGATTGCCGTGACGGTTCTGACCAGTATGGAAGCCAGCGACCTCGCCGATCTAGGCGTGACGTTGTCACCTGCGGATTATGCTGAAAGACTGGCGCGCTTAACCCAGAATTGTGGTCTGGATGGTGTCGTATGCTCAGCTCAGGAAGCGGTGCGATTCAAGCAGGCGTTGGGCCAGGCATTTAAGCTGGTGACACCGGGTATTCGTCCAGAAGGCAGCGAGGCGGGCGATCAGCGTCGTATTATGACACCGGAACAGGCGCAATTAGCAGGTGTGGATTACATGGTGATTGGTCGTCCGGTCACCCAGTCGGCCGATCCCGCGCAGACGCTGAAGATGATCAATGCTTCCCTGAAACGAGGTGCGTAAATGAACGACTCAAACTCTCGTCTGGTCTACTCAACCGACTCCGGGCGTATTGATGAACCGAAAACAGCGCCTGAGCGTCCAAAAGGCGATGGCATTGTTCGTATCCAGCGCCAGACCAGTGGTCGCAAAGGGAAGGGCGTGTGCCTGATTACCGGTATTGATCAAGACGATGCCGAACTGACCAAATTAGCCGCAGAACTGAAGAAAAAGTGTGGTTGCGGTGGAGCAGTGAAAGATGGTGTGATTGAAATTCAGGGGGATAAACGCGACCTGATTAAATCGCTGCTGGAAGCTAAAGGAATGAAAGTTAAACTGGCTGGCGGTTAATAAAAAAGCCACGGAAAATTTCCGTGGCTTTTTAATAATACAGACCTGAAAAAGTAAACGTATTATTATATCGAGCCGTTTAACCGTAGATTATTTACCCACCTGGTGGCCAATAATACCACCTACTGCAGCACCACCCAGCGTACCCAGCGTGCTACCGTCAGTCAGGACTGCACCACCTATTGCACCTGCACCAGCACCGATTGCGGTGTTACGATCTCGTTTGGACCAGTTAGAGCAGGCACTCAGCGACATTGCCAGAGTAATCGCCAGAATGGCAGCGGTCATTTTTTTGCTCGTTACTAACATAATACTTTCTCCTGAATTATTGATTCACGGAATCCAGTGTTCTTTAAGGATAGCGTCAAATTAAGACTATCGAAGATATTTCCGTGAAACCGTTTAGCGAAGTCATTACAAACACTATCCTGAAGTTGGAGGTTCGTTCCTGTTATATCGCTAACATTAATTTTACGACTTTATCCTGTTAACGACAGGTAAAAAGTCTTAATTGGATTGTCAGATAACTCTCAGAGAGCAGATGATTTGTCTGCTGACAAACCATCTACTGAAGATTTTATGCGTGGGCATCAATGATATTGACGATTAATCCTGAATGTTCGAGCTGCATTTGTACGCTGGCGCTGAGTCTGGAGTCCGTTACTACGCGGCTGAATCGCTCTAATGGACCCAGCGTGTAAGGGTGAATGGCGTCGAATTTTGAGCTGTCGGTCAACACAATAACTTCTGCGCCTTTTTCCAGCACCGCGTTAACCACGTCGGAACGCATCATATCGCGTCCGGTAAAACCGGTATCAGCCTGCCAGCCGTCAATGCCGATAAAGGCCTTACTGAAGTGTACCTGCTGGATAAACTGGCGAGTTAAGGGGCCGACCATGCTCTCACTTTTTTTCTGGTAAATTCCACCGAGAAGTATCACTTCACAGGGCGTTTCTTTGAGCAGATGAGCAATGTAGCTGCTCACGGTTATGATGGTGACATCTTTTTGCTCTGCCAGCGTTCTGGCCAGAAGTGCATTGCTGCTGCCATTCTCAATGAATACGGATTCGCCTGGACTGACCAGAGATGCAGCGAATTCAGCCAGTTCACGTTTCAGAGTGAAATTGGTCATCATGCGCGTTTCAACATCATCGCTGTTCAATGAAACAGCAAAACCGTGGGCTCGGCGTAAGTAACTCTGTTTTTCCAGCGTGTTCAGATCCTGTCGAATCGTCACTTCGGAGACACCGGTGACTTTTGCCAGATCGGCGACGCTCATCTGACCTTTATCGGTCACCATCTGCAAAATAGATTGTTGTCGGGAATTCATAGTATTAATTTTATTGCGATATCGTATCGGAAATTAAACGGAAACTGCATTATCTGCACTTGCTGATAGCAGCGACATCAAAAGATCACTGTCATCAGATCTCCCATGGCGCCTTCTGCTTTTTCGCCAAAGATTCGGCATCTTCTTTGACCGTGTTTAACAGTTCAGCTTTCAGAATTTCAAGATTGTGGATGGCTGAGTGGTAATCACCTGCAACGAGGATATCCAGCACAGTATCAATACGTTCGGCCAGACGCTGAGCGTCGATATCAGACATGGTCGTCATCCTAATGGCAATAGAGTTTGAATTTCATGATGCAGAATTTCATGGCAAAAGAGAAGGGAAAAATAGTATTAACCTGAACGATTGAAGAATATTATATATTCTGTGATTACATGCGGATAGCGTCGTCATGTAATGTCCATTTATGGCTATTCATCACCTTCATTCCCTCTGCATTAGCGCATTTTTTTACTCAGATGGCGGCGATACCAACGTTCAAATGCGGCGGCTGGCATTGGTTTGGCGAATAAAAACCCCTGACGTTCATTGACGCCATTTTTGGTCAGAAACGCATCCTCTTTCGCGCTTTCCACGCCTTCGGCGATGACCTGCAGGTTGAGCGCCTGTGCTACCGCAACTATGGCCCGTACCAGCGATTGTGAAATGGATTGTTTGTGGATCTCTCTGACAAAGGTCTGATCCAGTTTAATGGCATCTAGCGGGAAGCGGGCCAGTTGAGACAGCGACGAATAACCGGTACCAAAATCATCCAAATGGATTTGCGCTCCTAACTGGCTAAACTGCTGAATGACTGACAACGCCAGTTGCTCATTTTCTATCAAACTGCTTTCCGTTAATTCAACATCGATGGGGCAATACTCAAAGTTGAGCTCGTGAAGTACCTGCTTAAGTGCGGTAAACAGCGTCTGGTCGGCGAGCTGGCGGGCAGAAACGTTTACCGCCACGCGCAGGTTTATTCCCTTGTCGCGCCATTTCGCGACCTGGCGCACAACGTCGAGAATAACCCAACGCCCCAGCGGGACGATGAGCCCCGATTCTTCGGCGTAGGAGATAAACTCCAGCGGTGGAATGAGGCCGCGTTCCGGAGATTGCCAGCGAACCAGCGCCTCCAGGCTGCGCACTTCACCGCGCCAGGTTATCTTTGGCTGATAATGGATAACCAGTTGATCGTTATCCAGTGCCTTACGCAGATTAGTATCCAGCCACAGATATTCAAATACCCGCTGATTCATTTCCGGAGAAAAAACACAAAACTGCCCACGGCCACCTTCTTTCGCGGTGTACATGGCTGTATCCGCGTTACGAATGACGCTCTCGCAGTCCTGGCCATGCTGAGGCGCGAGGGATATACCAATAGAGCATCCGGTATAGACTTCAATCAGACCGATGCGGAAGGGCTGGCGCAGGCGCGTCAGAATGCGTGATGCGGTGGCTTCCAGTGTGCCCTGGGATGTTTCGGTGGCAAGAACAATGAATTCATCGCCGCCAAATCGCGCCAGGATCTGGTTGTCTTCGAGGCAACTGAGGATTGCCAGCGACACGCTTTGTAGTAGCTGATCGCCAAACATATGCCCGTAGGCATCGTTTACCTTTTTGAAGTTATCCAGATCGAGGTACGCAATACCGACCTGCGTATCGCCCGCGTTCTCAATCGCATTACTGATCAGTTCATGAATTGCGTTGCGGTTTGGTAATCCAGTGATGGAGTCGGTATTTGCCAACACCCGCAGTCGTTCCTGCGCGCGGCGTTCTTCAGTGATATCGGTCCCGGAACAGATCAGAAAAATTTCGTTCTTGCCGCTACCGTTATGCACAAATTTATTGCGAAAAAGAAACAGACGCTGGCCTTTGCAGGTCTTGACCCAGCGTTCAACCTCATACGAGTTACCTTCGCGAAAAAAGACCTCAATATTGCGCCGTGAAGCCGCCGCTTCACGACGGCTCATAAATAATGTGAATACACTTTGACCAATGACTTCACGTTCTTTGAGGCCGGTGTACTCTTCGCACAGGCGATTAAACCGCTGAATGTTGCCCATGCGGTCAAGAATGACAATAACGGAATTGGCTTCGGAAACGACTTGTTCGGCAAAAGAGAGGCCGTGGGCCAGATCGCGGGCGACGGAGGGGGTGTCATCCCAGGCGGATGCGCTACCAGCCCATTCGCGCTTATTGATTTTTCGACCGACCAGATGCACGGGAATGTCGTCATCTTCAATGGGCAACGTCATTAACAGACTTGACGTGATCACCGTCATCTCGCGAATGCGATCGGCTTGTTCAGGTAATAATTCGATGGTCTGATCAGCTTCTGACGCTTCGTCGATAGAGAAATGCAGGATGTTGCAATCCTCTGACAAACGCCAGTAGGGGTTATGAGTGCCCACATAGCTATACAACGTAACCAGCTCCCGGACGTCTTTCATCATGTGTACTATCCCGTTTAAAGCGCATAGAGCCTCAAAAGTATGGGTAGCCATGATTCATTCGGGGTGATTATGGCTGAACGTATTGTTTTTTTTATATATTTATGTTTAATCCAGAATCCGTAAAAAGCAAAGCCAGCGGAACTGAAAAAAGTAAAAAAATAAAATTGACCGAATGAAAGAAGTGTAGTGCGGTGGTGGGAATTTGGGCGGGAAAAAGAAACGACCTTTCACAAAATGAGAAAGGTCGCTGGATTGATACGTGTTACGCGGCTGGACGCGCGATAACGCTGCGGGTTTCCATGCGAACTTCGGCGATGGTTACGTCAATCACATCCGTGACTTTGTAAACCACTTCACCTTTAATTTGCACCGTGCCGCTTTCCTGGCTGCATACCAGCTCGTCCCGAACGGCGTGCAGGAATGGGGCAGGAATAAATGCGACTGCGCCATTATCAACTAAACGTACGCGCATACCGCCGCGGCTGACGTCAATTATCTCGGCCGCAAAGCGGGTATCGGTCCCGGCTTTGTCACTCAGGAAACGGGCGTATAACCAGTCGCCCACATCACGCTCAGCCATCCGGTTCAGGCGACGACGTTCCGCCATTTGCACCGTGGTATCATCCCCAGGGCGGGCGATGGTTTCACCTTTGATGACGGCCTTAAGCAGGCGGTGGTTAATCATATCGCCATATTTTCGAATAGGAGAGGTCCAGGTGGCATAAGCCTCCAGACCCAGCCCAAAGTGCGGCCCTGGCTCGATACTGATTTCAGCGTAAGACTGGAAACGGCGAATTCGGCTGTCGAGGAAACCAGAAGGCTGCGCATCCAGCTCGCGGCGCAGTTTGCAGAAACCTTCCAGCGTCAGGACTTCCTCGGCATCAACGTGCATACCATGGGTTTTTAGCAGCGCGGCCAGAGCGTCGGCGTTGGCCGGGTCGAATCCCATATGGACGTTATAAATACCGAAGCCGAGCTTGTCGCGAAGCACGCGGGCGGCGCAAATGTTTGCCGCAATCATGGATTCTTCCACGATTCGGTTTGCGATGCGGCGTGGCTCAGCGACGATGTCCAGGACTTCACCTTTTTCACCAAGAACAAAACGGTAATCCGGGCGATCTTTAAATACCAGAGCATGGTTATGACGCCATTCACCGCGGCTCAGGCAAATACGGTGCAGCAAACGGATTTGTTCAGCAATCGCGTCGTTTGCAGGCTGCCAGTCACCGGCATCTTCCAGCCAGTCGGAGACGTTGTCGTAGACCAGCTTCGCTTTCGACTCAATCGTCGCTGCGAAGAAGGTGATGTTGTCTTCAATCGCGCCATCCGCGGTGATGGTCATACGACAAGCCAGAACCGGACGCACTTCGTTCGCGCGTAAAGAGCACAGATCGTCAGACAGTTCGCGTGGTAGCATCGGGATATTGAACCCCGGCAGATAGTTAGTAAACGCGCGAATTTTTGCCGTTTTATCCAGCTTGCTGCCTTCTGCAATCCAGGCCGTAGGGTCGGCAATGGCGACAGTTAATTGCAGTTTGCCGTCGGCCAGCTCTTCAGCATACAGCGCATCGTCCATATCTTCGGTGCTGGCGCTGTCGATGGTGACAAAGTTGAGGGCGGTTAAGTCCTGACGAACCAGACCTTCATCCAGCATCTCAGTTGCCACACCGTCCGGCGCTTCTTTTTCGAGATTATGGCGTGCCAGCGTGACCCACCACGGGACAAAGTGGTCATCAGCAAAAGTGATAAATTGGGTTAACTCGGCATAGAAGGTGCGATCGCCTTTCAGCGGGTGGCGGCGCATTTCAGCGACGGCCCAGTCACCTTCTTTAAAGTCGTGCTCAACGCCGCGGGCGGCACGGCAAGGGATCGCTTCTTTCAGTAACGGATGATCCGGCACAATGGACAGACGATCATTTTTGCCCTGAACTTTACCCACGAAGCGCGTCAGGAAGGGTTCGATCAGTTCTTCCGGCTCGGCAGATTCACGATCTTTTTCTGTATGGATAACCGCAACAATGCGGTCGCCATGCATCACTTTTTTCATCTGCGGCGGTGGAATGAAATAGCTTTTTTGTGCATCGACTTCCAGGAAGCCAAAGCCTTTTTCCGTGGCTTTTACCACCCCTTCAGCACGTGGCGTCTGGGAATGCAGTTGCTGTTTAAGCTGCGCTAGCAGCGGGTTGTCCTGAAGCATAATTGTCTATTTTCGTGGCTAAAAGAGCGGCTGACAGTTTTACGCGATTCTCTCAGTTGCGGCAAGCGCTCTTTCAGTAAGTGGATCGGTTAATAAGTCTCGCCCAGCGCGATTTTCAAGCGATTCAACCATCCGCACAATCCGCTCCAGACCAGCAGGTTAATCGCTTGTTCAGAAGAGATGCCCTGATCGAACAAAGGGGTTAACAGCGCGGCGCTAAAACGGTCGGGCGCTCGGGTTAGCCATTGTACCGCCTGCAGGGTGACGCGCTCAACCGGATGTCGCTGTTCCCAACGCTGTAATTCACGTTCCTCCTGGCGAAGCAGGGCGATAACGTTGGCTAATTCATTGGCTGTATGTGCCTGTTCATTAAAGCAGGCCACGCTGCCGTTAATCCGTGACGTCATTAGCGCCGCCAGTGAAAATGCCCGCACCGGCACAGCGCTGCGCCGGGTACTGGAAATCAGTGTCGTGAATAAATCTAAAATGACCGGTGAATGAATCAGTAATGGCACCAACGCTTGCAGCTCATCGGGAAAATGTCTGGCCGTCGTCTCGTCCTGAGCAGGATATTTTTCGATTGGGAATGGCGCAGCGTGCCAGGTAGCGTTTGTTGCACTAAATGGCGAAGCGTGAGCGAATTGCTGTATATCCAGCCCCGGTATTCGGCGTACCGGATGTCCAAACCAGGCCTGAAACAGGGCCACGGTCCGGGCCTGAAAACCGACGAAGCCGATGATCTGATTCATCAAAATACTATCGCTGGTAGTCAGCCCGACCGCATCCAGATGCTGGCGATCGCGTGCGCCTATCACGTCAGGAGAGCTGGCAAGTTGGCGAGCATATTGGGTGATTTGCGCCAGCCGATGGTTACTTTCCCGTGACGAGTCAGGACCAGGAAGCGGTGTTAACCGCGCGGCATAGTGATTGCACAATCGCTGGACGCCATACACCTGAGCGACGGTTAGCGCCGTACTCATCCGCTCATAGGCGCTGAATGTGTGCATCTGATTCAGGTTTACGTGAACCGGGAAGAGAACCTGGGCAAGTTTACGGGCAGGGGTTAACCAGGATTGAAAAGGCAAAAGGGCGTCATCAGGTATCACCAGATCCAGTAAAAAGCAGTCGTCGACATGAGCGGCTTCCGGCACCAGCGGCAGAATATCTTGCGGATGCTTGCTGGATTGCGTCTCATGATACCAGTGGCTTTTGCCTTCAATTCGGCGTTGTTCCATGGGCGGTCCTTGGTCTAAAAAGTGGCGACCCGGACACGTCGTCTACTACTACGCCGGATCGTTTGCGCTGCAATATCCTGACGTAAGCAGAAGAGGGGATGAAAGATTGTTCCGTGATAATAAATATCAGAAAAGCATATATGGCGGCGGGCAGAGGAGAGTCATGGGCGGGGCAAGACCGCCCATAGAAGACTTACGATTATTTCAGTTCCAGCTCGTTCATTGCCGCGATACTGAAGCCACCATCGACGTGAACGACTTCACCCGAGATGCCGGCAGCAAGATCGGAGCACAAAAATGCTGCGGAGTTGCCCACATCTTCAATGGTTACAGTGCGGCGAATCGGCGTAACCGCTTCACAATGCGCCAGCATTTTACGGAAATCTTTAATGCCGGAAGCGGCGAGTGTACGGATTGGACCGGCAGAAATAGCGTTCACACGCACGCCTTCAGGACCCATCGCATTAGCCATATAGCGGACGTTCGCTTCCAGTGAGGCTTTTGCCAGGCCCATCACGTTGTAGTTAGGGATGGCGCGCTCTGCGCCCAGATAGGATAGCGTCAGCAGCGCTGAGCCTGGGTTCAGCATGGAACGGCATGCTTTTGCCATCGCCACAAAGCTGTAAGCACTGATGTCATGAGCAATTTTGAAGCCTTCGCGGGTGACTGCATTCACATAGTCGCCATCCAGTTGGTCTGCGGGCGCAAAACCAATGGAGTGCACGAAACCGTCGAATTTCGGCCAGGCTTTGCCCAGTTCGGTAAACAGTGTATCAATGCTGGCGTCTTCCGCCACATCACACTGTAGTACGATGCTGGAACCCAGTTGAGCTGCAAATTCTTCGACGCGGCCTTTTAGTTTGTCATTCTGGTAGGTGAACGCCAGTTCAGCCCCTTCGCGATGCATGGCCTGAGCGATACCCCAGGCGATGGACAGTTTGCTGGCAAGACCCGTTACCAGAATGCGCTTACCGGAAAGAAAACCCATAGCTTTAATCCTTATGGTCATTGCTTATTTTTAGCAATCAATGAGTTATGATCACAATTTGAAGGTGTTTCGAAATGGGGCAGCAATTATATCCCACTCTTTGTGCCTTGTAGAATAGTTATCATCCCTTACTGATAATCACTTTTCATTACACATGAGGGTTATAACACTTTCCCTGGTTAAGTCTCATTCATTCTGCGAAGCGCGGGGGGATGGAGAAAATACAAGGCTTTGAAGGCATCTCAATGGTATTATTAACTGCTAGCTTATGTTTTAAAACATAGCAATGTAGGAACTTTCTTAAAACAAAAAATATGACCGTATTCAGTTCGTTATGATATATTGTTTTTATCGATCGATATTGATACATTGATCGTTATTATTGATTGATTGTGATTAAAAGTGCATTATCAGGAAGTTATGATCAATTGGAGTGGTCTTATGCACTATCATTTCATCGCGGAACCGATGAGAGACACAACTGATACGTTACTGGGTGTTGAGATGAGCGTCCGGTTTGCTTCAGATACGGTTTCGCCGATACATCCAGAGTTCATCATTTCAGCGTGGAATAGCGAACAAAAACGTAATTTCATGCTCGAGCAAATTCGATTAATTGCCGAAAAGCGTAATTGGTTTGAGAGCCACAACCTTTTCTGTACTCTGAACCTCATTGATGAAATGGCGCTGCTGGCAATTGGCGACCCGAGCGTCAAATCGGCGCTACATGCCATGCCTTTTGTCGCCCTGGAACTTTCAGAGCGTTTTCTGACGAATACCGTATGTCTGAATAATCTGCTGATTAATTCACTTTGCGACGGTCCAAACGCATTATGGCTGGGCGATCTGGGCTCCGGCAACATTGGGGCCAGTCCGCTGGTTTGCGGTCGTTTTGATGTTGTAAAGTTGGATCGTGGTTTTTTCCTGGATCAGGCTGAAAAACCGATGTTCCCGGTGCTAATTAAAAACATCCGCGAATATTGCGACCGCATTGCGGTGGAGGGCGTGGAAACCAAACAGCTTATCGACGAAGTAGGCGCGGCTGGTGTTTGGGTGATGCAGGGATCTCTTTTCCCTTCGGTCGCGTTTAGCGAGGTTGATACACTGCTCTTACCAAATGTTTGTCACTGATTGCAAAATTGCCCTCCGGTTGAGGAGGGCTGCATCTGCTAGCGATCTTTACGCCACGCGTCAGCGGTAAGCGCTTCGCCGAAATGACCGGCGATCAGGCGACGGGTCAGCTCATGCAACGGCGAGGCCAGAACATCTGCTGTACTGCCGCGTTCAACCACTTCACCCTGGTGCATGACTAATACCTGATCGCTGATGTGCTTCATCATGCCGATGTGCTGAGTCACATAGATATATGAAATCCCCTGTTTTTCCTGTAATTCCAGCATCAGATTGACGAGCTGCGAACGCATCGACATGTCCAGAGAGGCCAGGGCTTCGTCGGCGATAATGACTTTGGGTCGCAAAATGAGCGCTCGGGCAAGGCCCAGACGCTGTTTTTGTCCCGGAGCCAGCATATGCGGGTAATAACTCACATGGTCAGGCAACAGACCGACCATGCGCATGGTCTCGATGATCTGTTTGCGGCGCTGTTCAGGCTCGAGGTCGGTGTTCAGACGTAGCGGAAAATCGAGGATCTGCGAAATACGTTGCCGTGGGTTAAGCGACGTTGACGGATCCTGGAAAATCATACGGATACGCTGACTACGGAATGAATAATCACCATATTTTAACGGGTGATCGTCAATCAGCAGCTCACCGCTGGTGGGCTCAATCATACCGGCCAGCATCTTCGCCAGCGTAGATTTACCGGAACCATTTTCACCTATGACGGCGAGCGTCTGACGCTCGCGCAGGGTAAAGCTCAGTGGCTTAACGGCCTCAACGGTCTGACGGCGGAATAATCCCGTCCGGTAGCGAAAGGTTTTGCTCAGATTACGAACTTCGAGCAGGGTTTCTACCATCTCACTCTCTCTCCATGTTCAGCGGGAAATGACAGGCGTAGAGATGATTCTTTGCTCCGGTCAGTCTTGGGGTTTCGATACATTCGCGCTGAGCATAAGGGCAGCGCGGCCCCAGACGACAGCCGATAGGTAATTGTTCCAGCAATGGAATGGCTCCTGGCATGGTATTCAGGCGGCTTTTGTGCGGCATTGCGCTACCAAAATCAGGAATGGCGCGAATCAACGCTTGGGTATAAGGATGATGCGGAATAGTCACCAGCTCTTTACTGGGCGCAGTTTCCACCGTTTGCCCACAGTACATCACGTTAATTTTGTCAGCCCACTGGCTGAGCATTTGCAGGTCATGGCTGATCAGCAAAATGGTGGTATTGCTGTTTTGGTTCAGACGGGTCAGCAGGCGGAAAATTTGCGCCTGAGTGGTTGGCTCCATCGCGTTCGTTGGTTCGTCGGCAATCAGTAAACGCGGCTGATTAGCCAAGGCGATTGCGATCATCACCTTCTGGCATTCGCCGTCGGTCAGCTCATACGGGAAGCTGCGCATCGCATCTTTATGATCTTTTATCCCGACGCGGTGCAGGAGTTCAATCGCGCGGCGTTTACGCCAGCCGATACGCTGCCACCAGCGGCCTTTATAAGTCCATGCCGGAATATTTTGCATCAGTTGTCGTCCAATGCGCTCAGACGGATCGAGACACGATTGCGGTTCCTGAAAGATCATGGAAACGTTATGGCCGACCAGCTTGCGTCGTTCACGCGCGGAAAGGCGCAACAGATCGATATCATCAAAGCGCATGCGGTCTGCGGTTACGCGCCAGTTATCTTTAGCGACGCCGCAAATGGCCTTGGCGATCAGGCTCTTGCCGGATCCAGACTCGCCAACCAGTCCGCGGATTTCACCTTCATTGAGGGTCATGCTGACGCGGTCAACCGCCTTCACCCAGTCGTCGCCGGTTCTGAATTCAATGGTCAGGTTGCGGATATCCAGTAATGGCATTATTCCACCCCCGCAATAATTGCCCGGCGCACGCCATCACCCAGCAGGTTAACCAGCAGCACGCTTATCATAATCGCCGCACCTGGCAGCATAACCGTCCAGGGTGCGACATAAATCAGCTCCAGCGCGTCGCCAAGCATGGCTCCCCATTCTGGTGACGGCAACTGTGCGCCAAGGTCGAGAAAACCCAGCGCAGCGATGTCCAGAATCGCCATCGACAGCGCACGGGTGATTTCAGTGATAAGTCCGGCGGTAATATTGGGCAGAACGGCAAACCACAGGATATTGAGCGTGGTTGCACCGTCCAGGCGAGCGGCGATAACGTACTCTTTTTCCAGCTCGTCATGCACCATGCTGTAGACGGAGCGTACCATGCGCGGCAGCAGCGCCAGCCAGACGGCAAACATCGCGTGTGTCAGATGCGGTCCGGCAAAGGCCACCACAATAATCGCCAGCAGCAGCGAAGGGATCGAGAGCAGGGTGTCCAGAATGTGGTTCAGCACCGCGGAGCGCAAACCGTGCGTTGCGCCGGCAACCACGCCCAGTAACAGGCCACATAGTGTGGCGGCGAGGGTGACGACAAACGCGCCGCCAACGGTCGGGGCCGCGCCGCTGAGCAGGCGACTTAGCACGTCACGCCCGAGATCGTCAGTTCCGAGGAAAAATGAGACTTCGCCATAGCGCGACCATGACGGCGGTAAAAGCTGATAGCCGAGAAATTGCTGGTCGATGCCATAAGGGGCAAACCAACCGCCAAAAATACACAGAATCGCCAATCCTGCGCAGCCATACAGGCCGATCATTGCAGTCGCATCGCCGTAAAAATTGTGCCATGCGGTGCGCAGCGTACCCGGCGGGCGCTTTTCGCTGTAGACGCTATCGTAAGGCATACCATTCCTTATGTTTCAGAGGGTTAGCCATAGCACCCAAAATATCAGAGATGACGTTAACGATGATAACCAGTGAGCCAATCACCATGACGCCCGCCGAAATTGCCGCGTAATCCTGCTGGCGAATTGCGTTAATCAGCCAACGGCCAAGACCTGGCCAGCTAAAGACCATCTCGGTGATCATCGCCAGCGTCAGCATGGTGGAAAACTGTAAGCCCAGACGCGGGATCACCGGCGGAAGGGCGTTGTGCAGAACGTGACGGCGCAGAATGGTTAAGCGTGACAGACCGCGCGTGGCGGCCGCCTTAACGTAGTTTTGATCAAAGACCTCAATGGTGCTGATTCGCATCAGGCGAATAACTTCCGTGGTAGGGGCGACGGAAAGCGTCAACACCGGAAGCACCATGTGACGGATTGCGCTGACCAGCATTTCATCGCGCCAGGGCGAGTCGGAGATCCACGCATCAATAATGGCAAATCCGGTAACGGGCTTCACTTCATAGAGAAGATCAAAGCGTCCCGAAACGGGAAGCCAGCCGAGAGTCAGTGAGAAGAGCAACGTGAGCAACAGCGCCAGCCAAAAAACCGGAATGGAAAAGCCCATCAACGCTAAGGCGCTGATGCAGCGGTCCTGCCATTTGTTCCGCGTGATCCCTGCCAGCATACCAACGGGGATCCCAACCATCAGCGCAAAACCAAAGGCAAGAATGCACAGTTCCATCGTCGCCGGGAACACCTCCTTCAACTGTTCTGAAATCAACTGGCCGTTAATACTGGATACACCAAAATCCCAGTGAATGAGGCCATTGAACCAGAATACCCAGGCGTTCCACAGCGATGCACCCTGTAACGGCGCATGAGGCGTGAAGTAGCTCAGGCTGAAACCAATAAAGGTCAGAAAGAAAAGGGTGACCAGCAGCAATAAAAAACGACGCAGGGTGAAGATAATCATGGCTTTTTCACCTCATCTTTCTTTTCCCTGGAAACCCCGGCAAAAGATGCATTGCCGAACGGACTCAGCACCAGTCCTTTGATATCGTAACGATAAGCCTGCAGACGCAGTGAAGAGGCCAACGGCAGGATCGGTAACTCTTTCGCGAGAATATTTTGCGCTTCGTCATAGGCATCAATTCGCGATGAGAGTTGCTGCGAAGAGAGGGCTTTGCGCAGAACACTGTCAAATTCCGGATTACACCAGTGGGCGAAGTTAGTCTGCGAGTTGATGGCGGCGCAGCTTAGCAACGGTCGGAAAAAACTGTCAGGATCGTTACTGTCCGTCGCCCAACCGGATAACGTTAGATCATGGTTCATATCCATTAATCGCGCCTCCTGAAAACGACCTTCTACCGGAATGATTTTAACTTTCACACCCACCTGAGCCATGTCAGCCTGAATCAGCTCGGCGGTTTTCAGTGGACTGGGGTTCCAGGCCTGAGAACTGGTGGGTACCCAAAGCTGTAATGTCAGGTTCTCCAGCCCCAGTGCTTTTAACTGCTCGCGCGATTTTGCCGGATTGTACTCTGTAATTTTAGCTTCGTTGTCATAAGCCCACGAGGCGCGAGGCAAAATAGATGCTGCGGTTTCCGCCGTCCCGTAGTAGATGGACTGCATCAGCCGTTGGTTATTGATGGCCAGCGCCAGCGCATGCCGCACGGCGGGATTATCCATCGGTGGTTTATTGGTGTTGAATGCCAGATAGGCGATGTTCATCCCCGGGCGCAGGGTCAGACGCAGGCGCGGGTCATCACGCAAAATGCTGAGCTGACTGGCGGCAGGCCAGGCCAGAACATCACACTCACCGGTCAGGAGTTTCGATAGACGTCCGGTGCCGCCAGAGCCGAGGTCCACAACCACCTGCGGCATCAGAGGAGTACCACGCCAGAATTTTTCATGGCGCTGCAGTCGAACATATTGCCCTGCGCGATTCTCCGAAAGCTGGTACGGTCCGGTGCCGACGGGTTGTCTGTCGAGCAGCTCTTGACGATCCTGTTTTGCCAATTTAGCCGCATATTCTGCTGACATCACGGAGGCATAATGCGTGGCGAGGTGCCACATGAAGGAGGCGTCGGGCTGAGTTAAGCGGAACTCAACGGTGTTGTTGTCCAGCTTGCGTACGCTTTGGACGTTATCGGCGAACTGTAGGCTGTCGAAGTAGGGGAAACTGCTACCGTTTACATTGTGCCACGGATGCTGGCGATCAAAGATGCGCTCGAAGGTAAACACCACGTCGTCTGCATTCAGTTTGCGGGTGGGGGTGAACCAGGCCGTCTTCTGAAACTGGACGTCACGACGCAGATGGAAGCGGTAGGTTGCGCCGTTATCCAGCACCTCCCAGCTTTCAGCCAACTCAGGCACCAGTCGATAGGTGTACGGATCGACATCGAGCAGTCGGTCATACAGCTGGGCTGCCAGGGTGTCGACGATAAGACCGCTGCTCGCTTTTTGCGGGTTGAACGTATTGACCTGCCCGCTAACGCAATAGACAAAGCCGCTGTCACGAATATCAGCATGCGAAGCCTGTTCAGGCGCGGCAGCAGCCTGACCACTCAGAAATCCAGCCATCACGATCAGAGATGATAAAACCAGGCGCATAATTTTAAAGGATTATAAATAAAGAGGCTATCTTACTAATATTTAATGACATTTGCCATTACCGTTTGTGTTTGGGGGCCGTAGAGGTGATAACCGCGAATTCAACATCGCGACAGGGTCACCCTTCATACCCGCTATCCACTTTGAATTTACTCTGTTAACTATCTTAGCATTTTCATGACCCATCTGACTCGTTAAAACGCGGGATTCGCTGGCTGACAGAACAATGTGAGGGGGACGTGGGGGAAAGTGACCATGACCGCCAGGAGAGAGCATCAGCAATATCGCGGGGAAAGTGAAATATAAAAATAATCTCATAATGGTGCTATGGATAATTTCATTCGTTCTCCATTTCGATAGGGTTGAGATGTTAAGTTTGGTTGCTATTTATTCATGCTGAGCGTTAGATAATTCTTAAATGATAAAGAGTAATGAATCATAACGTTGGTAAAATATAAGCGAGGCGACGTAGGTAGATGAACACAGGAAAAACAGTTGCATAGGGATTTATTAACGTCTCGCTTCTGAGTGGTATCTCGTTACTCAATGAAATTGTCTGGCCTGTTAAGGTTTTTTATGTATCTAATTGATATATATGGATATAAAAGTCATGAGTTAAGCAGGGTTTAATCTCATGAAATACTCGAAAGCGCGATGCGGTGATTAGTTTATCGGTAGAGGTGATATTACGCGAAATATTAAACTGCGGTGAATTATAAAGGTCATATCACTCATTTTGGTCTACGCTTAATAATCTTTGTGATAAAAAATGAGAGGTATTTAAATGGCTGACTTAAACAATGAAAAAAAGACCATCAATAAAACTCATTCTGCGCGTTTTCCGGCACCGCCTTTTCCACAGCAGAAGCAACCCTTCCCAGGGCTGGCCGGAAAAATGCAACCGCGTCCCGATCATGGAGAGGAGAGCTATCAGGGAAGCGGTCGATTGAATGGGCGCAAGGTATTAATTACCGGGGGGGATTCAGGGATTGGCCGTGCTGTTGCCATCGCTTATGCCCGTGAAGGCGCTGATGTTGCGATCAACTATTTACCTGATGAAGAAGACGATGCGCGTGAAGTGGTCGACTTGATAAAAAAAGCAGGCAGAAATGTCGTGGCTATCCCCGGAGATATTCGAGATGAAACTTTTTGCGGCCAACTGGTTAAACAGGCGGTAAAAGGGCTGGGTGGGTTGGATATCCTCGTCAATAATGCGGGTCGTCAGCAATTTTGCGAGTCTATTGAGGCGCTCACCACAGAAGATTTCGATGCCACATTCAAGACTAATGTCTACGCTATGTTTTGGATCACCAAAGCGGCTATCCCCCATCTTTCACGAGACAGCGTGATAATTAATACCTCCTCGGTACAGGCTTATGAGCCTAGTGAAATCCTGCTTGACTATGCTCAGACCAAAGCGGCGATCGTGGCATTTACTAAATCGCTGGCGAAACAGCTGGCACCGAAAGGGATACGGGTTAATGCCGTAGCGCCAGGCCCATACTGGACTGTACTGCAATGCTGTGGCGGTCAGCCACAGGAAAAAGTGGAGAAGTTTGGGGCAAATGCACCGCTGGGTCGTCCGGGTCAACCAGTGGAAATTGCGCCGCTTTATGTCACTTTGGCCGCTGAAGAGAACAGTTATACATCCGGCCAGGTTTGGTGCTCTGATGGGGGGACAGGGACCCTCTGACGTTTATGCTCCGTGAGTCGAAAAGTCAGAGGGGAAAGTGACTTTAATGGACGAGTGCTGACAATAAAGCGTCAAACCCTCCAATATAACGTTGGCAGAGGCGCGCTAAATCTGGTGTTTCTTAAGCAACGCGCGTAGCTGATGGTAAGTCAGACCCAGTAATTCAGCGGCTTTTTTCTGATTAAATTTTGCCTGCTGCAAACTGGTTTGTAGAAAGTCTTTCTCTTGTTGCTGCTGGAATTCACGCAGATCCAGCGGTAATGCTACAGATGTCTGCTTTGGTGGTGCTGCCTGTGGCTGCGCAACGTGGCGGCGGAAGGGGTCAATGATGATCTCATCCAGCGGGTAATCGCTGGTACCGTGCCGGTAAACGGAGCGCTCCACGACGTTTTTCAGTTCACGAATATTACCCGGCCAACGGTAATGGAGGAGGGTTTCTCTGGCCTCGGCGCTAAATCCCGGAAAAAGCGGTAACCCGATCTCGCGGCACATCTGAATGGCAAAGTGTTCGGCCATTAACATGATGTCGCTTTGACGCTCGCGTAGTGGGGGAAGTTGCACCACGTCAAAGGCCAGACGATCCAGCAGGTCCGCGCGGAAAGTGCCTTCGCTGACCATACGTGGCAGGTCGGCATTGGTCGCGCAGACCAGTCGCACGTTAACCTGCAAGGGCTGGCTGCCGCCGACGCGTTCCAGCTCGCCATACTCAATTACGCGCAGCAGTTTTTCCTGTACCAACATTGGCGCGGTCGCCAGTTCATCAAGAAACAGCGTGCCGCCGTCGGCGCGTTCGAAACGTCCTGGATGGCGTTTTTGTGCACCGGTAAACGCACCGGCTTCGTGACCAAACAGTTCGGAATCAAGTAAGTTCTCGTTGAGGGCCGCGCAGTTAAGCGAAATAAATGGGCCCTGCCAACGGCTGGAGAGGTAGTGCAGACGGTTGGCAATAAGCTCTTTCCCCGTACCTCGCTCACCGATAACCAGTACAGGTTTATCCAGCGGCGCCAGATGAGAAACCTGTTCCAGCACTTCAATAAAGCTATTCGCTTCGCCCAGAATATTGTCTTTGTATCCTGCCATGATGAAATTCACCACTTGTTAGTGTTATTCACCAATTTACCCTAATTCTCCCGTCAGGTAAAATTGGATATTTACATTAAAATCAATTAGTTAAAAAGTTGGCACGCCAAGTGCATTACGAAAACAGCAGGGCATAGCCCGATATCAGAACAGTAAGTGAGGATTACATTATGGGTATTTTTTCTCGTTTTGCCGACATCGTGAACGCCAACATTAATGCGTTGCTGGAAAAGGCTGAAGATCCGCAGAAACTGGTGCGGTTAATGATCCAGGAAATGGAAGACACGTTGGTTGAGGTACGCTCAAACTCCGCACGCGCTCTGGCAGAAAAGAAACAATTATCTCGCCGTATCGAACTGGCCAGCGCACAACAGGCAGAGTGGCAAGAAAAAGCCGAGCTGGCGCTGCGTAAAGAGAAAGAAGATTTGGCGCGTTCTGCCTTAATCGAAAAACAGAAACTGACTGATCTGATTGCTTCTCTGGAGCATGAGGTGACGCTGGTTGACGATACGCTGGCGCGAATGAAAAAAGAGATCGGTGAGCTGGAAAATAAACTCAGTGAAACCCGTGCTCGTCAGCAGGCATTGATGCTGCGCCATCAGGCTGCGAGCTCTTCGCGTGATGTTCGTCGTCAACTGGACAGCGGTAAGCTGGATGAAGCGATGGCACGCTTTGAATCTTTCGAGCGTCGTATCGATCAGATGGAAGCTGAGGCTGAAAGCCATAACTTCGGTAAACAGCAGTCTCTGGATCAGCAATTTGCTGACCTGAAAGCAGATGATGAAATCAGCGAGCAACTGGCGCAACTTAAAGCCAAAATGCAGCAAGATAAGCAATAATAACATCTGGCGGCGCCCGAACGCGCCGCCGCTCATCACCTGTAAGGAGTACTCATGAGCGCGCTATTTCTGGCTATCCCATTAACCATCTTTGTGTTGTTCGTTTTACCGATTTGGCTCTGGCTGCATTACAGCAACCGTTCCAGTCGTGGCGAACTGGCGCAAAGTGAACAGCAACGTCTGGTAGAACTCAACGATGACGCACAGCGGATGCGCGAGCGCATTCAGGCGCTGGAAGACATCCTTGATGCTGAACATCCAAACTGGAGGGACCGCTAATGGGAGGCGTTAATCTGAACAAAAAACTGTGGCGTATTCCGCAGCAGGGCATGGTGAAGGGAGTTTGCGCAGGTATAGCGCATTATCTCGATGTGCCTGTGAAGCTGGTGCGGATCCTGGTGGTGTTGTCCGTCTTTTTTGGCCTGGCCTTTTTCACCTTCGTCGCTTACATCGTGCTGACGTTTGTGTTGGACCCGATGCCGGACAATGTGGTTTCCGGTGAGCAGCAGCCATCAAGCGGCGAGCTGTTAGATACCGTCGATCGCGAGCTGGCGGCAAGTGAAAAGCGTTTGCGTGAAATGGAGCGTTATGTCACCTCTGATACCTTTTCATTGCGCAGCCGTTTCCGCCAATTGTGAGGATAGAAATAGAAATGAACAATCGCTGGCAACGTGCCGGGCAAAGGGTTAAGCCGGGCTTTAAAATAGCAGGTAAGCTGGTGCTTTTAACTGCGCTTCGTTACGGCCCGGCGGGGGTAGCAGGGTGGGCGGTGAAGTCCGTCGCCCGACGCCCGCTTAAAATGCTGCTGGCGTTGGTCCTGGAGCCGGTTTTGAGTCGGGCAGCGGCAAAATTATCGAAACGCTATTCAGGTAATCAACGCTGATATCCGATTCAGCAAAAGCAAGCAACAATTAATCAACATTCCCACTGTTAATTTGCGGCAGCTCACAAATACGATTTTTTGGCTGCCAAAATTCTTTTATTATCCCCCTCCTGGCCACCTCAGCCGATTGACAGCTTATTTCCCGCAGAGTAGTCTCTTGATTCATGGGACCGCTACCACGAGAATTGAAGGTGAACCAAAAAATCCAAAAATGCCTGGCAGAAGTTTATGGTGATACGTTTACTTCATGCCACTATGAAGCGCTGATTGCACGTTTAGAGAAATCACAGGGATTAATTAAAAAAATCCGTAAAGCGCATTGGGACGAGGGCGATGTGGTTCTTATTACCTACGCCGATCAATTCCACGGGGCAGGCAAAAAACCACTGCCGATGTTTAATCAGTTTTATAATGAATGGCTTAAGTCGACATTTTCTCATGTGCATCTTTTGCCGTTTTATCCGTGGTCATCGGATGATGGTTTTTCCGTAATTAATTACCATCAGGTTGCCGAAGAAACCGGTGACTGGAATGATATTAAGCAATTGGGTAAATCCAGTCGACTGATGTTTGATTTTGTTTGTAACCATATGTCAGCGAAAAGCGAATGGTTTAATAACTATTTGCAACAGCTTGACGGTTATGAAGATTTCTTTATTGCGATGGATCCTGATACGGACCTGAGCAACGTAACGCGTCCACGCGCATTACCGTTACTGACGCCTTTTACGCTGAAAGATAACACCGTACGCTATTTATGGACGACGTTCAGCGACGACCAGATCGATCTCAACTATGCCAACCCGATAGTGTTACTGGCGATGGTCGATGTGCTATTGAGTTATCTTGAGCAGGGCGCTGATTATGTCCGCCTGGATGCGGTTGGCTTTATGTGGAAAGAGCCAGGAACGACCTGTATTCACCTGGAAAAAACGCATCAGCTTATCAAACTATTTCGCGCTATTGCTGACTGTGCGGCGCCTGGTACGGCGATTATTACTGAAACAAACGTTCCGCATAAGGATAATGTGTCCTACTACGGAAATGGCCGTGATGAAGCGCATATGGTGTACCAGTTCTCGTTACCGCCGCTGGTGCTGCATGCGGTACAACGCCAGGATACCTCAACCTTGTGCCAGTGGGCGCAATCACTGGAACTGCCGTCCAGTGAGACCACCTGGTTTAATTTCCTCGCATCGCATGACGGCATTGGTCTCAACCCATTACGTGGTTTGTTACCTGAAGACGAGATCGTGCGCCTGGTGACGGAATTACAACAGGAAGGCGCGCTGGTTAACTGGAAAAATAACCCTGATGGTAGTCGCAGTCCGTATGAAATTAACGTCACATATATGGACGCACTGACGCCAGGCAGTTGTAGTGATGCCGAACGTTTTTCCCGCTTTATTCTCGCACATGCCATTTTGCTGAGTTTTCCGGGTGTACCTGCGGTTTACATTCAAAGCATTCTTGGGTCACGCAATGATTATAAAGGTGTCGAGGCGCTAGGTTATAACCGTGCGATCAACCGCAAAAAATATCAAATAAGCCAAATCGAAACGGAGCTGGCAGATGAAACCAGTTTGCGCCACGCTATTTATCATGAATTATCCCGATTAATTGTAATACGTCGTAGTAATAAAGCATTTCACCCTGATAGTGATTTTCAGATTAGCAGTGTTACACCGGCTGTAATGCAAATTAAACGTACGGCGGAAACAGGCGAAAAAATTACCGGATTATTTAATGTCAGCGGTCATACGCAAACCATTAGTATTGATGTTGAAAATGGATTTGATTTGATTAGCGGTAAAACTATTTCAGGTAAAGAATTAACGTTGAACGCCTGGCAGGTCATGTGGGTTAAGTAATAAAAAGGAACATTTCATGCTTAAAACTAAAATTGTGCTGATTTCAGCACTGGTTTCCTGCGCCCTGGTTTCCGGGTGTAAGGATGATAAAACGTCCTCTGTTGCGATTGAATTTATGCACTCTTCTGTTGAACAGGAGCGGCAGGCGGTTATTGCAAAACTGATTGAGCGTTTTGAAAAAGAGAACCCGGGGATCAGTGTCAAACAGGTTCCTGTAGAAGAAGATGCGTACAACACCAAGGTCATCACCCTGGCGCGGAGCGGTTCACTGCCTGAAGTCATTGAAACCAGCCATGACTACGCGAAAGTTATGGATAAAGAATCACTTATCGATCGTAAAGCCGTTACGCAGGTCATCAACGCTGTAGGTGAAGGTACTTTTTATGATGGCGTGCTGCGTATTGTGCGCACTGAAGACGGTACCGCCTGGACCGGGGTTCCGGTTAGCGCCTGGATTGGCGGGATCTGGTATCGCAAAGATGTGCTGGCAAAAGCTGGGCTGGAAGAGCCAAAAGACTGGCAACAACTGCTGAGCGTGGCGCAGAAGCTAAACAATCCGGGTAGTAAGAAATATGGTATTGCGCTGCCCACGGCGGAAAGCGTTTTGACCGAACAGTCATTTTCCCAGTTCGCGCTCTCAAACCAGGCCAACGTTTTTGATGCGCAAGGAAAGATAACGCTCAACACACCTGAAATGGCACAGGCGCTGCAGTATTACCGCCAATTGGCAATGAACACCATGCCGGGCTCAAACGACATCATGGAAGTCAAAGACGCGTTCATGAACGGCACGGCGCCGATGGCGATTTATTCCACCTATATCCTCCCGGCGGTGATTAAAGAGGGCGATCCTAAAAATGTGGGCTTTATGGTGCCGACGGAAAAAAACTCTGCTGTTTACGGCATGCTGACGTCGTTAACCATTACCGCGGGTCAAAAGTCTGAAGAGACAGAAGCGGCAGAGAAATTTGTCACCTTTATGGAGCAGGCCGACAACATCGCGGACTGGGTCATGATGTCGCCAGGGGCGGCGCTGCCGGTCAACAAAGCAGTGGTGAATACCCCGACGTGGAAAGATAACACTGTCATCAAAGCGCTGGGTGAATTACCCGATCAGCTGATTGCCGAACTGCCGAATATCCAGGTGTTTGGTGCCGTCGGCGATAAGAACTTCACCCGCATGGGCGACGTCACAGGCTCCGGTGTTGTGAGCTCAATGGTGCACAACGTGACGGTAGGCAAAGCCGACCTCGTCACCACGATTGAAGCGAGCCAGAAAAAACTGGATGACCTCGTTGAACAGCGCTAATGGGGAAATGGAAAGCCGTGATGAATAAGTTCTTTTCAGGTCGATCTGATATGCCATTCGCCATGCTGCTGCTGGCGCCCAGCTTGCTGTTGCTGGGCGGTTTAGTGGCGTGGCCGATGATATCAAACATCGAAATCAGCTTTATGCGACTGCCGCTGAATCCGCAAATTGAGTCTACGTTTGTCGGGCTGAGCAACTATATCCGTATCTTATCCGATCCCGGATTCTGGCATTCGCTGTGGATGACGGTCTGGTATACCGCGCTGGTTGTGGCAGGAAGCACGGTACTGGGGCTGGGCGTAGCGATGTTTTTTAACCGTGAGTTTCGTCTGCGGAAAACGGCGCGCTCACTGGTCATCCTCTCTTACGTGACGCCATCAATTTCGCTGGTGTTTGCCTGGAAATACATGTTCAACAACGGCTACGGCATTGTGAACTACCTCGGTGTGGATCTGTTGCATCTCTACGATCAGGCACCGCTGTGGTTCGACAATCCCGGCAGCAGCTTCGCGCTGGTCGTGCTGTTCGCCATCTGGCGCTACTTCCCGTATGCCTTTATCTCGTTTCTGGCGATTTTACAGACGATTGATAAATCGTTGTATGAGGCGGCAGAAATGGACGGCGCGAATGCCTGGCAACGGTTTCGTATCGTCACGCTGCCAGCGATTATGCCGGTGCTGGCAACCGTGGTCACGCTGCGCACGATCTGGATGTTTTACATGTTCGCCGATGTTTATCTGCTGACCACTAAAGTCGATATTCTCGGGGTCTATCTCTATAAAACAGCATTTGCATTTAACGACTTAGGCAAAGCGGCCGCTATTTCTGTCGTCCTCTTCGTCATTATTTTCGCTGTTATCCTGCTGACCAGAAAACGGGTGAACCTCAATGGCAACAAATAAGCGCACACTTGGCCGCATCGGCTTTTACTGTGGATTAATTGTCTTCCTGGGCATCACGCTATTCCCATTTTTTGTGATGCTGATGACCTCATTTAAAAGCGCCAAAGAGGCGATCTCGCTGCATCCGACGTTGTTACCGCAGCAATGGACGCTGGAACATTACATCGACATCTTCAACCCGATGATTTTCCCGTTTGTTGACTACTTCCGTAATAGCCTGGTGGTATCGGTCACTTCTTCGGTGGTGGCGGTATTTCTCGGCGTACTCGGAGCGTATGCGCTTTCCCGCCTGCGTTTTAAGGGGCGAATGACCATCAATGCCAGCTTTTACACGGTGTACATGTTTTCGGGGATTCTGCTGGTGGTGCCGCTATTCAAAATCATTACGGCACTTGGCATCTATGACACCGAAATGGCGTTGATTATCACCATGGTCACCCAGACGCTGCCGACCGCGGTGTTCATGCTGAAAAGCTACTTCGACACCATTCCGGATGAGATAGAAGAAGCCGCGATGATGGATGGATTGAACCGTCTGCAGATCATCTTTCGCATTACCGTGCCGTTGGCGATGTCCGGTCTGGTTTCGGTCTTTGTGTACTGCTTTATGGTGGCGTGGAATGACTATCTGTTTGCCTCGATTTTCCTCTCCAGCGCCAGCAATTTTACCTTACCGGTCGGTCTGAACGCGCTGTTCAGTACGCCTGACTATATCTGGGGACGCATGATGGCGGCATCGTTAGTCACCGCATTGCCGGTCGTCATTATGTATGCGCTTTCCGAACGTTTTATTAAAAGTGGTTTGACCGCAGGCGGCGTGAAAGGCTAAGCGGCCAGTTTAATTAAGGAGTTGTAAATGAAGAAGTTAGTTGCCACAGAACCGCGTGTTGCGGCGCTGGTGGAATATGAAGACAGAGCTGTATCCGCCAATGAAGTGAAAGTTCGCGTTCGCTTTGGTGCGCCAAAACATGGCACGGAAGTGGTCGATTTTCGCGCTGCCAGTCCGTTTATTGACGAAGATTTCAACGGCGAATGGCAAATGTTCATGCCGCGTCCGGAAGGGGCGCCGCGCGGGATTGAATTCGGCAAGTTCCAGCTTGGCAACATGGTGGTGGGCGATGTTATTGAGTGTGGCAGCGATGTGACCGAATACGCGGTTGGCGATTCAGTTTGCGGCTACGGTCCACTGGCCGAAACGGTTTTCTTTAGTGCGGTAAACAACTACAAACTGCGCAAAATGCCGGAAGGTAGTTCGTGGAAAAATGCCGTGTGCTATGACCCGGCACAGTTCGCCATGAGTGGCGTGCGCGACGCCAATGTGCGTGTCGGCGACTTTGTTGTCATCGTCGGCTTAGGGGCGATTGGCCAGATTGCCGTCCAACTGGCTAAGAAAGCGGGAGCCTCGGTGGTCATTGGCGTGGATCCGATTGCCCATCGTTGCGATATCGCGCGTCGCCATGGCGCGGATTTCTGTCTGAATCCTATTGGCACCGATGTCGGCATGGAAATTAAGAAGCTGACCGGCAAGCAGGGCGCGGATGTGATTATCGAAACCAGCGGCTATGCGGATGCGTTGCAATCGGCGTTACGCGGCCTGGCCTATGGTGGAACCATCTCCTATGTTGCTTTCGCGAAACCTTTTGCAGAAGGCTTCAACCTGGGGCGTGAAGCGCACTTCAACAACGCCAAAATTGTCTTCTCCCGTGCCTGCAGTGAGCCAAATCCGGATTATCCGCGCTGGAGCCGCAAGCGTATTGAGGAGACCTGTTGGGAACTGTTGATGAACGGTTACCTGAACTGTGAAGAACTTATTGACCCGGTAGTGACATTTGCCAGCAGCCCGGAAAGCTATATGCAGTATGTCGATCGCCATCCGGAAAAGAGCATCAAAATGGGCGTGACGTTTTAATTAAGGAATGCAGAAGATGAAAATTGGAACACAGAACCAGGTTTTTTTTCCGGAAAATATTCTCGAGAAATTCCGTTACATCAAAGAGATGGGGTTTGACGGTTTTGAAATTGACGGCAAGCTGCTGGTTAACAACCTGGCAGAAGTGAAAGCAGCAATCAAAGAAACAGGCCTGCCCGTCACCACCGCCTGTGGAGGATATGACGGTTGGATCGGTGATTTTATCGAAGAGCGTCGTTTGAATGGCTTACAGCAGATTACCCACATTCTCGAAGCGCTGGCCGAAGTCGGTGGGCAGGGCATTATTGTACCCGCTGCATGGGGCATGTTTACCTTCCGCTTACCGCCGATGACCTCTCCGCGCAGCCTGGCAGGCGATCGTAAAGCAGTAAGTGATTCATTGATTTATCTCGATAAAGTTGCCGAGCGTACGGGGACGGTGGTGTATCTGGAGCCGCTTAATCGCTATCAGGATCATATGATCAACACCCTGGCGGATGCCCGTCGCTATATCGTGGAAAACAACCTGAAGCATGTGCAAATCATTGGTGATTTTTACCATATGAATATCGAAGAAGACGATATGGCTCAGGCGCTGCATGACAATCGCGATCTGCTGGGACACGTCCATATTGCGGATAACCATCGTTATCAGCCGGGGAGCGGTACGCTGGATTTCACTGCGCTGTTTGATCAGTTGCGTGAAGATAATTATCAGGGTTACGTCGTGTACGAAGGGCGTGTACGGGCAGAGAACCTGCCGGAAGCGTACCGTCAGTCACTGGCCTGGCTGCGTACCTGCTAAGAGGATTTCTGTGAAAAGTGCACTGACAAGCTCTCCGCTACGCATCGCCATTATCGGCGCCGGGCAGGTGGCGGATAAAGTTCACGCTTCGTACTACTGCACCCGCAACGATCTGGAACTGGTGGCTGTCTGTGACAGCCGCCTGTCACAGGCGCAGGCGTTGGCAGAGAAATACGGCAATCCGCAGGTTTGGGACGATCCTCAGACGATGCTACGCGAGGCTAAGCCAGATATCGTCAGCATCTGTTCACCCAATCGTTTTCATTATGAACACACTATGTTGGCGCTGAACGCCGGATGCCATGTGATGTGTGAGAAACCTCCGGCGATGACGCCAGCCGAGGCGCTGGAAATGTGTAACACGGCGCGTCGAAGGGGGAAAGTTCTGGCTTATGATTTTCATCATCGTTTCGCACTGGATACGCAGCTGCTTCGTGAGCAGGTGATGGCCGGCGTGCTGGGTGAAATCTATGTCACCAATGTCCGCGCTTTGCGCCGCTGCGGCGTGCCCGGCTGGGGGGTATTTACCAACAAAGAACTGCAGGGCGGCGGGCCGCTGATTGATCTCGGCATCCATATGCTTGATGCCGCCATGTATGTGCTGGGGTTTCCGGCAGTAAAGCGTGTTAACGCACACAGTTATCAACGCATTGGCACGCGTAAAAACAGCGGCCAGTTTGGGAAATGGGATCCCGAGACGTATACCGTGGAGGATTCTCTGTTCGGGACGATTGAATTTCATAACGGCGGTATCCTGCGACTGGAAACCTCTTTCGCGCTGAATATCCCGGAACAATCGATTATGAACGTAAATTTCTGCGGCGATCTGGCAGGGGCGACGTTATTCCCGGCCCAGGTTTATACCGATCGTGAGGGTACGCTTGACGTACTGCTTCAGCGTGAAATGGCCGATGACAATCGACATTATCGCAGCATGGAAGCTTTTGTGAATCATGTCCAGGGCGAGCCTGTCACTATTGCTGACGCAGAGCAAGGCGTCGTTATTCAACAACTGGTTGCCGCACTGTATCAATCGGCTGAAACAGGGACCTACGTAGACTTATGACGAGGCCAGTAATGCTAACTGAACCGGCTTTTTGCCCACACAACCTGAATAAATATGCGTCACTCATGACGACCGGTAACGGTTATATGGGGATTCGCGCCAGCCACGAGGAAGCCTACACCTTACAAACTCGCGGCATGTACCTTGCTGGACTGTATCACCGGGCAGGGAAAGGTGAGATTAATGAACTGGTTAATCTGCCTGATGTGGTGGGGGTGGAGATTTCACTCAATGGTGAGATTTTCTCGCTCACCAGCGGCGTTATCGAAAGCTGGCAACGTGAACTGGATTTTTCCAGTGGGGAATTACGCCGTGCGCTTACCTGGCGTGCGTCTGGCGGGGCGCGTTTTGCCATTGAGAGCCGGCGATTTGTCTCGGCACAAAAACTGCCGCTGTTTGCTATGGAAGTTGTCGTCACGCCACTGGATGGCGATGCCAGCATTGGTATCTCGACCGGAATTGACGCCACGATGACCAATCATGGTCGTCAGCATTTGGATGAAACGCAGGTTCGGGTCTTTGGCCAGCATCTTATGCAAGGGATTTACACCACCCAGGACAACCGCAATGATATCGCTATCACCACGTATTGCGATGTAGACGGTGCAGCGCAGCGCTGCTTCACTGCGAAAGAACGTCGGTTGTTACAACACAACAGCGTGCAGGCGAAAGCCGGACAGCGCGTCACGCTGACAAAAATTAGCTGGGTAGACTGGGCGAGCGAACGCAGCCTGTCGCTTGAGACCTGGGGACGCCAGTCGCTGCGCAACCTGGAAGCGTGCGCGCAGCAGGGCTATGACGCTCTGCTGGCGGAGTCGGCTGCTAACTGGCATGCCTGGTGGCAAAATCGTCGCGTTCAGGTCACCAGCACTGATGCCAGCGATCAGCGAGCGCTGGACTATGCGCTCTATCATCTGCGTGTGATGACTCCTGACCACGATGAGCGCAGCAGTATTGCGGCCAAAGGTCTGACGGGGGAAGGGTATAAAGGCCACATATTCTGGGATACCGAGGTCTTTCTGTTACCGTTTCATCTCTTTACCGAGCCGAAAACCGCGAGAAGTTTGTTGCGTTACCGCTGGCATAATCTGTCGGGGGCGCGTGAGAAAGCCCGCCGTAACGGTTGGCAGGGAGCGCTTTTCCCTTGGGAAAGCGCTCGCAGCGGTGATGAGGAAACGCCTGAATTTGCGGCGATCAACATCCGTACCGGACTGCGTCAGAAAGTGGCCTCCGCGCAGGCTGAACATCACCTCGTGGCGGATATTGCCTGGGCGGTAATCAATTACTGGCATGCTTCAGGGGATCTAAACTTCATGTCCCGTGAGGGAATGACGTTGCTGCTGGAAACGGCGAAGTTCTGGATCAGCAGGGCGGTCATGGTTAATGATCGTTTAGAGATCCACGATGTGATTGGCCCGGATGAATACACTGAGCATGTGAACAACAACGCGTTCACCAACTACATGGCCTGGTACAACGTGGAACAGGCGCTGGGCTTTGCCCGTCGGTTGGGCTGCGGTGATGAGACGTTTATTCACCGCGCAGAGTATTTTTTACAGCATCTCTGGCGACCGCAAATTCAGCCCGATGGCGTGCTACCTCAGGACGATACCTTCCTGAGCAAACCGACTATCGATCTGTCACAGTACAAAGCCAAAGCGGGCAAGCAGACGATTTTGCTCGATTACTCCCGTGCAGAAGTCAATGAGATGCAAATTCTCAAACAGGCCGATGTGGTGATGCTGACCTACATGTTACCGGAGCAATTTTGCCCGCAAACCTGTCTGGCAAACCTGCGCTTTTACGAGCCGCGCACAATTCATGACTCCTCGTTGAGTAAAGCGATCCACGGGATTGTGGCAGCGCGTTGCGGTGATCCGGCACAGGGCTATCGGTTCTGGCGTGAAGGATCGCTTATCGATCTCGGGGAGGACCCACATAGCTGCGATGACGGCATTCATGCTGCGGCAACGGGCGCCATCTGGCTGGGCGCAATCCAGGGATTTGCTGGCGTGAATATTCGCCACGGGGAGTTACACCTTGCTCCTGCCTTACCGGCTCATTGGCAAACGCTGTCTTTCCCGCTGCGCTGGCAGGGCATCGATATGCAGGTAATCATTAATGCGGCTGAAATCCGTATTAACAGCACTGAGCAGATTGTCCTTTGGGTCAATGGTGAAAAGGTCTCCGTGCAGGGGGAAACCGTAATCCGCAATGACGCCATTATTTCGCCCACTTATGGGACCGCTACCACAGAAAGGGGCGATGAATGATACTCAAACCACAGGCCATCATTTTTGATTTGGATGGCGTGATTACCGATACCGCGCATCTGCATTTTCTGGCCTGGCGGCAGGTAGCCGATGAAATAGGGATTGTGATCGACGAAGCATTTAATGACAGCCTGAAAGGGATTAGTCGCGGCGAATCACTACAGCGTATTTTGCACCATGGTGGGAAGGCGGGGGCGTTTTCTCCCGAGGCCTGCGCACAATTGGCCGAGAGAAAAAACAGACTGTATGTCCATTCTTTGCGCCAGCTGACGGTTAACTCGGTATTACCGGGAATACGTGAGCTGTTGATGACGTTGCGGGAAGAACGGATTCCGGTGGGATTGGCCTCTGTGTCGCGCAATGCCCCGGCTATTTTACAAGCGCTTAATCTTAGCTCTTGCTTTGATTTTTGTGCGGATGCGGCATTGCTCACCCGCTCGAAACCGGATCCGGAAATTTTCCTGGCAGCCTGCGCGGGTCTTGGCGTTGACCCGCAACAATGTATTGGCATAGAAGATGCACAAGCGGGAATTGATGCAATCAACGCCTGCGGCATGCTTTCTGTCGGCATCGGTAAAGGGCTGAATGGGGCAGACTTGCTGCTTCCGGCAACCGAATTTCTGACGTGGCCGTGCTTATCGGCTTTCTGGCAACACGACAAGTAAAGGATTCAACATGGCACAGCTTTCGTTGCAACACATTCAAAAAATTTACGACAACCAGGTACACGTCGTTAAAGACTTCAATCTGGAAATTGAAGATAAAGAGTTTATTGTTTTTGTTGGACCTTCCGGCTGCGGGAAGTCAACTACGTTGCGCATGATCGCCGGTTTGGAGGAGATCAGCGGCGGCGATCTGCTGATTGACGGTAAACGGATGAACGATGTGCCGGCGAAATCACGCAACATTGCGATGGTTTTTCAGAACTACGCGTTGTACCCACACATGACCGTCTATGACAACATGGCGTTTGGTCTGAAAATGCAGAAAATAGCGCCTGCTGTGATTGAGGAGCGCGTCAACTGGGCGGCGCAGATCCTTGGTCTGCGCGATTATCTGCAGCGTAAACCCGGCGCGTTATCCGGTGGTCAGCGTCAGCGTGTGGCGCTGGGGCGTGCGATTGTACGTGAAGCGGGGGTCTTCCTGATGGATGAACCCTTATCGAATCTCGATGCCAAACTTCGCGTTCAGATGCGGGCTGAAATTAGCAAACTGCATCAGAAACTCAATACCACCATGATCTATGTTACCCACGACCAAACCGAAGCCATGACTATGGCGACGCGTATTGTGATTATGAAAGATGGCATCGTTCAGCAGGTTGGTGCGCCGAAAACGGTTTATAACCACCCGGCTAATATGTTTGTCGCCGGATTTATTGGCTCACCGGCCATGAACTTTATTCGTGGCGCGATTGATGGTGATAAGTTTGTTACTGAAACACTGAAATTAACGATTCCACAAAATAAATTAGCACAATTAAAAGCTCAGGGTTATGAACATCAGGCGGTCACTCTGGGAATTCGTCCTGAAGATATACACCCGCAGCTTAATAACGAAAATAGTATATCGGCAAAAATTAGCGTTGCAGAATTAACCGGCGCTGAATTTATGCTTTATACCATTGTTGGGGGGCATGAGTTGGTGGTCCGTGCTGGGGCAGTGAATGATTATCATGCAGGAGAAAATATCACTATTCATTTTGATATGGCGAAATGCCATTTCTTTGATGCTGAAACTGAAGTGGCTATTCAATAAAATTCCGGGGGGAATAAATCCCCCCCAAGCCTTGGGGCATTTTTGCGAGTATTTTAACAAGGAATAATAATGAAAACCCTACTGTCCGCTACTGCGCTGATTATGAGCGCAGGAATGGCCTGCGCGCAGGCTGCTGAAAATAATGACTGGCACTTTAATATTGGTGCTATGTACGAAATAGAAAACGTTGAAGGTCAGGGCGAAGATATGGATGGACTGGCTGAGCCGTCCGTCTATTTCAACGCATCTAATGGGCCATGGAAAATATCGCTGGCCTATTATCAGGAAGGACCGGTTGATTACAGCGAAGGTAAGCGTGGTACCTGGTTTGATCGTCCGGAACTGGAAATTCGCTATCAATTTCTGGAAAGTGAGGATGTTAATTTCGGTTTGACCGGTGGCTTCCGTAATTACGGTTATCACTATGTCAATGAACCAGGAAACGACACCGCTAATATGCAGCGCTGGAAAGTTCAGCCGGATTGGGATGTTAAACTGACCGACGACCTGCGCTTTAGCGGTTGGCTGTCGATGTATCAATTCGTTAATGATTTGAATACTACTGGCTACTCCGATAGTCGTGTCGAAAGCGAGACCGGTCTGAATTACAGGTTTAACGAAACGGTGGGCTTAACGGTCAACTATTACCTTGAGCGCGGCTTTAACCTGGCTGATTCGCGCAATAATGGTGAGTTCTCTACCCAGGAAATTCGTGCATATTTACCGTTGTCTTTAGGCAATACCACCCTGACGCCGTATACCCGTCTGGGGCTTGAACGCTGGTCAAACTGGGACTGGCGAGATGATCCGGAACGTGAAGGCCATAATTTCAATCGTCTCGGTTTACTGTATGCATATGATTTCCAGAATGGTTTATCAATGTCACTGGAGTATGCCTATGAGTGGGAAGATCACGACGAAGGCGAAAGCGACAGATTCCATTATGCTGGTATAGGCGTGAACTACGCATTCTAAAATATACTGGGGCATTTATGCCCCAGTTTTTACACCAGTGAGTCTGCCAGCGATATTTGTGTGCTCACCGTGATATTTTGTAATCCTTTCTCGCCCGCAATCAGGTTAAATAATAAATTACAGCTTTGTTCACCCAACTGCTGGGTAGGCACATCAATTCCCCCAGGAACGGGCGTGAGCATAAAAGACAACAGCTCATTACTGTAGCCCACAACGGCAAGTTGTTGTGGGATGGTTATATTTTTCTCAGCCGCCACGCGATATAAGCTCATTAATTTCAAGCTGTCGGTGGCGAATATGGCATCGGGTAACGGCTGCTGACTCAGTAATTTTAGTGAAGCAAGCAGGGCTGTTTCATGGGTATAGCCCCCGTCAACAATCCATTCATCGCGCATTTTAATATTATGCGCCTGAAGGCTGGCTTTATATCCGTTAACGCGATCGATAGAAACATGAACATCAAGCGGCGCGTGCAAACAGGCTATATTACGGTGTCCACTCTCAATCAGCGCATCAGTTAGTGTAATGCTGTCGCGATAATTATCGGTGTCTACAGAATAGACATTGGCGTAATCGCCTTCAACCTTTCCAATAACCACGACCGGTACGTTGTATTTATCCAGCCTTGCAAAAAAAGATTCATCTGCGGGAGAGCTCAGCATAATGATACCTTTGATCAATTTCTGCTTAATTTTGCTCTCACATTTTTGTAAATCATCTTCAGTGCTTCGCGACGTCTGTAATATGACATCAAAACCGACCTCTTCAGCCTTGGCAGTAATAGCATGCAGCACTTCAGAGAAAAACGGATTACCGGCAGTTGTTTTTGCTGAACGGGTAGATATCACCATTATTGCATCAAACCCGGAAGAGGTGAGTGCGCGAGCAAGTTTATTGGGCTGGTACTGTAACTCATCAATAGCACGCAGCACTTTTTCAAGCGCTTCCGGCGAGATATTGGTTTGCTTATTAAGCACGCGCGATACCGTGGATTTTGATACGCCAGCGGCTCGTGCAATATCATAAATGGTAGGAGACATAGATCCCAAGCTCCGTCCGAGAGTCAATGGCGAACATATTATGGAGTTAATTGGCGAATGACAACAATATCGGAATGCGGGCAGAAAAATCAAAAAACTAACTGCAGTATGCGCAACCAGAGGAAGTCTCGTCCACGGGTGCAGAGGGTGATAATGCGGTCGCAATATTTTCTTAAGAACTGGCGTATAGTGTGTTGGTTAAATCCAACTATCAGTCAGGAAGATATTATGTTGAAAAAAGGCGTATTAGCGTTGGCACTGGTCATCAGCATGCCGGTTTTTGCAGCCGAGCACTGGATTGATGTTCGCGTTCCTGAACAGTATCAACAGCAGCATATTCAGGGAGCGGTCAACATTCCATTAAAAGAGATGAAGGCGCGGATCGCTGCTGAAGTTCCTGATAAGACCGACACTGTGAAGCTGTACTGCAACTCCGGGCGTCAATCGGGGCAGGCGAAGGATATGTTGACGGAAATGGGCTACACGCAGGTGACCAACGAAGGTGGCATCAATCAGATAGCGCTTCCTAAAGTCGAGAATCAATAAACCGCTCGCATTCCTTCTGCTTCAGGCGGTAAGAATAATGCCGCCTGTTACAGCTCAGGTAGTTGATAAGTAAGAATTGACCCCTATCTTTACTTCCTGTTTGTTATAATTTCTTCGGTTCCTTCAGCAAAACGGGATGGCGATGAAGCGACTTAAAAATGAACTCAATTCGCTGGTTAATCGCGGCGTAGACCGGCATTTGCGCCTGGCTGTCACCGGACTTAGCCGTAGCGGTAAGACGGCATTTATCACCGCGATGGTAAACCAGTTACTCAATATTCATGCCGGTGCGCGTCTGCCGTTGCTCAGTTGCGTGCGCGAAGAGCGTCTGCTCGGCGTTAAACGGGTTCCACAACGCGATTTTGGTATTCCGCGCTTTACCTATGATGAGGGACTGGCGCAGCTGTATGGCTCTCCGCCGACCTGGCCGACACCTACGCGCGGTGTGAGTGAAATACGGCTCGCGCTGCGCTACAAATCCAATGATTCTTTACTGCGCCACTTTAAAGACACCTCCACGCTGTACCTGGAAATCGTCGATTATCCGGGGGAGTGGCTGCTCGATTTACCGATGCTGGCCCAGGATTATCTCAGCTGGTCGCGGCAAATGACCGGATTATTACAGGGACAGCGGGGCGAATGGTCGGCAAGATGGCGGCAGTTATGCCAGGGGTTGGATCCGCTGGCGCCTGCTGATGAAAACCGTCTGGCGGAAATCGCTGCCGCCTGGACGGAGTATCTGCACCAGTGCAAGCAGCAGGGACTGCATTTTATTCAGCCGGGCCGTTTTGTTCTGCCCGGAGATATGGCGGGCGCGCCTGCGCTGCAGTTCTTCCCGTGGCCGGACGTTGATGCCTGGGGGGAATCGAAGCTGGCGCAGGCAGACAAACACACCAATGCGGGCATGCTGCGCGACAGGTTTAATTATTACTGTGAAAAAGTCGTGAAGGGATTTTATAAGAATCACTTCCTGCGCTTTGACCGTCAGATTGTGCTGGTCGATTGTCTGCAACCGCTCAACAGCGGGCCACAGGCGTTTAACGACATGCGTCTGGCACTCACCCAACTGATGCAAAGCTTCCATTACGGACAGCGTACGCTGTTTCGTCGGCTGTTTTCCCCGGTGATCGACAAACTGCTGTTTGCCGCCACCAAAGCCGACCACGTCACGGTCGATCAGCACGCCAATATGGTGTCGTTATTGCAGCAGTTGATCCAGGACGCCTGGCAAAACGCCGCGTTTGAAGGTATCAGCATGGATTGTCTGGGACTGGCATCAGTACAGGCAACCACCAGCGGCCTGATCGATGTGAAGGGCGAAAAGATCCCGGCGCTGCGTGGTCATCGTCTGAGCGATGGTGAACCGCTAACCGTTTATCCGGGGGAAGTGCCCGCGCGTTTACCTGGACAAGCATTCTGGGACAGCCAGGGCTTTCAGTTTGAAGCGTTTCGCCCGCAGGTTATGGATGTTGATAAACCCTTACCGCATATTCGTCTTGATGCCGCGATGGAGTTTTTAATAGGAGATAAATTGCGATGAGCGAGCCGTTAAAACCGCGTATCGATTTCTCAGGTCCGCTGGACGTGGAACAAAACGCGGCGTTTAAAGCGCAGCAGATGTTCAACGAAACGGAGGCGCAGACTTTTTCTCCGGCGACAGTGGATGAACCTCTGCAAGACGAAGGTCAGGCAGAAGCCGTCATTGATGCGGCCCTACGCCCCAAACGCAGTTTGTGGCGCAAAATGGTGATGGGCGGGTTGGCGCTGTTTGGCGCGAGCGTTGTCGCTCAGGGCGTACAATGGACCATGAACGCCTGGCAAACTCAGGACTGGGTCGCGCTGGGAGGATGTGCCGCTGGCGCATTGATTATCGGCGCAGGTGTCGGATCGGTTGCGACCGAGTGGCGTCGGCTATGGCGTTTGCGCCAGCGTGCGCACGAGCGCGATGAAGCGCGTGATCTGCTCCACAGCCATGGAACCGGAAAAGGTCGCGCATTTTGTGAAAAGCTGGCGCAGCAGGCGGGTATCGATCAGTCCCATCCGGCACTACAGCGCTGGTATGCCTCAATTCATGAAACGCAGAACGATCGCGAAGTCGTCAGCCTGTATGCCCATCTTGTGCAGCCGGTGCTGGACGCGCAGGCCCGACGTGAGATTAGCCGTTCAGCGGCGGAGTCCACGCTGATGATTGCCGTCAGTCCGCTGGCATTGGTGGATATGGCGTTTATTGCCTGGCGAAACCTGCGGCTGATTAATCGCATCGCATCGCTGTATGGCATTGAACTCGGTTATTACAGCCGCCTGCGTTTGTTCCGCCTGGTGCTGCTAAATATCGCTTTTGCCGGGGCCAGTGAGCTGGTGCGGGAAGTGGGAATGGACTGGATGTCGCAGGATTTAGCCGCCCGCTTATCGACGCGTGCCGCGCAGGGTATTGGCGCGGGATTATTAACGGCGCGTCTGGGTATTAAAGCCATGGAACTTTGCCGACCGTTGCCGTGGATCGATGACGATAAGCCACGACTGGGCGATTTTCGCCGTCAACTGATTGGTCAGGTGAAAGAAACCTTACAAAAGAACAAATCACCGCGCGAAAGTTAGCTAAAAATTGGGCGCCAGTCGTTTAACTTTACGTCCCGGCGCCTGATTTTCCAGCGAGCTGTCAATATTTGTTGACAGAGTTCTTCCTGCAAACCCAATACTGTCTTATCATTTAATACATAATCCCTTATCCAGGTGAAGGTTCCTATGCGTTTGGAAGTCTTTTGTGAAGACCGACTTGGTCTGACCCGCGAATTGCTCGATTTACTGGTGCTGAGAAGCATTGATTTACGCGGTATCGAGATTGACCCCATCGGGCGGATTTACCTCAATTTTGCGGAACTGGAGTTCACCAACTTCAGTAGCCTGATGGCTGAAATCCGCCGTATTTCAGGGGTTACGGATGTGCGTACCGTGCCCTGGATGCCTTCCGAACGAGAACATCTTGCGTTGAGTGCGCTGCTTGAGGCGTTACCAGAACCGGTCCTTTCTCTGGATATGAAAAGCAAAATCGAGATGGCGAACCCTGCGAGCTGTCAGCTTTTCGCGCACACTCAGGATCGGATGCGCAATCATACCGCCGCCCAGTTAATCAATGGGTTTAACTTCCAGCGCTGGCTCGAAAGCAATCCGCAGGATTCTCATAGCGAGCATGTCGTAATTAACGGACAGAACTTCCTGATGGAGATTACGCCTGTCCATTTGCAGGGTGAAAATCAGGAGCAGATGCTGACCGGTGCTGTTGTCATGCTGCGCTCCACCATCCGGATGGGGCGTCAGCTGCAAAATATGACTACGCAGGATCTGAGCGCGTTTAGCCAGATTATTGCCGTCAGCGCCAAAATGAAACACGTAGTGGAACAGGCGCGTAAGCTGGCGACACTGAGTGCGCCGCTGCTGATTACTGGTAATACCGGCACCGGCAAAGATCTCTTTGCCCATGCCTGCCACCTGGCAAGCCCGCGTGCGTCGAAGCCGTATCTGGCGCTGAACTGCGCGTCAATTCCTGAGGATGCGGTCGAAAGTGAGCTGTTTGGCCATGCCCCGGAAGGCAAAAAAGGCTTCTTTGAGCAGGCGAATGGCGGCTCGGTTCTGTTAGATGAAATTGGCGAAATGTCGCCGCGTATGCAGACCAAATTGCTGCGTTTTCTCAATGACGGCACGTTCCGCCGCGTGGGAGAAGATCACGAAGTTCATGTTGATGTCCGCGTGATTTGCGCGACGCAAAAGAACCTTGTGGAAATGGTGCAGAAAGGGCTTTTCCGTGAAGATCTCTATTATCGACTGAATGTACTGACGCTAAATCTGCCGCCGCTACGCGATTGCCCGCAGGATATTATGCCGCTTACCGAACTGTTTGTGGCGCGCTTCGCCGACGAGCAGGGCGTGCCGCGTCCGAAGCTATCTGCCGATCTCAGCACGGTGTTAACCCGCTACGGTTGGCCGGGCAACGTGCGTCAGCTTAAAAATGCCATCTACCGGGCGCTGACCCAGCTTGAAGGCTATGAGCTGCGGCCGCAGGATATTTTACTGCCGGATTACGATGCGGCAACGGTTGCGGTCGGAGAAGAGGTGATGGAAGGATCGCTGGATGAAATTACCAGCCGCTTTGAACGCTCTGTGCTGACGCAGCTTTATATGAATTATCCCAGCACGCGCAAACTGGCCAAACGCCTCGGCGTTTCGCATACCGCGATTGCCAACAAATTGCGTGAATACGGCCTGAGCCAGCAGAAAAAAAGCGAAGAGTAACGCGGTAAATGAAAATGCCTCCTGGCCGGAGTAATGCTTGTCAGTTAAGCATTATGGAGAACATGTGATTTCGGCTCAGGGTTCCGTTCACCTCAGTGGTATCACTTTTCTGAAGCGCAGATATCTGTGAACGTGCAAGGGAGGCTCACCGCCGCCTCCCTTGCAACCCAGGCTCCCGGCGGGAAAATCGTCGCTGTGCGATTCATTCGTCTTATGCCCTCTGCCCGCATCCCTGCGGGCAGACCCGGTCAGCCGTCAACGCCTCATCGATTTTCAGCCGGACCGGGGTCATCGCTGCTGCGCACTGACTTCCAGTTAAATCTGTTTTGCTGTTCAGATATATTCCAATAAAAGTGCAGGAGGTCAGGTGTGGGCTGGTCCGGCTGAAAATTGCCGACGTGTTTCCGTAAGGCCGGGAGAACCCGCAGGGATGCGGGTTCAGGGCGCGTTTTGCAGGGATGCTACCTCGCGCCCGGCCCGGTAGCCTGGAGGAATAAACGGAGGGAACCGCGGAGCGGCAATTTTCCAGCCGGGAGCCGGGATTGTTAAGGGTACGGCGATAGTACCCTTAACACGTTCACAGGTCGTATTGCCTCAGAGAAGTGACAAACATAAGGTGAACGTAGCAATACGCCGGAGGCAACAGATTCATTACCTCCGTATGTGCAAGACGTGGTTTAAGCTTTCAGTACGTCCAGCGCAGCAGTGTAGTCTGGCTCGTTGGTGATTTCATTGACCAGTTGGCTGAAAACGACGTTGTCATTTTCATCAATAACGACCACGGCACGTGCGGCCAGACCTTTCAGTGGGCCTTCAGCGATTTCTACGCCGTAGTTTTTCAGAAATTCTGCGTTGCGCAGGGTGGACAGCGTGATAACGTTGCTCAGACCTTCCGCGCCGCAAAAACGTGAATGGGCGAATGGCAGGTCGGCCGAAATGCACAGTACGACGGTATTGTCGATTTCTGTCGCCAGTTGGTTAAACTTACGTACCGATGCCGCACAAACGCCGGTATCGATGCTTGGGAAAATATTCAGCACTTTGCGCTTGCCTGCGAACTGGCCCAGCGTAACGTCAGACAGGTCTTTAGCCACAAGGGTAAAAGCCTGAGCTTTGCTTCCAGCCTGAGGAATTGAGCCGGCAACTGTAACCGGGTTGCCCTGGAAATGAACGGTTTGTGACATGGTTATCTTCCTGTTTACATATAGTTAACGTCGAGGCTAGTTTATGCCATCAGCAGTTAACACGGCAAACGCTATTTGCGGATATCCGCTTCAGGGACTGCATTAAGGAAAGCAAATGAGAACAGTTAAGGTATATGAGGAAGCCTGGCCGCTGCACACTCCCTTTGTTATTGCCCGTGGGAGCAGAACCGAAGCGCATGTGGTGGTGGTTGAAGTGGCAGAAAACGGCGTCACGGGTATCGGCGAGTGCACACCGTATCCGCGCTATGGTGAAAGCGATGCCTCAGTGCTGGCGCAAATTATGAGCATTGCCCCACAACTGGAAAATGGACTGACGCGTGAAGAGCTGCAAAAGCTGCTGCCAGCGGGAGCCGCGCGTAATGCTGTGGACTGCGCGTTGTGGGATCTGAGTGCGCGTCAACAGCAACTGTCACTGGCAGAGTTGGTGGGAAGTGAACTGGCGGAAGTGGTGACGACGGCGCAAACCGTGGTAATTGGCACGCCGGAACAAATGGCGGTGAGTGCGGCTGCACTGTGGGAAAATGGCGCGAAACTGCTAAAAGTTAAACTGGATGCGCGCTTGATTAGCGAGCGGATGGTCGCTATTCGTGCTGCGGTGCCTGATGCCACGATTATTGTCGACGCCAATGAATCCTGGCGGGCAGAAGGTCTGGCGGCGCGCTGCCAGCTTCTGGCTGATTTAGGGGTGGCGATGCTGGAGCAGCCGCTGCCAGCGCAGGACGATGCCGCATTGGAAAATTTTGTGCATCCGCTGCCGATCTGCGCAGATGAAAGCTGCCACACCCGCAGCAGCCTGAAAGCGCTGCACGGGCGCTATGAAATGGTCAATATCAAACTGGATAAAACAGGCGGCCTGACGGAGGCGCTGGCGCTGGCAACCGAAGCCCGCGAGCAGGGATTTGCGCTAATGCTGGGCTGCATGTTGTGTACTTCCCGGGCGATTGGCGCGGCGTTACCCCTTACGCCGCAGGTTAACTTTGCCGATCTTGATGGCCCTACCTGGCTTGCCAGCGACGCCGAGCCGGCCCTGCATTTTACGACCGGACAACTTCATCTCTAGGATGCCAGCGCAGGAGATTGGACATGGCCAGCAGGTATTTCTCGCTCGCTTCATCTGAAGAGATGGGCGGAAATTCGGCGGTTATACAGTGTAAGTTCAGGTCTGCGCACCAGCTTCCAAATGAGCCGGGCGTTTCATAACCTACGCTGGTGACGAGAGGTAATTCAAACGACTGCGCCAGCCACGCGCCTAATTCGCTGCGCCTGGGATCCTCAATACAGGCCAGCGGATCGTGAAAAGAGATCACCCACGCAGGATGAATTCGGTGAATAAGCTGGCACAGCGCCTGGGTTTCTGGTTCTGAGCCCGGATTTTCGCCGGTCAACAACACCACATCGCGTTCTTCTGCGCTGCTGTTCCAGCGATACACCGTTTCACCCGCTTTCCAGTTGGCAGCGGGAAAGTTACGGTTTAGATCCACTCCGTTCGCATTTGCGCGCAGCCCGAGCTGGCAACCGTCAGGGTTAACCGCCAGCACCACATGGTGACGACGTAGGGAAGGATTAAGCGTACGCAATGCGCAGGAAAGGGTGACAACCGATGCGTTTTCGTCGCCGTGCGTTCCTGCCAGTATCAGACCGCTTTCACGATCGGCCGCCATTGCGGGAAACCAGATTAGCGGCGCGCCTAATAATGAACGTCCGTAATGTTCGGTTCCAGGTGGGAATGCGCCGCGCTCGGCACGGGGTCGGGTAACGGTCATAGTCATCTCTGAATGCGTGGATTGTTACTCGCAGTGTTGTGCAAAATGTATGGATAATCAAATCGTTTTCACACACTTATCTTTTCAGATGTAATATTATTTCCTTGTCGAAAGTTAATTGCATTTCCTGCTGGCGATACAAATAATTACACATTCACTTAGTAGCCGGAATTGAGGGTATTTTATGCAGCATTCTGTTTCAGTAACCTGTTGTGCGCTATTGGTAAGCAGCATTTCATTATCCTGGGCTGCTGATGTTCCCAGCGGAACGGTACTGGCAGAAAAACAAGAACTGGTGCGTCATATCAAAGACGAACCGGCGTCATTGGATCCGGCAAAAGCCGTCGGGCTTCCTGAAATTCAGGTTATTCGTGATTTATTTGAAGGGCTGGTCAACCAGAATGAGAAGGGCGAGATTGTGCCCGGTGTTGCCACTCAGTGGAAAAGCAACGATAACCGTATCTGGACGTTTACGCTGCGCGACAATGCGCAATGGGCAGATGGTACGCCGGTAACGGCGCAGGATTTTGTCTATAGCTGGCAGCGTCTGGTTGACCCGAAAACGCTGTCGCCGTTTGCCTGGTTTGCTGCGCTGGCGGGTATTAACAACGCACAGGCGATCATCGATGGAAAAGCCTCGCCAGATAAGCTCGGCGTTAGCGCGATCGATGCGCGTACATTGAAGGTCCAACTTGATAAACCGCTGCCATGGTTTGCCAATCTGACGGCGAGTTTTGCTTTCTATCCAGTACAAAAAGCTAATGTTGAGAGCGGTAAAGATTGGACCAAACCGGGTAATCTAATTGGTAACGGCGCTTATGTGCTCAAAGATCGCGTGGTGAACGAAAAACTGGACGTTGTGCCGAACACGCATTATTGGGACAACGCCAAAACGGTGCTGCAAAAAGTCACCTTCCTTCCTATTAACCAGGAATCGGCAGCGACCAAGCGCTATCTTGCTGGTGATATCGATATTACCGAGTCGTTCCCGAAAAACATGTATCAGAAACTGTTGAAGGACATCCCGGGCCAGGTTTACACCCCGCCGCAGCTTGGCACTTACTACTATGCCTTTAATACCCAGAAGGGACCGACTGCCGACTCACGCGTGCGCCTGGCGCTCAGCATGACTATCGATCGCCGCCTGATGGCGGAGAAGGTTCTGGGTACCGGCGAAAAGCCCGCATGGCATTTTACGCCGGATGTAACGGCAGGGTTTGTGCCGGAACCTTCACCGTTTGAGCAAATGAGTCAGGAAGAGCTGAACGCGCAGGCGAAAACGCTGCTGCGTGCGGCGGGCTATGGTCCACAGAAACCACTTAAACTGACGCTGCTGTATAACACCTCTGAAAATCATCAGAAGATTGCTATTGCTGTCGCGTCTATGTGGAAGAAAAATCTCGGCGTTGACGTGAAACTGCAAAACCAGGAGTGGAAAACTTATATCGATAGCCGCAATACCGGCAATTTTGATGTGATCCGCGCCTCGTGGGTGGGCGATTACAATGAGCCATCTACGTTCCTGTCGCTATTAACATCAACCCATACGGGCAATATCTCCCGCTTTAATAATCCGGCGTACGATAAAGTGTTGACCCAGGCAACCCTGGAGAATACGCAGAAAGCACGCAATGCTGATTATAACGCTGCGGAGAACATTCTGATGGAACAGGCTCCCATTGCGCCGATTTATCAGTACACCAACGGGCGTTTAATTAAACCGTGGCTGAAAGGGTATCCGATTACTAACCCTGAAGATGTGGCTTATAGCCGCACAATGTATATTGTGAAGCACTGATATAGCTGGCCTGTTCGGGACATTGCATTGGCGATTTCCCGAACAGACAAGGCTGTAGGGAAGGTGGGTCATGAAAGCAATGGAAAAGTATCACCCAATAGAATGGGTTACACTGTATAAATACGAATGTCGTGCGCCTGAAACGCCGTGGCATACTCTTTGCTGATATTTTCCTCGACGACAATTACATCGATATTGCTACTTTCGGTAACGACATAACGGGCGACGGCCGGGATCTTTTCAGCCGTCAGCGCGACAATGGTTTCATTACACTGTTTGATCACCGCTTTTTTGAACTCACAATCCGCGTAATCAAATCCGGTTAAGCCGGATTCAGGCGACATCGCGCAGCCGCCAATAAATCCCTGATCGAATAAAATGCCCTGCACCTGCGAGATAGCGGTGGCACCCACGCACCCTCCAGAAGATCGTTGCACCGCGCCGCCCAGCATAATGACATCAAACAGTGGTTTTTTTAGTAAAACGGCGGCAATCTCCGGGGAATTTGTTACCACGGTTAACGCCAGCTCGGCGGGTAGGGCTTCAGCCATCGCCAGATTAGTACTGCCCGTGTCGATAAAAATGCAGCTTCCGGATTTGACCATCCGGGCGCATCTCTGCGCGATATTGCTCTTTTTCGCCACATTAATACTCTTGCGCACGGTGATGTCTGCGGATTCAGGGAGTGCAATGACCGCGCCGCCATAGACTTTTTTACACACGCCATCTTTACTCAGTTCATGCAGATCGCGGCGGATTGTATGTTCCGAAACGCCTAACCTGCTGGCGAGTTCGGAACAGATGACTCTGCCGTTTTCCTGCAGGATCTGATAGATAAGCGCCTGGCGCTGTTCAGGGAATGCTGCGTAATCGAGCATCAATACTCCAGTGAAATAAACATCGAGCAATAACAAGCATAATTGTGCATTATGGTTCACGATGTCAACATCCCTTTAGGGAACCTATTGTTTGGATACAACAAGAAGAGGTTAGCTATGAAGGTTGCGCATGTGGCGTTATGGACACGGGATCTTGAGCAACAAGCTCAATTCTGGGTCACGTTTTTTGACGCAAGGATCAACGAAAAATACTGCAGTAAAACCAATCCTGGATTTGAATCCTATTTTGTCAAAATTGGTGAGGATATCGCGATTGAGTTAATGACTAAGCCTGGACTGACAAAACATGCTCCCGACAATAACACCTCAGGATGGGTGCATCTCGCCATTTCAGTTGGCGGCAGTGAAAACGTTGATGCCTTGGCGATGCGTGCAAAAGAACAGGGGATATTAGTTTCTGACCCGCGCACCACCGGTGATGGCTATTACGAAGCGGTGATACGCGATCCTGACGGCAATTTGATTGAAATTGTGGCCTAAGGCTTCACGCCATCTCCAGTAGAAATGTTGTACGTGTTACCGACTATTGATGAGCATGATTCATAAGGTTGTCCTTCTTTTCACCTCTAATCACCCGCCTGTCGAGTCTCTATAATTTTTATAGTTTTCAGCATCGGTGGCGCGTGCTGCCACCGTTTTGGAGAGTCTAAATGCAAAATCAACGGAATACCGTCTCTAGCGCCGGCGCGGAGATTATGAATCAACAATTTGATGGTAACAGCGTCTTTCCTCGCGGAGAGAAAAATGAAGCGTATGCGAAATATTTCACTGGCGACAGCTATCTGACCATGCTCTCCATGGAAGGCGTGGTCATTGGTAACGTAGCATTTGAGCCGGGCTGTCGTAACTTCTGGCATATCCATCATCAAGGGGGACAAATCTTGCTGGTGACCGGCGGCAGAGGCTGGTATCAGGCGTGGAATCAACCGGCGCGCGAACTGAAAACTGGTGATGTCGTACACATCCCGGCGGGAATGAAACACTGGCACGGTGCTGCGCGTGATAGCTGGTTTGCCCATATCGCTGTGGAAATCCCGGCAGCTGGCGCATCGAACGAGTGGCTTGAACCGGTAAGCGACACTGAGTACAACCTGCTCCCCTGAGCTGTGCGGGGCACGCGTTCTGCAGGTAAAGAATCCGATGCCCGAAGTGAATCAGTTTGAGCTGATTATTGATACAGTCCTGTATCTACATGACCTGAATCCGTATATTCCAACGCTGGTGCTGGTACTGCTTTGTCATTGATATTGCCTCATTGAAATAAGTGCAGAAAAAAGACGCGGATTTCCGCGCCTTTTCTTTTGTTAGTGTGTCGATGGCGATACTTCAGGATTATCCATATACAGCGTCTGGCTGGGGAACGCAAAGTCGGCGTCGTGTGCCTTGACTATCGAAATAATCTTTAAATAAACGTCCTGCTGTACCGCAAGCCATTCCTGCCACACGGTGGTTTTCGTGAAGCAATACACCATGATATTCAGCGATGAATCGGCGAATTCATTAAAATAAACCAGCAGGGTTTGTTTCTGGTCTATTCCCGGATGGTTTTGCAGCATTTCTCTGACCGACTCGACAACGGCACTGACTTTATCAGCATCTTCATATCGTAACCCGATCACCGTTTTGATGCGGCGATTCGTCATCCTTCCTGGGTTTTCTACGCTGATAGAGGAGAAAATCGAGTTCGGGACATATAACGGACGATGATCGAAGGTGTTTATTTTGGTCATTCGCCAGCCGATTTCCGTAACTGTACCTTCAATATTGCGGTCCGGGGAGCGGATCCAGTCGCCGATGCTAAAGGGTCTGTCGAAGTAGAGCATAATCCCTGAGAAAAAGTTGCTCAGAATGTCTTTGCCTGCCATACCTACAGCGATACCGCCGATGCCGCCGAAGGTTAACAGGCCGGATAAGCTCATACCGAAATGTTCGCCATACAGCAAAATGATGGCAACCACGATGGTAATTTTGATGATGCGCGACAGGATCCTCGCGCTGGTGATATCTCTGCCTTTATTAATCTGCGTCTTTTCAAACTGATTAATTACCAGAAAAAGTTTGATGGTAAGGATCAGCGCAATCAACGAGGTGCAGATAAAGTCGACCACGCTGGAGGAGATAAATTTCAGGCTGTAATTTTCGATAACGTTATTAGCAATACTGCCTAACGTCCCGATGATAATGGCATAGACAAAAAATTGCGCGGCATGAAATATGAATCCTTTGCAGCGACGCTCTCCACGATGATACCAGACGCTCATCAGAACCAGCGCGGCACAGCAGCTGAGAATTACGGTCAAATTAAACGCATTATTTATAAACAGTTCAGCGATCATGATTCTTCCAACAGCTCCGTGGTAGTGAAATATCTTCTGATATCCTAATCCTCGAATATTTTACTCAGTTCTGGCGGTCAGATCATTAATCCATAGGGGAGATATATAATGCAATTAGCGCTATTTTCGGCGAAATAGCGCTGGTATCCACCCTGAAAGCGGTTTATGTAGCAGACAGTCAGTTGATGTCATGGTATTGTTGGCGCAAAGTAACAAGGTTTTCATCTGCAAAAGGACAGTACTATGATCATGGCTAAGCTGAAGACAGCGAAGGGACGGAAGTTTCTGTTGTGCCTGCTTGGGGTGTTTATTATCGCAGCGTCGGTCGTGACGCGAGCGACGATCGGTGGTGTGATTGAACAGTATGACATTCCGCTATCCGACTGGACCGCTTCAATGTACGCCATTCAATCGGCAATGATTTGTGTCTACAGCATGGTGTTTACGATTCTGTTGGCTATCCCGCTGGGAATCTATTTCCTCGGCGGCGAAGAGCAACACTAAGCGTTTGTTATGCCGGATGAGATCGCCATCCGGCATTGAGTTGTGTGGTTAATCGTCTTCTTCATCATCCAGTTCAACTGGCGTCTGATATTCATCCGGCTTGATGACCAGCAGGTCGCAGCGTAGGTGATCGATAACCTGTTCAGCGGTGTTACCAAGGAACGCGGCAGAAATACCGGTACGACCGACGGTACCCAGTACTACAATACCCGCCTGCAAGTGCTCGGCTAAATCAGGAATGACCTCTTCAGGCAATCCTTTTTCAACGTGCGTCACTTTCTCATCGATACTGAATTTCTGGCGCAACGCCTTCATGGCCAGCAGATGCTGTCCGCGGATCGCGTCGTTATAAACGCTGGGTTCAAACTCAGGTAGTTCAATTGCGATATTGATTGGCGTAACAGGGTAGGCGCCAACCAGATGCACTTCAGTATGGTTAACCTGTTCTGCTAGTTGCAGCGTCTCTTTGACCAGTTTTTCATTGAGCGCGTTGTGATAAGGCTCTTCACTGGCGAGGTTCACCGCAACCAGCGCTTTACCCTCTTCAGGCCATGGCTGATCTTTAACCATCCATACCGGGCTTGGACATTTGCGCAATAAATGCCAGTCGGTAGGCGTGAAAATTACGGCTTCGAGGCGGTCGTGTTGGTGTGCCATTTTGAGGACCAGGTCATGCTGAGCGCTAATGACTTCCTGGATGATGGCTTCAAAGGGACGGTTATGCCATACCACTTTAATTTCAAGAGGGATCCCTGCTTCGATGTAGTATTTTGCTTGTTCACGGATCCATGCTGTTCGCTGGCTGATGACCCCCTGACGCATTGCCGTACGCTCATCGGGCGACAGCAGGGTAGTCATCTCGTAGGAAAAGTCATAGATTGGCAAAAAGGCTTTAATTTTGCCACCAATCCGTTGATGCAAATAAACAGCTCGCCGTAATGCTGGTTGATCGTCCTGGTTTGGATCGATGACGACCAGCATATTTTTATACATAGCCATACAGGGTCTCCTTACAACTGTCATCGCAGTTTGTAATTAAAAGAGTAACCCAATAATGTGGATTGAAACAGGGGAGAACCTCCTGCCAGATCAATAAATCGGGAAAATTTAGCGATTTGACAGAAGGATAACAGAAATGCTTGCGGAAAGATTACGCAACGTTACGCGTGTGGCCAGCAAGAACTGCCAGCGCGTCGCTATTCTCAATAGTTATGTATTTGCCTTTCACTGCCAGCATACCGCTTTTCTGGAAACGACCCAACAGGCGGCTGATGGTTTCAACCGTCAGACCCAGGTAGTTACCGATGTCGCCGCGGGTCATGGTCAGGCGGAACTCACGAGGCGAGAATCCGCGCTGGGCAAAGCGGCGAGACAAGTTGTAGATAAAGGCCGCCAGGCGCTCTTCTGCATTTTTCTTCGACAACAGCAGGATCATATCCTGGTCGCCTTTGATTTCGCCACTCATCAGACGCATCATCTGCTGACGCAGATTCGGCATTTTTCCGGACAGGTCATCAAGGGTTTCGAAAGGAATTTCGCAAACCATTGAGGTTTCCAGCGCCTGGGCAAAGCTCGGGTGATGTCCGCTGCCGATCGCGTCAAAACCGACCAGATCACCTGCCAGATGGAAGCCGGTAATTTGCTCGTCGCCTTGTTCGGTAATGGTATAGCTTTTAATCGTTCCGGAGCGGATAGCGTAGAGTGATTTAAGTTCATCACCTGCTTTAAAGAGCGTTTGCCCCTTTTGGATAGGCTTTTTGCGCTCGATGATGTTATCGAGCTGGTCAAGCTCATGCTCGTTAAGTGTGAACGGGATGCAAAGCTGGCTGATGCTGCAATCCTGGCAATGGATAGCACAACCGCCAGACTGAATGCGCCGTATAATTCGCTTTTCCGGGATCATAGGTCTGCTCAAGCCGTAATTGATATTTGTCAATTTTAACATCTTTTTGGTGAGCACGTAAGCCTGAGCTACTCCCAATAGAGAATAATTCAGGTATAACCGGAATGAATGTTTGTATCTCCTTGATTAACCGCATTTAATTTGTGGTCACATTATGCGAAAGTGTGACGAATAAGGCATTAATTGCCTGGAATCTAGAGTAACAAATAGCCTTCGTGACGCAATAACCACTCTTTTCGCTGTACGCCGCCAGCATATCCAGTCATGGTGCCGTTACGCCCAATGACGCGATGGCAGGGGACCACAATGCTTACCGGGTTGGCGCCATTGGCCGCACCGACGGCTCTTGCAGCACCGGGGCGCCCTAACTGTTCGGCCAGTTGACCATAGTGCATGACCTGCCCACACGGGATAGTGCGTAATGCTTGCCAGACTTCACGCTGGAAAGGCGTGCCAGCCGTTGCCGTTTCCAGCGTGTCAATAATGCTGAGATTCCCGGCAAAATACTCCGACAGTTTATCGCTTAATCCGCCAGGGTTTTTGGCTGTAATACGCTGATAACCTTCTGTGCGGTAATGAATATCCAGCAATTGTTCCATGCGATCGCGGTGCTGATCCCATTCCACCGCGCGCAGGCGAAATTGCTCATCACAAATAACCCACAGCGGGCCCAGCGGCGTGTCGATGGTATCTTCCAGTAAGTTCAGCATCCGTTTCTCTCATTACAGCGTTCAGGCGAGGTTACACATTATCACGCCAGCGACAGTCGCAGCTATACCCCTAAAAACGGATATCTGTATGTCGTGAGTAGATCTTTTCAGCGGAGCGAGCCGGGTGAATTATTGGAAATAATCGTAAACCGTTGTCGGTATAATAGTGCGCGGTTATGATAATGCTCGTCGTAATTCGCTGGAGGAAGAAACATGAATCTTGATGATGCTTCGCTGTTTCTGGATGCTATGGGGGATGTCCAACCGCTGAAGGGCTGCGCCGATGTACACTGGCAGCCAACGCGTAATATCCGCACTCCGGCGCGTATCGATACGCTTCAACTGGATAACTTTCTCACGACGGGGTTTCTCGATATTATCCCGTTGAACGAGCCGCTGGAGTTTCGTCGCGAAGGTTTACAGCACGGCGTGACTGACAAACTGCGAACCGGAAAATATCCGCAGCAGGCGAGCCTTAATCTCATCCGCCAGCCCGTAGAAACATGCCGCCAGATGCTATTCAGTTTTATTCTGCAGGCACAGCGAGATGGATTACGTAACGTGCTGGTGATACACGGTAAGGGGCGTGATGATAACGCTCATGCCAATATTGTTCGCAGCTATGTGGCGCGCTGGCTGACAGAATTTGATGACGTCCAGGCCTACTGCGCCGCTTTGCCGCATCACGGCGGCAGCGGGGCATGCTATGTGGCATTACGTAAAACCGCGCAGGCAAAACAGGAAAACTGGGAGCGTCACGCTAAGCGCAGCCGCTGATCAACGTATTCATCAGGCGGCCAGTACTCTGTTCCTGCCTTCGTGCTTGGCTTTGTACAACGCGTCGTCCACGCGTTTGAATAATTCATCAATACTTTCGTTCGTTTCGTGCCGCGCAACGCCAATGCTGACGGTAAAGCGGGGAAGACCAGGGAGAGTAACCTTGGCTACCGTCGCGCGGATCACTTCTGCAAGATTGAGGGCGACATCCAGCGAGGTTCGCGGTAGCAGCAGCACAAATTCTTCACCACCCCAGCGAAAAATAAGATCGTCTTTTCGTGCACAGGATTCCAGCGTGCGGGCCAGAGCGCAAAGCACTTCATCGCCTTTTAAATGACCGAAGAGATCGTTAATGCTTTTAAAACGATCGATGTCGATCAACAACAGACTGTAGTCCTGCGTCAATGATACCGCATGCGTCTGCTCCGGCTCGGTTACCTGATAAAAATGTCGGCGATTAAGTAATCCCGTTAAAGGGTCACGCAGAGCGGCATGCTCAAGCTCCTGTTCCAGCCGTTTTTGTTCGGTAATGTCATGAATAATGCACAACATGAGTTTATTACCGTAAATTTCAATCGGTCCGGCGTAGGTTTGTACATGACGTGAGGTGCCGTCTGCCAGTTTATGGACAAAGTGCAAAGGCTTATGGCCGCCGGGCAGATGGGCGATTTCATGCATTACCGGCAATATATGGCGGCCCAGCATGTTGATCTCCCAGGTATGTTTCTGGCACATCACATCAAGGTTGTAACCATAAAAATTCAGGGCACTGAGGTTTGCATCAACGATCAGGCCATCGCGGGACGGATCAATCAGTAACATTGGCGCGGAGTTGGTCTGGAAAAAACGCGCATAAAAGCCCTGTTTTTTTCGTTGATAAGTTGCTGAACGGCTGGCTTTCAGACCTTGCGCAGTTGGCGTTTCAATGCCTTCGAAAAGGATAACATCCCCCACGCCCGGCAGAGATTTAATGGACAGGCGGCTGGCCAACGCGATTTCCTCACCATCGCGGTAAACCGTGAGGATCTCAACAACGTGATGATGATTGCTCAAGTCACTGAGATACATGGTTAAATCATTTTGAGAATGCGTTGAGAATATGCCCTTGCGCAGTGGGGAAAAACAGAGATCCTGCATTAACTCACGTGCAACGATATTAGCGAACACCAGTTCTTCGGTTTGTGGCGAAACAATCCACACCGGAAAGGTTAACAAATCCAGTGAATGCAGCTCGGTTGTGCTCATCGATAATCCCGTTATCTTTATCTGCTGTGTTGCCCGTTTAATGGCGAATATTTTAGATATTACAGTCTCACAAAGTTATTGATTGTCGGTGAGACAAGGGTTGTACGACTGGCTTTTGTTTGATGCTGTTTTCTGATTGGATCAGTTCATGAATCTTATGCGCTGGCAGCGGTTTTGCAAACAGGAAACCTTGCAGCATGCTACATCCCATCTGGGTAAGAAGTAATTCCTGCTCCTGGGTTTCTATTCCTTCAGCCACCACGCGCATATTCATGGAGTGAGCTATGTCAATAATGGTAGACACAATTTTTGTATTTTTACTGTTCTCGCTAATATCTTTGACAAATATCCTGTCGATTTTTAATTCCCGTGCCGGAAGTGACTTCAACATCAATATATTTGAATAACCAGTGCCGAAATCATCAATAGAAACGGTGATCCCCAAAGCCGAAAAAGCATTCAGGATTTCAATACTGCGTTTTAAATATTTAAGTGCAGTGCTCTCCGTGAGCTCCAGCGTGAGACAGGCAGGTGAAATTTGGTATTGCGCCAGGGCGTTGCAAACAACATCAATAATATCATGCTGTTCAAACTGGGCGGGTGAGAGGTTAACGGCGAGCGTCCATTCTTTATTCCCTTGTAATGTCCACTGATGCAACTGCAAACATGCCTGTTGGATAACCCATCTGCCGACGGGAATAATCAGGCCCGTTTCTTCCAGCGCAGGCAGAAATTCAGCCGGTAGCAGCATGCCGCGCTCCGGATGATGCCAGCGTAATAACGCTTCAAAACCAGTCAGGGAATGATCTCCGGCGGTATATTTAGGCTGATACCATAGCTCAAACTGGTTGCGTTCAAGCGCTTGTGAAAGTTCCTGTAGAAATGTCGGCGGCGTATCAGCGATAGCTTCCATCTGGGGACTATAAATAGCCCAGCCGTTTCTGCCCGCCTGTTTGACATGATACATCGCCATATCGGCCTTCACTTTTAGCTCATGCAGTGTCGAGCCATGTTCGGGATAAATACTGCTCCCCGCACTTAACGAAACCCGAATGGTATGACCGAATAAGGTAAAGGGGTCACCGATCGCATCTGAAATTCGCGCAAGCAAGGCGGAGATAGCCTGCTGGTTGCAGTCTGGAACCAGCAAGATAAATTCATCTCCCCCCAGTCTTGCCAGCGTCATTGAATCATCAAGGCAACTGTAGATACGCTGTGTACTGGCAATCAGCAGTTGATCACCGATGTGATGCCCCCAGGTATCGTTAACGACTTTAAAACGATCGAGGTCGATAAATACCAACGCGAAATGCTGTTGATGCAATTTGGAATGCCGCAGGCAGGCCTGTAAGCGGGTATCTATTTGCGTTCGATTAGCTAGTCCGGTCAGCGCGTCGAAGTGGACCTGATGTTCAAGCTGGCAGTTCAACTGATGCAGGTTGTCAGCCAGTCGGGAAGTGCGCAGTTGTGAATCCACCATCGAGACGACCAGCATGATACCCAAAATAATCAGCGTGACGGCGCAGACCCAGACAGAGAGTTCCAGCGTACTGAGCCCATCGTGCGCAGTGTGTCCAAAATGGGTGAACGTTGCCGCTCCCATACCGGTGTAATGCATAGAAGCAATTGCCAGCGCCATAATAAGGGCAGCAATAAGTCGGTTAATCAGCACGCGACGGGTGTTTTGGCGTAAATGGAAGGCGAGCCATAAACCTACGCCAGACGCAACGACGGCAATAATTACAGAGAGCAATATCAGCGAGCGATCCCATGAGATGGCCACATGTTCGATAATGGCATACATGCCAACGTAGTGCATCGTGACAACGCCGGCACTCAATATGCTGGTGGCAATGACCAGTCGTTTTGTTGATAACGTATTACCGGAAATAGCGATATTGATGGCGAGGGTTGCAGAAATGAGCGCAATAAAGAACGAAAACGCGGTGAGTGATAGGTGATAATTGATCGGCATAGTCATTTTCATGGCCAGCATACCGATAAAATGCATCGACCAGATCCCCATACCCAGCGTAGCGCCGCCAGATAGCCGCCAGAAGGTAGATTCACGTTTGCTGGAGATTGCTACCTTACCCGCACTGTCGAGGGCAATAAAGGAGGCAATAAACGCGACAACAAAGGAAATCCCAATCAATACAGGGTCCCACGACACGTGCAACATCTTACTACCTATCGAAAAAAAGCCGTGATGATAAATCTAGCAGGTTTTGTCCAGTTAACCTGATAAAACCAGGAATGTTCTTGTGTTTTTACAATGAGTATTAGAGCGAAGGGCAAGATATTGAAAATGACAAGCCTTTACTTATATAAACATTCATAAAAACTATGTTTCTGTGTGTTTTATGCTCGTCACGTGCTCGCCATCACAATAATCTGATGGTGGGGAACATTACCGCCATTGGCGGGATAAAGTGCTGAACTATTATGAATGGCCAGTGTAATTTATTGACTTAAGTAAAAGGTCTGTTGGCTCTCATTGAAAGTTCAGCTTTCGTCACAGAGCAATGGAAATCTGTATTGCAGATGCTATAAAAATAACATCCACGTTATTTCTTGGTGCACAGGGTTAAAATGTTAAATGATATTAGCGTCAGAACTTTTATTATTTTATTTCTGCTCATTACGGCGGTTGCGCTCAATGTTGTTGAAATGATTTTTTCGGCTACCCCAGAAATTATTATTGGCACTAATGCGGTAAGCATTATTTCTATATTATGTTTGTGGTGGTACATGACGAAATATCTGGTCATGCCGATTAATACGGTTAAAAGAAGCATTGAAGAGGTAACATCCGGGAATCTGGCAATCAGTATTCCCGAATTTGGTAATAACTGTGCGGGTAGACTAATTCCTGGCATCAATAGCTTATCAAGTAATATTTCAGCACTCGTTAATGAGATCAGAACATCCTCGCAAACGGCGATGACGCTTTCTGAACAGCTAGCGGAACGCAGCGCCGAGCTTTCAGTGAAAACAGAACAGCAATCCGGAGCATTAATGCAGACGGCTGCCAACATGGATGAAATAGCGGTTAATACGCGAAATAATGCTGATAACACGCAAATAGCCAGCGCCCAGGCAACAATTGCCACGCAATGCGCCCGTCAGGGTGGCGAATTAATGGTGCAGGTTGCGACAAATATGCGTTCAATCACCGAATGCGCACAGCAAATGACAGAAATTATTACGCTGATAGATGGTATTGCATTCCAGACCAATATTCTGGCATTGAATGCTGCTGTGGAAGCTGCAAGGGCCGGTGAACATGGCAAAGGGTTTTCCGTGGTGGCCGGTGAGGTAAGAATGCTTGCACACCGCAGTGCAGATGCTGCTAAGAATATTAAGCAACTGATTGCCCAAACCCATCAAAATGTTCAGCAAGGCGCTGCTATTGTGCGTGAAGCTGAGAAAAACATGCATGATATTGTCGGGGGAGCCGGGCAATTAAACCAACTGATGGGCGAGATATTAACCACTACGCAGGAGCAGGAGAAAGGAATTATCAGAATTACCCATGCTCTGGCCGAACTGGAGAACGTCACCCAAAGTAATGCCATTATGGTTGATGAGCTTTCTGACTCCTCAGGTATCCTGAAAAACCAGGTGATTGACCTTCAATCGCGAACGCATAAATTTCGCTTAAGTCATGCGCTTGAATCAGAGGGACGCCAGCGGGCCTGAGAGGGGCATCTCGTAACCAGCGCCGCATTCGTCGGCGCTTTTCTTATTATCAGATACTTTTTATGAATCATTTCAGCACAATGGGACAATGAGATATTGCTTAACATATTCTGACAGCTAGACTAACGAAAAAAGCTGAATGTTTGTGGAGGCGCTGTGGAAGCCATTAAGGGAACGGATGTTAATGTGCCGGATGCCGTGTTTGCCTGGCTGTTGGATGGCCGTGGTGGGGTGAAGCCACTGGAAGATAACGATGTTATCGACAGTCAACATCCCTGCTGGCTGCATCTTAATTATACCCATCCTGAAAGTGCGCAATGGCTGGCGACAACGCCTTTACTTCCCAATAACGTGCGTGATGCGCTGGCGGGTGAAAGCACGCGCCCACGCGTAAGCCGGGTAGGGGAAGGTACGTTGATTACGCTGCGCTGTATTAACGGCAGCACCGACGAGCGACCTGACCAACTGGTTGCGATGCGCTTATATATGGATGAACGTTTGATTGTCTCAACGCGTCAGCGTAAAGTCTTGGCGCTGGATGATGTGGTCAGCGATCTCCAGGAAGGCACGGGAGCGGCTGATTGTGGTAGTTGGCTGGTGGATGTTTGCGATGCACTAACCGATCATGCCAGTGAGTTTATCGAACAACTGCACGATAAGATTATCGATCTGGAAGATAACCTGCTCGATCAGCAAATTCCGCCGCGTGGTTTCCTGGCATTGCTACGTAAGCAGTTAATTGTGATGCGCCGCTATATGGCGCCTCAACGCGATGTCTATTCCCGACTGGCGAGCGAACGTTTTTCCTGGATGACCGACGACCATCGGCGGCGGATGCAGGATATCGCTGACAGGCTAGGGAGAGGGCTGGATGAAATAGATGCCTGTATTGCCAGGACCGGTATTATGGCGGATGAAATTGCGCAGGTTATGCAGGAGTCTCTGGCTCGCCGAACGTATACAATGTCATTGATGGCAATGGTTTTTCTTCCCAGCACATTTTTAACCGGGCTGTTTGGCGTTAACCTCGGCGGTATCCCTGGCGGCGGCTGGCAGTTTGGCTTCTCACTTTTTTGTATTCTGTTAGTGGTCCTGATTGGTGGTGTTACTTTATGGTTGCATCGTAGTAAATGGTTGTAACAACAACGTTTTTTAGTGACTTTTGCGCATGAAAACGTCCTGGTTTTTGAGCGAAGTCAATAAACCATCTACCTATTCGGGGCAATATCTCTCTCGCAGGTGAATGCAACGTCAAGCGATGGGCGTTGCGCTCCATATTGTCTTACTTCCTTTTTTGAATTACTGCATAGCACAATTGATTCGTACGATGCCGACTTAGATTAGTCGGCTTTTTTTTGCCTGCAGGAAATCAGCGTCTACCCTAAAAGAGCCAACCTGAATAACTGGAGGGGTATATGAACTGTCTGATTGCAACGCCGCACACTGATTCGCTACCGACCGACCCGGTTCCCATTCCCGATCCCATACCTCGTCCGCAGCCAATGCCGGATCCCCCACCGGATGAAGAGCCGATTAAATTGTCGCATCGCGGGCGCAGATCTGCGAGGATACGCGCCTGCTGATTGTGAGTTTTTACCGCGAGATTAAATTGTGACCGCTTTTTCAACCCTGAATGTTTTACCTGCTGCCCAACTCGAGAATCTTAACGAGCTGGGTTATCTTGAAATGACGCCTGTTCAGGCTGCTGCGTTACCGGCAATTCTGGCGGGGAAAGATGTTCGCGTGCAGGCTAAAACCGGCAGTGGCAAAACGGCGGCTTTTGGTCTTGGATTATTACAGCATGTTGATGTCGCGCTGTTTCAGACGCAGTCCCTGGTGCTGTGCCCAACGCGCGAGCTTGCTGACCAGGTGGCGGGTGAGCTGCGTCGCTTAGCGCGCTTTCTGCCTAACACCAAGATCTTAACGTTGTGCGGTGGGCAGCCCTTTGGCGCACAACGTGACTCCCTGCAGCATGCGCCACATATTATTGTCGCCACGCCGGGGCGTTTACTCGACCATCTGCAAAAAGGCACTGTTTCTCTGGAGGCCCTGAATACGCTGGTGATGGATGAAGCCGATCGCATGCTGGATATGGGCTTTAGCGATGCGATTGATGATGTCATTCGCTTTGCGCCGGCTTCGCGTCAGACCTTACTGTTTTCTGCGACCTGGCCGGAAGCCATTGCCGCCATTAGTGGCCGGGTGCAACAAAATCCATTAACGATCGAAATTGATACCGTTGACGCGCTGCCGGCGATTGAGCAGCAGTTTTTCGAAACTTCCAGCCACGGCAAAATTGCGCTGCTGCAAAAATTGCTCAGTCAGCATCAACCTGCATCATGCGTAGTTTTTTGTAATACCAAAAAAGATTGTCAGGCCGTGTGTGACGCACTGAATGCGGCGGGGCAAAGCGCTCTCTCACTGCATGGCGATCTTGAGCAGCGCGATCGCGATCAAACGCTGGTCCGTTTTGCCAACGGCAGCGCGCGCGTTCTGGTTGCTACCGATGTGGCCGCGCGTGGTCTGGATATTAAATCACTTGAGCTGGTGGTTAACTTCGAACTGGCGTGGGATCCGGAAGTCCACGTCCATCGTATCGGACGTACCGCGCGTGCCGGCAACAGTGGTCTGGCGATTAGCTTCTGTGCACCGGAAGAAGCGCAGCGGGCCAATATTCTTTCTGAAATGCTGCAACTGAAGCTGAACTGGCTGCCAGCCCCAGCTAACGGCCCAATCCTGCCGCTGGAAGCTGAGATGGCGACGTTATGCATTGATGGCGGTAAAAAGGCTAAAATGCGTCCCGGCGATGTTCTCGGCGCGCTGACCGGTGATATTGGTCTGGAAGGCGCCGATATCGGCAAAATTGCCGTTCATCCGGCGCATGTCTATGTCGCTGTTCGCCAGACTGTAGCGCATAAGGCATGGAAGCAATTGCAAAACGGTAAGATAAAAGGCAAGACTTGCCGGGTTCGGTTATTGAAATAACCACTCGTCGGAGCGCCTGATGGCGCTCCGCTTATCCGGAACTATCGACTTACTTCACTTCCACGACGTTCAGGCGCAGCTCATCCAGTTGAGCATCATCTTCTTCTGGCTGCCAGCCCGCAGGCTGCAACGGGATCTCTTCACGATCGAACGCTAAATCACCGCCGTCCACAACCTCTGAACCGTGCCTGATACCTTTGAAATCGAACAGATTGATATCGCTAAGATGTGAAGGTACAACGTTCTGCATTGCGCTGAACATGGTTTCAATACGCCCTGGATAGCGTTTGTCCCAGTCGCGCAGCATATCGGCAATGACCTGGCGCTGCAGGTTAGGCTGTGAGCCGCACAGATTACATGGAATAATCGGGAAACCTTTCGCTTCGGAGAAACGCTCGATATCTTTCTCACGGCAGTAAGCCAGCGGACGGATAACGATATGTTTACCGTCATCGCTCATCAGCTTCGGCGGCATACCTTTCATCTTCCCGCCGTAGAACATGTTTAAAAACAGCGTTTGCAGGATGTCGTCGCGATGGTGACCGAGCGCAATCTTGGTGGCGCCTAACTCAGTTGCCGTGCGGTACAGAATGCCGCGACGCAGGCGAGAACAGAGCGAGCAGGTCGTTTTGCCTTCAGGGATTTTATCTTTGACGATCCCGTAGGTGTTTTCTTCGACAATCTTATACTCCACGCCCAGTTGTTCCAGATATTCCGGCAGAATATGCTCCGGGAAGCCAGGTTGTTTCTGATCGAGGTTAACCGCAACTAAGGAAAAACTGATTGGGGCGCTTTGCTGCAAATTACGCAGGATCTCCAGCATGGTATAGCTGTCTTTCCCCCCAGAAAGGCACACCATAATGCGATCGCCGTCTTCGATCATATTGAAGTCGGCAATGGCTTCGCCCACGTTACGGCGCAGACGTTTTTGTAATTTGTTCAGGTTGTATTGTTCTTTCTTTGTAACTTGTTGATTTTCCTGCATTATTTACTGTCTCTGACTCCAAAAGGGGCATATAAGGGGCAAAATTTTTTTACAGGGCAAGTTTGGCGTTGAGCATTTTCACCTGTTCGCCGTTCAGTTCTTCAATCCATGCACTGTAAATTTCGTATACCATCTGCGCGTTTTCATGCCCCATCTGATTAGCTATAAATGATGGGTTCGCTCCAGCCGATAACAGCCAGCAAGCAAAAGTATGCCGCGTATGGTACGGATTACGGCGACGAATACCAGCACGTTTTACAGCAGCGTTCCATCTGGCACCTATGCTACTCATAGAGTAGTTGGGTTTTTGTTCTCCCTTGCGCATCCTGGGCATGAAAACAAAGTGCACTTTCTGGATCCCGGTAGCGCCATATTCACGATGGTGAAAGATTATTTTTGTCTTAGGGTGCGCAAAAGCGCTAGTTAGTATTCTCAACGAGGCGTTAGCGGACGATGATGCAGATTTTATGGAGCATTGCGTGCTGGAGGCGTTCGAACAGAATGATCCGGTTTATATTATTGGTGCGAGCTACTACACGACGAGAAAAAAAATTTCGGACCTGACCCGGAATATTCAGCATATTGCGCCCTGGCTGACAGCAGACGAGGCCCGCAAGCGCGTGCGCTGGTGCGTTGAGATATTCGGAGCGCGGGTGTATCTGGAGGCCCGTCGTCAGTTGCGTACTGATAAACGCTAACCAGGAACCGGGTAAACGTAATCCTAAAACAGCGAGTAGCAGTATGTTTCCCTAAACTCATGGCTCATCATGAAAAAACCTAAAATGAATAGGGTTTATCATGAAAAAAATATCATTGTGTTGTTTGTGTGTTTTAGCGCTATCCGGCTGCACCGTTCAAAAACAGATGACGCCTGTCGGTGGGAGCAAAGCCGACGGGACAATTAGAATGGGCTATCACGTTGGTGATAGCTACGGAGCATTTGAAAAGGCGAATGTTGATATGACGCAGGGGCAATCCCTGGCGGCACAAAAGTGCAGGATTTGGGGGTACGAGGGGGCCGAGGCATTCGGTGGCCAAACGTCACAATGCACAGATCCTGTCCCTATGGGGTGCAGGCAGGCGGATGTCTATATTGAGTATCAGTGCACGGGAGGCAAGGCCTCGCAGAACTAAAAAATTAGTAATAAGTGTTTATTCTAGAAAAAACGTTGAAAACGGGCCAGTAAAGTGGATGATTTATATATGCTTGGCAGAGCTGCGCCACGATGGCAGCGACGATAAGCGAACAATTTAAACACAACTAGAACCCCGCCAGCGCGGGGTTTTTGCTTTCCGGCGATACGACAGGGGTATTCGCGAGGTGCATTGCACCAGTACCCCTGTCACATCGTCGGTTTACAGGGTGCGCAAAAAACTCCTGGCTTCAGTTTTTTTTCAGAGAGTTATTCTTCATGTATACCATGTTAAATATAATGTGGCTTGACTTGATATAGTTATTCACAATATTAATTGAATCTATTGTTATATTTTTGAAATCAATAAATGTGGTTGTTTTATGTTCAAAATTTACAGGTTGCTTTTTGCCAATATATGTATAAATTGCTGGCAGATATTTTTGGTTAAGTCTGGAATTGAGTGATTTGTCACAAATTTAACACCATCTAAATGGTACTAATTATTCGTCGATACAGTCGAGTAACGATAAATTATTTTATATTCCAATGAAAATTAAGGATGAATTATGGCTTACGCTCAATGGGCAGAAATTAAAATAGTTGTCGCTGAAGGACAATCCGTATCCATTAGAAACGCATCACACGATAGTGGAAAATTTTATAAACTAGGAAATAAAGATCAGGAGTTATCACCAGATAGAATAAATGCAATGGTGATTACCAGCTCTTCGACTGCCGATGAGGCCACGATCTGCGCATGTGGGCGTTCAGATGCTGCTGTTGGCACTGAGGGCAGTTTCGTTATGTATAATGGCCCTGAAAAAATTGGCCGCTTTTATTGGGATTGCCCTTGGGGGAAAAAGACCAATAAGAAAGAATATACAAGTGCCTCTAATAAATATGTTGTACAAGTTGAAGGCGGTAACGTTGACTCTGGTGCGTTAGGTAATATAACGCTTACTGTTGTGAAAATTAGATAATACTATCTTTAACTTGATTAAATTAATATAGGCCCTGGTATTCGCCGGGGCTTTTTCATATCTGCTTTCCGTAAACCCCATAGTTAACCATCAACTTTCTAGTCTGGTCGTTAAATCCAATCTGTGGGATTTGCAGAAAAACAAAGTAGCAATCCACTCCCCGCGCTGACGGGGTTTTTATTCAAATACGCGTCTGCCTGTAAGTCTCCCGCATAATCGTGCCATTCACATTTAGAGATCCTCCGGCATAATCAATCTGCCAACAAAGGAGATCGCTATGCGTAAAGCCCGTTTTACTGAGCATCTGATCATCGCCGTGATTAAGTCGGTTGAAGCCGGACGAACTGTTAAGGATGTCTGCCGGGAGACCGGTATCTCTGAAGCCACCTACTACAACTGAAAGTCCAGATACGGCGGTATGGAGGCTTCTGATATTAAAAAATCAAGGATCTTGAGGATGAGAACCGGGCGCTGAAAGACGTTATCGAAAAAAAGCTTTAAAACCAGCCTTTAAGCGTGAGCTGGTCACTCATCTGATAACGACGTTTGGACTCAGTATCCGTCAGGCCTGCCGGAGTCTGAACCTGAGCAGAACGGTTTACCATTACCGCCCAGATACCACGCGTGACGAACCCGTTATTGTCGCGTTGCAGGAAGTGGCAGAGCGATACCCACGATACGGTTTTCCGAAACTTTTCCAGGTTCTGCGGCGGCAGGGATACCCGTGGAATCACATATTTACTTTCTGCTGGAGCTGAATTTTCGCCGTAAGAGCAAACAACGGTTGCCGGTGCGTAATCCCTCGCCACTGGCCACGCCTGAAGCGCTGAACCAGAGCTGGTCTGTCGATTCTATGCATGATGCTCTGGTCTGTGGCCATCGTTTTCGCACATTCAATGTTGTTGATGACTTTAACCGTGAGGCATTGTCGATTGAAATCGATCTGAATCTGCCAGCTCTGCAAGTGGTCCGCGAGCTCGACTGGATAGCCGCAAATCGCGGCTATCCGGTCATGCTGCGCATGGATAATGGTCTGGAATTTATCTCTCTGGCACTGGCTGAATGAGCAGAGAAACATGCCGTAAAACTGGAGTTTATTCAGCCGGGTAAGCCGACGCAGAACGCTTTTATTGAGCGTTTTAACCGGACATACCGTACAGAAATACTCGATTTTTATCTGTTCAGAACGCTGAATGAAGTGCGGGAAATCACGGAGAAATGGTAATCAGAATATAACTGTGAACGCCCGCATGAATCACTGAACAATATGACACCGGAGGAATATCGACAACACCATTATTTGGCCGGGATCTCAAAAAAAGTATGGAACTAAAACGGGTCTATTTACACGCTTATCTTTTTGATTATTCGATAAAAAATAGTCTTATCAATTAGCTACGTTTTTTAATCCTTCATGTTCAGGTTGTATTGCTCTTTCTTGCTAATATCTTGATTTTGCGACATTTAATAGAGGCTCAATTCATAGTGTGGCATCAGAAGAGTATGCATCACGCCGGATAGTCCGGCAAAAGAAGTCTGATATAAAAACTGTGGCGTGTATGGTACGGATAAGCGGGAAAAATGTCAGCACATTTAGGACAGGAATCGTGGGGTATAACAGGTAGAAACAAAAAGCCCGCAGCGATGTGCGGGCCAGACAGCTTAGCGGACTACCAGTACCGAACACTCCGCATGACGCACCACGGCTGCGGCGTTAGACCCCAGCAGGTAGGTGGTGATGTCAGGTCGATGTGAGGCAATAATGACCATATCAGCCGGTAATTTTTTGGCCATCTCCAGAATCTTATCTTTTGGCGCACCTTCTGTGACATGAACGTGCACTCTGTCCGTTGGGATATTGAACTTCTTGATAATCTCTTCCAGTTGAGATTTTGCTTCGGCTTTCAGATCTTCCATGGCCGGTAACTCTGCCGAGTAGGCCAATCCCAGGGAAGCATAATAGGGCAGTGACGGAATTACGGTCAAAAAATGAACCTGTGCATCGTCAATTTTTGCCTCTGCTTCAACATGGGCAATAACACGTTGAGTTAATTCTGAGTCTGAAATATCGATGGGTACAAGAATCGTTCTGTTCATAAAACCTCCTGTTTAAGTATCCACCCAAAGCTTACCGCGTAATGGCACTTTATGTACAATGACAAAGATCACATTTTGGCATCACTTTATTTTTATTTCAGGAAACTTTCCTTTTATTACTCCATCGTAAAATCGACCTTTAGAAACGACGCTCAGGAAATCACGAAAAATACGAGCAGGGACATGCTGATATTGCAGAGTAGACAACTGGTGAAAGCGAATTTCTAGCGTGCGGGAGGATTCGTCATAGCCGACGGATGCAATACGGGATGATTTTACAGGATGATGATTCATTGCAGGTATCCTCTACTACAGGTCTTAATGCAAGATATCATCTATCAAAGATGTATTTTAGCGCAACAGATATAATGTTTTGATCTGGATAAAACAGAATTGTTAGAACATAAAGAGAGCCCGCTGTTGCCAGCGGGCTGACGGATTAGAACTGGTAAACCATACCCAGTGCTACTACGTCATCGGTAGAGATGTCGTTTTGGCTGTAGAAGTTTTTATCTTCATCCAGCAGGTTGATTTTGTAATCAACGTAGGTGGAGAAGTTTTTGTTGAAGTAGTAAGTAGCGCCAACGGATGCATATTTCACCAGATCCTGGTCGCCATCAGATCCGTTTACACCCAGATCCTTACCTTTAGACATCAGGAAAGAAACTTCCGGACGCAGACCGAAGTCGAACTGGTATTGCGCAGTCACTTCAAAGTTCTGAGTTTTGTTGGCAATCGTATTATCACTACCGTTTGAGCCACCATAAGGGGTCATGTTGCGGGTTTCGGAGTACATGGTTGCCAGATAGATGTTGTTCGCGTCGTATTTCAGACCGACTGTCCACGCGTCAGCTTTATCACCGCCCGCGGTAGAATCGTTAACCTGCTCGTTAGTACGGTCAGAAGAGGTGTATGCTGCACCGAAGCTTACACCCATACCCAAATCGTAGGTCGAGGAGATACCGAAGCCGTCACCGTTAGAGTTCTTCATGTTACGATCGTCGCCACCGTTATTGGTGCCTTCCTGCTCTGGTGACTGATTTTCGTTCGCGCCCTGGTACTGCAACGCCACGTTCAGACCGTCAACCAGACCAAAGAAGTCGGTATTACGGTAGGTCGCCACGCCGTTCGCACGACCGGTCATGAAGTTGTCTGCTTTGGTGTAAGAGTCGCCACCGAATTCCGGCAGCATATCGGTCCAGCCTTCAACGTCGTACATTACGCCGTAGTTACGGCCGTAGTCGAATGAGCCGTAGTCGCCGACTTTAATACCTGCGAATGCCAGACGAGTCCAGGAGTCGCCTTTATCACCTTCGGTGCCGTTAGCCTGAACCTGATATTCCCACTGGCCGTAACCGGTGATCATATCGTTAACCTGAGTTTCGCCTTTGAAGCCCATACGCATATAAGTCTGATCGCCATCACTGTTAGCGTCATCAGAGAAATAATGCAGGCCGTCTACTTTGCCATAGAGATCTAATTTGTTGCCGTCTTTATTATAAACTTCAGCAGCGTGAGCAGCGCCTGCAGCCAGCAGGGCAGGAATTACGAGAGCCAGTACTTTTCTGTTCATTGAAATAATCCTTTAGTTTTTTTATTAACCTGTGACTACCCATGTAGGGAGTAAAAGCATGCTAAAGGAGAAGTTCCGTAAAGGGATAAATATGAATTGTTACGCCTTAAGTAAAACCTTAAAGAAATAATTCTACGGAAATGATGATAATTGTGGTGAATGTATGGATGGTAAATATATAAAATAAAAATTATACAAGTGAAGTGTGTTGGGCTATTCTGCGCCTGTTATATGCCTTTATTGTCACGTTTTATTTTTCGTTGACGTATTGATAGCTATTATTAATTAGCCAGCGAATAAATTGACAAGCCCGAACAACTGTTCGGGCTTTTTTTTGGGTTCCAGGTTAATACTGAGATAAACGCATTACTCGGTACCGCTCTTTTCCGCTTTTCCAGCCAACTGCGCAAGGAAGTCGTAGCGTTTTTGCAGATCGGCTGCGGCGTCTTTCCAGAGCTGTTCTGCGACTTCTGGCTGTTGGGCATTCAGGCGACGGAAGCGCTGCTCGTTAAGCAATGTTTCGGCCAGGGCGTCTGACGGTGGCCGAGAGTCCAGAGCCAGCGGCAGCTTACCTTCATCTGCTCGACGTGGATCAAAGCGGTACAGCGGCCAGAACCCGGTTGCCGTGAGCTGACGCATCTGATCATGGCTTAGTGCGAGATCGTAACCATGCTCTTCACATGGGCTATACGCGATAATCAGCGACGGACCTGGATAGGCCTCCGCTTCCTGGATAGCTTTCACCGTCTGGTTCAACTGCGCGCCCAGAGAGATTTGTGCAACATACACGTGCCCGTACATCATCATACTGACGCCAAGATCTTTGCGAGCTTTGCGCTTGCCATGCTCACCAAATTTAGTGACGGCCCCGAGCGGTGTAGCTTTCGACGCTTGTCCACCTGTATTGGAGTAACACTGAGTATCCAGTACCAGAATATTGACGTTCTCGGTCAGGCTCAGGACGTGATCCAGTCCCCCAAAACCAATATCGTAAGCCCAGCCATCACCGCCAATCAGCCAGATAGATTTCTCGACCAGCGCATCGGCATCGGTTAACAACTGCTGTGCGCCGTCGACATCTTTCAGGTGCTGGCGCAGTGCTGCAACTTGCTCACGGCGCACCTCTGGCGTAGCTTCAGCGTGCAGGGCGTCATTCAGTTCAGCCGGAATGTTATCAGCAAACTGTTCCACTAAACGCATGACGCGTACACGGTGCTGATCCACCGTCAGGCGGAAGCCCAGCCCAAACTCGGCGTTATCCTCAAACAGGGAGTTTGCCCACGCAGGCCCGCGACCATTGGCGTCGGTGGTATAAGGCGTTGAGGGCAGGTTACCGCCATAAATTGATGAACAGCCGGTCGCATTGGCTATCAGCATACGGTCGCCGTACAACTGCGTAAGCAATTTGATATACGGCGTTTCACCACAGCCAGAGCAGGCCCCAGAGTACTCAAACAGCGGTGTTATCAACTGCGAGGTACGAATATCAATGCGTTCCAGTTTAGTGCGATCGATTTCCGGCAGATTGAGGAAGTAGTCATAGTTAACTTTTTCTTCTTCCACGTGCTCAAGGCGCGACATCATATTGATGGCCTTGATCTCCGGGTTCTGGCGATCTTTCGCCGGGCATACTTCAACGCACAGATTACACCCGGTGCAATCCTCTGGCGCAACCTGCAGGACATATTTCTGACCGCGCATATCGCGTGATTTCACATCCAGAGAATGCAGGCTGGCAGGGGCATTTTCCATCGCTTCTGGTGAAACCACTTTGGCGCGGATAGCCGAGTGCGGGCAAGCGGCTACGCAGTGGTTACACTGGGTACACAGCTCTTCTTTCCAGATGGGGATCTCTTCAGCGATATTGCGTTTTTCCCAACGCGTGGTGCCCATCGGCCAGGTGCCGTCTGGCGGCAGCGCTGAAACGGGGAGGGCATCGCCCAGACCGGCGAGCATTGCCGCGGTGACGGTTTTCACGAAATCAGGTGCGGCATCAGAAACCACCGGTGGGCGATTAGCGCTATGTGAGTCAACCGGCTGAAGCGCCACTTCGGCGACGGATTCACGCGCCAGGGCCAGCGCCTGCCAGTTACGTTCAACCAGATCCTGCCCTTTACTGCTATAGCTTTTCGCAATCGCACCCTGCAATTCAGCCAGAGCGCTGTCGCCTGGTAAGATTTGCGTCAGATGGAAGAACGCCATCTGCATAACGGTGTTAATACGTGCAGCCAGACCGCACTCGCGGGCGATTTTGGCCGCATTAATCACGTAGAAACGCGCTTTCTTCTGATTCAGAACAGCCTGAACTTCCTGCGGCAGACGTGTCCAGACTTCATCCACACTGTACGGGGTATTAAGCAGGAATATACCGCCAGGTTTCAGGCGCTCGGCCATCTGATACTTATCGATAAATTGCAACTGGTGACAACCAACAAAATCGGCTTGCGACACCAGATACGCTGAGCGAATAGGTTGTTCACTAACGCGCAGGTGAGAAACCGTCAGACCGCCTGCTTTTTTCGAGTCATAGACGAAATAACCCTGCGCATACCACGGCGTAGAGTTACCGATAATCTTGATGTTGTTTTTGGTGGCCGACACGCTACCGTCACTGCCCAGCCCGTAAAACAGTGCCTCGAGCTTCGCGGTACCGGGCAGGGTGTTTTCCGGTAACGGTAGCGACAGGTTGGTGACATCATCATAGATACCGACCGTAAAGCGAGATTTCGGCTTCACGCTATTCAGCTCATTAAAGACCGCCATGACGCAGTCCGGGCCAAACTCTTTAGAAGAAAGTCCATAACGCCCGCCAATCACGCGCGGCAGCGTTTCTCGTTCGCCGCAGTTAAAGGCTTCCGCCAGCGCGGTCATTACATCCAGATACAACGGTTCAGCTTGCGCGCCGGGCTCTTTGGTGCGATCCAGGACGGCGATGCTCCGTACCGTTTCCGGCAGGGCGCGCAGTAAATGTTTGGCAGAGAATGGGCGGAACAGACGCACTTTCAGAACGCCAACTTTCTCGCCGCGTGCCAGCAGCTCTTCGACGACTTCTTCACTGGTTCCAATCGCCGAGCCCATCAAAATAATGACGCGTTCTGCCTGCGGGTGACCGTAGTATTCAAATGGCTGGTACTGACGGCCCGTCGCAGCAGCGAAATCGTTCATCGCCTGTTCTACGTGATCGTAAACCGCGTTGTACCACGGGTTTGTTGCTTCGCGTGACTGGAAGTAGGTGTCCGGGTTCGCAGACGTACCGCGAATAACCGGATGCTCCGGGTTGAGCGCGCGCGCGCGGTGAGCATCAATTTCTGCCTGCGGCATCAGCCCGAGGATTGTGTCATCGGCCAGCGGCACTATTTTATTGATTTCATGCGATGTGCGGAAACCATCAAAGAAATGAATAAACGGGACCCGGCTTTTCAGGGTGGCCATTTGCGAAATTAGCGCAAAGTCTTGTGCTTCCTGAACGCTGCTGGCGCACAGCATTGCGCATCCCGTCTGGCGCACCGCCATCACGTCGGAATGATCGCCAAAGATGGATAATGCGTGAGTGGCAATCGTACGCGCCGCAACGTGCAGCACAAACGGAGTCAACTGACCGGCCAGTTTGTACAGCGTCGGGATCATCAGCAACAGGCCCTGCGATGAAGTAAACGACGTAGAGAGCGCACCGGTCTGCAACGCGCCGTGAACGGTCGCTATCGCACCGCCTTCCGACTGCATTTCTACGACACGAGGGGTATCCCCCCACACGTTTTTAAGCCCGTTCCCGGCCCAGGCATCCGCCTGTTCAGCCATCGTCGAACTGGGCGTAATCGGGTAGATGGCGATAACCTCGCTGGTACGAAATGCGACCGAAGCAACCGCACCATTACCGTCAATTGTGATCATACTGACACCCTTACATTGCGCAAAAAAAGGGACACGCGTAACAGCGGCGAATCCTGTAGTTATCCTTTTAGTTTAGCAAAAGCGCTAAAGACAGATTTTCGCTTTTGTGTCCCCCGAATAAACAGAATGAATGGTTTGATCAAAGGAGCAGCCAAAAAATTGCCAGAAAATGTAAACAGTGCGCATAAATGCGCATATTGCCTCTCGACGGCGGTGTTTCCGCTGCCTATTATTTATGGCTGTGTCGTTTGGTTAATATTCAGAGGGGAGTAAGATGCGCGCAGCGTTTTGGGTAGGATGTGCCGCGTTATTATTATCGGCTTGTAGTAGTGAACCTGTTCAGCAGGCAACCGCCGCGCATGTCGCACCGGGGATGAAGGCCGCAATGTCCAGTTCTGGAGAAGCTAATTGCGCCATGATTGGTGGTTCGCTCTCCGTTGCCCGTCAGCTGGATGGTTCAGCTATCGGAATGTGTGCGTTACCCAACGGCAAACGCTGTAGTGAGCAGTCGCTTGCCGCCGGAAGCTGTGGCAACTATTAAGCCACCGCGTTTCCTACATTAAATCCGCGAGTTTATACGTCAGCGTTTGTTCTGCTGTCGCCAGTGTTAACTGGTCAGCAGTCAGATCGACCTGTGCGCCTTGCTTAAACATGTCGCTGACGATCCCGTCGAGCGCGTTAAGCTGCGGATCGGCGCACATCATGCGGGTCATCGCCATATCTTTAACCTTCAACTCGCCGTCGGACAGTTTGCCCTGACCGTGGAATTGATTACACATCTTTCCCGATACCGTCATGTTTTCGCCAAAACTCAATTCGGGTGGGTTATTAGCGACGGTGACGGCTTTACCATTCACGCTCTGCAAAACGAAGCGGTGATGCTGCAACTGTTCGCGATTGACGGAAACTTTTCCATTGCTCACACAGCCAGCCATCAGCATGCTGAGCGCAATCAACGTGACAACTTTTTTCATTCAATTTCTCTACGTTTGTGACGGGAATACATTCAATATAATAATGATACTGAAGATTTTAGCATCGGTGATTATCTGAAAATGCCCCCCTGAATCCAGGGGAGCACAGGGATTAGAAGAGGGCGTTTGGACAGGTTTCGCCTTTAGAGAGCTGTGCCAGATTTTGCAGCGTGGTCTCAGAAATGCTGGTCAATGCTTCGGCCGTCAGGAACGCCTGGTGACCGGTGAACAGCACGTTATGACAGGCCGACAGGCGGCGGAACACATCATCCTGAATCACGTCATTGGATTTATCTTCAAAGAACAGGTCGCGTTCGTTTTCATACACGTCCATACCCAGAGAACCAATTTTCTGGTTTTTCAGCGCATCGATAGCGGCTTGTGAATCGATCAATGCCCCGCGGCTGGTGTTAATAACCATCACGCCATTTTTCATTTGCTCAAAGGCTTCGTGATTGAGCAGGTGATAATTCTCCGGCGTTAACGGACAGTGCAGGGAGATGACATCGGACTCCGCGAACAGCGTTTTAAGATCGACATATTCAACGCCTAACTCCAGTGCGGCAGCGCTTGGGTAGGGATCAAACGCCAGCAGGCGCATCCCAAAACCTTTCAGGATCCGCAGTGCCGCAATCCCAATCTTACCGGTACCGATCACCCCAGCCGTTTTGCCATACATGGTAAAGCCGGTCAGCCCCTCAAGAGAGAAGTTGGCATCACGAGTACGCTGATAGGCGCGGTGAATACGGCGATTCAACGTCATCATCATGCCAATCGCATGTTCAGCGACGGCTTCCGGTGAATAGGCTGGCACACGGACGACCTGCAGGCCGAGTTCTTTTGCCGCGTCGAGATCGACGTTATTGAAGCCGGCGCAACGCAGCGCAATATATTTCACGCCATGCTTTTTCAGCTCTTCCAGAACCGGGCGGCTGCCATCGTCGTTGACGAAGATACAGACGGCTTCACAGCCATGGGCTGTTTTGGCTGTTTTCTCCGTCAGCAGAAAGTCAAAGAATTCAAGTTCAAAACCAAAAGCCTCGTTAACCTGCTGCAGATACTTCTTGTCGTACTGTTTTGTACTATAGATGGCGAGTTTCATAAGACTTTCTCCAGTGATTTTGACGTCACATTAATCCAATTCAAATTATTTTACAAAATCTAAAAAGTTATTGATAGTCATAGGCGTAATGAATAATTTCAGCGCATCTGTTGTTAGTGTGGGCAGGTTACTCAATTTCAACAACTGGATATTTTTCCGTCCAACTCAATACCCGTAATCGATGCAGGTAAAAAGCCAGCCGAATCACATCCAGACAGCTACGCTTATACAGGTAGCAAATATCGGGAGGGGTCATGTTAACTCACTCTGAAGCAAAGCGATGGGCCACCTTAATGCTTAAGGCGGCATTATGTGATGGTATGAAACCTGAGGAGATTTCCCGGCAGGTACATCTGGTCTGCGATCATCATGGTAGGGAGTGCCTCGAAGAGCTCATTGAGGAAATTCTGATAGAAGCTGGTCGTTTAGGACCTAAACATAGCGATGGAGAACTGAGGCCTCATTGAGTCTGAGTTCTTTATATTCCCGACGGCACGTGTAACAGCGTGCCATATAAAATAACGCACTATCTTATTGAATTTATTATTATTTTATTAATTCTCGTTGATTGGTAAATAGTGCATATACTTCATGGGAATTTATTCTTAATGTGGGCATATCCTGTTAAACATGCCACAATACTGGCCTAAACCGGCTTAAATTTTCGCTAAATCAGGATATTAACTACCCATGAAGGGTAAATATAAAGCCGCTCTGGCACTTCTCTTATTATTGATTCTCGTGCCGCTGACGTTGGTCATGACGCTTGGCCTGTGGGTTCCTACGCTGGTGGGCGTCTGGTTACCTGTTGGCACGCGCATCGCGCTGGATGAGAGCCCACGGCTGACACGGCATGGGCTGCATATCCCGGAACTCCGCTATCTGGTCGATGATTGCCCGCTAGCGCGCATTACTCAGGCCGATCTTTCCCATCCCAGCCGCTGGTTGCTCAATGTCGGGACTATTGAGCTGGATTCCGCTTGCCTGGCTAAATTACCGCAGACAGAAGCGTCTCCGGCAGCGCCCAAAACGCTGGCTGAATGGCAATCGATGCTGCCCAATACCTGGATTAACATCGACAAAGTTATTCTCTCCCCCTGGCAGGAGTGGCAGGGAAAACTGTCTCTCTCGCTAACGCCATCGACCCAGCAGCTGCGCTACCAGGGTGAAAAAGTGAAATTCCAGGGGCGTCTGCACGGGCAAAATCTCACGGTAAATGAGCTGGATATAGCCGCGTTTGAAGGGCAACCGCCGGTAAAACTGGTCGGTGAATTTACCATGCCACTGGTTCCTGATGGACTACCGGTGAGCGGTCATGCGGTTGCTACTCTGAGCTTGCCGCAGGAGCCCTCACTGGTGGACGCCGAACTGGAGTGGCAAGAAAACAGCGGACAACTGATCGTCATGGCGCGGGATAATGCCGATCCGTTGCTCGATCTTCCGTGGGAAATAACCCGTCAGCAATTAACCATCAGCGACGGTCGCTGGAACTGGCCTTATCAGGGATTCCCGCTCAGCGGGCGGTTGGGCATGAAAGTTGAAAACTGGCAGGCCGGGCTGGAAAATGCGGTGGTGAGCGGGCGTCTGAACATACTGACCCAAGGCGATGCAGGTAAAGGAAACGCCGTATTAACGCTGGGGCCGGGTAAGCTGGGTGTGGATAGTAGCGACATGCCGTTACAGTTGATAGGCGAGGCGAAACAGGGTGACCTGATCTTCTACGCCAAATTACCCGCCAGACTCACCGGAAGCCTGAACGACCCGCAGCTGGCTTTCGAGCCAGGAGCGCTGCTGCGTTCGCGTGGACGGGTGATTGACTCGCTGGATATTGACGAAATTCGCTGGCCGCTGGCGGGCGTAAAAGTAACACAGCGCGGCGTAGATGGCCGTCTGCAGGCTATATTGCGCGCGCATGAAAACCAGATGGGCGGTTTTGAATTGCATCTGGATGGTCTGGCAAATGATTTTCTCCCTGACGCGGGTCGCTGGCAGTGGCGGTACTGGGGCAAAGGCAGCTTTACGCCAATGCATGCGCGTTGGGACGTGGCGGGTAAGGGCGAATGGCATGACAACACCCTGAAGCTTTTTGATCTCTCCACCGGATTTGACCACCTGCAATACGGCACCATGAAGGTGGAAACCCCACGCCTGGTGATGGACGAGCCGATCGTCTGGGTACGGGATGCCAACAAGCCGACGTTTAGCGGCGCGCTGTCGCTGGACGCAGGGAACACCACCTTTACCGGGGGGAGCGTGTTACCACCGTCAACCCTGAAGTTCAGCGTGGAAGGTACCGACCCGACGATTTTCCAGTTTAAAGGCCAGCTTCACGCGGGCGCGATAGGTCCAGTACAGGTAAATGGACGTTGGGACGGGATCCGCCTGCGCGGACAGGCCTGGTGGCCAAAACAATCGCTCACCGTATTCCAACCGCTCATCCCACCAGACTGGAAAATGAAGCTACGTGAAGGTGAACTGTATGCGCAGGTTGCGTTTTCGGCTGCCCCGGAACAGGGCTTTGAAGCGGGCGGCCATGGGGTATTAAAAGGCGGTAGCGCCTGGATGCCCGATAACCAAATTAATGGCGTCGATTTTGTGTTGCCTTTCCGGTTTAGTGAAGGCGCATGGCAACTGGGTACGCGTGGACCTATTTCACTGCGTATTGCGGAAGTGGTGAATCAGGTGACGGTGAAAAATATCGCCGCCGATCTACAGGGGGCGTATCCCTGGAGTGAAGACAATCCGTTACTGTTAAGCGATGTCAGCGCCGAACTGCTGGGGGGCAAAGTCATCATGCAACAACTGCGGATGCCGCAGCACGATCCGGCATTATTACGGGTGCAAAATATCTCTTCCAGCGAGCTTATCAGCGCGGTTAATCCCAAGCAATTCGCCATGTCTGGCCCGGTCAGCGGTGCGTTGCCGTTATGGCTGGATAACGAAAAGTGGATCATTAAAGACGGCTGGCTGACCAACCCGGGGCCTATGACGCTGCGTATTGATAAAGACACGGCGGATGCCGTCGTCAAAGATAATATGGCAGCTGGTGCGGCCATTAACTGGCTGCGTTATATGGAAATAAGCCATTCCTGGACGAAAATAAATTTGGATAATCTCGGTGTCTTAACCATGCAGGCAACCGTAACTGGCAATAGCCGGGTGGATGGCAAAGTGGGGACGGTTAATTTGAATTACACCCATGAGGAAAACGTCTTTACGCTATGGCGTAGTTTGCGTTTTGGCGACAATTTACAGGCATGGCTTGAACAAAATGCAGCGCTGCCGGAATCCCATTGCCCGGAAGGCAAGGAATGTGAGGAACAACAATGAAAACGATAGCTGCCATGCTGGGTCTGCTGGCTTCATCTCTGCTGATCGGGTGCACACCCAGAATCGAAGTGGCTGCGCCTAAAGAGCCGATCACTATTAATATGAACGTCAAGATCGAGCATGAGATCCATATCAAAGTCGATAAAGACGTTGAGAGCTTATTAAAATCGCGCAGCGATTTGTTCTGAGGTCACGATGAAAAAACAGCTTGCAGTGATCCTGGTGGCATTGAGTTTATTCAGTGGCAATGGGTGGGCATTGACCTTGAATGAAGCCAGATCCCAGGGGCGGGTGGGCGAAACGCTTAATGGTTATCTGGTGGCATTGCAAACCGACGCCGAAACGCAGGCGCTGGTGAGTGAGATTAATAAAGCACGCAGCGCCAGCTATCAGCAACTGGCTGAGAGCAATAACATTCCTCCAGATGAAGTGGCGAAAATGGCCGGACAAAAGCTGGTCGCTCGGGCTAAACCAGGGGAGTACGTCCAGGGCATCAATGGTAAGTGGTTGAGAAAATAATAAATCTTCTCTGCACACAACCAGAGAGGCACGACGCTGACTTATTCATCGACATCGCAATAGTTGCCACACGGCATCAAACTGAGGCTGATATAGTTCAACACCGGTCGCGTTGCGGAGTGAAATCATGTGGCTTTTCAAGTGGTATGTCTGGAATCGTTGGATATTCAAGCTGTTAAGCCGGGATGTTGCCGAGCCAGAACAATTTTTGCTGCATTGCTGGGAAGAGAATCTGGCGAAGTGCAGAGATTATGCAACCATCTGGCGTGATATTAACCGCATTCACGGCAAACAGGTGCAGGTAAAGAAGTAAATGCTGGAGAAACCCTCCCACCGGATGGTGAGAGGGGGAATTATCAGGCAGCGACGACGCTGTCGATAGCGGCTTTCGCATCGGACTGCGCTTTGGACGCCACTTCCGGGCCGTACGCAATGCCTTCAGCAAAGACGACGTTCACGTCGGTGATGCCGATAAAGCCCAGGAATACGTTCAGATACGGCGTGATCAGGTCGGTCGGCGTATCTTTATGGATACCACCACGGCTGGTCAACACGACTGCGCGTTTACCCGTCACCAGACCTTCCGGACCTTTCTCGGTATAACGGAAAGTCACACCTGCACGGGCAATCAGATCGAAATAGTTTTTCAGCTGGGTTGGGATGTTGAAGTTATACATCGGCGCGGCGATAACAATCACATCATGCGCTTTCAGCTCAGCAATCAGCTCATCGGACAACGCCAGCGCTTCCTGCTGACGCGGTGTCAGCGGTGCATCGCTCGGGCGCAGCGCACCCACCAGTTCGCCATCCAGTACCGGAACAGGATTTGCAGCCAGGTCACGGACGGTGATTTCATCAGCGGAGTGCTTTTCACGCCACTGTTCAACAAAATAATCAGACAACTGACCAGACTGAGAGTACCCTGCCAGAATACTGGATTTAAGAACTAATACCTTGCTCATGGGTGTTTCCTTTTATGTGTTTGAAGGGGGAGTGCCCCGTTGCTTGTTGACACTTTATTCACAATCCTGTCGCAGTGATAGCGCAATATATCGAATCCTATGTTCGAAATTATTGAACAACACATGAAAAGCGCTGATGTGGTACTCTATACCTATCATCTAAAAGAGATTTAACCCGGCAGAGCACTGCCTTTTAACGCTATGACAGAACAACAAAAATTAACCTTCAACATGTTGCAGCAACAGCTGGATTCACTGATGCTGCGTGACAGACAGCGTTTTGCCCGCCGCCTGCAGGGCGTGAAGAAGGTTAAAAATCCTGATGCACAACAGGCCATTTACCAGGAGATGGCAAAAGAGATTGATCACGCTGCAGGTAAAGTTGTGCTGCGTGAAGCCGCGCGTCCGGTCATCAGCTACCCGGAAAACCTGCCCGTCAGTCAGAAAAAACAGGATATTCTGGAAGCGATCCGCGATAACCAGGTGGTGATTGTCGCCGGGGAAACGGGGTCAGGGAAAACCACTCAGTTACCCAAAATCTGTATGGAGCTCGGGCGCGGGGTAAAAGGGCTGATCGGCCATACCCAGCCGCGTCGTCTGGCGGCGCGTACCGTGGCGAACCGTATTGCAGAAGAGCTGCAAACCGAGCCGGGCGGTTGTATCGGTTATAAAGTCCGTTTTAGCGATCATGTCAGCGACAACACCATGGTTAAGCTGATGACGGACGGTATCCTGCTGGCGGAAATCCAGCAGGATCGGCTGCTGATGCAGTACGACACCATCATCATCGATGAAGCGCATGAGCGCAGCCTGAATATCGATTTTCTGCTCGGTTATCTGAAAGAGCTCCTGCCGCGCCGTCCGGATCTAAAAATTATCATCACTTCGGCGACCATCGATCCGGAGCGTTTTTCAAAGCATTTCAATAATGCACCGATTATCGAAGTCTCTGGTCGAACCTATCCGGTGGAAGTTCGCTATCGTCCAATTGTTGAAGACGCAGATGACACCGAGCGTGACCAATTGCAGGCAATTTTTGATGCCGTAGATGAGTTAGGCCGTGAAAGTCAGGGCGACATTTTGATCTTCATGAGCGGCGAGCGCGAAATCCGCGATACCGCCGATGCGCTGAATAAGCTGGATTTGCGCCATACCGAAGTGCTACCGCTATATGCGCGTCTTTCCAACAGCGAGCAGAACCGTGTGTTCCAGTCGCACAGCGGTCGCCGTATCGTGCTGGCGACCAACGTGGCGGAAACCTCGCTGACCGTTCCGGGGATCAAGTATGTGATTGATCCGGGTACTGCGCGTATCAGCCGTTACAGTTACCGCACCAAAGTTCAGCGCTTGCCGATTGAACCGGTGTCGCAGGCCTCTGCCAACCAGCGTAAAGGCCGTTGCGGTCGTGTTTCGGAGGGGATCTGTATTCGTCTGTATTCCGAAGACGATTTCCTGTCGCGCCCGGAGTTTACCGACCCGGAGATCCTGCGTACCAACCTGGCGTCAGTTATTTTGCAGATGACTGCCTTGGGGCTGGGCGATATCGCGGCGTTTCCGTTTGTTGAAGCGCCGGATAAACGTAACATTCAGGACGGTGTACGCCTGCTCGAAGAACTGGGGGCGATAACCACCGACGAACAGGCAACCGCTTACAAACTGACGCCATTGGGCCGTCAGCTCTCGCAACTGCCGGTGGATCCACGCCTGGCGCGCATGGTGCTGGAAGCGCAAAAACATGGCTGCGTACGTGAGGCGATGATTATCACCTCGGCGCTGTCTATTCAGGATCCGCGCGAGCGCCCGATGGACAAGCAGCAGGCCTCCGACGAGAAACATCGCCGTTTCCACGACAAAGAGTCTGATTTCCTCGCATTTGTGAATCTGTGGAACTATCTCGGCGAGCAGCAGAAAGCGCTGTCGTCAAACCAGTTCCGTCGTCAGTGCAAACTTGATTTTCTGAACTACCTGCGCGTGCGTGAATGGCAGGATATCTACACGCAACTGCGTCAGGTGGTGAAAGAGTTAGGGATTCCTGTTAACAGCGAACCCGCTGAATACAGAGAGATCCACGTCGCGTTGCTGACCGGTTTACTGTCACATATCGGGATGAAAGATGCCGATAAACAGGAATTTACCGGGGCGCGTAACGCTCGCTTCTCGATCTTCCCAGGCTCTGCTCTATTTAAAAAACCGCCGAAGTGGACGATGGTAGCGGAGCTGGTGGAAACCAGCCGCCTGTGGGGACGTATTGCTGCACGCATCGATCCTGAGTGGGTCGAACCGGTTGCCCAGCATCTGATCAAACGTTCATACAGTGAACCGCACTGGGAACGTGCGCAGGGCGCAGTGATGGCAACAGAAAAGGTTACCGTCTACGGTTTACCGATTGTTGCAGCTCGTAAGGTGAACTACAGCCAGATCGATCCCGCGTTGTCGCGTGAACTGTTCATCCGCCATGCTCTGGTGGAAGGCGACTGGCAAACGCGCCATGCGTTTTTCCGTGACAATTTGAAGTTACGCGCAGAGGTGGAAGAGTTAGAGCACAAATCGCGCCGTCGCGACATTCTGGTTGATGATGAGACGCTATTTGAGTTTTACGACCAACGCATCAGCCATGATGTAGTCTCCGCGCGTCACTTTGACAGCTGGTGGAAAAAGATCAGCCGTGAAACGCCGGATCTGCTCAACTTTGAAAAGAGCATGCTCATCAAAGAGGGTGCGGAAAAAATCAGTAAGCTGGATTACCCGAACTTCTGGCATCAGGGCAATCTCAAACTACGGTTAAGTTACCAGTTCGAACCCGGAGCCGATGCGGACGGTGTGACCGTACATATTCCGCTCCCGCTGCTCAATCAGATCGAAGAGAGCGGTTTTGAATGGCAAATTCCGGGGCTGCGCCGTGAACTGGTTATCGCCCTGATTAAGTCTCTGCCGAAACCGGTACGACGCAACTTTGTGCCCGCGCCGAACTATGCGGAAGCGTTTTTAGGCCGCGTCACGCCGCTGGAACTGCCGCTGCTCGACTCGCTGGAGCGTGAACTGCGCCGCATGACCGGCGTGACCGTTGACCGTGAAGACTGGCATTGGGATCAGGTGCCCGATCACCTAAAAATCACCTTCCGGGTAGTGGATGATAAGAACAAAAAGCTGCAGGAAGGACGTTCGCTGCAGGATCTGAAAGACGCATTGAAGGGTAAAGTTCAGGAAACATTGTCTGCGGTGGCGGATGACGGTATCGAACAGAGCGGGTTGCACATCTGGAGCTTCGGTCAGCTTCCGGAGAGTTACGAGCAAAAACGCGGCAACTATAAGGTAAAAGCCTGGCCAGCGCTGGTGGATGAGCGTGACAGCGTTGCCATCAAACTGTTTGATAACCCGCTGGAGCAACAGCAGGCGATGTGGTGCGGTTTACGCCGCCTGTTGTTACTGAATATTCCTTCACCAATCAAATATTTGCATGAGAAACTGCCCAACAAAGCCAAGCTGGGGCTGTATTTTAACCCGTACGGTAAAGTGCTGGATTTGATTGACGACTGTATATCCTGTGGTGTGGATCAACTGATCGACGCCAACGGTGGTCCGGTGTGGACCGAAGAAGGCTTTGCGGCGCTGCATGAGAAAGTGCGGGCTGAACTGAACGATACGGTGGTGGATATTGCTAAGCAGGTCGAACAAATTCTGACCGCGGTGTTTAATATCAACAAACGTCTGAAAGGGCGCGTGGATATGACCATGGCGCTGGGGCTTGCGGATATCAAATCGCAGATGGGCGGGCTGGTGTACCGTGGATTTGTTACCGGCAATGGTTTCAAGCGTCTGGGCGATACGCTGCGTTATTTGCAGGCTATCGAAAAGCGTCTGGAAAAACTGGCTATCGACCCGCATCGTGACCGTGCGCAGATGCTGAAAGTGGATAGCGTGCAGCAAGCCTGGCAGCAGTGGTTCAATAAACTGCCTCCCGCTCGCCGTGAAGATGACGATGTCAAAGAGATCCGCTGGATGATAGAAGAGCTGCGCGTCAGCTATTTTGCCCAGCAGCTTGGTACGCCGTATCCGATTTCCGATAAACGTATTTTGCAGGCGATGGAGCAGATTTCGGGATAAATCGGTACCAGACAGCATACCGGGTAAGGTGACGTCACCGCCCGGTATGCAACCCGATAAAGTATTAAGATCAGGAGTCATGAGTATGAGCCAGTTTCCGACACTTTCCGCAACCACGCTTGCGGCGATCAATACCGTAGGGCGATGGTTGGCGCAGAATGATTTTACGGGGAATATCACCGTTCAGTCAGATTGCGTGATTCTGGCAGGGAACGCGGTTATTCCGACCATCGACGCCGCCTGCCGGATCGCGAAAGAGCAACAGGTTCCCTTGTTGATTAGCGGTGGCATCGGTCACTCCACACGATTTCTGTATGACGCGATTGCAGAGCATCCTCGTTACAACATCATTCGTACCACCGGACGTGCGGAAGCGGCGATCCTTGCCGATATCGCACATCAGTTCTGGCAAATCCCAGGTGAGAAGATTTGGGTGGAAGACCAGTCAACAAACTGCGGTGAGAATGCCCGTTTTAGCTGTGCATTATTGAATCAGGCGACGGAAAGTATTCATACCGTCATTGTGGTACAGGATCCCACTATGCAACGTCGCACGATGGCAACCTTTCAGCGCGTAACCCGCGATGAGCCGCATGCGCCGCGCTGGTTGAGTTTCCCTGGATTCATCCCTGAGCTGGCCCCACAGCAAGACGGCGTGGATTTTGTGCCAGCAGCAGAAGGTTTGTGGTCAGTGGATCGCTATCTGTCTCTCATAACCGGTGAACTTCCTCGCCTGCGTGATGATGCCACCGGTTATGGGCCGTGCGGCCGCGATTTTATCGCCCATGTTGATATTCCTCAGAACGTTGAGCAAGCCTGGCAGCAGTTGCAAAATGACATCGTGCTGACTGACTTACTGGAGAGCCGCTCTCTGTAATTCCTGCTGCCCGTTTGTCGGCGTTTTGCGGCAAACGGGCAAAAATCACACCTGTTTTTTCCCTTCATCATCACTTTGCCAGACGCTTTTATGAAGCCGCTCACAGAACAGCCACTCCAGCCATAATACGACCTGCATGATTGATATTAATTAACAATAGTTTTACTTGTTAAAAACAAATCAATCACAGGAGAGCCGCATGTCAGTACCCGTACAACATCCTATGTATATCGATGGGCAGTTTGTGACCTGGCACGATGATGCCTGGATTGATGTCGTCAATCCAGCCACGGAAGAGGTGATCTCGCGTATTCCCGATGGACGTGCCGAGGATGCGTGTAAAGCGATCGATGCTGCACAGCGCGCTCAGCCGCAATGGGAAGCGCTGCCCGCCATTGAACGGGCGAACTGGTTACGCAAAATTTCTGCGGGTATCCGCCAGCGAGCCAGTGAAATCAGCGCGCTGATTGTGGCGGAGGGTGGAAAAATACAGCAACTGGCTGAGGTCGAAGTCTCGTTTACCGCCGATTATATCGATTACATGGCGGAGTGGGCGCGTCGCTATGAAGGCGAGATCCTGCAAAGCGATCGTCCGGGCGAGAATATTCTGCTGTTTAAGCGCGCTTTGGGCGTGACTACGGGCATTCTGCCGTGGAACTTTCCGTTTTTCCTGATTGCCCGCAAACTGGCTCCCGCACTGTTGACGGGTAATACCATTGTCATTAAGCCGAGTGAATTTACACCGAATAACGCCATCGCCTTTGCCAAAATTGTTGATGATATTGGCTTGCCGCGCGGCGTATTTAATCTGGTACTGGGACGTGGTGAAACGGTCGGTCAGGCGCTGGCCGCAAACCCGAAGGTGGCCATGGTGAGCATGACCGGTAGCGTCGGGGCGGGTGAGAAAATTATGGCTGCGGCGGCTAAAAATATCACCAAAGTTTGTCTGGAGTTGGGCGGCAAGGCCCCGGCTATCGTGATGGATGATGCCGATCTTGAACTGGCCGTAAAGGCAATTGTTGACTCGCGGGTGATCAACACCGGACAGGTATGCAACTGTGCCGAGCGCGTGTACGTTCAGAAAGGTATTTATGACCAATTCGTCAATCGTCTGGGCGAGGCGATGAAAGCCGTGCAGTTTGGCAATCCGGCTGAGCGCAATGATATTGCAATGGGGCCGCTGATTAACGCCGCTGCGCTGGAGCGTGTAGAGCAGAAAGTTGCACGAGCGGTGCAGGAAGGCGCCAGAGTGGTGCTGGGCGGTAAGACCGTTTCCGGCAAAGGGTATTACTATCCACCGACGTTACTGTTAGACGTGCGCCAGGAGATGGCGATTATGCACGAGGAGACGTTTGGTCCGGTGCTGCCGGTGGTAGCGTTTGATACGCTGGAACAGGCGCTGACGATGGCCAATGACAGCGATTACGGTCTGACCTCATCGATCTATACGCAGAATCTGAATACGGCGATGAAAGCGATTAAAGGGCTGAAGTTTGGCGAAACCTATATTAATCGTGAAAACTTCGAGGCGATGCAGGGCTTTCATGCTGGCTGGCGCAAGTCCGGGATTGGCGGAGCTGACGGTAAACACGGTCTGAACGAATATCTGCAAACGCAGGTGGTGTATCTGCAGTCCTAAGTTTTCGCCGGGTGAGCCAGTACGCCACCCGGCGCAATTCTCACACTTTGCTGGCGATCCATAAGAATAAGCCGGGTGAGCAAAAGTTAATGAATTTTTAACAAAAGCCCGTTATGGTGACGCATTATTGTTTTTATTCAGGAAGTGTTATGGGGAATAAGTATTCTGGCCTGCAAATTGGCATTCACTGGCTGGTCTTTTTGTTGGTCATTGTGGCCTACAGCGCCATGGAGTTTCGCGGATTTTTCCCGCGCAGCTATCGTCCCTTATTTAACATGGTGCACGTATCCTGTGGCATCACTATTTTAACGCTGATGGTGGCGCGTCTGCTGGTCAGGCTAAAATATCCGGCACCGCCGATTGTGCCAAAACCGAAGCCGATGATGACCGGAATGGCGCATCTGGGGCATCTGGTTATCTATCTGCTGTTTATTGTTCTGCCGATTATTGGACTGGTGATGATGTACAACCGGGGTAACCCGTGGATTGCATTCGGCATCGTTATGCCGCATGCGGCAGAGGCCAATTTTGATGTAGTGGATATGCTGAAGTCCTGGCACGTGACGCTGGCAAATCTGGGCTATTTTGTTATTGCTCTGCATGCCGCTGCGGCTCTGATGCACCACTATTTCTGGAAGGACAATACGCTGCTGCGCATGATGCCGCGAAAACGCTCCTGATGTAATGCCCCGCAAATGCGGGGTATTTTTTTAGCCGATTATTTTTCCAGACATCATAAAAACTTACCGACAAGATGGTTAAACAACGTCCAGTTCATCACACTCGCTACTTGATTGCTGCTCTTATTAAAACTACTGTATATAAATACAGTAAATGAGGGGCAGATTATTATGTTGTTTTTCCAGCCTGCGGAACGCCGCGAAATTAAACACTTTCCGTTATTTAGCGATCTTGTGCCCTGCGGTTTTCCATCTCCTGCGCAGGACTACGTTGAGAAACGTATCGACCTCAATGACCTGCTGGTACGGCATCCCAGCGCAACCTATTTTGTTAAATCATCTGGCGACTCTATGAGGGGAGCAGGGATCGGCGAGGGTGATTTACTGATTGTCGACAGCGCCAGAAAACCTGCCCATGGAGACATCGTTATTGCCGCCGTTGAGGGCGAATTCACCGTTAAACGCCTGCAATTACATCCGGTTGTGATGCTGAAGCCAGAGAACAGCGCCTACGCGCCGATCATGATTAGCAGCGAGGACACGCTGGATATATTTGGCGTGGTGACATTTATCATTAAAGCAGCGGGCTGATGATGTTTGCACTGGTGGATGTTAACGCGTTTTATGCCAGCTGTGAGTCGGCATTCCGGCCTGATCTGAAAGGGAAGCCCGTTGTCGTTCTTTCAAATAACGATGGCTGCGTTATTGCCAGCAGCGTAGAGGCAAAGGCGCTTGGCGTTAATATGGGCGCTCCGTACTTCAAACAGAAAGATCTGTTCAGGCGCTATGGCGTGTTCTGTTTTAGTTCGAACTACGAACTGTATGCGGATATGAGCAGCAGGGTGATGTCGATTCTGGAGGAGTTATCGCCACGCGTGGAGATATACAGTATTGATGAAGCCTTTTGTGATTTAACGGGCGTGCGAAACTGCAGGGATCTTACGGATTTTGGTCAGGAAATCAGAGCAACTATTTTGCAGAAAACACGTCTCACGGTTGGGGTCGGCATCGCTCAGACCAAAACCCTGGCCAAACTGGCGAACCATGCGGCCAAAAAGTGGCAGGAACAGACGGGCGGAGTCGTGGATCTCTCAAATATTGAACGCCAGCGTAAGCTGATGGCAGCACTCCCGGTTGATGAAGTCTGGGGCATCGGACGCCGTATCGGCAAGAAACTGGACGTCATGGGCATTAAAACGGTTCTCGACCTCGCGGATACCGATATTCGCTTCATTCGTAAACATTTCAGCGTCGTGCTTGAGCGAACCGTCCGGGAATTGCGCGGTGAGCCTTGTCTGGCGCTGGAAGAGTTTGCGCCGGATAAGCAGGAAATTATCTGCTCAAGATCGTTTGGTGAAAAACTCACGGATTACAACGCCATGAGAGAGGCCATTTGCACCTATGCTTCACGTGCTGCGGAAAAGCTGCGCAGAGAACACCAGTACTGCCGGTTTATCTCTACGTTTATCAAAACCAGTCCGTTTGCCCTGAATGAACCTTATTACGGTAACAGCGCATCGATAAAACTGCTGACGCCAACTCAGGATAGCCGGGACATTATTACAGCAGCCACGCGCAGCCTGGACGCCGTTTGGCGAGAGGGGCTACGTTATCAAAAAGCGGGCGTTATGCTGGGGGATTTTTTTAGCTCTGGCGTTGCACAGCTGAATCTTTTTGATAATAACGCCCCGCGGCGTAACAGCGATAAATTGATGGACCTACTGGATACTCTTAATGCTGAAAAGGGGATAGGAACGCTCTACTTTGCCGGGCAAGGGATACAGCAGCCGTGGGCGATGAAGCGAGACATGCTTTCACCACGTTATACAACGAGATACAGTGATTTGCTGCGGGTAAATTGATAGCCAAACAAGGCTTCCGCCCACCTTATTTATACCGGATCAATTATCCTTTCAATGACAGGACGTTGTAAATTGCCAACGATTCCATAACCTTGGATACCTTTCCAGTGCGGCTAAATTAGCGCTCCTTTAATACTTCGATAAGAGACAAAGTTGATATTCAAAAAGTTGGATTGTTGTGAACTCAGGAGTAGGATTATTTCTATCTGATAGAACCAGTTATCGAACTGGCTTATACGAGTTGTTTGTTTTTCACTTACGAAAAGGTGGTGCTGGTAATGAGTACATTCATCATTCGTTTATTATTTTTTTCTCTCTTATGCGGTTCTTTCTCAATACATGCTGAAGAGCCGAACGGTATGAAACTTGAGCGGGTTGTGATAGTGAGTCGTCATGGAGTAAGAGCACCTACGAAGTTCACTCCAATAATGAAAGATGTCACACCCGACCAATGGCCACAATGGGATGTGCCGTTAGGATGGCTAACGCCTCGTGGGGGAGAACTTGTTTCTGAATTAGGTCAGTATCAACGTTTATGGTTCACGAGCAAAGGTCTGTTGAATAATCAAACGTGCCCATCTCCAGGGCAGGTTGCTGTTATTGCAGACACGGATCAACGCACCCGTAAAACGGGTGAGGCGTTTCTGGCTGGGTTAGCACCAAAATGTCAAATTCAAGTGCATTATCAGAAGGATGAAGAAAAAACTGATCCTCTTTTTAATCCGGTAAAAATGGGGAAATGTTCGTTTAACACATTGAAGGTTAAAAACGCTATTCTGGAACGGGCCGGAGGAAATATTGAACTGTATACCCAACGCTATCAATCTTCATTTCGGACCCTGGAAAATGTTTTAAATTTCTCACAATCGGAGACATGTAAGACTACAGAAAAGTCTACGAAATGCACATTACCAGAGGCTTTACCGTCTGAACTTAAGGTAACTCCTGACAATGTATCATTACCTGGTGCCTGGAGTCTTTCTTCCACGCTGACTGAGATATTTCTGTTGCAAGAGGCCCAGGGAATGCCACAGGTAGCCTGGGGGCGTATTACGGGGGAAAAAGAATGGAGAGATTTGTTAAGTCTGCATAACGCTCAGTTTGATCTTTTGCAAAGAACTCCAGAAGTTGCCCGTAGTAGAGCCACACCATTACTCGATATGATAGACACTGCATTATTGACAAATGGTACAACAGAAAACAGGTATGGCATAAAATTACCCGTATCTCTGTTGTTTATTGCTGGTCATGATACCAATCTTGCAAATTTAAGCGGGGTTTTAGATCTTAACTGGTCGCTGCCCGGTCAACCCGATAATACCCCTCCTGGTGGGGAGCTTGTATTCGAAAAGTGGAAAAGAACCAGTGATAATACGGATTGGGTTCAGGTTTCATTTGTTTATCAGACGCTGAGAGATATGAGGGATATACAACCGTTGTCATTAGAAAAACCTGCTGGAAAAGTTGATTTAAAATTAATTGCATGTGAAGAGAAAAATAGTCAGGGAATGTGTTCGTTAAAAAGTTTTTCCAGGCTCATTAAGGAAATTCGCGTGCCAGAGTGTGCAGTTACGGAATAAGTAACTAATTATTATATATAGCGTATTAAAAAATAGAAACCCCCGGTTTGTAGTCGGGGGTATTCGTATTGATCATAATTACATGAGTCTTTCAATTGCCTGTTCTTTGCGAGTGACAATCCAGTTACGCTGCTCCAGAAAAAATCCGGACTGTTCAGCGATGCAGAATACATCGACAAAGCGCTCGGTGTTGTAGCTCTAAAACCGCTTTACACGGTGATATGTCCACATATGTCTAAATGTGCTGTTTGTACAACGTATTAAATAATAACAAGTTATTTATTTTACAATTAGTTAAAAATACTGATAGTATACCCCCCTATAGTATTTGGAGGGCGTATGCCGCATTCACCCGAAGATAAAAAACGCATTCTCACCCGTGTACGCCGTATTCGCGGTCAGGTTGATGCGCTTGAGCGCGCGCTGGAGTCCGGCGAGCCGTGTTTGGCTATCCTGCAACAAATTGCCGCCGTGCGCGGCGCATCCAATGGCCTGATGGGCGAAATGGTTGAGATCCACCTAAAAGACGAACTGGTCAGCGGGGAAACAACCCCAGACCAGCGTGCCGTGCGCATGGCTGAAATCGGCCATCTTCTGCGTGCTTATCTAAAATAACACCATCACCTCGCAATAATGGGAAGAGACAAATGAAATCACGTGCAGCAGTTGCATTCGGCCCTGGCCAACCGTTAAAAATTGTCGAAATCGATGTCGCACCGCCAAAGAAAGGTGAAGTGCTGGTTAAAATTACCCACACAGGCGTGTGCCATACTGATGCTTTTACGCTCTCAGGCGACGATCCGGAAGGGGTTTTCCCGGCGGTGCTCGGCCATGAAGGTGGCGGCATTGTGGTTGAAGTGGGTGAAGGCGTTACCAGCCTGAAACCGGGCGATCATGTGATCCCGCTATACACCGCAGAATGTGGCGAGTGTAAGTTCTGTAAATCGGGTAAAACTAACCTGTGTCAGGCCGTACGTGCGACCCAGGGTAAAGGTCTGATGCCGGATGGCACAACCCGTTTCTCGTATAACGGCGAGCCGATTTATCACTATATGGGCACCAGCACCTTCAGCGAATACACCGTTTGCGCGGAGATCTCTCTGGCGAAGGTTAACCCGCAGGCTCCGCTGGACAAAGTGTGTCTGCTGGGGTGTGGCGTGACCACCGGTATCGGAGCGGTCCATAACACCGCAAAAGTGAAAGAAGGTGATACCGTCGCCGTATTTGGTCTGGGCGGCATTGGCCTGGCGGTGATTCAGGGCGCGGCGCAGGCGAAAGCCGGGCGTATTCTGGCCGTAGATACCAATCCGGAAAAATTTACGCTGGCAGGTGAAATGGGCGCGACCGATTTCATCAATCCGAAGGATTACGACAAACCGATTCAGGATGTGATTGTCGAGCTTACCGATGGCGGCGTGGACTTTAGTTTCGAATGTATCGGTAACGTTAACGTGATGCGCGCGGCGCTGGAATGCTGCCATAAAGGATGGGGCGAAAGCATCATTATTGGCGTGGCAGGAGCCGGACAAGAGATCAAAACACGTCCGTTCCAGTTAGTTACCGGGCGTGTCTGGCGCGGTTCCGCGTTTGGCGGCGTGAAGGGGCGTACTCAGCTTCCTGGTATGGTTGAAGATGCGATGAGCGGGAAAATTCAGTTGGATCCGTTTATTACCCACCGTTTACCGCTGGAGCAGATTAACGACGCGTTCGATTTAATGCATCAGGGTAAATCCATCCGTACCGTTATCCACTTTGGCGATAACTGATTCATTGGCCAGCGGATTTCTCCGCTGGCACTTTCCTGAATTTTTTAGAATTATGTTGTGAAAGTGTGACGAATCCGGCGCTTTTCACGGTAAGTAAACTTCCCGGATTGCCGATGACTATCTAACGGGCGTGTTTTCACGCATAAACCCTACAAGAGAGTCGACGGTCATGGACAACACTACATCGATGCAAGCCCAGCATAAACTGGGCTTTCTGCATCAAATCCGGCTGGTTCCGCTGTTTTCCTCCATTCTCGGTGGCATCCTTCTGCTGTTCGCCTTAAGTTCCGGGCTGGCAAGCTATTTTCTTATGCAGGCCGATCGCGATCAGCGCGACGTGACCGATGAGATTCAGGTCAGGATGGGGTTATCTAACAGCTCTAACCACTTGCGTACCGCGCGTATCAACATGATCCACGCCGGCGCGGCGAGCCGTATTGCCGAAATGGATGACATGAAGGCCAATATCGCCGAGGCAGAAAAACGGATTAAGCAATCGCAGGACGGTTTCAATGCTTATATGTCACGCGCGGTAAAAACGTCTGCCGATGAAGCGTTAGACGCTGAACTGAGCGCCAGCTTCAAAGCCTATACCGACGGCTTACAGCCGATGCTGAAGTACGCTAAAAACGGCATGTTTGAGGCGATCATCAACCATGAAAATGAACAGGCCAGACCGCTGGACTCTGCTTACAACAAGGTGCTGTTAAAGGCGATCGACATTCGTACCACCAGGGCGAATCAGTTAAGCGAACAGGCGCATCAGCGTACACAGCTTGGTATGGCTTTTATGCTGGGCGCATTTGTTCTTGCGCTGGCGCTGACCGTGATGACGTTCATTGTTCTGCGCCGTACCGTCATTCATCCTCTGTTGCGTGCCGCCCAGCGTATTGAGCAAATTTCAGCGGGGGATCTGACCATGCCGGAGGAACCGACCGGGCGCAGCGAAATTGGTCGCCTGAGCCGCCATCTGCAAACAATGCAACGTTCGCTGGGGACAACGGTAGGCACGGTGCGTCAGGGCGCGGAAGAGATTTATCGCGGTACCAGTGAGATTTCGGCGGGGAACACCGATCTGTCTTCACGTACCGAACAACAGGCTGCGGCGATTGAACAAACGGCGGCCAGCATGGAAGAGTTGACGGCGACGGTGAAGCAAAACGCCGACAACGCGCATCATGCGAGCAAGCTGGCAGAAGATGCCTCCGGTAAGGCCAGTCGGGGCGGTCAGATGGTTTCTGGCGTGGTCAAAACCATGGGCAATATCTCAACGAGTTCAAAGAAAATCTCCGAAATCACAGCCGTTATTAACAGCATTGCTTTCCAGACCAATATTCTGGCGCTGAACGCAGCGGTTGAAGCGGCGCGGGCAGGAGAGCAGGGCCGAGGATTTGCCGTGGTTGCCAGTGAGGTGCGCACGCTGGCAAGCCGCAGCGCTCAGGCGGCAAAAGAGATTGAAGGATTGATCAGCGAATCAGTCCGACTGATTGACCAGGGCTCCGGAGAAGTGGTCGCCGCGGGCAATACGATGACGGATATTGTCGATGCGGTAAAACGCGTCACCGACATTATGCTGGAAATTGCGGCGGCCTCTGATGAGCAGAGCCGGGGTATCGTCCAGGTGAGCCAGGCAATTTCAGAAATGGATAAGGTAACGCAGCAAAATGCCTCGCTGGTTGAAGAAGCCTCTGCCGCAGCGGCATCGCTGGAAGAGCAGGCGGCGCGCTTAACGGAAGCTGTTGGCACATTCCGTTTAACAGGGACAAGTGCTATTAAACGCGCGCCTGTGACGACAAAGCCTGACCATTCACGCCCGCAGGCGGCAACTGCCAGTGGCGATAACTGGGAAACGTTTTAACAATAAAATCAATTAAGGGACCTGATGGTCCCTTAATTTTAGGCATCAAAACGGCACGGTTTTGCGTATTGCGGCGATTAGGATCTGCGCGGCCTGAGGGAGCTGCACATCGACACGGGTAAGAATACCGATGGGTTCACCCGCACCGTGGGTGGGTATCGGCAACGACACCAGCGTCGCCTGGCGTAAATCTTCTCTAACCGCGCCTGAAGGGACAAACCACACATAGTCGTAATCGACCGTCAGTTGGCGGGAGAGCGATGCTGACAGCGTTTCAATACAGCCCGGCGGCATTTTGCAGCCCTGACTTTGCAACAACGCCTCTGCGTGCTGGCGAGGGGCGGTTCCTTTTGGTGAAACCACCACCGGCCACTCCATCACCCGACTCAGCGTGATGGTTTCCTGCAACAACGGGTGGTTAGGGCGCACGACCAGTTTGAGCGATTCCAGAAATAACAGCTCGTAGTTCAGACCAACCATCAATTCCGGATCGGCCATACGGCCAATGCCGAGATCAATTTCCCCTGACTTTAAACCCGCCAGGATCATGGGATTGCTCATGGTGGCAACCTGCAGCGTGGTCTCCATTTGCTGCTTATGGAACGGGCCAATGACCGCCGGCAGAATGCCCAGGGCCGCGGTGGGTAAGGCGCCAATCCGTACAACATCCGTCTGTGACTCTTCGCGCTGGTTTAAGGCTTGTCCGGCGGTGTTGAGCGCATCCAGCACTCTGACTGCGTGGGTAAGAAACTGTTCTCCGGGCAGCGTTAATTGTGCGCCAAGGCGGCCACGCTCAAAGAGCCGGGTACCGGTCAGTTGCTCCAGTTCATTCAGCGTTTTGGAGAGGGCTGGTTGGCTCAGGTTAAGGGTCTCAGCCGCGCGGCCCAACGTTCCCTGCTGTGCAACGGCGACAAAAGTATGAAGGTGGCGCAAGCGAATGCGCTGATTGAACAGAACATTTTTTTCCATAAGCGATGTTAAAAACAGAGTCGTATCGGTGACAAGTGAAGTTGTTCGATTTTGATAACTTGATAGCAAAATATTATTAACATTTATCCTATTTTACTTACAACTGATTTATTTTGCTTATGTTTTGTACAGCGCCACCGGGTGGTGGGATCATGGAAGAGAATCCGTCCAGTCGATATACTTTCGTTATTGTTTGCTTTTGAACCATTCTCTTCACAAGGTACTGATTAATGATAGATGTAATAGGGCACCTTAACCCCGATAGCGATGCCATTTGTACCGCCGCCATGACGGCGCGTTGGCTTACTTTACGTGGCCAGCAGGCGACGGCATGGCGTCTGGGCGAACCTAACCGCGAAACGCAATTTATCTTTGAGCATGCAGGACTGACGATGCCCGAACGGCTGACGTTTGAACTGACCGATCGTGATGTGTGGCTGGTCGATTTCACCGAGCCTGCCCAGGGGCCGGCATCGCTGGCAGAAAGTAACGTCGTGGGAATTATCGATCATCACCGACTCGGTGGATTAGTCACTCGTCTGCCACCTGAAGTGTGGGTGAAGCCAGTCGGCAGTAGCGCGACGCTGTTATGGCAACTGATGACGGAAGAGGAGCGCAGCCAGTTGTCTGCCGCTGAGGCCGTTTTATTGCTGGGTGCCGCATTGAGTGACACTGTCACGCTTCGTTCGCCAACGACCACCTCTGACGATCGCCTGGCGGTGGAGGCCCTGGCCCAAAAAACCGGTGTGGATCTCGAGGCGTTTAGTCGCGACCTGCTGTCTGCTAAAACAAGCGTGGAAGGCATGAGCGCTCGCGAGCTTCTGCAGAAAGACATTAAAACCTTCACCATTCATGGACATTCTGTTTGTGTGGCGCAGCTTGAACTGTATGCGCTGCAACAGGTGGATGCGGTGCTGGACGCTCTCCGTCTGGAAATGGCGTGCTATGCAGAGGAAAAGAATGCCGCGCTGGTTGTAATGATGCTCACCGATATCAATCTGGGCGACACCAGCCTGTGGTTTGCCGGCCCAGAGCTGTCAGACATCCCGCAACCCTGTAAGGTGGAGGGGATGCTCAGCCGTAAAAAACAGATGTTGCCCTGGCTGGAAAGTCATTTAAAACCACGCCAGTAGGTTCTGTTCAGCGTCTGTAGGGGTGGGAAATTTACGCGGGGTCACACTTTGTAAATTCTTCCCACCGGAGTCAGCGGCGTTTTCTACACTCCAGGTAATATTCACTGGAGGCATGACATTATGGCGAACACCATCACGGCAGATGAGATTCGGGAACAATTTTCGCAGGCAATGTCAGCAATGTACCAGCAGGAAGTCCCGCAATATGGCACGTTGCTGGAACTTGTCGCTGATGTGAATCTGGCGGTACTGGAAAATAATCCTACGCTGCATGAAAAACTGGCGAATGCAGATGAGCTGGCCCGGCTAAACGTTGAGCGCCACGGCGCCATTCGGGTGGGCACTGCGCAGGAGCTTTCTACGCTACGCCGGATGTTTGCCATTATGGGCATGTATCCGGTGAGTTATTACGATCTCTCCCAGGCCGGTGTTCCCGTGCATTCCACCGCGTTTCGTCCCATTGACGATGCGTCGCTTTCGCGCAACCCGTTTCGGGTATTCACCTCGTTATTGCGCCTCGAATTAATCGAAAACGCCGCGCTACGGCAAAAAGCCGCGGAGATCCTCGCGAAACGCGATATTTTCACCCGTCGTTGTCACGAACTGCTGGATGAGTTTGATGTGCAGGGCAGTTTTACGCCTGAGCAGGCGCAGGAGTTTGTGCAAGAAGCGCTGGAAACTTTCCGCTGGCATCAGCATGCCACGGTCGATGAGGCGACCTATCACGCATTGCACAATGAGCACCGGCTGATTGCTGATGTGGTGTGTTTCCCTGGGTGTCATATCAACCATCTGACGCCGCGTACGCTGGATATCGACCGGGTTCAGTCGATGATGCCGAAGTGTGGCATTGAACCCAAAATACTGATTGAAGGGCCACCGCGCCGCGAGGTGCCCATTTTATTGCGTCAGACCAGTTTTAAAGCGCTGGAAGAGCCGGTGTTATTTGCCGGTGAAATGCGTGGCACTCACACGGCGCGTTTTGGTGAAATCGAACAGCGCGGCGTGGCCCTGACGCCGAAAGGCAGAGCATTGTACGACGAATTGCTGAATAAAGCGGGAACGGGAAAAGACAACCTGACGCATCAGCTGCATTTGCAGGAGGTGTTCAAAGCATTCCCGGACAGCGAATTTCTGCTGCGCCAGCAGGGGCTTGCCTGGTTCCGCTACCGGCTGACGCCGTCGGGCGAGGCGCATCGACAGGCGATTCGCCCGGATGACGACCCGCAACCGCTCATTGAGCGGGGCTGGCTGGTTGCTCAGCCCATTACCTACGAAGATTTTTTACCGGTGAGCGCCGCGGGGATTTTCCAGTCTAATCTGGGGAATGAAACTCAGGCCCGTAGCCACGGTAATTCCAGCCACGACGCGTTTGAACAGGCGCTGGGTTGTGCGGTTTATGATGAGTTTGCGTTGTATCAGGAGGCGCAAGATCGCAGTAAACGGCGGTGTGGTTTACTTTAATTGAATTTACATGGGATTCGGTCTGTTCCCATCGACATAAAATATTTTCGATTTTGTACAGATAATCGGCGACCAACAATTGGATTATTAATGAATTTTGTCTAGAGTGAGCGGTCAGAAATGTGCACTCTCTTGCCGCTGATTATGGCCGGCGCGGGACCATTTACACGACCAGAAGGACTCACTTTCAGGCATGAATCGCAGACGATTTATTAAAGGTTCAATGGCAATGGCCGCCGTGTGCGGAACCAGTGGTATTGCATCACTCTTTTCCAGCGCCGCCTTTGCGGCAGAGTCTGACATTGCAGACGGAAAAACCGTACGTTTTGATTTTTCCGTTCTGCAATCGATGGCCCATGACTTAGCACAGAAGCCCTGGGGCGGCGCACCGCGCGCGTTACCTGACACGCTGGCCAAACTGACGCCTCAGGCCTACAACAGCATTCAATATGACGCAGAGCAGTCTCTGTGGAACAATGTTGAAAATCGTCAGCTTGATGCGCAGTTCTTCCACGTGGGGATGGGCTTTCGTCGCCGCGTACGCATGTTCTCGGTTGATGGCAGCACGCATATGGCGCGCGAAATCCACTTCCGCCCGGAACTGTTTAAATACAATGATGCGGGCGTGGATACCAAACAGCTGGAAGGGCAGACTGACCTCGGGTTCGCCGGGTTCCGCGTGTTTAAAGCGCCAGAATTAGCCCGTCGCGATATCGTTTCTTTCCTGGGCGCCAGCTATTTCCGCGCCGTGGATGACACCTATCAGTACGGTTTATCGGCCCGCGGTCTGGCGGTAGATACCTACACCGACAGCAAAGAAGAGTTTCCTGATTTCACCTCTTTCTGGTTCGAAACGGTCAAACCGGGCGCAACCTCCTTTACCGTGTATGCGCTTCTCGACAGCCCCAGCGTAACCGGTGCATTTAAGTTCGTGATCCACTGCGAGAAAACGCAGGTGATCATGGATGTACAAAACCACATCTATGCGCGCAAAGACATCAAGCAGCTCGGTATTGCACCGATGACCAGCATGTTTAGCTGCGGCAACAACGAACGTCGGATGTGTGACACCATTCACCCGCAAATTCATGATTCCGACCGTCTGGCGATGTGGCGGGGCAATGGCGAGTGGATCTGCCGCCCGCTGAATAACCCGCAAAAACTGCAGTTCAACGCCTATACCGATAACAACCCGAAAGGGTTTGGCTTGCTGCAGCTCGATCGCGACTTCTCCCATTACCAGGATATCATGGGCTGGTACAACAAGCGTCCGAGCCTGTGGGTCGAACCGCGTAACCAGTGGGGCAAGGGGACTATCGGCCTGATGGAGATCCCGACGACCGGCGAAACGCTGGATAACGTCGTCTGCTTCTGGCAGCCTGAAAGGTCGATCAAAGCGGGCGATGATCTGGAATTCAAATATCGCCTGTACTGGAGCGCTCAGCCGCCGGTGCGTTCACCGCTGGCTCGCGTGATGGCGACCCGAACAGGCATGGGCGGCTTCCCGGAAGGATGGGCGCCGGGCGAGCACTACCCGGAAAAATGGGCGCGACGTTTTGCTGTTGATTTCGTCGGTGGCGATCTAAAAGCCGCCGCGCCGAAGGGTATTGAACCGGTGATTACGCTCTCCAGCGGTGAAGCGAAACAGATTGAGATCCTTTACGTGGAACCTATCGACGGTTATCGCATTCAGTTTGACTGGTATCCGACCTCTGACTCAACCGATCCGGTAGATATGCGTATGTTCCTGCGTTGTCAGGGCGACGCCATCAGTGAAACCTGGCTGTATCAGTACTTCCCGCCAGCGCCGGATAAACGTCAGTACGTTGACGACCGCGAGATGCGTTAATCACTCCCTTTACGGCTCTCCGAATGGGGAGCCGTATCTGTAATCCTCTTCACAACCATTCTGTACACTATTTACTCGATCCCGTTCGCATTTTTCTGTAAGTCAAGTGGGTACTCTGGAGGTGTGTATTTCTTATACACGTTCTTTTCCACTAACAGGGAGAAAGTATGTTTCCAGAATACAGAGACCTTATTTCCCGACTGAAATCCGAGAACCCTCGCTTTCTGTCCTTATTCGAAAAACACAACAGCCTTGATCATGAGATCTCCAGACTGGAAGGTTCGGATGGTCGGGGGTATAGTTTGGACATTGTTCGCCTTAAGAAACAGAAACTCCACCTGAAGGAAGATCTGCTCAAAATATTGCAAAAAGAGAGTGTCAGTGAGAGCTAAGTAAAACGGCGCTTGCTGTGTAAAAGGGCTTCCAAAAGGGAGCCCTTCCTGTTTTTATTTGATGAGCAGGGTGGCCTGCTTAACCATCATAATGGAATGAAAATGTCAGAAGTGATTACCATCAATGACACGCTGGAACTGCGTGCCGTAGAAGAGCAACACGTCACGCCTCTGCATCAGTTGGTGCTTAAAAATAAAAGCTGGCTCCAGCAGTCGCTTAACTGGCCGCAGTTTGTTGCGTCTGAGGAGGACACCCGCAAGAATGTGCAGGGCAATATGATGTTGCACCAGCGCGGTTACGCCAAAATGTTCCTGATTTTTGCGCAAGAAAATGTGGTCGGGGTTATCTCGTTTAACCAGATAGAACCGCTGAACAAAGCGGCTTATATCGGCTACTGGCTGGATGAGGAGCATCAGGGTAAAGGCATCATGTCCCAGGCGCTACAGTCCTTAATTCATCATTATGCGCAGCGTCAGGAGATTCGCCGCTTCGTGATTAAATGTCGCGTAGAAAACGTTGAGAGCAATCAGGTGGCGCTGCGTAATGGCTTCCAACTGGAAGGATGTATGCAACAGGCGGAATTCCTTAATGGTGATTACTATGATGTGAATCTCTACGCCCGCATCATTGATGGCTCTTCAGAATAAACCTGCGATAGGCGTGCGCGTAATGCGCTGTTCACCGTTAATCACTTTCGGTCCGCGTAGGTGAATGGTATCGCCATCAAACGCTTGGATATGCGCCTGACCGGCTATCTCAATGTGATGCTCGATCAGCACTTCGCCCAGCACGCAGACGTGGCCTTCAATCAGGATGTGGTCGTCTAACTGGAGCGGTCCACCGCGTAATTGCGCATGACCGCCGACCAGCACGTGGTGTTTCAGCACGCAGTTACCTTCAACTACCGCGTGCTCCGCCACCTGCGAACTGTAGCGTAGGGTAGGTATGGCATCTTCTTCGCTCCCGGCGATGACGCGCGCATATCCATAGACTTTGGCGCAATCGCAAATCCAGACATTGTTCTCTTCATTACCTTCCACCTGTGCGAAATCAAAAACTTCCGCCCGATGTTCAATAAAGGCATAGTTGATTTTCGCATCGCCATAGATCTGCGCCTGATGCACCACTCGTGAGTGGCTGACAAAAGCCCGATCATAAATTTGCAGGAGCTGGTCGTTTTCACGGGTTAGCCCCCTGGCGGCGATGATTTCAGAGTCACACACCACGCGCGCATCACCAAAGACAAGGCACTCGCCGCGAACCACAGAATCCTGAATGGTGACGTTGTCACGTATTTGCGCGTTATGACTGATTTCAGCCCGGTCAATCCACACGTCATCGCTAATTTGCGCGCCATCTCTGACCACGCTTGCCTGAGTAATGCGGGCGTTTCCTGTAATCGTCGCGCCGGAAAATGCGAGCGCGTTTTCATCGTAAATCCAGCAATCACCGCTTTGTGACAGCACGCTTTCATTGTCGATCCAGCCACCGGGCGTGCTGGCCTGGACATCATTAAAATCAGTGAGCGCAATGATTTGGCGTAGTAATACGCTTTTTTTATTGCCATTATCCTGGTAACTAAAGGATCGAGACTCATCGCTGAGACGATATTTGGTCATAGCTCATTTCCATGTTGCGCACCTTAGTTAAACGTAGCAAAGTTTTCCGCACTGGCTAAATCAGCGGAAATTCCATAAAATGCATTTCAAATATACTTTAAAAAATAAACAAAATGAGTAAGAACAAGCAGAGTGAGCGGGTCCTCAATCTTCCGGCCGGTTATTTTGGCATGGTACTGGGCATCATTGGGATGGGGTTTGCGTGGCGTTATGCCAGTCAGGTGTGGCCAGTGAGTCACTTGATTGGCGACGGTTTAGTGATCCTCGCAATGGTCATTTGGGGGCTGCTGACGCTGGCTTTTCTGAGCCGTTTACTACGTTTTCCGCATAGCGTATTGGCGGAAATTCGTCACCCGGTGATGAGCAGCTTTGTCAGTCTGTTTCCGGCCACAACGATGCTGGTCGCGATTGGTTTTGTCCCGTGGTATCGAGCGCTGGCGATTGGGTTGTTCAGCATTGGCGTGGTGATACAGCTGGCCTACGCCGCCTGGCAAACGGCAGGGTTGTGGCGTGGATCGCATCCAGAGGAAGCCACCACGCCGGGTCTGTATCTACCGACCGTCGCCAATAACTTTATCAGTGCAATGGCCTGTGGCGCACTGGGTTTCAACGACGCAGGATTGGTGTTTTTGGGCGCCGGGGTTTTTTCCTGGCTCAGTCTGGAGCCGGTGATTCTGCAACGTTTACGTAGCTGCGGTGAGTTGCCTGCGGTGTTACGTACTTCACTTGGCATTCAACTGGCGCCTGCGCTGGTCGCCTGCAGCGCCTGGCTTAGCGTTAACGGTGGCGAGGGCGATACGTTAGCCAAAATGCTGTTCGGCTATGGTCTGCTGCAACTGCTGTTCATGCTACGGCTCATGCCGTGGTATTTGTCACAGCCATTTAATGCATCTTTCTGGAGCTTCTCGTTTGGCGTGTCGGCTCTGGCGACAACAGGGCTGCATCTGGGCCACGGTAGCGAGTCAGGATTTTTTCATACGCTGGCGATCCCACTGTTTATTTTTACCAATTTTATCATTGCATTATTACTGGTACGTACGTTTGCATTGCTGATGCAGGGGAAACTGCTCATCCGCACGGAGCGTGCTGCATTACTGAAATCTGAGGATAAATAATGACCCTTTGCGACGAAAACTACTTTACTGAGAAATATGATTTAACTCGTACGCATTCCGATGTTGTTGAAGCGGCAAAAATTGTTAAGCCAGGTAAAACGTTAGACCTGGGCTGCGGTAACGGTCGTAACAGCCTGTACCTTGCGGCAAACGGTTATGACGTGACAGCATTGGATAAAAATCCCATGAGCATCGCTAACCTTGAGCGTATCAAAGCGGCGGAAGGGCTGACCAATCTGCACGCGAACGTCGCGGATCTCAACGCATTACGCTTTGACGGCGAATATGATTTTATTCTTTCTACCGTTGTGCTGATGTTCCTTGAAGCCAAAACTATCCCTGGCCTTATTGAAAATATGCAGCGTTGCACTAAACCGGGCGGATATAACTTAATCGTCGCGGCGATGGATACCGATGATTTTCCTTGTACCGTGGGTTTCCCGTTCGCGTTTAAAACCGGAGAATTGCGCAATTATTACAGCGGATGGGATCTGCTGAAATATAACGAAGACGTGGGTGAACTTCATCGTACGGATGAAAACGGTAATCGAATTAAACTGCGCTTTGCCACAATGCTGGCACGCAAAACTGCCTGAACCTCCCGCCTGGGTTAACTCTTTCTGCGCTCAGCATTTTTTGTGCCGGGCGTAGAGAGAAAATTGTGCGGTGTTTACCATTTTTAGTACATCCAAAATGAAACGGTTTTGCTATCCTTTTTAAGCATCATTGCGAAAACTAAAGGGATCGTTTCATGCGTACTCAAACTTTATTTAAAGTTGCAGTGCTTACTGGCTTGTTGGCATTATCCGGCTGTGCGTCAAAAGTGACTGCGCCGGATAAATATTCTGGGTTTTTAAAAAATTACTCTGATTTGAAGGAAACACAATCAGCATCGGGACAAACCGTACTCCGTTGGGTTGATCCGAGCTACAACGAATCCAAATATGACAACATTGTATATAACCCGGTAACGTATTATCCGGTTCCTAAACCTACCACGCAGGTAGGGCAGCAGGTTCTTGATCAACTGCTGACCTACACCAATACCCAGTTGAAATCCGCCATCAGCAAGCGTAAGCCCCTGGTTACTACCCCTGGGCCACGTAGCCTGATTTTCCGCGGAGCGATTACCGGTGTTGCAACGAGCAAAGAAGGACTGCAGTTCTATGAAGTGATCCCGGTTGCGCTACTCGTTGCGGGAACACAAATGGCAACGGGTCACCGTACCATGGATACCAACCTCTATTTCGAGGGTGAGTTGATTGATGCGGCGACCAATAAACCGGTAGTTAAAGTTGTACGTAAGGGTGAAGGTAAAGATCTGAGCAACGAAAATACGCCGATGACATTCGAAACGTTGAAGAAAGTTGTTGATGACATGGCGACGGATGCCACCATGTTTGACGCGAACAAAAAACCACAATAATAATCAACGCACCATCTCAGGATGGTGCGTTTTTTTATGCCACCCGGCGTCGATAGAATAGTTTACCCATCAGCACTTCTGGTCGGGCAAACATCACCATATTCCCCAGTAAAATCAACACTAATCCGGCAATAGCGTTAACTTGCCAGACGTATCCTTCATACAATGTTGACAGCGTTAGCGCAACCAGCGGGAAAAGCAGGGTGCTGTATGCCGCCCTACTGGGACCAATGCGCCCTACCAGTGTGAAATAAGCGCCGAAAGCAATCACTGAGCCAAAAATAGCCAGATATAACAGCGCGCTGAGATAGCTGAATGTCCACTGTGGCGTAAAATTGTCCCCGCGCATCAGCGCAATGGCAGCGATCAACAGCGTGCCGTACAGCATGGCCCAACTGTTGGTCGTTAACACTTCCAGCCCTTTTTTCTGGTGACGCATGCTGATCATATTACCCAATGAGAAACCGAAGGTTCCAAGGGCGCTTAAGCCGATACCCAGCAGCAAGGAATGATTGAATCCGCTGTTGAGCAAATCCTGCCAGAACAGAGTCACAATGCCCGTCAGTCCGAGACCGGCTGCGATATAGAAACGCAGCGGTGGTTTTTGCCCAAAAAAGATGAAGCTATTGACCGCATTGAACAGGACGGCCATTGAGAAAATCACCGACTCCAGGCCGGTATTAATCCAGGCCGCAGCCGTATAAAAACACCAGAAGTTGAAGCAAAAAACGCATCCACCCTGTAACAGACAAAACAGATGATCGCGACCAGACAGTTTGCGTAATTTACCGCTAACCAGCAGGATCACTATCATCAGCGAACTGGCAACGGCGAAGCGCCAAAAGATAGAAACCGGCGCAGAAACCGGGCCCTGCTGCAAATAAATCGCAATCCATGTCGTTCCCCAAATTACCACCACCAGGCAGTACAACAGTGCGTTCATACAACTCTCTCTTTTTTGGATTCAGGTTCACACTGTGTCATGTCTGGCGGCAGGAGGCTTTCATCGGTTTGCGGCGGACTTGCAAAATCTTGCGCTTTTTTAGCGTAAAAGCGAAAAGGAAGCTGTTAACAATATGTGGCTGTTATAGACTGAAAGCCTGCTAACTTATTTTGAATGTGATGGTATGCCTCAGCCCTACGATGCCTTTGAAAACTTACGCAAACATAATGCCGTGCTGCATGAATCGGTTGCGTTACATTCAGGGATCCAACTGGCGGCCTGGTCAAACAAGCGCGATACCATCACCCAGTATTGCGATCACCATACGCTCAGTTTATATATCGCGGATGGCTACGAGAGTTACCACAAAACGGCGGGGGGCTGGAAGAATGGCGGCGGACCGGACCGTTTTTGCCTGATGCCGAAAGAGAGCGAGTCAAGTTGGGATATCCGCGACGATCTTTCCTTTGTTCATCTCTATTGTACCGACGAACATCTACGCGAAGTGGGTGAAAAAGTCTGGGATAAAAGCCCCTATAGCTTCACGCTGGACGAGCACACGTTTGGCAGTGACCCGGGGATCACGGCGGTTTACCGTCAGTTTCTGCTTGATAACGACTGGCAGCAACCGGCCAATCACCTCACGCTCAGCGCGGCATCTTCGCTACTGTTAACGCATCTGATCCAGCATTACAGCAACGTCCAATGGCGACTGCCCACCGTCACCGGGGGACTCGCGCCCGTCACCTTGCGTAACGTGCTGGCCTATATTGACGCGCATCTGGCGTACCCAATCACCCTGAACGATCTGGCTAGCGAGGCGGCGCTTAGCGAATTCCATTTTGCCAGAATGTTTCGCCAGTCGATGAATATGGCACCGCATCAGTACGTGATGCAACGTCGTATGGCGCTGGCGCAGCATCTGGTCTGTTACACTTCACGCAGTTTGTCAGATATTGCGATGACCTGCGGATTCAGTTCGGCAAGCCATTTTAGTAACCGATTTAAACAGGTAACCGGTAAAACGCCAACGCAGCTACGTGCGGCGAAATAACGTCAACACGGCGTAGCAGATACCGCCTACGACCAGCCCCCAGAATGCAGATCCAATCCCCAATAACGTCAGGCCACTGGCCGTGACCAAAAACGTAACGATGGCTGCGTCGCGTTCCGCTTCATTATGCAACGCCTGATACAAACTACCGCTAATCGTCCCGAGCAAGGCCAGACCGGCCAGCATCTGGATCCAGCTTACGGGCAGTGCCGCCATTAGTCCTGTGACTGAACCGCCAAACACCCCAGCCAGAAGATAGAAGACGCCAGCCGCGGCGGCGGCGAGCCAGCGTCGTTTGGCATCAGGATGCGCTTCGGGACTTTGGCAAATTGCGGCGGTTATGGCGGCAATGCAGATGGAGTAGACGCCAAACGGCGAAAAAATCAGCGCCAGCAGGCCGGTAAAGATAATGAGCGGTGAAACGGGTAATGAATAGCCCGACGCATTCATAGTGGCAATACCTGGGGCATTTTGCGAAGCAATAGTAACCAGAAACAGCGGTAGCGCAATGCTGATACTGTGGGCAAATGAAAAGTGTGGGGCTATAAACGCAGGCATGACCGGCGACAAATCCACTCCGTTTGTGACAATGTCACCTTTTATTAGCGCGATAGCGATACCCGCCAGCATCGCGGCGATCGTCGCGTACCGTGGGGCTGTGACTTTAAATACCAGCCATGCCACCAGCATACTACCGCACAAAATAAGCTCACTGTTGAGGCTATTAAAGGCCTGCAGACCAAAGCGCAGCAGGATCCCGGCCAGCATGGCTGATGCCAGTGAGTGGGGGATTATTTTCATCAGACGGGCAAACAATCCGGTTATGCCGCACAGCACAATCAACGCGTTAGCTACGATAAAAACGCCGATAGCATCCTGAATCGATACCCCGTGCAGACCCGTAACCAGCAGCGCGGCGCCAGGTGTTGACCAGGCCGTGAGCACAGGAGCGCGATACCATAACGTCAGCGCCAGCGTACTGACGCCCATTGCAATCCCCAGCGCGGTCATCCAGCCCGCGATTTGATCGGTGGTCGCACCTGCGGCCAGGGCCGCTTGCCAGATAATGGCAGCCGAGCTGGCGTAACCGACCAGGACGGCCACAAACCCCGATAATACGGTGGGTAGTGGGATGGAAAATGCGCGCATAGTCACTCCGTGTGCGTTATAACGGTCAATCAATGTAGCACTGTGCGTTATAGCGTACAAGTGCTAAGCTGTAGCCTTGAGAAAGGAGAGTCAGGAAGGCGAAAAATGGAAAACTTAACCCACTATCTGGCCACAACGCTCCGCACGCTACGTCACCAGCGGGAATGGAGCCTGTCACGTTTAGCGGAGGAAACCGGCGTGTCAAAAGCCATGTTGGGGCAGATTGAGCGCAACGAATCCAGCCCAACGGTGGCGACATTGTGGAAAATTGCTACCGGACTGAACGTGCCATTCTCGACGTTTATTTCACCGCCAGAGTCAGACGGCGCGCCAACATTCGATCCCCAGCAGCAGGCGATGGTCGTCACGCCATTGTTTCCGTGGGACCCACAGCTGTGCTTCGATCATTTTTCGATACAGCTGGCACCCGGCGCACTCAGTGAATCGACTCCGCATGAAACCGGCGTTATAGAGCACGTGGTGGTGATAAATGGGCTGCTGGATATGTGTATTGAGGGGCAGTGGCGCACCATGAAATCCGGCGAGGGGGTGCGTTTTGCGGGAGACAGGGCGCATAGCTACCGTAACAGTAGCGAACAAACGGTTCACTTTCATTCCCTGATCCATTACCCGCGCGGTTAATCGGGAAAACTATTCCGAAAAGCCGCGCTTGTGACTACAATAGCCGCCATTTTTACCACTTGTGGATGGTAACAACTGTATGCGCCAGCAGCCTCATCACCTTGAATTGTTAAGCCCGGCCCGGGATACCGCCATTGCACGTGAAGCCATTTTGCACGGTGCTGACGCCGTTTACATTGGCGGACCGGGTTTTGGCGCGCGTCATAACGCCAGTAACAGTCTGAAAGATATCGCCGAACTGGTGCCGTTTGCGCATCGTTACGGGGCGAAAATCTTTGTGACGCTGAATACAATCTTGCATGATGATGAGCTGGAGCCCGCACAGCGATTAATTACCGATCTGTATCAGACCGGCGTTGACGCCCTGATTGTGCAGGATATGGGGATTCTGGAGCTGGATATTCCTCCCATTGAGCTGCACGCCAGCACCCAATGTGATATTCGCAGCGTCGAGAAGGCGAAGTTTCTTTCTGACGTCGGATTCACCCAAATTGTCCTCGCGCGCGAACTGAGCCTTGAGCAAATAAACGCCATCCATCAGGCTACGGATGCGACTATTGAATTTTTCATTCACGGTGCGCTGTGCGTCGCCTATTCAGGCCAGTGTTATATTTCACATGCGCAAACCGGACGTAGCGCTAACCGCGGTGACTGTTCTCAGGCTTGTCGCCTGCCGTATACCCTGAAAGACGATCAGGGGCGCGTCGTATCCTATGAAAAACATCTGCTGTCGATGAAAGATAACGATCAGACCGCCAACCTCGGCGCGTTGATTGACGCAGGCGTGCGCTCCTTCAAAATTGAAGGGCGCTATAAAGACATGAGCTATGTGAAGAATATTACCGCGCATTATCGTCAGATGCTGGACGCCATTATTGAAGAGCGCGGCGATCTTGCCCGTTCTTCAGCCGGGCGTACCGAACATTTCTTTACTCCATCCACGGAAAAGACCTTCCATCGCGGCAGCACCGATTATTTTGTGAATGCCCGTAAGGGGGATATCGGCGCATTCGACTCACCAAAGTTCATCGGTCTGCCGGTTGGCGAAGTCCTGAAGGTGGCAAAAGATCATCTCGATGTTGAGGTAACAGAACCGCTGGCCAACGGGGATGGTCTGAACGTGTTAATCAAGCGTGAGGTCGTCGGATTTCGCGCCAACACCGTTGAAAAAACGGGGCACAATCGTTATCGGGTGTGGCCGAATGAAATGCCCGCCGACCTGCACAAAGTGCGCGCCAACCATCCGCTGAACCGCAATCTCGATCATAACTGGCAGCAAGCGTTGACCAAAACCTCCAGCGAACGCCGCGTCGCGGTCGATATTGAGCTGGGCGGCTGGCAGGAACAGTTGATCCTGACGCTCACCAGTGAGGAGGGGGTGAGTATCACCCATACGCTGGACGGCCAGTTTGAGGAAGCGAACAATGCAGAAAAAGCGTTGAGCAACCTGCAGGATGGCCTGGCAAAACTGGGACAAACGCTGTATTACGCCCGTAATATTCAGGTGAATCTGCCGGGAGCATTGTTCGTGCCGAACGGTCAACTGAATCAGCTGCGACGTGAAGCGGTCGACATGCTGGATGCAGCTCGTTTGCAAAACTATCAGCGCGGTCGCCGTAAACCGGTTGCCCAGCCGGCGCCGGTTTACCCGCAAACGCATCTGAGCTTTCTGGCTAACGTCTACAACCATAAAGCGCGAGAGTTTTATCACCGTTATGGCGTGCAGTTGATTGATGCCGCCTATGAGGCGCATGAAGAAAAGGGCGATGTGCCGGTGATGATCACCAAACATTGCCTGCGTTTTGCGTTTAACCTGTGTCCGAAACAGGCGAAAGGAAATATCAAAAGCTGGAAAGCCACGCCGATGCAGCTGGTTAACGGCGATGAGGTCCTGACGCTGAAATTTGATTGCCGACCGTGCGAAATGCACGTGATCGGCAAGATGAAACATCACATTCTGAAGATGCCGTTGCCGGGCAGCGTGGTGGCTTCCGTCAGCCCTGAAGAACTGCTGAAAACGTTGCCAAAGCGTAAAAGCTAACGGTTAGCTCTGATGTGTATCGGGTTTGCGTGATTTTTGCCAGTAATGGTGTTCGCGAAGATCGGCGGCGGATTCTTCCGCCGTCATTCGTAGTTCATCGCTGTCGGCCGTGTGTCGTAATAAGTGATCGGCATCCTGCACCTGAAGATATTCATTTCCCTGATTAGTAGCGAGAAGCTGACCGGAAAAAAGCGCGCTGGCCAGCAATAACACCGTTAACCCTTTCTTAAACATCATGCACCCTCTGGTACGTTAGCTGCGGAATTGACGATAATTTCGCCATGTGACTATTCAATATTTTAATCGGGTTAATGACAATCTCTGTTTTGTCATTTCGATGTTTTTTACATTTTTGTTTAGATAACGTTGGGATTTGTCACAACCGGGCAGTGCAGCGCTGCCCGGTTGTTATCAGAGAGAGAATCAGGATTTAAATCCGGCGGCCGTCATCAGGAGACGAAAGAACATACCAACGGCGGCCAGGGCCAGCACGCTGCCGCCCCAGAGGATCACCAGCCACATCAGGCGTTTCCAGATTGTTTGTTGCATCAATGATACCCCTCACCATGTTGAACTTTGCCGCGGAAAACGTAGTAGCTCCAGAAGGTGTACACCAGGATTATCGGGATAATCAGCAGCGCGCCAACCAACATAAAGCCCTGACTCTGCGCCGGAGCTGCCGCCTGCCACAGCGTAATGGACGGTGGAATGATGTGGGGCCAGATACTGATCCCCAGCCCGCTGAACCCGAGAAAAATCAGCCCCAGCGTCAATACAAAAGGCAGCGTATGGCTGTTTTGCTGACCCAGCGAGCGCCACAGCCAGAGGCTAATCAGCGCAACCAGGAGCGGAACCGGCATCAGGAACCACAGATTAGGCAGGCTAAACCAACGCTCGGCAATGGCGCTGTGCGCCAGCGGCGTCCACAGACTGATAATGGCAATGACAACCAGCATCGCCAGCAGCAGTTTTCTTGCCACGCAGCGCATTTTATCCTGCAACGGATTTTCGCTTTTCATCACCAGCCATGTTGCCCCCAACAGGGCGTAGGCTACAACCAGGCCCACGCCGCAGAACAGGGTAAAGGGGGTCAGCCAGTCGAAAGGACCGCCGCTGTAGCTGCGTCCGGTGACGGAAAACCCGTTGAGTACGGCACCGACCACAATACCCTGAGTGAATGTCGCGAGGATTGAACCGCCGAGAAAAGCTTTGTCCCAGAATGGTCGATGCGCCGGCGTGGCTTTGAAGCGAAACTCAAACGCGACGCCGCGAAATATCAGGCCGATGAGCATCAGGGTCAATGGGATCGTCAGCGCATCGACAATCACCGCATAGGCCAGGGGAAAAGCGCCGAATAATCCGGCGCCACCCAACACCAGCCAGGTTTCATTACCGTCCCATACCGGGGCGACGCTGTTGACCATCACATCGCGGTCATCCGCATCCGAAATCGCAGGGAATAAAATACCGATCCCGAGATCAAAACCGTCCATCACGATATACATCAGCGTGGCGAACACGATAATTACAAACCAGATAACTGATAAATCGATACCCATTAGCGGTGTGCCTCCGGTTGAGAATCGAGAACGACAGCAGAAAGCGGCCGCGCCGGCGTGCCTGTTGGTGGAATGGTCGGCTCATCTTCCTGTGGTCCTTTACGGATCAGGCGGATCATGTAGCTGTAACCCACGCCAAACACCGAGCTATACACCACAAAGAAAGACAGTAGGCTGATGCTCATATGTAAATCACCATGTGCGGAAACCGCATCCGCCGTACGTTGCAAACCGTAAACCACCCACGGCTGACGGCCAACTTCGGTGGTCACCCAGCCAGCAAGGATGGCAATCAGACCGGAGGGCCCCATCCACAATGCAAAACGCAGGAAAGGACGTGAGGTGTATAGCCGCTCCTTATAACGCAGCCACAGGGCAAACGCGCCCAGCAGGATCATCAGCATGCCTAACCCTGCCATAATGCGAAACGACCAGAACACGATGGTGGAATTGGGCCTGTCTTCCTTCGGAAATTCTTTTAACGCCGGGACCTGTTTATCCAGACTATGAGTCAGGATCAGGCTGCCCAGCGCCGGGATTTCCAGCCCATAGCGGGTGCGCTCCTGCTCCATATCCGGCCAGCCGAACAACAGCAGCGGGGTCGGTTCACCGGGCGGATTTTCCCAGTGTCCTTCAATCGCCGCAATTTTTGCAGGCTGGTGCTTCAGCGTATTCAACCCGTGCATATCGCCAATTAAGGCCTGCAGCGGAGCGACGATTAACGTCATCCACAGCGCCATTGAAAACATAGCGCGAATTGCTGGCGTGCTATTACCGCGCAATAAATGCCATGCGGCTGATGCCGCGACAAACAGCGCGCTGCTCAGGAAGGCGGCAACGGACATATGCAGCAAACGATAAGGGAATGACGGATTGAAAATCACGGCGAACCAGTCGACGGGAACAACTTGCCCGTTAACAATTTCATAGCCCTGTGGCGTTTGCATCCAGCTGTTGGAGGCGAGGATCCAGAAGGTAGAAATAATAGTACCCAGCGCAACCATACAGGTCGCGAAGAAGTGAAGTCCTGGGCCAACCCGATTCCAGCCAAACAGCATTACCCCAAGGAAGCCCGCTTCGAGGAAGAAGGCGGTTAATACTTCATAGGTCAGCAGCGGCCCGGTGATGCTACCGGCGAACTCGGAAAAACCACTCCAGTTCGTGCCGAACTGATAAGCCATCACCAGCCCGGAAACCACGCCCATACCAAAGTTTACGGCGAATATTTTCGACCAGAAATGGTATAGCGAGCGCCAGGTCGGATTTTTCGTTTTTAACCATAACCCTTCGAGCACCGCCAGATAACTGGCGAGGCCAATGGTAATCGCCGGAAAGATGATGTGAAAGGATACCGTAAACGCGAACTGGATCCTCGCCAGGTGAAACGCGTCAAGACCGAACATGCTTAGCTCCGCAGGCAAAATTGATTTAGCGCAATTCTAAGGCTGCGAAGCAATGGAAGGCAGAAACAGAACAGTTCTTTTTAACCATAACAGTTGTCGCGCTGTTATAGGTTGGCCTGGCTGATATGAAATCTGGAACCTGGATTCCTGTTATTGAATCGCGTCCTCCCCATGCGAGTGATTTTACGCTATCACTAGCGAGGTAATGAAAAGGTAATCATAAATGTTTACTTTGTGCGTATAATAGACGACAGGGAGGCGCAGTGAAGCAAAGTGAGTTCAGACGCTGGCTTGAATCTCAGGGAGTGGCTGTTACAAACGGCTCAAATCATCTGAAGTTGAGGTATCAGGGAAGGCGTAGCGTTATGCCCAGGCATCCTGGTGATGAAATAAAAGAAGCCTTGCGAAAATCGATCCTGAAGCAGCTTGGTTTACAGTCATCATCTATATGAGGTTAATTATATGAGAGATTTCGAAAAAATCATGCGTTATCCCGTTAATCTAATCCCCGCCGTGGAAGGTGGATTCGTGGTTTCTTTCCCGGATATTCCTGAAGCATTAACCCAGGGCGAAACCCGTCATGGGGCTTTGCAGGCTGCGCAGTCTGCATTGGTGACCGCTTTTGAATTCTATTTCGACGATAACGAACCGATTCCTTTACCTTCGGCGGTTGGCGCTGAAGGTGACTATGTGGAAATCCCCCTGAGCATTGCGTCGAAGGTTCTTTTGTTAAATGCCTTTCTTGAATCAAAAATCACCCAGCAGGAGCTGGCAAACAGGATCGGCAGGCCTAAGCAGGAAATTACCCGTTTGTTCGATTTAAAACACGCGACAAAAATTGATGCTGTGCAAATAGCTGCACGCGCCTTAGGCAAGGAGCTGTCAGTAACAATGTTGTAAAACTGTTAAATATAACAGTTATAAAAAATGCCCTGATTATGTAAACTGATATATACAGTGCGTGTCACCGACACCAATTATCAGGACGAAAAATGAAAAAATACCTGCGACTGGCTGAGCAAATTCGCGCTCAAATCGCGTCTGGCGTATGGCAGCCCGGCGATCGCTTGCCATCCTTGCGCGAGCAGGTGGTCAGCAGCGGCATGAGTTTTATGACCGTCGGACATGCATATCAGTTGCTGGAAAGTCAGGGCCGGATTATCGCCCGGCCGCAGTCGGGTTACTATGTTGCCGCGCGCCCTGAACGTGAGCTGGCAGCGCCGCAGGCGCAGGTGATGCGCGATGAAGCGGTGGATATCAACACCTATATTTTTGATATGCTGCAGGCCAGCCGGGATGCGTCAGTGATGCCATTTGCCTCTGCATTCCCCGACCCGCGTCTGTTTCCCCTCCAGCAGTTGAACCGCTCGCTGGCGCAGGTCAGTAAAACCGCGACCGCCATGAGCGTGATAGAAAACCTGCCGCCGGGAAATGATGAGCTGCGCCATGCCATTGCCCGCCGCTATGCTCAACAGGGGATGACCATTTCACCTGATGAAATTGTCATCACTACCGGTGCGCTGGATGCCCTCAACCTGAGCCTGCAGGCGGTTACCGAACCGGGAGACTGGGTGATTGTCGAAAATCCCTGTTTCTATGGGGCGTTGCAGGCCCTGGAGCGATTACGGCTGAAGGCGCTTTCGATTGCCACCGACGTGAAAGAGGGGATCGATCTTACCGCGCTGGAGCAAGCGTTGCAGGAGTATCCGGTAAAAGCCTGCTGGCTGATGACCAACAGCCAAAATCCGCTGGGTTTTACGCTCAGCCCAGAGAAAAAGGCGCACCTGGTCGCATTGCTGGAAAAATATCATGTAATGCTGATAGAAGATGATGTCTACAGCGAGCTGTACTTTGGTCGCGAAAAACCACTGCCTGCCAAAGCCTGGGATCGCGCCGACAGCGTTTTGCATTGTTCATCCTTCTCGAAGTGCCTGGTGCCCGGATTTCGCGTGGGCTGGGTGGCGGCCGGGAAGCATGCTCGACGTATTCAGCGACTCCAGCTCATGAGCACGTTATCCACCAGTTCCCCCATGCAGCTTGCGCTCGTGGATTATCTGTCAACCCGGCGCTATGACGCGCATCTGCGCCGCTTACGCCGTCAACTGGCGGAACGCAAACAGCAGGCCTGGCAAACGTTGCTGCGCCATCTTCCGGCGGAAGTCAAAATTCACCATAACGACAGCGGCTATTTTCTGTGGCTGGAACTGCCTGAACCGCTTGATGCAGGCGTGCTCAGCACCCAGGCACTGGCGCACCATATCAGCATTGCACCGGGAAAAATGTTTTCGACCTCGGGGAGCTGGACTCGTTTTTTTCGCTTTAATACCGCATGGCACTGGGGAGAGCGTGAGGAACAGGCTGTGAAACAGCTGGGAAAATTAATTCGCGAGATGATGAAATAAAACGTAACGCGCTATTCAATATAAAAGAATAGCGCGTTCTTATTTTCGAAATAGAGAATACCTAACCCCGATGTTATTTATATCGGGTGCTACCATACAAAAAATCAATAGTTCTTACTATTGCCACCGTTGCACCTAACTCCTTGTCTATACTCCAGAAGATTAAAGCTCCCGTTCAGCATCAGTAGCGTAATGAGCGTTAGCTCACAACCTGATTAAATTTCCTTGCGCCAGCAGGAACGCTTACAACACCCCGACTATTTTTAGGAAAGGACATATATTTACGGCAAGGCTGCCGCTCAATATTTTTTAGACAGGAGTAAGACGTTATGAGCAAGCAGTTTGCCCTCAGTAGCCTGTGCGCACTCAGTATGACGCTGATGACTGCACAAGCAGCCGAACCCCCGACATCCTTAGATAAACCGGAAGGCCGTCTGGATATTATTGCCTGGCCGGGCTACATCGAACGTGGACAGACCGATAAACAATATGATTGGGTCTCGCAGTTTGAGAAAGAGACCGGCTGCGCGGTCAATGTTAAAACAGCGGCCACTTCTGATGAAATGGTCAGCCTGATGGCAAAAGGCGGCTACGACCTGGTTACCGCTTCCGGTGATGCCTCATTGCGTCTGATTATGGGAAAACGCGTTCAGCCGATTAATACCGCGCTGATCCCTAACTGGAAAAGCATCGATCCGCGCGTGGTAAAAGGCGAGTGGTTTAACGTTGGCGAAAAAGTTTACGGCACACCGTACCAGTGGGGGCCAAACCTGCTGATGTACAACACCAAAATTTTCCCAACACCGCCGGATAGCTGGAACGTGGTATTTGTTGAGCAAAAACTTGGGGACGGAAAAAGCAATAAAGGGCGCGTTCAAGCCTACGATGGCCCGATCTATATTGCCGATGCTGCATTATTCGTTAAGGCGACTCAGCCGCAACTGGGCATTACCGATCCCTATCAGCTCACCGAACAACAGTATCAGGCGGTGATCAAAGTCCTGAGCGATCAACACGCGCTGATCCATCGCTATTGGCACGATACCACCGTGCAAATGAGCGACTTTAAAAACGAAGGTGTGGTGGCGTCCAGCGCCTGGCCTTATCAGGCGAACGCCCTGAAAGGAGAAGGCCAGCCTATTGCCACGGTCTTCCCAAAAGAAGGGGTTACCGGATGGGCAGATACCACCATGCTGCACAGCGAAGCCAAACACCCGGTGTGCGCTTACAAATGGATGAACTGGTCATTAACCCCGAAAGTTCAGGGCGACGTCGCAGCCTGGTTTGGTTCTCTGCCAGTCGTGCCTGAAGGTTGTAAAGCCAGCCCGCTGCTGGGTGAAAAGGGCTGTGAAACCAACGGCTATAGCTACTTTGACAAAATTGCCTTCTGGAAAACGCCGATCGCAGAAGGTGGCAAATTCGTTCCTTACAGTCGCTGGACGCAGGATTACATCGCCATTATGGGCGGTCGTTAATTCCGCTGGGGGTTTTATGACGTACGCAGTGGAGTTTCATAACGTCTCGCGTCTGTACGGGGATGTTCGTGCAGTTGATGGGGTGAGTATTGCGATTAACGACGGTGAGTTTTTCTCTATGCTGGGGCCATCCGGCTCCGGCAAGACCACTTGTCTGCGCCTTATTGCAGGGTTTGAGCAACTGTCAGGCGGCGCAATCACCATTTTTGGTAAGCAGGCCAGCGAATTGCCGCCCTGGGAACGGGACGTCAATACGGTATTTCAGGATTATGCGCTATTCCCGCATATGTCGATTCTCGACAATGTCGCCTACGGGCTGATGGTCAAAGGTATTGATAAAAAACAGCGTCACGCTAAAGCACGTGAAGCACTGGATAAGGTTGCGCTCGGTTTTGTTTATGAACGCAAACCATCGCAACTCTCCGGTGGTCAGCGGCAACGCGTGGCGATTGCCCGCGCGCTGGTCAATGAACCGCGGGTCCTGCTGTTGGATGAACCGCTCGGGGCATTGGATCTTAAGCTGCGTGAGCAGATGCAGCTGGAACTGAAAAAGCTACAGCAATCCCTGGGTATCACCTTCATTTTTGTCACCCACGATCAGGGTGAAGCCCTGTCGATGTCCGATCGTGTGGCGGTGTTTAATAATGGTCGCATCGAACAGGTGGATTCTCCGCGTGAACTGTACATGCGTCCGCGCACACCGTTTGTGGCAAGTTTCGTCGGGACGTCAAATGTTTTTGATGAAACGATGTCAGCGAACGTTTGCGGGCTACAGGGTATGTTTTCCCTGCGTCCGGAACACATTCGCTTGAATGATACCAGTGGTGAAGTCCAGGCCCGGGGGGTTATCCAGGCGGTGCAGTACCAGGGTGCCGCGACACGTTTTGAGCTGAAACTTGTCGGCGGTGAAAAATTGCTGGTTAGCCAGGCGAACCTGACGGGAGAAATGCTGCCGACAACGCTGTCGCCGGGTCAACAGGTGATGGCATCGTGGTCACGCGACGTGATGGTACCGCTGGTTGAGGAGAGGTGAATGGCTATGAATGTCTTACATTCGCCTCCACAGTCGACAAGTCTGAACCGGATCTCAGGGTTCTTCTGGCGTAATCCAGGTCTGGGGCTGTTTTTGCTGCTCCTCGGACCGCTGATGTGGTTTGGGATCGTCTACTTCGGCTCATTACTGACGCTGTTGTGGCAAGGTTTTTATACCTTCGATGATTTCACCATGTCGGTCACGCCCGACCTGACGCTGGCGAATTTGCAGGCGCTGTTTAATCCCGCCAACTACGACATCATTTTGCGTACCCTGACGATGGCGGTGGCGGTCACCATTGCCAGCGCGATTCTGGCGTTTCCGATGGCGTGGTATATGGCGCGATATACCAGTGGCAAAATGAAAGCCTTTTTTTACATTGCTGTGATGTTGCCGATGTGGGCCAGCTACATTGTTAAAGCCTACGCATGGACGTTACTGTTGGCTAAAGACGGGGTGGCGCAGTGGTTTTTAACTCATCTGGGACTGGAGCCTCTGCTGCTTTCGTTCCTGACGCTGCCTGCGGTCGGCGGCAATACGTTGTCGACTTCAGGGTTAGGGCGTTTTCTGGTGTTCGTCTACATCTGGCTGCCGTTTATGATCCTGCCGGTACAGGCCGCGCTGGAGAGACTTCCGCCTTCGCTCTTACAGGCCTCCGCTGATTTGGGCGCTCGTCCGCATCAGACTTTCCGCTATGTGGTCCTGCCACTGGCGATACCCGGTATCGCGGCAGGGTCGATCTTTACTTTTTCTCTGACGTTGGGCGATTTTATCGTGCCGCAACTGGTGGGGCCGCCAGGCTATTTCATCGGCAATATGGTGTATTCGCAACAAGGGGCGATCGGCAATATGCCGATGGCGGCGGCATTTACTTTGGTGCCGATTGTGTTAATCGCACTGTATCTGGCGTTCGTGAAGCGTCTGGGAGCTTTCGATGCACTCTGAACGCGCGCCCTGGTTACTCAAATTGGCGGCATGGGGCGGGGTTATTTTCCTGCACTTTCCCATCCTCATCATCGCCACCTATGCTTTTAATACTGAGGAGGCTGCTTTTAGTTTTCCACCGCAGGGGTTAACGCTGAAGTGGTTTAGCGTTGCGGCGCAACGTAGCGACATTCTGGAATCGGTGACGTTGTCACTTAAAATCGCTGCATTGTCGACGGCCATTGCTCTCGTTCTGGGGACGCTGGCCGCTGCCGCACTGTGGCGCAGGGACTTTTTTGGTAAAAGCGCAATATCGCTGTTGCTGCTGTTGCCGATCGCGCTGCCGGGGATTATTACCGGTCTGGCGCTACTGACGGCGTTTAAAACTATCAACCTGGAACCCGGTTTTCTCACCATCGTGGTCGGCCATGCGACGTTTTGCGTGGTGGTGGTATTTAACAACGTCGTGGCGCGTTTTCGCCGTACCTCATGGAGTCTGGTTGAAGCGTCTATGGATCTTGGCGCCAACGGCTGGCAAACCTTTCGTTATGTCGTGCTGCCAAACCTGGCATCGGCACTGCTGGCGGGAGGGATGCTGGCGTTTGCTTTGTCGTTTGATGAAATCATCGTGACAACGTTCACCGCCGGACATGAAAGAACACTTCCTTTGTGGCTGCTCAATCAACTGGGTCGACCACGAGATGTGCCTGTCACCAACGTTGTGGCATTGCTGGTAATGCTGGTGACAACACTGCCAATTTTAGGGGCCTGGTGGCTAACGCGTGAAGGCGACACTCTCGCCGGAAACGGTAAATAAACGACGATATGGGAAATTGCTATGCAACATCAATTACTGATTAATGGCGAGCTGGTCAACGGTGAAGGTGAAAAGCAGCCAGTCTATAACCCTGCCACTGGAGAACGCATTCTGGAGATTGCCGAGGCGTCAGCCGGGCAGGTTGATGCGGCGGTACGTGCAGCAGACAGCGCATTTGCCACCTGGGGACAAACCACACCGAAAGTCCGTTCCGAACTGCTGCTGAAACTGGCGGATGCTATCGCCGATAACGCGCAAACCTTCGCTGAGCTGGAATCGCTTAACTGTGGTAAGCCGCTGCACTGTGTCCTTAACGATGAAATTCCGGCAATCGTCGACGTTTTCCGCTTCTTCGCCGGGGCAGCTCGTACCCTGCAAGGACAGGCGGCCGGAGAGTATCTGGAAGGGCATACGTCGATGATTCGTCGGGATCCGCTGGGCGTGGTGGCCTCTATCGCGCCGTGGAACTACCCGCTGATGATGGCGGCGTGGAAACTGGCACCGGCGCTGGCGGCGGGTAACTGTGTGGTGATTAAACCGTCAGAAATTACCCCGCTAACGGCACTTAAACTGGCTGAATTTGCCAAAGATATTTATCCGCCTGGCGTTATCAACGTGCTGTTTGGCCGTGGCAAAACGGTGGGTGACCCGCTGACCGGTCATGAAAAAGTCCGGATGGTTTCCCTGACCGGCTCCATTGCGACAGGTGAACACATTATCCAGCACACCGCGCCTTCGATTAAGCGCACACATATGGAGCTGGGCGGCAAAGCCCCGGTCATCATTTTTGATGATGCCGATCTGGATGCGGTGGTGAGCGGCGTGCGAACCTTTGGGTATTACAACGCCGGACAAGACTGTACCGCCGCTTGTCGAATCTATGCCCAGAAAGGCATTTATGACGCGTTGGTTGAGAAACTGGGGGCCGCGGTTGCCAGCCTGAAAATCGGTGCACCGAATGACGAATCGACGGAGCTGGGGCCGGTAAGCTCGCAGGCGCACCTCGATCGCGTGACTAAAGCGGTCGATGAAGCTAAAGCACTGGGGCATATCAAAGTCATCACCGGTGGTAAAAAAGTGGACGGCGCAGGCTACTATTTTGCTCCGACGCTGCTGGCCGGGGCGAAGCAGGAAGATGCTATCGTGCAGCGGGAAGTTTTCGGTCCGGTGGTCAGCGTCACCGTATTTGAGGATGAAGATCAGGTACTGGCGTGGGCTAACGATTCAAAATACGGCCTGGCATCCTCCGTCTGGACTCGGGATGTGGGGCGCGCGCATCGATTTAGCGCCCGCCTGCAGTATGGTTGCACCTGGGTCAATACCCACTTCACGCTGGTCAGCGAGATGCCGCACGGCGGACAAAAACAGTCTGGTTATGGTAAGGATATGTCGGTATACGGGCTGGAAGATTACACGATTGTTCGCCATGTCATGATCAAGCATGAGTAATATCTGAAGCGCGAGCAATAAATGCGGCACGGATAGCTAAATACTGGCAAACGTGTGTCTATATTATTCGCGCCACTGGCCTCGTCGCCATCGGACGGCGGTAAGTTGGAAATATCCGCGAGGTCAGGCTATTAATACAACAAAGCCCCGGCTTATTAATGTCAGGGCTTTGTGCTTTCAGGATCGTCATCCGGTTATCCGCGGCGCAAGCTGCAAATCCAGGCGAGTAGCGCACAGACGCTCAGAACCAGCCCCAGTTGTTGCACCATGCCTGCCACCCCCAGCATCATTCCCAGCAACAGGTAATAGCTTAATCCGAATAATGCACCGGCGGCCCCGGCCTGTTCACGATAGTGGCGTAGGGCCTGACTCAGCACATTAGGGATCGCGATGCCATAGGCAATCACCGCGCCGAAAACCGGTATCAGAATCCACGCGGAGTGCTGTAACCACCACGCGGCGAGGCCTGACAATGCTGCCAGCGCACAGGCATAACGTACCCTCTGTTCCGACGTCAGGTCCGTCGTCAATAATCTCCGGTTCAGCAGGCTGCCCGACAGCGAAGCAAACGCAAGTAATCCCCCCGTCCAGCCAAAGGCTCTGGAACTCCATCCCAATTGCCCGAAAAGAAACGGAGCCAGGCTGTAATAGCTAAACAGCATGGTGTTCAGCAGCGCAACCAGCATAGTATTTTTCCACAGTTCGCGGTCACGCATCATGCGGGAGAGCAGTGCAGCAAGGCTGGGGCTGAGCGTATTTTCGGGCCGGGTTTCTGGCAGCATGGTCGCAGTCAGTAGTAGCAGTAGCAGCGCCAGCAGCACAAGGGCAATAAATACACCGGTATGACCATATAGGCTGACCAGCCAACCTCCGCTTAGCAGGCCGAAAACGGGACTCAATGCCAGCGCAGCGCCCATCACGGAAAAGACGCGGGATAGCGCGGTTGATTCATACGTGTCCCGTAACATGGTCTGTACCACCACTGACCCGGCAGCCGCGCCGATGGCTGAGATCATCCGCGCCAGCAGCAAAACGCTGAAGTCAGTGGCAACCACGGCCAGGGCACAACCTGACCCATAGCAGATAAGTCCTGCCAGCATCGCCCAACGTCGACCGATGCAGTCGCTCAGCCAACCCCACATCGCCACGCCGATGGCGAAGGCAATAAAATAAACGGAGAGTGTTTGCGCCGCGCGCTCACTGCTTACGTGATAAGACGTGGCGATTCCTGGCAATGCCGGGCTATAAATGGTTTCCACCAGTTGTGGAAACATAATCAGCAAAGTAAGAAGCCATAGCGGCGGGCGGCGAAGAGTGTTCATAGCAATATCCAGAGAGACAGAAAACTGGCGGGCATTATTGCTGAAAGGGAGGTGTCGCATTACCATTATCAAGACTTTAAATATCAAATATCGGACAGATAATGGAAATTGCCCCGGATGATGATTTCGATGCGGATAGCTTTGATAAACCGGTAATCGGGATTGCCTCCGAGATGGGCGTACACGATTCCGGCCGGCATAGCCATCTTCGTCATCAGCTACTTTTTTCGGCAGCGGGAAGCATTACGATTGAGCTGGAGCATGCCCTGTGTCTGCTACCGCCACGGCGCGCGGTCTGGATCCCGGCTGGTACGGTACATCGCGCCATAATGCGTGGCGTGATGGCTTATCGTTCGTTGTATTTTTCAACTACATTGCCGTTATCTAAATTACCGCTGCAGATAGTCGACGTTAATCCTCTCTTTTTTGAAGTAATAGAACGTATGGCTTTCTGGCCATGGGAAATGCCTGCCGCGCAGCAGGCCAGTCTTATCACCGTTTTCTGTGAGGAAATGCGGGCCGCCCGCAGTGAAAACTGGACGTTGCAGTTTCCCTCAGATCCACGGCTGAACGTGTGGCTTGAAGGAGTTCGTATGGGCGAATTGCCACCACGACTAAATCAATTATCCCAACGGGTTGGGGCATGCGAGAGGACGATCAGTCGAATATTTACCAGGGATACCGGGATGAATTATCAGAGCTGGCGGCAGCAATTTAGACTATTAAAAGCCATGGAGATGCTGGCTGACGGGGGGCAGATCAGCCAGGTGGCGCAATATCTGGAATTTGTCAGTGACAGTGCTTTTATCGCTTTTTTCCATCAGCATACCGGCACAACACCGAGCCGTTATGCGGGCAATATAATGCCGCAGAAGGATTAGGGGTATTACATACTAAGGATAATTTACCGGGTGGCAGGAGAGTGGGAAAATCGTGTACTAATGGCAGAGAGAAGAGCCTCTCTGCCAGCGGACGCTGCAATTAATCAAGAAGAACGACATCAAGCAAACCAGCCAAACCTTGCGGAAATCAGACTGAAAAGTCCTACAGCAGCAAATATATTTATCAGCACCACAGTTTTACTGGAAACATTCATTTGTGCCACCTTTCGTTTTAACCCTTATGGGTATAGTACGGGTTATAACTATCCGCAATAGTACGGATTCTGAACATAATGAAAACGGCTTGTTTTACCGGCGTTTCTCTTAAAATAATTAATAAAACTTGATGTGGGTCATGAAAAAGAGCATATTGCGCGCGATTTTACCTTTCGGCCCGGATGCCTGACATGTCTCTGTACCAAAAAATGCTGGTTTTTTATGCGGTGATGGCCGCTATCACGGCAATCATCACCTGGTTTCTTTCCCGCGATAAAAAGCGGATTCGTTTTCTCAGCGCGGTATTAGTCGGGGCGACCTGGCCGATGAGTTTTCCCGTCGCGTTAATGTTTTCTCTCTTCTGATGACGGCGTAAACGCCGTTTCAGGAGGAAAGCAGGGCATCTAATCGTTTTTTGTCGGCTGCGCAAACATCCTGCGGATGCTGATATCCCACGTTTTCATTGGCGCGGGTATACAAAGCAACCAGCCAGTCGTAAACGTAACGGCTTGCGCCATGCGAAGGTTGTTCATCCAGTTTCGTCAACCGTAACATCGGCTGTTGCGCCGGGGCACTAAAAATAGCCGATCCTTTTTGGATCCTGCTGGCCGGACGCTGTTCCTCTGCCACGCTGGCAAATCCAAGCCAGGTAATAAAATCCCCAATATCGGCGTGAAGCTGCGCGGCGCAGACGTTTTCTCGCTGCATAATGCGCTGTAAGCGTTGCGGCATCTCCAGCCGATAGCTGGTGGTAACGAGGATATCAGCAACCTGCCTTAGCGTACGCGGCTCAAGGCGTAAACGGCGCGCATTATTTTCATCGCGACACCACTGGCGCACGTGGTTAACCCACATTTTGTGCGCCTGATACCCGGTCTCTTTGCTTTCCGGCGAGTGCGGTGTGTCACGCACCTCGGCAAACAGGTCAATCTCTTCATTAAATAATCCGCTCACCTGTTCCTCGCGCGGCTGCTGAACACGCAGCAGCGACTCAAATAGGCGCATCGGCGGGAGCAAACCGTCCAGGAGTTCGCCATGCTTTGCCGCCTGGGCCTGGAGCTGGCGGATCACCGACTCATTGCTACCCGATTCGGTTTCAACGGGATTAATCCAGCCGATCAGGGTTTCGCGTACGCGCTGCTGGTGCTGCTCACGCAGGGAGGTCAATCTCGCCCAGCGTTGCTGGGGCGAGGTTGCCTGAGTCAGCCATTCGACGAGGCGTTGTAAGCTGTGTTTATCCAGCGCCTGCAGCGTGCCCCAGTGCAGTCCGGGCTTGCCCATTAATTGCTGCACAGATTCATCAAGATTTTGCTGAGTGCTAAACCGCGCATCCTGCGGAGTAATGGCCCAGACCACTCCCGGCAATGCGGCGTCATGTACGGGCTGAGTGTCGTTAACCCAGCCCAGTAGTTTGCGGGTGATGGCGGGCGTCTGGGAGCGGGTAGATACCGCATTACAGATTAAAAGTACATCCGGTTGCAGATGCTGGCGATAATGTTCCAGCATCCAGCCTAATTTGGCCTGCCACAATGGATGGGGATGAACATCCGGGGCGAGGGGAATATCCAGCAGATCGACATTTTCCAGTACCGCGTCTTCAACTGTCAGGACCAGCTCGCGCGTGAGCAGCGCCAGCGAAGCCTGAGAAAGGCTGACCGCATTGAGCAACTGATCATTTTCTATTGGATGAACCACCACATCGCTTTGCGCCTCATTCCCGTTCAATGCTACCTGAGTCAGGAAACTCTCGGCAGGTAAACCAAAATGGTCAACCAGCAGGCTCAGCGGAGCCGCGAGTTCTTGCGCGCTCCCGGTTTGTTGCAGCGTATGCGCCAGCGCCAACCACTGTTGCGTCAACTCTGGTTGTTCTCCCCACAGTAACGCCCAGGCGTTTGCCCGGGTAGTCAGATCCAGAGCGGGTAGCAGCGTGGCAAACTGATGCCATAGCGCGTCGTCAAATTGCTGTTGTCTGGCCGGTACGCAGGCGCGCCAGAAACGACCAATTGCCGCGACATCATGCGCGGTAATGCCCGGCACCGGATGACGCTGGCGCAACGTTTGCCATTTTTCCAGGCGCGCCTCAATAATCGATTTCTCGACCTGGCGGTTGTCCGCAAGCGCACAGAACTGGGTAATAAATAGCTGTACCAGTTCGGCTTCACTGAGTAGCCGCAGGCGCAACGGCCATTCACCATCGAGCGGATTTTCATCACGCGTAAAGCGGATCGCCATATTGGTTGGCGCATGACCAGGATTAATATGTGAAAAGTAATCAAAGCTGCGATCCGGGGTAACGATATTCACTTTGCCATTGGCGTTGCTGCACAATGCTGTGAGCAGGTGCGCTTTTGCCGATTGCGAATGTCCGTAAAGCCCAACGCATCCTCGCGATGAAAAGGTTGTCTTCAATGCAGACTCATTAACGGCGGCCAGGGTGAGCTGTGCCAACAGGGCATCCGCTTCATCATCAAGACGCGCCGCACGCTGACGGGTATCAGTTACCCACTCGATGGCGGCCTGCGCGGTGTTTAACATCTTACTCATTTCAGGTACACGCTCCCGCTATCAATCCAGTAATGGCTCCCGCTATGGCGTCGGTCTGCCAGCGTATTCAGTTTTAACGTTAAGGCATTGGCGGCAACGGGAGTGCCATCCTGTAACCACGCATCGCTCAGTACGAAAAATTCCGGGCCGCTTTCTTTGCTACCACCGCGTAGCTGCAGCCGTACATTCAACACGCCATCTCCGGCGATGGTTTTTGCCAGTTCGGCAGAATTTATGCTGAGCGTATACAGCGGTGTGGCAGGCCAACGGCTGTTGGCCAGTTGACGGAAACCTAACGTAACGTTGCCGCGCAATGGGAAGTGCAGGCGGGCATCCAGCTTCGCGCCGGGCTTATCCAGATCGATATCGTGATACCAGATGTTCTCATCACGCAGCGTATTGACCGTATTATCCAACACGCCGAGATAACGTACGGTCGAGTAAGCGCCGATATCGGCAGCTTTAAAGTTGAAACGCGGCAAGCGTAGATCCAGCGCCAGGCTACACAACATGGCACCAACTGCTGCGGTGGATTTGGGGTTACCAATCCGCCCTTGTTGGCTGAACGGATACCACTCATGTACGCGGTAGTTATCCATCCAGATCATACGATTAACCGGAACGGGCTGCAGATGGCGGATCAACGCCTGTACGCCAGGTAAACAGGCGGGTCTGCCGGTCACTAATAAAATATCGCAGCGATAGTGTGAAATGGCCTCACAGACCGCGTGCAGTGGGGAGGTCAGGGTAAACTGGCCCGCCAGTAACGCTTCTTGTAACTGCCGGAACTGCACCTGTAACGGCACGCTCAACACATCAAACGCTGGCGATCCCGCAGGCAACGCATGATCGATAGCCTGCTGGATGTAATTCAGTACGTTGCGCGTTGGTTGCTGGCTCAGGAGTTCGCCAAAGGTGGCATGCAGACCCGCTACCGGATCGTTAATATCACTTTGTTCCCAGGCTGAAAGTACCGCATGACCGAGCGGCATAAAGAGTTGTAACGCCGTTTGTTGACGCAAAATCGCCTGGGTGTCGATGCGCCCGGAATCGCCAAATAGCGTAGCCAGCAATGCGGCGGCGTCGGTCACGCCAGCCTGTTGCAGGCGGGTTTGCAGCGCAGGCAACACGCAACGCTGAATCACGTCCAGCAGCATGTCATCGCCCGCAACCTTAAAGCCTTCACGGAACAGCAGATGCGGGGTAATTTTGACGTTTGTACCCACGCCGTCATCAAGCTGGTAATGGACGACGGCCATATCCGTTGTCCCGCCGCCAATGTCGATCGATGCCACGCGCAGCGCACGACCTTTAGTCTCACCAGGCTCCGGCAGACGGTCCGGGCGGGCAAGGGCGTTAAAGAACGATTCGGTGTGGCCATCGTAGTGAGAGATAGCTTCGTTATACAGCCACACCAGTTGCCCGCAGCTGGCCTCATCCCATTCCATCTGGATCTCAGGTACGGGAACCACGCTCTTTTCCTGCTGTTTACGGGTGGTGAAGTCTTCATCCTGCGGGTGCCAGCCCATCGCTTTCCAGACCAACGCAATAGCTTCAAACATGCGCAGGCGGAAAATCTCACGCTCCTGTTTGGGCATCGCCGACGGCAGGGTCAGGATCAGCGTACGCAACTGACGAGGAGATGCCGGGAATCCGAGGCGCAAACGCGTCGCTACGCTGTTAATTTGCCCCAGCGCCTGGGCCAGTATTTCGCACAACATATGCGTCATCAGCGTACTGCGGCTGTATTGCGGTGAGAATACCGGCAGACGATCATCTTGCGGCAGGCTGAACAGCGGTTGCCCGTCATCGTTCATCAGGTTCATCAGCGGGAAGGCGGTAGCCAGTGGTTCGCGCTGGGTTTTGCCATTCATCTGGCTAAAGCGCCAGTCATGCAACACCGGCGTTTCGTCCCACAGATAACGGCGCGGGCTGGAGATCCCACTGCTGCCTTCAGTGCCCATGCGCTGCATCGCCAGCTTTCGGGCTTCATCGCCAACGCGGACAATCGACGGCCAGATAAAGGCATCATCACGACCGCTCTCCACGGAAAAGTGTTGCTTACCAAAACGCGCTTCGGAAAACTCCAGTCGGCTGGTGAACAACGGATCGTTGAGAAACTGTGGCTCGCTTAACGAACGCACCTGCAATTCGGCTGTCTGGCGCAGTCCGTCATTGGCATCCCCGTGATCTTCAATCAGGACGCCACAGGTATGGGTGTTACCGATATCCAGGATAAGATCAACGGGAATGGCGGGCGTGCTGAGGGTATGCGTGACCAGTTTCACTTCCGGGACGGAAAGCTGCTCGCCTAACAGGGTCAGCACATTCAGCCAGTGCGCCTGATATTCAAAGTTACGCAGTGCCTGCTGGATCTCTTGTTCTGAGCGGTTCTCATGCTGTGTGACATGATGCATAAAGGATTCGCGCAACCAGCCGTCAATCCAGGTCTGGTCGAGGAAATCGGCAATTTCGTTGTCATGCCAGGCCAGCGCAAATCGCGTACCGTTCAGCAGGTCATTTTCGTTGGGGGTTAACGCCGCAGGGGCATTTTCAGTGAGCTGGCTGTCCAGCGCCACGGTGACGCGGTGGGTGTTGCCCGCGCTGTCAGGTTGCGCCAGCTTTCGCACCTGTACGCGCGCCCAGTTATCCGGGCCTTCAACGAACGTACGCGGCGGATTAAAGCGCAGGAACGGCAGCGGCAGCCAGACACCGTCGAGCACGTCCAGCGAATAATGCAGCTTCTGGGTGCTTTCCGGCTTCACCACTTCGGGCTGACCGCCGGTGCTGCCTGGTAAGGTATAACGCCCGGTTGTCAGATCGAAATCCAGCCGCAGCAGGGGACCATTTGCCGTTTTGCGCACAAAGCGGCCATGATGCGCAGATTCCTGCGGCGTCAGGCCAAAATCCAGAAATTGCACACCGCTATTGGCGATGAGCGTCACGCTTTGTTTGTAGTCACACAGATTCACCAACATAAAATCAGGCACCTATCTTTTTGATCGTCAGAGGGATTTCCGCGTGATCGTCATAACGTGCGGTACAGGCGGCGACGTCATTGGTTCCCGCTTTGCAGGTAATTTCCGGCATCGGATAACGTGACCCGTCCGTACAACGGGCATTCCCGCGACTCTTAATCATTAATTCACCTGACTGATGCAAACCGGAGAAAATCTCGGCACGACAAACAATATTGTCGCCATGAACCACGCGCGCCGTGCCTTTATTGGCCTGGATCTGATAGCGCAGCGACGGCGCTTTACCGCTAACCGGATCTTTAACATCAACCATTACGCGCCAGTTACCGTTGAGAAAACGCGTCGTTCCTGCCTTCATCTGGTTGGCATCCATCACCAGCGCATCTTTTGGAATCGCGGCGATCACGACCGGTCCCTCGACAGGTTTTTCTTTTTTCGCAGCCGGAACCACTTCAGCCCGATGCAGCGGCAGTGCAGATGTCAGTTCTGGCAGCGGTGCTATATCTGACTTAGCGACGTCTGCAGGGGGAACAGCGGGTACGGGCGGGGTGGGCTGTTGCTTCCACAGCAGCGGCCCAACCATGGCTGCAATGATCACCGCGGCAACGGGCAGGCTCCACAGCGGCAGGCGGCGTGCGGGTTTCTTCTGTGCGAGCGGCGGCGAGACTTCAGGTTCGTTAACAACGACCGGGGGTTGTGGTTCAGGTTCAGCCGGTTTAGGTAGCTCAACCACTGGAGTCAACAAAGGCGCCTCGGCCTCGGCGAAGGTGATTTGGGCAGTGATTTCCTCTTCCGGCTCAGGCTCCGCTACGGTGACGACCGGAGGAATATCGGCAAGGCGCAGGCAATCGAGCACATCGTCGCGAGGATTTTCATTCAGATTGACGAAACCCCAGAACGTAATAACGGGTTTACCTTCAACCAGAAACACGTGATTCTCACCAGGAAACTGGATGGCTTTTTCCAGCAGTGAGCCAAACAGTTGCAGGGAGGTTTTACCCGATTGCAGACTTTTACGGCTCAGCGCCGCCGCATTTTCCAGCGTGCTTCCCAGATAGCGCAGCGCACGAAAACGGGCCTCTTCATCAGCGGCTTTCCATGCAACGGCTTTCCCTTCAATCGGCGAATACCAGTCAACGCGATCGCCGTTGTCGTTAATTTGTGGGATCGCCAGACAATCCACCATCGCCTGCTGTTTACGCAGGCGAAGCGTTTCACGAATTTGCAATGCTGAATCAAACACGGCCTGACCACCGCCGCCCACGGCCTGATAGTCATCCAAATTGCCGCTGCGCAAGAGAGTTTTTGCCACGTTGTTACCCCTTAGACTTCTTCACGTATCTACTTTACGTTTTATAAAAACGAGCAAACGGTGGAAGAGAGGCAAAAAGGGGCGAATTTTCATGGCATAGAGTGCCGGGAAAAATCTTGACGTTTTGAAAAAGACTTAAGGGAAATTAATTCGCTTAGGGTGATGAATTATTCAGCGAAATACACCGGATTAGAATAACCTGATAGTGATTTGTTATTGGTCAGTTTTTGTCAGCTATGCTCTGATATCCCGGTTAATAATAAAATAAGAAGGCTTATAACCATGATTGCAAGGAAAACGTTACTCGCGCTGGCGCTCAGCGCCGTCTTACCATCAGGCGCGGCGTTCGCGGCCAATACTGACACTCTCATTTACTGCTCAGAAGCGTCGCCAGAGTCATTTAACCCGCAAATCGCCAGTTCCGGTCCATCGTTTGTAGCCAGCTCACAGGTGCTCTACAACCGACTCATCAACTTTGATCCGGTAAAAAATACGCCAGTTCCGTCTCTGGCAACGGACTGGACGATTTCGCCGGACGGTAAGACCTACACTTTTACCCTGCGTCAGGGCGTGAAATTCAACAGTAATAAATTCTTCAAACCAACCCGTGACTTCAACGCTGATGACGTGGTTTTCTCGGTATTACGACAGAAAGATGCCGATCATCCATACCACAAAATTTCTCAGGGAAGCTACGAATACTTCAACGATGTCGGTCTGGATAAACTGATTAAAGAAGTGAAGAAGGTCGATGATTATCATGTTCAGTTTATCCTTAATGAACCTAACGCCGCGTTTCTTGCCGACTGGGGAATGGATTTTGCCTCCATCCTCTCTGCGGAATATGCCGACGTGATGCTGAAAAAAGGCACTCCGGAAAACGTCGATAACTGGCCAATTGGCACCGGGCCATACGTGCTGCAGCAGTACAAGCAGGATTCGCAAATCCGCTATCTCGCCAACCCCAACTACTGGGACGGCGCCGTCCCCACGAAGCACCTGATCTTCTCAATCACGCCAAACGTTCAGACCCGATTGGCGAAACTGCAAACCAATGAATGCCAGATAATTCCGGCGCCTGCGCCCGTACAGTTTGACGAGATTAAGAAGAATAAAGATTTGACGCTGCATTCGGTTGAAGCGCTGAACGTCGGCTATCTGGCGTTTAATACCGAGAAAAAACCGTTTGATAACGTGCTGGTGCGTCAGGCGCTTAACTACGCGACAGACAAAAAGGCCATTATTAACGCCGTCTTTTTAGGTTCCGGTACGGTGGCAAAATCGCCAATTCCGCCGAATATGTTGGGGTTCAATAAAGATCTGCAGGATTACGCTTATGACCCGCAAAAAGCGAAAGATCTGCTGAAACAGGCGGGACTGGAAAACGGCTTTGAAGCGACGCTGTGGTCAATGCCGGTTCAGCGCCCATACAACCCGAACTCCCGACGGATTGCCGAGATGATCCAAAGCGACTGGGCGAAGGTTGGCGTGAAGGCGAAAATTGTGTCGTACGAGTGGGGCGAATATCTCTCCGGAATGCGTAAAGGTGAGCATGACACCGCGTTGTTCGGTTGGATGTCAGACAACGGCGATCCGGACAACTTCGCCGATGTACTGCTGGGTTGTGACAGCATTAAAACCGGATCTAACGCCGCGCGCTGGTGCGATAAAGAGTATAATTCGCTGGTTCAAAAGGCGAAACTGGTGAGTAAACCGGAAGAACGCGCCGCGCTTTACCAGCAGTCGCAAGAGATTTTCTACCAGCAGGCTCCGTGGATTGCGTTGGCAAACGGGAAAACGTTTTACGCGACGCGCAGCAACGTCAGCGGATACAGCGTTAGCCTGATGGGCAGCGATTTTTCAAAAGCAAAATTAAATTAATGAGTTAAGGAGAGGTTATGTCGCATCTGGATGAGGTCAGCGCACGTGTTGATGCCGCCATTGAAGAGAGCGTCATTACGCATATGAATGAATTGCTGATTGAACTCAGCGATGATGTCGTGCTGAGCCGGGAAGAACGTTACACCCAGCAACAGCGTTTGCGTACGGCTATCGCACATCATGGCCGTCAGCATAAAGAGGATATGGAAACCCGTCGCGAACAGTTGACCAAAGGCGGCACAATCCTTTAATTCGTTGTGGCCAGATGGCGAAGTAACATCTTATCCGGCCTGCATGTTCAGGCCGGATAAGCGCAATTAAAACGAACGTCTCGCCACCAGCCAGGCCCCAACGACCAGCAGCACCGCGCCGCAGACCGGCCCCACCAACGCCCGCAGCGGCACGCCATGACTGCGCAGAATATCCAGCACCAGTCCGCCGATTAACTGGCTGGCCACCAGCACCGCGATAGTGGTTGCTGCACCCACATTTTGGTATCCACTGATGCTGGCAAAAACAAAGAACGATCCCAGCAAGCCAGGGATTAGCGTCCACCAGCGCACGCTGGAAACCAGTTCCCCAAACCCCGCCATACCTTGCTTAAACCACAGTATGCTGACAAACAGCACGATCCCGACCAGCGAGTTAAGTAACATGGCGATGAGAATCGTCGAGGACGTATGCGTGATGCGTACCATCAAGGTATTTTGCACCACCAGACCAATACCTGCGGCAATCAGAAAGGAGAGGGTTAGCGTCTGGTTCATCTGCTGGCATCCGGTTCGCGGCGATCGTCTAACTGCAACTGCATAAAAGTCAGATCCAGCCAGCGCCCAAATTTCGTGCCAACCTGTGGCATTTGCGCGGTGGTTTTAAAACCCAGCGTGCTGTGCAGATGCAGCGACGCCTGATTATGAGACTCAATGCCCGCAACCATCACATGCTTGCCGCACGCGCGGGCTTCTTCTATTAACCTGCTGAGCAGCGCTCGTCCCAGACCTTTACCCTGATGAGCAGGATGGACATACACCGAATGTTCAACGGTATGACGGAATCCATCAAAGTTACGCCAGTCGCCAAAGGAGGCGTACCCTGTAATCACGCCATTCTCTTCACTCACCAGCACCGGATAGCCCATCAACTGGCGGGCTTGATACCATGAGATACGGTTTTCGGCATCGACCGTTTGATCGTTCCAGATAGCCGCCGTATGCAGTACCGCGTGGTTGTAGATTTCTGCAATGGCGGCACAGTCTTCTTTGCTGGCAAATCGAATGGACATGTTGAACCTCAGGGATTGTTCACTATAGTATTACAATATGAATACTATTGAAGACAGCATAAATCAACGGATCGGTGCAAGAATTCGCATTGAGCGGGAGTCTCGAGGGTGGTCTCTGACGGAACTCGCTGAACGCGCAGGCGTGTCGCGGGCGATGATCCATAAAATAGAGCGCGGTGAGAGCAGCCCAACGGCCACGCTGCTGGGCAGGCTCTCCGGTGCCTTTGGTATCAGCATGTCTATGCTGATAGCGCGGGCCGAAATGCAGGAGGGCAAGCTGCTGCGCTTCGCTGATCAGCCTGTCTGGCACGACCCGCAAAGCCACTATCTGCGCCGCCACGTTTCACCGCGCAGCGATCTGCCTATTGATCTGGTGCAGATAGAATTGCCCGCCGGAAGCGATATCCCGATGCCAGCCTCTTCCTACGTGCAGGCAAGACAACTTATCTGGCTACAGCAGGGGGAATTGGTCTTTGTGGAAGGGAACGTGCGTCATGAAATGCGGGCTGGCGATTGCCTGGAGCTTGGTCCGCCGAATGATTGTCGGTTTATCAATGAAACCGCACAACCCTGCGTTTACCTGGTTGTGCGGTTAAATCATGTCGTCAGCTAACTGGCGGGCACAGGCTGCTACTATTGATGGAATCATGCCAAAAGCAGAGGAGCACATCATGGGTCAACAGACTAATCGCAATCGCCGCTGGGTACTGGCTTCCCGCCCGCATGGCGCGCCGGTCCCGGAAAACTTCCGTCTTGAAGACGATGAGGTGGCAACGCCGGGTGAAGGCCAGGTTTTACTGCGCACCATTTTTCTTTCCCTCGATCCCTACATGCGTGGACGCATGAGCGATGAGCCGTCTTACTCCCCGCCGGTAGAGATTGGCGGCGTGATGGTTGGCGGGACCGTGAGTCGCGTGGTGTCATCCAACCATCCTGATTACCAGCCAGGCGAGTGGGTGCTGAGCTACAGCGGCTGGCAGGACTATGACATCTCCGACGGTAACGGGCTGGTGAAGCTTGGCGATAATCCTGAACATCCCTCCTGGGCGCTGGGAGTGATGGGGATGCCAGGGTTTACTGCTTATATGGGGCTGCTGGATATTGGTCAGCCAAAAGCAGGGGAAACGCTGGTTGTGGCCGCCGCCACCGGCCCGGTTGGCGCAACGGTAGGGCAGATTGGTAAGCTCAAAGGCTGCCGGGTGATCGGGGTTGCAGGCGGGGCAGAGAAATGCCGACATGCCACCGAGGTATTAGGCTTTGATGTCTGCCTCGATCACCATGCGCAAGATTTTGCGCAACAGCTGGCAAAAGCCTGTCCGCAGGGGATCGATATTTACTACGAAAACGTCGGCGGCAAGGTATTTGACGCCGTTCTGCCATTACTCAATACCTCTGCGCGCATTCCGCTGTGCGGACTGGTCAGCGGTTACAACGCCACAACACTTCCTGGCGGACCCGATAGATTACCTTTGCTGATGGCAACGCTGCTGAAAAAGCGAATCCGGATGCAGGGCTTTATCATTGGTCAGGATTATGGTCACCGCATTCAGGAGTTTCAGCGGGAGATGGGGCGCTGGGTTAAAGAGGGCAAAATCCATTACCGCGAGCAAATCACCGACGGTCTGGAAAATGCGCCGCAGACCTTTATCGGCCTGCTGACCGGCAAAAACTTCGGTAAAGTGGTGATTCGTCTTGCAGACGATGCGTAAAACGGATGGCGGGAGTCATTCCCGCCAGTGTTACTCAAAACGCCAGGCCAGATTAATCCCTACGCCATAGTTTCGTCCTGGCGCCGGTTCGTAATATCGACCATTTGCCTCATTCACTATCACCGAACCGACGTAGGACTTATCAAACAGATTATCCACCCGACCGAACAGGTCGATCATCAGACTGCGATAATAAAATTTATAGCCGGTATTTAAACCCACTACGGTATAGGACGGGGCTTGCGCCGTATTTTCATCATTGGCCATAATGTTGCTCATATAACGAACATCAGTTCCCGCATACCAACCTTCATCAGGCACGTAGCCCAGCGAAGCAAATCCCATGTTTTGCGCAATGCCAGGCAGGCGGTTGCCGTTGCAGTTTTGATCGCCACAGACGTTGCTGCGGTAGGTCGCATCCAGCCAGGTCCATGCAGCTTTTACGCGCCAGCTTGCGGCAAAGCGTTGGTCCCAGGATAACTCACCTCCCTGACGGCGGGTTTTTCCAGCGTTTTTGTAGGTTGTCCGCCCGCCGCTACTGCTGTCAACCACGATCTCGTCATCGGTATCGGTCTGGAATAGCGCTGCGGTAAACAGCCCATCGCCGATACGCGTTTTACTGCCGATTTCCACGGTATCGTTTGTGGAAGGCTGTAGGTCAAAATTCATCCCACTTTGGCCGTCGGAGCGGTAAGACAACTCGTTGATGGTGGGCGTTTCGAACCCACGTCCCGCGGCCAGGTAGACGTTCCAGGCATCGGTGATGGCGTATTTTAACGATCCGGCAGGTAACCACTGGTGATAGCTGGCGTCACCGCTGTCATCTGCGTTACCGGGCGTAATATAGCGATCGTTAGAATCAAACCACACCGAACTGTAGCGAACCCCGGCATCCAGCGAGAGTTTCTGCGTTAATTGCCACTGGGTTTGCAGATAGGGATCGACATTCCACATCAGGTTACGTTCGTTACGTCGTAAGTCGCCTTTCTGACCATATTCTGGCACGCCATCATCAAGGCGAAAGTTGTTATAGCCTTTACGGTTTTCGCTCATGTTTTCGTAATTCAGACCGGTGGTGAAGGTCACGGGTACGCCCAGCTCGCCACGGTGAGTCCAGCGGTTGTCTATCCCCTGATAATGACGTTGCAGGGTAATAACGCCTCCGGCATGAGAGGGTTTTAACTGCGGGGCCATCGGGATCGACTGATACTGAGTGGTTTCACGCTCGCCCGCATAAGTCATGATGCTGATATCATCCTTCGCGCTAAGCTGGCGTTCATAGCGCAACCCCGCCTGGGTCTGCTTGATGGTTTTTCGCGTGTTGTATTGCTCAGCGCGGGGAGATTGCTGCGGATTGGCCTGCCACTCCGACTCGGTAAGACCACCAGGATCGTCAGCTTTACTCTCTACGCTATTGAAAATCAGGGTTAGTTTGCTCGTATCGTCCATGCGCACGCCCAGTTTGGCATTGGCCAGATTTTTTTGTGCGCTGCTGCGATCGCGATAACCATGGGTAGTAAACCGGGTTGTTGAAACGGTGTAATCCACATCCCCTCGCTGTGTACCATCTCCCAGTGCGCCCGTTGCTTTTAACCCGTAGCGCCAACTGCCAAAACTGCCGTAATAACTGCTGGCTTCAATGGTTGGCGGCTCATGTCCCGTTTCAGTGCTGACATTCATCACTCCACCAGACGCATTGCCATACAGAGCAGAGAAGGGGCCGCGTAAAACCTCAATATTTTGTACGCTGCTGATATCAATATTGGATGCTTGACCCTGCCCATCCGGCATGGTTGCCGGGATCCCGTCGACATACAAACGAATGCCGCGGATGCCATAAGTGGTTCGCGAACCAAATCCGCGAATCGACAACTGGAGATCCTGAGCGTAGTTCTGCCGATTTTGCACCTGTAGCCCAGGGACGCTGGTCAGGGATTCAGACAGGTTAATTCGCGGCGTTGCCAGACGCATATCTTCTCCGTCAACGACGCTGACGGCGGCAGGGGTGTCCAGTTCAGAAACGGACTGTGGTGTCGCGCTAACGATCAGCGTTTGATCACTTTCTGCCACGGCATAAGGCGAGAGGAAGACAGGCAGTAAAGAAACAGGAAGTGCAGTGTAGCGGAATGCAAAAATCGTCATGAACAAGGCCAGTTAATGATGCTTACGCCGTAATACCGGCGATAAGCGCGTGAATTTTTTTATAAAAGATGAATTTCAGCGCTGCTGGATTGCGCTAGTTTTTCGGGCAATGACAACGATTGTAGTCAATATGTAAAGAAGTGCTCCACTTTGAGATGAATAATGATTACTATTCTCATTCTTAAAAAAGGCAAAACCATGATTTTGCTCATTGAAGCTATGTGAAGCAGTAACAAACGAATTTATCAAAGGGAGTCGTCATGTCTTTACGTCATCTGTTTTCGCCGCGTCTGCGTGGTTCTTTACTGTTAGGTTCACTGCTCGTTGCATCATCTTTTACTACGCAGGCTGCAGAAGAACTGCTGCGCAAAGCCGTGGGCAAAGGCGCCTATGAAATGGCATACAGCCAGCAAGAGAACGCGCTGTGGCTGGCGACCTCGCAGAGCCGCAAACTGGATACCGGCGGGGTGGTTTACCGTCTTGACCCGGTCACCCTCGAAGTGACTCAGGTTATTCATAACGATCTCAAACCGTTTGGCGCCACCATCAACAACGCCACGCAAACGCTGTGGTTCGGCAACACGGTAAACAGCGCGGTGACGGCAATGGATGCCAAAACGGGCGCGGTGAAAGGACGTCTGGTGCTGGATGCGCGTAAGCGTTCCGAAGACGTTCGCCCACTGCAGCCGCGTGAGCTGGTCGCCGATGACGCCACCAACACGGTATACATTAGCGGTATTGGTAAAGAGAGCGTGATTTGGGTGGTGGACGGTGATGCCATTACATTGAAGGACACCATTCAAAATACCGGCAAAATGAGCACCGCTCTGGCTGTCGACAGCAAGGCTAAACGCCTGTACACCGCCAATGCGGACGGTGAATTCATCACCATCGATACCACCACCAACAAAATTCTCAGCCGTAAAAAGCTGCTGGATGATGGAAAAGAGCATTTCTTCATCAACCTGAGCCTGGACACGGCGGGCAACCGCGCCTTTGTCACCGACTCTAAAGCGGCGGAAGTGCTGGTAATCGACACCCGTAATGGCAACGTCCTGGCAAAAGTCGCCGCGCCGGAATCCCTGGCCGTGCTGTTTAACCCGGCGCGTAACGAGGCCTACGTGACCCATCGTCAGGCCGGCAAAGTGAGCGTGATCGACGCGAAAAGCTATAAAGTCGTTAAAACGTTCGAGACCCCAACATTCCCGAATAGCCTGGCGCTCTCCGCCGACGGTAAAACCCTGTACGTGAGCGTGAAACAGAAGTCCACCCGCGAGCAGGAAGCCACCCAGCCGGACGATGTTATTCGTATTGCGCTGTAATTAACCGGAGGGGGAAACCCCTCCTGTCACTTCTGTAAATCCCCCGATACGCCTCGTTACACCCCGCCAGTAGCCTGACCTACTTCAGGGACTTACACTACGCCCTCAACGGCTAACTGAATAACACGGGAATACCATGAAAAAGCCATTTATCTGTCTTTGTGCAGGCGTAATGCTGTTTACATTGGCAGGATGCACCACCGATTACGTCATGACGACCAAAAGCGGACAAACCATCACCACCCAGGGTAAGCCAAAACTGGATAAAGACACGGGAATGACCAGCTATACCGATCAGGATGGGAATGCGCGGGAAATTAACAGCAACGACGTAGCGCAGTTGATTGAAGCGAACTAAAAAAGAAGGCCTGAAGGATTAACCTGTCAGGCCTTCTGCCGTTATGGCGCGGTGCGGTGGATCTCTGCAACGCGTTTACGCACGCCGAACCAGCCCGCGACCAGCAGGATGGCAATCAGCGGTAATGACGCGATGGTATAGGTGCCGTTTGGATAGTCAAACGCCATCAATACCAGTACGCTCACCAGGAACAGCAGCGTTAACCACGAGGTAAACGGTGCGCCCGGCAGTTTAAAGCTGACGTCTGCCGTTTTACCTTCTTTTATGGCCCGGCGCAGACGCATCTGACAGACCATGATAAATCCCCACGACGCAATAATGCCCAATGACGCGAAGTTCAACACGATCTCAAACACCTGTGACGGCACCAGATAGTTCAGGAATACCCCGACGACATACACGACCAGCGTGGCGAGGATCCCGGCCCAGGGCACCTGTTGACGGCTCATTTTAGCCATGAATTTCGGTGCCGAACCGCCCATCGACATGGAGCGTAAAATACGCCCGGTGCAGTACAGCCCTGAGTTAAGGCTGGAAAGCGCCGCGGTGAGCACCACAATATTCATGATACTGCCAATGTACGGCACGCCCAGTTTGGAAAAGAAGGTCACAAACGGGCTTTGCCCCGCCTGATAGGCGTTCCAGGGCAGTAGCAGAACCAGCAGCACGACAGAACCCACATAAAACAGACCAATACGCCAGATAACGCTATTGATTGCTTTCGGCACCATCGTTTGCGGATCTTTGCACTCACCGGCGGCGGTACCCACCAGTTCAATAGAGGCAAAGGCGAAAACCACACCCTGTACCAGTACCAGCGCAGGCAACAGGCCATGCGGGAAGAAGCCGCCGTTGTCGGTAATCAGGTGAAAACCCGTGGCGTTACCATCCAGCGGCTTTCCGGTACCTAAAAAAACGGTACCCACCACCAGGAAGATCACAATTGCCAGTACCTTAACCAGCGCAAACCAAAACTCCATCTCCGCGAACCACTTCACGCCGATCATGTTCATGGTACCGACAATAGCCAGCGCGCCGAGGGCGAACACCCACTGCGGCACGTCGCCAAATGCGCCCCAGTAGTGCATATACAACGCCACCGCGGTGATATCGACAATGCCGGTCATCGCCCAGTTGATGAAGTACATCCAGCCAGCCACATAGGCGGCTTTCTCACCTAAAAATTCACGGGCGTAGGAAACGAAGCTACCGCTGGAAGGGCGATGTAAAACCAGTTCGCCGAGCGCGCGCAGTATAAAGAACGAAAAAATACCGCATACCAGATAGACCAGCGCCAAAGCCGGGCCGGCCATCTGCAGGCGTGCGCCTGCCCCTAAAAACAACCCGGTACCAATTGCGCCGCCAATGGCGATCATTTGTACCTGTCGATTGCCCATCGCTTTGTGATACCCCTCTTCGTGAGCATTCAACCAGCGTCGTTTCGCCGCATGTTGTTCCGCGGCTTGCGTGTTGTTTGTGTTCATTACGATTCCTGTTGACCTGACAAAAATACAACATCCTTTTTGCCGCACCTGCTGCGGCGAAAACAGCCTTACCCTTCATTGTGTTACGGGGGAAAACTGCCGGCCGAGCATCCTACATTCAATTGATTGGTTCCGCAAAGCCCCGGTAACAAGAATTCAGCATTTTTATGCAGCCGGTACTGGCGCGGTGTGGCCTCGATTCAGCCAATAAAGGAGAAGGGCGTTTATACCTGTAGAGGAGTGCGCTTATCGAGACATTCACCCAATAAGCGCCGTAACGTTATGCCGATACGCCAAAGACCTGAACGGCCTGCTGTAAGCGTGATGAACGCTGGGTCAGATCGGCGGTGGCGTCGGTGACGCGCTCCACCATCTCGGCATTATTGTGTGTCATGGTGCCAACGCGTGAAATTGAATCGTTAATCAGATCCAAAGCCTGGGTTTGCTCACGCGTGGCCAGACTAATGTCTTTGATCATCATCGACATCTGCAGTACATCCCCAATCATCCCGGTGAGATGCGTTTCTGTTTGCTCCACCATTTTGACGCCGCTATTAACATTGGCGACGTTCTTCTCAATAAGCTGTTTGATCTCTTTTGCCGCAGACGCCGAGTGTTGGGCCAGATTGCGGACTTCTGCCGCGACAACGGCGAAGCCACGCCCGGATTCCCCGGCTCGCGCGGCTTCAACCGCGGCATTGAGCGCCAGAATATTGGTCTGAAAGGCAATGCTGTCGATCACGCCAATGATGTCAACGATCTGCCCGTTGTCACGCGATATCGCCTGCATCATGGCGATAGTTTGTTTCATGATATCGCCGCCTTCTGCAGCGTTGGCGCTGGTTTTATCGGCCATGGTCATGGTATGTGCTGCCGTCTCAGCGGTTTGTTGTACCGCGCTACCAATTTCTTCAATGGCCGCAGCGGTTTGTTGCAGGTCGGCAGAGGTTTCTTCTGAACGCTGATGCAGCGCCGTACCTTCTTTTGACACCCGCTGACTGATAGCGCGAATACCGGAAATTTGCGTACTGACGTCATCGACCAGAGAATTCAGATTAAGCCCGGACTGATTAACCAGTCGCATTAGCATTCCGATCTCATCCACCCGATTTAAATGACAGTTATCAGGTTTACGACCGGACACCACTTTCTTCATTTGCGTCAGGAGCGTATTAACTGGCTGACAAATTTGATACTTAAGGTAAATAGCTAACGCCAGAAATAACACCAGCAAGCCACCCGACTCAATAAATGGATTAAACGGTGCGAAGATAAATAGCAAAGCGAGCAGGGCCGTCACCCCTAAAGAATAATTGACGCGCTGGCTGATATTCAGCCATTTAAACATGGAAGTCCATGCCAATAAGCCGCGACGAATGATAATCCCTTTAAAAAGTCGAAAGCCTTTAAACTGCTGACTATTCATTTTTTGGTATAAACTTTCGCTGTGAGTTATTTCATCACGCGAAGGAACGGTACGCACTGAGATGTAACCGGTGAGTTTTTCATTGTGCCAGACCGGCGTAACGTTGGCGCGAACCCAGTAATGGTCACCATTTTGGCGGCGGTTTTTCACCATACCCGTCCAGCTGTCTCCCTGCTGTAGCGTGTACCACATATCGGCGAATGCAGCGGGAGGCATGTCAGGATGGCGAATAATATTATGCGCTTCGCCCATTAATTGATCTTCGTTAAATCCGCTGGCATCGATAAAAGCAGAGTTAGCGTAGGTAATATGACTTTCTTTATCCGTCGTTGAAAGCAGCGTCGCTTTGTCGTTAAGTGCGTGCTCAATTTGTGTAACGGGCATGTTACTTTTCATAGAGGCCCCATAATGATATGTATAATCCATACAAAAATCCCCGCAATAAAATCGGGAGGAATATTAAAAAGCCGTTTTAAACCGTTTTAATAAGAAACGCTGCATTCTCTACTAATCATCATTTCTGTGGAAGTATTTAAATTAAAAAATCTCTGTGGAATATTCATTCAGGGTCATAAAACTGAAACATTTTATACAACCGCATAACGTTTTAAGTCATTTAACCTGACTTAACGTAAATCGCGTTAAAAAACGTTTTCGCAAAAAGAAAACTGGCATGAAATGATTTGGATGTTATTCCCGTGAGACCAACGACCCTATTATATTTTGTAGGCCATACATTCCGCGTGTTTTCAGTTTCGTGTTCCGACCAGTACAAGGCGATCCGAATTTTAACCCTGACAGCGTCAGGGCTGGTTATCTACTTTTTAGCTGAGCAAATGTGAATTAAATGTTTCTGCATGGTTATCTGATAATTTAATAATAATGACATGTTAACAAGCATAGGCCCGTAAGATGTCATATCGCCTGAGTATTCTGGATAAAAGCCCCCTCGGGGAAGGTGAAACCGCCGCGATGGCGCTTGCCCGGACGTTACGTCTGGCGCAGCGGGCAGAAGAGTGGGGATACCATCGTTTCTGGATCGCTGAACACCATAATACGCCACAGCTGGCCAGCCCATCACCGGAGCTGGTGATTGCCTGGATCCTCGGGCAAACCCAGCGTATTCGCGTAGGCTCCGGTGGCGTGATGCTGCAACATTACAGCCCGTACAAAGTGGCGGAAAACTTCAATCTTCTGGCCTCGCTGGCACCCGGGCGTGTCGATCTCGGCGTAGGGAAAGCCCCTGGCGGCTTACCACTGTCGACTCAGGCACTACAGCAAGGAGTGCATCAGGATGAAAAAGGCAGTTTTGCCGACCAACTTTCCCAGCTTAACGACTGGCTGACGCTGAGCGGCACGGAAAGCGGGGAAACGGTATTTCCGACGCCAATCCCACCGATACCGCCGGAAGGATTTGTCCTGGGAGCCAGTGTGCAAAGCGCACAGTTAGCAGCGCAATTCAATTGGCATTTTATCTTCGCGGCACACCTCAACGGTGACCGCGCGTTATTGCGTGACGTTTTGTCCTTCTGGCAGACCCACAGCGCACGTCCGACGATAGTTGCCGTCCAGGTGATTGTGGCTGACAGTAGCGATACCGCCGCGCAGCTTGCGGAAAACGTGCAAATCTGGGGCGTGGAGCTGGAGAATGGTCAACGTGTCACGGTAGCCAGCGAAGAGCAGGCGCTGGCATTCGCCGCGCAGGCCGGCAGTCCGCCACGCAAAATCGCGCGTCGTGAGCAGGCGTTGTTACACGGCACGGCTCAGGAGGTGATGGCGAAGCTGAATGCCCTGCATACGCAATTTGGCATTGAGGAGTTCATTATCGACACGCCAGTGGCGGAAGGTCACGCGCGTCTGACATCGCTGCGGTTGTTGGCGCAAGCCCATAACGCCGTGGAGGTGCTCTGATGACTCTGGCCTCAACGCTTATCAACTGGCGTCGTGAATTACACCAGCACCCGGAGCTTTCCCTGCAAGAGTCGGCAACGACGGCGCGCATTCACGCCTGGCTGCACGCAGCGGACGTCGAGATTTTGCCGTTCGACCTGAAAACCGGTCTGGTCGCGGAAATCGGGCAGGGAGAAGATGTCATCGCGCTGCGAGCGGATATCGATGCGCTACCGATAGAAGAAAGCGCCGATGTGCCGTTTCGCTCCCTCACGCCGGGAGTGATGCATGCCTGCGGGCATGACGTCCACACCAGCGTCATGCTGGGCGCCGCGCTGCTGCTTAAACAACAGGAAACACACTTACCGGGTCGAGTACGTATTTTGTTTCAGCCCGCTGAAGAGAGTTTCGGTGGCGCAAAAACGCTGATCCGCGCCGGTGCGCTGCACAACGTTGCGGCTATTTTTGGCATGCACAATGAGCCAGGTTTACCGGTGGGGGAATTTGCCACACGCGGCGGTGCGTTCTATGCCAACGTCGATCGCTTCGTGCTGCGTATTAATGGCAAGGGCGCACATGCGGCGCGTCCGCATGAAGGCAGAGATGCCATCCTGCTCGCCAGCCAACTGGTCACGGTGTTGCAAAGCGTTGCCAGTCGCGACGTTAACACACTGGATTCAGTGGTGCTTAGCGTGACCCGTATTCAGGGAGGAAATACATGGAACGTGTTGCCAGAATCCGTTGAGCTGGAAGGGACGCTCAGAACGCACCGGACTTCGGTGCAGCAGCAGGTTAAAGCACGGGTTAATGACATCGCCGCCGGTTTTGCCCACGCCTTTGGCGCACAAATCGACGTTATCTGGCATGCGGGGCCGACCGCGTTGGTAAACGATGCACGTTGGGCCGATATCGCCACCGCCGTGGCGAAACAATCAGGCTACACCACCCATCATGCCGACCTGCATATGGGCGGCGAGGATTTTGCCGTCTATCTGCAAAATACGCCTGGCGCATTTGTCAGTATTGGCAGCGCCAGTGAATACGGATTACATCACCCGGGCTTTAATCCGGACGAACGTTTAATTGAACCTGCCGCGCATTACTTTGCACAGTTAGCAAAAACGGCATTCGCACATCTTTAAGTTTACCTGTTGGGTAGGGGTTATTATGGCTGAAAATCGGCAACTACGGCTCGGCACTATTCTGCATGGCGCAGCGGGAAATATGTCCGCATGGCGTCATCCGGCGGCGCAGGCCGATGCCAGTATTAATTTTGATTTTGTCAAAGAGACGGCGCTTATTGCGGAAAAAGGGAAGCTGGATTTTATTTTTGTCGCCGATGGTCTGTATATTAATGAAAAATCAATTCCACACTTTTTAAATCGCTTTGAGCCGCTGACGGTATTATCTGCTTTGGCCAGCATTACCCAGAATCTGGGATTGGTTGGCACGGTATCCACGTCATACAGCGAGCCGTTTACTACCGCACGGCAGTTCGCCAGCCTTGATCATCTCAGCCAGGGGCGAGCCGGATGGAACGTGGTCACATCACCTCTGGAGGGTTCGGCAAAAAACTATTCCCGTGCCCAGCATCCAGAACATGCCCTGCGTTATCGTATCGCCGATGAATATTTACAGGTGGTGAAAGGACTGTGGGATTCCTGGGAAGATGATGCTTTTACCCGTAATAAGGCAAGCGGAGAATTTTTTAATCCGCAAAAACTGCATACGCTTAACCATCATGGAGATTATTTTCAGGTCGCAGGGCCGTTAAATATTGGGCGCACGCCACAAGGCCGTCCGATTATATTCCAGGCGGGCGCCTCACAGGATGGTAAGAAATTGGCGGCGCAGCATGCCGATGCTATTTTTACCCATCAGGAGTCGCTGGCGGAGGCCAAAGAGTTCTATCAGGATGTAAAAAGCCAGTTGGCCTACGCCGGGCGACATCCCGAACAACTGCATATATTCCAGGGCGTCAGCGTGATTGTTGGCGACAGCGCAGAGGATGTTGAGCAGCAGTATCAGACTACCGCTGCGCTGGTCTCTATTACCGACGCGCTGAACTACCTGGGCCGCTATTTTGAACATCATGATTTCGCCCAATATCCACTGGACGCACCGTTCCCGGATTTGGGTTCCCTTGGACAAAACAGCTTTCGCAGTACGACTGATGAGATCAAACGCAACGCGCGTGAGCGTGGCTTAACGCTACGCCAGGTTGCTCTGGAAGCGGCCAGTCCACGCCCACGTTTCAGCGGTACGCCGCAACAGGTTGCCGATGGTCTTCAGCAGTGGTTCGACGAAAAAGCCGCAGACGGTTTTATCATCCAGGGTGGAACGCCAGATACCTTCCCACGTTTTGTCGAACAGGTTGTCCCCGTGCTTCAGGCGCGTGGCCTGTTCCGCCATGAATATCCCGGTACGACCCTGCGCGCAAGCCTGGGACTCGCGACACCTGCAAACCAATTCACACAATAAGAGAAAAACGCTATGCAGAAAAAATCAGTCTTCCTCGCGCTGTCACTGGCTTTCAGCGCTAACGTCTGGGCAAATGATGTGACTATTAACGGTACGGGCGTAAGCCTGGAAGCCAATAAAACGCCAATCAATACGGCAAAAAATCCGCAGGCGATTGCGCAGTTGCCCGCGAACCTGCACCTGGCCGTGCCGGGTAAATTCACCGTGGCGATTGCCGGGTTAAGCCAGCCGCCGCTGACCGTCTTTGCCGATGACAATAAGACACTGATCGGCAGCGAGGCGGACATCGCTCGTCTGGTGGCTGACAGTCTGGGGCTGGAACTCAACGTCGTGCCCACGTCATGGGAAGACTGGCCGCTGGGCGTCACGTCCGGCAAATATGATGCCGCGATCAGCAATATTACCGTCACCAAAGCCCGCAAAGAGAAATTCGATTTCGCGACGTATCGTAAGGACTCCCTTGGCTTCTATGTCAAAACCGGCAGTAAGCTGAAGAAAATCGAGCAGGCAGAAGATATCGCCGGTCTGCGCATCATCGTCGGTTCGGGGACAAATCAGGAAGCCATCCTGCTCGCCTGGAACGATGAGAACGTGAAGAAAGGGTTGCAGCCGTTTACGCCGGTGTATACCAAAGATGATGCCGCGCAAACCCTGGCTCTGCAGTCAGGCCGCGCCGATGCTTACTTCGGTCCTAACGTTATCGGCGCGTGGAAAGCTGCACTCAACGGTAAAACGCAACGGGTGGGCAGCGTTGATGGCGGTTGGCCAAAAGCGGCACACATCGCTGTGACGCTGAAAAAGGACAGCGGTCTGGTTCTGCCGGTACAAACCGCCCTCAACGGCGTAATTGGCAACGGCGACTATGACAAGGTGCTGAACCGCTGGGGAGAAGGGGTGGAACGTATTCCGCAATCTGAAATCAATCCAGCCGGTTTAGGCGACTAAGGAGGTCATCGTGAGCGATCAATTTCGCGTGGTCTCACCTGAAGCCAGCGAGCTGCAGCCAATTTTGAACGGTCTGTTCGGTGAATATGCCGCTCGCTATGGCGATTATTTTTCTCGCGACGCTGAAGTGGAGCTGACCGAATGGTATCTGGCACCGCAGGGACTTTTCGTGGTACTGGAGCGCAGCGGCGAGATTATCGCCACCGGGGCCTACAAACCTTACGACAAAGACACCGCCGAGATTAAGCGCATTTGGACGAAAAGCAGCCTGCGTCAGCAGGGGCTGGCGGCGCGCGTGGTGCAGGAGCTGGAACGCAGGGCGCTGCTGGCGGGCTACAGCCGGATTTATCTGACCACGGGATTTCGCCAGCCGGAGGCCGTGCGACTTTATTTAAGCCAGGGCTACGATCCGCAATTTGATACAGCGCGCGATCCCGAAGAGTACAGCCTGCCACCGTTTGATGGCCGGCTGCGCTTTACCAAACTGTTGACCATCGCCGGTCAGGCCAGAATAGCCTGAGGAGAGAAGATGAAAACGACGGAGAGTATTAAAGTCGTACCGGCGCGCTATCCGATGCGCACCGCAGGAGCAGTCATTGCCTTGTTTGTCCTGGCGGTGATTATCCAGTCCGTGGCGTTTAATCCGCGCTGGGAATGGGGCGTGTTTGCCCGTTGGTTCTTTGATCCAGTTATCTTGTCCGGCCTTGGGCAAACTCTGCTACTGACGCTTATCGGTACGCTGTTAAGTATTATCATCGGTGGTCTGCTGGCGCTGGCACGGCTTTCATCTTCCTGGTTGCTGAACGGTCTGGCATGGGGATACATCTGGCTGTTTCGTTCGTTACCGCTGATTGTGGTGCTCATCGTTTTGTACAACTTCTCCTATTTGTACGACACGCTGGCGATTGGTATTCCGTTTACTCCCATTCAATGGGGCAGTTTTGAGACCATCAATGTGCTCGGCCAGTTTTCCACCGCGGTGGTTGGCCTGACGCTGGTGCAAAGCGCCTATACCGCTGAAATTATTCGTGGTGGATTTTTAGGGGTTGACCATGGCCAGTACGAGGCAGCGGCAGCGCTGGGCTTACCCGCATGGCGACGTACGCTGCGGATTATTCTGCCGCAGGCGCTGCGTACTATTTTGCCTGCTGGCTTCAATGAAATCATCAGTCTGGCGAAAGGGACGGCGATGGTATACGTGCTGGCAATGCCAGAGCTGTTCTACACCATCCAGATGATCTACAACCGCACGCAGGAAGTGATCCCGCTGTTGATGGTGGGTGCGGTGTGGTATCTGGTGATCACCAGCGTCCTGTCGTTAATTCAGCACCTGGTCGAACGCGCGCTGGCCCGCAGCGAGCGACGTTCAGCAATCAATACCGCCCGGGTGAGTCGTGCAGAAAAACGCAACCGTCAACGTCCGCAGCAGGAGGCCGTCCATGTCCCACTCGCCTGAAGGCCATATTTCCATTACCGGCGTCAGCAAATACTTCGGTCGCCACAAAGCGCTGGATAATGTGTCGCTGGAGATCCCTCCCGGAACGGTAACGGTTATTCTTGGCCCGTCCGGTTCAGGAAAATCCACACTCTTGCGGACGATCAACCATCTGGAGCGCGTCGATGAAGGGTTTATTCAAATCGATGGCGATTACATTGGTTATCGTCGGCAGGGAGACAAACTGTATGAGCTGAAAGAGGCGGAAATTTTGCGCCAGCGCGTTAACGTCGGCTATGTGTTCCAGAATTTTAATCTGTTTCCGCACTTAACGGTGCTGGAGAATTTGATTGAAGCGCCCATTGCGCACGGTCTGGCATCGCGTAAAGCCGCCACCGAGCGGGCATTAACTCTGCTTGATGCCGTTGGCCTGCGTAATAAAGCCGATGCCTGGTCGCGTCATCTCTCCGGCGGTCAGCAGCAGCGTATCGCTATAGCCCGTGCGCTGGCGCTAAATCCACGCGTTATGCTGTTTGATGAACCCACTTCAGCGCTGGATCCTGAACTGGTAGGCGAAGTTCTGGATGTCATCAAAGCACTGGCGCAGTCGGGAACCACGCTGGTTGTGGTGACGCACGAGATTGGGTTCGCCCGGGAAGTGGCGGATCAGGTGGTGTTTATGGTCGATGGCAAAATCGTCGAACAGGGCAGCAGCGAGCAGGTGCTGAATCATCCACGCCACACGCGCACCCAGCAGTTCTTGTCGAAAGTGCTGTGAACTTCAAGGGAAAGATAGGCTGGTCTGCATAGACTGACGAATGCTGCTCTACACTTAGGGTTTTAACTTTGGGGGGTTGCAGCATGATTAAGGTCTATGGGGTGCCGGGCTGGGGATCGGCCATCAGTGAAGTGATGCTCACACTGGCGGAGATCCCTTACAGCTTTATTGATGTTGATGGTTTTGACCGCGACGGGCCTTCGCGGGAGTTGCTTAAAAAAATGAATCCGCTGTGCCAGGTGCCCACACTGATACTGGAAAATGGTAACGTGATGACGGAAACGGCGGCGATCGCCCTGATGATCCTCGATCGTTGTCCTGAACTTGCGCCACCCGTTGGGCACGCTGAGCGCCAGCAGTTTCAGCGTCTGTTGATATGGCTGGTGGCAAATGTCTATCCAACGTTTACCTATGCCGATTATCCACAACGCTGGGTACCAGACGCCGCGGCGCAGTTAAAAAAGAACTGTATTGAGTACCGCAAATCGCTTTATATGTGGCTGAACGACCAGCTAAGCGCTGAGCCGTACGCGTTTGGCGATCAGCTAACACTGCTGGACGTTTATATTGCCGTTATGCGCACCTGGGGGCCGGGGCATGACTGGTTTCAGGACAACACGCCCAATATCAGCGCCATCGCTGACGCGGTTTGCCAGCACCCGCGACTGCGTACTGTACTGAAAAATAATAAGATTATTTAAAAAAAAACGCTGTTCCGCAGGAGTGCAAATCCCGGAACAGCGGGCGAACTATCGCCATAAGCTTACATTACGCGACGGACGGGCTCAGCGTAATACGATCCAGCGGCCCCACGATAAACAGATAAGAAATCAGGCCAATCAGCCCCATCGAACCGACGTACAGAATGGCGTAATCGAATGACTGGGTATTCGCCAGAATGACGCCGATCACCAGCGGCGTGATAATACTCGCCATATTGCCGCACATATTGAATACGCCGCCAGCAATGCCGAGCACTTCTTTTGGTGAAGTATCGCTAAGTACGCACCATCCCAGATTGCCAAAGCCTTTGGCGAAAAATGCCAGACTCATCGCCGCGATAACCACAAATTCTGACGAGGTGTAGTTAGCGATAACGATGACACAGGAAAGTAACATTCCGCAGATAACGGGTAGCTTACGAGCAACCGTCAGGCTGTAGCCGCGTTTTAATAGCCAGTCTGAAAAAACGCCCCCTAACAATCCACCGATAAAACCGGCAATAGCAGGAATACTGGCGACAAACCCCACTTTAAGGATCGACATTCCTTTAGCCTGATACAGATAGGTAGGAAACCAGGTCAGGAAGAACCAGGTGATTGACGTCACGCAGAACTGCCCGATGTAAACGCCAATCATCATGCGGTTGACGCAGACGCTTTTTATTTGCGCAAAGGTAATCTTCTGTGGCTCTTTTTTATTTCCCAGCGACGGTTCGCCACCGCCTTCCCGGATATAGTCAATTTCCTGCTGGTTTACCTTCGGATGATGCATAGGATCTCTGACTTTTACCAGCCAGAAGATGCCAAGAATAACGCCAATCGCCCCGATGTAATAAAAAACAAAGTGCCAGCTGAGATTATGCAAAATAATCGTCATTAACGGTGTAATTACCCCTAACGAGATATATTGCGCGGCCTGGTAAACTGAGGTGACAAATCCTCGTTCATTATTAGGAAACCACTGCACGCTTAATCGGCTGTTGGCAGGAAAGGCCGGAGCCTCAATGGCACCCATCAGTAAACGTAAGATTATCAATACCACAAGTGGACTGGCATACAGATAAATGGTGCCCTGAAACATGGTCACCAGTGACCAGCCAATCAGGGCGCAGCCGTATACCAGACGAGAACCGTAGCGATCAAGTAGCCAGCCGCCAGGCAATTGCATAATGACATAAGAAATACCGAAGGCAGAAAAGGCCAGCCCCATTGCTTCGGGATCAAAACCTAATTCTTTGCTCATAATCGGAGCCACGACGGATAACGTCGCGCGATCGGCGTAATTAAATACGGTGGCAAGAAACAGAAATATCAAAATACCGTAACGCACTTTTGTGCGCTTTATTATTGTGTTCATCACCCACTCCTTTCATAAGGTTGAGAGCGTTTCTGTAGGGAAGAGGGCGGGTATTACTTACCCGCCAAATAAATTAAGGACGTTTACCAAACTCGCAGGTTAATTGCGTCCAGCGGCGTGTCTGCTCGCTGATGCTGAATCCCAGACCGTGACGGTCGGAAACCCACATCCGCCCATCGCGCAGCTCAAGCTGTTCATTAAATAACGGGTTCAGCCATTCGAAATGTTCCAACCATGGCTCAAGCGGGTAAGCGGCGGACAGATGCAGGTGAACTTCCATGGCAAAGTGCGGAGCCAGTTTGCGACCGTGTTTCGCCGCCAGGTCCATAATTTTCAGAAACGGTGAAATTCCCCCCACACGCGGTGCATCGGGCTGCACAAAATCACTGGCATTACCGAGGATCAACTGTTCATGTTCGCGGAAGCTGGTCAGCATTTCACCGGTAGCAATCGGGGTATCAAGCGCGGCGGCCAGTTGGGCGTGACCTTCCACATCGTAGGCATCCAGCGGCTCTTCAATCCAGATCAGATTGAACTGCTCCATTTTTCGCCCCATACGAATGGCGGTTTCTCGATCCCACTGCTGATTGGCATCGACCATCAGCGGGAAGTCATCGCCCAGCGCTTCACGCACCGCGGTTAAGCGGCGAATATCCTCGGCGCAGTTTGGCTGACCAACCTTGAGTTTGATGCCGCCAATGCCGTTTTCACGGGAAATAACGACGTTTTTGAGCACCTGATCCAGCGGCGTATGCAGGAATCCGCCGGAGGTGTTGTAACACTGCACGGAGTCCCGGTGTGCACCCAATAGTTTTGCCAGCGGCAACCCTGCACGCTTGGCCTTCATATCCCACAAGGCGATATCGATAGGGGAGATAGCCTGAACCGCCATGCCGCTGCGCCCTACGGAAGCGCCAGCCCACAGCAGCTTGGTGTAGATCTTGTCGATATCGTTTGGATCTTCGCCTAACAGGTTATCGGCAATTTCTTTGGCATGAGCATAGATTCCCTGGCCGCCAGCCCGTTTGGAGTAACTAAATCCAACGCCTTCAAACCCGTCGCGACTGCGGATCTCCGCGATAATAATGGCAACTTCGGTTAGGGGTTTCTGGCGACCGGTCAGCACTTTGGCATCGCTCACGGGTGTTGCCAGGGGAAGGAAAGCCAGGGACAGCTTAACCCACTCGATACGGTCGCCGGTTTCAGCCGCGGTTTTTGCATTGGCTGATTTGGCATACGTTACGGCATCGGAATTCGCACTTAATGACATTTTAATCTCTCCTGGTGATAACAAATGATTGCGCTAACATTTTTAGTGTTAGCGCAATCATTGCGCCAGCGAATTGAATGCGTTTTGAACAATCGCTCACAAATACTGAGACAAAAGGGCAGTAACTTGTAAACAGCATCACATTCCAATACTTTATGGGTAAATGCACAAGTCATTATGATGGCGCTATCATTTCAGATGACGCTAATTAACTAAGCTGCTGTTTTCTCAGCGTTATCGTAGAGGGGCGCTGGCAATAGCCGAAATCATGATGAATAATGCCAGGATAAATCAGCGATTTTTGACAAGGGCATCGACAGTGAAAAATCCCAGACCTCCGCGCGCACCCACGCTGGAAGATGTTGCCCGTACCGCGGGGTTGTCGCCCATGACGGTGAGCAGGGCGTTGAATACCCCGCAACTGGTGCGCCCGAGAACAGTAGAAAAAGTGATGCAGGCGGTACGCGCCACTGGCTATATTCCCAACGCGCTGGCCGGGGGGCTGGCGTCGCGTCGCAGTAAGCTTATTGCTGTGGTTGTCCCACAAATTAACAACAATATGTTTGTCGATACCATCCAGTCATTAAGCGATGAACTGGCTGAACGCGGATACCACATCTTGCTCTGCGTGTCGGGTTATACGCCGCAAACAGAGGCTGAGCTGGTGGCGACGCTGCTTTCTCGTCGCCCGGATGGTGTAGTGCTCACCGGTATCCATCATACCGCCGAGCTGAAAAAGGTGATTCTTAATGCGGCCATCCCGGTCGTGGAAATATGGGATTTAACGCCAACGCCCATCGATATGCTGGTGGGGTTTTCGCATGAAAAAGTCGGGCAGGCGGTAGCAGACTATTTGCTGGACAAAGGGTATCGCCGTCCTGGTTTGCTATGGACCGCCGATCGCCGGGCAGGCCAGCGTAAACAAGGACTGTGCGATGCGCTGAGTCGTCATGGTATCGCGGCTTGCACACAGGTGGATGTCCCGCTTCCTGCCTCTCTGGCATTGGGGCGTAGCGGGTTGGCACAGCTATTGGCTGAACGCGCGTTTGATGTCATCGTCTGTAGCTCAGATATGTTAGCCCAGGGGGCGATCATGGAAGCCGAAAGCCGTGGTCTACGCGTGCCGCAGGAATTAGCGGTAATCGGTTTTGGCGATCTCGACTTTGCCGCCAGTAACCGACCTGCCATCACCACCGTCAGCGTCGACAGACGGGCTATTGGACAACGCGCCGCCTCTCTGCTTGCCGATCGTATCGAACAAATTCCGCGTGAAGACGATATCATTGATGTTGGATTTCACCTGGTGGAACGAGAATCCGCATAAGTTACCTGCATCCCAAAACAATAAGGAATCTGCTATGCCGCACGTCGATATCAAATGTTTTCCTCGCGACCTGAACGACGAACAAAAATCCGCGCTGGCGGCGGATATTACCGACGTCATTATTCGTCATTTGCAAAGCAAAGACAGTTCAGTGAGCGTGGCGCTTAATGAAATTGAACCCGAGGCGTGGCAGGGCGTGTGGGATGCGGAGATTGCGCCGCAGATGGCCAGGTTGATTAAAAAACCCGGCTACAGCATGTAAGACAAAACGGGCGGATTTTCCGCCCGTTTTGTCGTGCCATTATTCAGCTGCTGTTATGAGTTTTCCACTGGAGACAAACGTTCCGGCCCCAAGGTGATGCAGGGTATTGAGCTTGCCATCATCAAACTGCCAGCGTCCTTCCACGAAGGCTCGCTCATCAGCGGCAGCCGAGACCACTTCACCAAATAGCGTGTCATATTTTTCCTGTGCCGCAGTGGCAGGCAACAGGCGACACTCCATCCAGGCCAGACATTTTGCTTCAATCAGCGGTAAACCCAGTACCGGTCCCTGCACCACGGGAATGCCGTAGCAGTTGAATTTATCTTCCACACGACCGGAAACGCTGCCTACGGCCCAGGTCCAGTTGGCGGCGGCAACGCCCGGAATAACGATGCCGAATTTGCCGCTACGTTCAATGAGCTCACGTGACCAGGCGGTCTTGTCGACAACAATAGCGATCCGCGGTGGTTCAAACTCCACGGGCATTGACCACGCGGCAGCCATCACATTTCGCCGCTCGGTATGCTCATCCCGGCTGGTGATTAATATCGTTGGGCCGTGATTTAGCAACCGACTGGCATGTTTTAATTCGATCGGACGAAAATGGCTCATGGATGCTCCTTGGCTGAGAGATAACACACCACAATAAACATAGATATTAACGGTATTAGCGATTTTGTCGCCTCGTCTGGAGGAACAACGCACAAAATCGACGGCGCAAAATTAAAAATGCGTTATAAGTACTGCATTAATTGAACAGGAACTCCGTATGACGCCTTTTTTAACCGCTTATTTTGCCCGTATTGGCTGGTCAGATTTGGCCAGGGTCAACATTGAAACCTTACGGGCGCTGCATTTACTGCACAACGCCGCCATACCTTTTGAAAACCTGGATGTATTGCTTCCAAGAGAGATGCAGCTTGACGATTTGTCATTGGAGGAGAAGCTGGTGACGGCGCGTCGCGGTGGCTATTGTTTTGAACAGAACGGAGTATTTGAGCGAGCGCTACGCGAAATCGGTTTTACCGTACGCAGTCTGCTCGGACGTGTGGTACTGGCGAACCCGTCAAGCCTGCCACCACGCACGCATCGTCTGTTGCTGGTTGAGTTGCAGGGAGAGCAGTGGATCGCCGACGTTGGTTTCGGCGGGCAGACGCTGACGGCGCCGATTCGTCTACAGGCGAACATTGAGCAGAAGACACCACACGGCGAATATCGGCTGATTCAGGAAGGTGAAGACTGGATCCTACAGTTCTGTCATCACGAACACTGGCAATCAATGTACCGTTTCGACCTTGTCGTACAGCATCAGAGCGATTATCTGATAGGCAACTTCTGGTCCGCTCACTGGCCGCAATCACATTTTCGCCATCATTTGCTGATGTGTCGTCATCTGCCCGACGGCGGGAAATTAACGTTAACCAATTTTCATTTCACCCATTATCAGGATGGACACGCGGTAGAACAGATTAATCTGCCTGACGTCCCCAGTCTGTATGCTTTGTTGCATGAGCGGTTTGGCCTGGGCGTGGATGACGTGAAGCATGGGTTTACCCAGGATGAGCTGGCGACGGTAATGGCGGCGTTTGATACGCATCCGGAGGCGGGGAAATAGGGGCATCGGGATTAGTGCCGGATCGGCGTAATCGCCTTATCCGGCCTACGGGAACAATTAAAAATCTATCGCCCATTCTGCGTGAAACAGGATCACCGCCGAACCGGTAATGGTGACTTTTTCTGGCTGGTTATCACGGATAGTCACCGTCACATCAACAATACCGTCGCGCCCGAGCGCACGGCCCTGATGTCCCTGAACACGTAACGTTTTCCCATCATGCGCCATCTGCCCATGATGAACCAACCACGCGCCCATTGGACCGTTGGCATTGCCGGTAACCGGGTCTTCCACAATCCCAATTGCAGGCGAAAACATGCGGCCATCGGTGGCGTTTTCGCCCGGGCGGATTTGAAAAGGAAAGAAGCCGTTACAGCCAATTTGTTGGCTGATGGCTGTCAAAGCCTGCAAATCAGGGGAAAGGGCGTCGAGGTCCACCTCGGGCTTGAGCGGAATCATCACTTTCGAATGCCCGGTGGTAGCAACCTGAATCGGCAAGCCTGGCAGCATATCGTCTTCGCTCAGGTATAGGGCCTCGATAATCGCACTACGAATAGCCCCTTCCAGCGGAGGTTCAAATCCGGGTACGCCTTGTTCAAGGCTAATACGATAGTCATTCCCGGTAGCTTCGATATCCACCCGATGACGACCAGCCAGCGAGGTTTGCCAGACTGTACTGTTGCCCAAGCCAAGCACGTTTGCCCGCACATAATGTGCAGCGACGGTAGCATGCCCACAGATAGGAACTTCGACCGTCGGCGTGAAATAGCGGATGCGAACATCGCTGTCGTCGCTGGTCAGCAGGAAAGCGGTTTCCGAATGACGCAGCTCGCGAGCAATGAGTTGCATCTGTGTTTCGCTCAGTCCGTCAGCATGCAAAACCACACCTGCTGAATTGCCGCGAAAGGGTACCGAGGTAAAGGCATCGACGTGGTAAACCTGTGGTTTCATTAACGTTCTCCCTGGAATGGAGAAGCATCATAACGTGCAAAATGCCGGATGGCGATGATCGCTATCTTATCCGGCCTACGGTGCCTGGTTGTAGGCCGGATAAGGCGTGTCGTCACCCGACATTTCAATGCGAATTTATCGGCGTGAACGCACTATTTGATAGCGGCGGGTAAAGTACTCAAACGGCGCGCTCCACACGTGAACCAGGCGTGTGAACGGGAACAGCAGGAAGATAGTCATCCCCAGAACCAGATGCACACGGAAAATCAACGCCACGCCATCCAGATGTGCAGACGCGCCGCCCTGGAAGGTCACCACCGACTGCGCCCAACCTACCAGTTTCAGCATTTCACTGCCGTCGGGATGCTGCGCAGAGAATGGGATGGTGGTTAAGCCGAGGATACACTGAATCAGCAGAACGCAGAGGATCAGGATATCGGCAGTGGAGGAGGTTGCACGAATGCGCGGATTGGTCAAACGACGTACTAGCAAGCCAGCGCCACCGACCAGCGTCAGCACGCCACAGAGCCCACCGGCGATCATCGCCATCTGCTGCTTCACCGCAATCGGCAGGAACCAGGCATACATCCAGTGCGGGGTTAACATGCCAAACAAGTGCCCGAAAAAGATCCCCAGAATGCCGATGTGGAACAGGTTTGACCATAACACCATGCCGCGTTTGTCCAGCATCTGGCTGGAAGAGGCTCGCCAGGTGTATTGCCCGTAGTCATAGCGTAGCCAACTGCCGAGGATAAACACCGTGCCACACAGGTACGGGTAGATATCGTAAAAAAAGACGTTCAGGTACTGTATCATTTCGGGCCTCCCGCGCTGACGTCGACATACTGAGGTGCCACGTCCTGGCTAAAGCGTCGTTGATAGTTTTGTAACGGTGAACTGTCACAGGCGGTGGCGTTATCCTCGATAAACTTCACCTGTTCCTCTTCCCAGACGGCATCCAGCGCCTGTCGGGTATCGTCGCGGGTTTCCGTGCCAACCTGTTTAGTGACGCTGTCACTTGAAAGAGGGCTTCCGGCAAGCAGTAGCAGGGCGTCAAACAGTTGATACCACGGCGTATCACGCTGTTTCAAACGCCCCCCTAGCAGCGCCAGAATCGGTGCGACGTTCTGCAATCCTTCTTTGGCCTCCGCTTCCGACAACACGCTTAAGTACTCAAGATACAGCGGCAGATGATCCGGCAGTTCGCGGCAGTCGAGCTGCAGTCCGACCTTTTCGTACTGAGACAACAGATCAACCATCGCCTGGCCCCGATCGCGAGACTCGGCGTGCACGTGCTCAAACAGCAGCAGAGAGGTGGCCCGGCCCCGGTCAAATATCTCACACCATTCGGCTTGTTTATCCAGTAATGGCGCATTGAGCAGCCCCTGGCTAAATTCGGTAAGCATTGGGGCATCGCTGGCCACAAGCGCCAGCGCCTCGTCTTTACACTCCCACAGCAACTCGTCGGGATATTCCATCAGCAGGCCGATAACCTTCAGGATTTGCATTATTCACCCTCCGCTTTATCGCGCACTTCGGTGATGTCGATGGCGTCAATACGGCTGCTGTTAAACAGGTTGAATTTGGTATCTGAACCATGGCAGCCGTCGCCAAAGGTAAATCCGCAACCGTTTTTCTCCGGGAACGCATCACGCGCCATTTCACGGTGGCTGGTCGGGATCACGAAGCGGTCTTCATAGTTGGCGATGGCCAGATAGCGATACATCTCTTCAACCTGCTCAACGGTCAGACCCACTTCCTCAATCGCGCGGGTGTCCGTTACGCCTTCTACGGTTTGAGAACGCATATAATGGCGCATGGCCATCATTCGTTTTAGCGCCCGCAGTACCGGACCGGTATCGCCCGCGCTAAGCATGTTGGCAAGGTACTGAACCGGAATTCGCAGTGATTCAACCGCTGGCAGAATGTTGCCATTGTGCGGCAGTCCCCCCGCGTCAGCGACCGACTGAATCGGCGACAACGGCGGTACATACCAGACCATCGGCAGGGTGCGGTATTCCGGGTGCAGCGGCAGCGCCAGCTTCCAGTCCATCGCCATCTTGTAAACGGGCGAACGTTGGGCCGCTTCGATGACGTTGTGCGGAATACCTTGTTTTAACGCCTCTTCAATGACCGCCGGGTCGTGTGGATTGAGGAACACATCGCACTGACGCTCGTAGAGATCGGTCTCATGCTCGGTGCTGGCTGCTTCTTCGATGCGGTCGGCGTCATACAGCAATACGCCAAGATAGCGGATGCGTCCCACGCAGGTTTCCGAACATACCGTCGGCTGGCCGGACTCAATACGCGGGTAGCAGAAAATGCACTTTTCTGATTTACCGCTCTTCCAGTTAAAGTAGATTTTTTTGTACGGACAACCGCTGATGCACAAGCGCCAGCCACGACATTTATCCTGGTCGATCAACACGATGCCGTCTTCTTCACGCTTATAGATGGCACCGCTCGGACAGGTGGCGACACAGCTTGGGTTCAGGCAGTGTTCGCACAAGCGCGGTAAATACATCATGAAGGTGTTTTCGAATTGCCCGTACATCTCCTTTTGCATTTTCTCAAAGTTACGGTCGCGGGCACGTTTTGAGAACTCACCGCCGAGCAACTCTTCCCAGTTAGGGCCCCAGATAATCTTGTCCATCTGTTTGCCATCTATCAGCGAACGCGGACGTGCGGTGGGCTGATTCTTGCTTTCCGGCGCGCTATGCAGATGCTGATAATCGTAGGTGAAGGGTTCGTAATAATCATCGATTTGCGGGATCACCGGGTTAGCAAAAATTTTGGTGATAACGCCCATCTTGCCGCCCAGGCGCGGCCTTATCTTCCCGTTAACATCGCGAACCCAGCCGCCTTGCCACTCGTCCTGATCTTCCCAGTTTTTCGGATAGCCAATGCCTGGCTTGGTCTCAACGTTGTTAAACCACGCATATTCCATCCCTTCACGTCCGGTCCAGACGTTTTTACAGGTGACGGAGCAGGTGTGGCAGCCGATGCACTTATCCAGATTAAGAACCATGCCTACCTGTGAGCGTATTTTCATTTTTTCGCCTCCTGTACCTGATCGCGACCTTCATCATCCAGCCAGTTAATATTTTTCATTTTTCTAATCATGATGAACTCATCGCGGTTAGAGCCGACCGTGCCGTAATAGTTGAAGCTGTATGCCAGTTGCGCATAGCCGCCGATCATGTGCGTGGGTTTCGGGCAGACGCGGGTGACTGAGTTATGGATCCCGCCGCGCATACCGGTGACTTCCGAGCCAGGGATATTCATGATTCGCTCCTGAGCGTGATACATCATGGTCATTCCCGGCGGCACGCGCTGACTTACCACAGCCCGCGCGGTGAGCGCGCCGTTGGCGTTAAAGGCTTCAATCCAGTCGTTATCCTCAATGCCTAGCTCTTTAGCATCGGTCTCACTGATCCAGACAATGGGGCCGCCGCGCGACAGCGTCAGCATCAGCAGGTTTTCGCTGTAGGTAGAATGGATCCCCCATTTCTGATGCGGAGTCAGGAAGTTGAGCGCTTTTTCCGGGAAGCCGTTAGGTGGAACTTCGCGCATATTGCTGACGCTACGGGTATCGATAGGCGGACGATATGCCACCAGACTTTCACCAAAGGCTCGCATCCACGCGTGATCCTGGTACAACTGTTGGCGACCGGACAGGGTACGCCACGGGATCAGCTCGTGGACGTTGGTATAGCCTGCGTTATAGGAGACATGTTCACTTTCCAGCCCGGACCAGGTGGGGCTGGAGATGATTTTGCGCGGCTGCGCCTGAATATCGCGAAAACGGATTTTCTCGTCTTCTTTGTTCAACGCCAGATGCGTATGGTCGCGTCCGGTCATCGCTCCCAGCGCTTCCCAGGCTTTCACCGCCACCTGACCGTTCGTTTCCGGTGCCAGGGCGAGGATAACCTCAGACGCATCCAGCGCGGTGTCTATCAGTGGTCGGCCTTTCGCCGGGCCTTCGCGTTTGGTGTAGTTCAGCTTGCCGAGGAAATCGACCTCCGCCTGGGTATTCCACGTAATACCTTTCCCGCCGTTACCGAGCTTGTCCATTAGCGGACCGAGCGAAGTGAAGCGTTCGTAGGTGGCGGGATAGTCACGTTCCACGACGGCAATATTGGGCGCCGTTTTCCCCGGGAGGAGATCGCATTCGCCTTTACGCCAGTCCTGAATGTCAAACGGCTGCGCCAGCTCTGCCGGGGAGTCGTGTTGCAGCGGTTGCAATACCACATCCGTTTCTTGCCCAAGGTGCCCGACGCAAACCTCAGAGAAGACTTTGGCGATGCCTTTATAAATTTCCCAGTCGCTCTTCGATTCCCACGCAGGATCGACCGCCGCCGACAGCGGGTGAATAAACGGATGCATATCCGAGGTGTTCATATCGTCTTTTTCATACCAGGTGGCGGTCGGCAAAACGACATCGGAGAACAGGCAGGTACTCGACATACGGAAATCGAGCGTTACCAGCAGATCAAGCTTGCCCTCTATCGCCGCGGACTGCCATTCCACCTCTTCAGGTTTAATACCTTCGCTTGAACCGAGCGCTTCCCCCTGGATCCCGCTTTCGGTACCCAGCAGATACTTGAGCATGTATTCATGCCCTTTACCGGAGGAGCCGAGCAGGTTAGAGCGCCAGACGAAGAGATTACGCGGATGGTTGTTACCACTATCCGGCTGCTCGCAGGCAAAACGAATTTCACCCGATTTCAGCGCCTGTGCAGTGTATTGCGCAGGCGACACTCCCGCTTGTTCTGCCTTTGCTTTGACGGTCAGAGGGTTGAGGTTGAGCTGCGGCGCGGACGGCAGCCAGCCCATTCTTTCTGCACGTACGTTAAAGTCGATCAAATGTCCGCTAAACTTCGACGCATCAGCCAGCGGAGAGAGGAGTTCCTGAGCGGTGAGTTTTTCATAACGCCACTGGCTGGAGTGATTGTAGAAAAACGAGGTGCTGTTCATCTGACGCGGCGGGCGGTTCCAGTCCAGCGCAAAGGCCAGCGGCAACCAACCGGTTTGCGGACGCAGTTTCTCCTGACCCACATAGTGCGCCCAGCCGCCGCCGCTTTGTCCCACACAACCGCAGAACACGAGGATGTTAATCATTCCACGGTAGTTCATATCCATGTGATACCAGTGGTTGACGCCAGCCCCGAGGATAATCATCGAACGGCCATGCGTTTTGTGCGCCGTATCGGCAAACTCACGGGCGATTTGTTCGATATGACGACGAGGGACACCGGTAATTTGCTCTCCCCAGGCCGGGGTGTAGGCTTTCACTTCGCCGTAATCTTGCGCGCTATGAGCGTCATCCAGACCACGGTCGAGGCCGTAATTCGCCAGCACCAGATCATAGACGCTTACCACCGGGCAACGGCTGCCGTCGGCGAGGGTAAGATGTTTTACCGGCAGTTGACGAATCAGCACGGGTTCCTGTTTCACGCTGCGAAAATGTGGGTTTTCGTTGCCGCCGAAGTAGGGGAATGCCACGCCGGTCACTTCATCATGCTGACCAAGCAACGAGAGGGAAAGTTCTGTTTCAGCGCCAGCCGCCAGTGGCTCCAGGTTCCATTTACCTTTCTCGCCCCAGCGAAAACCGATAGACCCGTTCGGGACCACCAGTTCGCCAGCAGTGTTAAAGGCCACGGTTTTCCACTCCGGATTGTTACTTTCGCCCAGACCATCGACAAGGTCTGAGGCGCGCATCATGCGCCCTGGCACGTAGCTGCCATCTTCCCGGGCATCCAGCAAAACCAGCATCGGCATATCGGTATAGCGACGACAGTAATTGATGAAGTAATCGCTGGGATTGTCGAGGTGGAATTCTTTCAGAATGACGTGGCCCATCGCCATCGCCAACGCGCTGTCTGTCCCTTGCTTGGGGGCCAGCCACTGGTCGCACAGTTTGGCGACTTCCGAGTAATCCGGCGTAATGGCAATCGTCTTGGTGCCTTTGTAGCGTACTTCAGTAAAAAAGTGCGCATCCGGGGTACGGGTCTGCGGCACGTTTGACCCCCAGGCGATGATGTAGCTGGAGTTATACCAGTCGGCGGATTCTGGAACATCGGTCTGTTCGCCCCAGGTCATCGGTGATGCAGGCGGTAAGTCGCAGTACCAGTCATAGAAGCTCAGGCAGGTTCCGCCCAGTAGCGAAAGATAACGTGTGCCTGCGGCATAGGAGACCATCGACATAGCAGGGATCGGGGAGAAACCGGCCACGCGATCCGGCCCATAGGTTTTCACCGTCCAGACGTTGGCGGCAGCAATGAGCTGATTAAGCTCTTTCCAGTTGGAACGGATAAAACCACCGCGCCCGCGTACCTGCTTGTAGCTCTGGCATTTTTGCGGGTCGTTCATAATGGATTCCCAGGCCAGCACCGGATCGGGCTGGCGGGACAGGGCGTCGCGCCACAGTTCGATCAGACGTTTACGCACCAGGGGATATTTCAGACGGTTGGCGCTGTAAAGATACCAGGAGTAGCTGGCACCGCGCGGGCAGCCACGGGGTTCATGATTTGGCAGATCAGGGCGGGTACGCGGGTAGTCGGTTTGCTGCGTTTCCCAGGTCACCAGTCCGTTTTTGACGTAGATTTTCCAACTGCATGAGCCGGTACAGTTAACGCCGTGGGTAGAACGCACAATTTTGTCGAACTGCCAGCGCTGACGATAGCTGTCTTCCCAGTCCCGGTTGGTGTGCATCACTTGCCCGTGCCCATCGGCAAACGTATCGCCCTTTTGTTTAAAGTAGCGAAAGCGATCGAACAGTTTACTCATGACATAACTCCTGCTTTGAGAATATTGCCGACGGTGAATCGAACGGTAGGCCGGATGGCGGTTAACGCCTTATCCGGCCTATCGAACTGTCCAATCCTGCGGTATCCATTTTGTTATTTTTTTTGTGATTTACGGCCATAGACCAGCCAGGTCACCAGCACGCAGACGATGTAAAACACGAGGAATATTTTCATTGCGCCCACCGGAGAGCCGGTCAGCGCCAGCGATGAACCAAACGCTTTGGGGATGAAAAAGCCCCCCACAGCGCCAATAGCAGAGATGAATCCCAGCGCGGCAGCGGTATCGGTTACCGCCTCACGTTGGGCCTGTTCTTCAGTACCACCGTGCAGCTTCACCCGGTATATGGTGATTTTGCGAAAGATCACCGCGATCATCTGGAAGGTTGAGCCGCTTCCCAGACCCGCAGTCAGGAACAAGCCCATAAACACCAGGTAGAAGGCGACAAAGTTTCCTTCGCCTGACCCAGGCAGGGTGAGGAACAGCAGGGCGCTAAACAACGCCATAAAGATGAAGTTAATTAACGTGACGCGCACACCGCCGAATTTGTCAGAGATCACGCCGCCTGCCGATCGCGCAAGAGCGCCGATGAAGGGGCCGAAGAACGCCAGTTGCAGGATATTCACGTCCGGGAACTGAGTTTTCGCCAGCATGGCAAAGCCTGCCGAAAAGCCGATAAATGAACCGAAGGTGGCGAGATACAGCAGGCTTAATAACCACAGATGAAAACGCTTGAGGACCGGCAACTGGGAAGCAATTGAGGCCTTCGAACTGGCAATATCGTTCATTCCCATGCCTGCTGCTAAGGTGGCTATCAGCAGTAACGGAACCCAAATCCATGCGGCATTGGCCAGCGACAATAACGAGCCGTCGGCTTGCGGTACGCCCTGTACGCCCAAAAAGGTAAAGATAGGCAGAAAGATCACTAGCGGCGCGATCAACTGCATCACGCTGACGCCAAGGTTGCCGAGACCACCGTTAACGCCTAATGCGCTGCCTTGTTTAGCTTTGGGGAAGAAAAAGCTGATATTACCCATGCTGGAGGCAAAGTTTGCGCCAGCAAAACCACACATCAGCGCAATGATAATAAATACGCCAAACGGAGTAGCGTTATTTTGCACGGCAAAACCGAGCCAGACGCAGGGAATAACCAGAATAATCGTGCTAAAAATGGTCCACCGGCGCCCACCAAATATAGGTACCATAAAGGAGTAGGGAACGCGCAATATTGCGCCAGAAAGAGAAGGCAATGCCGTTAATAAAAACAGTTGGTCAGTGGTGAAATTAAAACCAATTTTATTCAGATTGACGGCCACGGCGCTAAACAACATCCAGACGCAGAACGCCAGCAACAGACAACTTACTGATATCCAGAGGTTTCTGCGTGCAATATGCTTACCTTTGTTTTCCCAAAAGGCGGGGTTCTCCGGTTTCCAGTCAGTTAAAAGATAACGATTATTTTTCTCATTTGATGCTGACATATTATTCTCCATGCCCATGCCGTTCATGAAAAAGAAATAAACGCATACAGCGCCGCGCGAGTTCTTTTTAGAAACTATTGAAAAGTTTTGGGAATATTGACTGAAAGAATAGATAAAAAAGCGCAATAACGCGGCGTGATGAGGGAATTACATGTTGCTTAAGTGTTACCAATTGTAAAAATAAAAGATGTATTATTAATTCATCTATAACATCAATTAACTAACTCTAACGTAATCATACGATCCAAATGGCGTTCGAATGCAGGGTCGGCCATTTCCTCAATGCCTAAGACATAGATGCCATCCAGGCCGCAAACCAATGCGATTAAGCGCCAGGCCACCTCGGCCGCATCCGGTATTGCTGAGAATTCACCTGCACTCTGTCCTTGAGTGATGATAGCGGCGGTTTCTTCATGCCACATCCGCATGGTTAGCAGGTAGGCGCTTTTGATTTCCGGATCTTTATCCGCCAGGACCTGCGCTTCGCGCCACAGTTTAATGTAGGGTTCGAACCCGCCATCTTCGCTGCCCAACATAGCATGCAGTCGTTCGCGGAAGCTGGCGTTATCACTGACCTGTTCGGCATCCAGAAGGGTCCGTATCAGTTGCACAAACGCGAGGGATTTTAACTCACCCGCAGAGGTAAAGTGATGGTGTACCTGCCCGGTGGACACCTGAGCTTCCGTGGCAATACGCCGCACCGTCATCGCAGTAAATCCTTCCTCAAGCGCGACACGCATGGCCGCTTGCAAAATGACTTCCCGACGTTCGTCCCGATTCAGATAGCTCATCTTTCCTCCTGTACCCGTATAGCACGCAGTCTAACAAAAAGTTGGACATACGTTCAAATTTCCGTAGGATCGCTAAAGCTGGACACGTGTCCAGTTTCAGTTTCGTTAGGGAGTTTTATGTTTCGTCAGTGGTTAACGTTAGTCATTATTGTACTGGTCTACATCCCTGTTGCGATTGATGCAACGGTGCTGCACGTTGCCGCGCCCACGCTGAGTATGACGCTGGGTGCCAGTGGTAACGAGCTGCTGTGGATCATTGATATTTATTCTCTGGTAATGGCCGGAATGGTATTGCCAATGGGCGCGCTGGGCGATCGTATCGGCTTTAAACGTTTGCTGCTGTTAGGGGGCGGATTATTTGGCCTCGCATCGCTGGCCGCTGCCTTTGCCCACAGCGCGGGTTGGCTGATTGCCACTCGGGCCGTATTGGCGATTGGGGCGGCGATGATTGTTCCGGCAACGCTTGCGGGTATTCGCGCCACATTCGCTGAGCAACGGCATCGCAATATGGCGCTCGGTGTCTGGGCGGCCGTGGGTTCCGGCGGTGCGGCATTTGGCCCACTGGTTGGTGGAATGCTGCTGGAGCACTTCTACTGGGGATCCGTGTTCTTAATTAATGTGCCGATTGTCCTGGTGGTAATGGCCTTAACCGCACGCTTAGTGCCGCGCCAGGCCGGACGTCGCGATCAGTCGTTAAATTTCGGTCATGCGGTAATGTTGATTGTCGCCATTCTGCTGCTGGTTTACAGCGCTAAAACCGCGCTGAAAGGGCATACGGCGACCGCTGCCATTGCGTTGACGCTGTTAACCGGCGCGTTACTGTTGTGGCAGTTTGTCCGCATCCAGCTTGCCGCTTCCCGCCCGATGATAGATATGCGGCTGTTCACGCATCGCATCATCTTAAGCGGCGTTGTGATGGCGATGACCGCGATGATAACTCTGGTGGGTTTCGAGTTACTGATGGCTCAGGAGCTACAGTTTGTTCATGGTTTAACACCGTATCAGGCGGGACTGTTTATGCTGCCGGTGATGCTGGCAAGCGGCTTCAGCGGCCCCATTGCAGGTATGCTGGTGTCACGCCTGGGATTACGTTGTGTGGCAACGGCGGGTATGGCGCTTAGCGCCGTCAGTTTTTACGGCCTGGCGATGACAGATTTCAGTACTCAGCAGATTCAAGCCTGGATATTAATGGCTTTGCTCGGTTTCAGCGCCGCCAGTGCGCTGCTGGCCTCAACGGCGGCTATCATGGCGGCAGCCCCGGCAGAAAAAGCCGCAGCCGCGGGCGCCATTGAGACAATGGCTTATGAACTGGGGGCCGGGCTTGGGATCGCTATCTTTGGTTTGTTGTTGAGCCGCAGCTTTTCAGCCTCGATTCTGCCGCCTGTCGGACTTAATCCACAGGAGATAGAACGAGCCTCATCGTCAATGGGTGAGGCGGTGCAACTGGCGCACTCGCTCCCGTCGTCGCTGAGTGAGGCGTTGCTGTCGGCTGCTAAAGAAGCCTTTACCTGGTCGCACAGCGTGGCCTTAAGCAGCGCCGGCAGCATGCTTATCGTATTAGCGGTAGGAATGTGGTTCAGTCTGGCAAAGGTACAGCGTCAATAACTAATGGGCTAAATGACAGGGGTAATCCATCTCTTCGACTTCTTTCCCACTCAGTCGAGCGTATTGCCCCGTCAGCCTCCAGAACGCAGGCTGTGTTTCCGTATAGATCTCTGCCGCTAAAACCAGGCGGCGGCGATCCACCTCATTCAGCTCCAGCAGCGTCCACGGCACAAAATAACGATCGCTACCCGTTAGGGTAAACCACAGCGGGCACCCGCAACCGGAACAGAAGAAACGTTCACCACGATTTGAAGAAGGGAAGTGCGAAGGTTCTGCTGAATCTGGCGACATCAGCGGCTGAGCGCTGGCTTCCAGATACATAGCGATGCCACCTGACCACTTCTGGCAGAGCGTACAATGACAGGCATAGACATCCAGCATTTCGACGTCGACGGTAAAATGACTCTGTCCGCAAAGACAACGACCAGTGAATGTCTGCACGGCATACTCCTTATGACCGAGTCTACATTAAGAGAAAAAGCCAGCCCTGGAAGGACTGGCTTTGTATTCAGACTACAACAAAATTAGAACTGGTAGTTCAGACCAACAGCAACGATGTTGTCAGTGCTTACACCGGCAGCTCTTGTGAAGTTGTTGGCATCCAGCAGGTTGATTTTGTAATCAACGAAGGTGGACATGTTTTTGTTGAAGTAGTAGGTCGCGCCCAGGTCTACGTATTCAACCAGATCCTGGTCGCCGAAGACTGCAATGTCTTTACCTTTGGATTTCAGGTAAGCAACGGACGGACGCAGACCGAAGTCGAACTGGTACTGAGCAACTGCTTCAAAGTTCTGTGCTTTCTCAGCGATACCAGCAACTTTAGAGCCATAGGTGGTCATGTTGCGAGTTTCGGAGTAGGTGGTTGCCAGGTAGATGTTGTTCGCATCATATTTCAGGCCAGCAGCCCATACTTCAGCGTTTGCGCCGTTAGCTTTGAAGATGCTGTTATGGTTGTTCTGCTCGTCGGTACGGTCAGATTTCGCATAGGTTGCACCTACGCCGAAGCCTTCGTACTCATAGGTAGTAGACAGACCAAAGCCGTCGCCGTTAGCTTCCTGAACGTCGTTACGGTCGTTTTTGCCCTGGTACTGAGCAGCAAAGTTCAGACCTTCAACCAGACCGAAGAAGTCGGTGTTACGGTAGGTTGCAACGCCAGTAGTACGACCAGTCATGAAGACGTCAGTCTGGGTCCAGGTATCGCCACCGAACTCTGGCAGAACGTCGGTCCATGCGCCGATGTCGTAAGCTACGCCGTAGTTACGACCGTAGTCGAAAGAACCGTATTCAGCGAATTTCAGGCCAGCGAATGCCAGACGGGTTTTATCTTTGTCGGAACCCTGATCTTCAGAACGGTTGCCTTTGAATTCATATTCCCACTGACCAAAACCAACCAGTTGGTCGTTGATCTGAGTTTCGCCTTTGAAGCCCAGACGCGCGTAAGTTTTGTCGCCATCGCTGCTGGTATCGTTAGAGAAGTAGTGCTGAGCGTGAACTTTACCGTACAGGTCCAGTTTGTTACCGTCTTTGTTATATACCTCAGCTGCGTTTACCGCACCTGCCGCCAACAGGCTAGTCACTGCCACTGCAACTAATTTAAGTTTCATTCTAAATAATCCTTATAATTATTTCTTGGTGTGTTTCCTAAACCATTGCTAAACGAAGGGGTTCGTCAATGGCAAACCATTTTTAAATGACGCAGTGGTATAAGTTCAATAATAAGTTTCATAATATTGCGAAATATTTGAAGTTGTGTGATCCAGATCTACATAATATAGCTGATTGTATTAATCTTAATATGTGACAGATCGGAATGGGTATATTTACATGGGGAACTATTGTGCAGGCTATGATTTAAATGGCGTTAGTTTCGCAGGTGTAATATATACATGTGAAGAGATATAGATGACCGAGTAATACTTTCGGGTGTTAATTAATTTCCATGCATTTAACATTTAATTAAACAAATATAAACATAAACCGCAGTGGAATGAACAATTATTATTCATTAAATTGTCTAAAGTATAGCCGGATTTTATTTGTTTGTGATAAAACCCGACTTTTTTTCAGGCACGGCGTGTTGCCAGCCAGCAAAGCAGAGACCCCGCGCAGACCATCAGCGCTCCTTGCCAGAAGGATAGTGACAGCGGGGCACTGAGCAACACTGCCGCCAGCGCAGAGGACAGCACTGGAGTAAAATAAGATCCGACGGCCATAACGGTCACGTTGCCATGCAAAATGCCAATATTCCACGCGGCATAGGCAAATCCTAACGTTAATGCTGCAGTGAACATTTTAATCGTCACCGAAGTGCTGAAAACCATTTCCGGTTGAGGCGTAATAAAATAGTAAACCCACAAACTTGCCGCCGTTAGTAAAACGAACACGGTGATGCCGTTAAAACCTTTTGCATATTTATTGGTCACCGTGCAATACGTTGCCCAGATAAAAGCGCCGAGAAAGGCGAGGAAATAGCTAAGCGGACTGCTGGCAACATTGCTGATAATTTCTCCAGGATTGAGGCCGTTTTCGCCCCCCAACACCCAACAAACCCCGGTCAATGCGATGATTAATCCGGGAATCACCAACCAGGTTGTTTTTTGGCCATTAAATAAGATGGCGAATAATATTGTCAGACTTGGCCAGAGATAATTGACCATACCGACTTCAATAGCCTGGTGACGAGTGGCGGCATAGCCCAGGGCCAGCGCTAAGCATATTTCATAGCTAACAAAAAGCACGCTACCGGCGATTAAATATCGCACAGGAATTTTTCTGATATTTGGGAATCCGACGGTAAATATCAGCAACAGGCCGCTTAATGTAAAAATCATCGCCGCGCCGCCTGCCGGCCCCAGTCCTTCGCTTACCCCACGAATAAGCCCGACCATCGTGCTCCAGAGCACGATGGCAATAAGCCCAATTAACGTTGCTTTTTGTTTTGTCATGCTGATTGTCTGTCCATGGTACTGGCAAAAATTAAGCTGAAATGTATAGCACCTTTACACCGTAGCGCGCTAATTAATTCCCTTTTGTCTACTCCCTTATGGGTACAAAGGTTAAGCGAAGTGCACTATTTAGTAGCGGAACCGTTTCGTTATTGATTTGACGCAAAAAAAATATGGATATAGCTGATAGTTTCGTCGCGAAGTTGTACATGTCATCTTTCAATCATGCCGCGCTGGCGCAATTTGAGAGATTTCCTGTACGAATCCCTGCAAAAAAGAGGAAAGCAATGGACGTCAGCCGCAGACAATTTTTTAAAATCTGCGCGGGCGGTATGGCGGGAACAACAGTAGCCGCTCTGGGTTTTGCACCCAAAATGGCACTGGCTCAGGCGCGAAACTATAAGCTGTTGCGCGCCAAAGAGATCCGAAACACCTGCACATACTGTTCCGTAGGTTGCGGGCTATTAATGTATAGCCTGGGAGATGGAGCAAAAAACGCCAAAGAGTCGATTTACCATATTGAAGGGGATCCGGATCATCCGGTGAGCCGTGGGGCATTATGCCCTAAGGGCGCAGGATTACTGGACTACGTGCACAGTGAAAACCGTCTGCGTTACCCGGAATATCGCGCTCCAGGCTCCGACAAATGGCAGCGTATCAGCTGGGATGAGGCTTTCACCCGTATCGCGAAGCTGATGAAAACTGACCGCGACGCCAACTTTATTGAGAAGAATGAGCAGGGCGTAACGGTAAACCGCTGGCTTTCTACCGGGATGCTGTGCGCATCTGCGGCAAGTAATGAAACCGGCATGCTGACGCAAAAATTTGTGCGCTCACTCGGCATGCTGGCAGTAGACAACCAGGCGCGCGTCTGACACGGACCAACGGTAGCAAGTCTTGCTCCAACATTTGGTCGCGGTGCGATGACCAACCACTGGGTTGATATTAAAAACGCCAACGTCGTGATGGTGATGGGCGGTAACGCCGCTGAAGCACATCCGGTGGGATTCCGCTGGGCGATGGAAGCTAAAAACAACAATGATGCCACGCTAATTGTTGTTGACCCCCGTTTTACACGTACAGCCTCGGTAGCGGATATTTACGCGCCAATTCGTTCCGGCACGGACATTACGTTCCTGTCCGGCGTCTTGCTGTATCTGATTGAAAACAAAAAAATCAACGCTGAATACGTTAAGCATTACACCAACGCCAGCCTGCTGGTGCGGGATGATTTTGCTTTTGAAGACGGCCTGTTCAGCGGTTACGACGCGAAAAAACGCCAATACGATAAATCGTCCTGGAACTACCAGTTCGATGAAAACGGCTACGCGAAACGCGATGAAACGTTAAGCCATCCTCGCTGTGTCTGGAATCTGCTAAAACAGCACGTTTCCCGCTACACGCCGGATGTGGTGGAAAACATCTGCGGTACGCCACAAGAAGACTTCCTGAAAGTTTGCGAAGTGCTGGCTTCCACCAGCGCAGCGGATCGCACCACCACGTTCCTGTATGCGCTGGGCTGGACACAGCATACCGTCGGGGCGCAGAACATCCGTACCATGGCGATGATCCAGTTGCTGCTCGGCAACATGGGGATGGCAGGTGGCGGGGTCAACGCTTTACGCGGTCACTCCAACATTCAGGGTTTAACCGACTTAGGGCTGCTATCTACCAGTCTGCCAGGCTACCTGACGCTGCCGTCAGAGAAACAGGCCGATCTGCAAACCTATCTGGCTGCTAACACGCCAAAAGCGACGTTGGCCGATCAGGTGAACTACTGGGGCAACTACCCGAAATTCTTCGTCAGCCTGATGAAATCTTTCTACGGCAATGCGGCGCAGAAAGAAAACGACTGGGGCTTTGAGTGGCTGCCGAAGTGGGATCAGTCCTACGACGTCATCAAATACTTCAACATGATGGATAGCGGGAAAGTCACCGGCTACATCTGTCAGGGCTTTAACCCGGTCGCGTCCTTCCCGGACAAAAACAAAGTGGTGCAGTGCCTGAGCAAACTGAAGTATCTGGTGATTATCGATCCGCTGGTGACCGAAACCTCTACGTTCTGGCAGAACCACGGTGAATCAAACGACGTTGATCCGGCTTCTATTCAGACCGAAGTCTTCCGTTTGCCATCCACCTGCTTTGCGGAAGAGGACGGCTCCATCGCCAACTCCGGTCGCTGGCTGCAGTGGCACTGGAAAGGTCAGGATGCCCCGGGTGAAGCCCGCAACGACGGCGAAATTCTGGCCGGTATTTATCACCGTCTGCGCGACATGTATCGCACTGAAGGCGGTAAAGCCGTAGAACCCGTGCTGAAAATGAGCTGGAACTATAAGCAGCCGGACGAACCGCACTCCGAGGAAGTGGCAAAAGAGAACAACGGCTATGCGCTGGAAGATCTCTATGATGCCAACGGTGTGCTGGTTGCGAAGAAAGGCCAGTTACTCAGCAGCTTTGCGCTTCTGCGCGATGATGGGTCTACGTCATCGTCCTGCTGGATTTATACCGGTAGCTGGACCGAGCAGGGCAACCAGATGGCCAATCGCGATAACGCCGACCCGTCAGGTCTCGGTAATACGCTGGGCTGGGCCTGGGCATGGCCGTTAAACCGTCGCGTGTTGTATAACCGCGCTTCGGCGGACCCGCAAGGTAAGCCATGGGATCCAAAACGCATGCTGATCCAGTGGAACGGCACGAAGTGGACGGGGAACGATATCCCGGACTTCAACACCGCAGCACCGGGCAGTGGCACCAATCCGTTTATTATGCAGCCGGAAGGGCTGGGTCGTCTGTTCGCTATCGATAAGATGGCGGAAGGTCCGTTCCCGGAACACTACGAGCCGATGGAAACGCCGCTGGGTACGAACCCGCTGCATCCGAACGTGATCTCCAACCCGGCAGCGCGTCTGTACGAAGCGGATAAGTTACGCATGGGCACGAAACAGGACTTCCCGTACGTCGGGACGACCTATCGTCTGACCGAACATTTCCATACCTGGACCAAGCACGCATTGCTGAATGCGATTGCCCAGCCAGAGCAGTTTGTGGAAATCAGCGAAACGCTGGCGGCAGCGAAGGGGATCTCCAACGGTGATCACGTCAAAGTTAGCAGCAAGCGTGGATTTATTCGCGCAGTTGCCGTGGTTACCCGTCGTCTGCGTACTCTGCACGTCAACGGTCAGCAGGTTGAAACGGTTGGGATCCCGATCCACTGGGGCTTTGAAGGAGTCGCGCGTAAAGGCTATATCGCCAACACCCTGACGCCGAATGTCGGTGATGCAAACTCGCAAACGCCGGAATACAAAGCGTTTTTAGTTAACATCGAGAAGGCGTAAGGGAGGCGAACATATGTCTATGGAAACGCAGGACATCATCAAACGGTCCGCAACAAACGCCATCACGCCGCCGCCTCAGGCCCGTGATTACAAAGCTGAGGTCGCAAAGCTGATCGACGTTTCCACCTGTATAGGCTGTAAGGCCTGTCAGGTGGCATGCTCAGAGTGGAATGATATCCGCGATGAAGTCGGCCACTGCGTCGGGGTGTATGACAACCCTGCCGATCTTAGCGCCAAGTCCTGGACGGTGATGCGGTTTACCGAAACCGAACAGAACGGCAAACTCGAGTGGTTGATTCGTAAAGACGGCTGTATGCACTGTGAAGATCCGGGCTGCCTGAAGGCATGCCCGTCTGCCGGGGCTATCATCCAGTACGCCAACGGGATTGTTGATTTTCAGTCAGAGCACTGCATTGGCTGCGGCTACTGTATTGCCGGGTGTCCATTTAATATTCCGCGCCTCAATAAAGAGGATAACCGCGTATATAAATGTACGCTTTGTGTGGACCGCGTCAGCGTCGGGCAGGAACCTGCCTGCGTGAAGACCTGTCCGACCGGGGCAATCCATTTCGGCACCAAGCAGGAAATGCTGGAAATGGGCGAACAGCGTGTGGCAAAACTGAAAGCACGCGGTTATGAACATGCCGGTGTCTACAACCCGGAAGGTGTGGGTGGCACGCACGTGATGTACGTTCTGCATCATGCCAACCAGCCGGAGCTGTATCACGGCCTGCCGAAAGAACCGCAGATCGATACCTCTATCAATCTGTGGAAAGGGGCGCTGAAACCGCTGGCCGCTGCCGGATTTATCGCCACCTTCGCCGGACTGATTTACCACTACATTGGTATCGGTCCGAATAAGGAAGTGGACGACGACGAGGAGGATCATCATGAGTAAGTCGAAAATGATTGTGCGCACGAAGTTTATCGACCGCGCCTGTCACTGGACGGTGGTGATCTGCTTCTTCCTGGTGGCGTTGTCGGGGATTTCGTTTTTCTTCCCGACTCTGCAATGGCTGACGCAGACCTTCGGTACGCCGCAGATGGGGCGCATTTTGCACCCGTTCTTCGGACTGCTGATCTTTGTGGCGCTGATGTTCATGTTTGTACGCTTTGTTCACCACAACATCCCGGATAAAAAAGATATCCCGTGGCTGAAAAACATTGTGGAAGTGCTGAAAGGCAATGAACACAAAGTGGCGGACGTGGGTAAATACAATGCCGGGCAGAAAATGATGTTCTGGTCGATCATGAGCATGATTTTCGTGCTGCTGATCACCGGCATCATTATCTGGCGTCCGTACTTTGCGCAGTTCTTCCCGATGCAGGTCGTGCGCTATAGCCTGCTTATCCATGCGGCTGCGGGGATTATCCTGATGCACGCCATCCTCATCCACATGTATATGGCATTCTGGGTGAAAGGATCGATTAAAGGCATGGTTGAAGGGAAAGTGAGCCGTCGCTGGGCGAAGAAACATCACCCACGCTGGTATCGCGAAGTTGAACGACAAGAAGCGAAAAAAGAGAGCGAGGAAGGGGTTAACTAACTCCTGACGTGCCCTGATCGTAATGGCGCTACACCTGTAGCGCCATTTTTTGTGCACAGAAAACCCCCAGCTAGGCTGGGGGTTCCGGAAAGCTTTCAGCTTTGGGCCAGTTATTAAAACCCCTTTTGATTTGTTAAAACACATTGCGGTCTGGCAACTGCAAATGTTTAACAAGAAATCAAAAGGGGGTCCCAATGGGGGACGAAAAGAGCTTAGCGCACACCCGATGGAACTGTAAATATCACATAGTTTTTGCGCCCAAATACCGAAGACAAGCATTCTACGGGGAGAAACGCAGGGCGATAGGCAGCATCTTAAGAAAGCTGTGTGAGTGGAAAAACGTGCGGATCCTGGAAGCGGAATGCTGTGCGGATCATATCCATATGCTTGTGGAAATCCCACCCAAAATAAGCGTATCCGGCTTTATGGGGTATCTGAAAGGGAAAAGCAGTCTGATGCTGTATGAACAGTTTGGGGATATGAAATTCAAGTACAGGAATAGAGAGTTCTGGTGCCGGGGATACTACGTAGATAAGGTGGGTAAGAACACGGTGAAGATACAGGAATACATAAAGCACCAGCTTGCAGAAGATAAAATGGGTGAGCAGTTATCGATCCCTTATGCGGGTAGCCCGTTTACGGGCCGTAAGTAACGAAGTCTGATGCAAATGTCAGATCGTATGCGCCTGTTAGGGCGCGGCTGGTAACAGAGCCTTATAGGCGCATCCGAAAAACCTCCGGCTATGCCGGAGGATATTTATTTGCCAAAAAAACGTCATGTTTCTGTCATCTGCTGAACGTAAGGTATTGTCTTTCCAATAATAGAAGAGTTAAAAGACAATGCATCTGGTGAAAAAATTACTCGCAGTCAGCGCGTTTCTTTGTGCGTCCGCTCAGGCGCAGAACATCCTCGAATTTCCTCAGCCGGAAAATAACCCGGAAGAGTTTTATGCCGTAACCGAAATCCCGGCAGGTGGAATGATTAAATATGAAACCGACGCCAAAACCGGTTTTATCGTGGCCGATCGCTTCCAGTCAATGCCGGTTGCCTATCCCGCCAACTACGGTTCACTAACCCAGTCTTTAGCCGGTGACGGCGATCCGCTGGATGTTATCTTTTATACCCGCGCGCCGCTGGCCCCGGGAACGTTGATTAAGCTGCGGGCTATAGGCGTACTGAAGATGATCGACGGCGGTGAAAAGGACGATAAAATTGTCGCCGTTCCGGCCAGCAAAATTGACCCCACTTATGACAACATCAAAGAGTTAAGCGACCTGCCCAAGATTGAAGTTCAACGTCTGGAATCTTTCTTCCGCGTATACAAAGATCTGCCGGAAGGGCGCAAGAAGGTCGAATTAAACGGTTTCAATGACGCCGCTACGGCAAAGCAAGAGATCAAGCAGGCCTGGGATGCCTGGAAAGAGAAAAAACCGCAATAACAAAAGATAAGCCGGATGACGGGCCTACACGCGCATTTTGCTGATGTAGGCTGCCATCCGGCAATACGGTTTACTCCAGTTGTGAGTTCAGGCGCTCAATCTCCTCACGCCATTGCGCCTGTAACAGCGGCTTTTGATGTTTCGGCTTGCGGGCAAGATCGTCAGCCAGACGCTGCTCCAGCTCAAGAAGTTGTTCCAGCAATCCATCGCTGTCACCGCTTATTTCGGCTCTAGCATCGACCACCGTTTTGGGAACGGTTATCTCCGAGGATGTTTCCCGAATACGCGCATTGACCGCGTCCAGATCGTGCCATTCACTGAGTTCGCCCTTGTCAATCAGCCAAAACCGGTTACAGCTTTGGCTGATAAGCTGACGGTCGTGACTGACCAACAACACGCCGCCGTTATAGCTTTGCAGCGTTTCTGCTAACGCCTCTTTACCTTCCAGATCCAGATGGTTGGTCGGTTCATCGAGCATCAGCAGGCTGTAGCGCGCAAGCGTTAGCCCAACAAACAGCAGCCGGGAGCGCTCACCGCCGCTTAGGGAACTGATCCGCTGCGCGTGACGAACCCACGGAAAACCCGCGCTAATCAGCGCCATTTTGCGGATATCAGGCTGCGGAGCAAACGGCTCCAGCGCGTCAAATAACGAATCGTTATCTGCGAGTTGGTGCAGCGTCTGGTCGTAATACCCCAACGTAACGCGCGGGTGCAACACCAGTGAAGGTGATGCCAGTTGTGAGTGAAACTGTTGCCAGATAAGCCTTAACAACGATGATTTCCCACAACCGTTGCGCCCGACAATCGCCACGCGATCGCCGCTTTTTAACCGGAGACCGGCAATGGAAAACAGCGTATCAGCGTCGGGAGCAGGGGCCACGGACAGATTAGTCATCTCCAGCAAACGATCCGCACGCAGGGCATCTCCCTGCAATGTTAGTGTCCACTGACTTCCTGACGTCACTTCAGTCTGTACCTCTTTCAGGCGCTGTACCTGTTTTTCCATCTGCTTGGCCTTGCGGGAAAGATCTTCGTTGTCGTAGACCCGCCCCCAGGTAGCCAGCCGTTTGGCGCTGGCGGTCACCCGGTCTATCTCCTTTTGCTCAGCCTTATGGCGCAGAGCATCGCTGGTGTCTCTTTCTGCCAGAGCCTGACGCGCCGCGCTACAGGGCAGATCGAAGGCATGAAGAGTTCGATCGCGCAGGATCCAGGTTCCGTGAGTCACCGCGTCTAACAGCTGCGGGTCGTGGGAAACCACCACAAAACTGCCAGACCAGTTTTGTAAGAACTGTTCCAGCCACAGTAATGTTGGCAGATCCAGGTGGTTACCCGGCTCATCCAGCAGCAGCAGGTCAGGGTTTCGCATCAGCGCCCGCGCCAATAACAGACGCGTGTGTTGGCCGCCGCTCAGCGTGTGTGCTGTCAGAGATAAATTCTCCGGCGTGAACCCCATTTCGGCGAGCAGTGCTTCAACTCGCCACTGCTGACCTGCGCGTTCATGCTCGGGCAGTTGAGCCAGAACGGCTTCCTGCAGCGTGAGCGGCAGTATTTCGTCAGGCAGATGTTGTTCTACACGGGCGAGATGGCAGTGATTTGCCTGCGCGATAACCCCACTGGTCGGCGAAATTGTGGCATCGAGCAGTTTTAACAGCGTGCTTTTGCCGCAGCCGTTGTAGCCGATAAGCCCGATGCGGTCGCCTTTTTTCAGGGTAAAGGAAAGATCGTCGAATAGCGTGCCGAATGCCGTATCAACGTGTAAGGATTGTGCGGTTAGTAATGTGCTCATTGTTGCTTACTCAAGAGTTACAGGCGTAAAAACGCCTCGTCAAACATCGCTGACGATAACCCGGTAAGCCCGAGAGAAGGGGATTTAGAAGTTAGCTTCGCTCAAGCAGAAGTTATCGCAGCACGATACCGATAACGCTTGAGCACTGGCGATCGCCAAAAGCATGTGAAACGATAAAACGTTCACAGTACAGCATAAGTATCCTCCTTATTATTTTCCAAATGTTAATCGATGGTGAAAGTGTAATCGTAAGTCACGCAGTCGCGCAAGTTCTGAGCGCCCGGCAGCAGAGTGCCGCCGGGCAAACCGTCAGATAGAGGTACGACGGTAGTCGCGGTATTCTGCCTGCCAGAAATTATCGTCAATCGCCTGTTGCAGCGCTTCGGCGGAGGTTTTCACCGCCACGCCTTGCTGCTGGGCCATTTTACCGACGGCAAACGCGATGGCGCGGGAAACGGTCTGAATATCTTTCAGCTCAGGTAACACCAGTCCTTCGCCGTTGAGCACCAGCGGTGAATACTGCGCCAGCGTTTCACTGGCCGACATCAGCATTTCATCGGTGATACGCGATGCGCCAGAAGCAATGACCCCCAGACCAATACCCGGGAAGATATAGGCGTTGTTACATTGGGCAATGGGATAGATTTTCTCTTTCCACAGTACCGGTGCAAACGGGCTACCGGTCGCAACCAGCGCGTTACCCTCGGTCCAGGCGATAATATCCTGTGGCGTGGCTTCTACGCGGGAAGTCGGGTTAGACAGCGGCATGACGATCGGACGCGGGCAATGCTTATGCATTTCGCGAATGATCTCTTCGGTAAACAGGCCAGTCTGTCCGGAAACACCAATCAGGATGTCCGGCTTAACGTTGCGTACCACATCGAGTAACGACAGCACATCTTCTTGCGTATCCCAGTGCTGCAGATTTTCGCGTTTTTGCACCAGTTTGGTCTGGAAAGAGAGCAGGTTCGGCATCTTATCGGTTAACAGGCCGAAGCGATCGACCATAAACACGCGTTGACGCGCCGCTTCTTCGCTTAAACCTTCACGCTGGATTTGCGCGATGATCTGCTCGGCAATTCCGCAACCGGCGGAACCTGCCCCGAGGAAGACAATGTTCTGTTCGCTTAACTGGCTACCGGCAGCACGGCTGGCCGCAATCAGCGTGCCAACGGTTACCGCAGCGGTACCCTGAATATCGTCGTTAAACGAGCAAATTTCATCGCGATAGCGGGTCAACAGCGGCATGGCGTTTTTCTGTGCGAAGTCTTCAAACTGCAACAGCACGTCCGGCCAGCGATGCTTCACGGCCTGGATGAATTCATCGACAAATTCGTAGTATTCATCATCGGTGATACGCGGATTACGCCAGCCCATATACAGCGGATCGTTGAGCAGTTGCTGGTTGTTGGTTCCGACGTCCAGTACCACCGGCAGGGTGTAGGCCGGGCTGATCCCACCACACGCGGTATACAGCGACAGTTTACCGATTGGAATACCCATCCCGCCGATCCCCTGATCGCCAAGACCCAAAATACGTTCCCCATCGGTGACAACGATGACCTTGATATTGTGGTTAGGAACGTTTTGCAGGATATCGTCCATATTGTGGCGGTTCTGATAAGAGATAAACACGCCGCGCGCGCGACGATAAATCTCGGAGAAACGCTCACAGGCCGCGCCGACCGTTGGGGTATAGATAACTGGCATCATCTCATCAAGGTGATTATGCACTAGCCGGTAAAACAGGGTTTCGTTGGTGTCCTGGATGTTGCGCAGGTAAATATGTTTATCGATTTCGGTTTTGAATCCCTGATATTGGATCCAGGCGCGTTCAGCCTGTTCTTCAATCGTCTCGACCACTTCCGGCAGTAACCCCAGCAGGTTGAAGTTACGGCGTTCTTCCGCACTGAAAGCACTCCCTTTATTCAGTAAAGGGAATTCCAGCAGAACCGGGCCAGCGTAGGGGATGTAAAGGGAACGCAGTTTTTTAGTTTCGTTTTCCATGTCACTCACTCTTTTTTGAATAACCGTCCCTGGCACTCTTTATGATCGTATGTGGCCTGTCCGCCAGGGAAACGGCCGAAGTATAAAGCATTGTGAATGGGTTAAGGGGTTTTATAAGCAAAAACACCACTGCGGTTGCAATGGTGTTTATCTCGTTATTCAGTCAGACGTGCGAAAGGCTATTTGCCGTCAGCGCGGCGCTTTCTTCCGGTAGGATTATTGACCACGTTGGTTTTGTCACCTTCGGTCACGACTTTGCGTTGGTTTGAGATTTTGTGGTCCAGTCCGAGAATATGACGGGCCTGACGGTTCGATTTCATTCTAACTCCTTAATCCTGTTACTGGTTTCAAGGGCGAGTCCGTATGAGAACGGACGAAATACAACCTGATAGAAAGCCGATGTTAAAAATAGCGGCTTTCTGGATGGTCGGTCATTTCAGCTGAAAGGTCAATGCTTAAGCGGCAAATGAGAACTATCCCGTATGTGCCATGCTTTTTCTCAGCCGTCCTATACTTGTAACTCCAACGACAACACAGGAGAGCGGTAATGACTATCCATAAGAAAGGTCAGGCACACTGGGAAGGCGATATTAAGCGCGGTAAAGGTACCGTGTCGACCGAAAGTGGGGTGTTGAATCAGCAACCGTATGGGTTTAATACCCGATTTGAAGGGGCGAAAGGCACCAATCCTGAAGAGTTGATTGGCGCGGCGCATGCAGCCTGCTTCTCAATGGCGCTTTCGCTCATGCTGGGCGAAGCGGGTTTTACCCCAGATGCCATTGATACCACTGCCGATGTTTCTCTGGATAAAGTGGATGCCGGATTTGCTATCACCAAAGTCGCGCTACACAGTCAGGTGAGCGTCCCGGGGATAGATGCCGCCACGTTTGACGGCATCATCCAGAAAGCAAAAGCCGGCTGCCCGGTATCACAGGTACTGAACGCGGAAATCACGCTGGATTATCAGTTAAAATCGTAAAGATGGTGTGCCGGATGCGACGGGGTCTTATCCGGCACCAGATATCTTTATTGTGCCACCCAGCCGCCATCCATATTCCACGCCACACCACGCACCTGCGACGCCCCGTCTGAGCACAAAAATAGCGCAAGCTCACCCAACTGTTGCGGCGTGACGAATTCGCGCGACGGCTGTTTTTCCGCCAGCAGGGCGTCACGCGCGGCGTCAGGCTCAGCGCCTTCGGCAATACGTTTATCGATTTGCTGCTGGACCAACGGCGTAAGCACCCAACCGGGGCACAGCGCATTGCAGGTGATACCCGTCTGCGCGGTCTCCAGCGCAATGGTTTTGGTTAATCCCACCACGCCGTGCTTCGCCGCCACATAGGCGGATTTCTCTTTTGAAGCCACCAGGCCATGAACAGAAGCGATATTGATGATGCGTCCCCAGTTACGCGCACGCATGCCGGGAAGCGCCAGGCGCGTGGTATGAAAGACAGAAGAGAGGTTAATGGCGATAATCGCGTTCCATTTATCAACCGGGAAGGTCTCCACCGGTGAAACATGCTGGATCCCGGCATTGTTGACCAGAATATCCACCCCGCCAAATTCGCTATCGGCATAGCGCATCATGTCGGCAATTTGCGCTTCATCGCTCAGGTCCGCGCCATGATAGCCTGGCGTTTTGCCATACTGCGCAATGGCATCTTTGGCGGCTTCCACATCACCAAATCCGTTAAGGATCAGGGTAGCGCCCGCTTGCGCCAGCACCTGTGCGATGCCTAATCCAATGCCGCTGGTAGAGCCGGTAACCAGAGCGGTTTTTCCCGTTAAGTTCATGATGATTCTCCTTAAACAATTCCGGTGGTGTAGAAGACGCCGATAACAAACAGCACGGCCAGACTTTTAATTACGGTAATGGCGAATATCCCGCCGTACGCCTGACGATGGCTAAGACCGGTTATGGCCAGCAGGGTAATGACCGCACCGTTATGTGGCAGGGTATCCATACCACCACTGGCCATTGACGCCACGCGGTGGAAGACCTCGAGGGGAATATTGGCGGCATGGGCGGCGGCAATAAAAGTGTCAGACATGGCGGCGAGGGCAATACTCATCCCGCCAGACGCTGAACCGGTGATCCCGGCAAGCGTAGTGATACTGATAGCCTCATTGAGCAGCGGGTCGGGAATGGCCGCCAGCGCTTTTGACAGCACGAGGAAACCTGGCAGGGCGGCGATCACTGCGCCAAAACCGTATTCTGATGCGGTGTTCATGGCCGCGAGGATCGCGCCGCCAACCGCCGTTCGGCTCCCTTCCGCCAGGCGACCTTTAATGTTGCGATAGCCGAAGAGCACCACCAGCAGGATCCCAGAAATCAGCGCCGCTTCTACCGCCCAGATAGCGGTGATTTTACCGACTTCGGTGGTAATCGGTTTGGCAAGGCCCGGAAGTTCCAGTTGATGCGTAGCGCCATACCATTGCGGGATCCAGTGGGTAAATAGTAGGTTAAAAACGCCAACCAGGATCAGCGGAGAGATAGCAATTATCGGGTTCGGCAGGTTAATGTTATCCGGCGTTTCCGGCTCGTTTAACAGTTCAGTGCCGTACCCTTCATTCTTTGCCTGCGCTTTACGACGCTGGCGCTCGAGATAAACCAGACCGACAACGATGATAAACAGAGAGCCGATCAAACCCAGCCAGGGCGCGGCCCAGGCATTAGTTCCAAAGAAGCTGGTCGGAATAATGTTCTGGATCTGCGGCGTGCCTGGCAGAGCGTCCATGGTGAAGGAAAACGCGCCCAGCGCAACGGTGGCTGGGATCAGGCGCTTCGGAATATTACTCTGACGGAACAGCTCCGCCGCAAACGGATACACCGCAAATGCCACCACGAACAACGATACGCCGCCGTAGGTCAACAGTGCACACACCAGCACAATCACAGGGATGGCGTGACGACGCCCGAGAATGTTGATGGCGGCGGCAACGATGGAGCGAGAAAAACCCGATAACTCGATTAACTTGCCAAACACAGCGCCCAGTAAGAACACCGGGAAGTAAAGCTTCACAAAACCGACCATTTTTTCCATAAACAGGCCGGTGAAGGCAGGGCCGACGGCGCTGGGTTCGGTGAGCAATACAGCACCTAATGCCGCGATGGGGGCAAACAGGATGACGCTATATCCGCGATAGGCTGCCAGCATCAGCAGGCCCAACGCTGCCAGGGCGATTAATACACTCATCATGACTCCTCAATATCATTGTTATAGTGGGGGTACAGAAAGAGAAGTTACGGTTTCAGGGCAAAGCGCAGTTGATGCTCTCTGCGTTGCTGGATATATTCCTTGCGCGAATCATCCCAGCGATAAAATCCCTGACCGCTGCGCAAACCGGTATCACCGTTAGCAACCTTGTCAGCGACCAGAGACATCATGTCGCTCCCGGTTGCCAGCTCCGGTAGCAGATGCCGACAAATGTCCTGTACCGTAGAAAGTCCGGTCATATCCGCCGCCTCCAGCGGACCGACCATCGCATAGCGGCGACCGAGCGAGGCGCGCATTACCTGATCCACCACCTCTGCGCTGGCGATCCCGCTTTTTACGATATGCAACGCTTCACGCAGCAGAGCGAACTGCAGGCGATTACCGACAAACCCCGGCGCGGCGCGGTCGAGCACGACGGCTTCCAACTGCATCGAAAGCAGCAGTTGTTGCAGCTCCTGCAGATATTCCGGCTTCGTGGCCGTGCCGGGTACAATCTCAACCAGTGGAATAAAATGCGGCGGGTGCCAGAAATGGGCGATTAACAACCGCTCAGGATGGGCGAGCTTCTCTGCCAGCGCATCCGGCGGCAGGCCGCTGGTGTTACTGGCAATGACGGCCTCAGGCGCGATCAGTGCTTCCAGTTGTGCATACAACGCGTGCTTGAGTTCGAGTCGCTCCGGAATGGCTTCGATCAGTAACCCGCACGCGGCAATATCGTGCAGCGAGGTAGTACCATGCAGACGACTCACAGCCTGTGCTTTGTCGTTTTTAGGAAACTGTTCGGTGGCAATCAGTTCATCCAGAATACCGCTGGCAACTGCGCCAATGTCTGCAATACGGTTGCTATCAGTGTCGTACAGCCAGACATCGTGACCATAACGGACGAAGTGGGTGGCAATACCGACACCCATTAAACCCGCGCCCAGTACGCAGATATGCTTACTTTTCATGAGATACCTCCTGCGGGCGCTCAACCGCCAGCGCCACCCCCTGACCGCCGCCTACGCACAGCGTAGCCAGCCCTTTGGCGGCGTTACGGCGAGCCATTTCGTGCAGCAAAGTCACCAGAATTCGGCAACCTGACGCGCCAATGGGATGGCCCAGCGCAATCGCGCCGCCGTTTACGTTCACCCGATTGCTGTCCCAGTTCAGGGATTCGCCAACCGCCAGCGCTTGCGCGGCAAAGGCTTCGTTGGCTTCAATGAGATCGATATCATTCAACGTCCAGCCAGCTCGCTTCAGGCACTGAAGTGATGCCTCTACCGGCCCAATGCCCATAATCGCAGGGTCGACGCCGGAGACGGCGTAACCTGCCACTCTGGCAAGAACCGGCAGATTGAGTTCTGCTGCTTTGGCGGCGCTCATCAACATCACCGCGGCGGCGCCATCGTTGATTGAAGAGGCATTCCCGGCGGTCACCGTGCCGTTACCTGGGCGAAATGCTGGTTTGAGCTGCGCCAGCTTTTCGGCCTGCGTATCCGGACGAGGCTGTTCGTCACGATCCACGACACGCGGCGGTTTTTTGCCCTGCGGGACGCTGACTGGCGTGATTTCCGCGCTAAAACGACCGGCTTCAATGGCGGCGGCCGCTTTTTGCTGTGAGCGCAGGGCAAAGGCGTCCTGCTGCTCGCGACCGATCACGAACTTATCCGCCAGATTTTCCGCGGTAATCCCCATGTGATAGTCGTTAAACGCATCCCACAGACCGTCATGCACCACGCTGTCTTTCATGCTGGCATGACCGAGCCGCAGTCCCGCCCGGGCGCCGTCGAGGAAATAGGGCGCATTGCTCATGCTCTCCTGCCCACCGGCAATCACAATTTGCGCATCGCCGCAGCGAATCGCCTGGACCGCCTGATGCACCGCCTTCATGCCCGAGCCGCACACCAGATTCAGGGTTAACGCGGGCGTGGTGACCGGCAGTCCTGCGCGTAACGCCGTTTGCCTGGCAGGGTTCTGGCCGCAGCCTGCCGTCAGAACCTGGCCGAAGATCACTTCATCAATTTGCTCAGGTGCCACTGCGGTTTTTTCCAGCAGCGAACGGATCACCACTGAACCTAGTTCAACCGCGGAAAGCGGAGCCAGCGCGCCATGAAAACTGCCAATTGGGGTGCGCGTTGCCGCGACAATAACAACATCCTGCATGGTCAGCTCCTCAGCTAAATTGCATTTCGGGGACATTTTCGGGAACGATCAGCTTGCCGGCGGTTCTGGCGACAATCTCATCCACGCTGATGCCCGGCGCTCGCTCGCGCAGAATGAACGCCCCATCGGCAATCTCCAGCAGCGCCAGATCGGTAAGCACGCGTTTAATACAGGCCACGCCGGTCAGCGGCAGGGTGCAGGCGGGAAGCAGTTTCGACTCGCCGCTTTTAGAGGCATGCGTCATCACTACGATGATGTTGTCGGCTCCGGCAACCAAATCCATCGCGCCGCCCATGCCTTTCACCATTTTTCCGGGGATCATCCATGAGGCGATATTGCCGTTAACATCCACTTCAAACGCGCCGAGCACCGTCAGGTCGACATGACCGCCGCGGATCATGGCGAAGGATTGCGCCGAGTCGAAGATCGCCGCGCCTTTGCGCGCCGTCACGGTCTGTTTCCCGGCGTTGATCATGTCAGCATCAATTTCGTCTTCCGTGGGAAACGGGCCCATACCCAGCAAGCCGTTTTCCGATTGCAGCATTACGTCCATGCCTTCAGGAATGTAGTTCGCCACCAGAGTAGGAATACCAATCCCGAGGTTGACGTAATAACCGTCTCGCAGCTCGCGGGCGACACGCATCGCCATTTGTTCACGCGTTAACATGGTCAGGCTCCTTTCTGGCGCAGGGTGCGTTGTTCAATACGTTTTTCAAACTGCCCCTGGATAATGCGGTTAACGTAAATTCCGGGGGTGTGAATTGCGGCGGGGTCCAGCTCTCCGGGAGGGACAATTTCTTCAACTTCCACGACGGTAATACGCCCAGCGGCAGCCATCAGCGGATTAAAATTCTGTGCGGTGTGGCGATAAATAACGTTGCCGTACCAGTCGGCTTTCCAGCCTTTAACCAACGCAAAATCACCGGTTATCGCCTGCTCTAAGATGTAAGGGCGTCCGGCAAACTCGCGAACCTCTTTCCCTTGCGCGACCGGGGTTCCGTATCCGGTCGCGGTAAAGAATGCCGGGATCCCCGCGCCGCCCGCGCGCAGCTGCTCAGCCAGCGTGCCTTGCGGCGTCAGGATAGCTTCCAGTTCACCGCTGAGAACCTGCTGCTCAAACAGGGCGTTTTCACCTACATAAGATGCGACCACTTTGCGTACCTGGCGCGTTTCCAGCAGAACGCCAAGGCCAAAACCATCCACGCCACAGTTGTTTGACACAACCGTAAGCCCCTGAACCTCCCGACGGCGTACTTCGGCAATCAGGTTCTCAGGGATCCCACATAAGCCAAAACCGCCCGCCAGCAGCGTCATGTTATCGGTCAGTCCTTCCAGCGCCTCTTGATAGGTGGCAACCCGTTTATCCAGTCCAGCCATACACTTGCCCCTCCTGTTGTCCTTGCCGACATCATTGGGGGTGAAAAATGATTTGTTAATTTTAAATTTGTGACTCACTCATTGGGTTTTTTTATCAATTTAATGTTAATTAAAGGTATTCAACAAGTTAAAGGAATGCGAAATGGGAATGAGCATCAAACAGTTACGCGCGTTTTTAGCGGTAGCTCACACTCTGAATTTTGCTCATGCCAGTGAAAGACTGAATATGTCGCAACCCGCTTTAAGCCTGGCGATTAAAGGACTGGAGGATTCACTGGGCGGGGCGTTACTGTTGAGAACCACCCGCAAAGTGACCCTGACGCAGGAGGGAGAAACGCTGCTCAACATGGGGCGACAGCTGCTGGCGGACTGGGAGAATACGGAAGAGGCAATGCGTCAGCGCTTTACGCTGCAGCGCGGGAAAATTTCTATTGCCGCCATGCCCTCATTCGCCGCTAACGTCCTGCCATCGGTATTGAAAACGTTTCGTGATTCCTACTCCGGGATCAACGTAACGGTACATGACGTGATTAACGAACAAGTGATTGAGATGGTCAGTGAAGGGCGGGTGGAGATGGGCATTGCCTTTGAGCCGGACTCTTCAGGGCATCTGCATTTCACCCCGCTCGGCGTGGATCGTTTTATCGCGATTGTTCCGCCGACATGCAAACTGGCGGGCCGGGATCGTATTGCGTGGCGCGAATTGCTGACGCTGGATTTTATCACCCTGCAACGTCCTTCCGCCGTGCGCCTGATGCTGGAAGAACAGCTGGTGCAAAGTGGGCATACGCTGGAAGTGGCGCTGGAGAGCCATCAACTGGTGACGGTTGGTCGCCTGGTGGCGAGCGGACTGGGCGGCAGCGCCGTGCCCGCATTGTGCCGCACGCAAATGACAGAGCTGGGCGCAACCTGTATCGATCTGGATACGCCGGTGATCCAGCGTCGGATCGGCGTTTTGCGTTCGGCGCATCATAAGTTATCTACCGCTTCTGAAGTGCTGGTGGATTCACTGAAAAAGGCGTATTGCACCTGACTCGAACGCAATACGCCAACCGCTCAGCTCATGCAACCGCCCGCCAGCAGCGAACTTCACCACCGCTATCACTTTTCAGCAATGCCTGTTTCTTCTCACAGCCGCTGGTCGCCAGTGGGCATCTGTCACGGAAAAAACAACCCTGGGGCAGCGTTCGGTTCCCCGGTAGTTCGGTTTTCCGTAACACCAAATCCTCCGCCAGCGGTGCTCCCGTTTTAGGGACCGAATCCAGCAATAACCGCGTGTAGGGATGGGCGGGCTGCGTGAGTACCTGCTGCGCATCGCCCAGCTCAACAATTTGCCCAAGGTACATCACCGCCACGCGGTCGCTCATATGGCGGACCACCGACACGTTGTGCGAGATCAGCACGTAGGTCAGGTTTCTGCGCGCCTGCAATGACACCAGCAGATTGAGAATTTGTGCCTGCACGGAGATATCCAGCGCCGAAGTAGGTTCATCAAGCACAATCACGTCCGGCTCTGATGACAACGCCCGGGCGATGGCAATACGCTGGCGCTGTCCACCGGAAAACGCATGCGGCAGGCGGTCGAGATATTCAGGACGAATCCCCACTTGTCGCGCCAAATCTTCAGCAAGCATACGGCGCTCACGTTCTGCAGGACGTTTTTGGATCCACACCGGTTCGGTGATAATCCGCCATACCGGTAAGCGCGGATCCAGCGATGAAAGGGGATCCTGAAAGACCATTTGCATACCGGTATGCTGCTTGTCACCACGGCGCGCATAGTTGCCCTGACTGGGTTTCAGCATCCCCATCAGCAGTTGCGCCAGCGTACTCTTTCCACAACCGGACTCGCCAACAATCCCCAGTGTTTCCCCCTGACGGATCTGTAAATCCAGACCATTGAGTGCATGCACCCGTTCCGTTACCTTGCCGAGCCAGTTTTTACGCGCAGGGAAGTTGACATGAACATTCTGCAGCGCCAGTAAAAAATCAGACATGTGTTGTCTCCAGTTGCGGATACCAGCAGGCAGATTGTTGATCCCCGCCTCCCTGACTGCGTAACGCAGGTGTTTCTTCACAACGGGGGCCAGCGGCAAAGCAGCGCTCGCGAAACGCGCATCCCGTCGGTAAGCAGGTTAAGTTCGGCACGGTGCCGGGAATGGCGGGCAGCAATGCGCGCGGCTCGCCGTGTTCCGGCGCGCATTTCAGCAGACCAATGGAATAGGGATGCGTCGGGCGTTGAATAACGGTTTGCGTTGGGCCACTCTCAATCACGCTTCCGGCATACATGACGTACAACCGGTCGCATAACTGTGAAACCACCGCCATATCATGGCTGATAAATAACACGGCTGTCCCGCTGGCTCGCGCTTTTAACTTCAGCAAACGCAGCACCTGCAGTTGCACCGTGACGTCCAGAGCGGTGGTCGGTTCATCGGCAATGATAAGCTCCGGTTCACACGAAAAGGCCAGCGCTATCATTACGCGCTGGCGCATCCCGCCGGAAAGCTCAAACGGGAAACGCTTCATGACTTCCGCCGCGTCCGGGATTTGCATCTCCTGGAGTAAAGCGATGGCTTTCTGACGGGCATCCGTGCGGCTTAACGCCTGATGATGGCGGATAACCTCCACCATTTGCTGACCGATGCGTCGGGTCGGATTCAGCGCCGTCATGGGTTCCTGAAAGATCATCGCTACGCGTGCGCCGCGCCATTGGCGCATTTGCTTCTCGCTGGCATTGAGCACATCTTCCCCCAGCAGCGAAACGCGTCCCTGGTGGATATGATAACTGCCTTCCGGCAGCAGACGCATGGTGAGCATGGCCGTCACGGACTTACCGGAACCGGACTCGCCAACCACGCCAACGATTTCTCCGCGGTTGATATGCAGCGATACATGGTTAAGCGCATGCACGTCAGCTTTATAGCCGGGAAAACTCAAATGCAAATCTTCGATTTCCAGCACGGGTTGTGTCATGACTGTTTTCCTCCGGCTTTCGGGTCAAGCAGATCGCGAATACCATCGCCAAAGAGATTAAAGCCCACGGCGGTAATCAGAATGGCGGCGCCGGGGAAAGCGCAATACCACCACTGATCAAGCACATAGTTACGGCCTATTGCGACCATCGCTCCCCATTCAGCGCTGGGCTGCTGTGCGCCCAGACCGATAAATCCGAGCGTAGCGGCCATCAGGATCGCACTGCCGATATCCAGCGACGCTTGCACAATTAGCGGGGGCAGAGAGTTACGTAAAATGTGCCAGCTAATCAGATGCCAGCGTGATGCGCCGTAGGTCCGCGCCGCCTGCACATAGGTAAACTGGCGCACTACTAACGTTTGACCGCGTGCGAGGCGTACATAAAACGGAATACGTACGATAGCAATCGCCAGCATGGCGTTAAACAGGCTTGGACCCAACGCGGCGGCCAGCGCCATCGTCAGCACCAGCGAGGGAATGGACAGCATAATGTCCATTATTCGCATAATAATTGCATCGGCGCGTCCGCCCATGACGCCAGACAAACAGCCCAGCAGCGAACCCAATCCCCCGGCGATACCCACCACGACCAGCCCCGCAACGACCGATTGTTGGCTACCCACCAGAACGCGGCTGAACAGATCGCGGCCGACTTCATCGGTACCAAACCAGTGAGCGGCTGACGGGGGCAGCAGGCGCGCACTCAAATTGATGGCATTAGGGTCGTGAGGGGTTATCCACGGCGACAGCACCATCAGCAGCAGTATCAACACAATGATGACCCCGCCAACCAGCGTCAGCGGGCTGCTTTTCATCATCCAGAACAGTTTAGCCCAGTCCGTGCGACGGCGTGTTGTCTGAGGCGCGGCTGGCGTTTCTTGTGTGAGCATCATTGTGCGTCTCCGCGTCCAATTCGTGGATCGATCCACAAGTAGAGTAAATCCACCACCAGGTTAACCAGCACATAGGCGAAAGAGACCACCACGGCAAATCCCATTACCGCCGGGAAGTCGAGCGCCTGAATCGACGTCACCACCCAGGCGCCCATTCCCGGCCAGGCGAAGACCGTTTCAGTCAGCACCGCACCGTAGAGCAGATCGCCCAATGCCAGGCCGAGAACGGTTATCGAGGGGATAAGCGCATTTGGCAACGCGTAACACAACACGATGTACCAGCCCGGCAACCCGCTGGCGCGAGCGGTGCGAATGTAATCTTCACTCAGTTGCTCCAGCATGGCGGAGCGAATCTGGCGGGCAACGATCCCCAGGTGCACAAAGGCCAGCGTCAGTGATGGCAGGATCAGGTGCTGAAGCGCATTGAAAAAGACCTCGCCATTGCCTTCCAGCAGTGCATCAATCAGATAGAACCCGGTGACGTGAGTTGGCGGATCCAGCCAGTCGTCTAAACGTCCACCGCCGGGTAAAATTTGCAGATGACCATAAAACAGCACGATAACCCCCAGCCCCAGCCAGAATGCTGGCGTGGAGATACCGGTGATTGCCATCAGACGAACGAGGTGATCTAGCCAGCGGTTGCGCCAGACCGCAGATAAAATGCCCAAAGGAATACCGATAACCAGCGCCAGCAACAATGAGCAGAAAGCCAGCTCAAGGGTGGCGGGGAAGAAGATGCGCAGCTCATCCAGCACCGGACGTCCGGTGCGAATAGAGGTGCCTAAATCGCCGTGAAAAATGTCGCTGACATAGCGAAAAAACTGGACATACAGCGGTTGGTTCAGCCCCAACTGTTGGCGAATATTTTCGACAATTTCATCGCTGGCGCGATCGCCCGCCAATAACCGCGCGGGGTCGCCAGGTATCAGGTGCGAAATAATAAAAGTGATTACGCAAACACCGATAACCACCAGAATAAGTCCCCAGCATCGCTGGCGTAAAATGCTCCAGAACGTCATTAGCTTCCCCTTGCGGAGCCAGAGCGGCTCCGCATTAACGTGGCTTATTTACTCATGGTGGAGATATTGAAGACCTGTTCCAGCATGGGGTTGAATACAAATCCTTTGACGTCTTTGTTCATCGCCAACTGATAGTTTTTCTGGAATAAATAGACGTAGGCGGCTTCATCAATCACGATAGTTTGCGCCTGCTGGTAGTCATTGGTTCTGGCAACCTGATCGGTCGTGGCCAGCGCGCTACGCAACAGCTTATCGACCTCACCGTTTTCATAGAACGAACGGTTACCCGGCAAGCCTTTCTTATCTGACTCAAACCAGTAGTTCATAAACATGTACGGATCGGCGAAATCAGGGCTCCAGTTGCCAATGGCAATGTCGTAATCTCCTTTGCCCACGCGGTCACGCATGGTGGCGTTCGCCAGTTTTTCCAGCTTCACCTTAATGCCCAGTTTGCCAAGGCTTGCCTGGGTCGCGAGCGCGATAGGTTCCCAGTTGGGGTCATTATCCGAGTACAGGAAGCTCAGACTGTCAGGTTTGGTGGCAACTTTCTCCCACGCCGCTTTCGCTTTGGCTTCATCGAAACTGTACTGCATGGCCTTGTCGTCAAAACCCCACATGCCTTCAGGGATCGGACCTCGCATTTGCTTACCGTTGCCGCTCAGGATCCCGTTTACCATGCCTTTATAATCGGTGGCCCACGAGATGGCGCGGCGTAAATCCACCTGATTGAGCGGCGCTTTACTGTTATTCAGATACAGATAGGTCACGCGCAACGAGGGATAATCCGCCACGTTAACTTTGCCTTCCTGTTTTAAGGCGGCAAGCTGGTCAACCGGAAGCGCATCGGCAATGTCGATATCACCCCGCGACAATTGCAGACGGCGAGAGGCGCTTTCACCGATGATTTTTACCGAAACCCGCTTAAACGCAGGTTTTGCACCGGCATAATATGGGTTAGGAACCAGCACCAACTGCTGTCCCTTTTGCCAGCTTTTGAGCATGAAGGGACCGGAGCCTGCCGTATTCTGCGCCAGGAATCCGCGGGCATCGTCTGCGGAATGCTCTTTTAAGACGGCCGGGTTAATAATTGAAGCCCCATCATTGGCCAGCGTATACAGGAACGGCGCAAATGGCTGGCTGAGGGTAAACTTCACCGTATTGTTATCGATAGCCTCGACCTTCAGATCTTTTGGGAACGCTTCTGCAGGCCCCTGGCCGATTTTGAGCAGGCGTTCAAAAGATTGCTTTACCGCATCAGCCGTCACCGGCGTTCCGTCGGCGAATTTGGCATCGTTTTTCAGGATAAACGTCCACTCTTTCTGGTCGTCAGAGGCCTTCCAGCCGCTGGCCAAATCGCCTTCAACTTCCGTGGAGCCTTTACCGCCATCCGTTTTGTACTGAACCAGCCGCTGATAAGAGGGATAGGTGACCGTCCAGTCGTTGTTATCGATGGTCACGGCGGGATCGAGCGTCTGCGGGTCGGCAGCTTTGCCGATCACCAGCATATCTTTGGGAACGGCGGCCTGCGCAGCGGGCAGGGCAAACGCCAGCGCAACGGCTATCAGAGCGGGGCGAAAAAACGCGTTTAACGCAGGTGTAGTCTTCATAACCAGGCTCCAGAATTAAAGGGAATGTTGTGTTGTTATGGGTGTGACAGTGTAACAATCTATCTGATCGTCAAGCAGCGGATAGCGGGCGGCATCAGGTAATTCAAAATGCCACCACTCGCTGGTGATACCGACAAAACCGCCGCCGAACATAATGGCATTGAGCAGCAGGCGGTTGCGCTGCGCAGCCGGAGGAACAGAAGGGTGCCAGGCATGGGAACGGTCGTGCATCTCATCAAAGCCGGCGCCCATATCGAGAAGATTGCCACGATCGTCCATTAGCGTAACGTCAATGGCCGTCCCGCGGCTGTGATTGGATCCTATCGCCACATCGACAACATACTGAGGATCCGGACACGCATTCCACAGCACCGCCTGCGCCTGCTGCGGGCGATACGCGTCGTATACCACAAGTTTCAGGCCTGCCAGTTGCGCAATACTGATGCTTTTCGCCAGCGCAGTGACCGCCTCGGTGTGCAACAGGCAACGAGCTTCCCGGTAGATAGGGGCGCCGGTAATGTTGTCTGCCGTAGCGTATTTAAGATCGATATGCAGCGACGGGAATATCACCGACAGATCGACCAGTTCTGGGGTTTCTGACATAGCACGTTTCCTGTTTATTGTTCGAATTGACCAAATTGTTGTTGTAACTGGCGATTGGTTTGCAGGCGTTCTGCGAGGGAGTCACCCAGTTGTGCCACCACCGCAGAGAGTAATAAGTTGAACAGACAGCTCACCGGAGCCAGTGAGTCCCAGAAATGTCCGGTGTCAGTTTTCACCTGAAGTAAGTCAATGGAATAGTCTCTGGCCCACGGGCACCACACATCGGTGATTAACGCCAGCGGAATGCCGCGTTCTGTGGCAACGCGGCAATATTGTCGCGAGATAGCGGAATAGGCGCGCATATCGGTGATCACCACGTAAGGCTGGGTGAATCCTGAATTCAGCGACTCGACCCAACTGCCGGAAAGCCCTTCGGAGTAGCTGACTTTAGGCCGCAGGTATTCCAGGTGACTGAAAAAGGCGTTAGCGATCCCGCGGGTGGACTGGATCCCAAGGATATACACGGCTTCCGCATGCGCCAGCCGCTGCGCTATGCGTAAAAACGTTTCGCCTTGCGCGAGTTGATAGACATAGGTAATGGCGTCGATTTCCAGTAACAGCGACTGCTGCGCGCGATCTGGCAGGCTTTGTTGCTGGTGCCAGGAGTCCAGCCGCTCGTTCATCCCCCAAGGTTGATAGGCGACGACGGGTAGCTCCCGCAGGCTGGCTTTTGCATCTTCCAGATTGCGAAAACCCAGTTTACGCAGATAGCGTCCAACGGTAATGCCGCTGGTTCCGGTCGCTTTAGCAATACCATCCGCGGTTTCAAAAGGGATCTGCACAGCATGGGCTAACAGCCACCCGGCCACGCGCTTTTCGCTGGGCGTCAGTTGGCTAAAGGTCTGCTCTATACGGGTAAATAACTCCGGTTTCGCTGTCATTACCTTCTCGCTGTTAATTGTTTGTCAGAGTACGGTTCACTGTTAGCAAATTAACAATGCAGGACGCGTGCCATGTTGGTAACAGCGGCACGCTGACCATTTTTGTTAAAAATCAGCCCATGTCCGTTAACTAATGATCAACATTTGTGCAGCGTAGTTCAGTTTTGGTGCAGGGACAGGGGAAGAGGGGTATGAATCTGCTGATTTCGTCGGAACGATCACATTGTGGTCACGTTTTACGCCCAGACATCAGAATCAGTAATGTGAAATATAAATTTCAGCCATATCAATGGTGGCAATCTTTATTCTTATGACGTTAGGGGTATTATTTTTTGCGAACTACATTAACGGTTTGAAGCGCAAGTGTAGATATTATTTATATTATAAATGGAGTACTACAATGAATAAATTCTCCCTTTCTACAGCAGGTATTCTGGTCGCAGCGCTGTTAACCAGTGTCAGCGTCAATGCAGCAACTGATAACGCTAAAACTGAAGTGACTCCAAAAGGCATGAATTGCCAGGAGTTTATTGATTTGAACCCGCAAACTATGGCCCCGGTGGCTTTCTGGGTGCTCAATGAAGACGAAGATTTCAAGGGTGGCGATTACGTAGACTATAACGAAACCGTGACGACTGCAGTTCCTCTGACTGTTGAACTTTGTAAAAAACATCCGCAGAGCGAATTAAGTAAAATAAAAGACGAAATCAAAAAAGAATTATCCAAATAAGATTAAGTCATTATTAAAACCCAGCCAAAGTGCTGGGTTTTGCTATTTGTGACAATGTCACCTATTTATTTTGTGATACTTAAGAAAACTTTATAAAGATATAAACGCCTGTGCCGATACTGGATAAAAGTTAGCCTTTTGCAGAAGGAGTTTGTATGGCCTGGTATCCTACTCGTATTTCAACGCGTTTAACCATCGGCGGCATTCTGCTGCTTGCAGTCACGACCCTTGTTATTGTGGTGATTATGCTCTGGCGTGGTCAACCGCGCGTCGTTGAAATCAACACCGCCCTGATCGAAGAAACAGGGCAAGGTTTAACCCGCCAGTTGAGTACCGTATTGTCCCGAATTGAAGGTGAGACCGTTAGCCTGTCACGACTGGCTGAGGTGCTGCCAAATGATGAATCTCTTTACCAAAGCGTCGTTCCGCATCTGATTGGTGAAGATAAAGATTCGATTATTACCGGCGGCGGTATCTGGCCAGAACCAGACGCTTTCACCGCAGGTGTGGAGAAAAGAAGCTTTTTCTGGGCGCGTAATGCTGAAGGTAAACTGGTGTATTCCAACGACTATAACGTCGAAGGGTCAAGCGGATACCACAATGAAAACTGGTATCAGCATGCTAAAGGACATTCACAAAACAGTTGCTTATGGTCTGATGTCTACCAGGACGCCAGTTCAGGCGTCAACATGGTGACGTGCAGCGTACCTTATCAACTGGCGGGCAAGTTTGCCGGTGTCGCCACCACCGATATTCGCCTGGATAACGTCGCCACTTTCATGCAGCAGCAGGGAAACAGCACCGGTGGTTACGCGTTTGTGGTGGACAAGCAGGGACAAATTCTCTATTTCCCGCAGGCCGATCTGGCGAAATATAAAACCATTAACGATCTGGCGCAAAGCGCGCAATGGCTTATCCCGGTGGAAAACGGTCTGAAATCTCTGCGCCCAGCGGACGGGGTGAAAACGATTACGCTTGCAAATGATAACGTCCTGAATTCGGCTTCACGGGTGATGCTGTTCCCGATGGCGGATACCGGTTGGGTTGTTGGTCTTGCGACGCCTGAATCGCGTATCGTCGGCCTTGCCAAAGTGATGATGCAGGACGTGCTGGAAGTGTTGATCCCGATCATGACCCTGTTGCTGGTGGGATCCTGGCTGGTGGTTCGCCGACTGATTTCACGTCTCGATGATACCCGTCAGGCTCTCGATGACATTGCGCAGGGAGAAGGCGATCTTACCCGTCGCCTGGATGTCCGTGGCAAAGATGAGATTTCCGCTATCGCCGAAGCGTTTAACCTGTTCGTCGATAAAATCTCAGCCATCCTGATCACCGTCAGAAGCAGTAGCGTAGTGGTGGCGAATAACGCTGTCAGCCTGGCAGACAGTAATATGGAACTTTCATCTCGCGTGACGCAACAGGCCGCTGCGCTGGAAGAGAGTTCGGCGGCGATGGAACAGTTAAATGCGACCGTTCATCAAAATGCCAGTAATACACAACTGGCGGATGAACTCTCTGATAGCACCGCGCAAACGGCCAACCGCTGCGGCGATGTTATGCAGGGTGTTATCTCTACAATGGATAACGTCAGTGCCTCATCCGGCAGAATGGTGGAAATTGTCGCGGTTATCGACAGCATTGCGTTCCAGACCAATATTCTCGCCCTGAATGCCGCGGTTGAAGCAGCCAGAGCAGGTGATGCCGGGAGAGGGTTTGCCGTTGTGGCCTCCGAAGTGCGCACGTTGGCCCAGCGCAGCGCCACCGCCGCGCAGGAAATAAAGGCGTTGATTGATGAATCCGTTTCTCATGTAGGTAGCGGAAGTCAGCAAATTCACAATGCGGGCGAACGTCTGGGAGAACTGGTCAGTAATGTACGTCAGGTACGTCAGTTAATGGGGGAAATACGCGTTGCGGGTGAAGAACAACGCAAGGGCGTTTCCGAAGTTACGCTGGCTGTTACCGAAATGGACAGCACCGTTCAGCAAAACGCCTCGTTAATAGATGATGCCGCCGCGCGAACGCAGGCGCTGAAAGAGGAGGCGGAACAGCTGGCGATGCTGGTCTCATCATTCAGATTGCCTGAGCCTTCAGTTGCCTGATGGATCGGTTAAGAGCGTCCGTATTACCGGACGCTCTTGCGTTAAAAATCCAATACGGACGACCATTAACGCCCCCAACGACTGCGAATATAGGTCACGGCTTCCTGCGTTTGCGGCTGATTAAGGTAATCTTCGCGAAACAAAATTGTGCCGTTAATGTGCGGTTCAGACTCGTTCAGATCGAGCTGTTTTTTCAGCTCCGGCACACCGCCTTTGACCGTCCAGTCAGGTTCTTTTCGCGACGGCTCACCGACTTTGTACAACGCCACGCCAATATACAGGCGGGTGTTGGTTGATTTGACGACATCGGCCCACCATTTCGCCAACACATCGTAACGCGCCGCGTCGCGGGCAAAAGGCCAGTACAGCTGCGGGGCGATGTAGTCCAGCAAGCCTTGTTGCACCCAGCGGCGGGTGTCCGCATACGATTCATCATAGGCTGCCGCGCCGCGCGTGTCGGAGCCCGCCGGATCGTGCGAACGGTTGCGCCACACGCCCGCAGGGCTGACGCCAAATTCAACTTCAGGTTTGAGTTTCTTAATGGTTCGTGAAACCTGAGCGATCAGGCGTTGCGTGTTATCGCGCCGCCAGTCAGCTTTGGAGACAAATCCCTGGCCGTATCTTCTGAAGGTTTGGCTGTCGTTGAGCGCAGAGCCGGGAGACTCGGTATAGAAGTAATCATCGAATTGCACGCCGTCAACCGGGTAATTCTCAACCACTTCAGCCACGATGCTGGTTATCCAGTCACGCACTTCGGGAATACCGGGATCTAACACAAAACGCTCGCCCGAGGTACGGATCCAGTCCCTATGCAGGACATAAACGCTGGAAGGCGTCTGTGACAGCGTGTTGTTTAATTCGGTAACCGTTGCCGGTTTAGTGTTAACGGACACGCGGTAGGGGTTAAACCAGGCATGGACTTTCATTCCGCGTTTATGCGCTTCATCGAGCATAAACCGTAACGGATCGTAACCAGGATCCTGACCAATCTTACCGGTCAGGGTATCTGACCACGGCAAGATTGTAGAATGCCACAACGCAGTGGCATCGGGCTTCACCTGGAAAAAAACGGTGTTAATACCAAGACGTTTCAGGTTATCCAGCTTGTCAGTCAGCGCCTTTTGCTGCTGGCTGATACGAACGGCAGGCGAGCTGATGTTGACGGATGAAATCGGCGGCCAGTCAAGACGCGAAACCGTTGCCAGCCATATACCGCGTACCGGCTCCTTGCTCTGCTGTGGATTGCCCACCGGGGGCAGTGGGGTGATTTTTGAACCGGGCGGCTGTGAAGAACAACTGCCAAGTAGCAACATACTGCCTACGAGCAGCGCGAACCATTTCAGGTTGGTTCGCGGCAGCCAGGCTCGGGAACGGGCGAGAATATTCGCCAGTTTTTTCTGATAATTTGCTGAAATAAAACCGGATGCTGACATCAGATTTTGCTCTTAATTCTTCTTGTTGCGGCTGTTAGCCCAGGGATCGAACGCCGGTTCGGTGGTGTTATTTGAGGCCAGATCATGCAGAGAATCCAGGTACAGCGCTTCAACTTCTGCCCGCGCCCACGGCGTGCGGCGCAGAAACTTCAAACTGGATTTAACGCTCGGCTCATTTTTAAAGCAGTTGATATTAATGCGTTGCGCCAGCTCAGCCCAACCATAACGATCAACCAGTGCATTGACCTGCATTTCAAGCGTTACGCCATGTAAAGGGTCTTTAGAAATATGAGCATTCATATGAAGTCCAGTTCAGTGGTTCCAGATTTTGTCAGTAGTGCAACGGGAAGAAGGTTACAAGAAAGCGGGGCGACCAGCAATGGCATCTGTTCCTCAGGCTTTCATGATTAAGAAGTAAACATCAGCCAAACATTGCTGAAGAAAAGATCTGGATTAGATGCATTCATTAATCTTAAGTGGGTATTTATACCTGGATTGTTACTCCAGTTTCTCTTTATTTATGTATTATCGCTGTCATTCGACTATTAAAATAAAAAAAACAAAAGATCTAAAAAAAACGAAAATAACATATCCATAATGTTAACTATTGATAAAATTAAAGTAACATTTAGTAAAACATGGATATTTTGTTTTTCATGGACGAGAGTTTACATATCATGATATAATATTGCGGAAAAATTTGCAGGCTATTAATCTGCATGTAATGTAAATGAATTTCTGAGGAGACTATTCCAGTGGGACGTAAATGGGCAAATATTGTTGCTAAAAAAACTGCTAAAGACGGTGCAACGTCTAATATATATGCAAAATTCGGTGTAGAAATCTATGCTGCTGCCAAACAAGGTGAACCAGACCCAGAATCAAACTCAGCTTTAAAATTCGTTATTGAACGTGCGAAACAAGCACAGGTTCCCAAACACGTTATTGATAAAGCAATTGATAAAGCCAAAGGCGGCAGCGATGAAACGTTCGTGCAAGGGCGCTATGAAGGCTTTGGTCCAAGTGGTTCACTGATTATCGCTGAAACGTTGACGTCAAATGTTAACCGTACGATTGCTAATGTCCGCTCAATTTTCAATAAAAAAGGCGGGAATATCGGAGCGGCAGGTGCTGTCAGCTATATGTTTGACAATACCGGGGTGATTGTATTTGCAGGAACAGATCCTGACCATATTTTTGAAATTTTGCTTAATGCTGATGTAGATGTTCGCGATGTAACCGAAGAAGAGGGAAACATCGTTATTTATACTGAATCTACAGACCTTCATAAAGGAATTGCAGCCCTGAAAGCCGCAGGGATTACTGAATTCTCAACGACAGAATTAGAAATGATTGCTCAATCAGAAGTTGAACTTTCGCCAGAAGATTTAGAAATCTTTGCAGGACTCGTTGATGCCCTTGAAGATGACGATGATGTTCAAAAAGTCTATCACAACGTTGCAAACCTCTAATTATAAATAAAGGAATCTGTTATTGCGGCAGATCTTTAACTTATAAAGTTGTTACAAAAATATCTAGCCCGATACATTGATTATAAAAAAAGAAAAAATTTACGGTAGAAAATCAAAGTGACTGTCTGCTTTTGCTCAAGGCAGACAGTCATGTCCAGCAGTTTTCAGTCAGGATTAGCAGTGGGAGCTTTTCCAGGAATGAAAAAAACTGCTTCCTGGCTTCCTGACTCGAAGGCGACAACAGCTCTGACCTTATCGTTTTTCATCACTGTGTACCAACCGGAACCGCCAAACTGAGAATGGCTAAAGAGGGATCTGCATTCGGGGTCATCTGACGAAAACTTGTTACCGTAGCAGATAAGGGAAGGGTAAGGATTTGATGGAACGGCGTCAGCTAAGGGGTATGAACTAAGCATCCATCAAATACCAAATTGCATTTAACATAATATACATTATGCGCACTGGCATTGAGTAAGGTAGAATCTGATGCTTTATAGTAATCCTTGTGCTGCTCGATAATGATGGCCAAACCTCTTTTAAAATGCCGTTACCAGCGCTAACCATTTTCGACCTGTGCCGCATCACTCACTGAACATCAAAATCGATAACTGTATTTCACGCAGGCAAACCACAGACATGCCAATCTGTCTCCCTGGCATATTTCTGCCCTTATCATTCATTTTCATATAATCTTCTAAATGAAATGGCTCACCGGCAAGGACTTATGCGGTCCTTTCTGCCTTTTTCTCTCATACTGGAGATTCATTCATGGCTGACTGGAACCCTTCGCTTTATCTGCAATATGAAACTGAACGTTCAAGACCCGCAGCGGAATTACTCAACAGAGTGGCGTTAGAGAGTGTTCGTTCAGTTGTTGATCTTGGCTGTGGTCCGGGAAACAGCACGGCATTACTGCATCAGCGCTGGCCTTCGGCTGTAATAACCGGGGTTGATTCCTCACCCGCCATGCTGAATGAAGCGCGCAACGCATTACCGCAATGCCATTTTATTGAAGCGGATATCAGTCAGTTCCAGCCCGAGCATCCTGTGGATCTGCTTTACGCAAATGCGTCTTTACAATGGGTACCCGATCACTATGAACTGTTGCCGAACCTGGTATCGCTGCTGGGTCGCAACGGCGTTCTGGCCGTACAAATGCCGGATAACTGGCTGGAACCCACGCATGTTCTGATGCGCGAAGTGGCTTATGAACAGGGTTTCCCGGACCGGGGTCGTGCGCCACTTCCTGGCGTACATGCCTACTATGATATTTTGACCGAAACTGGCTGTGAGGTGGATATCTGGCGCACCACGTATTATCACATTATGGATTCTCATCAAGCAATTATCGACTGGGTAAGTTCTACAGGCCTGCGCCCCTGGTTGCAGGATTTGAGAGAAAGCGAGCAACGTCAGTATCTGGCGCGCTACCACGAACTACTTCAGGAGCAATATCCACTGCAGGAAAATGGCAAAATTTTACTGGCATTTCCCCGATTGTTTATTGTTGCGCGACGCAATAATTAAGCATTTATCATCAGATAGATCACAGGAATAGAGGATCGCCTATGAGCGCCCTCGCCTTTTTAACATAAGGATCTAGTGACAATGCGAGGCATCTGCTAGTGTCTTGCCACGTGTTTCTGACGGGAGTTGTTATGTCTAAAGTCTACATTGGTGGGTGTCTTTGTGGTTCGATCCGCTTCACGGCCAGCAGTCCTAATAATTCCCATACCTGTTCCTGCGATATATGCCGGAAACATACGGGCGCACCGACCGTCGTCTGGATTGAGTTTGATGCAGAAAATGTAGAATGGACGGGAAAAGCCGGAAAACCGACAACCTGGCGCTCATCAGAAACGAGTTGTCGAGCCTTTTGCCCTCAGTGCGGCAGTTCCGTGGGCGCTATTGATGATGCCCCAGTAATTGCACTTTTAGCCGGGGCTTTTGATGACCCTAACGATGAAGACCTGGCGCCAGAGTTTCATTCGTTTTCCGATATGCAGCCAGCCTGGTGGCAAAACGAACGAAACTAAGTTAGTTGGTAATGCTTATCAGGCATATGTTTTGCTGGCACATTTGTTTCATCGTTCATCTGCAGCAAATCGATTTCGATCGCATTGCAAATCGCATCCAGCGGCAGGTCATTGTTCTCTGTGCCAAACGGATCTTCAAGCTCTTCTGCAAGCGTGTCGAGCGAGATAAACGTATAGGAAATAAGCACCGAGATAAACGGTGTCATGTAGTGCAGATCCACCACTAACGCGAATGGCAGCATGATACAAAACAGGTATACCGTGCGATGAAGGATCAAAGTATAAGCAAACGGGACCGGCGTATTCGCAATCCGCTCACAACCAGCCAGTACCGCAGACATATCGTTTAACCTATTGTTTAAACTATGAAATAATATGTCTGACAGTTGACCATTACTCCTGCGCACGGCCAACCACTCTCCCATCAACAACAAAATGCGGTTTGCTGGAGATTGTGAGGCAAATACCGTCTGCAGATCTTTCTCGCTGAGGTACTTCGCCAACGGCTCTGCCTGTGGCTTTCGACGTAAAGTCATGCGTAAACAGTGGGCAAACGCGATTTGCAGACGAACAAACTGCCCTAATTCGGCGTCGTCCGGTAAGGTGGTTTTTACCTCACGCAGTAGCGATCGGGAAGCAATCATCAACTGCCCCCACAGGTGTCGGGCCTCAACGTAACGTGAGTAACAGGCGTTATTGCGAAAACCTAAAAAGATTGCAATCGCCACGCCGAGAATGCTGAATGGCGCCAGGGTGAATTTGATTCCCAGCATCGTATACCACGGAAGCATGATAATAACGGCGATGGAGAGCAGGAAGTTCAGCAGCAGTCGTGAAAAGATTTTAGATAATACCGACCCATGCCAGACGAATATCAGGCGTAGCCAGTGTTGTTGGGGGCGAACGATCATGGTTTTCTTCGGGAAAGTGTGAAATCCATCACATTAGACGCGATCATGATCAATGTTGCAAGTTAATCGCAACATTAACTAAACAACTTTTGCTCTGCCAGAACCACCACGCACCGGAGTTACAGAACGGTGTAGTTATTAATAAACAATAGTATGTTGTAACTAAAGAATGTTCTATAAAAAACCCGGCCTGAGCCGGGTTGTCTTCTTAGCACAATGGCTTAACGGCTTCACGCATGCCTTTGGCCAGAATGGTATCCAGATCGGCTGAAACCTGCTCCACGAGTCCGGAAACCTGAGTCAGGTCCTGTTCCCAGTGTTCTTTAACGCCCAGTACCGATTTGACTAACTCTTCAGTGCTTATCTGGCGGTCATGATGCTGGGACCACAGCTGTTGAAAACGTGCCACCCAGTGCGCATCATCCTGGACCGGATAAGCCTCACCGTTACGCTCTCCACGATAGAAAGCAATCAGCGCGGCAAGCGCAAACGTCAGGCGCGCCGGCAGCTTACCGCTGGCCTGTTGCCCTGCCAGCAGCTGCGGCAAAATACGGGTACGGAATTTAGTCATGCCGTTCAGGGCAATCGACAGCAACTGATGCTTGATGTACGGATTGCAGAATCGACCGGTCACCGCGCTGGCGAAAGACGCCAGCTCATCGCGGGGTAAATCCAGTACCGGAATGATCTCTTCATAAATCGCTTTTTCAACGAAGGCGCAAATCTCTGCGTCATTCATCGCCTCACCCACGGTGTCCAGCCCTGCCTGCCAGGCAACGGGAACCAGTGCGGTGTGTGCCCCGTTGAGAATCGCCACTTTCCGTTCTTTGTACGGTTTGATGTCATCAACAATCAGGACATTGAGCGGATATTTATCCAGACGCAGCTCTGCAGCTAATGACTTCGGTCCCTGAATAACGAACAGATAGAAGTGTTCTGCAGTGTCGAGGAAGGCATCGTGATAGCCCAACTCAGCTTCCAGTTTCTCCACTTCGTCACGCGGATAACCGGTAACAATGCGGTCCACCAGCGTGGAGCAAAATGCGTTGGCCTGATCCAGCCACTGAATAAATGCCTCCGGCAGCGCCCACTCCTGAGCGTAGCGCAGGACCAGTTCACGCAGCGCATCACCATTGTAATCAATCAGTTCGCAAGGAATGATAATCCAGCCTTTATCCGACGCGCCATTAAAATGGCTGAAGCGTTCGAACAACAGTCGGGTCAGTTTAGCCGGATAACTCACCGCCGGTGCATCCTCAAACTTATCGCCCGCGTGGTAGCTGATGCCCGCTTCAGTCGTGTTGGAGAACACAAAACGCATATCTGGATTATGCGCCAGCTTCAGGAACTCATCGTATTCGCTATAGACGCTGATTTCGCGGTTAACCGAACGGATCAAACGGGCATCGCTTACGGCCTCGCCCTTCTCATTCAAACCACGAATGATGGTGGTATAGAGACCATCCTGCGTACTCAGCGATGGCGGGAAGGTACTTTCGATAGGACGAACAATGACTACACCAGCGTTCAGATCGGTATGTTCGTTCAGCAAATCGACTTGCCAGTCAACAAAGGCGCGCAGGAAGTTTCCTTCACCAAACTGAATAATGCGTTCAGGATACTGAGCACCGGGGAAATCGCGACGATTTAGTGTTTGCACAATGGGTTCCCTTTTTAATTAGTCATACAACCTGATTGAATTGGTCCAATAGGTTAGCAAACTTTAATACATTGAAACCCTGTTTTGATCAATCCCCGGCGACAAATTAGAGAGTTTTGTAGAAAAGTGTGGTCCCGGTCAGCTTCCCGTCAGGCATTTTTGCATAGTCCGGTATCACCCCTACTTTTTGCCATCCACAATTGTGGTAGAACAACTCAGCGTCACTCCCCGTCGCTGTATCAAGCACCAGCAGCGTTTTCCCTTGCTGACGCGCGCAGTTTTCGAGTTCGTTCATCAACGTCCGGGCAACACCACCGCGCCGCGCTGAGGGGTGAACCAGCAGCTTGGCGACATCAGCACGATGAGGTTGGTTTTCGGGTTGATCGATAATGAGCTGGACGGTACCGACAAGCACCCCCTGTGCGTTCTGCGTACCCAGAACAATCCTTTCTCCACGGTCAACGCTTTGCGCGACACTTATCCAGAAAGGCCGTGATTTATCACCACTAAAAGGGAGCATAAAGCTGACAGAGGCGCCATCATTGACGCATGTTTCAAGGATGTCGCTGAATTCATCGATTCTCGACAGAATCTGGGCCGAGCTCAGCACAAAACAGGGTTTACAGGAAGCCATTTTTTTCTCCTTAGAATGACCCCTTCATACTGCTTTTAACAATTGCACAACACAAGGAGTCATATCATAGGATTATGTTATCTATGGCTTGTTCATCTGGATCACTAGCCAGTGGTAGATAACCGTGACAACGTAACGCTGCTGTTCATCGTTTAACGCCACACCCTGAGGGATATCATGCCATTTCGCCAGACATCCCCGACAACAGGTCGCCGTGGCATGTTGAGCGATAAATACCGGATGCCCGCCCATGGGTGTCTGCTTACCGTCATTGGCAGGAAACGCGGGCGCCAGCCGTTTGGCAATAAAATCCGTGGCGTGTTGTTCGATAACCGGCGCGCCTTTATCCAGACAATACTGCCTTTCTTTCTGGCCAAGGCGAAACCGCGAGCGAAACGTTGATTTCGCCAGCCGGGCAAAAAGAGGATCGAGCGTGTTCATCAGTAAACCGAGCGCCCCAGTTGTTGCGTTAATTGCTCCAGCACGGCGATACCCGCCAGCGAATTTCCCGCCGCATCCAGTTCCGGACTCCAGACGGCAATCGCCATCTCGTGAGGCACGATAGCCACGATACCGCCCCCCACACCAGATTTCGCCGGTAAGCCCACTCGCCAGGCAAATTCCCCTGCGTTCTGATACATGCCACTGGTCGCCATCAGCGCGTTGATCTGCCGGGCCTGCATAGGCGTAACCACGGGCTCTGCAAGATGAAAAGCATGTCCCTGATTCGCCAGAAAGACGAACGTGCGCGCCAGCTCCACACAGCTCATTTTCAGTGCGCAGTAGTGAAAGTAATTTTGCAAAACGGTGGTCACGTCGTGGTGAAAATTGCCAAAGGACTTCATTAACCAGGCAATAGCCGCGTTACGCGCCGAGTGCTCAAACTCAGAACGCGCCACCGTCGCATCATAGGCGATATCCGAAACGCCGCTTAGCGCCCGTACCACTTCCAGCATCCGTTGACGCGGTGCGCTCAGACGTCCTTGCAGCATATCGCAAACCACCAGCGCCCCGGCGTTGATAAAGGGATTGCGTGGGATCCCTTGCTCCATTTCCAGCTGCACCAGGGAGTTGAAAGGATGACCGGAAGGATCCTTGCCGACGCGTTGCCAGATCTCATCTTCCTGATAGTGACGCATCGCCACGACCAGACTGAGCACCTTTGAAATTGACTGAATAGAAAAGCGCTCTTGCGCATCCCCCGCCTGATAGTGCTGTCCATCGACGGTGCAAATAGCAATACCCAGTTTTGAACCGTCGACAGAAGCTAAGGCAGGAATGTAATCAGCGACTTTACCCTGACCAATCAGCGGACGAACCTGCTGCACAATGGTCTCTAAAATTGAATTGTCCATGGCCCTGGCCACAACATGCTCCTTGCTCGCAGGTATGAAAGGCCTGCGAGTATAACAGAGCTGAATACGCAGCGTCAGGCCGGAAGGCGGAATCTGCCCACGGTCTGCATGAGCGGGTGAGATTCATGCCGTAGACAGAAACATTGCAGAATTAAGGCCGGTGCCCCCGTCGGAGGCACCCACAACATCAGAGGCGGTTTTTCCAGACGGTCTGTACATTACAAAACTCATGCAGACCAAAGTGTGAAAGCTCGCGGCCAAAACCACTTTTCTTCACGCCGCCAAAAGCAACGCGGGCATCGCTGGCGCTGTAACCATTGATAAATACGCCCCCACACTCCAGGCGTGACGCCATCTTCTGCGCCAGAGCTTCATCCGCGGTGAACACCGTGGCTGATAAGCCGAAATCACTGTCATTAGCCAGCGCTAAGGCATGTTCCGCATTCTTTGCAACGGTAATCGCTGCAACAGGGCCAAACAGCTCCTGACGAAAAGCCGTCATCTCCGGGGTGACATCACCCAGAACCGTCACGGCATAGTAATTGCCCTGACCCGCGATTTTTTCCCCGCCGAGAAGTAGCCTCGCGCCTTCGGCAAGGGAGGCTTCGACCTGCTGATGCAGCTCATCGCGCAGATCAAATCTTGCCATCGGACCCAGATCGTTTTCTTCGTTCAGCGGGTCGCCCATTTTGAGCGCGCTCGCGGCCGCCACAAAACGAGCCGTAAATTCTGCCGCAATTCCTTCTTCGATAATAAAGCGCTTTGCTGCCGCACAAACCTGCCCGGTATTCTGATAACGACCGGCGACCGCCGCCTTAACGGCCAGATCGAGGTCAGCATCATTAAGAACAATAAACGGATCGGAACCCCCCAGTTCAAGCACGCATTTTTTCAGCGCCGCACCCGCCTGAGCACCAATCGCCGCACCGGCTCGAACGCTGCCCGTCACCGTTACCGCCGCGATACGCGGGTCATTGATCATCTGACTTACCCCGGCGTTATCGGCATTCACCCAACCATAAACACCCGCGGGAACGCCCGCATCAGCAAAAACCTGCGCGATAATCGCAGCACAGCCGGTTACGTTTGGTGCATGCTTTAACAGATAGCCATTTCCGGCCAGCAGAATTGGAACGGCGCCGCGAAGTACCTGCCAGAGCGGGAAGTTCCACGGCATGATCGCCAGAATAGTTCCAACGGGGCGATACTCAATCACCGCCTGGTTGTTCTCCACCAGCGTAGGTTCCGGGTTGAGCATCGCCGGTCCATGTTCGGCGTACCAGTCACACAATGCGGCTGATTTGGCAACTTCACCACGCGCCTGCTTGATGGGTTTCCCCATTTCACGTGAGATACACTGCGCCATCTCTTCCGCGCGATGACGCAGAGCCTGCCCGATATGACGCAGCGTTTGCGCACGGTGCTCAACGGCAGTGTGTTTCCATTCGCGGCAGCCATTCGCGGCAAGGCTCAGCGCATGTGCAATCTCTTCAGTACTGGCCCACGGCATTGCCGCCAACCTTTCACCGTTGGTAGGGTTAACGGAAATCGCATGTGTTGCTGCTGTGATAGTCATAAGTGCCTCTCTTTATCGCAGGGTATGGTCATATCATGCGCATATTTACTCTTTCTGAAAAATGAATAATATTAACCACACCATTCACGAATAGAGAATATTATGGATCTGACGCAACTGGAAATGTTTAACGCCGTCGCGGAGACAGGCAGTATTACGCAGGCCGCCGCGAAGGTGCATCGCGTGCCATCCAATCTCACCACCCGTATTCGCCAGCTTGAAGCCGACCTTGGCGTCGATCTGTTTATTCGTGAAAATCAGCGTTTGCGGCTTTCCCCGTCCGGGCACAATTTTTTACGCTACAGCCAGCGGATCCTCGCCCTGGTTGACGAGGCGAGAATGGTCGTCGCCGGCGATGAACCGCAGGGGTTGTTCTCTCTTGGCTCGCTCGAAAGTACTGCCGCTGTGCGGATCCCCGCCACGCTGGCTGAATACAATCAGCGTTACCCCAAAATTCAGTTTGCACTGGCGACAGGTCCTTCAGGCACGATGCTGGACGGCGTGCTCGACGGGACGCTGAACGCCGCCTTTGTCGACGGCCCAATTACTCATCCAGGTCTTGAAGGAATGCCGGTCTACCGTGAAGAGATGATGATAGTCACTCCGCACGGTCATCCCCCTATCCAGCGGGCCAGCGATGTTAACGGTTGCAGCATTTACGCCTTTCGCGCCAACTGTTCCTATCGTCGCCATTTTGAAAGCTGGTTTCATGCCGATCGCGCAATGCCCGGCACCATTCATGAAATGGAGTCGTATCACGGCATGCTGGCTTGCGTCATTGCCGGTGCGGGTATCGCGCTGATCCCGCGTTCGATGCTGGAGAGCATGCCAGGACACCATCAGGTCCACGCCTGGCCGCTAAGCGAAAACTGGCGCTGGCTGAATACGTGGCTGGTCTGGCGCAGAGGGGCAATGACGAGGCAACTGGAAGCGTTTATTGAGGTATTGAACCCTCAGTTGTCGAAAAGCGCGGAATAATTCGCGATTCTCAAACAACGCCATCAATAGCGTTCCGGGTGAATTCACACGCCCGGAATTTCATTAATAATGAAACAGTTAAAATTACGCGGAATGTTCGGCAGTCAATTTTGCCACCTAGTCAATGAAATGAGATCAGCATCACGAAATGATTGTATTTTAGCCAGCAAAAGTTTTAAGATCGTGGCCTTACCTTTTCGCAGCTAATCCACCTAATTGATATGACAACAGACACTGTTTCCCGCAAGGTCGCGTGGCTTCGGGTAGTTACGCTTGCCATTGCCGGTTTTATTTTCAATACCACTGAGTTTGTCCCTGTCGGTTTGTTATCCGACATCGCACAAAGTTTTAATATGCAGACCGCTCAGGTCGGGATCATGCTGACGATCTACGCCTGGGTTGTCGCCCTGATGTCGCTGCCTTTCATGCTGCTTACCAGCCAGGTAGAACGCCGCAAACTTCTGATCTGCCTGTTTGTCGTTTTTATCGCCAGCCACGTTCTCTCTTTCCTGGCATGGAATTTTACCGTGCTGGTGATCAGTCGTATCGGTATTGCTTTTGCCCACGCTATTTTCTGGTCGATCACCGCATCGCTGGCGATTCGCCTCGCTCCAGCCGGGAAACGCGCGCAGGCTCTCAGCCTGATTGCGACCGGTACCGCGCTGGCGATGGTGTTGGGCCTGCCTATCGGGCGCATCGTTGGTCAGTATTTTGGCTGGCGTACCACCTTCTTCGCCATCGGTATGGGGGCGTTAGTCACCCTACTTTGCTTGATTAAGCTCCTGCCAAAATTACCCAGTGAGCATTCCGGTTCATTAAAAAGCCTGCCGGTTTTATTCCGCCGTCCGGCATTGATGAGCCTGTATCTGCTGACGGTGATTGTGGTCACCGCACATTACACGGCCTACAGCTATATCGAACCGTTTGTACAGACCGTCGCCGGGCTGAGCGCAAACTTTGCCACCGTGCTGCTGCTGGTTCTGGGTGGCGCGGGTATTGTCGGTAGCGTCATTTTTGGCAAGCTGGGTAATCAACATGCTTCCGTATTGATTAGTAGCGCCATTGCTCTGCTGACGGTGTGCCTGGTGCTGTTACTGCCCGCAGCGGACAGCGAAATGCATCTGGCCGTCCTGAGTATATTCTGGGGCATCGCCATTATGTTGATAGGCCTGGGTATGCAGGTGAAAGTGCTGGCGCTGGCCCCGGATGCCACCGACGTCGCAATGGCCCTTTTCTCAGGTATCTTTAATATCGGGATAGGCGCTGGCGCACTGGTGGGAAATCAGGTGAGTCTGCACTGGTCAATGTCTACGATTGGTTACGTAGGTGCAGTGCCTGCGGTTGTTGCGTTCATATGGTCGGTGATTATCTTCCGTAAATGGCCAGTATCACTGGAAGAGCAGCCTCAGCATTCATAAAAGCGTGCCCGGTAGACAATACCGGGCACGTTGTTTTAAGCGTAAGTTTTAATGATTTCCAGCACGCCGTTAATAATAAACTGCACGCCCATACATACCAGCAGGAAGCCCATCAGACGGGAGATCGCCTCAATACCGCCTTTGCCGACCAGGCGCATGATCCCGCCAGAACTGCGCAAACAGCCCCACAGGATAACCCCGACCACCGCAAAAATAATCGGCGGTGCGACCATTATCACCCAGTCCGGAAACTCAGCCCCATGACGCACGGTGGACGCCGAGCTGATGATCATTGCAATCGTACCCGGACCCGCGGTGCTTGGCATGGCCAGCGGAACAAATGCAATATTGGCAGTCGGTTCATCTTCCAGTTCTTCTGATTTGCTTCTCGCTTCCGGAGAGTCATGTGCCTTCTGCTGTGGAAACAACATTCGAAAGCCGATAAATGCAACGATTAACCCACCCGCGATACGTAACCCGGGAATCGAAATCCCGAAGGTATTCATCACCAGTTGTCCGGCATAATACGCCACCATCATGATGGCAAACACGTAAACGGACGCCATGAGTGACTGACGGTTACGCTCTGCGCTGTTCATGTTGCCGGCAAGGCCGAGGAACAACGCCACGGTGGTTAACGGGTTTGCCAACGGTAACAGGACTACCAGCCCCAGTCCTATTGCTTTAAACAAGTCCATCATAATGTCATCTTTCCTGTGCGTTAATCGTCAACGGCAAGTATACGGTGAAATCCGGGAGATAAGCCATTTTCGCGGTGTAAGGATTCATTTTTCATCCGCACGTATAAGCCATAATTTTCAAACCGTTAAAATTCCACTCGCCAAAAATTGAGTCTGATGATTTAGCAAAACGTGGCATTTGCTGACCCATTCATTTGACTTATATTTGCCTAAGCAATAATATCAGCCGTGACTAACTACTTGCCAGGGCAACCATTGTGAAAAGCACCAGTGATCTGTTTAACGAAATCATCCCACTGGGTCGTTTGATCTACATGGTTAATCAGAAAAAAGATCGTTTGCTAAACGACTATCTGTCACCGCTGGATATCACGGCATCACAGTTCAAGGTGCTCTGCTCCATCCGTTGCGCGGTGTGTATTACCCCTGTCGAATTGAAAAAAGTGCTGTCTGTCGATCTCGGCGCCCTGACGCGGATGCTGGACAGGCTGGCCTGTAAAGGCTGGATAGAAAGGCTTCCGAATCCACATGACAAGCGAGGCGTGCTGGTGAAACTCACCGAGCATGGCGCGGCAATTTGCGAGCAGTGTCATCAATTAGTAGGGCAAGACCTGCACCAGGAACTAACAAAAAACTTAACGGCGGATGAAGTGACCACGCTTGAGCATTTGCTGAAGAAAATCCTGCCGTAAACAGAAAGAGGTATGACGATGTCCAGACGCAATACTGACACAATCACTATTCATAGCATTTTGGACTGGATCGAAAATAACCTTGAATCGCCGCTCTCGCTGGAAAAGGTGTCAGAGCGTTCAGGTTACTCCAAATGGCACCTGCAACGGATGTTTAAAAAAGAAACCGGTCATTCACTGGGCCAATACATCCGTAGCCGTAAAATGACTGAAATAGCGCAAAAATTAAAAGAGAGTAACGAGCCGATCCTTTATCTGGCGGAGCGTTACGGCTTTGAGTCCCAGCAAACGCTGACCCGGACATTCAAAAACTATTTTGATGTTCCGCCGCATAAATACCGTATGACGAATATGCACGGCGAATCACGCTATTTGCTGCCACTCAATCAATGTAATTGCTAATCGCCAGTTAACGACGTAACCGAGGAAATCATGAAACTTCTGTCTTATGCGATGCTGGCCCTGCTGTATGTTGTTTCGGGCCAGAGCATGGCGGAACAGACCGCGCAGCCTGCCACACAAAACAGTCGTGACGCGATGATTATGCCGCCTGCGCACGATCGGTCCCCGTTCGATTTTAATCATATGGGTGCAGGCAGCGACAAATCCGACGAATTAGGTGTGCCTTATTACAATATGCGCAACCTGTAATTTTTTTGCCCCGTCACTGCGGGGCTTTTTTTTACCCTCTCGCCTGCGCAGTCTTACGCAACCGAAAGCCAAACACATTGATGTACAATCCAGCCATGATCAGCAGCGCACCGAGCAGTTGTAATCCGGTAAGCGTTTCATCCAGCAGCACGGCCGCGCTCGCCAGTCCAACAACCGGCACCAACAGCGACAACGGCGCGACACGCCAGGTTTCATAACGCCCGAGTAAAGATCCCCAGATGCCATAACCCACAATGGTTGCCACAAACGCCAGATAAACCAGTGACAGAATGGTGGTCATATCTATCGTCACCAGACTTTGGATAATTTGCGTTGGGCCATCGAGAAGTATTGAGGCGAGGAAGAATGGGACAACAGGAATCAACGCACTCCATACCACCAACGACATCACCGCCGGGCGTGACGTATGCTGCATGATTTTTTTATTAAAGATATTACCGCTGGCCCAGCTTAGTGCCGCCGCCAGCGTCAGCATAAAACCGAGCATGCCAACATGCTGTCCGTTCAGACTGGCCTCAATCAGCACCAGCACGCCAAATATGGCCAGCGCAATTCCTACCCGTTGTTTACCTTGCAGACGTTCACCAAAGGCGAATGCCCCCAGAATGATGGTGAAAAACGCCTGAGCCTGTAATACCAGAGAAGCTAACCCGGCAGGCATACCGAATTTGATGGCGCTAAAGAGAAACGCGAACTGCCCAAAACTGATGGTCAGCCCATAGCCGAGCAGCAGTGAAAGCGGAATTTTCGGCCGGGCAACAAAGAAAATCGCCGGAAATGCCACCAGTAAAAAACGCAACCCAGCCAGCATTAAGGGTGGCATATTGTGTAGCCCCACTTTGATGACGACAAAGTTCAGCCCCCAAACCACAACGACCAGTAACGCTAATAACCCGTCTTTACGCGACATACCACCGCCCCTGCGAATATTAAATTTTTGTAAACAAATTAAAGTAACGGAAATCGTTGTGCCGTAACAGATCATTAATTCAGGTAGGCCACACAGGGCATTTTCGGACAACTTATTGAGTGTACATCACACTTTTAGCATGCTATTTGTTTCTGATATCTAAAAAAAACATAACAACATGCATTGTCGGGCAGGAAAATGAATATCTCTCTGAGAAGGTCCACTCTCGCGTTACTCGCGTCATCATTGTTATTAACGATTGGGCGTGGCGCCACGCTGCCCTTTATGACGATCTACCTCAGCCGACAGTACAATCTGAGCGTCGACCTGATCGGTTATGCGATGACGGTCGCACTGACCATTGGCGTCGTGTTCAGCCTTGGCTTTGGTATTCTGGCCGACAAGTTTGATAAAAAACGCTATATGCTGCTGGCTATCTGCGGCTTTGCCTCTGGCTTTATTGCTATTCCACTGGTGCATAACGTAGTGGTAGTGGTTTTGCTCTTTGCCCTGATCAACTGCGCCTACTCCGTCTTCGCCACGGTGCTGAAAGCCTGGTTTGCCGATAATCTCTCGGCGACCAACAAGACAAAAATTTTCTCGCTTAACTATACCGTGCTGAACATCGGCTGGACCGTAGGCCCACCGCTGGGCACGCTACTGGTGATGCAAAGCATTAACCTGCCGTTCTGGCTCGCTGCTGCATGTTCAGCACTCCCTCTGGTGTTTATCCAGACCTGGGTAAAACGTTCACCAGCAGCATCAGAAGGTTTGAACGCCGCAGTTTGGTCCCCCTCGGTACTGCTGCGCGACAGAGCATTATTCTGGTTTACGCTGTCAGCATTTTTGGCGTCATTCGTTGGTGGTGCCTTTGCGTCCTGTATTTCGCAATACGTTATGGTGGTTGCAGACGGCGATTTTGCCGAGAAAGTGGTGGCAGTCGTCCTGCCTGTTAACGCCGCCATTGTGGTATCACTGCAATATGCCCTCGGGCGCAGGCTCACCGCCACCAATATCCGCCCGCTAATGACTGTAGGCACGCTGTTCTTTGTGGTCGGTCTGGTTGGCTTCACCTTCTCCGGCAACAACCTGGTGTTATGGGGCATTTCTGCGGCCTTTTTCACTATCGGTGAGGTCATTTACGCGCCGGGTGAATACATGCTCATCGACAACATCGCGCCTGCAGGAATGAAAGCCAGCTATTTTTCCGCCCAGTCGTTAGGCTGGTTGGGCGCAGCGGTAAACCCATTAGTCAGCGGCGTCATTTTAACCACATTGCCGCCGTGGTCGCTGTTTGTGGCGCTGATGGTGGCGATCGTTCTTGCCTGGGCGCTAATGATAAAAGGCATGCGCGCCAAACCCTGGGGCCAGACGGCGGTCTGCTAATGATGATCGCGACAGAGCCAAAGCCGCTCTGTCGCGAATCTCAAATGGCGACCAGCCCTCGAACGCCTTCGGATTCCATATTTTTACCGTCACCGCTTTGAATAATGCTGCCTCGCGACATGAGTAAGTATTTGTCGGCCAGTTGCTGCGCAAAATCATAGAACTGCTCCACCAGCAAAATGGCCATGTCACCCCGGTGCGCCAGTTGAGAAATCACCTGCCCAATTTCTTTAATCACTGACGGCTGGATCCCCTCCGTGGGCTCATCGAGGATCAACAACTGCGGGCGACTGGCCAGCGCTCGTCCAATCGCCAGTTGCTGCTGTTGCCCGCCGGACAAATCTCCGCCCCGCCGATGTTTCATCTCCTGTAGAACCGGAAAGAGCGCATAGATATCATCCGGCACACGTCTGGCCTCCTGTGCTGAAAAACGGGAAAGGCCGAGCAGCAGGTTCTCTTCTACCGTCAGACGCGGGAAAATATCGCGACCCTGTGGTACATACGCCACACCGGCCCTGACCCGCTGATGCGGCTTCCAGTGAGTGACATTTTTCTCCTGCCAGAACACACTCCCACTGCGGGCAGGAATAAGCCCCATCAGGCACTTCAGAAGCGTCGTTTTCCCCACGCCGTTACGCCCCAGAAGACATGTCACCTCGCCGATATGCGCCTCAAAGTTCACACCTCGCAGAATATGGCTGCCACCATAATATTGATTCAGTTCTTTCACCTGCAACATCTGTGCTCCTTAACGCCCGAGATAAACTTCAATAACCTGCTCGTTGGCCTGCACTTCGCGCAGACTTCCCTGAGCCAGAACGCGTCCCTGGTGTAAGACCGTGACGCGATCGGCAATGGTTTCGACAAATCCCATATCGTGCTCAACAACCATCAGCGAGTGCTTCCCGGCAAGCTTACGAAACAGCTCCGCAGTGTATTCCGTCTCCGCATCCGTCATACCCGCCGCGGGTTCATCCAGCAGCAGTAAATGCGGCTCCTGTACCAACAGCATGCCAATTTCGAGAAACTGTTTTTGCCCGTGAGAAAGCAGCCCGGCGCGGCGGGCCCGCTCGTTGCCCAGCCGCAACAGCGCCAGTATTTCATCTATACGATCCCGTTGTTCGCCGGTGAGGCGCGCCCGTAAAGAGCCCCAGACAGATTTATCGCTTTTCAGCGCCAGCTCCAGATTCTCCTCTACCGTTAACGCTTCAAATACCGTGGGTTTCTGAAACTTCCGCCCAATTCCCTGACGTGCAATAGCGATGGGATCCAGCGTTGTTAAATCGGTCGACTGATCGTATATCGCCCGACCACTTTGCGGCCTGGTTTTGCCGGTAATAACATCCATTAGCGTCGTTTTTCCGGCACCGTTGGGACCAATGATGCAACGCAGCTCCCCAACGCCAATATTGAGCGTGAGATCCGTTAACGCCTGGAAGCCATCGAAGTTAACGTTAATTTTTTCCAACTGGAGCACCGGGTCCGTTTGGTTGCGAAACCGATCGCCTGGCATCTGGCGAGTAAAAAGCCCTTCATCTGGCTGCATTATTTGTCTCCCTTGCGAAACAGACCCATCACGCCACGAGGCAAAAAAAGCGTAACGCCAATAAAGATCAGGCCAAGAAACAGCTGCCAGTATTCCGGCATAATGACGGTAAACAGGCTTTTAGCGCCGTTCACCAGTACGGCGCCAAATACCGGGCCAATCAGGGTTCCACGCCCGCCAAGGGCAACCCAAATCGCCGCTTCTATCGAGTTGGTCGGCGACATTTCGCTGGGGTTAATGATTCCCACCTGCGGAACATACAACGCCCCCGCCAGGCCGCACAGCACGGCGGAAAGCGTCCACACCAGCAGCTTGAAACCTTTCGGATCGTAACCACAGAACATCAGACGGTTCTCGGCGTCGCGCACGGCAGTGAGAATTCGACCAAACTTACTGCGGGCCAGCGCCAGTCCCAGCCATATTGCCAGCACCAGCAGCATGACCGTCGCCAGAAACAGCGCGATACGGGTTGAGGTCGCGGTTACCGGAAATCCCAAAATGGTGGTAAAACCGGTAAAACCGTTATTTCCCCCAAAGCCGGTTTCGTTGCGGAAAAACAGCAACATCCCGGCGAAAGTCAGGGCCTGAGTCATGATGGAGAAATAGACCCCTTTGATTTTTGAACGGAAGGCAAACCAGCCAAATACCAGCGCCAGCAGGCCCGGCACCAGCACAACCAGCAACATCGCCCAGATAAAATGTTGCGTTCCCCACCAAAACCAGGGCAGCTCGGTCCACGACAGAAACGACATAAAGGCCGGTAATCCTTCGCCGGAAGCCTGGCGCATCAGATACATTCCCATCGCATATCCCCCCAGCGCAAAGAAAATACCGTGGCCCAGCGAGAGCATTCCCGCATAGCCCCACACCAGATCCAGTGCCACCGCCACAATGGCATAGCAGAGAATTTTCCCGGCCAGAGTCAATGTCCACACCGATATGGCCAGCGGATGATCCGCAGGTAACAGCGCCAGAAACGGCAGAATAATCAGCGCCAGCAGTAAACCCAGCCCCAGGATACGTGTCGCGCGCGGCGCTTTACGCGCCAGCGTTAATGTCATTGGCATCGTCATCAGTCAATAACCCTCCCTTTCAACGCGAACAGCCCCTGAGGACGTTTCTGAATAAACAAAATAATCAGCACCAGGATCATAATCTTACCGAGAACAGCTCCCACCTGAGGCTCAAGAATTTTGTTGAAAATCCCAAGCCCAAACGCAGCGGCTACACTCCCCGCGAGTTGTCCCACGCCGCCCAGCACCACCACCAGAAACGAATCGATAATGTAGCTTTGCCCCAGCTCCGGTCCTACGTTGCCTAACTGCGAGAGCGCTACGCCCCCCAGTCCGGCAATCCCTGAACCAAGACCAAAGGCCAGCATATCCACACGTCCGGTAGGTACGCCGCAGCAGGCCGCCATATTGCGATTTTGCGTCACCGCACGTACGCGCAGTCCGAGACGGGTTTTATTCAACAACAGCCAGGTGAAGAACAGCACCAGAATGGCAAAGCCAAACACCACAATTCGGTTCCACGGCAAAATCAGATTGGCATAAACCTGAATGCCCCCGGAAAGCCATTCCGGATTAGCGACTTCAAGGTTTTGCGCGCCGAAGGACATACGCACTAACTGGATAAGCATCAGACTGATCCCCCACGTTGCCAGCAGGGTTTCGAGCGGACGCCCGTATAAATGGCGGATCACTCCGCGCTCGAGTAGCATTCCGACCCCAGCGGTAAGCAAAAAGGCGACCGGAAGCGCAATAACCGGATACCAGGCCAACCATTGCGGGAAAAACTGGCCCATCAGCTGTTGCACCATCCAGGTACCGTAAGCGCCGAGCATTAACATCTCACCATGCGCCATATTAATGACGCCAAGTAAGCCGTAGGTTATCGCCAGACCCAATGCCGCCAGCAGCAAAATGGAGCCCAGCGACAATCCCATAAATGCCTGTCCAAGAAGATCGCCAACCTTCATGCGATGCGCGATGGCATTCAGGCTTTCGTCAGCGGCAGCACGAACGCGGGCATCAGGTTCATGTTCAGCATGGGTGAATGGCTGCAGGCGCGCCTGGGTTTCAGGATCGTTCGACGCCCCTAGCAGTTCGATTGCCTGACGTCTGATCTCAGGCGAAGTACTGGTCAGTTGCAGGTTTGCCAGTGCAATAGCCAGTAAAGATTTCACGCCAGCATCGGGCTCCTGGGCCAGTCGTTGCTGCAAAAACGGCAGCATCCCCGGCTGGGCCTCACGCTGTAATGTACGCGCTGCCCCGCTCCTTTGCGTGACGCTGTCACTTAATAGCTGGTGGACGGCCAAGGTTCCGGCAACCAGATTACGCAGGCGGTTAGTCAGGCGGATTTTTTTTAGCTCGCCGTTCGGACCTGCCGCCGTTCCTAGCGGTTGTACGTGCGACCCGTTCATGATGAACGCGTTTTTCGCGTTATCTGTCAGCAGGTTCTCATCACTCAGCGCTTTGAGCACCGGCAAGCGTTGAACGTCGGGTTTTACCGACCATTGTTCTAGCAAGGCGGCCTGCTGAGTCCGGTTGGCGACGGTAAAGGTATCGGCATCTGCGGCCTGCGCTATCCACGGCAAAAGCCACGTCAGCAACAACACACCACGAATAAAGCGCATGGCTTTCATGAGCATTCTCCAAAGCGTAGCCCTCCCGCAGGAGGGCGTAAGATCAGTTGCTGGCGGTTTTAACGGGCTGTTCAGATTTTTTATCATTACCGGCGATATACGGACTCCACGGCTGGGCGCGAACCGGCGCTTCGGTTTGCCACACCACGTTAAACTGGCCGTTGCCTTCAATCTCGCCAATCATGACGGGTTTATGCAGGTGATGGTTGGTCGCATCCATGGTCAGGGTAAAGCCTGATGGTGCCGCGAATGATTGTCCTGCCATAGCCGCCCGGACTTTATCCACGTCGGTAGTTCCGGCTTTTTCTACTGCCTGCGCCCACATATGCAGGCCAACATAAGTGGCTTCCATAGGGTCGTTGGTCACCACCGAATCAGCATTCGGCAGCTTATGCGCTTTGGCATACGCCCGGTAATCCGCGACGAACTTCTTGTTGGCCGCATTATCTACGGACTCAAAGTAGTTCCACGCAGCCAGGTTGCCCACCAGCGGTTTAGTATCGATACCGCGCAACTCCTCCTCACCCACAGAGAATGCCACCACCGGTACATCCGTGGCTTTCAGGCCCTGGTTCGCTAACTCTTTATAGAATGGAACGTTAGAATCCCCGTTGATGGTCGATACCACCGCCGTTTTTCCCCCTGCGGCGAATTTTTTAATACTGGCAACAATGGTCTGGTAATCGCTGTGTCCGAATGGGGTATACACCTCTTCGATGTCTTTATCGGCCACGCCTTTCGAATGCAAAAAGGCGCGTAAAATTTTGTTAGTCGTACGCGGATAGACATAGTCCGTACCCAGCAGGTAGAAGCGCTTAGCGCTGCCGCCGTCCTCACTCATCAGATACTCAACCGCCGGGATCGCCTGCTGATTAGGCGCAGCGCCGGTATAGAAGACGTTAGGTGACATCTCCTCACCTTCATATTGCACCGGGTAAAACAGCAGACCGTTCAATTCTTCAAATACCGGTAAAACCGATTTACGCGAAACCGATGTCCAGCAGCCGAAAACCGCCGCTACCTTGTCCTGGCTCAGTAACTGACGTGCTTTTTCAGCAAATAACGGCCAGTTCGAAGCCGGGTCAACCACCACCGGTTCCAGCTTTTTGCCCAACACACCGCCCTGCGCATTGATTTCATTAATAGTCATCAACGCCACATCTTTCAGCGGCGTTTCGGAAATAGCCATGGTGCCGGATAACGAATGCATGATGCCAACCTTAATAGTGTCGGCCGCCTGAACGCTAAAACTCATTCCCATTGCGACAACAGAGGCGGAAAGCGCAAAAGCTTTTAAAAATGTACGACGCTGCATAGTTTCACTCCTGAAATTAGTCTTGTTGAAAGCTCCGGTGCAGCCGGGCAGACAAAACGGTGCAAATTAAGGGTATTCAGAAGTGATAAGGCAAAAACGATGCCAGATATTCAAACATCATATAAAATCAATGAATTAGAATTTTAGGCACAAAAATCAGTATTAATTTTTGCCGCCAGAAGGATTAATCGCGTGAAAGATTGAACCACAATGAGACAACTCTGCATTATAAACGTGCAACAATCTGTGTCTGTCACACACGGTCATAACGGCGTGCCCCAGTATAAAAACGTGGTTATTTGTTCGCAGATAACCGTGCCTTGTCACTATTATTTATTTTTCCCGACGTAATCACGTCAAAATTTTACTTTTCCGCCGAAATAATCACACAGTTCAGCCTTTGTTTAAGATTGAATTGCTACTATAGTCATAAGCGAGGTGAACTTAAGGTAAGAGAGGAAACTCACAAATAAAGGAGCATTTACTATGCTGGGTAATATGAATATTTTTATGGCTGTTCTGGGAATTATTTTATTTTCCGGTTTCCTGGCCGCGTATTTTAGCCACAGATGGGATGATTGATGAACGGAGATAGTCCTGAACCGACCCGGCCCCTTGCTGCGTAGCTGCACAAGGGGCCATTTTTTTACCTGAATTCCCCCTCCCGGCACCTTTTCCCTGATGTACAGATAAAAAAAACCGCCGGATAAACCAGCGGTAAATGCTTGCATGGATAGATTTGTGTTTTGCTTTTATACGCTACCTGGCAATTCCCTGCGAAGATAACGGATAGTTGGCTAATCTATCATCGACAACCCCAATGAACGTTAAACGAAACGTAACTACCTTCTATAAGTGATGTTGGCCGCTAATGAGATTCTTGCAAACCGTACAGTAATCCATGTCATCGCCATGGTTATAAAATGAGCTATTTATTGCTTCATAGTGTATGGTAAGCACCCCATCACAAGGACAATCAATATGTCGATACTCAAAGATATTAAGATGCGTACTTTACGACCAGTGAAAAGTACCTGTCCTCACTGCTGCCGCCAGTCAATGCACAGCCTGTCGAGAATAAAAAACAACATAACGTTAGTCTGCCCCAACTGCGGCAATACCTACCTTCCTTCCCAAAGCAAACCAGTCAAGTAACGTAAGGACAGGAAAACAATGCCGACCTTTCACCAGCAGCACTCCCTACCCGAGCGTCTCTATGAGATGCAAGGCATCAATACCCAACAACGATTCATTTTGCTGAAGAAAAAATCCAGCTAACAACCGGGCACCACGCCCGGTTCAATTTTCTGGCTGACCTGTCTTAAGCGCTCAAGCCACGATGTTCCAGCATGGGTTCCATGCGCGGTTCACGCCCGCTCCACTGGCGATAAAGTTCAGTTAAATCAGTGCTGTTTCCGCGGGACAAAATTGCTTCGCGGAATTTCTGTCCGTTTTCACGGGTTAATCCGCCCTGCTCTACGAACCACTGGTAGCCGTCATCGGCCAGCATTTGCGTCCACAGATAGGCATAATAACCTGCGGCATAACCGCCACCGAAGATATGGGCAAAATAACTGCTGCGATAACGCGGCGGCACGGCCTTGAGATCCAAACCTTCCGCCGCCAGCGCCTGCAGTTCAAATTGATCGACCGGATGAGATGACTCGCTCAACTCCAGAGAGTGCCAGCGCATATCCAGCAATGCCGCGCTGAGCAGTTCGGTCATGTCGTAACCTTTGTTAAACAGACTGGCCCGCTGCATTTTATCCCGCAATGCCTGCGGCATTTGCTCCCTGGTATCAACATGTCGGGCAAAACGGGCAAAGACCTGAGGATGGCTCGCCCAGTGTTCGTTGATCTGTGAAGGAAACTCGACAAAATCACGCGGAGTGTTGGTCCCAGAAAGCGTGGCATAACGCTGAGTGGCGAACAGACCGTGCAACGTATGTCCAAATTCATGAAATAGCGTAATAACATCATCCCACAGCAGCAATGCAGGCTGATCCTGCGCAGGTTTTTGATAATTACAGACGTTGTAAATAACCGGTTTGGTTTCGTTAAGCAGCGATTGCTCAACAAAATTGCCCATCCAGGCTCCGCCGCTTTTTGATTCCCGGGCAAAGAAATCACCGTAAAATAGCGCCAACCCTACGCCATCATGATCGAATATTTCCCATACCCGAACATCCGGGTGATAAACCGGAATGTCGAATCGCTCAACGAATTTGATGCCAAAGAGTTGATTGGCCGTCCAGAAAACGCCCTCGTTCAGCACCGAATCCAGGGCAAAGTAAGGTTTGAGCTGTGCCTCATCAAGGTCATATTTCTCACGACGGACCTGCTCGGCATAAAACGACCAGTCCCAGGCCTCGGCGCTAAACGACTCGTGTTCTTGAAAGATAACGTTCTGGATTTCAGCCTGCTCATCCAACGCCCGCGCCCGCGCGGCTGGAACAATAGATCGCATAAATGTCAGTGCCGCTTCCGGCGTTTTTGCCATCTGGTCGGCAATTTTCCAGGCTGCGTAATTGGCAAAACCAAGCAGTTGCGCCTGCTGCATCCGGATTGCTACCAGTCGCTGAATAATAGCTCGCGTGTCGTTGCCATCATCATTTTCAGCCCGCATCCATGCGCGGGTGAACAGTTTTTCGCGGGCCTGACGATCGCGTAAAACCGCAAGCGCCGGTTGCTGTGTTGTGTTTAATAGCGGGATAACCCAACGCGCTTCAAGCCCTTTCGTCCTTGCAGCTTCGGCAGCAACGGCAATTTCTTCTGTGCTCAGCCCCTCCAGCTGCCGGATATCATCCACCACCATAGCACCTGACGTGTTTGCTGCCAGCAACCGTTGATTGAACTGGCTGGTCAGCGTGGCTGACTCCGTATTGAGCGCTTTAAGTTTGGCTTTATCGGTCTCGTTCAGACGGGCGCCGGCCAGTACAAAACGCTGATACACAACCTCCAGCAGACGTATTGATTCGCTATCCAGACTTAACGTACCACGCCTCTGCCAGACGGCTTCGACACGGGCGAAAAGCGCGCCATTGAGATAAATATCATTGGCAAGGTTCGCCAGCTCTGCGGAAAACTCTTCGTCAAGGCGCTGTAGTTCATCGTTGGTGTGCGCCGCCGTCATCGCGAAGAAAACGCTGGTCACGCGCGTGAGCAGCCCCCCGCTTTGTTCAAGCGCCAACAACGTATTAGCAAAATCAGGAACCTGTGAGTTTTGCACAATAGCGTCGATCTCGGCGCGTTTTTGCCGCACGCCTTCATCAAACGCTGGACGATAATGCTGCACGTCGATCTGATCAAACTGCGGCGCCTGATACGGCAATGTGCTGTGGTGTAAAAATGGATTCGTTAACGACATCTTTCACTCCTGAAAACGATTTGTTTACCAGAGTAGACTTCCCGGGAATCGACCGCAATCGCGTTAAGCAGGAATAGCTCTGAACGGAAATGACGTGCTATGGTAGTACTACATAAAAAGCGTTGAGGAACAGTGAGATGATCGTTTTAGTAACCGGAGCAACCGCAGGTTTTGGTGAGTGCATTACGCGTCGTTTTATTGAGAATGGGCATAAAGTTATTGCCACCGGACGCCGCCAGGAGCGCCTGCAGGAACTCAAAGATGAGCTGGGTGACCGCCTCTATACCGCGCAACTGGACGTACGTAATCGTGCATCAATTGAAGAGATGCTGAACGCCTTACCCGCTGAATGGCGCGATATTGATGTTCTGGTCAACAACGCGGGTCTGGCGCTGGGCCTTGAGCCAGCCCACAAGGCCAGCGTTGAAGACTGGGAAAATATGATCGACACCAACAACAAAGGCCTGGTTTATATGACCCGTGCCGTTCTGCCAGGCATGGTTGAGCGCAACCGCGGTCATATTATCAATATCGGTTCTACCGCGGGTAGTTGGCCATACGCTGGCGGGAACGTCTACGGTGCGACCAAAGCGTTTGTTCGCCAGTTTAGCCTGAATTTACGTACTGACTTACACGGCACTGCGATTCGCGTTACCGACATTGAACCGGGTCTGGTTGGCGGTACGGAATTCTCTAACGTACGTTTCAAAGGCGATGACGCTAAAGCTGAAAAAGCCTACGAAAATACCACTGCGCTGACCCCGCAAGATGTTACAGAAGCGGTATGGTGGGTGGCGTCTTTACCCGCTCATGTCAACATTAACACCCTTGAAATGATGCCTGTCACACAGTCTTTTGCCGGACTGAGTATTCATCGGAGCTAATTTCTCTGCCCGGCCTTGCGCCGGGTATAGATAGCCTGAAATAAGTGATAAGATCTCCGGGTTAACTCTCTAAAAAGTAAGAATGAATGACCGTAGAAACGCAGCTCAACCCTACACAACCGGTAAATCAACAGATTTACCGTATTCTTCGTCGAGATATCGTGCACTGTCTGATTGCACCCGGTACGCCGCTGTCGGAGAAAGAGGTTTCCGTACGCTTTAATGTGTCACGCCAGCCGGTACGAGAAGCATTCATCAAACTGGCAGAGAACGGTCTGATTCAGATCCGCCCGCAGCGTGGCAGCTACGTAAACAAAATTTCGCTGTCGCAGGTGCAGAACGGCTGTTTTGTTCGCCAGGCAATTGAATGTGCCGTGGTCCGCCGCGCCGCATCACTGATCACTGATAAACAGTGCTATCAGCTCGAACAAAATCTGCATCAGCAACGCATCGCGATTGATCGAAAACAAATCAATGATTTCTTCCAGCTAGATGACGAATTTCATCAGAAACTGGCTTTAATCGCCGAGTGCCAGCTCGCCTGGGACACCGTTGAGAATATTAAGGCCACGATTGACCGCGTTCGCTATATGAGCCTGGATCATATCTCTCCGCCTGAAATGCTGCTGCGTCAGCATCACGATATTTTTACCGCACTTGAGAAACATGATGGCGATGCCGTAGAGCGCGCAATGATGCTGCATCTCCAGGAAATTGGTGAGTCCGTTCAGCTAATCCGTCAGGAAAATAGCGACTGGTTCAGCGAAGATTAATATTACGCTCACCTCACACCGAGGTGAGTTTCTCCTGCCTTCCCCTCTCCCGCACATCTGCACAAAAAAAGCTGTGATTTTGATCGAAAACAAAAAAAATCATTAACGAGAAGCGTATTTATATTGCGCCCGTTACGTGGGACTAGAGCCCACGGGCTTTGACGGTAAGTTGGAAAGGAGAAAACACCATGAAAACATACGATCGTAACCGTAACGCAATCACCACTGGCAGCCGCGTCATGATTAGCGACACCGGACTTACAGGCCGCATTACAGCGATAGATACCGATGGCCTGACCGCTGAGCAAATTCGCCGCGGGAAAACAGTGGAAATCGAAGGGTGTGAAGGTAAATATGCTCCCCTCGAACTGATTCGTTTGGGCATGAACTAATTGGTGTGAATGCCAGAAAACAATGCGCCATCTGGCCCGTTTATAGCCAGATGGCGACTTAAATGATGTTCTCGTTACTTCAGTTTTGCTGCATACTTCGCAACGGTTGCTTTCGCCCCTTCAGCCAGTAAAGCAAGATAGGCTTGTGTGACCTGATTCTTGAACAATTCTACCTGCGGCAGTTCACGACCAAAAATAGCATCGATCGCCAGCAGCGCCTGGACACGATCTTCGCCCTCGTTACTGCTATGCACCGCTTTCTGGATCACCGGTAACAGCGGATCGCTGATTTCAATCGCCTGGCCCTGATCATCCACACCGCCGACGTAACGCATCCAGCCAGCCACGCCCAGCGCCAGCAGTTCAAAGTGGCTACCGTGCACAATGTGCCAGCGAACGGAGTCCAGCATACGCTGCGGCAGTTTTTGACTGCCGTCCATCGCGATCTGCCAGGTGCGATGACGCAGTGCCGGGTTGCTGTAGCGCTCAATTAACAGATCGGCATAGTGCGGAAGATCCACACCTTTCACTTTTAACGTGGGCGCTTGTTCCTGCAACATCAGCGCGCGCGCGGCGAGGCGATAATTTTCATCGCCCATGCAATCGTTAATGTGCTGATATCCCGCCAGATACCCCAGATAAGCAAGGAAAGAGTGGCTGCCGTTGAGCATACGCAGTTTCATCTCTTCAAACGGAATGACATCAGCAACCAGCTCCGCTCCCGCCTTCTCCCATTCAGGGCGACCAGCGACAAAGTTATCTTCTATAACCCACTGACGGAACGGTTCACATGCCACGCCTGCCGGGTCGCGTACGCCGGTGATGTGTTCAATTTTGTCCAGCGTATCCTGGGTAACTGCAGGGACAATGCGGTCAACCATTGTCGACGGGAATGTGACATGTTGTTCGATCCACGCAGCCAGTTCCGCATCTACCGCCCGGGCATACGCGGTGACAACATTGCGCATCACATGACCGTTTTCCGGCATGTTGTCGCAGGACATCACGGTAAAGGCGGCCAAACCCGCAGCTTTGCGGCGTGCAAGCGCCTCAACCACAACGCCTGGCGCAGTTTTTGGCTGTTTTGGATTTTGTAGATCGGCGGCAATCATCGGGTTGTCTAACATCAATTGACCGGTCGCCGGAGAATGGCAATACCCTTTCTCGGTAATGGTCAGGGAAACAATCGCAACCTGCGGTTCACTCATCGCAGCCAGTACGCTTTCCAGACCATCAACCTGCGCATGCAGCGCATTTTTCACCACGCCCACGACTCTTGCAGTCCAAGCATCCGCAGACATTTCTGCAACGGTATACAGGTTATCTTGCTGTTTCAGATCGGCAATCTGCTGCTCGCCGCCAATCAGGTTCACTTCGCAATAGCCCCAGTCACTGCCGTGATCTGCAGCGAGAATGTCAGCGTAAACCCCCTGATGTGCGCGGTGAAATGCGCCAAACCCCAGATGAACAATACGCGGAACCAGTTTTGTACGATCGTAGTCGGGAACTGCAGCCTTTGCCGTTAAGAGCTTGTTTTGCATGGTATGACCTACTTATCAATGAAATCAGGATTGATTCAGAGTAACGCCTGTATGGTTGTATGTTTTGATTTGCATTAAGCTTTTTATGATTGGTATGACATCACTTAAAGCTGTGTACCAGCATAAACGGAGAACGAGCGCCTCCGTTCATGCTGCTGCTGTGGATTAGCTTGCCTGGGTCGCTGAACATCGCACCTTATCGGCTTTACTCACCTCGGCAGCATCCTCAAGCGCACTCAGATCGCGGTCTTTCACCTCTGGCATCAGCAGCGCGGAAAACAAACCGATCAGTGAGTAGGCAATGACCATCACCAGAATTGGCCACCAGGAGTTAGTCATGTTACAGAAGATACCAGCCAGAACCGGACCAAAACCAACGGCAACCAGCCCACCCGCCTCTTTTGAAATCGCCATGCGTGTGAATCGGTTACGGGCACCGAACATTTCAGCCATGGTAATATTTTCGAGAGCAAATAATCCCAATACGGCAAAGTTATGAATAACAATCAGTGCCGTCATAATAACGCCCGGACTATACGTTTTATCCACGACGATTGAGAGCATTGGGTAAGCCAGAATAATTGCCGAAATATTCAGAATAATATAAGGCAACCGGCGACCAAACTTATCAGACAACCAACCGAGCAGCGGTATCGTAATAAATCCTAGTACCGAACTAATCATTAAAGCATCGGTGGGTATTGATTTATCAAATAACAACGTCTGCACTAAATACCCAGCAAGGAAGGTTTGGATTAACCCAGAGTTACCCGCCTGTCCAAACCGTAAACCGGTTGCCAGCCAGAAGGATTTACTGGTAAACATCGCCCCTAGTGTATTTTCCGACGAATTATTTAATGCTGGAGAATTTTCCTCATCATTAACTTTCTCAAATACCGGACTTTCTTTGAGATTCATACGTAACCAGATGGCAAAAATCATTACCACAACACTTGCCAGGAACGGAATTCGCCAGCCCCAGGCTAACAGTTCTTCCCGGTCAAGAGCAAAGAACATCACCGCCCAGATAGCAGTTGCACTAAGGGTTCCACAGTTTGTCCCCATGGCGACAAGCGAGGAAATGATGCCGCGTTTGCCTTTTGGCGCATACTCAGCAAGCATAGTCCCTGCGCCCGAGATTTCAGCCCCCGCGCCAAGCCCTTGTACGATACGCAGCGTCACCAGCAATACGGGAGCAAAGATACCGATTTGTGCATACGTTGGCAGTACGCCGATTAATGTTGTGCAGATCCCCATCATGGTGATGGTAATAAACAGCACCTTTTTACGCCCAATGCTATCTCCCATTTTGCCAAATATAAATGCTCCGACGATACGAGCAATATATCCTGCACCATAGGTACCCATTGCTAAAATGAGCGCCATCGCTGCAGACTGTTCCGGGAAAAATATCTCATGGAATACCAGCGCGGCCCCCAGAGAATATAATTGGAAATCCATAAATTCGAGCGCAGTACCTAACCATCCGGATACGGCGGCTCTGACCAGATCCTTCGTTGATCTTTCGTGTTTTTCTTGATTCATATTGGCTATCTCTAAGAGGTAAGATGCGTACCACTTACTCGCAGTTATTTATATTATTCAGTGAATGTGAGTAAAACTTTGCAGCAGTGCTGCTGATCTTTCTCAAACAATTCAATTGCGTCGGTAACGTGGTGATAGTCAAAAGTATGGGTAATAAGTTGGTTAGGATCGATAAGTCCGTTGACTAACCAATCAATAACAACCGGGAATTTGTTCGCATTTAATCTTGAGGAATAAATTGAAAGTTCTTTCCCGGTAATGCCTTGTTGAACAATCTGACAAGGATCGCTGGAGAAGCCCATCAGAACAATCCGCGCGGCTGGCGATGCCAGCGTGATAGCCTCCTGTAAAATAGATGGATGACAAGCGGCATCCACGATGATGGTCGGTTTTAGCCCTTTTTCCGTCAGGAAATCTTGCAACGATTGCTGACTATTATTGACTGCCCAGTCTGCACCGCACTGCTTCGCCATGCTAAGGCGTTCATCGATTCTGTCAGCAATCACCACGGTTTTTACTTTATAGACACGTTTAAGCGCCTGTACGGTGGTCAGCCCCATAGGACCCGCGCCATAAATCAGCGCAATATCGTTTTCTGTTGGATTTATTTGCCCGGTTACGTTTGCGGCGATGGTAAAAGGCTCAACCATAACGGCATGCTCATCAGGCACGGCATCGGGGATCGTCCAGGCATTTTTCTCTGGCACGACAGCGTACTCGCTAAAACCGCCATCGCGATGCACGCCCAGCACCACCAGCGATGTGCAAACGTTAGGTTTACCAATTGAACAGGGATAACAATGTCCGCAACTGATAACCGGATCAACGGATACTCGCTCGCCCATTCGCGAACGGTCAACACCTTCACCTACCGCATCAATCACGCCAAAAAACTCGTGGCCAATCACACGTGGGTATTTTGCAAATGGATTGTGTCCGCGATAAATATGGCTGTCAGAACCACAAATTCCCGCCAGTTTCACCCTAACCCTGACTTCGCCTACAGAGGGTTCTGGTACCGGTAGCTCGGCAATATTCAGCGTATTTGGTTTTTCAATCACAATACTTTTCATAGCAAATCACTCCTTACCAGTTCCACAACGTGCCATCTTCCAGACGAGCAACAGGCAGATATGCAGGGTCATACGGATATTTCGCCGCCAGCTTTTCATCAAACTCGATCCCAAGACCTGGTTTGTCTCCAGGATGCATATAGCCGTTATCAAAGGTCCAGTTGTGCGGGAACACTTCCAACATTTGCTCGGAATACCCCATATATTCCTGTACGCCGAAGTTCGGCACCCACAGATCAAAGTGCAACGCGGCGGCCATGCATACTGGAGACAGATCGGAAGGTCCATGCGAACCGGTACGTACCTGATACAACGACGCGAAATCGGCAATTCGACGCATGCCAGTGATACCGCCCGCATGGGTGATGGTGGTGCGGATATAGTCGATCAATTGCTCTTCGATAAGCTGTTTGCAGTCCCAGATGCTGTTGAAAACTTCCCCTACCGCAATCGGCGTGACCGTATGCTGGCGGATCAGGCGGAAGCATTCCTGGTTTTCAGCCGGGGTTGGGTCTTCCATCCAGAACAGACGGTATTGCTCGATGCTTTTGCCGAAACGGGCCGCTTCAATTGGCGTCAGACGGTGGTGCATATCGTGCAGAAGATGTTCGTTGAAACCAAACTTGTCGCGCACGGCTTCAAACAGTGTTGGTGTGAAATCGAGATACTTCTCCGTTGACCATAACTGCTCTTCTGGCCACTGCCCTTTGGTGGCGGGTTCGTAGGCCAGTCCTTTGCCTTTAGACATACCGTAAGTGGTTTTCATACCCGGCACGCCGCACTGCACGCGAATTGCTTTAAAGCCCATCTCTTTATGGCGCGCATAATCTTCGAGTACGTCATCAACGGTATGGCCTGTGGTGTGACAGTAAACCATAACGCCTTCACGAGATGCACCGCCGAGCAGCTGGTACAACGGCATATTCGCCGCTTTCGCTTTGATGTCCCACAATGCCATATCCACCGCGGAAATCGCCGACATGGTGACCGGACCACGACGCCAGTACGCGCCTTTGTAGAAAAACTGCCAGATGTCCTCAATTCGGTGCGCATCGCGACCAATCAGTTGCGGACAAACATGATCTTTCAGATAGGACGCTACGGATAACTCGCGTCCGTTTAACGTGGCATCTCCCAGCCCAGTGATCCCATCGTCTGTCGTAATTTTCAACGTGACAAAATTACGCCCCGGACAGGTGACAAACACTTCAGCCCCAACAATCTTCATTTCTTATTCCTTGCATTTGTTCTTGTGATGCAGGAAATTTACCCAACTGAGCTACTACCATACAAGTATGAAGATCAAAAAAACGCTGATTGATCACAAAAAAGGCGCTATGCGCGCCCCCACCCAGCCACAATAATCAGCATGCCGCACAATGCCACCAGCGCGCCTGACCAGTCGTACAGGCTAAGTTTTACGCCGTCAACAATACGTAGCCAAAGCAACGCTGTCACCACGTAAACTCCACCATAGGCCGCGTACACACGCCCGCTTGCTGCCGGATGTAGCGTCAGTAACCAGACGAATAAGGCCAGTGACATCCCGGCGGGTATCAGCAGCCAGGCCGTAGCCCCTCGCTTAAGCCAGAGCCAAGGTAAAAAGCAGCCAATGATTTCGCATAACGCAGTGATGAAAAAAAGGAATGTGGTCTTAAGCATTGATGTTATTCAGTTACCTTCGGTTTAACCATGATACGACAGAATGTCGTTAGCGTATCCATCTCCGCTGAGTGGGTATGCCCGCAAGCCGGAATAGTGTAGAATTTAACCCTGTTTTATTGTTTTTCCCCTTTCCCATAAAAGGAATTCACCATGAATATTACACTGACCAAACGCCTGTGCCTGACGGCTATGCTGACGCTGGCTGCGGCTGTGTACACCTCTTCCGCATTTGCTGAAACCAGTAAACTGATCATTGAATCCGGGGACAGTGCGCAAAGTCGTCAACAGGCAGCAATGGAAAAGGAACAATGGAACGATACGCGTCAGTTACGCCAGAAGGTCAACAAGCGTGCAGAGAAAGAGTGGGACAAAACCGACGCAGCTTTCGATAGCCGTGATAAATGCGAACAGAGCGCTAATATTAATGCGTACTGGGAGCCCAACACCCTGCGCTGCCTCGACCGCCGCACTGGCCGCACCGTTGCCCCATAATGATTGCACTTTGAAAGATATTGAAAGGATACGATATGACTAGCGCCCTCAGTGTTAAGTTGCGCCCGCTGGAGCGTGAAGATTTACGATTTGTCCATCAGCTTGATAACAACGCCAGCGTAATGCGTTACTGGTTTGAAGAACCTTACGAAGCATTTGTTGAGCTGTCAGATCTGTATGACAAGCATATCCACGACCAAAGTGAACGTCGCTTTGTTGTGGAATGCGACGGTGAAAAAGCCGGACTGGTGGAGCTGGTTGAAATTAACCATGTGCACCGCCGGGCAGAATTCCAGATCATTATTTCGCCGGAGTATCAGGGCAAAGGCTTGGCTTCCCGGGCTGCTAAGCTGGCGATGGATTACGGCTTTACCGTACTTAACTTATATAAGCTGTATCTGATCGTTGATAAAGAGAACGAAAAAGCCATCCACATCTACCGTAAACTCGGCTTTATGGTCGAAGGCGAACTGATTCATGAATTCTTTATCAACGGTCAATACCGCAACACAATCCGCATGTGTATCTTCCAGCAGCAGTATCTGGTAGAACATAAAACGTCAGGTCCCAACCTGCTGCAACCTACCGCTCAATAAAGACTGACTAATAGTAATCGATGGTGTTTTCAATCGAGTAATGGTGTTCAACTGCCGGCTTCACGCTCTCGTCAACGATAACAAGCTGGCAGTTGACCGGATTAGCATAGTCATCATACTTGCACGTTTGTTTTACATTACCTAACGGATGGTTATTGAGCAGGCTTACCGCGGTGTAATCCAGCTTCTTCAACGGGTCAACCGACGGTTTGGCATCAACCTGCAAGGTATTGTCCTTATTGACGGTGGTTTTACCCAGCGGGTAGCCTTCCGCATCATAGCGATATTGCACCTTCATCTCTTTTCCCGTGGCGGAAACGACAAAACCGTTATCGTCGGTATCCCATACCACGCCCGCCGCAGGCAGTTCTGCTAACTGACATTTACCCTGTAAGCGGATCCGTTTTTCCAGCGTTTTGGCGTCCCGGTAATAGTTAGCATCCAGGACCAGCGCCATGCCGGTATTGCTTTCGATATCATGCAATTCAAGCGTATCGAAGCACCCTTCCTGTGAGAGCGTACCGACAACGCGCTTGGTGACTTCACCTTTGTCATTAAGCAGCGTCTGGCTGAAATCTTTTACTGGCCCGCGCAGCGGATCGAAATCAAATTCATTGGAAAAACTGGCCATTTCCGGCGTAAAGGAATCCAGGCCTTTGGCGTTATCACACCCGGCCAGCACGACGCACAGGAAACCTAATAAGATCTTTTTCTTCACATTTTTCACCGGGATAAGAAGATAATTCTCAATCATATTAGCAAATACAGTTATTTACACCAGAAATGCTAATCTTAGTCCAGGTCGATCATAAAGGAGCTGATGATGAAATACATAACAGGAATTGCCGCGCTCTTACTGGCCGTCGCGTCCCCGCAGGTTTTGGCGGCACCGGCGTCATGTGAACGTGTGAAAAGTGATATCGAACAGCGCATCATTAATAATGGCGTTGCTGAATCCAGCTTTACGCTGAACATTGTCCCCAACGATCAGGCCGATCAGCCTGATTCACTGGTCGTGGGACATTGTGCAAACGATACGCACAAAATTCTCTATACCCGAACCAACAGTGGCAACGCCCCTGCCAATAGCACCCCTGCCCAGGACGGGCACGTCGCCGAACCGCAATAAATCACGCCCTCCGTACGCGGAGGGTCACTCCAGTTTGATATGCATTAAGATGACATACCCATAAGTGGGTAAACTCAAACCATTATTAGCATGCTATTAATTTCGTTATAGAAATTAATATATAGCGATAACTATAATGGGGTGAGTAATGTCAAAAACTGAGCAATATGGAGGCATTAGCCGCAGGACGTTAGTGAAATCCTCGGCAATCGGTTCGCTGGCGCTTGCCGCGGGTGGGCTGTCGTTACCTTTCGGAATGCGCACTGCCGCCGCAGCGGTACAGCAGGCGATACAACCCGTTGAAGAAAAAGTGGTTTGGGGCGCTTGTTCCGTAAACTGCGGCAGCCGTTGTGCCCTGCAACTCCACGTTAAAGATAATGAAGTCGTTTGGGTGGAGTCCGATACGACCGGGGACGATATCTATGGTCAACACCAGGTTCGCGCCTGTTTGCGTGGGCGCTCAATCCGTCGACGGATCAATCATCCGGATCGCCTGAATTACCCCATGAAGCGCGTGGGCAAACGCGGTGAAGGTAAATTTGAGCGTATAACCTGGCAGGAAGCACTGGACACCATCAGTGCCAGTTTGAAAAATACCGTGCACAAATACGGTAACGAGGCCGTGTATATCAACTACACCTCTGGCATTGTAGGCGGTAACATTACTCGCTCCTCCCCTTATGCCTCGCTGGTCGCTCGCCTGATGAACTGCTATGGCGGATTCCTGAGTCATTACGGCACCTACAGTACCGCACAAATCGCGGCGGCAATGCCATATACCTATGGTTCAAACGAAGGCAACAGCACCTCCGATATCGAAAACACGAAGCTGGTGGTGATGTTCGGCAATAATCCCGCCGAAACGCGTATGAGCGGAGGTGGAATAACTTACTTCCTGGAACAGGCCAGGGAGCGCTCTAATGCCCGGATGATCGTCATCGACCCGCGTTATACCGATACCGCAGCGGGTCGTGAAGATGAATGGATCCCTATTCGTCCAGGCACCGATGCTGCATTAGTAGCCGGAATCGCCTGGGTCCTGATTCACGAAGATCTCGTTGACCAGACGTTTCTGGATACATACTGCATTGGTTACGACGAGAAAACCCTGCCCGCCGACGCACCCGCTAATGGGCACTACAAAGCCTATATTTTGGGCAACGGCGATGACGGTATCGCTAAAACTCCCCAGTGGGCCTCACATGTTACCGGGATTCCAGCCGAGCGCATTATCAAACTGGCTCGGGAAATCGGCAGTACCAAACCTGCATATATTTGTCAGGGCTGGGGTCCGCAACGCCAGGCTAACGGCGAGCTGACCTCACGCGCAATCGCGATGTTGCCGATCCTGACCGGCAACGTTGGCATCAACGGCGGCAATAGCGGTGCACGAGAATCAACCTACACCATCACGATTGAGCGTATGCCGCTGCCAGAAAATCCCATTAAGACCCAGATATCCTGCTTTAGCTGGACCGACGCAATCGTCCGGGGCCCGGAAATGACCGCTACCCGCGATGGCGTACGTGGGAAAGATAAGCTCGACGTGCCGATTAAATTTATCTGGAACTTCAAGGACTTGAAGCGGACCCTTAGTAGGCCTGAGGTCCTGCATTGAGTCAAGACCTTGTGTCATTCTTTGTGCCAGACTTGTGTCATTAGACGGGATGTCTAGACGGCTGGTCAGGACCCCCGGTGGCCTCGGTCTGGACTTGAGGCGGGACTATGGGGGGAAGTCTGCTGGCTTAATGTATTAGATGGTCATTCACATTTTTCTGTCAGAAACCATCGGTCCCACTGTGAGTCCAAACCTAAGGACCTAGAAGTCCACCCACAGCCTTAGACAGAGTGTCGAACACATCCACACCGAGTCGACCAGAGAGGACCATGTAGAGACCCACAGAGAGGAACACGAGTTTATAGACCAGAGTCAGGAGGGACTTCAGGTCTGCGGAAGTCATAGACATAAAGCCCCCTTATCTGTTATGTTATATCATTACATTAACAACAGGTCCAGACCATTGGTCCAGACCATAGTTAGTTAATCACAGTGATAACCCACCACCTGAAGTCCTGCTGATATTCAGTCCAGACTTACCTCTTACCCATTGGTCTTACGCTTCGGTCTTGGTGAACTTCAGGCGTTTGACTACAGGCAGGACGGCAGTAGCTGAGCCAGTGCCCATCTTGACGGTCGTAGCAGCTTCAGCGACAACGAACACTTTACCGAGGATTTCCAGAGAGTGAGACTGAGAGTCACCATCACGGGACAGGACCGCCGTAATGTTTTCGCCATCGTGGCGGAAGCAACCGAAGCTCAGAGCCGTAAAACGCTTAGCCATCATGAACACGCCACGGTCTTCACCGTTGTAATACGCAATATCAGTCCCCAGCATATCGACGATAGCGTCTTCACCACCGAAGCCCTGCTTAGCAGCCAGACGGGAGAGAGCCTTGAGGTGTGACTCATGGGCGATGATACCGTAATCAGTAACCTCAGAACCGAAAGAAGATTCGGTGTTGTCATACAGAGCGTCCATGATAGTGTCTGCCTTAGCGGTCAGGCTGCCAGTCAGGACCGGAAGCTCTACGGTCTTCAACAGTTTGGAGGACTCCAGAACGTCGACCATGCGAGCGTTGATGGTACGGACCACATTCTCACAGATGTTCATAGCGTCCTGCTGAAGTGTGCCCTGAGTGAATCCGGTGGATGACTTGGCGTCCCAGAGCTTGGTCTGCTCAGAGATGAGAATAGCCTGCTCGATTGGTTCGACCACGATTTCTTGTCCAGACGGAACGGTCACGACTTCAGGTCGCTTACCACCACGGACAGGAACGACCACAGAGCGGTCAGCCAGAGTGTGAGCAATGATTGGAGTAGGCAGGCTATTGCGGGTAGGCAGGACTTCTACAGGGAACGGGATGTTCTCCTGAGCGGATTTCAGCACACCATTCAGCATTGTCTTAACCAGTTTAGCCAGCTCAAAGGCGTAGACCTGAGGGTCTGCGTTAGTTGGCAAACCTTCGTTAATCTGAATGTTGTCGGTGTCGGTGATACGTACTGGCTCAATGCCGAACTGAAAAGCGTCTTTAATCGTCATAATAATCAATCTCCTGAATAAGTTTGGATACTGTGGGTCCCGACATCAGGTCAGGACCACTTGTGTGTCTGTGTCTTAGAGGCTGTCCATCCAGTTGTCCGTGGACTCAATGTCAGCGACCATAGAAGCACGGGAGCGCCCAGCGGAATGGGTAGCACTGCGGAGGTGCTCACCATAGGTCCGGCGTTCAGCTTTGACCTGTTCACGGCGCTGTAGCTCTTTCTGCCACTCTGCATCAGTCATGTTCTCTTCACGCATACGCTCAGCCTGAATGCGCTGCTCTTTAGCAATACGCTCAGCTTCGGCTCGCTTGTTCTGCTGGCGGCGACCATAGGCGGTCATCAGGTCATTACTGAAGAAGTTGCCAATGGTCACGCCAGCTTCAGCCAGAGCTTCCAGTAACTCCATCGCCTCGCGGCTGGTGGACGGTAAGCCTGACAGGTAGCCCGGAATCAGGGTCTTAATCGCCAGAGACAGCGGATAGGACTGACCGTCCAGACTCACAGTATTTTCATAGGGATTGATGTCGGTGACTGATAGTGTCCAGTCGTTGTTGTTGAATAACATAAGGTAGTACTCCTATTGAGAAGGTGAGAACTATCGGTATCGCAGACACAGTTATGCCTACGGGTCTCCCCGCATCGGTCATTCTCAAAAGGTGTTTAAATTAAGGTGGTTTACCAGCAGGAAAACTTTTCCGTCTGGCTCAATGCGTCGAAACTTCGGTCAGCAGACGATAGGTTTATGCGGCGGTTTTTCTGCCCCATAAGGTTCAAGACTCCAGTTCACTAGCTGCGCTAGACTTCGCAAAGGCTCGGCGTAACTGATTGTCTAAATCACGGTCCACCAACATAGCTATCAGCTCGTCTCGACTGTAGTACGGGCGTTCGGGGTCTTCGACTCCAAGTCTCAGCAGGGACAGCAGATGACGTGTAGGCAGACCACGGTAACGAAGGGTCGCTTTGCCGATAGGTGTACGAGGGTCAATCATCTTAGAGTCCCTCCACTCGGGACGCCCAGACGCTCCCTGTAGGGATGAGACTCAGCGCCATACCTTTGGTCATGTGACCAGCTTTAACAGCCTTATACAGTCGCTCAGGCTTGCGTCCGTCCGCTTTGCTAAACAGGGTAGACATCTGGTGATGGGCGTAGTCTCGGTCAGCGTTAGAGTGTCGCTCCAGTAGCTCAACTTCGGCGTGATAGCCCAGCTCAACCATCTTGTTAACGACAACGGTCTGGACTTCAGGCATTGCCAGAACAGCTTCAAAGGCAGCGTAGACCATGTCCTCGAAATCATGAGAGACCCATCCGGCATACTTCATGGTCACTTGCTTGTCAGCCAGAATATAATCATGACCCAGCTCATTACGAGCGGACCGCATTTTTTGCGGGACGGTAGAGAAACGCTTAGCGTCTTTGGTCCTCCACTCGGAGGGAGACTTCCCGCGATGCAGCTCCAGGGTCTTCCAGATTTCGGTCAGGTTCCACATCCCGTCCTCATTCGCTTTGAATGGTTGACCATCGATGTAGATGATGTGGTTAGCGTTAAGCTTTGACATATCGTTGTACTCCTTTTGTTATGTCTCCTGAAGTCACACCCTGAAAGCCTACTCAAGCCCCCAACGATAGGGAGACTCACAGGCAACAGGAGACATACAGAAAGACTTGAGGATTGATGAGGTCGTGTGAAAACCAGAGATGACCATAGCGGCTAATAAAAGGAAATTTTCCTCTTTTGAGGACTGCTCAGTTTTGAGCGCGTTAAGTTCTTCGACCATAGAGACGAAGGTTGCAGGCCGCATGTCAGGACGAGCTGTAAGGACTCCAGATGGTGAGCAGTGATAGACTTAAGCCAATGAGACGACTAAAGAACGCTAACGAGCTGGAGGTCGATACAGGAGGTCTGACAGAGGCGGACTGCTGGCCTTGCTTACTTAGGAGAAAGACTTAATGTCGGGAGAGCTTCCGCATAACTTGACGCATCAAGACCAGAGGCGGAATGTATGGTCTCCCGATAGTGAGGGTGTAATCTTTCTAACAGTGATAGTTAAGCCCTACCACTGGTCATACATACATACCCAACCGCAAGCAACGACCCAATGTATACAGGGTCCCGATGCTTGAAGTCTGGACTGTAGGTAGTAATAGGAATTGTGTTACCACAATCATAATAATGACTTTGGATGAGCCTAAGGTACTAACTTCAGTCTGCCTCCTTAGGTCTTAACTTAAGTCTAACCTTAAGTCGGCATCTATTGGTCTGCCCCCCTACCCCCCATCGCTGGTTGGTCTGGTCTCAGTGTCTGCCCGTTCTTCCTACTAGTGAGAGTTTATTACAGGCCAGAGCAGGCGCCGCTCTCAGCCTAATGACTCACAGTTGAATAAGGTCAGACTCAGCTACCGAATGTCGCTTACCATCGGCTGTTTGCCTGTACATTTGACCAGTAGCGCGGTTTAGTCGGACGTGAGCTGGCTTACCGCCAGTCAATACCTTACCGAGGACAGGTCCAGTCTGGTACTTGATGTCCGCAGCCTTCTGGTCCTTCTCCGTCCACTCGGTCCAACCATCAAAAGCAAACTCCTTGTGATGTTCTTGACGCAGCTCCTGAAGGAAGAGAATCAGGTCGGAGACTGAAGGCGACAACCGCGTGTAGTGTCGACCGCTAAGACGAAGCATAGCCCGATATTGGTCAGCTTTGGCGTAGTAGCTAATGCCCTTAGGCAAATAGTTCTGACGCTTACCGCCGTGACTATCTGCGTTCCATCGGTTCTCCTGATACGTGCAGACCCGTAGGTTGTCAGGATGGTCATTGAGACGATTACCGTCGATGTGGTCTACCACGTACCCGTCAGGGATGCGGCCTTTACACAGGCTGTAGATGACTCTGGAGCGACGATAGGTCTTACCCAGTACATTCACATTGGCGTAGCCTTGCTCACTTACAGCGAAACTCACAGGCTCTCCGGTTGCACGCCTGGATTTGCCGTAAGGTTTCTTAACTCGGAGTAGCTCCGGTATGGTTGAGTCGAAAGTTAGATAGTCGTACAGGCGAGTGCGGAAAGTGTCGGACTCGTAGCGTTTAGACATGTGATGTCCCTCCGTGGAAAGGTTAACGATGTGATTAGATTAAGTGTGGAAGACTTCCCGCATGGACGCTCCGCAAAGGACCAGAGGCGAGGCTGTGAGGTGGCGAGCAGCTAACGTTAATCTCCTGATAGTGAGGATGTAATCCATCCTACTGTGATAGTTAAGCCCCTCCTTATAGATTCCCTTGACAAAAGCATATAAATCATGTAGAGAGACCTAAGATGACTTTTATTTCAAACACTAAGCGAGTTCAACATGGCGACAATAATTGGGCTGGGTGTCATCCTGCTAGCGTTACTTGGGCATATATGGTCCCAGACAAAAAGAATAGAAAAGCTGGAATGGAACAACTGGCGGTTATCAGCAGAAAATGAAAAGCTGAAAAGTGAGCTTACCGCTAGGGACTAAGGGTCGCCCACCTTAACGACCCATCGCTTACCGCCCACTCAAGGACTACGGGGTCGACAACGCTACAGCCAGCGCATCAGCCAGACGTCCTACCGCGTGTCCCTTCCCGTACAGGTCGTAAGTGATTGACTGCGAGCTATGACCTAAGATGCCTTGAGCGTCCACCAGATTGACTCCACGCTCTTTCATACGGGTCGCCAGCCAATGCCTCAGACTATGAAGCGAGACGTTATCAGCGTCTGGCAGGGCCTCAGTCAGGACCCTTGAGTTAAACCAGTTAGAGTAGGCGCTCGGTGTCATCCCGAAGAGAGGACCATCATCAGGCTGAGCGTCTACCCACGACAGGAAGGACGTCAGGTCAAACCCATAAGCGCCATCGGTCAGCGGTACAAGTCGGACTGAATGCTTGTTCTTTACGGACTTCCCGTCCCCATCTTCATTAATGTCGATACAGACCAGTCCATTGTCCAAGGTTACAATGTCACGTTTAGTCAGGTGGCAGACCTCAGCAGACCGAGCACCAGTGACCACAGAGACCAGAGTCGCCCACCTGCGAGCCTCAGAGGTCGTGTGAGCGGTATGTCGTGTGAACTGATACTCAGCCTCTACCCGGACAAGAAGTCTCTCCAGCTCCTCGTCAGTGAATGCTCTACGCTTGGAGTCGATATCCTTGGTCAGCTTCATCCGTTCAATAGGGTTGCGGCCCTCAAGTTGCCCATTCATCAGGCCATAATCGAGACACATCTTCGCTTTGGTCAGCAGCTTGTTGATTGTCGATGGTCTCACCTCAGAAGCCAGCATAGCGTCCCTGACAGCCAGCCACTCAGAGCGAGACATCAGGTCCATGTCTTCAGGCAGGAACCGGGAGACAGTATTTAGTGAGGACGAGAGGTCCTTGTAGCTGGAGGACTTCAGGGTCTGGACCTTCTCAGCCAGCAGTGAGGACACAAGCTCAGAAAAACTACAGATAGCGACCTCAGGTTGGCGCTCCTGCGTGAATACTTCTGGGCTGACTCCCTGCTCGTTACTCAGAATTGCCATAGAGTCGCATATAGTTGAGTAATCCGTAGGGTTATTCATCACAATATCAATCAGGCCAGAGGTATCACCAGTGTCTACCCTCTGCTGTGCTGCGGTCAGGACTTCAAGCGCTAACCTTATGCCCTTCTGCTGGTCCAGACTCAGAGCCTGCGTAGCTGCTAGCTCCTTCAGGTTCGACTTCTCGTCCACCAGAGTAGCGACCTCAAGTCCATTCCAGTAGTCATCACTAGCGTCTGTCAGGAACTGCTCAGCCATAGACCGGAGGTGGTCCGTAAGCTCCTGTAGCGAGACTTCAGGTCTATCCAACATGAAGGCCTTAGCTGTGGCTGCAAGCTCTCTCTGACGCATTTTGGCTACTCTCCTGTCTGTGCTGCGGGTCGATACTGAAAGAAACGGTGTGGTCTGTCCCTTGAGTCTGAAGCGGATAGTATATCGACCATTGGCTCTACGGACTAACTGAGGCTTAGCTACGCCGAGTAGATTGATTTGTGTCAGCCTTGTGTCAGGACTTGAGGTGTAGACTTGCTGATACAGATAGGGAGACCCAGAGAAAGAACTGGATGGAAATACAGTATTATCATGATTAATGTCAGTCATATCAGGACCTTAAGTAGCATTGAGTCAACTACTTCAAGTCCATCCATCCGTCTGACAATGGAGTCTATCTGGAACTACGCGGGCAACACCATCACCAATCAGCACTCAGATATCAATAAAACGCATGAGATCCTTCAGGACGACACGAAATGCGAAATGATTGTGGTCATCGAAAACTTCATGACCTCTTCGGCCAAATATGCCGATATTCTGCTGCCTGATTTAATGACCGTCGAACAGGAAGACATCATTCCTAACGATTATGCAGGCAACATGGGTTACCTCATTTTTATTCAACCCGCGACGTCGCCTAAGTTCGAGCGCAAACCGATCTACTGGATAATGAGTGAAGTCGCAAAACGTCTTGGCGATGATGTCTATCAACGGTTTACTGAAGGCCGAACACAGGAGCAGTGGCTTCAGTATCTGTATGCAAAAATGCTGGCTAAAGACCCCGCGCTCCCGACTTATGACGAGCTGAAAAAAATGGGGATCTATAAACGCAAAGATCCTAATGGGCACTTTGTCGCCTATAGAAAATTCCGCGAGGATCCACAGGCCAACCCGCTCAAAACGCCGTCTGGCAAGATTGAAATATACTCCAGCCGACTGGCGAAAATTGCCAGTACATGGGAACTGCAAAAGGACGAGGTAATCAGTCCGCTTCCCGTTTATGCATCCACGTTTGAAGGGTGGGATGACCCGAAACGCAGTTCATTCCCGCTGCAGATGTTTGGTTTCCACTACAAATCCCGCACCCACTCCAGCTACGGCAATATCGATGTTCTCCAGGCATCCTGTCGTCAGGAAGTATGGATCAATCCCGTCGATGCCCAAAAACGGGGGATTGCAAATGGCGATATGGTGCGAGTCTTTAACGATCGCGGTGAACTGCGTATCCCGGCAAAAGTAACGCCACGAATTTTGCCCGGAGTAAGCGCAATGGGCCAGGGGGCATGGCATGATGCCGATATGGCTGGCGATAAGATTGACCATGGCGCCTGCGTCAATACGCTGACAACTCAGCGCCCGTCGCCGCTGGCAAAAGGCAACCCACAGCATACTAACCTGGTCGAGATCGAGAAGGCATAAGGACTAACCCATGACAACTCAGTATGGATTTTTTATTGATTCCAGCCGTTGCACGGGGTGTAAAACCTGCGAGCTGGCCTGCAAAGATTACAAGGATCTCAATCCCGACGTCAGTTTCCGGCGTATTTACGAATACGCTGGAGGCGACTGGCTGGAAGATAACGGCGTCTGGCAACAGAATGTCTTCGCCTACTACCTCTCCATTGCCTGTAATCACTGCGAAGATCCGGCCTGCACCAAGGTTTGCCCCAGCGGCGCTATGCATAAGCGTGAAGATGGTTTTGTGGTGGTGGATGAAGACATATGCATAGGCTGTCGCTACTGCCACATGGCCTGCCCGTACGGCGCACCGCAGTACAATGCCGCCAAAGGTCATATGACCAAGTGCGATGGCTGTCATGACCGCGTGGCCGACGGCAAAAAGCCCATCTGCGTCGAGTCCTGTCCGCTGCGCGCGCTGGACTTTGGTCCAATTGATGAGCTGCGCAAAAAGCACGGTGAGCTGGCGGCGGTCGCTCCGCTGCCAGGTGCGCACTTCACCAAACCGAGTATTGTGATCAAACCCAACGCCAATAGCCGCCCGACCGGGGATACCACGGGTTATCTGGCGAATCCGCAGGAGGTGTAACATGGGCAATGGATGGCATGAATGGCCGTTGGTCCTGTTTACGGTGCTGGGCCAGTGCGTGGCCGGGGCGCTGATAGTGAGTGGCTATGGCTGGCTGACCGCTAAAGACGAGGTGGCAAAACAACGTATCGTGCGCAGCATGTTTTTTCTGTGGCTGGTGATGGGCATCGCCTTTCTCGCCTCGGTAATGCACCTGGGTTCGCCACTGCGCGCCTTTAACTCGCTGAACAGAGTTGGCGCATCTGCGCTGAGTAACGAAATCGCCAGTGGTTCACTGTTTTTCGCCGTCGGTGGCCTGTGGTGGCTGGTGGCGTTTCTCGGTAAAATGCCCGCAGCGTTAGGTAAAATCTGGCTGCTGGTGGGCATGCTGCTGGGTCTGGTATTTGTGCTGGCGATGACCAGCGTCTACCAGATAGACACTGTCCCGACCTGGTATAACGGCTACACTACGGTGGCATTTTTTATGACGATGTTGCTAAGCGGACCGCTGTTTGCCGCCCTGCTGCTGCGTGCTGCGGGTGTTTCCTTTGGCACCGCCAGATTCGCCTACGTAAGCGTTTTGGCCCTACTGGTGATCGTGGTGGTTATTGTTCTGCAGGGGCTATCTCTCGGCGGGATCCACAGTTCGGTGCAATCCGCCAGCGCGCTGGTTCCCGACTACGGAAGCTTGCAGGTCTGGCGCATCATTCTGCTGGCCGCCGGTCTGGGCTGCTGGATATGCCCGCTTATTCGTCGTAAAGCACCGTCCGTCGGCGGCCTGGCGCTGGGCTTAGTGTTAGTCCTCGCCGGTGAAATCATTGGCCGCGGATTGTTTTACGGTTTACATATGACAGTCGGAATGGCTGTTGCAGGTTAACTTTCGGGTGCGGGGCAACCCGCACTGTTCAGGATTGTTTGCATGACCCATTTTTCGCAAGGTGACAACTTTTCTACCGCGGCGCGTGTACTCGGCGCACTGTTTTACTATGCGCCAGATAGCGCGGAAGCCTCTGCATTAGTCAGCGCGTTAAGAGCCGATGGCTGGCAGGCGCAGTGGCCGCTCGATCAGGCAATGCTTTTCCCGCTGGCTGCACGGCTACAAGCCGAGGTCGATGAGCCTCTCCCGCAGGCCTGGCAACGCCTGTTTGTCGGTCCATATGCGCTACCCTCTCCGCCCTGGGGATCCGTCTGGCTGGATCGTGAAAACGTGTTGTTTGGCGACTCTACGCTGGCACTCCGTCAGTGGATGCGGAACAACGGCATCCAGTTTGCCATGCAGCAAAATGAGCCAGAAGATCACTTTGGTGCACTGCTGTTGCTGACGGCCTGGCTTGCTGAAAATGAACGCCACACCGAGTGCGAACAGCTGCTGGCCTGGCATCTGTTCCCGTGGTCATCCCGCTTCCTTGATGTGTTTATCGAAAAAGCTGATCACCCGTTTTACCAGGCGCTGGGGGAGCTGGCCCGTCTGACGCTGGCGCAATGGCAGTCGCAGTTACTGATCCCGATAGCCGATAAGCCACTTTTTCGTTAGTTTCACCACAGGCAGGATTTGTCCTGCCTGTGTAGCATCCTGTTGCGCACGCTGAGCTTTTGCTTCTGTTGCCAAATAGCCGCAAAATAAAGCGTCTGAAATTTCCTGTCTGGCCACTCATGCATCATTTACATGCTTATCCTGACCTGCGCGCCATGTTCCGCCGCCTGCTGATTGCTGCGCTGATTGGTATCCTTGCTGCGTTGGCCGTCGCAGGATTTCGCCACGCCATGCTCCTTCTTGAATGGTTGTTCCTGAGCAATGACACAGGGAGTCTGGTCAACGCGGCAACAAACCTTTCCCCTGTAAGACGCATGCTGACACCTGCGTTAGGAGGGCTGGCGGCGGGTTTGCTGCTTTGGGGATGGCAAACGTTCAACCGGTTACGCCCGCAGGCTCCCACTGATTACATGGAAGCCTTGCAAACTAACGGACAATTTGACGTCAGTGCAAGCCTGGTGAAATCGCTGGCCTCGTTACTGGTCGTCGCCAGCGGGAGCGCCATCGGGCGCGAAGGTGCCATGATTTTACTGGCAGCGCTGGCAGCCTCCAGCTTTGCTCAACGCTTCACCCCGCGCACGGAATGGAAGTTATGGATTGCCTGCGGAGCCGCTGCGGGTATGGCCGGAGCGTATCATGCCCCACTGGCGGGCAGTCTATTTATTGCTGAAGTGTTGTTTGGCACGCTGATCCTCGCTTCACTGGGACCGGTGGTGGTATCCGCCGTCGTCGCCTTGCTCACCACCAATATGTTGAGCGCCAGCAATGCGCTGCTGTATGCCGTGCACTTCACACGGGAACTGCATGCGCTGGAATACGTCATGATCATCAGCACCGGTCTGGCTGCCGGCGTTTGCGGACCGCTATTCATGTGGTTGATGACCGCCAGCCATAATGGGTTTTTGCGCTTAAAACTCTCGCCCCCGTGGCAACTGGCGCTCGGCGGGCTGATCGTTGGCCTGCTGTCATTGCTCACGCCTGCGGTCTGGGGTAACGGCTACAGCGTGGTGCAGTCATATTTACTCTCCCCACCGCTGCTGGCCGTGGTGAGCGGGATCTTCATCTGCAAATTACTGGCGGTGCTTGCCAGCAGTGGTTCCGGTGCGCCTGGCGGTGTATTTACGCCAACGCTGTTTGTCGGTCTTTCGGTGGGTATGCTGCTGGGACGAGTGTGGGGATTATGGCTTCCGGGTCCGGATGAGATTGCCATTCTGCTGGGATTAACGGGGATGGCCACGCTGCTGGCAGCGACCACGCATGCGCCAATAATGTCGACACTGATGGTTTGTGAAATGACCGGGGAGTATCGTCTGCTCCCCGGATTGCTGATTGCCTGTGTGGTGGCGTCTGTGCTGTCGCGAACGTTACGCCAGGACTCTATCTACCGACAACACGCTGCCGAGCATTGACAGACGGATGTACTGAGACAGCTCGCGCTGCTCTGCGCGAGGCAGATAAGGCAGTTCACCGATCAGCGGTGCGGGTAATTTTTTGCCCAGCACATCAATGATTTCCGCATAATGCGCTAGCCCTGGGTTGATTCGGTTCGCGACCCAGCCAATCAAAGGCAGTCCGTCGCTGGCAATCGCCTGTGCGGTGAGGATGGCATGATTAATACAGCCTTCCTGGATACCCACCACCATCAGCACCGGCAGTTGTTCCTGCACCACCCATTCAGATAACGGACGCAGATCGTTCATCAGGCTCCGCCAGCCTCCGGTGCCTTCCACGACAACGTGATCCACTTTTTCGCTGAGGCTTGCGAGGCCGTTGGATAACAGGGTGTAATTGACCGGACCACTATGCGCTACGCTGCTTTCATCCTCACTCAACGCAATCGGGTTGATCGCCTCGTAGGGCAGTTCGATAGTGGACACGCTTTGCAGCACCAGCGCATCTTTGTTGCGCAGACCTTCAGGTGTCTCTTTGCTTCCTTTAGCCACGGGTTTGTAGCCCGCAACGCTTTTACCCCCTGACGCTAACGCTTGTAGTAATGCGCGGGAAACCACGGTCTTCCCAACAGAAGTGTCTGTACCTGTAATAAAGAAACGCTTCAGCATCACTAACTCCACCGTTATGCTTTGAAAATATAAGTCAGGAAAATAATACAGTGGAGAAAGTCTAAGGTATGACGACGAGAATCGGCTTGAGATAGCGCAATTTTTCGTACAACAGTTAAAAAATGTTAACCCTGTAATAGACGAATCAACAAAGAACCGTTATACATCGCGTCCTTCACGAGCGCCGCCCCTGCCATCGTCCCTTGATTGGTGAACTGCGTACTTTCGACGACAATATGCTGACTGTAGGCCGGGAGCGCTTGCTGACGAATGCTGTCAGCAATAGTGGGAAACAAAATATCCGCCGCTTTACTGAGCGGCGAACCAATCAATATCTTTTGCGGGTTGAACAAATTCACCATGATGGCAAGAATCCGTCCGACATGGGTCCCGACGCCGCTAATGATATCTTTCGCCAATAAATCCCCCTGCATCGCCGCCAGACACAGCGCGTCTACCGTTAACGGTTGCCCGTGTAGAGAAGAACTCATTGACTGCTTCAAGCGTACCTGTGCCAGTTCGAGCACGCTGTCGACGCTGGCGATCGTTTCCAGGCAACCATGGTTGCCGCAATAGCAGCGTTTGCCGTAGGGGTCCACCTGGGTATGACCAATTTCCACCAGGCTACTGCTGCCGGCATGCAGTAGATGACCGTCGGTGATTACTCCGGCCCCCACGTTATGATCGATCACCACCTGAATGACGTCGCGTGCGCCGCGCGATGCGCCAAAAAGCGCCTCGGCCATAGTCCAGGCGCTGATATCGTGCTGAATATAGACCGGCACGCCGGTATGATTTTCAAGCGCTTCACCCAGCGGCATCTCTTTGACATCGTCGTAGAATGGCATGCGATGAACGATACCGTTTTCAGTATCAATAATGCCGGGTAAAGTAATGGCGATGGAGGTTAAGCGCTCCAGCTTTTGCTGGTGGCGGATGAAAAACTGATCGACCTGGGTAATAACGCGTTCCAGCAATGGTGTTTCACTGACCAGCGCCATTTCAAGACAATCTTCAACCACCAGTTTGCTGCTCAGATCGCGCAGCGCCAGAAAGATCTCGCCGCGACTGATACGAATGGATAAATAGTGCCAGGCTTCCGTTTCCACAACCAGCCCAACGGCCGGACGTCCACGGCTGCCCGCTTCCTTGATTTCCAACTCTTGCACCAGGTGCGCTTCGAGCATTTCGCGGACAATTTTAGTAATACTGGCAGGCGCCAATTGTGCCAGGCGAGAGAGATCAATACGCGATACCGGACCCAGCTGATCAATCAGGCGATAAACCGCGCCCGCATTGGTCTGCTTAATTTGATCGATATGCCCAGGCTGACTATCAGCAACCACCACTTACTCCCTTTATTTTCGCGCTCCGAAATAATCTGCGGGCTATGGTGAAGCACTTCAATGGCTTCCGTCAACTTTTTACTTAGCCTTGTGATTTACTGCACATTTTCGCCCATTTTTAAACTAAATTAATCGCCTGAACGGCCGCCAGCAGTTGCTCGCGAAAGCGTTGCGCGGCGTGACTTTGCTCATGATGTTTTGGCCACACTAGCCACATTTCCGAAACGGCATCGTCTTCCGCTATCGGGATCCAACACATTTCATACAATTGCACCCGTTTAAAGGAAGCGGGAAGAATGGAAACGCCTAATCCTGCGGCCACCAGCCCGATGATAGTCATCGCCTCGCCAACCTCCTGAGTGATGGTCGGCTTCAGTCCATAGCGACGCATGAGGCCAAGAATATCGTCATACAACCCCGTCCCCACATGCGGATCAAAAAAGACAAATGGCTCATTGGCCAACTCCGCCAATGTGACCACGGGCTTTTGCGCCAACGGATGCGCGCGCGGGATCATCGCCATCAGCGGCTCATGCAGAATGATTTCACGCTCCAGCGTTTCCGGAAGCTGCGTGTTGCGCAGAAGTCCCAAATCCAGCGTTCCTTCATTGAGCGGGGCAATTTGCTCGCGCGTGTTCATTTCACGGGTTTGCATATGTACAGCGGGGTAGCTCTGGCGAAAGAGGGATAACGTATCTGAAACCGCTTTGATAAACGGTGCCGATGACGTAAAGCCGATACGCAATTCCCCCGCTTCACCCAGATGCAGACGCTCAGCCCTGGCAGCGGCCTCATTAACCAGCCCCAGGATCTGCCGGCTGTCTGCCAGAAACTGCTTTCCGGCTGAGGTCAGCGCCACGCTGCGGTTAGTGCGCGCCAGAAGTCGGGCGCCGACCTGCTGCTCGAGGATCTGGATTTGCTGGCTCAGCGGCGGTTGCGAAATATTCAGCCGTGCCGCCGCCCGGCCAAAATGCAATTCTTCGGCAACCGCTACAAAGTAACGTAAATGACGCAGCTCGATATTCATATTTTTAAGATATCATTTGAGATTATTAATATATTAGACAGAATAATGTGATTTTCATACTCTTAAAGCTAGTCATGTAGAGGTAATTGATTGAGCAAGGATTTCAAGTGAGCCGTACAACCACTGTCGATACTGCGCCGACAAGCGATGTTGATGAACAGAGAGTTACCCCGCCGGATAGTTTTATCAAACGCGGAACATCCCCATTTATGCGCGTCACGCTGGCGCTGTTTTCTGCCGGGCTGGCGACATTTGCTCTCCTCTATTGCGTGCAACCCATACTGCCAGTGCTCTCGCACGAGTTTGGGGTCTCTCCCGCCAGCAGCAGTATTTCGCTTTCCATCTCAACGGCGATGCTCGCGATCGGTTTACTGTTTACCGGTCCACTTTCCGATGCGATAGGCCGCAAGCCGGTGATGGTGACCGCCCTGCTGCTCGCGTCCTGCTGTACGTTGCTTTCGACGATGATGACCAGCTGGCACGGTATTTTAATCATGCGTGCGCTGATAGGACTTTCGCTCAGCGGCGTGGCGGCAGTGGGAATGACCTATCTGAGCGAGGAAATACATCCCAGCTTCGTCGCCTTCTCAATGGGTTTATATATCAGCGGTAACTCGATTGGTGGTATGAGTGGCCGTTTAATAAGCGGCGTGTTTACCGACTTTTTTAACTGGCGTATCGCGCTGGCGGCGATCGGTTGTTTTGCCCTCGCCTCCGCGCTGATGTTCTGGAAAATCTTGCCGGAATCTCGTCATTTCAGACCAACGTCGCTGCGACCGAAAACGCTGTTTATCAACTTTCGTTTGCACTGGCGCGACAGAGGGTTGCCGCTGCTGTTTGCGGAAGGTTTTTTACTGATGGGGTCGTTTGTCACGCTGTTTAATTACATCGGCTACCGTCTGATGCTCTCGCCGTGGGAACTCAGCCAGGCGGTTGTCGGTCTGTTGTCCGTGGCCTATCTGACCGGGACCTGGAGCTCACCGAAAGCGGGGTCGATGACCACCCGCTATGGACGTGGTCCGGTAATGCTCTTTTCAACCGGCGTGATGCTGATTGGACTGTTGATGACCCTGTTCACGTCGCTGTGGCTGATCTTCGCCGGGATGCTGCTCTTTTCAGCCGGGTTCTTTGCCGCGCACTCTGTGGCAAGCAGTTGGATTGGACCACGGGCAAAACGCGCTAAAGGCCAGGCATCTTCCCTGTATCTGTTCAGCTATTATCTGGGTTCCAGTATTGCCGGTACGCTGGGTGGCGTATTCTGGCACAGCTACGGCTGGAACGGCGTGGGCGGATTTATCGCCCTGATGCTGGTGCTGGCGTTGCTGGTCGGTGCACGTCTGCACCATCGTCTGCACGTATAATCCACGATGCCCGGGTTCCGGGCATCGCCTTCATCAGCCATGCTGTAACGTCTGAGCCCCCATTTGCAGGGCAATAACCGTCCCGTTCATCGCTATATGCAGCATAACCGGCATCAGCAGGCCGTTGCTTTTCAGTCTGGCGATGATCAAAACCTGCGAAACAAGAAACAGCATCAGCAACGTGCGCAGATCCACATACTGCGTATGCATGATGGCAAAAATGACCGATACCACCACCGACGACAGCCAGGTTTTATTATTGAACCAATACTGGAATGCGTTGAATAAACAGCCCCTGAAAACAATCTCTTCATACACTGGCGCAATAAATATCAGGGTCAGAGTGGATAACCACAGCGCGTAGCTGTTTAGGGATATCTGGCTGGTTACCCACGCTTCGGTTTGTCTGAGGCCCAGAAACCATGGCAGGATAAGCTGAATAAACAGCAGCACCACGAACAAAATGGCAAACCACCTGGCGTTGAAAATTCCCTTTCCCAGCCCCTCTCTTTTTCTGAAGAAGAAGTAATACAGCGGGACCAGCACAACAAATTCCAGCGCAAACAGCAGCGGAAAAAGTAGCCCTTTGGCAAGCAGAACCTGACTGGCGGGGAAAAACAACGGAATAAACGTGAGGCCAAACATCAGCAAAAACATGGTAAAACAGCCAGCAACCGCTTTGGTCCTGACGATATACAGGTTGTCGGCATCCTGTGACATACGATCTCCTTGCGCTTATCAAAGATAACTTGATGAATTATCAATATATGATAAAAATTCTCATTATCACTGACAACCTACCAACTTTTACGCAATGCCCACGGTTTACAACGCGTATAGCGTTACAGACTCTTTTCAGCGGAACATTCTCATCAGCTACTCAGTGGGGATTCCGCCAGCGGCAACGAAAAACGGAAACAGGCCCCTGCCGTTGAATTAATCAGGCGGATATCTCCCCCATGCAGTTCGAGCATTCTGCGCACGATCAGTAAGCCCAGACCACCACGCTCAGCCCGCTGCTCACGGGGTAGTAACGCCGTCGGGCGCTGAAATAATACTTCGCGAACAGCCTCTTCGACGCCAGGCCCGCTGTCCTGCACTTCTGCTAACAAGCGGTCTTCATCACGCCAGACTTTTAGCCACACTTCGCCCCCGTCAGGCGTATGACGGATAGCGTTATCCAGCAAATTAGTGACGATTCTTTCCATCATCGATAAATCGGCATTCACCAGCGGCAACGGACCAATTACGTCAAGATGCAACTGCAAATGACGCGTGGCAACGGGTAGATCAAATTTCTGTGCCACATCCTGGATCAGCTCGCCAATAGCAAAACGTTCACGCTGTGGTTTTATGCCGCCATGCTCAAGTCTCGCCAGCTCAAAAAGCTGTTGTGACAGATGACGAACCTTATGCCCCTGGCGCAGTGCAATGCTTAGATAATGCCGGTTTTCCTCCGGCGTCATCGTATCGGCTTTCAGCGACAGCATTTCCAGATACCCCAGCAGTGAAGTGAGCGGCGTACGTAAATCGTGCGAAATATTGGCGATAAACTCTCTGCGCTGACGATCGCTGTCAGCTAATAAATCCCATTGGTGGGCAATTTTCTGTGCTAACTCAATAAATGCATTGTTCAGCAACGCAATTTCATTCGCCGGAGTTAAATCGGGCTTTTTCTGCGCCAGCTGTTTTATGACGCTAATGCTGTCCTGCTCCAGATTAACCACCTGTCCGGTCAGCCTTTTCACCGGATTCGTCACCCATCTCCACACCAGGTACCCCGCGATTGCACCGGCTAATAAAACCAGTATTAACGTCCCGGTCACGGTGTTCCAAAGCGTTTTTTGCCAGGCGGTATTCGCCAGCATATTGAGATCTTCGCCCTGGAGAATAATGTATAAATAGCCATGCAGCTTGCCGTTAAATAAAACTGGCGCGGCGCTGAATACCTTTTGCAGGCTGCTGCGCGGATCATTGCCATAGACGGGCAACTCGTCCGAATTAAGGAAAACCTGGATCGGCTGTACGCTAATGTTCTGGCGCTGAATATGCCCAGGCGGAGCGGCATCAGCAAGTATCTCGCCTGACGGTGAAACCAGATACAGCTCCACGCTAGGGTTGAGCGTCATCAGGTGATTAAACAGTCCTTTTAAGGTCTGCCGATTAACCTGCCCGCTGGCATCAATAAGCGACTCACTTTTGACAATCTTGCTCGCCAATTCCAGCGAGAGCCTTTGCACCATGGCGTCGCCATACTGTTTACTGCTGCGGATCTGGACAACGCTGACCGCAACCGCGCAAATCAACATAATAGCGGTAAAGACCAGCGTCAGACGCTGGCTCAGCGACAATCGATAAATCATGGTTGATGCTCCGCGTTAACCGCAGCAAGCTTATAGCCTCGTCCCCAAACGGTAAGAATAATTTCCGGCTCCGCAGCATCTTTTTCAATTTTGGTGCGCAGGCGATTAATATGACTGTTCACCGTATGCTCATATCCTTCGTGCTGGTAGCCCCACACCTGGTCTAACAACGCCTGACGCGAAAAGACCTCCCCGGGATGGCGGGCGAAAAAATAGAGCAGATCGAATTCACGCGGCGTTAAATCGAGGGATTTACCCTGCAGGCGGACTTCCCGGGCTAATGGATCAATCTCCACACCATGGACGGTGATAATCCCCGCCTCCATACGCAGGTTCTGACTCATCGCCTCCTGACGGCGAAACAACGCCTTCACCCGGGCCATCAATTCCAGCACCGAGAAAGGTTTGGCTAAATAATCATCGGCGCCCATTTCCAGCCCCAGTACACGGTGAGTTTCACTGGTGCGAGCGCTGATAATAATGACAGGTAGATAGAAGCTCATTTGCCGAATGCGACGACATATCTCCAGACCGTCCACGCCCGGCAGCATTAAATCGAGGATAACGGCATCCCAGACGTGCTTCTCCAGTAGCTCGACCGCACGTGCCCCATCAGCCTCATGAATAATTTCGTACCCCTCATCCTTCAGGCTAAGTTGCAAAAGTGAGGCGATATCGCTGTCATCTTCCACCAAAAATATCTTTTTCGCGCCAGCCATCAGTGTCATCCCCCTCTCGTCATGCTGAAAGCTTACCTCAGGCAAGGGGCGGAAGTTATCACAAAATTTTTAACTTTTCGTGAGGAATCAGGGATACGCATGCGTCCAGTATGTCGTTATAGATAGGTCAGGCATCAACAGGGAAACGTCGATTTGTTTTCCTTAACATGAAAATAAAAAGGAAAAGTTATGCAAAAAAAACATCCACTTCGGGAAGCTGATGTTACCGCCGAGTCCGTTTTTTTTATGCAACGACGACAGATCCTCAAAGCTCTTGGGATAGGTGCGGCGGCGGCTTCGTTCTCTTCCCCGACACAGGCCGGTCTGCTGAATTGGTTTAAAGGCAACGATCGCCCGTCTGCACCAGCGGGCAAACCGCTCGAGTTCACAAAACCAGAGATCTGGCAAAACAATCTGCCCTTGACGCCGGAAGACAAGGTAACGGGCTACAACAATTTCTACGAATTTGGTCTGGATAAAGCCGATCCTGCCGCGAATGCCGGTAGCCTGAAAACCGATCCCTGGACGTTAACCATCAGCGGTGAAGTGAACAAACCTTTAACGTTGGATCATGATGCGCTGACGACTCGTTTTCCATTAGAAGAGCGTATTTACCGGATGCGCTGCGTTGAGGCGTGGTCGATGGTTGTACCGTGGGTCGGCTTTCCTTTGCATAAATTATTGGCGCTGGTTGAGCCCACCAGCCACGCCAAATACGTCGCCTTTGAAACACGCTACGCGCCTGATGAAATGCCCGGCCAGAAAGATCGCTTCATTGGTGGCGGGTTGAAGTATCCCTATGTTGAAGGTTTACGTCTGGATGAGGCCATGCACCCGCTTACCCTTCTGACCGTGGGCGTGTATGGCAAAGCGTTGCCGCCGCAAAACGGAGCGCCAATACGCCTGACCGTACCCTGGAAGTACGGCTTCAAGGGCATTAAATCGATAGTCAGTATTAAGCTGACGCGTGAACAGCCGCCGACGACCTGGAATATGTCGGCACCTAACGAATACGGTTTTTACGCCAACGTAAATCCGCAAGTCGATCACCCCCGCTGGTCTCAGGCCACGGAACGTTTTATCGGTTCGGGTGGCATTCTCGATGTGCAGCGACAGCCCACGTTGCCTTTTAATGGTTATGCCGATGAGGTGGCTTCTTTATATCAGGGCATGGATCTACGGGAGTATTTTTAAGTGAGGTTAACCGCAAAACAGATAACCGGCCTGAAAGTACTGCTGCATCTCGCCGGTTTATTACCCCTGCTATGGCTCTTCTGGGCCGCGCAGCATGGTGAGTTGGGGGCCGACCCGGGTAAAGATATCCAGCACTTTACGGGCATCACCGCGCTGAAGTTTCTGCTTGCTACCCTGCTGGTGTCACCGCTTGCCCGCTACGCAAAGCAGCCGTTGTTGTATCGCACCCGTCGATTATTAGGGTTATGGTGTTTTGCATGGGCCACGCTGCATATGACCAGCTATGCACTGCTGGAGTTGGGTATACAAAATCTGGGATTATTGGGACGTGAACTGGTTTCACGCCCATGGCTAACGTTGGGCATGACTGGTTGGATAATCTTATTCCTGCTGACGCTGACCTCCACGCAAGCCGCGCAGCGTAAAATGGGCAAACGCTGGCAAACGTTGCACAACTACGTCTACCTGGCGGCCGTTTTGCTTCCGCTGCATTATCTGTGGTCGGTAAAAGTGTTATCACCGCTCCCCATTATTTATGCCCTCTGTTTTCTCGTGCTACTGGCTTTTCGCTATAAAAAGCTGTTACGCAAAGTCGGGTACAAAGGTGTGTTTATGAAAAGTGAATGAATCACGGTAAACTTCTCATCACACCTAAACAGAACGAGAACAAAAAATGAGTAACAATGATAATTACCATCAGCTCACCCGCACGTTCCAGCGGCTCTCTCGCTTCTCCCACCTCTCGGCAATCGCCAGTTGGGACATGTTTACCATGATGCCATCTGGCGGCAGCAAAGCTCGCGGCGAAGCACTGGCCGAGCTGAGCGTGCTTGAGCACCAGTTGTTAACCGACCCGAAGGTGGCAACGTGGATCGCCGCAGCCCAACAGGAAGACCTTAACGATGTTGAGCAAGCCAACCTGCGCGAAATGTCGCGACTGCATCATCAGGCATCCTTACTACCTGAATCGTTGGTAGAAGCGAAATCACTCGCGGGTAGCCGCTGCGAGCATGCCTGGCGCAGCCAGCGACCAGCCAATGACTGGGAGGGATTTTCCGAAAACCTGAAAGAGGTCGTGAAGCACAGTCGTGAAGAAGCCCGGCTGCGTGCGGAAGCCACAGGCTGTTCGCCTTATGACGCGCTACTGGACATATTCGAACCAGGGATGACCAGTGCCCAATTGGATGTCCTGTTTGCAGACGTTAAAAGCTGGTTACCGGATCTGCTCAACAAGGTGGTGGTAAAGCAGTCTCAGCAGTCGCTCATCGCCCCGGTTGGGCCTTTCCCAACCGCAATCCAGCGAGAGTTGGGCCTTGAAACGATGGCGCAGTTGGGATTCGATTTTACGGCTGGTCGACTGGATATCAGTGCGCACCCCTTCTGTGGTGGCGTACCTGAAGATGTGCGTATCACCACCCGCTATGATGAAAACGAATTACTTAGCGCGCTGTTTGGCGTGATCCATGAAACCGGTCACGCCCGCTATGAGCAAAATCTGCCGCACAGTTGGTCAGGGCAACCTATCGCCCTGGCACGCTCAACCGCCATTCATGAGTCCCAGAGTCTGTTCTTTGAGATGCAACTGGGGCGCAGTAAAGCATTTCTGACGCGGTTAATTCCTGCTGTGACGCGCCACTTTGGCGATCAGGCTGCGTTTGAAGAAAGCAATTTCATCGCCTGGAACCAGCAGGTTAAACCCGGTTTTATCCGTGTTGATGCCGACGAGGTGAGCTATCCTGCTCACGTTATCCTGCGTTATGAAATCGAACGCGCGCTCATTAATGGCGATATTGAAGTGGATGATATCCCGGCATTGTGGAATGAGAAAATGCAGTCCTGGCTGGGGCTGTCAACCATCGGCAACTATCGTAACGGTTGTATGCAGGATATTCACTGGACCGATGGCGGCTTTGGCTACTTCCCTTCCTATACTTTAGGCGCCATGTATGCGGCGCAGTTATTCAGTGCCGCTAAGCGCGCATTGCCTGATTTAGAGCAGTCTATTGCGCAAGGTGAGTTTGGTGCCCTGTTTGACTGGTTACGTCAGAATATCTGGCAGCATGGCAGCCGTTTCACCACTGAACAGCTTATTACCCAGGCCACCGGAGAGCCGCTCAGCAGCCGTTATTTCCGCGCTCACCTGGAAGCCCGCTATTTGTAATCTCATACCGTGAGTCATTGTACATATCGTTACACGCCGAAACCAATGACTCACGGAAGCCCTGTGATTACAGCGATATAGTTATTTCAACGGCCCCGCAGTGGGGTTGAATGAAAAACCAAATCGAGGGTATGAGAATGAAAAAAGTATTAGCTCTGGTTGTTGCCGCTGCTATGGGTCTGTCTTCTGCTGCATTTGCTGCTGAAACAACTGCTACCACCGCTCCGGCTGCTGCTGCAACCACCAAAGCAGCTCCGGCAAAAACCACTCATCATAAAAAACAGCACAAAGCAGCGCCGCAGAAAGCGCAGGCTGCCAAGAAACACGCTAAAAAATCCACCACAAAACCGGCTGTAGAACAGAAAGCGCCAGAGCAGAAAGCTCAGGCTGCTAAAAAACACACCAAAAAAGCAGCGACCAAACCCGCTGCAGAACAAAAAGCACCAGAGCAGAAAGCTCAGGCAGCTAAAAAACACACCAAAAAAGCCGTAAAACACGACACCGCTAAACCCGCTGCTCAACCTGCTGCATAACACATTTGTAGTTACTATGGCGTCCCCCACGCCATAGCATACGGCGCTAAATCGACCTGATTTAGCGCCGCCTTTTGGAGGGTAAAATGGTGTCACATTACCGCTTTGAGTTCATTCTTATTACCCTGATAATTTGCGCCCTCATTGCCATGCATTTTTATCTATCCTGAGTGTAGTTATCTGATTTTGCTCCCACTTTCCCGCCGTCCCGTCTATAGTATTAACTGAGGGTTTGCTGTTAAAAATCATAATTCCCCACCAGAGTGTGATATGCATAAAACCATTGCTGTGTTACTGGGTTCAATTTGTTTACTTCCTGTCGTTGCGCATGCGGACCAGCCTGCAACGGCCAGCGCTGAAGCAGAAAACGTAAAAACGCTGTTTTTTGGTCATGACGATCGCATAAAAGTGACTGACCCAACGCAATCTCCTTGGGACGCTATCGGGCAACTGGAAACCGCCAGCGGTAACCTGTGTACTGCCACGCTCATTTCACCACGACTGGCACTGACTGCCGGACACTGCCTACTCACCCCCCCGAAAGGCAAGCCGGATAAAGCCGTGGCATTACGCTTCGTGTCGAAAAAGGGTGTCTGGCGCTACGAGATCCACGGCATTGAAGGACGGGTTGATCCCTCGCTCGGAAAACGTTTAAAAGCCGATGGCGATGGCTGGATTGTGCCGCCTTCCGCGGCCCCGTGGGATTTTGGTCTGGTGGTGCTGCGTTACCCACCTTCTGGCATCACACCGCTGCCATTATTTGAAGGTGATAAAGCGGCATTAACCGCGGCGCTGAAAACCGCAGATCGTAAAGTTACGCAGTCGGGTTACCCGGAAGATCATCTCGATGACTTGTACACGCATCAGGATTGCGTGGTGACCGGTTGGGCGCAGAATACCGTTTTGTCGCACCAGTGCGACACACTCCCGGGCGACAGCGGTTCACCATTGATGTTGAAGACAGATACTGGCTGGCAGTTGATTGGCGTACAAAGCTCCGCTCCGGCGGCGAAAGATCGCTGGCGGGCCGATAATCGCGCCATATCCGTGACCGGTTTTCGCGATAAGCTGGATGAGTTGGCGAACGAATAACCTATGCTGCCCGTAGTAACGGGCAGCACTGAGATCAGGCAAGTTTAATCATCACCATTCCGGCAAGCAGCAGCGCCAAACCGATCCAGCCTTTATGATTCAGGCGCTGACCAAACAATACCCAACCTGCCGCTAACGTCGCAGCAATCCCAAAGCCGCCCCACAAGGCGTAGGCAACAGAAAGGTCGATACCTTTTACCGCCTGGGACAGCGCGCTAAAGGCCGCTAACACGGCTACCAGCGACAGCACGCCATAAGTCTTGCGGCGAAACCCATCTGAAAATTTCAAAAAGACGTTAGCGACGATTTCGAGCACAATGGCTATGCCAAGCCATGCGCCGTGAACCCACTCAAACTGCTGCATGGCTCACCTCTCTGCCCGCCTTTGTCGGTTTTCGTGTACCGGATTTAATCAGCACAATACCTAACACCAGCGAGACCAGTCCAGCCACCTTCATCGTGGACAAGGTTTCGTCAAATAACAGCACGCTGAACAGCGTAATAAATAAAATACCGATACCTTCCCATAAGGCATAGGCCACACCAAGGGCAATTTTTTTAACGGCAAAACTGAGAAAAATATACGATAAGGCAATCATTACCAGCATTAAAATAAAGCCCGAATTACCATGACCGACACTTGCCCATTTCATTGACAGCGTACCAGTAATTTCAGCCGCGATGGCCAGACCTAATAATATCCAGTAAAACATAATGCTTCTCCTGCTTGAGAATATAGTCCTTTGGGCCTACTGCATGCAGTAAACCAAAAAATAAAATTAGTTAGCTCAGCGCACAGCGCCAGCTCAGGCAGAAGAAGGGACTAAAGCGCGTTGCGCCAGTGTTGCTCACCCGCAAGCAAGAAAGTGGAGGAGGTACGAAGAAGTGAAGGTAAACGCAAAAACATCCTGAACATATTGTCCATAATATTACAATTATCCGCAGTGTTGCTTCTCATCATCGCGGATGATAATTGTCCTCGGTAGTTAAACACAGATGATTTGTACCATAGCTTCAATGCGAACTCAAAGTCTTTTCACTTCTTTACCTGCCCCATTTGATTTTTGTTATAACGGCTCGACGCAAATCACATTATTATTCAGATTCAAAAATGAAAAATGCAGGAATACACATGGCGAAACCGATCATCACGCTTAACGGCCTAAAAATAGTCATTATGCTGGGCATGCTGGTTATCATCCTGAGCGGCATCCGCGTTGCCGCAGATATCATCGTCCCATTTATTCTGGCGTTATTTATTGCCGTCGTGCTTAACCCCGTGGTGCAGCGGATGGTCAAACTTCGCATACCGCGCGTAATAGCGGTATCATTGCTCATTGTTATTATTGTGATGCTAATGGTGTTGCTATTAGCGTATTTAGGTACATCCTTAAATGAGCTTGCGCGAACGCTGCCGCAGTATCGCTCTTCACTGGTTATCCCACTCAAAAACCTTGAGCCGTGGTTACAGCGCGTAGGGATCGGCGTTTCCGTGGATGAACTCGTCAAATATATCGACCCGAACGCGGCAATGACGCTGGTGACCAATTTACTGGCGCAGTTGTCTAATGCCATGTCATCGATATTTTTACTGCTGTTGACGGTGGTTTTTATGCTGCTGGAAGTACCGCAGTTACCCAACAAACTCAAACAAATGATGAGTCGTCCCATTGAGGGAATGGCGGCGATTCAACGCGCCATCGACAGTGTTTCCCACTATCTGGTGCTCAAAACGGCGATCAGCATTGTGACCGGGTTGGTGGCCTGGGGCATGCTCGCCGCACTCGACGTGCGTTTCGCTTTTGTCTGGGGACTGCTGGCCTTTGCGCTCAACTATATTCCTAATATCGGTTCGGTGCTGGCCGCCATTCCCCCTATTGCTCAGGTGCTGGTATTTAGCGGCCTTTATGACGCCCTAGTGGTTTTCGCAGGTTATCTGGTCATTAACCTGGTGTTCGGGAATATCCTCGAACCGCGGATTATGGGACGTGGACTTGGGTTGTCTACGCTGGTGGTGTTTCTGTCGTTAATCTTCTGGGGCTGGTTACTGGGGCCTGTCGGGATGCTGCTTTCTGTGCCGCTGACCATCATCGTGAAAATCGCGCTTGAGCAAACCAACGGTGGTCAAAGCATTGCCGTGTTGCTGAGCGATCTCAATAAAGAGTGAATTCGCCCCGCCATTGCGGGCATTTTTATCGTTTAGCCCGTAGCGCCAGAACGGCGCTACACAACGTAAATAACGCAATTATCCAGGCCATAGTCCATGGCGTTCCGTCGCTGAAGGCGGCCAGCAGCAATGACGAGATAATGCCGCTACCGTATTGTAACGCGCCAATCAGCGCGGAGGCTGAACCGGCGATGCTCGGTACTGCGTCCAGCGCAGCAGCGGTTGAAGTAGCAGCAATAATGCCATTCATTGAGAAAAACAGAAAAACGGTGATGATAATGGCCTCAACGCCACCTGACTCCAGCTTAACCAGCACCGCAAGCGCCACTGCAGCCAGCGCCGCCAGCATCGTCGCATACTTTAGCAGTTGCTCCAGAGAATGCCGTTGCACCAGACGACGGTTTACTACGCTCATGACCATGACTCCGACAATATTGAGCGCAAACAGCCAGCCGTATTGCTGTGGTTCAACATGGTAATAGCTAATATAAACAAACGGCGAACCGGTAATAAACGCATACGCGGCAACGTAATAACACGTCAGGCTCAGGGTGTAGCGCATAAAACGTCCATTGGCGAATAACGAACGATAATTACGAAATGCGCCAGCTAAAGAAGCTTTCACCCGTTTCTCTTCCGGCAATGTTTCCGGCAGCCAGTTTAAGGAGATAAACATCAGCGCCCCTATCACCGCCAGCAGCCAAAAAACAGAGTGCCAGGTGCTCAGGCGAATAATTTGTCCGCCAATCAACGGTCCTGCTATTGGCGCAATCGCCATGACCAGCACCAGAGTTGAAAGCATTTGCGCCGCGCGAGTACGTGCAAAGAGATCGCGGATCATCGCCCGCGCCAGCATAGGTCCGGTACAGGCCCCAAACGCCTGAAAAACTCGCCAGAAAACAATTTGCGTAATACTCGTGGACATCGCACATCCTGCGGAGCCGATGATAAAAAGCACCATGCCAATAAACAGCGGTTTACGCCGTCCCAGATGATCGCTTATCGGCCCCCAAATCAATTGCGCAATGGCGAAACCTACCAAAAAACCGGTGATCGTCAGTTCTACATTGCCATGCAAATCCTCTGCCATTGTCGGCATTGCCGGAAGATAAATGTCGGTGGAAAGCGAGGCAAAGGCCATCAGGCCACTGAGGATCAGAATAAAAGTAAGACCAGTCTGGCTTGCTATAGCCGCCGACGAGGCATGTTTACGTGTACTCATAGCGCCCTGTTATGTTCTAAAAAGTCAGGAAGCAGTATATACACGGCGTTTTACGGTGATTAGACGGTTAAAACCGTATGGGTTTATGAGCGGTAATCATGAATAGCGGAGTATTAAAAAGACGGCCTCCGCAGAGGCCGTCTTGGTTTGCGCTGACGATTACAGCGCTTTCAGGATCGCATCCACGCTGGCTTTGGCATCGCCAAACAGCATATGGGTGTTTTCTTTAAAGAACAGCGGGTTCTGCACGCCAGCATAGCCGGTGTTCATAGAGCGTTTGAACACGATAACGTTCTGCGCTTTCCATACTTCCAGCACCGGCATACCGGCCATTGGGCTACGCGGATCGTCCTGCGCCGCCGGGTTTACCGTATCGTTGGCGCCAATCACCAGCACGGTATCGGTATCGGCGAAATCATCATTGATTTCATCCATTTCCAGCACGATGTCATAGGGTACTTTGGCTTCCGCCAGCAGCACGTTCATATGACCTGGCAAGCGCCCTGCTACCGGGTGAATACCGAAACGTACCTTGATGCCGCGCGCGCGCAGTTTCTCGGTGATTTCAGCAACCGGGTATTGCGCCTGTGCCACGGCCATGCCATAGCCCGGGGTGATTATCACGGAGTGCGAATTCTTCAGCATTTCTGCCGTGTCTTCCGCATTAATCTCACGATGCTCACCGACTTCTTCATCAGACCCCGTAGAAGAACCGTCAGAACCAAAGCCACCGGCAATCACGCTGATAAACGAACGGTTCATCGCCTTACACATGATGTAAGACAGGATCGCACCGGAAGAACCGACCAGCGCACCGGTGACGATCAGCAGATCGTTGCTGAGCATAAAGCCCGCCGCCGCCGCCGCCCATCCTGAATAGGAGTTAAGCATTGAAACGACGACCGGCATATCCGCACCGCCGATGGACGCCACCAGATGCCAGCCAAAAGCTAACGCAATAATGGTCATCACCAGCAGCGCCAGAACCTGCAGACCCACGCTTTCGGTACGAACAAACACCACCAGCAGCAGGAAAGAAACAACCAGCGCCGCCAGGTTCATTTTGTGACGATTCGGCAGCATCAGCGGTTTAGAGGAGATCTTACCGCGCAGTTTGCCAAACGCCACCACGGAACCGGTAAAGGTCACCGCACCGATGAAGATACCAAGGAACACTTCCGTCAGGTGAATGTTCACCAGAATCGGTTCCAGGCCCGTGTCGTGATACAGGTAGCTGTTGAAACCCACCAGCACCGCCGCCAGACCGACGAAGCTGTGCAGAATCGCCACCAGCTCCGGCATCTCGGTCATCTCGACTTTCTTCGCCAGACGAATACCAATCGCGCCGCCGATGATCATCGCCACCAGGATCCACGCAACGTTGCCGGTCTCCGGGCCAAAAATCGTGGCAATCAGCGCAATCGCCATCCCGGCGATACCGTAGTTGTTACCCTGTTGAGAGGTTTCGTGTTTCGAAAGCCCCGCCAGGCTGAAAATAAACAGGATCGCGGCAACAATGTATGCAGCTGTAACTAATCCTCCAGACATATGTTACCCCTTAGTTTTTCCGGAACATTTTCAGCATGCGCTGAGTCACGGTGAAGCCACCGAAAATATTAATGCTGGCAATAAGCACCGCGATAAAGCTCAGGAAACTCACCCAGCCACCCTGGCCAATTTGCAATAACGCCCCGACAACGATGATCCCGGAGATAGCGTTCGTCACGGACATCAGCGGAGTGTGTAGCGCGTGCGACACATTCCAGACCACGTAGTAACCCACTACACAGGAAAGCGCAAACACCGTAAAGTGACCCAGGAACTCTTTCGGCGCGACATCAGCGAGCCAGCCAAACAGTATGACGACCAGCGCCATCAACGCATATTTGCGCCACGGTGAGGCCGGTTTTTTCTCTTCTTTCGGCGCGGGCGCGGCTTTTGGCGCAGCCTGCGGCTGAGCAGAAACCTGGATCGGCGGCGCAGGCCAGGTGATTTCACCCTCGCGAACCACCGTAACGCCACGTACGACCACGTCGTCAAAATCGACGGTGATATTGCCGTCTTTCTCTTTACACAACAGCTTGAGCAGGTTAACAAGGTTCGTGCCATAAAGCTGGGAAGACTGCGTCGGCAGTCGGCCTGGCAGATCGGTATAACCGATAACCTTCACCCCGTTCTCGGTGGTGGTCACCTGGTTGGGCACGGTATATTCGCAGTTACCGCCGTTTTGCGCGGCGAGATCGACAATCACGCTGCCCGCCTTCATCGAATCGACCATTTCACGGGTGATCAGTTTCGGTGCCGGTTTGCCCGGAATCAACGCGGTGGTAACGATAATATCAACGTCTTTCGCCTGTGCGGCGAAGAGCGCCATTTCAGCTTTGATGAACGCTTCGGACATCACCTTGGCGTAACCGTCGCCGCTGCCGGCCTCTTCTTTAAAGTCCAGTTCGAGGAACTCAGCGCCCATACTCTGAACTTGTTCTTTCACTTCCGGACGAGTGTCAAAAGCACGAACGATAGCGCCCAGGCTGTTTGCCGCACCGATAGCTGCCAGACCAGCCACACCCGCACCAATCACCATGACCTTGGCAGGTGGAACCTTGCCCGCGGCGGTGATCTGGCCGGTGAAGAAGCGGCCAAATTCATGAGCGGCTTCAACAATGGCCCGATACCCGGCGATATTCGCCATCGAGCTTAAGGCATCAAGCGACTGCGCGCGCGAAATACGCGGCACGGAGTCCATCGCCATAACCGTCACGTTGCGCTCTGCCAGCTTTTGCAATAACTCAGGGTTTTGCGCGGGCCAAAGAAAACTCACCAGCGTCGTGCCCGGGTTGAGCAACGGGATTTCCGCCTCTTCCGGCGCGTTGACCTTCAGGATGATCTCTGACTGCCAGACGGCATTTCCGTCAACAATTTCTGCGCCTGCTTGTACAAACGCCTTATCGTCAAAACTTGCCAGTTGACCTGCACCGCTTTCAACCGCGACGCTGAAACCCAACTTAAGCAGCTGCTCAACCGTCTTCGGCGTAGCTGCGACGCGGGTTTCATTGGTTAACCGTTCTCTTGGTATGCCAATTCGCATAATGTTCCCTTCCATCTGTATTTGTGATGATGGTTTATCAATGTTCGCACGAGGCATGCGCGCACTCTCGAAAGAGGTCAGTGTTACCCCAATAAAATAAAACAGTAACAAACTCTGTATAACCTACTGAAAATGACGCCTGTGATCTAGCGCCAAAAAACAGTATTTATTATGAAATTCGCGAAATAGAGATGAATCGAACCGCTGGCAGATAAAATACCCTAAAAATAGCCCACAAAGGCTGATAATTCGCTCAAGCGAAGCGGCAAAACATGATTACGTGCCTGCCAAAAACAATTGATTAACATTAAATTAACTTATGAAATTCAACTGCTTTATCAGTTTTGGTCGCCAAACGCCGAAATTTTCGACATATCACAAAATGTTATCTGTGTTGTTACGTCACGTGGCACGATGAGTGAAAAATGACGCAGACACTGACACAATTTAAATGCAATAATCAGCGACGTTTCTAGTCAATAACAATACCAGTACCTGGTTTGCGCAAGGCGAAGGATTATTTTTATGAAGCTTAAGAACACTCTCCTGGCGTCCGCACTTATTTCTGCGACTGCTTTTTCTGTAAATGCAGCGACAGAATTGACGCCGGAGCAAGCGGCTGCCCTGAAACCCTATGACCGCATTGTGGTTACCGGTCGTTTTAATGCTATCGGTGACGCGGTGACCGCCGTATCACGCCGTGCAGATAAAGACGGTGCAGCCTCCTTTTATGTTGTTGATACCTCAGATTTTGGCAGCGGCGGTAACTGGCGCGTTGTAGCCGACATCTATAAAGCCGATGCTGAAAAAGCGGAAGCGTCCAAAAACCGTGTCATTAACGGCGTTATGGAATTACCGAAAGATCAAGCCGTTCTGATAGAACCATTCGATACCGTTACGGTGCAGGGTTTCTACCGCAGCCAGCCTGAAGTGAACGATGCCATCACCAAAGCAGCGAAAGAGAAAGGCGCTTACTCCTTCTACATCGTGCGCCAGGTCGATGCCAACCAGGGCGGCAACCAGCGTATTACCGCATTTATCTATAAAGCTGATGCGAAAAAACGCGTAGTACAAAGCCCTGATGCGATCCCAGCAGATTCAGATGCCGGACGTGCCGCATTAGCTGCCGGTGGCGAAGCCGCGAAGAAAGTTGAGATCCCAGGCGTTGCGACTACCGCGTCTCCGAGCGCTGAAGTCGGTCGTTTCTTCGAAACGCAATCCACCAAAGGTGGGCGTTACACTGTCACGCTGCCGGATGGAACCAAAGTTGAAGAACTGAACAAAGCAACCGCCGCTATGATGGTGCCGTTCGACAGCATCAAGTTCACCGGTAACTATGGCAACATGACTGAAATCTCTTACCAGGTTGCCAAACGCGCAGCGAAGAAAGGCGCTAAGTATTATCACATCACCCGCCAGTGGTCTGAACGTGGTAATAACATGACCATCAGCGCTGACCTGTATAAGTAATACTCAGTACCTTATCAGGTCTACAGCCTTGTAGACCTGATAATTTCCCGCCATCCTCCCCTCGGGCGAAACAAAAACAGCAGTATTAAGACTACTTTTCACACTATTAGTCACAAATCTCTCTATCCCCATTGCATGCGTTCTCTTCTCTCCGTAAAATCCCGCGCCTTAGTGGCTTTCACCATTTTTATGCGGTTTGCCAAAATAATTATTCTCTCACTCTCGTTTTTGTCACTGGATACAAATGGAAAAGAAATTGGGTCTGAGCGCACTCACCGCGCTGGTTTTAAGCTCAATGCTCGGCGCTGGTGTTTTCAGCCTGCCACAAAATATGGCGGCGGTAGCAAGCCCGGCTGCATTACTGATTGGTTGGGCGATTACCGGTGCGGGTATCCTTTTGCTCGCCTTTGCCATGCTGATTCTGACGCGTATCCGTCCTGAACTGGATGGCGGCATATTTACCTATGCACGTGAAGGTTTCGGTGAGCTGATTGGCTTCTGCTCCGCGTGGGGATACTGGCTGTGTGCTGTTATCGCTAACGTTTCGTATCTGGTGATCGTTTTCTCTGCGCTCAGCTTCTTTACCGACACGCCGGAGTTACGTCTGTTTGGCGACGGTAATACCTGGCAGTCGATTGTTGGCGCATCGGTGCTGTTGTGGGTAGTCCATTTTCTGGTGCTGCGTGGTGTGCAAACGGCAGCCAGTATTAACCTGGTGGCGACGCTGGCGAAATTACTGCCGCTTGGTCTGTTTATCGTGCTGGCGTTTATGCTGTTTAAGCTCGACACCTTTACCCTCGATTTTACCGGCGTAGCGTTGGGCGTTCCCGTCTGGGAGCAGGTAAAAAACACCATGCTCATCACCCTGTGGGTTTTCATCGGTGTGGAAGGCGCGGTGGTGGTTTCAGCTCGTGCCAGAAACAAACGCGACGTCGGACGCGCTACGCTGCTGGCGGTACTCGCCGCGCTGGGCGTTTACCTGCTTGTCACCCTGCTGTCTCTGGGCGTTGTCGCACGTCCCGAACTGGCGGAGATCCGCAACCCGTCAATGGCCGGTCTGATGGTGAAAATGATGGGGCCATGGGGGGAAATTATTATTGCCGCAGGTCTGATTGTCTCCGTGTGCGGTGCTTATTTAAGCTGGACGATTATGGCGGCGGAAGTGCCGTTCCTCGCCTCCACGCACAAAGCGTTTCCACGCATTTTTGCGCGGCAGAACGCGCAAGGCGCGCCATCGGCGTCGCTGTGGCTGACCAACATCTGCGTACAGATTTGCCTGGTGCTGATCTGGCTCACAGGTTCCGACTACAATACGTTATTAACCATCGCCTCAGAAATGATTCTGGTGCCCTATTTACTGGTCGGCGCATTTCTGCTGAAAATTGCCACTCGTCCAATTCATAAGGCTGTCGGTATCGGAGCGAGTATTTATGGCATATGGTTATTGTATGCGTCAGGTCCGATGCACCTGCTGCTGTCTGTGGTGCTGTATGCGCCAGGGCTGCTGGTCTTCCTTTATGCCCGTAAAACACACGCGCATGAAAACGTATTAAAACGCCAGGAAATGGCGCTGATCGGCCTGCTGCTTGTTGCTGCTGTTCCGGCGACCTGGATGTTGATGGGGTAACATTGTCCCCATCGTTCGCGACACATGGAGATTACGATGGGTAAAAAACCCCCTTTGCCAATTCTTATCACCGGAGGAGGTCGACGTATCGGCCTCGCCGTCGCATGGCACTTTATTAATCAAAAACAGCCAGTTATCGTTAGCTACCGCACGCATTATCCGGCTATTGATGGCCTGCGAGATGCGGGGGCGCTGTGTATCCAGGCTGATTTTTCCACCGATGAAGGCGTACTGGCCTTTGCGGATGAGGTCAAAGCACAGACGGATGGCCTGCGCGGTATTGTGCATAATGCCAGTGCCTGGCTTGCAGAAAAGCCCGGTGCGCCGTTAACCGAAGTGCTGTCAGCCATGATGCAGATTCACGTCAATACCCCCTACCTGCTCAACCACGCGCTGGAAGGATTGCTGCGCGGGCATGGACACGCGGCCAGCGATATTATCCATTTTACGGATTATGTTGTAGAGCGTGGCAGCGATAAGCACATTGCTTATGCTGCCAGCAAAGCGGCGCTGGACAACATGACCCGCTCGTTCGCGCGCAAACTGGCACCGGAAGTGAAAGTGAACGCGATTGCCCCCTCGCTAATCCTGTTTAACGAGGGTGACGATGCAGAGTATCGTCAGCAGGCATTGAACAAATCACTGATGAAAACAGCGCCGGGTGAAAAAGAGGTCATTGATTTAATTGACTATCTGTTGACCAGCTGTTTTGTCACCGGGCGTAGTTTTGCCCTTGATGGCGGACGTCATCTGCGTTAGTGCAGTTTAATCCAACAAAAAATAAGCAACCATGCGCTCAGGCCCCAGCACACCACTGAACCGCCGAGCGCAACGGGTAAGCGCATAAATCCGGTGAAATACCACAGCGAAACGAGGTAGACAAAATAGGGAATAATCGACCACATGCTGAAGACAATGGTTGTACGCAACGCTTCGATCCCACGTTCACTGGCCACGATATAGTGGGCAATCAACGCAAAGGTCGGGAACAACGGAATTAATCCGGCAATATAGTAGTTCTTTGTTTTCGCCAGCACACCAATCAACACCACCACCAGCGCACCGAGCGCCGCTTTTATAACGAGTCCCATCACTCTGCCTTAACACATCAATAACATCAGCCCCTAGCATAACGGAAGCGTTCTTGTTTAGAAAAGATTAATGGAAGGAAAAACCGGGGCGGTGTATGTTGGCGTTTTATATTCAAAATGAATGATATGAACACCATCGTATTTGTTGAAGATGATCCCGAAGTTGGCTCGCTGATTGCAGCCTATCTGGCCCGGCATGATATTGAGGTTATCGTTGAGCCTCGAGGTGATTTGGCCGAGGAGAAAATCCTGCAAGTTCAACCCGATTTGGTGTTATTAGATATCATGCTGCCGGGCAAAGATGGGATGACTATCTGCCGCGATTTGCGCGGACGCTGGCAGGGTCCAATTGTCCTGCTCACCTCGCTGGACAGCGATATGAACCATATTCTGGCGCTGGAAATGGGTGCCTGTGACTATATTCTGAAGACAACGCCGCCAGCTGTACTGCTTGCTCGCCTGCGTCTGCATCTGCGCCAGAATGAACACTCAGTCCAGTCTAAAGGCATTCAGGCGGCAACCATCACGCCGCACACAACGCTGCGCTTTGGCACACTCACTATCGACCCAACCAATCGTTCGGTGCTGCTCGGCGGCGAGCAAGTCTCACTCTCCACCGCAGATTTTGAATTACTGTGGGAGCTGGCAACCCATGCCGGGCAAATTATGGACCGCGATGCGCTGCTGAAGAACCTGCGCGGCGTAAGTTATGACGGCATGGATCGCAGCGTTGATGTCGCGATTTCCCGGTTACGCAAAAAACTGCTCGATAACGCGACTGAACCCTATCGAATCAAAACGGTGCGCAACAAAGGTTATCTGTTCGCACCGCACGCCTGGGACGATGAACCTCAAATGTAATCCCTCCGGGCCGACCATTATACGTTACACCGTCACTTTTAATATCATCCAGATTTGGGTGATGAAGATGGTGAGTATCATCACCGCGAATTAGTCAGCCCTCAAGTAAGATCCAAGCCTTCCCTTGCACGGAAGGCTTTCTTTTGTGTCAACTAAACGTCAGCCCGTCGTATTTTTTCCAACGGTAATTTATTGCAGAAATAATCCAGCAGCCGATAAAGACGCCAATAATCGCAAACCCGACATTCCCCATATGGTCACTCAACTCGCTGACGGTATCCCACAAACCTCCCTGGAGCGAAAATGCGTCAGAGAGAAGCCCCAGCGCCTCCAGCCCGCCAATAAAAAGCGCAACAATTACCGAGGTCCCGGTGATGGTCATATTGTAATAGAGCTTACGCTGCGGCTTATTGAATGCCCATCCGTAGGCCTCAACCATCAGGATACTGTCAAGGCAGTCAATCAGCGCCATGCCGCAGGTAAACAGCGTCGGGAACACGAGAATTGACCACACCGACATGCCACTGGACGCGCTTGAAGCAGAAATTCCGAGCAGAGAAATTTCAGTAGCGGTATCAAAACCCAGGCCAAACAAAAAGCCGACAAAATACATATGCCAGTCTTTGCCTACCAGCCGAAACGCCGAGCGGAAAAGCCAGTTCAGCGGGCCTGAAACTGTCATTTCCTCTGTGGTGCCATCGTAAGTACCGGTGCGTTTTAGATGACGAAAAGCCTTCCAGACATGACAGAATATAACGAGATTAATGGTAGCCAGAATCAGCAGAAATACGGCAGAGACCGTGGTACCTATCAGACCGCCGACATTCTGAAACCATGCCATGTGTTGCTTAAACACGCTGGTGGTCAACGCAATGCCAATGCTTGCCAGTACCACAATGGTAGAATGCCCCAGAGAAAACCAGGCTCCCGTCGTCAGGGCGCGTTTTTTCTGCTGCATGAGTTTACGCGTAGCGCTATCTATCGCGGCGATATGATCGGCATCAACAGCATGGCGCAAACCATAGCACCACGCGATCAAACTAAGCGCCAGTAACGACGTGTTGTTGCTAAACGCGCTGTAAGCCCACAGCCACGCCACGATGTTTGCCCCGATGAGTAAGACCATCAACAAAATAATGTTCGGGCGTTTTTTTAATAATAAAAACAATGCGTTCATTGCTCACAGCCTGTCAAATTTGCGCTAAAAAACACATTACACCGCCGTTCACTGATTGATTAATAAAACATTTACCAGGCTAATGATAACTCTAAAGAATTACCAGCCCAGTGTCGTAGATCAAAATTGATTACCCCCAAAAGCGAGTTCCGCGCTCGCTAACTCTGCGATGCGCAGGGGTATCGTGGCGCAGTCTCCTTCTTGCAGAAACCAGGCAGACGACAACCCACACCAGGCAATAATCCACATCAGCAAACGTTGCCGTTCAATCCTCGCGATTTCAGACACAATATTTACCCGTTGTGCGAATCTTTCTGGCTCAATGGCGACAGGTTTGGTGGGATCGGCAAGATCGGGATTAGTAAAAATATCGGCGTAATCAAAGCCACGCTCGCCCACCAGCCCTTTAGGATCGATAGCCAGCCATCCTTTCGTTCCGAAATCAAGAATATTGCCGTGGTGTAAGTCACCGTGCAATACGACTTCATTCTGGGGAGAGGAGAGCAATACGTTTGCCACCTCTGCACAATGCGTCAGGATGCCGCCATGCTTTTTCGCGGCAGGAGCCAGATCGCGAAACCAATAAAGTAGCGGTGTTAACGCAGGCGTTGACGCATTCCGGGGGAGATGGAGTCGACTGGCTGCATGGCAAATAATGCGACAGGCCTGCGCATCATTGCCAGACCAGGACATGTCCGCTAAAGACCCCGCCCCTGTTGCACGTTCTAACAGAATCGCCCCTGCTGCATGAGCAAGCACTTTCGCAGCACCATTCCCGTTCCACCAGACCATTAGTTCGCAGCCGTTTCGTTCACTGTCATCGTCGGTGAGTTTGAGTATGGCTTTCTGACCATCTTTGGTCACCACGGGCAAAAGCTGTGATGTGTGCGTCTCAAACGGTTGGCCATCAGGAGTAAGTCCCCAACGGCTGAGCCAGGTGTTGAACAGACTATTTTCCAAACATTATCCTCATTTTTCGCCGGAAATGACTCTCGACAGGGACGGTGTAGACATTATTCCTGCTTTCTGCTGGTTGGGCCACAACGACCCACGCCCACCATTCCTGGCTTATCGTGTAGAGCACGAAAGACCACACCCTTGCGTATCGGTGTGCCATGCTGACTGTGTTTTTTCAAGAGAGGAAGACACGATGATCACGTTATGCAAAGCCTGTGGAACATCCTATGAGGTGGCAGACGCCCTTCCTGAACATTGCGATATCTGCCAGGACGAACGTCAGTATGTTCCCGCGACCGGGCAGGAATGGGTCGATTTTGTCGCACTTTGTGCTTCGCACACAAATAAGTGGCGGCAGCATGACAGCGCCCTCCTCAGCATCCGCACCGTTCCTGGTTTTGCAATTGATCAACGGGCGTTTATTCTGCGTACTCCGGAAGGCAATATTTTATGGGACTGCATTGCCACGCTCGACGACGCCACAAAAATGCTAATAACGTCCCTGGGCGGGCTTAAGGCCATCGCGATTTCGCATCCTCATTACTACACCACCATGCAAGACTGGGCTGACGAATTTAACGCTCCCATTTATCTCCATACCAACGACCGCAAGTGGGTAATGCGCGACAGCCCATGGATTAAATTTTGGGATGGCGACACCCTGGAACTGACACGCGACGTCAGTGTGATACGCCTCGGCGGACACTTTGCTGGCGGCTGCGTTCTGCACTGGGCGCGAGATGAAGGCGTGGTGCTTTCCGGCGATATCGTTCAGGTCACCCCTGGGGCGCATGCCGTCTCCTTTATGTGGAGCTACCCCAATATGTTGCCATTGCCAGCCGCAACGGTCAGCGACATTACCCACCGCCTGAGTACGGTGAAATTTAAGCAACTCTATGGCGCGTTTGAAGGGAAAGACATAACGAAAAATGCCGATGACATCGTGCAGCGCTCAGGTGAAAAGTACGTTTCCTGTCTCAAGTAAGCAGGCTGCCTGTCACTGACGTTCACCAGGATGAAATGGGATAGAAATGATAGGCCGCTCCGATGACAGACACATTCACTATCACACTGATAATGAAGTAGGTTTTGAATGGCTGTTTTTGTGTTTTATGGCGAAAGAGTTGTTGAGCGGCTATCGCGCCCCCCCACCCGCCAACAACGCCAAACAGCAGCAAAGTGGACTCTGGTACTCGGCGCCAGGCCCTGCGCGCTGCCATTTTATCCGCACCGTACATTGCCAACGTCAGTATGTTGGCGAGCAAAAACCATATAACAAAGGGATGCGAGGTGAAAATGCAGCCTAACGCTGCGAAAATAAGTAGTAAATAACAACAGCGATTGAAATTCATATTTTTATATCACAGCAATTTTGAGAGTATCGGTGAGCATTATATTATGTATTCGGTGATTTTTTATGAAGAAGCTGTTTGTACAGTTTTATCTCCTGCTGTTTGTCTGCTTTCTGGTGATGACCCTGCTGGTCGGCCTGGTCTATAAATTCACCGCAGAGCGCGCAGGCAGACAATCGCTCGACGATTTAATGAAAAGCTCGTTATACCTGATGCGCAGCGAGCTTCGCGAGATCCCGCCACGTGACTGGGGTAAAACGCTGAAGGAGATGGATTTGAACCTCTCCTTTGACCTGCGCGTTGAACCGCTAAATAAGTACACGCTGGACGTTCAAACAATGCAACGTTTGCGCGAAGGCGATATCGTGGCGCTTGACGATCAGTACACATTTATTCAACGGATCCCACGCAGCCATTACGTGCTGGCCGTCGGCCCGCTTCCCTATCTCTATTTTCTCCATCAAATGCGCTTGCTGGACATCGCGTTGATGGCGTTTATTGCCATCTCGCTGGCCTTTCCGGTACTTATCTGGATGCGACCGCACTGGCAGGAAATGCTGCGACTGGAAGCTGCTGCACAGCGTTTTGGGGAAGGACATCTGGGCGAACGCCTCCATTTTGACAGCGGTTCCAGCTTTGAGCGATTGGGTATCGCGTTTAACCAGATGGCAGACAATATCAATGCGCTAATCGCCAGTAAGAAACAACTTATCGATGGCATTGCCCATGAGCTTCGTACCCCACTGGTACGCCTACGTTATCGTCTGGAAATGAGTGATAACCTCACCGCGCAGGAATCCCAGGCGCTGAATCGCGATATTGGTCAACTGGAAGGGTTAATCGAAGAATTACTGACCTATGCCCGGCTGGACCGCCCGCAAAATGAACTGAAGCTCAGCGTACCGGACTTGGCCGTTTGGCTGACAACCCATCTGGAGGATGTGCAAAGCGTAAACCCTGAGCGTGCGGTGCGCTTACGCCATCTTAATATTGGCGACTACGGCGCGCTGGATATGCGCCTGATGGAGCGCGTACTGGATAATCTACTGAATAACGCCCTGCGCTATTGCCAGTCTACGGTGCAAGCAAGCCTGTTATTGAACGGCAATCAGGCGACGCTGGTTGTGGAAGATGACGGTCCCGGTATTGCTCCAGACGCTCGCGAACAGGTTTTTGAACCGTTTGTACGCCTTGACCCCAGCCGTGACCGGGCGACCGGTGGTTGCGGGCTTGGGCTAGCCATTGTTCACTCGATCGCATTGGCTATGGGCGGTACGGTCGTTTGTGATGAAAGTGAACTCGGCGGCGCCCGCTTTTGTTTCAGTTGGCCCGTCTGGCATAACATTCCTGAAATTTCAGCTGCCTGACCCATTCGGCTCGGTGGTCAAATGGTGTAGGTTGTGCTATAAAAAAGTATGTTGTAACTAAAATGGTAAATCTATGGCCCGTTACGATCTCGTCGACCGCCTGAACGGCACCTTCCGCCAGATGGAGCAAGAGCTGGCGCTTCTGAACGACAATCTTTTGCAGCAGACGCTGCTGATTGCGCGCGTCTTCTCGTTACCGGAAGTGGCCAAAGAGGCAGAGCATGCCCCACTGCAGAACATTGATGTTAAGCAACATTTAGGTAAAGAGGCTGAAACGCTGGCGCTACGCCACTATCGTCATCTGTTTATCCAGCAACAGTCCGAGAATCGTAGCAGCAAAGCGGCCGTCCGCCTGCCAGGCGTACTGTGTTATCAGGTAGATAACGCAGTTCAGCACGCTCTGGAAGAGCAAATACAGCGTATTAACCAGCTAAAAACCACCTTCGAGCGCATTGTCACGGTGGAATCAGGGCTGGCACCGGCAGCGCGTTTTGAATGGGTGCATCGCCACCTGCCGGGACTGATTACGCTGAATGCCTATCGTACGCTCACCCTTGTCAGAGAGCCTGCCACCCTGCGATTTGGCTGGGCCAACAAACACATTATTAAAAATCTGAAACGCGATGAAGTACTGCAACAACTGGAAAAAAGCCTGACGTCGCCGCGCAGCGTACATCCCTGGACGCGGGAAGAGTGGCAGGCGAAGCTTGAACGGGAATATCAGGATGTCGCCGCCCTGGGCCAGCAGGCGCGCCTGAAGATTAAACGGCCGGTAAAGGTGCAGCCCATCGCCCGCGTCTGGTACAAAGGAGAACAAAAGCAGGTGCAATATGCCTGCCCGACGCCCTTGATCGCGTTGCTCAACAATGAAAACGGCATGACCGTACCAGATATCGGCGAGTTACTGAATTATGATGCCGACAATGTTCAGCATCGTTTTAAACCTCAGGCGCAGCCGTTGAGATTGATTATTCCCCGGCTGCACCTGTACGTTGCGGATTAACTGCCTGACCGCATACTGCCAACCATCAGTTCCGGGCGTACCCAGCTGTCAAACTCCGCTTCGGTTAGATACCCCAGCGCCAGGGCGGAGGCTTTTAACGTCAGCCCCTCTTTGTGCGCCTTTTTGGCAATTTCAGCGGCTTTATCATAACCGATATGGGTATTGAGCGCGGTCACCAGCATTAGCGACTCGTTGAGCAGTTGATCGATTCGTTCACGATTAGGCTCGATTCCTGTCGCGCAGTGCTCGTTAAAGCTTTCCATACCGTCAGCCAGCAGACGCACCGACTGCAGGAAATTGTGGATGACCATTGGTCGGTAAACGTTGAGCTCAAAATTACCTGACGCTCCGCCCATGTTGATGGCGACATCGTTGCCCATTACCTGACAGCAAAGCATGGTCAGCGCTTCACACTGGGTAGGATTGACCTTACCCGGCATAATGGAGCTGCCCGGTTCATTTTCAGGAATCGAAATTTCGCCAATCCCGCAACGTGGACCGGATGCCAGCCAGCGCACATCGTTGGCGATTTTCATCAGCGATGCCGCCAACCCTTTTAGCGCGCCGTGGGCGTGAACCAGTGCATCGCAGGTAGCTAGCGCTTCAAATTTATTCGGTGCGGTAACGAACGGCGCACAGGTAATGTCCCGCAATTCATCCGCGACCCGACGGGCATATTCCGGATGCGTGTTCAGTCCGGTCCCTACCGCGGTTCCTCCCAGCGCCAGTTCCGCCACGTGGGGTAAGCTGTTTTCAATGTGTCTGAGGTTATGTTCAAGCATTGCCACCCAGCCGGAAATCTCCTGGCCGAGCGTAAGCGGGGTTGCATCTTGCAGATGTGTACGACCAATTTTGACGATATCCGCGAAAGCGTGTGATTTATCACTGAGCGTTTTGGTTAACACATTTAACTGCGGGATCAGTGAGTTACGCAGTGACAGCAGCGCGGCAACGTGCATTGCGGTCGGGAACACATCATTCGAGCTTTGGCTTTTATTAACATCATCGTTGGGGTGAACTTTCCGTTCCATCCCCCGCACGCCGCCCAGCAACTCGCTGGCCCGGTTTGCCAGCACCTCGTTCATGTTCATATTGCTTTGCGTACCTGACCCGGTTTGCCAGATGGCCAGCGGAAACTCATCGCGGTGTTTATCCGCCAACACCTCATCTGCGGCCTGCATAATAGCCCTGGCTTTATCCTCCGCCAGTAGCCCGAGATCCTGGTTAACCTTTGCTGCAGCGCGTTTCGTCAGCGCCAGCGCATGGATCAGCGAGACCGGCATTTTCTCCGTAGAGATACGAAAATGCTCCAGCGAACGTTGAGTTTGCGCGCCCCAAAGCTTATCGGCTGGAACATCAATCGCCCCCATTGAATCATTCTCGCGGCGTACCGTTACCATTACCTGCTCCTTACATTAACAATTGATTAGGTTATGTTTCGACATTGCCCATTTGCATTGGTCTTATGAGTATTAACGAGGATTAATCTGTCGTTTGGTGGTTCGTGCGGTAAAAAAAACCGCCCCGAAGGGCGGCTGACGTTACTTAACGCAGCGTGCGCACTGCGACGTCTGAATCTGCTTGAAGAAATCGTTGCCTTTGTCATCCACCAGGATAAACGCCGGGAAATCTTCCACTTCAATTTTCCAGATGGCTTCCATCCCCAGTTCAGGGTATTCCACACACTCCAGACTCTTGATACTGCCCTGGGCCAGCACCGCTGCCGGGCCGCCGATACTGCCTAAGTAGAAGCCGCCATGCTTATGACAGGCATCGGTCACCTGCTGGCTGCGGTTGCCTTTCGCCAGCATGATCATGCTGCCACCTGCGGACTGAAGCTGGTCAACATACGAATCCATACGCCCTGCCGTGGTTGGTCCAAGCGAACCAGAGGCATAGCCTTCCGGCGTTTTTGCCGGGCCAGCGTAATAGATCGGATGATCTTTAACATACTGCGGCAAACTTTCGCCGTTATCCAGCCGTTCTTTCAGTTTCGCATGCGCAATATCACGGCCAACAATGATGGTACCGTTAAGCGACAGACGTGTAGAAACCGGGTATTGCGACAGCTGAGCCAGGATCTCTTTCATCGGACGATTGAGGTCAACGCGTACCGCTTCGCCTTCTCCCGCCTGGCGCAACTCTTCTGGTATATATTTGCCAGGATTATGCTCCAGTTTTTCGATCCAGATACCTTCACGGTTGATCTTAGCTTTGATATTTCGATCGGCTGAGCAAGAAACGCCCATACCAACCGGACACGACGCACCGTGACGCGGCAGGCGGATCACGCGGATATCATGAGCGAAATACTTCCCGCCGAACTGCGCGCCCAGCCCCAAATTCTGTGCCTCAATCAGCAGCTCTTTTTCCAGCTCCACATCGCGGAATGCCTGACCATGTTCGTTACCTTCGGTCGGCAGCTCATCGTAATATTTAGCCGACGCCAGTTTCACCGTTTTCAGCGTGGCTTCCGCTGAGGTTCCACCGATCACAAACGCAATGTGATACGGCGGGCAAGCCGCTGTTCCCAGCGTTCGCATCTTCTCAACCAGGTAATTTTTTAATTTGCCCGGCGTGAGCAGCGCTTTGGTCTCCTGGTACAGATAGGTTTTGTTCGCCGAACCACCGCCTTTGGCAATACACAGGAATTTGTATTCATCGCCATCAACGGTATACAAATCTATCTGTGCCGGCAGGTTGGTACCGGTGTTCACCTCTTTATACATATCCAGCGCGGCGTTTTGTGAATAGCGCAGGTTGTCTTCGATGTAGGTGTTATACACACCGCGCGCCAGCGCAGCTTCATCCCCGCCGCCGGTCCAGACGCGCTGACCTTTTTTACCCACGATAATCGCGGTGCCGGTGTCCTGACAGGTCGGCAAAATACCTTTTGCCGCAATATCAGAATTCCGCAGGAATTGCAGGGCCACATATTTGTCGTTTTCGCTGGCCTCCGGGTCACGCAGAATGTCGGCCACCTGCTGCTGATGCGCTGGACGCAGCATAAACGATGCATCATGGAAGGCCTGACGAGCCAGCAGCGTTAAGGCTTGCGGCGCGACTTTAACGATCTCCTGCCCTTCAAATTCGGCAACGGAGACATGGTCGCTGGTCAGCAGATAGTATTCGGTATCATCCTTTTTGAGGGGGAAAGGATGCTGATAATGAAAGGGTTTGTTTGACATTGTGCTCTCACTTACTGCTCGGTCTGGTTATTCTCTGGGCAGATGTTCCATTGCCCTGCTTCCCTGCCGCAGGTCGGGTTGTAGAAGGAAAGGCTTTCTGCAACCGGAATTACTCAGGGTATTAAAAGCGAGTCACCATATCCTACACAATTTTTTAACAAAAACTGAGACAAGTACGACTTTTTACATGTGCAGGTTACTTCGCTCAGGGTTTCTTGGTTTAATAGCCGTAGAAAATTCCACATTGAAACAGGGCTTGAGAATGCAAAAACTCATCAACTCAGTGCAGAACTACGCCTGGGGAAGTAAAACTGCGTTAACGGAACTTTATGGGATTGCCAACCCCACTCAGCAACCGATGGCTGAGCTGTGGATGGGCGCGCATCCGAAAAGCAGTTCGCAGGTTCTGGACGCTAACGGCCAGACGGTCGCTCTGCGTGATGTCATCGAACACGATAAATCCGCACTGTTAGGCGATGCCGTTGCGAAACGCTTTGGTGAACTGCCTTTCCTGTTTAAAGTGCTGTGCGCCGCGCAACCTCTTTCGATTCAGGTTCATCCTAACAAGCACAACTCTGAAATCGGATTTGCCAAAGAAAACGCGGCGGGGATCCCGATGGATGCCGCCGAGCGCAATTACAAAGATCCTAACCACAAACCGGAACTGGTTTTTGCTTTGACACCGTTCCTGGCGATGAACGCATTCCGCGAGTTCTCTGACATTGTCGCATTGTTACAACCGGTTTCCGCCGCGCATCCGGCTATTGCGCATTTCCTGCAGGAACCGAGCGCGGAACGTCTGAGCTATCTTTTCGCCAGCTTGCTGAATATGCAGGATGAGGAGAAATCCCATGCGCTGGCGATCCTGAAATCGGCGCTGAACAGCCAGCAGGGTGAACCGTGGCAAACCATTCGCCTGATCGCCGATTTCTATCCGAATGACAGCGGGCTCTTCTCCCCGCTGCTGCTCAATGTGGTGAAACTCAATCCTGGAGAAGCGATGTTCTTATTTGCCGAAACCCCACACGCCTACCTGCAAGGTGTGGCGCTGGAGGTAATGGCTAACTCGGACAACGTGCTGCGCGCCGGACTGACGCCAAAATACATTGATATCCCGGAGCTGGTCGCCAACGTTAAGTTTATCGCCAAGCCAGCCAATCAACTGCTGACCACGCCAGTTAAGACTGACAGCGAACTGGACTTCCCCATTCCGGTCGACGATTTCGCGTTCTCCTTACATGAACTGACCGCCAATGGCGCAGATATCAGCCAGCAAAGTGCGGCCATTTTGTTCTGCATCGAAGGTGAAGCCGTGCTGAGCAAGGGCGAGCAGCGTCTGGTGCTGCAGCCGGGTGAGTCGGCCTTTATTAGCGCGAATGAATCGCCGGTAAACATCAGCGGCACGGGCCGTTTAGCTCGGGTTTATAACAAGCTGTAGCAAGATACTGATATTTTTAACAACTCTTGCTAAGCTGTAGTGAGTTAAAGACATGTCACTCCTCCAGGCGTCTTCAAACGCCTGGTTTTATTTTATGGATATCAAAATGAAAAAATCGCTGGTAGCTGCGGGTGTGGTGGTTGCACTGGGTATCGTCTGGACGGGCGGCGCCTGGTACACAGGAAAGAAACTCGAAACGCATCTCGCCGAGATGGTGACGCAGGCAAACGATCAGTTAAAACGCTACTCCCCAGAGGCGGGCATTGAACTGAGTTATCAAAACTACCAGCGCGGCGTGTTCAATAGCCAACTGCAGTTGGTGGTGAAACCTGTTGCCGGGCAGGCAGATTCCTGGCTGAAACCGGGACAAAGCATCGTCCTGAATGAAACCGTTGATCACGGTCCTTTCCCGCTGGCTCAGCTGAAATCACTGAATCTTGTTCCGGCAATGGCCTCCGTGAAAACGACGCTGGTCAATAACGACGTGACGAAACCGCTGTTTGATATTGCCAAAGGTGAGACGCCATTCATCATTAATTCCCGTATTGGCTACAGTGGGGATACCCGTTCCGATCTCTCCCTCAAACCGCTGAACTACGAGAAAGGCGACGAAAAAGTGGCCTTTAGTGGCGGGGAGTTCCAGTTTACGGCAGATAAGGATGGTAATGCGGTGTCGCTGACTGGCGAGGCGCAAAGTGGCCTGGTCAATGCCGTCAATGAGTATGATCAGAAAGTACAAGTTACTTTCAATAACCTGAAAACTGAAGGTTCCAGCAGTATCGCAAGCTTTGGTGAGCGCATCGGCGATCAGAAATTGTCCCTCGAAAAACTGTCGATTTCAGTCGAGGGCAAAGAGCTGGCGGTGCTGGAAGGCATGGGTATCGATGGCAAATCCGATCTGATTAACGATGGCAAAACCGTCAACAGCCAGTTGGATTACACCCTGAACAGCCTTAAATTGCAGGGCCAGGATATGGGGAGCGGTAAGCTGACGTTGAAAGTTGGCCAGATTGACGGTGAAGCACTGCACAAGTTCAGCCAGCAGTACAGCGCCCAAACCAAAGCGCTGATGGCGCAGATTGATGTGGTCCAAAATCCTGAGCTTTATCAGCAGAAAGTCACCGAAGCCTTCTTTAGTGCGCTACCGATTTTGATGAAAGGCGAACCGGTTGTCACCATTGCTCCACTGAGCTGGAAGAATGCAAAAGGTGAAACCACATTTAATCTGTCACTGCTGCTAAAAGATCCGACCGCAAACACGGTGGAGCCGCAAACGCTGGCCCAGGAAGTGGATCGTTCCGTCAAATCGCTGGATGCGAAACTGACCATCCCTGTCGATATGGCGACTGAGTTCATGACGCAAATTGCCAAACTGGAAGGATATCAGCAGGAAGAAGCGGCTGGTCTGGCGAAGCAACAGGTTAATGGCCTGGCGGCGATGGGGCAGATGTTCCGCATTACGACTTTGCAGGACAACGTTATCGGTACCAGCCTGCAATACGCAAACGGCCAGGTGACGCTGAACGGACAAAAAATGCCGCTGGATGAGTTTGTTGGTATGTTCGGTATGCCTTCTCTTACACAGCCGGATGCCCCTGCCATCCCGCAACAATAATCACTCGTCAGTGACAGGCCCGATAACAGTGTTTATCGGGCTTTTTTATTTCGCCGCCACCAGACGAGCGGAAAGCGTCAGATTGCGTGAATGACCTTCATCGTGGGCAATGCGTTGTAGCATACGTTCAGCAAGGGTGTATCCCATTTCACGCGCGGGCGAACAGGCCCAGGTAATCGGGATATCGTCCAACGCGTTTTCCGCCACATCAGCGAATCCGGCCAACGATATTTGCTGTTCGAAATAGCGATCGACACCAATTTCGCCACTCTGACGTCCTGCTCTCATCAAGCCAAACCAGGCGCCTATGGCGATTATTTCGTTGTAGCACACCACCGCGCTGATCGTGGGATTGCGGCGTAACAGCGCCGTTACCTCTTCTGCGGCCTGCTTCTGGCTGGATGAACACTCCAGCACCCAGTCGCTATGAAACGGTAAACCATATTTTAGTAAGGTTGCACAATAACCGCCGACGCGCTCTGCGCGAGTCAATGAAGAACTCTGCCCGCCCAGCCAGGCAATACGCTGGTGTCCGTGGCGGATAAGATGTTCAACCAGTAACTGTGCAGCCTGCATGTTATCGGGCCTGACGGTGTCTGCGTCATCCATGTAGCTGGCGCGTGATGCAAATACCACCGGGATCCCTTTATCAGCGGCCAACTGTTGCAGTGCATCACTGCTGCCAGCGGCCCCGGCAATGACCACGCCATCTACCCCTTGGTTGAGTAACATCGCGAAACGCTGCGCCAGCTGCTCCCCATCTTTACCGCCGTGCAGTAAGAAGACCATGCGCCCCTGCGCTTCTAACGCTTCCGTCAGACCCGCCGTCAGCTCGGCGTAAAACGGCGTTGAAAGATCGCGTACAATCAAACCAACTACTCCGCTCTGCCCGCCGCGCAGCGCTGATGCCTGGCGGTTACGCACAAACCCCAGTTGCTCAATAGCAGCATTCACCCGTTCCCCAGTCGCTGATGAAATTCGCCCTTTTCCACTGAGCACCAATGAGACGGTGCTGACCGAAACCCCCGCAGCCAGCGCAACATCATGGATGGTTATTTTTTTGGCTATAGCCATAAAAACAGAAAACTCCCTGATAACGTGACGGATAAAACGTTTTATCAATCACTTATATTTATACCCCCTATTATCGTTCGATAATGTGATTTATACCGCACTAAAATTAGGTAAAACGTTTTATCTTCTCGCCATCATTAGTCAGCTAGCCTTTACAAGGAGTCGTTTGATGACGGCGAGAACCACACCAAAAATAACGTTATGGGAATTTTTCCAGCAGTTGGGCAAAACCTTTATGCTGCCTGTAGCGCTGCTCTCATTTTGCGGGATCATGTTGGGGATCGGCAGCTCGTTGAGTAGCCATGATGTCTTGACGCTGATCCCGGCGTTGGGGAATCCGGTGCTTCAGGCCATCTTTACCTGGATGAGTAAAGTTGGCTCATTTGCGTTTAGCTTCCTGCCAGTCATGTTCTGTATTGCCATTCCTCTGGGCCTGGCGCGCGAGAACAAAGGCGTTGCGGCGTTTGCCGGTTTTGTCGGTTATGCGGTCATGAACCTCGCCGTCAATTTCTGGTTAACCGCCAAAGGTATCTTACCCACCACAGATGCGGCGATCCTGAAAGCCAACAACGTGCAAAACATTCTGGGGATCCAGTCGATCGACACCGGGATCCTCGGTGCCGTTATTGCCGGGATCATTGTCTGGATGCTGCATGAACGCTTCCACAACATTCGTCTGCCGGATGCGCTGGCGTTTTTCGGTGGTACGCGCTTTGTGCCTATCATCTCCTCGGTGGTGATGGGATTGGTCGGGTTGGTCATTCCCTTGATTTGGCCAGTTTTCGCCATGGGCATTACCGGACTCGGTCACATCATCAATAGCGCGGGGGAATTTGGTCCTATGCTGTTTGGTACCGGTGAACGTCTGTTGCTGCCTTTTGGCCTGCACCATATTCTGGTGGCACTCATTCGCTTCACCGAAGCTGGCGGCACACAGGAAGTCTGCGGCCATAGCGTGAGCGGCGCACTGACTATTTTCCAGGCCCAACTGAGCTGCCCGACAACGCAAGGTTTCTCTGAAAGCGCAACACGTTTCCTGTCCCAGGGTAAAATGCCGACGTTCCTCGGCGGTTTACCGGGTGCAGCATTAGCCATGTACCACTGCGCACGTCCTGAAAATCGTCATAAAATTAAAGGGTTATTAATTTCTGGTCTGATTGCCTGTGTCATAGGCGGTACAACCGAACCACTCGAGTTCTTATTCCTGTTCGTCGCTCCGGTTCTGTATGTAATCCACGCCCTGCTAACCGGTCTTGGCTTCACCGTGATGGCAGTGCTTGGCGTCACTATCGGTAACACTGACGGTAACCTGATTGACTTCGTGGTGTTCGGCATCCTGCACGGATTGTCCACCAAGTGGTACCTGGTCCCTGTTGTCGCGGCTATCTGGTTTGCGGTGTACTACGTGATCTTCCGCTTCGCCATCACGCGTTTCAATTTGAAGACGCCGGGCCGTGAAGTCGAAATTGCCAGCAATATCGAAAAAGTAATGGCCGGAGCGCCTGGTAAATCAGGTTACAACGTCCCTGCTATTCTGGCGGCGCTGGGCGGCGCGGAAAACATTGTCAGCCTCGATAACTGCATCACCCGTCTGCGCTTGTCAGTGAAAGATATGTCGCTTGTTAACGTACAGGCTCTGAAGGACAATCGTGCCATTGGCGTAGTACAACTCAATCAGCATAACCTTCAGGTCGTTATCGGTCCGCAGGTCCAGTCAGTGAAAGACGAGATCGCGGTTCTGATGAACACCGTACAGGCTTAAGGACAAAAATATGTTTGATTTTTCAAAGGTTGTGGACAGGCACGGTACCTGGTGTACTCAGTGGGATTACGTTGCCGACCGTTTTGGTTCAGCCGACCTGCTGCCATTCACCATCTCCGATATGGATTTTGCCACCGCACCTTGCATTCTGGAGGCGCTGACTCAGCGCCTGTCACATGGCGTGCTGGGTTACAGCCGCTGGAAAAACGATGAGTTTCTGGCGGCGATAAGCCACTGGTTTCTTTCGCGGCATAACACTCAAATAGATCCTCAGTCACTGGTATATGGCCCCTCGGTCATCTATATGGTGTCGGAGTTGATCCGCCAGTGGTCATCCGTGGGCGATGCGGTGGTTATCCATACTCCGGCGTACGATGCGTTTTACAAAGCGATTGAAGGTAATCAGCGCCAGGTACGCGCAGTCGGACTGGAAAAACGCGCCGACGGCTGGTTTTGTGACATGGTTGCGCTGGAGAAAGCCCTGTCTCGACCTGAAAGCAAAATTCTTCTGCTTTGCAGCCCACAAAACCCAACGGGTAAAGTGTGGACGCGCGACGAGCTGGAAACCATGGCGGAACTGTGTCAGCGCCATGGTGTAAAAGTCATCTCTGATGAGATTCATATGGATATGGTATGGTCAGACCGACCGCACATCCCGTGGAGTAACGTCGCGCGTGGCAGTTGGGCACTGCTCACTTCCGGCTCAAAGAGTTTTAATATTCCGGCACTAACCGGGGCTTACGGACTCATTGAAGATGCTCAAAGCCGCAACGATTACCTCAGCGCGTTAAAAGGCCGCGATGGTCTTTCCTCGCCTGCGGTGCTGGCGCTTAGCGCACATATTGCCGCTTATCAACAGGGTGCAAGCTGGCTTGATGCGCTGCGCGATTATCTTGCCAGCAATCTGCATTACGTTGCGTGTGAGCTTAATGCCGCATTCCCCGAACTCAACTGGCAGATTCCGCAATCCACCTATCTGGCATGGATTGACCTGCGTCCGCTCAATATTGATGACCATGCCTTGCAGGATGTTCTCATCCACCAGCAGAAAGTCGCTATCATGCCGGGATATACCTACGGAGAAGAAGGTCGCGGTTTTGTACGCCTCAATGCCGGATGCCCAAGATCCAAGCTTGAAAAAGGCGTTCAGGGGCTGATTAACGCCATCCGTTCTGTACGTTAATTAAGTTTGCGCAATGAAATTATTCATTGCGCAACATAGCTTTTTATCCCGATTTTTTCATATAATACGACGCACTTTACCTAAATACACGAGTGCGACCATGATTGATACTTCCCTCCCCCTGACCGACGTCCATCGCCACCTTGATGGTAACATCCGTGCCCAAACGATCCTGGATCTGGGTCGTCAGTTCAATTTAACGCTTCCGGCACAAACGCTGGAGACGCTGATCCCTCATGTGCAAGTCACATCAACTGAGCCGGATTTAGTGAGCTTTTTATCCAAGCTTGACTGGGGCGTGAAGGTACTGGCCTCGCTGGATGCGTGTCGCCGCGTGGCATTTGAGAATATTGAGGATGCAGCACGTAACGGTCTGCACTATGTAGAATTACGTTTTTCACCCGGCTATATGGCGATGGCGCATCAGCTCCCGGTTGCGGGCGTGGTTGAAGCCGTCATTGCCGGCGTACGCGAGGGCTGCAAGACCTTTGGCGTCGAAGCTCGCTTAATTGGCATTATGAGCCGTACCTTCGGCGAAGCCGCCTGCCTGCAGGAACTGGATGCGCTGTTAGCCCACCGAGACCATATTACGGCACTGGATCTGGCGGGTGACGAACTGGGTTTCCCGGGCAGTCTGTTCCTGTCGCATTTCAATCAGGCGCGCGACGCCGGCTGGCGTATTACCGTGCATGCGGGCGAAGCCGCGGGACCAGAAAGTATCTGGCAGGCCATTAAAGAGCTGGGCGCAGAACGTATTGGTCACGGCGTAAAAGCCGTTGAAGATCGTGCATTGATGGATTACCTCGCCGAACACCGTATCGGCATCGAATCCTGCCTGACATCGAACATTCAGACCAGCACCGTCGCCTCTCTGGCAACCCACCCGCTGAAAACATTCCTTGAGCATGGCGTTTTAGCCAGCTTGAATACGGACGATCCGGCGGTACAGGGTGTGGATATTATTCACGAGTACACCATTGCCGCGCCAGCAGCAGGACTCACGCGCGAACAGATCCGTCAGGCGCAAATCAACGGCCTGGAAATGGCATTTCTGAGTAACGAAGAAAAACGTGCCCTGCGCGAGAAAGTCGCCGCAGCGTGACGGTTAAAGTGCCGGATGAGATGCTGAGCATCGCCATCCGGCATTTGCCTAATCAGGCAAGGCACAGCGTCGAGCGATGTTTCGCCGATTCAAGACCCAGCTCAATCAGCTCCATGATTTGAATAGCTTGTCTCGCCGGTACCGGGTTTTCACCGTGACCATTTAGCGCATCACGAATGCCAGCATAGTACGCCGGGTAATTACCCGGTACAGTCAGCCAGGTCTCTTCAACCTGCTCTTCGCCTTCTATTCGCGTCAACACGCCATCGCGCATGTCGTAACCCCAGTCTTCCTGAGGCAGTCGCTCGCCATTTTTCAGACGCTCTTCCTGCGGGTCAAGACCATACTTCACATAGCTGCCACGCGAACCGTGCACGATATAACGGGCCGACTCAGCGGCAGCGAGCATGGTGCCGTGCAGAATCACACGACGCTGCGGATAAGTCAGGATGGCATGGAAGTAATCCGTCGCTTGCGCACCTGGGCGGAGCTGAGCCAGGTCTACCGTCATGCTGACGGGCAAACCAAACAGGTTAATCGCCTGATCCAGAAGATGCGGTGCTAAATCATACCAGATGCCGCTTCCCGGCCCCCCCTGTTCACGCCAGCGATCACGAACCTGCGGGCGGAATCGATCGAAATGGGATTCGAAATACGCCACCTCCCCCAAAACGCCATCCGCCAGCAGGGCTTTCAACGTCAGAAAATCACTGTCCCAGCGGCGGTTATGGAAAACGGACAGCACGCGGCCAAGGCTACGCGCCAACGCATCCAGTTCGCGTGCTTGTGACAGTGTCACGGTAAAAGGCTTATCAACAACCACATGTTTGCCCGCTTCCAGTGCAGCCTTCGCTAACGGGAAGTGAGTGTCATTAGGCGTGGGGATCACAATCAGGTCGATATTCGGATCGTTAAAAAGGTGTTTAGGCTCAGCAACAACCGCCACCGTTGGCCAGTCTGCCTTCACTTTTGCTTCATCACTACTGGAAACCGCAGCCAGTTCGAGGCCCGGTGTGCCCACAATCAGGGGGGCATGGAAGGTTTTACTGGCGTAACCATAGCCAATTAGCCCAACGCGGATGTTGTCACTCATGTTATAGCCTCTCAATTCAGGACTGACCTATTTCACACCATACCCTGCAACGTCTCAATAGTTTAATAACCATTGCGCTACAAAGGTTGTTTATTAACTTAAGTCAAACATATGCCACTTATGCTTAACTTGCAGCGAAAAAGAGGGAGAAATCGTTCCCAATTATCTTGCTGTATTATTGAGAGATTAGTAACATTTGCAGCCTGTGTTTATGGATAAATCAAAGCAAATGTCATCAGTAATGAATCGTCTTATTGAATTAGCAGGTTGGATTGTTCTCACCGTCTCTGTGATCCTGCTGGGTGTTGCCAATCATATTGACAATTACCAGCCACCGGAGCCCGTTGCTGCTGTTCAGAAGAAATAAGCATCTGCAGTCCCTTATAACCCGGCAATTAACATCGAGTAACGGCAGGGTTTGGCTGCAAAAGATCGAATTTTGTCAAAAAAAGAGAATAATGCCGCATCCCACTCCGGTGCATATTGCCTGCTGTAGCGAAGCGCGTTACCCTTACCGCAGGTGCGCATAGCGCCTGCTTTTCCACAGGTATGAACACTCTTCTCACATTTGCGCGTCAATCCGCTTTTACCTGTGCATGTTGTTTATTATTTATATTTACTACTCCGTTGGTATTATTTTATTAATATGGATTTCCATTTATGACTGTTCAGGATTACTTATTAAAATTCCGCAAAATCAGTTCACTCGAAAGTCTGGAAAAACTGTTCGACCATCTTAACTACACGCTCACCGACGATAGCGACATTATCAATATGTATCGCGCTGCAGACCATCGCCGTGCCGAGCTTATCTCAGGAGGTCGTCTGTTTGATGTTGGTCAGGTACCCAAATCAGTCTGGCATTACGTGCAATAAAGAAGAAAGTAGCGCTCAACGTTAAAAGCTTTATAATAATTGCCCCAAAATGAATGGCATGTTTGATTGCGCGCGTAAACCTGGAGAAGAGATGACTACCACACCGGCACAACGTATCGGGGGCTGGCTACTTGGGCCACTGGCCTGGCTGTTAGTCGCATTGTTGAGCGCTTCGCTGGCGTTATTACTTTATGTCACTGCGCTGGCTACACCGCAAACCTTCCAAACGCTGGGTGCGTAAAGTACGGCAAATTTGCTGTTATGGGGCGTCTCTTTTATTACCGCGATTGCCATGTGGTATTACACGCTGTGGCTGACGATTGCGTTTTTCAAACGCAGAGCCTGTGTGCCTAAGCATTATATTCTATGGCTGCTGATCTCCGTGTTACTGGCGATTAAAGCGTTTGCGTTTTCACCGGTTCCGGACGCCTTTGCCGTGCGCCAACTGCTGTTCCCATTGCTGGCTGCAGCACTGCTGGTGCCCTATTTCAAACGCTCGCAACGCGTTAAATCGACGTTTGTGAATCCGTAATAACCCTACAGTTAACCTGTTGTCGCCTGTTGTAGATTGTCAGATAATAGGCGGCTTTTTTATTTCAGGCCGAAAAATGACTGATTACCTGCTGCTGTTTGTCGGAACTGTACTGGTCAATAACTTTGTACTGGTCAAGTTTCTGGGGCTCTGCCCGTTTATGGGCGTTTCCAAAAAACTGGAAACCGCAATGGGTATGGGCCTTGCCACGACGTTTGTCATGACACTGGCATCCATCTGCGCATGGCTGATTGACACCTGGATCCTCATTCCACTCAATCTCATCTATCTGCGCACGTTGGCTTTTATTCTGGTCATCGCCGTCGTCGTGCAATTTACCGAGATGGTTGTACGCAAAACCAGCCCTGCACTTTACCGCCTGTTGGGGATCTTCCTACCGCTGATCACCACTAACTGCGCGGTATTAGGCGTGGCGTTACTGAATATCAATCTCGGTCATAACTTTTTACAGTCGGCGCTATACGGTTTTTCCGCCGCCGTCGGTTTCTCGCTGGTGATGGTACTGTTCGCCGCCATCCGCGAACGCCTCGCCGTGGCGGACGTGCCTGCTCCGTTTCGCGGTAATGCGATTGCGCTGATTACCGCTGGTTTAATGTCATTGGCCTTTATGGGCTTTAGTGGTTTGGTGAAGTTGTAATGAATGCTATCTGGATTGCCGTTGCCGCAGTGAGTCTACTGGGTCTGGCGTTCGGCGCTATTTTGGGTTACGCCTCACGACGTTTTGCCGTCGAAGATGATCCTGTCGTGGAGAAAATTGATGAAATTCTCCCGCAAAGCCAGTGTGGACAATGCGGCTATCCGGGCTGTCATCCTTACGCTGAAGCGATCGGCTCTCAGGGCGAAAAAATCAACCGTTGCGCACCCGGAGGCGAAGCGGTGATGTTAAAAATTGCCGCCCTGCTGAACGTCGACCCGCAGCCGATTGATGGTGATGAACACGATGTTACCCCCGTGCGTATGCTGGCGGTCATTGATGAAAATAACTGTATCGGTTGTACAAAGTGCATTCAGGCCTGCCCGGTTGATGCGATCGTGGGCGCGACCCGCGCCATGCACACGGTGATGAGCGATCTCTGCACCGGGTGCAACCTGTGCGTTGATCCGTGCCCGACGCAATGTATCGAATTACGCCCGGTGGCCGAGACACCTGATAGCTGGAAATGGGATTTAAACACCATCCCTGTGCGCATCATTCCCGTGGAACAACATGTTTAAGTTATTCTCTGCATTCAGAAAAAACAAAATCTGGGACTTTGATGGCGGCATTCATCCACCAGAAATGAAGACCCAGTCGAACGGTACGCCGCTGCGACAGGTTCCGCTGGCGCCACGCTTTGTTATTCCGCTGAAACAACATATTGGCGCGGAGGGTGAGCTGTGCGTAAACGTTGGCGACACCGTGCTGCGTGGTCAGGCGTTAACCCTTGGGCGTGGTAAAATGCTTCCGGTACATGCGCCAACGTCAGGCACCGTTGTTGCTATTGCGCCGCATTCTACTGCACATCCATCGGCATTAGCTGAGCTGAGCGTTATTATTGACGCCGATGGCGAAGATCGCTGGATTGAGCGAGACGGCTGGGCCGATTACCGTTCCCGCAGCCGGGAAGAGCTGATCACACGTATTCACCAGTTCGGCGTCGCCGGACTGGGTGGCGCGGGTTTTCCCACCGGCGTTAAGCTGCAGGGCGGCGGAGATAAAATTGAAACGCTGATCATTAACGCTGCTGAATGCGAGCCGTACATTACGGCTGATGACCGCCTGATGCAGGACTGCGCGGCGCAGGTCGTCGAAGGTATCCGCATCCTGGCGCATATTCTTCAGCCACGCGAAATTCTACTGGGCATTGAAGATAACAAGCCACAGGCAATTTCCATGCTGCGCGCGGTGCTGGCTGATTCACACGATATCAGCTTACGCGTGATCCCCACCAAGTACCCGTCAGGCGGGGCCAAACAGTTAACGCAAATCCTGACCGGCAAGCAGGTTCCCCACGGGGGACGCTCTTCAGATATCGGCGTGCTGATGCAAAACGTTGGAACCGCCTACGCGATTAAACGTGCGGTGATTGACGGAGAACCGATTACCGAGCGTGTCGTGACGCTGACCGGCGAAGCCGTCAGCCGTCCGGGCAACGTCTGGGCGCGTTTAGGCACGCCGGTTCGTCATCTGCTCAACGACGCGGGCTTCTGCCCTTCCGCCGACCAGATGGTGATTATGGGCGGGCCGCTGATGGGCTTTACGCTGCCGTGGCTGGATGTACCGGTGGTGAAGATAACCAACTGTCTTCTGGCGCCCTCTGCCAGTGAAATGGGAGAAACGCCGGAAGAGAAAGGCTGCATTCGCTGTAGCGCATGCGCCGATGCCTGTCCGGCCGATCTCCTGCCGCAACAGCTTTATTGGTTCAGTAAAGGGCAGCAGCACGACAAAGCAACAGCGCACAATATCGCGGACTGCATTGAATGCGGTGCCTGCGCCTGGGTATGCCCAAGCAATATTCCACTGGTGCAGTATTTCCGTCAGGAAAAAGCCGAGATTTATGCCATTAGTCAGGAAGAAAAACGTGCCGCTGAAGCGAAAGCGCGATTTGAAGCCCGACAGGCGAGACTAGAACGTGAAAAAGCAGCTCGTCTTGAACGTCACAAAAGCGCTGCCGTTCAGCCTGCGGCTAAAGATCATGATGCCATTGCCGCCGCGCTGGCTCGCGTAAAAGAAAAGCAGGCTCAGGCAATGCAGCCGGTAGTCATTCAGGCTGGCGAAAAACCTGACAATAGTGCCGTGATTGCCGCACGCGAGGCGCGTAAGGCGCAAGCTCGCGCAACCCGGATGGAAAACCCTCCCCAAGCTGGAGGCAGCAGCACAGAGGTCGACCCGCGTAAAGCTGCAGTGGAAGCGGCAATCGCTCGTGCCAAAGCCCGCAAGCTTGAACAGGAAACCGTAACGGAAACAGCCGAACCGGTGGATCCGCGTAAAGCCGCCGTGGAAGCGGCTATCGCCCGCGCCAAAGCCCGCAAGCTTGAACAGGAAGCCGTAACGGAAACAGCCGAACCGGTGGATCCGCGTAAAGCCGCCGTGGAAGCGGCTATCGCCCGCGCCAAAGCCCGCAAGTTTGAGCAGGAAGCCGTAACGGAAACGGCCGAACCGGTGGATCCGCGTAAAACCGCCGTGGAAGCGGCTATCGCCCGCGCCAAAGCTCGCAAGCTCGAGCAGCAGACGGTTACGGAAACAGCCGAACCGGTGGATCCGCGTAAAGCCGCCGTCGCGGCCGCTATTGCACGCGCTCAGGCAAAGAAAGCCGCCCAGCAGCAGGTTGTAAACGAGGAATAAATGGTATTCAGAATAGCAAGCTCTCCTTATACCCATAACCAGCGCCAGACATCGCGTATCATGATGCTGGTGTTACTGGCTGCATTGCCGGGGATCGCCGCTCAGCTGTGGTTCTTTGGCTGGGGTACGTTGTTCCAGATAGTTCTGGCCGCCATCAGCGCTATCGCCGCCGAAGCGGGCGTGCTTAAACTGCGCAAACAACCCATTGTCGCGATTTTACAAGACAACTCCGCGTTGCTCACCGGGTTACTGCTGGCCGTGAGTATTCCCCCGCTCGCCCCCTGGTGGATGGTAGTTTTAGGCACGGTATTCGCCGTTATCATTGCTAAACAGCTGTATGGCGGCCTCGGTCAGAACCCGTTTAACCCCGCCATGATTGGTTACGTGGTGCTGCTTATCTCATTCCCGGTACAGATGACAAGCTGGCTGCCGCCGCATGAAATTGCGGCGACTGTGCCTGGTTTTTTTGACGCCCTGAACGTTATCTTTAGCGGACATACCGCCAGCGGCGGGGATATGAACACGCTGCGTATGGGTATTGATGGTATCAGTCAGGCAACACCTCTCGATACCTTTAAGACGTCGCTGCATGCGGGACGTACTGTTGAGCAGGTGATGCAATACCCAATCTACAGCGGCATGCTTGCAGGCGCTGGCTGGCAGTGGGTTAACCTTGCCTGGCTGGTGGGCGGCGTCGTGTTGCTATGGCAGAAAGCGATTCGCTGGCATATCCCGGTTAGCTTCCTGCTGTCGCTCGCAGTTTGTGCCACTTTAGGCTGGATTTTCTCGCCAGATTCGCTGGCCTCGCCTCAGTTGCACCTACTTTCCGGCGCGACCATGCTGGGTGCCTTCTTTATTCTTACCGATCCCGTTACAGCATCAACAACCAACCGTGGCCGCCTGATTTTTGGCGCACTTGCGGGCCTGTTAGTGTGGTTGATTCGCAGTTTTGGCGGTTATCCTGATGGCGTGGCTTTTGCCGTATTGCTGGCAAATATCACGGTTCCCCTGATTGATTATTACACCCGCCCTCGCGTGTACGGACATCGCTAAGGACTCCCTATGCTGAAAACGATTCGTAAACACGGTATTACTCTGGCGCTGTTTGCAGCGGGCTCGACGGGGTTAACCGCGGCAATCAATCAATTAACCAAGTCCACCATTGATGAACAGGCCGCGCTGCAGCAAAAAACGCTGTTCGATCAGGTTCTGCCAGGCGATCGCTACAATAATAACTTGTCCGAAAGTTGTTATCTGGTCGATGCGCAGGCGTTGGGCAAAGGCACTCACCGAGTGTATATTGCCCGCCAGGACGATCGTCCTGTTGCAGCAATTCTTGAAGCTACGGCGCCAGATGGTTATTCCGGGGCGATTCAACTGCTGGTTGGTATCGATTTTTCGGGAACCGTGTTGGGTACGCGGGTGACCGAACATCATGAAACGCCAGGGCTGGGTGATAAAATCGAACTGCGACTGTCCGACTGGATCACCCACTTTAGCGGCAAAACGATCGCTGCGGGTAACGACGCTCACTGGGCGGTGAAAAAAGACGGCGGCGACTTTGACCAGTTTACTGGCGCAACCATTACGCCGCGTGCGGTAGTTAATGCAGTAAAACGCGCCGGTTTGTATGCGCAGACGCTGCCCACGCAACTTCCTCAACTTAGCGCCTGTGGAGAATAAACCATGAGCGAAATTAAAGACGTTATTGTCCAAGGATTATGGAAAAATAACTCCGCGCTTGTGCAGTTACTCGGGATGTGTCCGCTGTTGGCCGTCACCTCGACCGCCACTAACGCGCTGGGCCTGGGACTCGCGACTACGCTCGTCCTGACGCTGACGAACCTGACGATTTCTGCCCTTCGTCGCTGGACACCGCCTGAAATACGTATTCCGATTTATGTCATGATCATCGCCTCCGTGGTGAGCGCGGTGCAAATGTTGATCAATGCCTACGCTTTTGGCCTGTATCAGTCTCTGGGCATCTTTATCCCGCTGATTGTGACCAACTGTATTGTTGTTGGCCGCGCTGAAGCCTTCGCAGCCAAAAAAGGCCCTGCGCTATCCGCACTCGATGGTTTTTCCATCGGCATGGGCGCAACTGGCGCCATGTTTGTTCTGGGCTCGCTACGTGAAATAATTGGTAACGGTACACTCTTTGATGGCGCAGACGGTTTGTTGGGTAGCTGGGCCAAAGTATTGCGCGTTGAGATCTTTCATACCGATACGCCGTTTCTGCTGGCCATGCTGCCACCAGGCGCGTTTATTGGCCTGGGTCTGATGCTGGCTGTTAAGTATCTGATTGATGAGAAAATGAAGAAACGTCGTGCCGAGGCCGCTGTCACGGACAGTCCGGTCGGTGAAACAGGGAATGTGTAATGAACAAAGCAAAACGGCTGGAAATACTGACGCGCCTGCGTGAGAACAATCCGCATCCGACAACCGAGCTAAATTTTACATCGCCGTTCGAACTGCTGATTTCAGTCTTGCTCTCCGCGCAGGCCACCGATGTCAGCGTCAATAAAGCGACGGCTAAGCTCTACCCCATCGCCAATACGCCAGCCGCGATGCTGGAGCTTGGCGTTGAAGGGGTTAAGTCCTACATCAAGACAATCGGTTTGTTTAACAGCAAAGCGGAGAACGTGATTAAAACCTGCCGCATTCTGCTGGAGCAACATAATGGTGAAGTGCCTGAAGACCGGGCCGCATTAGAAGCCCTGCCCGGGGTTGGGCGAAAGACGGCTAATGTGGTGTTAAATACCGCCTTTGGCTGGCCCACTATTGCCGTAGACACCCATATTTTTCGCGTTTGTAATCGTACCCAGTTCGCCCCGGGTAAAAACGTAGAGCAGGTTGAAGAGAAGCTGCTGAAAGTCGTACCCAGTGAATTTAAAGTCGATTGCCATCACTGGTTAATTCTTCATGGCCGCTATACCTGCATAGCCAGAAAGCCGCGATGCGGTTCCTGCATTATCGAAGATCTTTGCGAATTCAAAGAGAAAGTCGATATCTGATGCTGCCGGGGCATACTGCTTGCCCCTCGCAAACATAACGATTAGTTATGCACTCCCCTGAGTTTATTTTCCCGACAATGATGCCGTTCAACCGCGCATATCTAATGCAATATTCTTGTTAATTAACACCTGAGCAGGTTAATCGTTTTTTTAGTAAAAGAAATTTCTATCTATACGTGATCCAGATCATCCAGATAACACAATGTTAAAAAATATTTATTTTTTAGTTAAAGTGACAATCAGATGACCTAACTGAACAGTTTCTAAACAAAACATTACACTGGCTATTTTTCAGATAATGGCCTATATCACTGGATTCAAGCGCTAATAGCAGAACATATCGCCACATTGCGGTTTTTACCCTGATTAAACAGTGTAAAAATCTGCCATTTTTCAAATGAAGAAATTTAACGCTAGATAACATTTCACAGTCCCGATGATTTCACCAGTCATGATATATGTAACAGATTATTACAAACCACTTGTCTGAATGGTCAAGATAGTGAACATTACTTGCCGTTTCCCCTCCCACTATAACAATCGGACGGATGAACTTGACTCATCACGTGCCTGAACACCCCCGTTGATATGGGATGTAAAAAAAGAGGTAAAAGTGTCTACTGCAAACAATAAACCAACAGAAAGCGTAAGTTTAAACGCCTTCAAACAACCAAAAGCGTTCTATCTCATTTTCTCTATTGAGCTGTGGGAGCGTTTTGGTTATTACGGCCTGCAAGGAATTATGGCCGTCTACCTGGTTAAACAACTGGGTATGTCAGAAGCGGATTCCATCACCCTTTTCTCGTCCTTTAGCGCCCTGGTGTACGGTCTGGTTGCCATTGGCGGCTGGTTAGGTGATAAAGTTCTGGGTACAAAACGTGTCATTATGCTGGGTGCCGTTGTCCTGGCCATCGGTTATGCGTTGGTAGCATGGTCTGGTCACGATGCAGGTATCGTTTATATGGGCATGGCGGCCATCGCGGTCGGTAACGGCCTGTTTAAAGCAAACCCATCATCCCTGCTCTCTACCTGCTATGCCAAAGATGACCCGCGTCTTGATGGTGCATTTACCATGTACTACATGTCCGTCAACATCGGTTCATTCTTCTCTATGCTGGCAACACCGTGGTTGGCTGCGCATTACGGCTGGAGCACCGCGTTCGCTCTGAGCGTCGTGGGTATGCTGATTACCGTTGTTAACTTCGCATTCTGTCAGCGCTGGGTTAAACAGTACGGTTCTAAACCTGACTTTGAGCCGATCAACTTCCGTAACCTGTTGCTGACTATTGTTGGCGTCGTGGTACTGATCGCTATTGCAACCTGGTTGCTGCACAACCAGCAGATCGCTCGTATGGTTCTGGGCGTCATTGCTCTGGGTATCGTGTTTATCTTCGGTAAAGAAGCATTCACCATGCACGGTGCTGCGCGTCGTAAAATGATCGTCGCCTTCATTCTGATGCTGGAAGCGATTATCTTCTTCGTGCTGTACAGCCAGATGCCGACCTCACTGAACTTCTTCGCGATTCGTAACGTTGAGCACTCTATTCTTGGCATTGTTTTCGAACCTGAGCAGTACCAGGCACTGAACCCGTTCTGGATCATCATTGGTAGCCCAATCCTCGCCGCTATCTATAACAAGATGGGCGATACCCTGCCGATGCCAACCAAGTTTGCGATTGGTATGGTGCTGTGTTCCGGTGCGTTCCTGATCCTGCCTCTGGGTGCTAAATTCGCTACCGATGCGGGCATCGTTTCCGTTAACTGGCTGATCATCTGCTACGGTCTGCAAAGTATCGGTGAACTGATGATCTCCGGTCTGGGTCTGGCAATGGTGGCTCAGTTGGTTCCGCAACGCCTGATGGGCTTCATCATGGGTAGCTGGTTCCTGACCACTGCCGGTGCAAACATCATCGGTGGTTACGTAGCCAACATGATGGCTGTACCAGAGAACGTCACTGACCCGCTGATGTCCCTTGAAGTCTACGGTCGTGTGTTCCTGCAGATTGGTGTTGCTACGGCTGTTATCGCTGTTCTGATGCTACTGACGGCACCGAAACTGAATCGTATGACTCAGGACGATGACGTCAATGAGAAAGCCTCTAAGGCCGCGACAGCGTAATTCTCAGGGAAACTCTTTTTCAGGCCGCTAACTGGTGTTAGCGGCTTTTTTTTTGCCTGAGCTAGCACTACCATACGATATACCTCAGCCAAAAGGAGTTACCGATGAAACTGTTCTACAAACCGGGCGCTTGTTCTCTTGCTTCCCACATCACACTTCGTGAGAGCGGTAAAGATTTCACGCTGGATGGTGTTGATCTGATGAAGAAGCGTCTGGAAAACGGCGATGATTTTTTCGCGGTAAACCCAAAAGGGCAAGTTCCCGCGCTGCTGCTGGATGACGGTACGCTACTGACCGAAGGCGTCGCCATCATGCAATACCTGGCGGACACCGTTCCAGACCGTCAACTCCTTGCCCCGACCAGCAGCCTCTCCCGTTACAAAACCATTGAATGGCTTAACTACATTGCGACAGAACTGCATAAAGGCTTTACCCCACTGTTCCGTCCCGATACGCCGGAAGACTTCAAGCCAACCGTTCGCGCGCTGCTGGAGAAAAAAATGCAGTATGTGAACGACGCGCTGCAAGATAACCAATGGATCTGCGGTTCGCGCTTCAGCATTGCGGACGCCTATTTGTTCACCGTGCTGCGTTGGGCCTATGCGGTTAAGCTGAATATGGCAGGATTAAGCAATATCGATGCGTATATGGCGCGTATGGCTGAACGTCCGGCGGTTGCCGCGGCGTTGAAAGCAGAAGGGTTAAATTAATTGTTGTTGCCGGGTAGCGCTTGCGCTTACCCGGCCTTCAGCCAAACGCAGGCCCGATAAGCGTGAGCGCCATCGGGCATTGGTTACAGCTGCGTCGCGCTGAAGTAGTGTTCAGGTTTCGCGATACAATCCTGCGCAGCCACAACCTGCAGCTCATACTCGTGCATTTTTTTGGTGGCAATCATCACTTCGTACACCGCCGCCGTCACGTGCTCCAGCGCCTGCTGTAAAGACGCGCCCTGCAGCAGTTTAACCAACAACAAGCCGCTGGTGACATCACCCACGCCAACCGGTTGACGAGCACCAAAATCGACTAACGGTCGGCTGATATGCCATGCCTGTTCAGCAGTAACTAACAGCATCTCGAAACGATCTGCGCTGATACCCGCGCGAGCCAGATGCTTCACCAGCACAATTTCTGGTCCCTGAGCGATGAGCTCACGCGCTGCCGCCACGGCCTCATTGACATTGTTCACCGCATGCTCGCACAGAATTTCGAGCTCAACCAAATTCGGGGCGATAATATCGCTGGCCGGAAGCGCATGGCGCACATGAAACTCCGCTACGCCCGGCGCGACGATACACCCTTTTTCCGGATGGCCCATCACCGGGTCACAAAAATATTTCGCCTGCGGATTGGCCGCTTTTACTTTGCGTACAATACCCAGAATGTGCTCGCCCTGTTCAGCCGAGCCAAGATAGCCGCTCAGTACTGCGTCACAAGTCTGGAGTTTATCGATATCGGCAATGCCCTGGACAATGTCAGTCAGATGACTCGGCGGCATAACGCAACCGGTCCATTTGCCGTACTGTGTGTGGTTAGAAAACTGAACGGTATTCAGCGGCCAGACATTTGCGCCAAGACGACGCATTGGAAATTCTGCTGCACTGTTGCCCGCATGACCAAAAACAACGTGGGACTGGATGGCGAGGATATTCTTCATTTTACTTACCACAACCCTGAAAAAATAAAGGGGCGTAGTTTCCCACGCCCCTGCTAACTAAATCTTACTTCCAGCAAATCAGACAATAGTTCTTCTTGCCACGGCGCAGTAAGGTGTAGCGCCCGAACAGGATATCACTCTCCTGGAAGAAATATTCCGGATCGGATTGCTTCTCACCGTTGATGGTCACCGCATTAGACGCGATAGTCTTACGTGCCTGGCCGCGAGAAGGTTGCAGCTCGGAGTCCACCAGCGCCTGCATCAGATCGGCACCTTTGTCCATCTCGATCATCGGCACGCCATCTTGCGCGAGCTGTTCGAAATCCGCTTCGCTCAAATCGCTCAGATTACCGTTGAACAAGCTTTCGGTAATACGTTTTGCCGCTACCAGCCCTTCTTCGCCGTGAACCAGACGCGTTACTTGCTCAGCCAGAACATACTGGGCGCGCGGCGCTTTACCGCTATTTTTATCTTCTTCTTCCAGCGCATTGATCTCTTCAATGTCCATGAAGGTGAAGAATTTCAGGAAGCGATAAACATCCGCATCGGCGGTATTGATCCAGAACTGGTAGAATTTGTACGGACTGGTTTTCTTCGGATCCAGCCACACAGCGCCGCCTTCCGTCTTACCGAATTTCGTGCCGTCAGCTTTAGTGATCAACGGAACGGTCAGACCAAACACCTGGTTCTGGTGCAGGCGACGGGTCAAATCGATACCCGAAGTAATATTGCCCCACTGGTCAGAACCGCCAATCTGCAGCGCAACACCGTGCAGTTTGTTCAGGCAGGCAAAGTCATAACCCTGCAGCAGGTTGTAAGAAAACTCGGTAAACGAGATCCCCTGATCGTCACGGTTCAGACGCTGCTTCACCGCTTCTTTGTTGATCATCTGGTTAACGGAGAAGTGTTTGCCGATATCACGCAGGAAAGTCAGTACATTCATACTGCCAAACCAGTCATAGTTGTTCGCAGCAATCGCCGAGTTGTCGCCACAGTCGAAATCGAGGAACGGCGCAACCTGTTTGCGGATTTTATCCACCCACTCCTGCACGGTGTCTTCGGTATTCAGTTTACGCTCGGCGGCTTTAAAGCTCGGGTCACCAATCAGACCGGTTGCGCCACCCACCAGTGCGACAGGCTTATGGCCTGCCTGCTGGAAGCGTTTCAGGCATAACAATGGAACCAGATGCCCCAAATGCAAGCTGTCAGCGGTAGGATCGAAGCCGCAATAGAGCGCGATCGGGCCTTGCGCCAGTCGCTCTGCTAACGCTTCCTCGTCCGTCACCTGGGCCACCAGCCCCCGCTCTTGCAATTGTTTAATCAAGTTACTGCTTGCCATCAAAATCTCCATGTATAAAACGACTGCACCTTAGCCGGTACACGACTTTTCGCCTGATGCGAAAGAAACATAGAATAAAGCGCCGGATTGTTCAGCACCAGCGCTTAAAACAAGAATTTTGCATCTTTAGGGGGCCAGGCGATCAATTTTCCACGCGTTATCTTCGCGTTGGTATAAAAAACGATCGTGCAGACGGTTTTCGCCACCCTGCCAGAACTCCATCTGCTCAATACTCACGCGAAAGCCTCCCCAGAAACTGGGCAGTGGAACTTCCCCTTGCTGAAACTTCTGCTTCAGTTCGAGGAATTTGCTTTCCAGAATACCGCGCGCGGAGATCCGACTGGATTGCTTAGAGACCCAGGCGCCAATCTGGCTATCACGTGGGCGACTGTGGAAGTATTTCACCACTTCCAGCGTGGAAAGGCGCTCAGCCTTGCCGATCACCATCACCTGCCGTTCCAGCGTATGCCAGGGAAACAGGAGGCTGATGCGTGGGTTTTTCTCAATCTGATGTGCCTTACGGCTACCGAGGTTGGTATAGAACACCAGCCCTTTGTCATCATAATGTTTGAGCAACACGATACGCTGATAAGGCTGACCGTTTTCATCGACGGTAGCAACGACCATCGCTGTGGGATCGGCCAGTTTGGCGTCACAGGCTTGCCCCAGCCAGCGCTCGAACAGCGCAAGGGGTTCGGAGGGAAGATCGCGGCGGCGGAGACCGCCTTTCGTGTATTCACGGCGCAAATGCGCGATTTGCTGCAATTCGTCGTTATCAGACATGATGTTGGCTACGGATTGTCAGTGGGTGACGCTATTGTGCGCCGCCCAGGTGAAAATCTCAACGCTTCGGGTTCTGTAACTGACAGTTATTTAGCACAATTCTGTCTCGTTTATAGACCGTTGCCTCATCGCCTTTAGACCAGAAGACGTAAATACCATCGGTATAGCGAGCACCTGATGCCGACACGCCCTGTTTGAGGTTCAATAGCTGATTATCATAAACAAAACTCGCCATCTGACGGGTATTGTTCAGCTTCACGGAAAGCGGTTTTTCGTCACAGCGGTATTCAAGCGTATCCGTTTGCATACGCTCGACAAATTGGTTGTACACGCTGCACCCGCTAAGCAGTACCGGCAGACACACTAACAACAGTTTTTTCATAGCCATATCCTGAAGACTTTCCTGGTCCTGGAGGGTAATGGCACCCTCCCTAATATCCCTAGTTTATCGACATATGGCGCTGAATAATTTCAGTTAACTCTGAGTTCGTGGGTTAGCAGGATAAATCGCCCCTAAAACGCTCGGTTCTGATGCGCCGGTCACGGAAGGCAGATTTCCCGGTAATCCCGCCAGCGTTCGCCACGCCAGCCAGGCAAAAGCAAGGGCCTCCATGTCATCGCCGCTGATCCCAGCCTCATCGGTTGAGGTGACCTCTGTCCCTGGCAATAACGCCGCCAGACGCATCATCAGCAGCGGATTACGGCTGCCGCCGCCGCATACCATTAGCCGTTCACAGCCTCCGCTTAGCAAGACCTGCTCGGAAATGGTCACGGCCGTCAGTTCGGCAAGCGTCGCCTGCACATCCCGCGGGCTTATTCCCGGGAACTGCGCCATATGACGTTCTATCCAGCCATAATTGAAATACTCGCGGCCAGTGCTTTTCGGCGCAGGCGCAGAAAAATAAGGATCGTTAAGCATATTTTGCAGTAAAGGCAGGATCACCGTTCCCGATGTGGCCCACTGCGCATCTTTGTCGTAGGGTTGGCCGCATTGCCGCCAGATCCAGGCATCCATCAGCATATTGCCCGGCCCGGTGTCGTAACCGCGAACGGGTTGCTGTGGGATAAGCAGAGACAGATTGGCAATTCCGCCGATGTTTAGCACCATCCGCCGCTCCGTTGGATGAGTCAACAGCGCCTGATGAAAAGCGGGAACCAACGGCGCGCCCTGCCCGCCGAGAGCGATATCGCGGCGACGAAAATCGCCGATCACCGTTATCCCGGTACGCGCAACGATTTGATTGTTGTCGCCAATTTGCAGCGTGTGCGGCGCGATTCCCGTCGGTTCATGCCACACGGTTTGCCCATGACAGCCAATCGCAACGATCTCCTGCGGTTTCAATTTTTCCTGTGCCAACAGTGCATTCACCGCCTCGGCAAACAGATAACCGAGCTGTGCGTCGAGTTGGCCAAACTGCGATAGCGTAAGCTGCTGCCCCTGGCAGATATCCAGGATCGCCTGCTTTATATGGAGAGGGATAGGCCAGGTCAGACTCGCCTGTTGCGCAACCATCGTTTCATCTATTGTCGCCAGCACAACATCGACGCCATCAAGGCTGGTTCCAGACATTACACCGATAAAACGGCCCGATTTCATATGTCATCCTTTTAAGCAAATTAGCCTTGACACTCAACCATAAAGTGCCGACTAATGCCATGCTTCCTTAATGATTTTTGAGGGCTAATCATTACAATGGACGCTTTATTACATCAATTATATGAATGATTCGTTTATACTCGGTATATCCGATTTCGGTTAAGATTTTCATATTGTTCCAGTAGAACATGTGACCTTAGGCTCACAAGTGCCATATAATTTAGCCATGAAGGGTGCTTTATTAGCGTTTCGTGGTGTTAAAGGAGATTTGTAAATGATTAAACGTGTGCTGATTGTTGCATTAATGGGTGTGTCTTTGGCGGGCTGCGTTAACAATGATAGCCTTTCAGGCGACGTATACACCGCATCCGAAGCGAAACAAGTTCAGAACGTTACCTACGGTACAATTGTTCATGTTCGTCCGGTGCAAATCCAGGGTGGCGATGACGCAAACGTGATTGGCGCCATTGGTGGTGCGGTACTCGGCGGGTTCCTGGGTAACACCGTCGGCGGCGGTACGGGTCGTTCATTAGCCACGGCGGCTGGCGCAGTTGCCGGTGGCGTAGCGGGTCAAGGCGTACAAGGTGCGATGAATAAAACCCAGGGTGTAGAACTGGAAATCCGTAAGGACGACGGTAATACCATCATGGTGGTTCAGAAACAGGGTGCAACCAAGTTCTCAGCTGGCCAGCGCGTTGTTATGGCTAACAACGGCAGCCAGGTTACCGTGTCTCCACGCTAATCGAATACACGTGTGGTCAGGCTCTGGCCACACGTCATCTTATCGTTTCAGCCCTGTGACTGCAGTTCAATAATATTGTGTTCCAGTCTGGCGACCAGTTTAATCAGCAGATCAATTTCCTCAGCTGAAATCCCTTCCAAAATTTCTCCACGCGTCTTATTGATAACCGCTTCCATATCTGCAATCAGCGGCTCTGCTTTTTCTGTCAGTTTAATTCTCTTTGCCCGACGATCGCTGGCGCAAGTCTGTCGTGAAATGAGTCCCTTTTCTTCCAGCTGGTCAAGCGTGCGTACCAACGAAGGCTGCTCGATGCCAATCGCTTTAGCCAACTGAATCTGCGATTGATCAGGCGGCAATTGATGAATGTTGTGCAGCGTAACCCAATGCGTCTGCGTCAACTCCAGAGGTTTCAGGCGATGGTCAATCAGAGCACGCCAAATGCGCACCAACCGTGCCAGATCAGAACCTAATGGCGATTCCAATTTCATCTCCTTATAATTAGCTTGCTAAGTTATTATGCTGATTTTAGAATAGTGTGCAGCATTTGTATTCCCAAAACAAATGTATTGCCAAATTTGCTTACCGGCTGACATTTTTTCAGACATTATGCGTTACAGAGACTCATTGTCTCTTTTTTGCTAAACCTATAGCAATGCTCTCTTCCGCCAAGGATTTTGCCCGTGAAGTTTATGTTTAATGCAACAGGATTGCCCCTACAAGATTTAATGATCGGAGCATCTGTCTACTTCCCTCCTGTTTTCAAGGCGTTTGTAGCAGGATTTATTCTCTGGCTGATTGTTCATCGCCTGCTACGCGACTGGATTTACTCCGGCGAAATCTGGCATCCCCTGTTAATGGATCTGTCACTCTTTACGCTTTGCGTATGTCTGGCCTTTGTAATGCTGATTGTGTGGTGATTATGTCGCTTAAAACCATTAAATACTTCTCCACCATTATAGTCGCTGCCATCGCAGTTTTCGCCGGATGGTGGATGTGGAATTACTATATGCAATCGCCCTGGACACGTGATGGCAAAGTGCGTGCTGAGCAGGTCAGCATCACGCCGCAGGTCTCAGGCAGCATTAGCGAACTCAATATAAAAGATAACCAGTTTGTGAACAAAGGCGATGTCCTTTTTATCATCGACAAGACGCCGTTTCACATTGCTGAACTGAATGCGCAAGCGCAGCTGGCGAAGGCACAGTCCGATCTGGCGAAAGCCAATAACGAAGCCAACCGCCGCCGTCATTTATCGCAAAATTATATCTCAGCCGAAGATCTGGATACTGCTAACCTCAACGTGAAAGCCATGCAGGCCAGCGTTGAAGCAGCCGAGGCCAGCCTGCGCCAGGCACAGTGGCAACTGACGCAGACGGTGGTCAAAGCGCCCGTAGCGGGCTGGGTCACCAACCTTTCAACTCGTACTGGAGACTACGCCTCAACCGGTAAGCCCCTGTTTGCCCTTGTCGACAGCCACTCTTTCTATGTGATGGGGTATTTTGAAGAAACCAAGTTGCGCCACATTCGTGAAGGTGCTCCTGCGGTTATCACGCTCTACAGCGGCAACATAAAGTTACAGGGTCACGTATCCAGTATTGGTCGCGCCATCTACGACCAAAGTGTGGAAAGCGATTCCGGCCTGATTCCCGACATCAAACCCAATGTGCCGTGGGTGCGTCTGGCCCAACGCGTTCCGGTCCGCATCGAATTCGACGCTCTGCCGCAGGATGTCACCCTGGTTTCTGGTACGACCTGCAGCGTGTCTATCGGCCAGCGTAAATGAAACTGTCCCACCTGATGCCAGGCCATTGGCCGTGGTTTAAAGCCACGGTAGCGCAGTGGCGTTATGCGTTGCGAAATACCATTGCGATGTGTCTGGCGTTAACGTTCGCCTATTACCTGAATCTGGATGAGCCCTACTGGGCGATGACCTCGGCGGCAGTGGTCAGCTTTCCCACCGTCGGCGGGGTTATCAGCAAAAGTCTGGGTCGTGTTGCGGGTAGCTTACTGGGTGCCACCGCCGCGTTGATTATTGCCGGTCATACCCTCAATGAGCCGTGGTTGTTTTTGCTGAGCATGTCAGTGTGGATCGGTTTTTGTACCTGGGCCTGCGCGCACTTCACCAATAACGTCGCCTACGCCTTTCAGCTGGCCGGTTATACGGCGGCGATCATTGCTTTTCCCATGGTCAATACCATAGAGATTACGCAGTTGTGGGATATCGCTCAGGCCCGCGTATGCGAGGTCATCGTCGGTATCCTGTGCGGCGGCATGATGATGATGATCCTCCCCAGCACCTCCGATGGCACCACATTGCTTACCGCGCTGAAAAACATGCATTCGCGTTTACTGGAGCATGCCAGCTTACTCTGGCAACCGGAGACAACGGATGCGATTCGCACAGCCCATGAAGGTGTTATCGGTCAGATTCTGACCATGAACCTGCTGCGTATTCAGGCGTTCTGGAGTCACTACCGTTTTCGCCGTCAAAATGCGTTGCTCAATTCGCTGTTGCATCAGCAGTTACGTATGACCAGCGTGATATCCAGTCTGCGCAGGATGCTCCTGAACTGGCCCACTCCCCCGGCTAATACCCGGCAAATCATCGAACAACTGCTCAGCGAGCTGGTCAAATCCAATACCGACACCTACACCGTCGCGCGTATTATCGCCCCCCTGCGTCCTCTCGATGCGCGCGACTATCGGCACGTCGCCTTCTGGCAACGACTGCGTTATTTTTGTCGGCTGTACTTACGCAGCAGTCATTATCTGCATTTACTGGAAAATGGCGTTACCGCCGAGCGTATTACTATCGCCCGCACGCCAGGACTTGCCCGTCATACCGATAATGCGGAAGCCCTCTGGAGCGGATTGCGTACGTTCTGTACCCTGATGCTTATCGGCGCATGGAGCATTGGCGCGCAATGGGAATCAGGCTCTGGCGCACTAACGCTCGCGGCCATCAGCAGCGTGCTCTATTCCGCCGTAGCCACGCCGTTTAAGTCGCTTTCTTTGCTGATGCGCACGCTGGTTCTGCTGTCGCTGTTTAGCTTTGTGGTTAAGTTTGGCCTGATGGTGCAAATCTCTGACCTCTGGCAATTCATTCTGTTTCTCTTCCCGCTGCTCGCTACCATGCAACTCCTGAAACTGCAAATGCCAGCGCTGGCGGGTCTTTGGGGACAGCTAATCGTGTTTATGGGATCGTTTATCGCGGTGACTAATCCGCCGGTTTATGATTTTGCTGATTTCCTGAATGACAATATGGCGAAAATCACCGGCGTGGCGCTATCGTGGCTGGCATTCGCCATTCTGCGGCCTGGATCGGATGCGCGGAAAGGTCGCCGCCATATTCGCGCCCTGCGCCGGGATTTTGTTGATCAGCTCAGCCGACATCCCTCGCTCAGTGAAAACGAATTTGAGTCGCTGACCTATCACCACGTCAGCCAGCTCAGCAACAGTCAGGATGCCCTGGCGCGACGCTGGCTATTGCGTTGGGGGGTTGTCTTGCTGAACTGCTCACACGTGGTGTGGCAACTGCGCACCTGGGAGGTGCGTTCAGATCCTCTGGCTCGCGTCAGAGACGTGTGTATTTCGTTGCTTCGCGACGTAATGAGTGAGCGCGGCGTCCAGCAACGACCGCTGAATGCCACGCTGAGTGAGCTACAGCGTATTTGCGACACGCTCGCCCACCATCATCAACCTGCGGCGCAGGAACTGTCGGCGCTTATCTGGCGACTACACTGCTCGCTTTCGCAGCTCGAACAGGCGCCTCCGCCGGGTACGCTAGGCAATTGATTATTTGATAACGCCACAGGCGTAGCGCGCTCCACCACCGCCAAGCGGTTTTGGTTGATCGGACATATTATCGCCACCGACATGGATCATCAGCGCTTTGCCTTTAACCTCATCGAGCGTTTTCAGCCGCGGCGCAATGACCGGTGTTGTGGCGTTACCGTCGTTATTCACCACCAGCAGCGGCAGGTCGCCCATGTGGCCTGCGCCTTCCGGACCTTCGTGCTTGCCGGTTTGGTGCGGATCATAATGGCCTCCAGCCGATTCCGCGGCTGAGGCTTTTCCTTCTTTAATCGCCGGTTGGCAACTGCCATTCGCATGCACATGGAAGCCATGTTCACCCGGCGGCAGCGCTTTCAGATCGGGCGTAAACTCCAGCCCTTTCCCGGTTTCAGCAATAGTGACCGTACCAATCGCCTGGCCGACGCCTTGCGACGTTACCAGATTCATTGTCACTTTTTCTTCACTGGCAGCCTGCGCACCTGCACAGGCGAGTAGAGTAATAATGGCCAAACTCAAACGCTTCATAAGACCTCCGTCCAAAAGGTGTCTGATTGATAAGTGTAAACCAGTGACACAAATTTGAACGGAGAAGCGTCAAAAACGCGATTACGGTACGTCGTAACCCAGCGCAGCTTTGCGAATACGGAACCACTGCTGGCGAGACATGTTCAATGACTCAGACTCAACGGCGGCGCGTACACGCTCTATCTTCCCTGAGCCAATAATCGGCAGCGGCTGAGACGGCAGACGTAAAATCCAGGCGTACACCACCTGCTCAATGGACTGCGCGTTTAACTCTTCTGCGATTGTGGCAAGTTCATTACGTAATGGCTGGAACGCATCGTCATTAAACAGACGACCACCGCCGAGGCAGGACCAGGCCATCGGACGAATGCGCAGTTGTTGCAATTGATCTAAAGTACCATCCAGCAGGAGCGGCTGATGTACCGGTGAGATCTCAACCTGGTTAGTCGCCAGCGTGAACGGCAGACGCGATTGCAGCAGTGAGAACTGTGCCGGGGTGAAGTTAGATACGCCAAAGTGACGCACTTTTCCGCTATGGTGCAATTTTTTGAACGCGTCGGCTACGTCGTCCGCATCCATGAGCGGATCGGGACGGTGGATGAGCAGCAAATCAATATGATCGGTCGCCAGTAACTTCAACGATGCTTCCGCACTGGCAATGATATGCGCGCTGTCGGTAATGTAATGACCCAGCGCATTTTCCGTGCGTGCCGTCGTGGCGATCCCGCACTTGGTAACAATCTGCATTTTTTCACGCAGATGCGGAGCCAGCTTCAGTGCCTCACCAAACGCCGCTTCACACTGGTATCCGCCGTAAATATCGGCGTGATCGACGGTGGTAACACCCAGATCCAGATGTTCTTCAATAAAGCTGACTAGCTGGCGCGCGGACATATTCCAGTCCATCAGGCGCCAATACCCCATTACAAAGCGAGAAAATTCCGGACCTTGCGGCGCAATAGTAATACGCTGAACCATAGCAGCTTCCTTATAAGTGAATGTGCATCGAGTATACGCAATTACGCTTTTAAAAGAGTGAAGGTTGTTGCGGTTCTTCCGAAGGGTTGGCTTTGTTTGCTCGTAATTTACGCATCAGGCGCTGACGACAAAGCCGTAGCACTTCCTGCTTTTCGGCATCGCTCATCTTTTGCCAGTTAAAACGCTCATCCCGACTGCGAAAACAGCCGCGGCAAAAACCGCGCTCGTCAGACTGACATATTCCACGGCATGGGCTCTGGACGGGGAAAAACTCCAGCTGTTCGGCCACATCCCCTCCTTTCGTAAGATTGATATACCTATTGAAGACGTTAACTGAATTTCTCGCAAGCGCTATTGCATTAGACCGACTGGTCTATTACACTCCTTTCCATGAACAAAATCACTGAACACGATACACGCGAACATCTGCTGGCGACTGGCGAACTGCTGTGCATGCAGCGCGGTTTCACCGGTATGGGCTTAAGCGAACTACTGAAAACCGCTGAAGTCCCCAAAGGTTCGTTTTATCACTATTTTCGCTCTAAAGAAGCGTTCGGTGTTGCGATGCTGGAACGCCACTATGCGGCCTATCATCAGCGACTGGCTACGCACTTTGATACGGGGGCAGGAAACTATCGCGACCGCATTCTGGCCTACTATCAGGAAACACTGAACCAGTTTAGCCAGCACGGCATTATCAGCGGTTGTTTAACCGTAAAACTGTCCGCCGAAGTGTGCGATCTGTCAGAAGATATGCGCACGGCGATGGATAAAGGCGCGCGGCACATTATTGCGCTGTTAGCGCAGGCGCTGGAGAAAGGTCAGGCAAATCATTGTCTGTCCTTTGTTGGCGAGCCGTTACAACAGGCGCAGGTATTGTATGCTCTGTGGCTGGGCGCCAACCTGCAGGCCAAGATTTCTCGTAGCGCCACCCCGCTGGAAAATGCGCTGGCGCACGTTAAAACCATCATTACTACGCCTGCCGTTTAACAGGCGTTTTTATTTCTTTTATTACTAGACGACCGGTCTATTCAGGAGTGCCATATGTCATCTGAAAAACTTTTTTCCCCACTGAAAGTGGGTGCTATTACGGCAGCAAACCGCGTATTCATGGCGCCACTGACGCGTCTGCGCAGCATTGAGCCTGGCGACATCCCTACTCCGCTGATGGCCGAGTATTACCGTCAACGCGCCAGCGCGGGTCTTATCATCAGTGAAGCTACACAGATTTCCGCACAGGCGAAAGGCTATGCGGGGGCCCCCGGCTTACACAGCGAAGCGCAAATTGCCGCATGGAAAAAAATCACCGCTGCCGTACATGCGGAGCAAGGTCATATTGCGGTCCAGTTGTGGCATACCGGGCGCATCTCTCACGCCAGTCTGCAGCCCAACGGTCAGGCACCGGTCGCACCTTCCGCGATTAGCGCCGGTACCCGGACCTCACTTCGTGATGAAAATGGTCTGGCAACGCGTGCGGATACCTCAATGCCGCGTGCGCTGGAAACGGAAGAAATTCCCGGCATCGTTAATGACTTCCGTCAGGCGATTGCCAACGCGCGCGAAGCGGGTTTCGACATGGTTGAACTGCACTCCGCTCACGGCTATCTGCTGCACCAGTTCCTGTCGCCAACGTCTAACCAGCGTACCGATCAATACGGCGGTAGCGTCGAAAATCGTGCGCGTCTGGTGCTGGAAGTTGTCGATGCCGGTATTAAAGAATGGGGTGCCGACCGTATTGGTATTCGCGTCTCTCCGATTGGCTCATTCCAGAACGTTGACAACGGCCCGAACGAAGAAGCCGATGCGCTGTATCTGATTGAACAACTGGGCAAGCGCGGAATCGCTTACCTGCATATGTCTGAGCCGGACTGGGCTGGCGGCGAGCCGTATTCCGATGCGTTTCGCGAAAAAGTTCGTGCACGTTTCCACGGTCCGATCATTGGTGCGGGTGCCTACACACCTGAAAAAGCAGAAGCACTGATCGAGAAAGGCCTGATCGACGCCGTTGCTTTTGGTCGCGCCTATATCGCAAACCCGGATCTGGTTGCGCGCCTGCAGCGTAAAGCGGAGCTGAATCCGCAACGTGCCGAAAGCTTCTACGGCGGCGGCGCGGAAGGTTACACCGATTATCCTACCCTCTAACGTCACAAACTCCGTTCTGCCATTGATAGCGGCGTAACAACGCCGCTATACTAAAACAACATTTTGAATGTATTAGCCATTTTCGAAGGGGAAAAAGATGCGTTTACTTCATACCATGCTGCGCGTGGGTAACCTGCAGCGTTCCATCGAGTTTTATACCAACGTGCTGGGCATGAAGCTGCTGCGTACCAGCGAAAACCCTGAATACAAATACTCCCTGGCCTTTGTCGGCTACGGCCCTGAAACCAGCGAAGCCGTGATCGAACTGACCTATAACTGGGGTGTCGACAAGTATGAGCTGGGCACTGCCTACGGCCATATCGCCCTGAGCGTAGACAACGCAGCCGAAGCCTGTGAACGTATTCGTCAGAATGGCGGTAACGTCACGCGTGAAGCCGGTCCGGTAAAAGGCGGCACCACCGTAATCGCGTTCGTTGAAGATCCAGACGGTTACAAAATTGAACTGATCGAAGAGAAAGACGCCGGGCGCGGCCTGGGCGACTAACCTCCCCACGGGCGCAGATCGTCTGTGCCCGTAGTTTTATACTCATCATTTTGCCATAATACGCGCTGCAATTTTCCCGTATTAAGAGACCCAGATGTCCGATAACGCTCAACTTTCCGGTCTGTGTGACCGTTTTCGTGGTTTTTATCCTGTCGTCATTGATGTCGAAACCGCAGGGTTCAATGCCAAAACCGATGCGCTGCTTGAGATCGCAGCCATCACACTGAAAATGGATGAACAAGGCTGGCTGATGCCGGACACGACGTTACATTTCCACGTAGAGCCATTTGAAGGCGCGAATTTGCAGCCGGAAGCCCTCGCCTTTAACGGAATTGACCCTAACAATCCGCTACGCGGAGCGGTCAGCGAATATGACGCTCTGCATGCCATCTTTAAAATGGTGCGTAAAGGCATTAAAGACAGCGGCTGCAATCGGGCGATCATGGTGGCGCATAACGCTACGTTCGACCACAGTTTTATGATGGCCGCTGCAGAACGCGCCTCGCTCAAACGTAATCCATTTCATCCGTTCGTTACCTTTGATACTGCGGCCTTAAGCGGCCTGTCTCTGGGGCAAACTGTGTTATCGAAAGCGTGCCTGGCGGCAGGAATGGAATTTGACGGGACTCAGGCGCACTCGGCGCTGTATGACACCGAACGGACGGCCGTGCTGTTTTGCGAAATTGTTAACCGCTGGAAACGTCTCGGCGGCTGGCCTCTTCCCGTACCTGAAGAGGCATAACGGACCGATAAAAAAAGCGACCATCACGAGGTCGCTTTTTTATTTACGCTGATATTATTCAGCGTCCGGCTCTTCGGTTTTGTATTTCGCCGCTGTTTCTTTAATCAGCTGCTGCAACTCACCGCGCTGGTACATTTCGATCAAAATGTCACAGCCGCCAACCAGCTCGCCATCAACCCACAGCTGCGGGAAGGTTGGCCAGTTTGCGTATTTCGGCAGCTCGGCGCGAATATCCGGGTTCTGCAGAATATCAACATAAGCAAAGCGTTCACCACAGGCGGACAGCGCCTGCACAGCCTGAGCGGAGAAACCGCAGCTTGGCAGTTTAGGGGAACCTTTCATGTACAGGAGAATCGGGTTTTCAGCGATCTGGCGCTGGATTTTTTCGATAGTGGTGCTCATTATCTTGCTTCCTTAAACTTCTTTTACGGCAGTAGTCTGACATTGTAGCGGGTCAGACAGGCAACGGAAAATAACATTTTCATTACGCGTTATTATTTTATCCCCTGACGCCAAAAGTTGCATTCACAATCTCACTTAGCCCTTTAAAGCCTGTGGATTTGATTATTCGTTCACCAACGCCAACTTTAATTGCTGATTTTTTTTGCGGTCGGTTACGAAACGTAGTTTTAAACAAAAAAGCTATTAACTTTCCCTCTTTCTATAGATTAGAATCATCAAGTTTTGAAAATCACACGCAGGCATGATAGACCTGCCTTACCAGAGGATTGCTCAGTGGCGCGGATAAACCGAATCTCGATCACGCTCTGTGCTTTACTTTTTACTACACTGCCCTTTACGCCCATGGCTCATGCTTCCAAGCAGGCCAGGACGACACCTACCCATTCTCACACCATCAAAACGGTAGATAAAAAGAAAAGCGCAACAACCAGCCAAAAAACAACAAAGACCAGCAAGAAAACGGCGACAAAGACCACCAGCAAAACCAGCACCAAAACCGCTTCCTCTTCTAAACATCGTACTGCCGCTCCGGCAAAGTCGACTAAAACAGCAAACCGTCGTGGTAAAAACACCGCAGCACAAACCGCTGCCGTTACCTGGACTGAAAAATGCACGCCGCGCAAAGGCCATAAGCCGCGCTGTGTAAAAGTGAAAACCACCGCACCAACGACGCTGGCTGACGCGCATAAAGTGAAAGTGCAGAAAGCCACTAAAACCGCCATGTCCACGCTGATGAACCAAATCGGCAAGCCTTATCGCTGGGGCGGCACCTCACCAAGAACCGGGTTTGACTGCAGCGGTCTGGTCTATTACGCCTATAAAGATCTGGTGAAATTCCGCATTCCACGTACAGCGAACGAAATGTATCATCTGCGCGATGCCGCGCCGATTGAACGTGGCGAACTGAAAAATGGCGATCTGGTATTTTTCCGTACCCAGGGGCGTGGAACTGCCGATCACGTTGGCGTTTATGTTGGCAACGGTAAGTTTATTCAGTCACCGCGCAGCGGCCAGGAAATTCAAATCACCTCTCTGAGTGAAGATTACTGGCAGCGCCACTATGTGGGCGCTCGTCGGGTAATGACGCCAAAAACAATTCGTTAAAAACTTACCCTACAGTACATGCTGTAGGGTAAGTTCTTCTTTTGCATAACCTTTCAATTTGCTACCCTATCCTTACTCACAATGAGGCTATTGTGTGTACTCAATACAAATAATAAGGAGAGAAGCAATGTCGTTTGAATTACCTGCATTACCGTATGCCAAAGATGCTCTGGCACCGCACATTTCTGCCGAAACGCTGGAATATCACTATGGCAAACACCATCAAACTTACGTGACTAATCTGAACAACCTGATTAAAGGCACGGCGTTTGAAGGCAAATCACTGGAAGAGATCGTACGTAGCTCTGAAGGCGGTGTATTCAATAACGCAGCACAGGTATGGAACCACACGTTCTACTGGAACTGCCTGGCACCGAACGCAGGTGGCGAACCTACCGGTAAACTGGCCGAAGCAATTGCCGCCTCCTTTGGCAGCTTTGCGGATTTCAAAGCGCAGTTCACCGATGCCGCTATTAAAAACTTCGGTTCTGGCTGGACCTGGCTGGTAAAAGGAACGGATGGCAAACTGGCTATCGTTTCCACCTCCAATGCAGGTACACCGCTGACCACCGACGCGACGCCGCTGATGACCGTTGACGTATGGGAACACGCCTACTACATCGATTATCGCAATGCCCGTCCTGGCTACCTGGAAAACTTCTGGGCGCTGGTGAACTGGGAATTTGTTGCGAAGAACTTCGCAGCATAAAAAAGATGACGCAGAAGGAGAACCCTTCTGCGTTTTAGCATTAATTTGCGGTAGTGAAAGCCTCTTCAGGCTGTTTGCGCGCCGAGATAAAGACCAGCAGTAGCGCAAGCCCCGCCACAATTGCCCCCATCACCGGAACAAAGCTGTAGCCCAACCCACCGGAAATCACCGCCCCACCGGCTGCGGCACCCAGAGCATTCCCCAGATTAAACGCGCCAATGTTGACTGACGATGATAATCCAGGCGCTTCGCTGGCAACACGCATCACGCGCATCTGCAACGGCGGAACGACCGCAAACGTCGCTGCCCCCCAGACCACCATACTAACTGCCGCACCCAGCTCATTACGCGCCAGGAAAGGAATGGCCAGCATAATAACCATCAGCAGCAGTAAAAAGCCTTTCAGCGTACCGTTGACGGAACGGTCAGCCAGTTTGCCACCAAGATAGTTACCGATTGAGAAGCCAACGCCAATCAGCACCAGCATACCGGTCACAAACGCCGGTGTGGCATGGGTGATTGTATGTAACACTGGTGAGATATAGGTATAAAGCGTGAACATCGCCCCGGCTCCCAGAACGGTCGTCAGCAGCGCCGACAGCACCTGCGGACGCATAAGTACCGCCAGTTCGCTACGGACATCCGGGCGCTCTCCCGCCCCACCTTTGGGTAATGAGAAGAACAGGCTGACCATGGCGATGACGCCCAGACCCGCCGTTGCCATAAATGACATACGCCAACCGATGGTTTCACCAAGCCAGGTCGCCGCAGGAACGCCGCCAATATTGGCAATGGTCAACCCCATAAACATGGTTGCCACGGCGCTGGCCTGCTTATGTTTGGGTACTACGCTTGCAGCGACAACGGAGCCAAGACCAAAAAATGCCCCATGGTTCAGACTGGTCAAAATACGCGATAACATCAGGGTGGTGTAATCCGGCGAGATAGCCGAAAGCACGTTGCCCAGCGTGAAAATCGCCATCAGGAATATCAACGCATTACGTCGCGCACGATGGGACAGCAGTAATGTCATCAGCGGAGCACCCACCATCACCCCAACCGCATACGCGCTGATTAACATTCCGGCCGCGGGAATCGAGACATCCACACCTTTGGCAATGACGGGCAATAATCCCATTGGCGAAAATTCAGTGGTGCCAATGCCAAACGCGCCGATCGCCAGCGCCAGTAAAGGATAATTGAGTTTCATATTTCGACTCCGTAACGTCGAGCCGGGGCGCGACATAAAATAAGAGTCAAAAGCATGACATTGATCGCAAAATTAATAAAGTTAACAAAATTGCAAAAGACTTTTGCTTATTCGCAAACAATCGACGGGAAAGGCAAGCGGAAAGGATGAGGGAGAGCGAACTCCCTCGGGGGAAATCAATGCAGCGCTGCGGTCAGGCCACCCGCGACGATCAAACCCAGAACAATAATGGTAGTCACTAACGAAAATTTCAGATCGGTGCTCATCAAGTTTTCTCCTTTTTATTCCCACACAAAAAGTGATATTGCGCATTTTTACACACTTGAAAGCAAAAATCTCTCACGATTTATATTGATAACTGCTTTTAACTCTTCCCCTTTTCGTTAAGATCAGACAAAATTCCACGCTTACTTGATTAGCGTACCGGCCATTGACCCCTTCCTGACGTTCCGTGTCGTTTTCCCGGCGTGCCGCAACCCTTACGTTGCGCTAAGGGTGTGTTAAGGCAAACGTTTACCTGGAGTATTCTCAGGAGCTTAGGATATGGTCTGGAGTGAGATGTAATGGCAACAATTAAAGATGTAGCGAAGCGAGCAAACGTTTCCACTACAACCGTATCACACGTAATTAACAAGACGCGCTTTGTCGCGGAAGAAACGCGTAATGCTGTCTGGGCGGCGATCAAAGAGCTGCACTATTCTCCGAGCGCCGTGGCGCGCAGCCTGAAGGTGAATCACACCAAGTCTATTGGCTTGCTGGCCACCAGCAGCGAAGCGGCCTATTTCGCTGAAATTATCGAAGCCGTTGAGAAAAACTGTTTCCAGAAAGGCTATACCCTGATTCTGGGTAACGCATGGAACAGTCTCGAAAAACAGCAGGCTTATCTGTCAATGATGGCGCAAAAGCGTGTTGATGGTCTGCTGGTGATGTGTTCTGAGTATCCGGAGTCGCTGCTTTCGATGCTCGAAGAGTACCGCCATATTCCGATGGTCGTCATGGACTGGGGCGAAGCTAAAGCCGACTTTACCGATACGGTCATTGATAACGCCTTCGAAGGCGGTTACATGGCGGGTCGGTATCTGGTAGAACGCGGTCATCGTGAGATTGGCGTGATCCCAGGCCCAATGGAGCGTAATACCGGAGCCGGGCGTCTGGCAGGCTTTATGAAAGCGATGGAAGAAGCGCTGATTAAAGTTCCTGAAAACTGGATTGTGCAGGGCGATTTTGAGCCTGAATCGGGCTATCGCGCCATGCAGCAAATTCTGTCACAGTCGCATCGTCCGACCGCCGTCTTCTGCGGTGGCGATATCATGGCGATGGGTGCGCTGTGCGCCGCTGACGAGATGGGACTGCGCGTACCGCAGGATGTTTCGCTCATCGGTTACGACAACGTGCGCAACGCCCGCTTCTTCACGCCGGCTCTGACGACCATTCACCAGCCTAAAGATTCACTGGGGGAAACGGCCTTCAACATGCTGTTAGACCGTATCGTGAATAAACGTGAAGAGTCGCAGTCTATCGAGGTTCATCCGCGCCTGGTAGAACGCCGCTCCGTTGCCGACGGCCCGTTCCGCGATTACCGTCGTTAAGACTGTTGTGCGGGAGCCTCATCGGGCTCCCGCAACCACTCCTTATTCAGTGTTTCACTATCCCCTAAATAGTCCAGCAGCCAGCTCAATGCCGGCGACGTATCGTTCTGTTGCCAGGTCAGGCAGCATGCGGCATCAGGAAATGGATTCTCCAGCTGTAGCGCGACCCATTTGCCGCTATCAATCCACGGTTTGGCAAAATGCGTCGGTACCATGCCCACGCACAGACCTGCAGATAAACAGGTAGCAGAAGATTCCCAGTCAGGCACCACGACGCGCTTTTGGTTATCCAGCAGCCAGGTAATACGCTTAGGAAGCGTCCGCGACGTGTCTTCACGCACCAGCGACGGCCAGTTGCGCAACGTGTCGTCGCTTAGCGGTCCGGACATTGACGCCAACGGATGATGGCTTGCCACCACGCAGCTCCAGCTCAGCATTCCCATGTCGCGGAAGGTATAGCGCCCCCCCACCGGAATCGCCTGCGTGGCGCCGATTGCCAACTCAACGCGCCCATCGGACAGCGCATCCCAGACACCGTTAAACACCTCCTGGAAAACCAGCAGCTCCACATCATCAAAATGACGATAGAAATCCACGATCATCTGTCGGGTACGATCCGGGCGGACAATGTTATCTACCGCGATCGCCAACTGCCCGCGCCAGCCGTTGGCAATTTGCTGACATTGCTGGCGGGTGATCTGCATTTTTTTGATAACAGAGCGGCCTTCTTTGAGAAACCATGCACCGGCAGGCGTCAATTCCACGTCCCGATGGCGTCGCTCAAAAAGCGGCACCGCCAGCCACTCTTCCAGTTGACGTACGGTATAGCTTACCGCCGAGGGTACGCGGTGCAACTCCTGCGCGGCCGAACTAAAGCTACCGTTACGCGCAACCGCATCCACAACTTCAAGTGAATATTCCGACCACATGTTCTGCCTACAAAAAATTTGAAATCAGTAAGCAAATATTAGCGTTTCACAGCAAGAATTACACTCACTACACTCAGCGGCATTGTACTACTGCTAAAAAAAGAGAAATGATGATGCAACCTGGGAAAGGATTTTTAGTCTGGCTGGCGGGTCTTAGCGTACTCGGCTTTCTGGCAACGGATATGTATCTGCCCGCCTTCGCCGCAATTCAGTCCGATCTGCAGACGCCTGCATCTGCCGTCAGCGCCAGCCTTAGCTTATTCTTAGCGGGTTTTGCCGTCGCGCAACTTCTGTGGGGACCGCTCTCTGACCATTATGGTCGCAAGCCTGTTTTGCTGCTGGGTTTATCCATCTTCGCGCTGGGCAGTTTGGGCATGCTGTGGGTTGAAAATGCCACCGGTCTGCTGGTACTGCGCTTTGTTCAGGCCGTTGGCGTTTGTGCGGCATCGGTTATCTGGCAGGCGTTGGTCACCGATTATTATCCTTCACAAAAAGTAAACCGCATCTTTGCCACCATTATGCCATTGGTCGGGTTATCCCCGGCATTAGCGCCGTTATTAGGCAGTTGGATCCTGGTACATTTTTCCTGGCAGGCCATTTTCGCCACCCTGTTTGCCATTACTCTAATCCTGATGCTTCCGGCTCTGCGCTTAAAACCAACAGCTAAAGCACGCGACGACAGCCAGGATAAACTGACTTTCGCTACCCTGTTGCGCTCAAAAGTTTACCGCGGAAACGTGCTGATTTATGCCGCCTGCTCCGCGAGCTTCTTCGCGTGGCTGACGGGTTCCCCGTTCATCCTCAGCGAAATGGGCTACAGTCCGGCGGTGATTGGCCTGAGTTATGTTCCGCAAACCATCGCTTTCTTAATTGGTGGTTACGGCTGCCGCGCTGCGCTGCAAAAATGGCAGGGCCGTCAGTTGCTGCCCTGGTTACTCATTCTGTATGCCTTTAGCGTAGTGGCCACCTGGGCAACCGGCTTTATTCACCATGTTGCGCTGGCTGAAATCCTCATCCCATTCTGCGTTATGGCGATTGCCAATGGAGCAATCTACCCTATTGTTGTGGCTCAGGCGTTACGTCCTTTCCCACAAGCTACGGGACGCGCAGCAGCATTGCAGAACACACTGCAACTGGGTTTATGCTTCCTGGCAAGCCTTGTGGTTTCCTGGTTGATCGCCACCCCGCTGCTCACCACCACCAGCGTGATGCTGACAACGGTGCTGCTGGCGGCCGCGGGTTACAAAATGCAGTCGCAGAAGGCTAACGCCCCGCACACAGATGATCGGGCGCAAATTGCCCACGGTGAGTCTCACTAGTAATCGCCACGAATAATTGATTAGCCTGCTAATATTTATTGGTTGAATCGTCAAAAATTCAGGCCTATACTGATTTCCGGTTGTTAAAAAAACGATAATTGTTATGTGTTAACGGGGACAAGAACGTTCCCGTTTTCCCATGGATGGTCTTTTCGGCAAGGGTTCCTCCCTTCCTCTGTTCTACGTCGGATTATAGATTCGCGGATTAATTCCGTGAGAGTTCTCACAAAGCCCAAAAAAGCGTCTACGCTATTTTAAGGTTCTGATCACCGACCAGTGATGGAGAAGCTATGAGTTCATCGTGTATAGAAGACGTCAGCGTACCGGATGATGACTGGTACCGCATCACCAATGAATTATTAAGCCGTGCAGGTATTACCATTAATGGTCCGGCACCGGCAGATATTCGCGTAACGAACCCCGATTTTTTCAAACGCGTATTGCAGGAAGGATCGTTAGGGTTGGGTGAAAGTTATATGGATGGCTGGTGGGAATGCGACCGGCTGGACATGTTTTTTTGTAAAGTCCTGCGCGCCGGTCTTGAAAACCAACTCCCCCGCCACTTTAAAGACACGCTACGTATCGCCACGGCTCGCCTGTTCAATTTACAGACCAAAAAACGTGCGTGGGTCGTCGGCAAAGAACACTACGATTTGGGCAACGATCTCTTTACCCGCATGCTGGACCCTTATATGCAGTATTCCTGCGCCTACTGGAAAGATGCCGATACCCTGGAATCTGCCCAACAGGCGAAGCTAAAAATGATTGCCGAAAAACTGCAGTTGAAGCCAGGCATGCGGGTGCTCGATATTGGCTGCGGCTGGGGCGGCTTATCCCAGTTTATGGCGTCACAATATGGCGTTAGCGTGGTGGGCGTGACCGTTTCGGCAGAACAGCAGAAAATGGCGCAGGCGCGTTGTGCGGGGCTGGATGTCACAATTTTGCTGCAGGATTATCGCGACCTTAACGACAAATTTGATCGCATTGTCTCCGTCGGCATGTTTGAGCATGTGGGGCCGAAGAACTACGCGACTTATTTTGAAGTGGTTGATCGTAATTTAAAACCCGACGGCCTCTTTTTGCTGCATAGCATCGGCTCTAAAAAGACCGACAATAACGTTGATCCGTGGATCAATAAATATATCTTCCCGAACGGCTGTTTACCGTCAGTTCGCCAGATTGCCAACGCCAGCGAGCCGCATTTTGTGATGGAAGACTGGCATAATTTTGGCGCGGATTACGATACAACGTTGATGGCATGGCACGAGCGTTTCATGAGATCCTGGCCTGAAATCGCCGATAACTATACCGAACGCTTTAAACGGATGTTCAGCTATTACCTGAACGCGTGCGCCGGTGCGTTTCGTGCTCGCGACATTCAGCTGTGGCAGGTGGTTTTTTCCCGCGGCGTTGAACACGGCCTGCGCGTTCCCCGCTAATCGTTATCACCCCCGTGCCAACGGGGGTTTTACACTCTGGCTTAGGCTCCCGCCTCACCCGTTACGGTACTGATGGCGCTTTCACGCGCCGCCAGTACGCGCTCAACGGTATCAACCACCGCCTGGGTTTGAGGATCGATTTCGATATTGACCCGCGCGCCTAACTTTTTCTTACCCAGCGTCGTACGTTCCAGCGTTTCCGGGATCAAATGCACACAGAAACGCGTCGGAGTCACCTCACCGACCGTCAGACTGATGCCATCAATTCCGATAAATCCTTTGTACAAGATGTATTTCATCAGCGACGGATCCTGAACTTTAAACCACACCTGGCGGTTGTTCTCCGAGGTCAGAATTTTCGACACTTCGGCGGTCGTCATAATATGGCCCGACATTAAATGTCCGCCAATTTCATCACTGAATTTTGCCGCACGCTCAACGTTGACCAAATCCCCAACCTTCAGGTCACCCAGATTGGTGATACGCAGCGTTTCTTTCATCAGATCAAAGCTTATCTGGTTACCGTTGATTTCGGTTACCGTCAGGCAGCACCCATTGTGGGCAACCGATGCGCCGGTCTCCAGCGCATCCAACATATATTCAGGTAACTCCACAACATGCGTACGAAAATTTGGTTTTTCATCAATGGACACCAATTTCGCGGTGCCCTGCACAATACCCGTAAACATACTTCTAACTCCTGAACTGAATTAAGACATCTCTGCACAGCACAATAGCAGGTGGAAATTCAGGTTGCCAGCAATGCGCCGCTACTGCCTGTTTTTTCACTGGAGAATTACGTATTCCTCGCTACAATAGACTGAAATTTCCCCTGCTTTTTCTCCTTGCTGCCATATAAGGCGGCTTTTTTAGTCTCTCAAATAACAACAATATAGTGGTGTACACGTGCAAAAGTATGTAAGTGAAGCGCGTCAGTTATTAGCTCTGGCAATTCCGGTGATTCTTGCGCAAATCGCTCAAACCGCAATGGGATTCGTTGATACCGTCATGGCGGGCGGATACAGCGCCACGGACATGGCGGCCGTCGCCATTGGCACATCTATTTGGTTGCCGGCCATTTTGTTTGGTCACGGACTGCTGCTGGCCTTGACGCCAGTGATTGCGCAACTCAATGGTTCCGGGCGCCGCGATCGCATTGCCCATCAAATACGCCAGGGTTTCTGGCTGGCGGGCAGCGTCTCCATTCTGATTATGATCGTGCTCTGGAACGCGGGATACATTATTCGCTCCATGCATAACATCGACCCAGCGCTGGCGGATAAAGCCGTCGGCTACCTGCGCGCGTTGCTGTGGGGCGCGCCGGGGTATTTGTTCTTCCAGGTAGCCCGTAACCAGTGTGAAGGTCTGGCCAAAACCAAACCGGCGATGGTGATGGGATTTCTCGGCCTGCTGGTGAACATTCCTGTTAACTATGTTTTCATTTATGGGCATTTTGGCATGCCGGAACTTGGCGGCGTGGGCTGCGGCGTGGCAACGGCGGCGGTTTACTGGGTGATGTTTATCGCCATGCTGTCATACGTTAAACGCGCACGCTCGATGCGTGATATCCGTAATGAGCGTGGTTTCCAGAAACCGGACACCGCCGTAATGAAGCGCCTGGTACAGCTGGGTTTACCTATCGCGCTGGCGTTATTTTTCGAAGTGACGCTGTTTGCTGTGGTGGCGCTGCTGGTTTCCCCGCTGGGGATTGTCGACGTGGCCGGACACCAGATCGCGCTCAACTTCAGCTCGTTAATGTTCGTCCTGCCGATGTCTCTGGCTGCGGCCGTCACCATTCGAGTCGGTTATCGTCTGGGCCAGGGTTCCACGCTGGATGCGCAAACCGCAGCCAGAACAGGTCTGGGCGTCGGCGTCTGCATGGCGGTTGTGACGGCGATTTTCACCGTGACATTCCGTGAGCACATTGCCCTGCTCTACAACAATAACCCGGAAGTTGTCGCTCTGGCAGCGCAGCTCATGTTACTGGCCGCGGTGTATCAAATATCGGACTCTATCCAGGTTATTGGCAGCGGTATCCTACGTGGTTATAAAGATACGCGTTCCATTTTCTTTATTACCTTTACGGCATACTGGGTACTGGGTCTGCCGAGCGGCTATATTCTGGCGCTGACCGATCTGGTGGTTGACCGGATGGGACCGGCAGGATTCTGGATGGGCTTTATTATCGGCCTGACCTCTGCGGCAGTGTTGATGATGCTGCGGATGCGTTTTCTGCAGCGCCAGCCGTCAGCGGTTATTTTACAACGCGCCGCACGATAATCCCCAAATAGCCGCCATCTGGCGGCTTTTTTATATCCTCAAAACGGGCTGGCGTTTTGGGCCGTCATCCATTCCTGACTGACCGGATGCCTGAAATGCAGTTCACTGGCATGCAGCATCAGTCTCGACGTCCGTTCGGTGCCTGGCAGCAGACGCCCACCATATAAATCGCACCCCAAAATGGGATGCCCCAACTGCTGACAGTGGATCCGCAACTGGTGGGTACGCCCGGTTTCAGGTGTCAGCCGTACCCGCGTCAAAGCGAGTAATGTCCCATCTTGCTGGCGATGATGAAAACGCTCAATAACCTGATAGCGCGAGCGCGCGGGTTTACCGTTAATGGCGCAAATCGACATCAGTGGAAACAGCGCCGGGTCTTTGGCAATCGCTGCGTCTATAACGCCTTCATCGTTTTTCAGATGCCCGCACAGCAACGCACTATACACCTTGCTTACCGCGCGCTGACTGAACTGCTGGCAAAGCGCGGCGTTGATAGCCTTGTTACGGGCAATCACCATCAGCCCTGACGTCCCAAAATCAAGCCGATGTACCAGCGTACAGCCGGGGTAAATCTGTACCAGCCGGTGATGTACCGAATCGAGATTCTGCGGGTTTTTCCCCGACAAACTAAGCAGTCCGGTGGGTTTATTGATAAGCACCAGATGCTCGTCCTGATAGAGGATCGCTATCTCCTCATGACAAGGCGGGGCAATAAAGGTATCGAGGATCGTAGACATGAGCGGCCAGGATGAAGTGTGGAAACGGATGATAGCGAATTTTTACCACACTGGCGAATCAGGGCGCTTAACCAATGACAATCATTGCATGATAGAGTGTGGGATATCCTGAGTGCGATGAGAGGTTACACCGTGCAACAAATCGATTTCTACATGGTAGATGCCTTTACCACTACGACGTTTGGCGGTAATGCCGCAGCAGTATGCCCGCTCGATGACTGGTTGCCCGATGAAATATTATTAAAAATGTCACAGCAGCATAACCAGTCGGAAACCGCTTTTTTTGTCGCCAATGAGAATGGCTTCGAGCTGCGTTGGTTTACCACGCAAGGCGAAATTAATCTGTGTGGGCACGCCACGCTTGCCGCCGCACATGTCATCTTTGAACATCTGGATTTCCCGGAAGCGACCATCCATTTTGCCACCCGTTTTGTGGGTCCACTGACGGTCACGCGCAGCGGTGATTGGCTGACGCTTGATTTTCCTGCCTGGCAAAGCGAACCTGCCCAACCGCCCGCCTTACTGCTGGAAACATTGGGCATCACCGAATATAAAGAAGTGCGCGTCGCGCGCGATTACATGGTCGTGATGGAGAATCAACAGCAGGTTGAGGCTGTGCGCCCGAATATCCACGCCATGATTCCCCTCGGGAAAATGGTATGTATCACCGCGCCGGGTGACGGGGAATACGATTTCGTCAGCCGTTTCTTCTGCCCGGGTGAAGCGGTCGCGGAAGACCCGGTTACCGGTTCGACGCATAGCATGCTGATTCCTTACTGGGCTGCAAAACTGAATAAAACGCAGATGCTGGCGCGCCAGGTCTCTGAACGCGGCGGCGATTTACGCTGCCAGCTGACAGGAACGCGTGTTTATATTGGTGGACAAGCAGTAACTTATCTGACGGGTAAAGTGCTGTTACGCTAGCAGCCTTACCCAAATTAACCAATCCATGGAGGATTTATGGCAAACAAACTCGTGCAGATACACTTTGATTTTCCTGGTCCGTTTGGCGCTGAGATGTCACATCAGCTTGTTGAACTGGCCGAATCCATCAACCAGGAACCGGGTTTCATCTGGAAAATCTGGACCGAGAACGCAGCAAACCACGAAGCGGGTGGCATCTACCTGTTTCAGGATGAAGACAGCGCTCTGGCCTATATCAAAAAACACACGGCCCGCCTGAAGCACCTGGGTGTGGAAGACGTGACGTGCAAAATCTTCGATATCAATGAACCGTTAAGTAAGATTAACCACGGCCATATCGGCTAATTTTTGGCTTTAACGCCCCGCCCCGGGGCGCTTCTTCACTCCCCTGCTTTACCCTCATCAAAAGCGTTCCCCCTCTTTCACCGCGCCAGGATAGCTATATAACGTGGGTCACGTTTGCCATAGTTCACAAAATCATCACCTGTGAAAACTATCACTAGCCGAACGCGGTTTGAAAGCGTATAAAATAATACAAACAGTATTATTTTATACAAAATGAATTACCACTAACTACAGGAGATTCTCTTATGTCCGTGGACATTACATTGAACTCATCTGCAGGAGGTTTTCCGCCTGCAGGTCATTACTCACACAGTACAACGGCTGGCGGATTCGTCTTCATTTCTGGTCAGTTGCCGGTCACAAGTGATGGCGAAAAAAAAACCGAGGCCTCTTTTGAAGAGCAGACGCGGCTGGTACTGCAGAATATTGATGCCTGCCTGGCTGGCGCTGGGGTTTCTCGACAGCACCTGGTGTCAGTACGCGTCTATGTAACAGATATCAACCAATGGCCAACGTTTAACAAAATCTATGGGGAGTGGATCGGTGATTTCCGGCCCTCCCGCGCGGTAGCGGGCGTTGCAGAGCTTCATTATGGTTTCGCGCTGGAAGTTGAAGCTATTGCCCTGGCCCCACAAGCATGACGTTTAACGACATACAGGTGAACAACAATGACTGAAATGACACTGCCTGATTATAACGATGTTGCCGCCGCGGCAGAGCGCATCGCAGACTATGCCAACAAAACGCCGGTGATGACCTCCCGAACGGTTAATGACGAATTTGGTGCTGAAGTTTTCTTCAAGTGCGAAAACTTCCAGAGAATGGGCGCGTTTAAATTTCGCGGAGCCATGAATGCGTTACGCCAGTTCACGCCAGAACAACGCGCTGCGGGCGTCGTCACCTTTTCGTCCGGCAACCATGCGCAGGCCATTGCCCTGTCGGCAAAATTGTTGGGGATCCCGGCGACGATTATCATGCCGCATGATGCCCCGGCGGCTAAAGTTGCAGCCACAAAAGGCTATGGTGGAAATGTGGTGATTTACGATCGCTATACCGAAGATCGTGAAAAAATCGGGCGGGAGCTGGCAGAGAAACAAGGATTGACGCTGATCCCGCCATACGACCATCCGCACGTGATTGCGGGCCAGGGTACCGCCACAAAAGAGCTGATTGAAGAAGTGGGTCAGCTAGACGTTCTTTTCGTGTGTCTGGGCGGTGGCGGCCTGCTTTCGGGCTCCTCACTGGCAGCCAGACATCTGTCACCTGACTGCATCATCTATGGTGTCGAGCCGGAGGCAGGAAACGATGGTCAACAATCGTTTCGCAGCGGAAAGATTGTTCATATCGATACGCCGAAAACCATTGCTGACGGTGCTCAGACCCAACATCTCGGGAATATTACGTTTCCGATTATCCAGCGAAATGTGCACGATATTCTGACTGTCTCAGACGATGAATTAGTCGCCTCGATGAAATTTATCGCTGAGCGAATGAAAATTGTCGTGGAGCCGACTGGCTGTCTGGGTTTTGCCGCCGCCAGAGCGCGCAAAGCTGAACTTCGCGGCAAAAAAATCGGCATTATCATCAGCGGTGGGAACGTGGATATCAGCCGCTACAGTGAATTCCTTGCCGGGTAATCAAGAAGGTATCTGCCATGCGGATACCTTATTACCGTCTGAACACTCGCGTCTGGAAAAGCGAACCCTGCTCACTGTAAACTGCCCGCAATCATGGCAACAGGCATCACCGCAGGAGACTGGCATGCCAAAAACCGATAACAACTCACTTCTCAGCCAAATTGACACTATCGCCAGGGGCTTGAGCGAGACCTTCTCTCCGTTTTGCGAAGTGGTGGTTCATGATCTCAAAAATCCTGAACATGCCATTTTATCCATCCATAATAACCTGTCCGGACGAGAACCCGGCCAACCGGCAACAGAACTGGGTCTGGCGCGAATCGCATCGCCTGAATTCCCCAGCATTATAGCCAACTACAGCAACCAGTTTGCCGATGGCCGCCCGGTGAAAAGTACCTCCATCGGCATCAAGGATGATGAAGGCAAATACGTAGCAGCACTCTGTCTGAACGTGGATATGACGCTGTTTCGTGGCATGCAGAGTGCCCTTGCGCGTTTTACTGAAACCGCTGACTCTCCCATTAAGGAACATATCGATCCCGGCAGTAACGAAGTCATCCGCCAGCGTATCGATGACTTTGCCGCTAAATGCGCAACGACGGCCCGCGCCCTGAAACCTGAAGACCGTAAACGACTGATTCAACAATTACGCAAAGACGGTTTGCTGAACGTACGAAAATCTATGGACACTGTGGCGCAGCATCTGGGCGTCTCCAGAGCGACCGCGTATCTGTATGCCCGCCAGTCGGCTCAGGCTGGCGAATAAACCCGGTTATGCGGCGCTCAGCAAGGTTTATCCGCCTGGCTCATGCAGCAAGCCAGCGCGGCATATTCCCCCAATCTCGGTGTATCCAGCCATTGATAAGTTCATTAAGTTGCTGACGATCCCGTAGGTGATTTTGCATATTTTGAATTCCTGATAATTGACTATTTTTGAACGTCTGCTACGCCTGTGTAATCTAATCCCGGGAATAGGCAAAAGTTCGATTTATTCAACAAGGTTACCCGCCGATAAAACAACGATTCCCTGTCGCTGCACAAAAAAATAAACCTTTATGATCGTGTGATTTTTTAACAACCACAGAGTGAGTGTTTTTTGTACAGACACAACAAAAATCACCGTCCGTTAATAACAGACTTCGCCTGATTTAATAAATATTCATAACCATTAAGCATGGCAACCCATTGATTTAAATGAATTAAAATACAGACAACTTCACATCATCAATAATAGACAGGCGGAATATATAAATAGCGTGATATCTAAATTATAATTCTTTTACATCCGGCTGATTGGTGAGGTTAGAATGCGGTTAATAGTCATGTTGGTAAGCGTTGTGCTCTCCACCCAGCTTTGGGCGGGTGAACTTTCCAGGCCCACCGGTAAAGTTCTTTTAACGTTATCCGGTAATATTGAAAATACAAATGAAGACGGGAAAGCGGTTTTTGATACCGCCAGCCTTGAGAAGCTGGGCATGGTAAGTTTTCAGACCACCTCCCCCTGGTATAATGGACGTACGACCTTTACGGGTATTCCACTACAAAAACTCATGGATTATGTTGGAGCGAGCGGCTCCGTTGTAAAGGTTACTGCGCTTAATGACTACACCACCGTTATCCCTCTCAGTGATTTCAAAAAATACAATGCCATCCTTGCTTTAAAAATCAACGGAAAATATATGCGCATCCGTGATAAGGGCCCATTATTCATTGTGTACCCCTATGACAGCATGCCGGAACTAAATAATCAGATTTATTATTCAAGGTCTGCATGGCAGGTCAGTAGTATGGATATTGAGTAAGCGTTCAGAGGAACATCATGAACAGAATACTGGCTGGCATCATCTTTTTTCTTTTTATATCGACCGGATATATCTCTTTCCTCGTGCATGAAAGGCAACAAGAGCTACAGAAACTGACTCACTACACCGATTCCTGGTCTGCCGCTCAGTTGGTATCTCAATATTACCGATTTGAATCGTTGCTTGGTCTTTACACTATCGATGATACGATGAATCTTGATGATGTACGCATGCGTCTCGACATTATGCTCAGCCAGAGTGATTTGATAAAAGAAGGTGATTTGGGGCGCTACATAGAAAGCAATATAGCCCACCGTGAGCTAGCGGTAACACTTGAAAATACCCTTAGTTATCTGGATGATAATCTCGAGAAAATGAACCGTCCAGCACTCCAGGCGTATCTGAAAAAAATGCATACCCTGGATGCACAACTTGGACGTCTTTCATCCGGCGCATTAAACAAAGATGTTAACTCGATTAATAACGCCAACCAAAAAATTCAAACGCTGTACTATATTTACTCAACGACATCTGTACTGCTAATAATACTGAGTGCGATTCTGGGTGTACTCATTTTTTATCAAAACAGAAATATTCTGCGGGCGCACCTTCAGGTCAAGAGTCTTGCCGAAGAACTGCAGAAATCGAAGGAAAAGCTACAAATTCAGAATGCCAAACTGGAATATGACGTCTACCATGACTCGCTCACCGAGATGAATAACCGCCAGCTATTCTGGAGCGATTTAAATAAAACAATCGAAATGGCAGAGAAAAATAACGATGCTGTGACTGTGATGTTGTTTGATTTAGATCGATTCAAAGAGGTCAATGATACGTATGGTCATGATGCCGGTGATATGTTACTGCGCCAGATATCGGATCGTCTGATTTCGACAAGCCTTACGTCGGATACGCTGTATCGCTTAGGCGGGGATGAGTTTGCGTTTCTCTCAAGTGGTCTGACAGAAAGTCGGGCCGTTTCGCGAGCCCAGAAAATATGTGAGTTTATCAGCCAGCCCTACACCATTTACAACACAATTATCAACATAACCACCTGTGTTGGCATTGTTATCTCAGAAAATGAGCGTCGCTCTGACTATCTTTATAAATTTGCCGATCTGGCCCTTTATGAAGCCAAAAATGAAGGCTCTGGCAAGATAAAAGTCTTCCGGCAACGAATGTTAGAAAAACTGCAGGAAAGCAGAACGCTTGAGCATGATATGGCATTAGCAATAGTGAACAAAGAGTTCGTGGTGTATTACCAGCCTATTGTCGATTCTTTCAGTCAGAAAATATACAGCTATGAGGCGCTAATTCGTTGGGTCCATCCTCTCAAGGGCCTCCTGTCGCCGGATAGCTTTATTCCTGTTGCTGAAAAAACAGGGATGATTAATGAGATGGGGAAAGCGGTACTGGAAATTGCCTGCAGGGAAGCCGCGGGTTGGGCGGTTCCGGCTAAAATTTCAGTCAATGTCTCCCCTGTCCAGCTAAGCAGCAAGGCCTTTGCAGGAATCGTGTTAACCATTCTGAAAGAAACTGGACTTCCACCTGACCGCCTCGAACTGGAAGTGACTGAATCCTCTCTCTTTACCGAGAGTGCTACACCGATAAATACGCTTAATAAGCTCCGGACCCTGGGGGTAAAAATCTCCATCGATGATTTTGGTACCGGATACTCTTCTCTTTCGCGCCTCAGCAGACTTGCCTTCGATAAAATTAAAATAGACAAGTCCTTTGTGCATTCGATATCTACACAGGAAGACGCCCTGACTATCATCAAACTTATCACGGGTATGGCGAAATCTCTCAATATGAAGGCTGTTGCAGAAGGTGTTGAAACGCAGGAGCAACTGACAAGACTTCAGGCTCTGGGCTGCGATTTCGCGCAAGGATATCTGTTTGGCAAACCTCAGCCTTGTATCGATGAGGAAATCAGAAACGGTTAAATCGCGGTCGGCACATTTGCCCGTGGGTGCGGGCCGCATTTTCTCATCGATTACACACCGTGAAAATTATCCCTGCTTAAACGCATCAGAAAACGGCAGGGATAACCTTCGCGAACAACGGATATTTCTGCCCCAGATTTACTCGCCATCAGGCTAATTAATCATTAACCGTAGGGCTAAATCCTTCGGATAAGGATCAAAATAGTTCTGGGTGAGCAAATAGCTGTCTGGGTATTCAGCAAGGTAGTGCTTGAGCAGAGTCAGTGGCGCCAATATTGGCAGCAGTCCGCCGCTATAGTTGAGGATAACGTCACGCAACTCTCCGCGCTGGCGGGTGTTCAACCGATCGCGGAAGTAGCCCTGAATATGCATCAGTACGTTGGTGTGATTTTTCCGTGAGGCGGGCTTTTTGAGGATCGCCATTAGCTTTTCGCGATATACCACGAAAAAAGCGTCCAAATTATCCCACTGATGGAGCGAGGCCACGAAAGGGCCAATATCCCGGTAACCCGCCTGGTGATGAGCCAAAAGCTGGAGCTTATAGCGGCTGTGGAAGTTGAGTAAACCGTGGCGAGTAAGACCAGAGGCTCGCAGTATATTAAGCTCATGTAACGCGAACACTCGCTCGACAAAGTTCTCCCTCAGCACCGGATCGTGCAAGCGGCCATCTTCTTCGACCGGCAACCACGGGTAGGTTTCCATTAAGGTGCCGGTAAACAGACCGGTTCCCTCTTTTCGCCCGCGATTTCCCTTTTCGTCATACAGCCTCACTCTCTCCATTCCGCAGCTCGGTGATTTAGCACAGACGATAAAACCCGACAGACCGCCAAGCCCATTGATATATGAAGCGGTGAAATCGGACATTTTATCGGTGACATCCTCACCAGGCGCATGGCTAAAACACATGCGGATATTCCCCTGGGCGGTTTGAACCAAACGCAACGCGGGGCGTGGTACAGGCAAACCGATGGACATCTCCGGGCAGACAGGTTTAAAAGTCACCCACTGAGCCAGCTCGTCCATCACAAACCCCATCCGTTTATGCCCGCCGTCGAATCGCACGGCTGAGCCGGTTAAACATCCACTAATCCCGATGACAGGTTGAGTGTTCATAACGCCCCCTCTTTTTTTGACGCCCTTTTTCGGGAAGAAAAGTATGACTGTTTCACTAATAAATCATAGCGTACGTTATTTATCTGTAGCAGGCTCCCTACGAAAAACAGGTTAACCAATTTAAGTAAATATGCGCAGCGAAAGTTGGTAATTCCCCTGAACGGTTCTATAGTCGGGACTGCTTCTCATTACAGGGTTCACTAATGCGATTTAACGGACTGACTAAAGGTTTCTTCATTTTCATACTTGCCCTTGTGACCTGGGCGTTCTTCGATGTGTTGTCTCCCTATTTCTCTGCCATTTTGTGGGCCGCAATCTTAACCACCATCTTTAACCCGGTGAAAAACAGACTGCGCAGCGCGCTTGGCGAACGTAACGGGCTGGCGTCACTGCTCACCATCGGCATCATCTGTCTGATTGTTTTTATCCCACTGATGGTGATCTTCTCCTCGTTGGCTATTGAGCTGAACGTGGTGTATGCCAAATTACAACAAAACGACACTCAGTTCCCGGAAGTGGTCACCGCCATTATTTCGTATCTTCCTGACTGGGCCAGAGGATTCCTCGCAGAACATAATCTGGATAACGTCGCGCAGATCCAGAAAAAACTGTCCGACGTTGTACTGCAGGGTGGACAGTACCTCGCCGGCAGCGCGTTCCTGATTGGTAAAGGGACATTCGGCTTTGCTATTAGCTTTGGCATCATGCTGTATCTGCTGTTTTTCTTACTGAAGGACGGGCCGTACCTGGTGCGCCAGATTCTGGACTCATTACCGCTTTCTGATTTTGCCAAACAGCACCTGTTTGCCAAATTCGTCGGCGTGACGCGGGCAACGGTCAAGGGCACGGCGGTCGTGGCGTTGGTTCAGGGTATTCTTGGCGGCATCGCGTTTGCAATTGTCGACATCGACGGCAGCGTCCTGTGGGGCGCGCTGATGGCGTTTCTCTCCCTCGTGCCCGCGGTCGGCTCAGCGATCGTCTGGGTACCTGCGGCAATATTCCTCTTCGCCACGCACCAGCTGTGGCAAGGGCTGTTTATCGTTGGCTTCTTCGTGATTATCGTCGGGCTGGTGGACAATATCCTGCGCCCGCTGCTGGTGGGTAAAGACACCAAAATGCCGGATTATCTGATTCTGATTTCCACTCTCGGCGGAATGGAGATCTACGGCATTAACGGCTTTGTGATTGGCCCCCTGATTGCCGCACTGTTCATTACCTGCTGGAACCTGTTTTCCGGGCGCGATCATGAAGGTAACGTGGAAGGAATCGACGAAGCCTTTATGGAAGAAGGAAAAAATCCTCCAGATTTATGATGGCAGGACGATAACAGAAGGCGGTCCTGAGACCGCCTTTTTTATTTTCACGCAAAATCATACGTTTCCTATAATTTCAATCATGCTTATTCATTAATCGTCGCAGAAGGAACTAATCAGTGCGAATTGCCACAATCACCAACTGGGCCTACAGCGCGACGGTGTGTCTGACCATTGCCTCCGGCGTTGTCATGTTGATGGCCTCCAGCGCCGATAACACCGAACGCCAGGTGGTGGAGCAGCGTTATCAATTCGATCAACTGACCGAAGAAGTCGAGCTCGATGCCTGGTCGCTGTCCAGTCTGGCACGCGAATATGTTATTGCAAAAGACCCGGAAGCGCTTAACGCCTACCGCCAGAAAGAAGCGTCGCTGAAAGCCGTTGAACAGCGACTGTCGAAACTAAAAGACATTGGGGCGACGGATGAAGAGCTGGCGCTATTGCATGAAGGGCTACAGATTGTTGATGCCCTGCAGGATGAGCAAGCTGCGGCGCTTGCCAGCGTCACGCGCGGAGAAGAGTCGCAGGCCATCGCCCTGCTGTATGGCAAATCCTATGAACAGGAACTGGAGCGAGCCCAGGACCGGATAGATCATTTCCGTCAGTTACTCGACAGCCGCGTACGCAACACCATTGAAGATGCCACTCAGACTTCGCGCACGCTACGTACGGCTTCGGAAGTGATGGTCGGGCTGACGGCGCTGCTATTTTTGTTCGTTCTCGGCTTTATTTTAAAACGCCGCGTACTGCGTCCCGTGGTGCGTTTGAGCGATGTGGTTAACCGTCTGGCGTCGCAGGATTACGCCGTTGAGACACCCAGCTTTAATCAGATCGACGAAATCGGCGATATGGCGCATGCGATCCGCATTTTTCGCGAGAACGGCCTGGCACGTCAGCGACTGGAGAAAGAACGAGACGCCGACTGGGCAATCCGCGAGCTGCTCGCACGTATGACTCAACGTTTGCAAGGCTGCGAGAATTTTGCCGATGTCATTAATGTGGCAGAGCTGTTTGCGCCGAATGTTGCTCCCGGTATTGCCGGGCGACTTTACATACTGGATCGAGAGCCCTGGCAGATGCGCTGCGTTGCGCAATGGCTTTCACCGCAGGGCAAAGCGGATGCTTTCCACCCGGACGAATGCTGGGCAGTGCGCCGCGGTCAGAGCCATCCACCGGTGCAAGGCGAACCCGATATCGCCTGCTACCATCTACCGGAATCATGCCAGCAGCATACCCTGTGCGTGCCACTGATTGCCCAGGGTGAAGCCATCGGCCTGCTCTCATTCCAGAACCTCAGCAATGATTCCGCTCCCTCTCGCGCGTATCTGGAACTGATGGCGGAAGCACTCGGTCTGGCGTTAGCCAACCAGCGCCTGCGTGATGCGCTGCTGGAGAAAGCGCTCTACGACCCGCTAACCGGCCTGCGCAACCGTCACCATCTGGAAGATACGCTGCGTACCCAGATGAGCCAGGCAGTGCGTAACAAAGAGCCGATCAGTTGCCTGATGATCGATATCGATCATTTCAAAAATATTAACGACCGCTTTGGCCATGAGGCGGGCGATAGCGTAATAAAAAGTATCGCCACCACTATTCAGCGCGTTGTCCATGACAGCGGCATGGCCTTCCGCTACGGCGGTGAAGAGTTTCTGGTGTTGCTGGCCAATACGGATGAGCAGGCCGCCAACCGCTTTGCGACAGATATTTATAATGGTGTACGCGAACTGTCGCTGCGCTTTGGACTTTCAGAGATTGGTCACGTTGATGTCTCTATCGGCGTTGCCAGCTATCCGCAGCACGCCCAGAGCGACAATCTTCTGCGCGCCGCAGACGTGGCGCTGTATCGCGCGAAAGAGTTAGGCCGTTCGCGCATCGTGAGCTTTGGCATGCTGGAAGCGAGCTAAGATACGTCAGTACGCCGTGCATTGCTTTACCTCTGCGCCAGGCGGTGATATGTTGACTGGATGAACACAAAACACGATATCACCGCGTTTAATCACAACCTGTGGTGGCTGCCTTCTTAAAGGCGGTCAGAATGTGTTTTCCCCATTTTAAATAACCGCCGAAAGGCGGTTATTTGCATTTAAAGACCCCTTTCGGTTTTTTGATTAAGGAGTCTTACATGAACAACAAAACTATCATCCTCACTGGCGATCGTCCCACTGGCCCGCTGCATCTCGGCCACTATGTTGGCTCTCTGCGCCAGCGCGCCACGCTGCAACATGATTATCAGCAGTTTATATTGGTTGCTGACCTGCAAGGGCTAACCGATAACGGCAGCACACCACAAAAGATCCGCAACAATATTCCCGAAGTGCTGGCTGATTACCTCGCCGCAGGAATCGACCCGTCACTCACCACCATTTGTCTGCAGTCGGCCCTGCCCGCCCTCGCTGAGCTGACCGCGCTTTATATGAACATTGTTACCGTGGCTCGCGTGGAGCGAAATCCTACGGTCAAAAACGAAATTGCGCAGAAAGGATTTGCCCGCTCGTTACCGGTTGGCTTTCTGGTTTATCCCATCAGCCAGGCGGCAGATATTACCGCCTTCAAAGCCGAGGTGGTTCCCGTCGGCGACGATCAGTTGCCCATGATCGAACAGACCAATGAGATCGTGCATAAGATGAATAGTCTGTTACCGACCTCTGTCTTGTCGCATTGTAAAGCGCTACTGAGTGAGACCAGCCGTCTTCCAGGGATCGACGGTAATGCCAAAATGTCAAAATCGCTCGGCAACACACTACTCCTGTCTGCCAGCGAAGAGGCTATTCATCATGCGGTCAGCGCAATGTACACCGATCCCAATCATCTAAAAGTGTCCGATCCGGGGCAGATTGACGGCAATATGGTATTTACTTACCTCGATGCTTTTCATCCGGATAAAGCAAAAGTGGCGGAGATGAAAGCGCATTATCAGCGCGGCGGGCTGGGTGACCGGACATGCAAAAACGAGCTGGAGATGTGCTTGCAGGAGCTTATCGCCCCGATGCGCGAGCGGCGGGCAACCTACATCCAGGATAAAGGAATGCTGATGGCGATGCTCAAAAAAGGAAGCGAAGAGGCGCACGAGGTCACGCAGCAGACATTAAAAGAAGTAAAGCAAGGACTGGGTTTGCCGGTGTTCTGAACTCGAAGCACTACAGGTTCGATAATTAAAGATAGCTCCCGACGAATGACAATCGCCGGGAGTGGCGCAGCTATGCGTTGACGCGTAAAGATAACCTCTGTCACAGAGGCTAATTAATTCGCTGTTTAATAATCCACTCAAGACGATATGTCGTTTTTTATGCAGTGCTATTTCTACCCTGCCCCTTCAATTATTTCAGCTAATCATTATGAATTACCCATTACATGTACGGGTTCGAAATCCTCACCTTGCCTGAGATATGATTATTTGTTAAATTAACCGCATTAGCGTTAAATACATTGAGCATTACACAGACGCTATTTATACAATAATGAATGATGGAGTTAAAATGAAGTATGCGTTTGCATTAATGTTGAGTATGGTATTATCAGGTTGTACCGCAAATGATTGGGTGGATGCTGCAAGTGGGATAATGCAGGCAAAAGACCAACACGATAAAGACGCAAGAAACAATCGCATCAAAGAAGCCAACAGGGCTGCAGGCTACTGATATCTAAATGATTAATACATCCATCTTCTTGTCTTTATAAACAGAAGATGAATGGTATTTTAAGCAAATTTACTGACTAAATAGCACAATTAAAATTGGTTTACAGCGCATACATATCCTTGCAGAGAATATAATAACCTAACGCTCAGTCCGCTCCGCGCCAGACGCTGGCTTTGCAAGTCCCCTATCCCTATTCCTCATGTAAAAATGGCACTAATTGAAAGATGCCAATCCACCTCCTCATGTATATCTATATCCACACATAGTCATAAAGAAAAGGATGGATGAAGATGCTAAGAGGTAAAAGAGCTGTAATTACGGGTGGAGGCGGAGGATTTGGCCAGGCGCTGTGCGTGTGGCTGGCGCGAGAAGGCGTCGAGGTGGATTTTTGCGCGCGGCGTGCTGATGATATTCAAAAAACTTGCAGTATCATCGCGGCTGAAGGCGGGATTGCAAAAGGATATATCTGTGATTTAACCCAGCCTGAATCCCTTTCGCAGTTTTCTTCACAGTTGTTAACTTCAGACAAGCCCATCGACATTTTAATCCTCAATGCCGCCCAGTGGCTGTCAGGAACGTTAGACGATCAACCAGACGCAGAAATTATCAATACCGTCAGTTCAGGACTGACAGGTGCGATTTTACTGACTCATGCATTGTTGCCTGGGTTAAGACGTTCAGAAAGCGCGGATGTCGTCTCAATAATATCTTCATGTGGGATTCCGAATTTTACGGATTCAATTGCGCATCCCGCTTTTTTTGCCAGCAAACACGGGCTTAGCGGATTCACATCTAAACTGTCACACCAGTTGTCCGAAGAAAATATACGTGTGACCGGGTTGTATCCACCGGATTTCGAACTTACCGGGTTAGATACGTTTGTTGATAGTCAATCCAGAATGGGGGAACGTTTATTAAATGGACGCTCAGTCTGGGAAACAATTCGTTTTGTGCTCGCTCAACCGCGTAGTTGCCATATAGGTAGTATCTACTTTCAAGGTCCAACTCGCGAGAAACTGAGTGCCAGGGGCTGGCGTTGCTAACTCCCCCAAGATAATAATCATTGGAGCTCTTCTCAAGTACAGAGCGTTTAACTGTTTTGTTAAAGCCTGAACAATAGTACTTTTCCCGCTTTCTGGCAGGAAGCTGAAAATGATTAGAATAGTTTGGCTATGAAATGATGAAATCCAAAAGTAATAAAACACATTAGCCCCTGACTTGAGGGATTTTGCGCCTCTATTACCACAAGCGATATGACAAGCGTCGAAAAGTATTACTGCCAGTCTTACTCGTGGCAGTCCTTGGGTCTGTCAGCGTAGCCGTTCCATGCCAAAATCGGTCATAGCTGACCTGGTGGGAGCGAACTTGCAAAATGAAACATTTAAAAAAATATAGAAGTCTAACCCGTCAAACAATCAGATTGATGCTCAAAAGGATCTCAAGCAGATCCTTATGATTTTTCTGATCGTTATGTCCTACCACTCACCATACGGATAGGTTTTACCTTTGATGAAATCACGCATAAAGGGATCGTAGCCGTTAGCCTCGATGTAACTGAAATCAATTTTGTTAGGAACATTTTTGCATATCAACATGTTATTCCCCGTCAGGGTAAATTGCCGTGCAGGATGCTGGAGCACAACAGGATCGCCGTTATCTGGGCATTGAAGTCGATGATGCGTTAGAGATCTCTGAATCGATTGAAGTCTAAGGTTGTCAGGGCTGCAACAGCAGCTCTGTGGCAATGGCAGACTGGCAACGAACGAATCAGAGAGCAGATGCCGTTCTTACTACAAAACAGTGGTCAAATTTCTTGACCAATCCCAGGAAAGAAATCTTCAGCAACTCTATTAAATTGCATTAGTCAATCCTGAAACTGAAAGCCTGCATCGATAATAGATCCATATAGAGTATTTACCAGCCCAAAAGTCCTAACGGCACAATATGGTTGTGGAATACCTCAGTGGGATGAAACAAAGGAAACAAAGCAATTCAATACCCGGCTAACCTCACGATTTTTAAGCCATATCATCATAGTATTGACATTACCAATGTGAGGAGTAATAGAGTGGCACCGTATGGGGAAGCTCGTTTCATACTGTTTGACGACGCTCTCAGGCAATAATGCAATGCCCATTCCGGCACTTACGCAACCAAGTATTGCCTGAAAAGAACCAAACTCCAGCGGGTCGTCATAATCGACATTTTGTAGCCGTAACCATTGCCCAAGCCGGGAACGATAATTACATCCTTTCACAAAGACGAGCGGCCTTGTCACCTCCAGATCGGCTCCCGTCACGACATCACCATGCTCTGCGGCCGTAACCAGAACCAGGGTTTCCTGACACAGCACCTGCGTTTGTAGCCTTGAATTGTCTACGTGCAACGCCTTGTGGTCAGCGACGAAGGCAATTTCAAGTTCACTATTCTGGATCTGACGAACTAACACATCTGTCGGTGACGTTTTTAAGTTTAATTCTACGGAGGGCATTTCACGGTGGAAGTTTGCCAGCAAAGCAGGAAGTCGGACGGCGGCAGTGGTTTCCATTGCGCCAATGCGCAGAGGGCCAGCCGCTTTCGTTCCCTGCATAGACAACTCGGCTTCGTCTAAAAGCGCGAGGATTTTGTTAGCGTAACGCAGAAGCAGTTCACCTTCAGGGGTGATGTGAAGACGATTCTTCTCGCGAACAAACAACGAAACATCCAGGCTGGACTCCAGTTGCTTGAGCCGCGTCGTGACGTTTGAAGAAACGCAGTGCAGATTACGGGCTGCTGCGGTGATAGAGCCGGTTTCCGCGACGGTTTTAAACAAATTTAATGAGGTACTGTTCATCGTGTCTGTCACTCAAAGTGAAGGTTTTCGTCATTTTTATTAACTTTTTATTATCATTTCTTTATGTAACATAACAATCAAATCTGATTGACATATTGAGCCTGAAAAATGGATCTTGATCACAATGTTATTGGCCATCGCCAGTTGAGCACGGCTGTCTTCGGTATGATTGTTTTAACGCTGGGGATGGGAATTGGTCGGTTTTTATATACTCCGATGCTGCCGGTCATGTTGCATGAAGGCATTTTTAATTTTTCGCAATTATCGTTAATCGCAAGCGCGAATTACGCCGGATACCTGGTTGGCAGCCTCCTGTTCTCGTTTGGTATTTTTGGTGGCCTGAAGAATATCAAAACGATGTTAATTTGTGCTGCATTAGTCACCGGCCTGCTTATTTTTGCGATGGCAGTAGTCACGCACCCTGATATAGTAATTGTTATTCGATTTTTCGCCGGTGTTGCCAGCGCAGGCATGATGATATTCGGGTCGATGCTTATGCTACAGCATACCCATAATCCGTTTGTCATTGCTTCTTTGTTTGCCGGCGTCGGGGTGGGTATTTTTATAGGCAATGAATATGTTATAGCCGGTATCGCATATGCATTAAATTCAAAGCTACTATGGATCGGCGCGTCAATCATTTCAGCTGTACTCTTCATCGCGCTGATTATATTGCTGCCTGCAAATAAACACGTTCTACCTCCTCAGAAAAAAGCTTCGTCATCCGAGCCGAACATCCAGTGGTGGAATTTAGCATTGTTATATGGACTGGCAGGCTTCGGTTATATCATTGTAGCTACTTATCTCCCTTTAATGGCCCGGGGAGTGGGTAATGAATTTCTGGCCAACCATATCTGGTCTATTGTTGGCCTTGCCGTTATCCCAGGATGCTATGGTTGGTTATGGGCTGCACGCAAGTGGAGCATATTGTCCTGCCTGAGTGTTAACTTAATTGTGCAGGCGAGCTGCGTTGTGATGGCCTCGTTTATCCATTCCCCGCTTTTATTGACCTTGAGTTGTATTGGCTTTGGTGCAACTTTCATGGGAACCAGTTCTCTCGTTATGCCACTCGCGAAAAAGATTTCTGCACCACAGAAAATTAATCTTCTGGGTCTGGTGACGTTAACATATGGCATTGGGCAAATTGCCGGGCCATTAATCGTGAGTGCGTTTCAGAACAATAAAAACGGGATGACTATTTCAATATTATCTGGCGCTTGTGCGTTATTTATCGCAGCAGGGATTAGCTATGTTCAACACAGCAAAGTTAAATACTCTCAAAGTTGGAGCAAAGAATGAAAAAGACAACCGTTGCTATTATAGGAATGGGACCTCGGGGGCTTAGTATTCTGGAAAGGATTTGTGCTCAGCATGCACAACGTAAACAGAATGAACATATTAATATTGTTATCGTTGATAAAAATGCGATGGGTGTAGGTGCGCACAGTTTATCGCAGCCCGACCATTTATTGGTTAACACCGTTGCTTGCCAGATAACATTATTTGGTGATGCAACGGTAAAAAATGCCGGATCTTTCCGTTCAGGGCCATGTTTTCATCAGTGGGCTAATGAGCAGGGCTATAAAAATGTTGATGGCCGTTATTTAAAAGACGTGGCTGGCAAACCAATTGACGCCAACGATTATTTACCTCGTCGATTATTAGGTGAATACTTAAATTGGTTTTATCACGAAATTATCAAAAGTTTGCCTGACAATATCTCGGTTACACAGATAAATCAGCAGGCCAACAACATTCTGATTCAGGACGATGCGAAGTCTATTATTGTCTTGGAAGACAGTCAGCGTGTGGTGGCCGATTACGTCTATTTAACCACTGGTCACAGCGACAACGCCAAAACGTTTGACGATCATCTTGTTGAACGATTTATTGCCAATAATTATAAGAAAAATGAACGCCTGGACTACTATTCGACTCCTTATCCAATAAATAATTTGAATAAAATAACAGCGGAATCAAATGTGATTGTTCAGGGTATTGGTCTGACTGCCTATGATGTCATTTCGCAACTCACTATCGGCAGGGGTGGAAAATTTAGCCGGGAAGAGGGTGAACTTCGCTATCATCCTTCCGGAAAAGAACCGGGTATTTTTATCTATTCACGTAAGGCTCTACCTTTTAGCAGTCGCGGCGCGAATCAAAAAGGCGTTTCTGGGCAGTACTCCCCACGCTTCTTAACGGCAATGGCTATCAGAGAATTGCGGTTGAAAAATGTGTTTGAGAAAGGATCTTCAAAAATCGATTTTCTTGAACAAGTTTTCCCCTTACTGCATAAAGAAATGTGTTATGCCTATCGTTCAACCCTAAATGGGCAGTGGTTAGATGCTGGCTCTTATGAACCGAGCGCTGAAGACATCGCGGTAATTGACAGTGTGCTTTATCCACATCAATCGCAGGAACATCTGAGTTTAAAGGATTATACTCAATGGTTTATGTATTTCCTGCGTAAAGATCTCCAGGAGTCTGAGGAGGGCAATGTCCATGGCCCGATCAAAGCGGCGACAGACATTATTCGTGATGTCAGGGATATTTTACGAGAAGCGATTGATAATTCAGGGCTTGAATCGCGGTCACATCAGTATTTCCTTGAGCATTTTAATCCTATTTTTAACCGCATTGCCGTTGGCCCGCCGAAGTTAAGAAATGAACAACTATTAGCATTAATGGAAGCGAATGTGGTGAGTCTGGCCGGTGGTAAAGATTCAAGGTTAGTATTGAACGACTGCGAAGGAAAATTCGAAGTTCACTCACCTTTTAAAGAAGAGAGTACTGAGATTCAGGCTGATGTTTTAATCAAGGCGAAAATTGCCAGTTTTTCGCCACTACATGACGCTTCACCGTTAATCAGAAATATGACAGCCAATGGTATTGTTCGTCCATTTATGAATGAGGGGTATCACCCGGGTGGGCTGGATATCGATCAATGCCAGCATCCTATTAATCGCATGGGGGAAGCGCAGACGACTTTTTGGGTGCTGGGCAATCCTGCGGAAGGCGCGAATTTTTACACCTACGTCCTGCCACGTCCGCTGGTTAATTCAAGATTCCTGGTTGATGCAGGCCGTTGTGTCGCAGATATGTATCATCAAATGATGGTGCGGCAGGCTCAGCCAGAGGTAGCGATAAATGCAGACTGAGCAAATCCAGGCCCGTGGCAAGGCGTGGCAATCATTGCAACCTGCGTTAGCGATAACATCATTGCTGGTATTTCTGTTCGCTTGTGCGTTGACGGATAAACATGCGGCGATGTCGGCTATTGCGGGAGTTACCGCCGTGCTCTACTTCGCATCGACATTTGCTTTCTGGTCAAAAAAATCATCCGCCAGAAGTGGTGTGATTATTTTTCTCTGCTCGATGATGTTTCTTCTTGCTACAAACAACCTGAAAGGCATTGTGCTCCCTGCAATTTTTTCGCGATATTTTGATGTGATTTTACTGCTTGTTGGTATTGCCTTATTACGACAAGTCATGGCCTCTCTTAATTTTACAGCTGTTCTGGGAGGATATTTTTCGCGTAGAAAAACATCGAACATGACTTTTGGGGTTACGTTATTGACGGCGTTCTTAACATGGCCAATGAGTCTGGGGGCAATATCATTGCTGCTCGATGGCCTCAAGTCAGTTATTGGGCCAAGATTCAACCTGGCAAAGATTATTACGCGCACCGTATGCATTACGATGGTACTGATGCCAACCACCATCGGCGCTGCTGCCGTTTGGGCGGCAATGCCTGACGTACCGCATCTTAAGGCGATGCTGGTGGGTATCCCTCTCTTTTTATTCAGTATCTTGTTCAACCAAAGCGCAAAAGTGACGGTAATCGCTGAAAACGAGACGGTGACACCCAGCCGTGATGGGATGCGGTATATCCTGCTATGTGTAGGTCTGTTCTGGGGAGTATTCATTTTTTCATTAACGGTACTGAATCTTAATTCACTGCAAAGTATTGCCTTTACAGCAGTCGTGCTCTTTGTTGTCGATCATCTGGTTAAAAAGGATAAACCCTGGGCTGAGCAATTAACTGAATCAGCACAGAATATATCCGGTGAGGTATTGTTGCTTTTAAGCTGTAGTGTGTTGACCTCAGTTTGTTGGCTGCTTTTTTCCCATGTACCTGAGGGTATCACTGCTTATGTTGGCGGGCTGACAACGTTGCAGATCTACGCGATTATTTTGTTCATCGTACCGCTTTTTGGTTTATTAGGTATCCATCCACTGATTATCTTTAGTATCGCATGGTCGATATTTTCTGATTATCTTACGGGGGGGATGGTTGATTATCAGATATGGATTTGCTTATTTATTGCAACTCAGCTTATTTCTCCCGTATCGATCAATGCTATTTTCGCCGCAAACAGTCTGAATGTATCACCCAGTAACACCAGTTTTAAAATGCACTACGGTTATGTTCTATCGTTTAATCTCTTTGCACTTGTTTATCTTGGTGCAATGTCAAAAATCATCTAATAAAAGGAGTTCATATGCCCTACGTAAATATTAAAATTACTAATGAAGGTGCTACCGATCAGCAAAAGAAAAAATTAATGGAGGGAGTGACACAACTATTGGTTGATGTCCTGAATAAAAACCCCAGCACAACCATCGTGGTCATTGATGAAGTGGAGACTGATAACTGGGGAATTGGTGGCGTGCCAGTGACGGAGTTACGTAAAAAAAGCAAGTAGAGTGACTTAAAAAGTAAGGAGCCTGCCTCCTTACTTTTGCCCATAGATTATCAGTATAAAAGAGTCTGCAATATTATTTATTGTTGGATATGCATTTCATATCTTATAAGTAGACTGCTCAAACTACCGTATTAAGGACGTTATCTATGCACGCCTATCATCATATTCGACTGGGGAAGACTTCAGCGAAAGTCAAAAATAGTTTTGATGAATTACTACCCGATCCGTGGCTTAAGGCTGAAGATGGTATTTTTCGGTTCAGAAGTTACATGCAGGCCAGGGCCGGACGTGAAAAGTATTTTGATCTGTGCGCAGTGGGTGAGTTTTTTCAAGCGGAAAAACTGAACAATTACGCTGGCGGTATTGCAAGAAAATACCCAGAAATAAAACAAGACGTTGCTGAAGAAGTGATGAATCTGGTGTTTCGTAAGCTTTTGCCATTGCTTCCAGACACGACTTACAATATTGGCATTCATCAAATAAGAATAACGACAGATGACCGAAGGCCTGGATATCCCGCTCCAGAGGGTATTCATAAAGATGGTTTTAAGTACATTGCAATCTATTGCAGCGAAATTGAGAATGTGACTGGTGGAGAAACCACGCTTATTCCTAATCATGATGGGGGCAATGATGCCTCTACGTTCAAACTGCATGCGGGCGATGCAGTAATATTCAATGATGTGAATTATCAGCATTATACCGCGGCAGTGGTTCCTTTGTTGCCAGGAAAAGGTTATCGGGATGTATTTGTCATTACATTTGATATTGAATGAGAAAAACAATGAATATCTTGCTGTGTCCACCAAAAATTATTTTTCAGCACTCACGTGAAGAGTGGCAGTCATTGCAATCAGTGGCCCCGGTTCTGATTGCAACGTGCGCAAGCCAGATCGATAATATTCTTGATCATATGGGGGCAGGTTTTTCTTTCCTTTTTTATGAAAACTTTAATGATAATCCCTTCGTGGAAATGGATATTTACCACTACGCCCAGGACAATAAAGCAACGGGTATCTTTTACCTCGCCGAAATCGATGTTCTGAGGGCCGCGCGAATCAGCGATCGTCTGGGTTTGACACACGACCGTGAAAAAAAGGCCATGTTCTTCCGTGATAAATTTATGATGAAATCGCTTGTTCAGTCTCATCAGTTACCGGTTCCTGCTATGGCACGCGTCGACAGTGCGACTGCGATGGCGCGATTCATTGCCGAACAGGGATATCCCTGCGTCATCAAACCTAATGATGGGCGTGGATCACAGGGCGTGGTGGTTCTTAAAAATGAAGGCCAGCTTTATAAATATCTGGCGCAGGTTAAGCCGCCAGAGTATCACAATCTGCTCATTGAAAAATTTATCGAAGGCGAAGCTTATCAAATTAATGCGTTGTATTTAAAAGGAAAGGCGATATTTGTTTCTGCATCTCGTGCAACCGTCTCCTGCCTGGATTTTCTATCCGGGAAAACATTAGGTCTGGTTATGGAAGATGACACGCCGCTGCATCGTAAACTGATTGCCTACACCAAATATCTTGCTGAAGAGGTTTTTCCAACGGAAGAAAACGCATTGCTTCACCTTGAAGTTTTTGTTGATAAAGATAACAACATTATTTTTGGCGAGCTTGCTTGCCGATTAGGTGGCTGCTTTGTCAATGAAGAATTAGGGGCCGCTTTTGGTCTTGATCCTCGAATGACCTGGCTTAAAGCCAGTTTATGCGAAATCTATCCGCAGGATTTATCGCAAAGACAACCCGTTTTACGGGTTGGCCAATTAAATGTGCCGCCTGCACAGGGCACGCTCCTCTCTATTGCGGAAAAATGTCCATTGCCTTTTGTGGTTAAATATCGGGCAACAGGTGTCGTCGGCCGCCAATATGACGCGATGAAATTAACAAATGGCGAGATCGTGAGTGCTATTGTTCAAGCGGAGTCCAGCCGGGAAATACACGAACGTCTTGATGCATTGACCCAATGGGTTGCTGAAAATACCCTTTGGGTTAACGAAACCGTTCACTGAGTATTTAACACTCCCGGTAGCCAGGAGAAAGGTGTATGAAATTATTGTTAGGTTTTGCTCTTTGTATCCTGGCTGGGTTGGGTTTTACCTATTGCAACGTTCCGTTAGGTATGATGTTTGGCCCCCTTATTACCGTGCTGGTGTTAAAACGTACCGGTCTTTCTGTGCCAGTACTGCCGGGCAGCCTGACGGTGATTCAACTCTCTCTTGGTACGTCAATTGGTCTTTTATTTCGCGATTTTTCTTTTGGGGCGCAAGGAAATATCGCATTTTTACTGGTGTTGTTATTAGTATGCTTATCCCTGCAATTCACCGCATGCTACTTGTGGTGTATTCACCGATTACGCTGGAGTAAGGAAGAGGCGTTATTGGGCGCCGTTCCGGGGGCAATGGCAGCGGTATTAGCGCTAGCGTCCCATGTTAAAACGCCGCCGCAAAAAATTATCATTTCGCACTCGCTTCGGCTCATCACATTGACCTTATTTGCCGGATATATTACCGGCGGTGCGCAAACCCATATGGCCATGCCGCCTGTATTGTTTGCAACGACTAATGTGCTCTGGCTATTGGGCATTGTCTTTGCGGGCTATGTGTTGGGCAAATGCCTTGAACGCTTCCACTTTCCTGCGCCCTTTATGATCACGTCGTTGCTTTGTGCAGCACTCCTGCACCCTTTGTCATCTCAGACTGTGTTTTTTCCCGATATTTTCAATCAGTTCAGTATGATCCTGATGGGCATATTACTGGGGCATCATTTTATTGCGTTTACGTTGACTGCATTTTTGCGTCATCTTTGGTCTTCAATACAGCTCATTGCTATTGGACTGGGTGTGACGGTCATGATGGCATTTACAGCGGCGCATCTTCTGGATTATCCATTTTATGTATTGATGCTCTCCTGGGTTCCCGGGAGCGTGGAATCAATGTCCTTTGCGGCACTGGCGCTTAACGCGAATGCGAGTTTTGTGATGGCAAGCCATATTATACGCATGTTGCTCATCCAAACGATCCCTGCAATAGTTATCTACCGCAAAAGAGAGGTTATAGAAGGTAATAGCGCTAAAACCAGTAAGCCGACGAGGCCGCTGTAGGGGGTTATGACCTCCGTTATGAGCATAACGTTCGTTGCGAATTTTATACAGCTCATCATGAACAGCCCGTAGGTGGACAGGGAGATCATTCCGCTGGAGAACGCAAGTGCCATTGCTTTTGGCGAACAAACGTGCGTAGCTGACCACAAAAGCGGTTGTTAACATCTCCTGTTCCATCATCGATTCAGTAGTTATTTCAAACTTGGTCGTACGAAGCCGACGATAAATGTAACTAAGGCTTGTTGTAGTAGGTATTACCTTTATAAGTCTAATCAGACTTTCAATCTCTTTATCGCAACCGCTAATAATCTCCGCCCCTTTCTTCATTATTTGTTCAAAAGGCGCTCTTAGATCAGCTGGTAATTTGCTAAAAAATTCTTCAGAGACGCTGTAATAGTCGTTGCCTTCAAAAATAGGAGGTGGTGACATAGCCATCTGGGTAAACCCTGTGTTGAGAAATTGCACCATTTTCAAACTAACTGGCGGTGTAAGTATTCCTGCAAAACGAATCATTCACTTTTATAGAGCTTCCGACTGACTGCTTTTGTGCTTACGAGACTAACTTCCGCTCCTCGCCCACTACGGACATTCGCTCAGTTAGCTTATCCGATCAGTACCAGAAACAGACGAGCTTGTCCTTACAGAACTTAAACGCGGGTCAGAACATGTCCCATCACGTCAACAAAGCATCTGTCGATGCTCAGCTAGTGGAGATGCAGGAAAACCACAAAATCAACAAATGTTTAAAATAATAATTTTGTTTAATTTAAAATAAAGTCATGCTACCGTGCTACTACACTTTCTTTAGGGCAAATCTGACACATGTCTATCGTACGCTACCCCACGACCAAGCCTTTTCCCTTTTCAGACGCCGTGCAGGTGAACGGGTTTGTTTTTCTTTCAGGCCATGTCGCCATGAGCCCCGAAGGTGAACCGTTGTATGGATCTGTCACCCAGCAGACCCGGCATATCATGCACGCCATCCGGGAAACTCTGGCGCGGGCGCATACGACGCTGAACCACATTGTGAAAGTCCAGGTTTGGTTAAGCAGCATGGAGCACTTTAGCGAATTCAATGTTGCTTACAGCGCGTTCTTCCCGGAAGGTTTCCCCGCAAGGAGCGTCGTCACCAGCCACCTTGCATTTGATTTAGACGTCGAAATAGAAGTCCAGGCCGTTGTCTGATGGAGAGAGCAAAATGAAAGACGAACGTGAACGTTTAATCACTATTTTGACGGCTTCGCTTGAGGCATTGAGAACCACGCTTCCCTTAAACACAGAAGCGGTTCTGCATGACCTTACCCGCCCCGAATCGTCCGTGATAAACATCATTAATGGACACGTCAGCGGCAGGAAACCCGGTGATGCGCTGTTGTCCGGCCCGGAAAATGACACGGGATTTTTAGGTTTACTGGATGCTTCGCAGCGTGTTCCCAGTCAGGTATTCAGTGGATATACCACCACCACTCTCTCTGGCACCACGTTGAATAGCGCATCGACGATTTATTACAGCAAGGACGGCGTGCCGTTAGTGGCTTTTTGCATTAACGTCGATATGGATGTGGTATCAAAACTCAAACGCGACCTGGACTATTTACTCCATCCGGCCGCCGCGGCTGAAACGCCGGAAAATCCGCTAGGTGATATTCAGGATAAATCTCTGGATGACGTTATTTCGAAATTCAGACCCACGGGTTCAGAAAATAAAATTGATTTCAGAAAACGGGTTATTTCTGAAATACATGCTCAGGGCTTTTTCAAGATTAAAGGCAGCGTTAATCATGTCGCTAAAGCGCTGGGCGTCACCCGATACACCGTTTACAACTATCTGGATAAATTAAATGACAAAGTCTGACACCACAGTAATTCCTTTTTATCAGGTTGATGCTTTCACCTCTCAACCTTTTGGCGGCAACCCGGCGGGCGTTTGTCCGTTAACTGCGTGGCTGCCTGACGCTGTTCTGCAAGCCATCGCCACGGAGAATAATCTTTCTGAAACCGCGTTTTTTGTGCCGTTCGAGGAGGGTTATCAACTGCGCTGGTGTACGCCTGCGGTTGAAGTGGATTTGTGCGGTCATGCCACTCTCGCTGCATCCTGGGTGCTGTTCAACAAGCTTGGCTACCAACAAGAAACTATCAGCTTCCACACCCGCAGCGGCCTGTTGACGGTGAGTAAGAACGGGGACGAACTCTGCATGGACTTCCCGGCTAAATCGGCCATAAAGATTGATACTCCTGATGGGCTGCTGGCAGCCCTCGGCATTACCGACGGTGTTATCGGGGTGTGGAAATCGGACGATCTGATTGTACTGGTCGATGACAAAACCATCATCGACGGGCTTAATCCTGACTTCAACAAGCTGGCGGTATTCGACACCCGCGGCGTGATCGTGACCGCCGCTGATAACCAGTTTGATTTTGTGTCCCGTTGGTTCGGCCCGCAGGTCGGCGTGAACGAAGATCCCGTCACCGGGTCGGCACACACTTTCCTCGCCCCGTTCTGGGCGGCGCGTACGGGTAAAAATGTCCTGACCGCTCAACAAGGCGGGAAGCGTAAAGGGGCGTTGCGCTGCGTGGTTCGGGATGACGGGCGCGTGGAATTGCATGGCTTCGCTCGTATGACCATCGAAGGAATATTCCAGTTGTAATGACGATGTATGACCGGAACGGTAACCAGGCATATAATGACCACGCCTTCCAAAGCATGATGTTTATATAAAATAAGAGTTAATAATGACAGCAAACACCAGACTTTCATTGCCAGAGACAATGGCTCTTGGCGGGATGACCCTTGCGCTTTTTTTGGGTGCAGGCAATATTATATTCCCGCCGCTGGTCGGCATGCAGGCTGGCGCAAACGCCTTTAATGCAGGCTTTGGCTTTATCATCACAGCGGTTCTGTTCCCGGCGCTGGCGATTATTTCCCTTGCCATTAATGGCGGTGATATCGCGGAATTAACGAAACCCTTAGGCAAATGGCCGAGCCTGATTTTTATTGGCATTTGCTTTTTAACGCTGGGGGTTTTATTTGGTACGCCACGCACCGCGACGATTAGCTACGAAGTCATCACCGATGGCGCAGCTAGTTCCCTGATGCAGAAGATTATATTTTCCGCCGCGTTCTTTGGCCTTGCTGGCGCGACGCTGGCTAAGCCGGGAAAACTGCTGGAAATCGTCGGTTTCTTCCTTTCGCCCATTAAAATTAGTGCCCTGATTTTTATCGGCATATGTGCCTGGTTACATCCGATTGGTGACCTCACGACCGCCACAACCGCGTATCAAACTCGCGCGTTCGATACAGGGTTCGTCAACAGTTATCAGACCCTGGATGTGATCAGTGCGCTGTGCTTTGGCGCCATTATCACCCACACGCTTAAGCAGCGCGGGATCCACCATCCGCGGGGCATCTTCACCCATTCCACCGCTGCAGCCTTTATTGCCGCTGCAGGTCTGGCCGTGATTTATATCTGCTATCTGTCGATGGGGTCCCACAGCCCGGTGCGGGGCGCAACGAATGGTATGCAGGTGATGAGCGCCTATGTCGAGACTGTTTTTGGCGTTTATGGCCGGGTGTTGTTGGCGGCGATCATTACCCTCGCCTGTCTGGTCACGGCCATTGGTCTGACAACCGGAACGGCGCGCTATTTCAACCAGACAACCGGTGCGTCTTATGGGCTGCTGGTGACGCTCTCCCTGATGGTGTCAGCAGCACTTGCCGTGCTGGGACTGAATTCCCTCACCGCAATGGCGGTTCCCGTGCTGTGCGCCATTTACCCGGCTGCGCTGGTCGTGGTCGCGCTGGGCATCGTTAGAAAATGGACAGAAGTGCCGACGAATCTGTATCAGTTGCTTTTCTATAGCGCCCTGGCAGTGGGAATAATGAGCTTGTTTGTAAAATCCTGAATGAACAGCCGCAAGTTCGGAAGATGTCTTTTCATTTTCGCTCAAAGCAGACCAGGCAATCAGTTGGCCTGTCTGCTTCGAGCCAGAAGCTAACATCGATAAAAAATAACTTAATGGTCGAGCTCCACCAACTTCAGACCTTAGATTGCGTATTCAAAGTTTGAGGGTAAGACAGTCACAACGGACATGTAGACTTAACAGGCCGTATATATTACAAATTTAATATCACTTTTCTCTCATAAAGTAAGGGCCTATCCCATGTCTTTAATCATACGACAAGCAACATTAGCCGATTCGGGATTACTAAATGAGCTTGGCTACCGCTTCTATACTGCGCACTTTAAGCATATGTGGAAGTCAGAATCAGAATTTGATAATTATTTGGAGGGTGAATATTCACTTCCTGTTATTGAGCAGAGTATTAATGATAAAAACATTAGCTGGTATATAGTTGAAATCGAGCAGCCGATTGGTTTTGTGAAGCTAACATGGCAAGCAACTATCCCGAATACAGACATCAGCGGTGTTTTACTTAATAAACTCTACCTTGCCCCAACCAAAACGAATCAGCATTACGGTCAACTAATGTTTAATAAAGTCATAGATCTTGCCCGAAGTCAGGGGAAAAAATATTTATGGCTGGAGGTTCTTGAACAAAATGAACGTGCTCAAAAATTCTATAAAAAGCAGGGAATGAAACACATCAGCGACATCATTTTCGAAACAAATTCACAGAGGAGCATACTCAAGTTAATGGGGATGTGTATATAAGGCCCGCTCCTCGCTAAGACCCGTTACCCTGACACGTGTGCAGCCTGGCCTTCATTCATAAATTCTCAGTGTATCGATAACTGCTCGCAGAGCGGGTGACACATTGCGGTGCGGATAATAGAGAAATGAGCCTTCCAGGCGTTGACTGTAACGTTGTAAAACTCTGATGAGTGAACCCTCTTCTAAATCATCGGACACCAGTTCTTCCGGAACATAAGCCAGCCCCAGCCCCAGTCTGGCGGCTTTGGCTTCCATATAACTGTCAGCAAAAGCCCATTGTCCCTGCGGCTGATGCGTTATTTTTTTACCATCCTGTTGAAGCTCCCATGTATAGAGGCTTCCATCGCCAAATTGATAAGCGATGCAGGGATGAACCGCCAAATCTGCCGGGACTTGTGGAAAGCCATAACGGCGAAAGTGTTCTGGCGTACCAACAATGGCCATCTCCATATCGGGGGAAATACGGACCGCTATCATGCCACCGCCAACTTCCGGTCCGAGACGTACACCGGCATCGAATCTTTCCGCAATAATATCGACAAACCGACTTTCGCTGATGAGTTCCAGCCGGATGTCAGGATAGCGTTGCTTAAACACCGCAAGCTTTGGCAGGAGCAGTTTATCAATAGCGTGCTGACTGGCATTAATCCGTACCGTACCTGACGGGGACTGGCGATAATGGGCCAGCGTGGCAAGCCCCATATCTAAAGCGTCGAATCCTGACTCAATAGTACGGTAGAGTTGTTCGCCGGCATGGGTGAGCGATAGCCTACGCGTAGTGCGAGCCAGAAGCTGAACGCCCAGTCTTTCTTCAAGTTCGCGTACAGAACGGCTTATACCTGATTGTGCCAGGCCGAGTCGTTGCGCCGCAGCGGTAAAACTCCCTTCCCGCACCACCTGCATGAACAGGTATAAATCATTATAGTTTTCCCGTTTCGCCATCACGTTTCCCTCGCTATCGCATCACTATTTAGAACAATATGGTATTAATTCTAGCAATTTTACCCCTCTAATAAGCACTATTACTGCTCACTATAATGCTCGCATTGCAACAAAGCACAGCAGTGTTGTCCGTATGAAACCTGTATCTATCACGTTTTATGAGGGGATTTTGATGACTGCCTTCACCAAAAAACTGACAGCCGCGATACCAGCCATGCTGCTCTGCGCATCATTAAGTGGAGTTACAACGATGAGTTATGCCAATACAACCAATCCGAACGCGCCAGTTTCACTGGTCGAGACATGGGATAAAACCTTCGCTAAAAGTACGAAAATTAATCACCGTAAAGTAACCTTTCAGAACCGCTTCGGGATCACCCTGGTCGGTGATCTCTACATTCCAAAGGATCGCGGCGAGCGCAAACTGGCGGCCATTGCCATCAGCGGGCCTTTCGGCGCGGTGAAAGAGCAGTCCAGCGGTCTGTATGCGCAGACGTTGGCTGAGCAGGGATTTGTTACCCTGGCTTTTGACCCTTCATATACGGGGGAAAGCGGTGGCTATCCGCGTAACGTTGCCTCTCCGGATATCAACACCGAGGATTTCAGCGCGGCTGTTGATTTCCTTGGCCTGCAAAATGAGGTTGATCGAAATCGTATCGGATTACTGGGTATCTGCGGATGGGGCGGGATGGCCTTAAACGACGCCACGATGGATACCCGCGTGAAAGCAGTGGCGACCAGCGTGATGTATGACATGAGCCGTGCGATGGGGCATGGCGTAGGTGATGGTAAAGACCGTTATACCACTGCGGATCGTCGCGCCGTATTACAGTATCTGAACGCACAGCGCTGGGAAGATGCGAAGAACGGAGCTTTCGCGCCCGGCGGGCATGACATTTATGTTGATGAAAAGGGGGACGTCAGTACGTCGAAACGTATTCTGCCAGAAACGTTACCCGCAAATTCTAATCCGGTTCTGAAAGAATTCTTTGATTATTATCGCATGCCGCGTGGTTTCCATGCGCGTTCGGTCAACTCAACCGGGGCCTGGAATGCGACGATGCCGCTGTCATTTATGAATATGCCACTGCTGAGCTACGCCAATGAAGTCACTATCCCCACGCTTATCGTGACCGGCGAAAAAGCCCATTCACGCTATTTTGCTGAAGATGCCTTTAGGGCGATCGGCAGCAATGAGAAAGAGCTGGTGATTGTGCCGGGGGCAAATCATGTTGATCTGTACGACAACGTTGCGGGTAAGATTCCGTTTGCTAAATTTGAGCAGTTTTTCAATACCAACCTAAGATAACCGCCCCAAGCCGCCTGATATTTGCAGGCGGCTGTAAATCGCCTGCAGATCATTTTCATCCATGTTTTGACGTGATTTCCTGAATGACGTCTGTCCGGACTGCGCCTGAACCTGGCCGATTCGATATTAAGAGATCTGATAATGTCCACAGTAAGACTAAAACCGCATTACGAAAAAAAGCATGCGCATTGGGGGGGCGTGTTTGCCATGACGCTGTGCGTGTTTGTGCTGATCGCTTCCGAGTTTATGCCGGTCAGCCTGCTTACGCTTATTGCCAGTGATTTACACATTACCGAAGGGCTGGCTGGCCAGGGAATTGCAATCTCTGGCGCGCTGGCGGTCATTACCAGCCTGACTATCTCCCATATTGCCGGAGATCTGAACCGAAAACATCTCCTGCAGGGGCTGACGGTTTTAATGGCCATATCGGGGATAGTCGTCGCCCTGGCACCCAGCTACCCGGTTTATATCCTGGGGAGGGCCCTGCTTGGGGTGGTCATTGGTGGATTCTGGTCCATGTCTGCTGCAACCGCCATTCGGCTCGTTCCGCAGCATCAGGTTCCCCGCGCGCTGGCGATTTTTAACGGTGGGAACGCGCTGGCTACCGTTGTAGCGGCACCGCTTGGCAGCTATCTGGGGACGACCGTGGGCTGGCGAGGGGCTTTTTTATGCCTCGTTCCCCTGGCTATAGCCGCGTTCATCTGGCAGTGGGTCAGCCTGCCATCGATGGAAAACGATAAAAAACAAAAATCCCAGAAATCTATGCATCATCTGTTCCGCATCACCATTGTCCCTGCGGGACTCCTGGCCTGCGGGCTCTTCTTCATGGGGCAGTTTGCCTTATTTACCTACGTGCGCCCCTTTCTTGAAACCGTAACCCGCGTAGGCCCTTCTGGTCTCTCTCTGATTTTGCTCGCAATAGGCGTGGCGGGTTTTGTCGGCACACTGGCCGTATCAATATTCCTGAACACATGTTTTTATAAAACTTTAATCATGATCCCCCTGCTTATGTCAGCGACAGCCGGGGCGTTACTGCTGGTTGGACACAGCATCTGGGCTGTTGCCGTATTGCTCAGCCTGTGGGGACTACTAGCAACGGCTGCGCCAACGGGATGGTGGACATGGATAGCGCGGGCACTACCCGAAGATGCAGAGGCGGGTGGTGGCTTAATGGTTGCGGTGATCCAGCTATCAATTGCACTGGGTTCAACGGCAGGTGGGTTGGTATTCGACACTCTGGGATGGCGCAGTACTTTTGGCTTGAGTGGTTTCTTACTTCTGGCGGCGGCAGCAATGACGATTGTCACATCCCGTCAAAACAGCAAAGCAAACTAGAACTATCCATTCATTTCTGGCGTGCTCTCTGTCATGGCATAGGGCAGAGAGCCGAGTGTCCGCCCTCGCTGATCGCGGACCTTTAGCCCAGTTATCTTCTATTTTTTCACCAAATATTTTCGCATCAGTGCATTTTGTAATGTCACTCCGCGACAGGCAGGAAACCCACGTTCCACAACATGAAAACCGTGTCGTAGAAAGAACGCCTCCGCAGCCTTACTGACATTTGAAGTCAGTTCGCCAATTCCACGTTGTCTGGCTTCTTCATGAATGCGATTCATCAATAGTGTCCCTACTCCCTGTCTCGGGTAGGTTCCCGAGACAAAGAAATGGTCAATGTACCCATTTGGCTGAACATCTGCATATCCAGCTATTTCACCATCCACTTCAACAACAAAGGGGCGTAATTCTTTCATATGATTGGCCCATTGTTCCGGGTCGATATCCGTTGGGGCCCACGCATCTATTTGTTCCTGTGTGTAGTAATGTGATGCGAGGGTATGTACAGAAGATAAAAAGACGCTGAATAACGAAATTTCATCTCCATTACTAAACCTTCTGATTTTCATAAGACCTCGTCAGGAGAGTGACTTGTAGAACAAGTCCATTTTTGGTGCAGCGGAGCGTCAGCTCCTCGCGGTGATTTTAATGGGTCAATGCAACGCCATTCTTAATCAAGGGAGATGCTCAGGCAACGCCGTTGAGTCAACATCAAACCATCGGCCTGTGGCGGTAATGTCGCTGCGCCACGGGTAAGACTTTTTCCATTTGAGTATGTAACATTGACTTATTGTGTAAAAAGATTACTTTTCAGGACATGAAGAAGATACTCATTATTGTTCCCGATGGCGGTATGCTGTTTGAGTCCGCCGGTATTGCCGACATTCTGATGCAGGCCAACCGCCTGCATCCCAAAGGCGCTACGGAGACGTGTTACCAGGTTCAGTTAGCGACAACGCAACCGCATCAGGTGATCCATGGTCAGTCCGGCCTAAATCTACTGGCAGATCATCGACTGCATGAGATAGATCCTCGCGAACCTCTCGATACCATCATCATCACTGGCAGAGGTCAAAACCCGAAGGAAGGGATTGCGGTGGTTGACTGGCTACGCCTTGCCGCTCCCCACGCCCGCCGCATTGCATCCATTTGCGGCGGCGCGATGCTGCTGGCAGAAACCGGGCTGCTGGACGGCAGACGAGCCACCACCCACTGGAAGCTACTGGAAACCATGCAGGCAGAATTCCCAAAGGTGCGCGTCGAAAGCGGTCCGCTCTATATCCAGGACGAACATATCTGGACATCAGGTGGCGTCAGTTCCGGCTTTGACCTGACGTTAGCGTTAGTTGAAGAAGATTACGGCTTCAGTCTGGCGCGCGACGTCGCTCAGGATTTCGTCATGTACCTGCGCCGTCCCGGGGGACAACTCCAGTTTAGCCGCTACAACCTTCAGCAGACCAGCACCCTGGGCCCGATTAACGATCTGCTCGCCTGGCTGCTTGAGAACCTCACCGCCGATCTCAGTGTGGATAAACTGGCGGAAAAAGTCGCCATGAGTCCGCGTAATTTCACCCGCGTGTTTACCCGAGAAACGGGCGCATCACCGGCACGCTACGTGGCCGAAGCCCGTCTGGCCGCTGCCCGACAGCGTCTGGAGCAGACCAACGAGACGCTGGAGCGTATCGCCGAACAAACAGGATTTGGTAGCAGCATTAACCTGCGAAGGCTGTTTGAAAAACAGCTTCACCTGACGCCTGGTGAATATCGCCAGCGCTTTCACTGTCGTAAAATGGCGTAAAGTGATCCTTTTTTGTCATTTACGCCAACACGTGACCGGCCTAAATTTACTCCAGAGACAACAGATAAGGAGCTCATCATGGTAAAGGTCGGTATTAACGGTTTTGGCCGTATCGGACGTAACGTACTGCGTGCTGCACTGGGTAACCCGGAGATCCAGATCGTGGCAATCAACGATCTGACAGACAGGAAAACGCTGGCGCATCTGCTGAAATACGACTCGCTGCTCGGTAAACTCGACGCCGACGTCACCGCCGGTGAGGGGCAGTTGGTGGTTAACGGTAAATCCATTACCGTGTTCAGCGAACGCGACCCAGCCAACATCCCATGGCGTCAGCGTGAAGTCGATATTGTCATTGAAGCAACCGGCTTCTTCACTGAACGTGACAAGGCGGCGGTGCATATCCACAGCGGTGGCGCAAAACGAGTGATTATCTCCGCCCCCGGTAAGAACGATGATTTAACCATCGTGATGGGCGTTAACGATCACCTCTACTCCGCGGATAAACACTTTGTCGTCAGCAACGGTAGCTGCACCACTAACGGTCTGGCACCTGCCGCACAGGTTTTGCACCAACATTTCGGCATTAAGCATGGTTTGATGAATACCACCCACGCCTATACCAACAGCCAGGCGCTGCACGACCAGCCGGAAAAAGATCTTCGTGGTGCCCGCGCCGCTGCATTGTCGATTGTCCCCTACTCCAGCGGTGCCGCGAAGGCGCTTGGCAAAGTCATCCCGGAGCTGGATGGTCGCTTAACCGGTTACTCGCTGCGCGTACCGGTTCCGGTGGTGTCCATTGTCGACCTGACCGTAACGCTTGAGCGGGATGTAACAGCAGAGGAGGTCAATAATGCGTTTCGTGACGCCGCTGCGACAGGGCCACTGAAAGGGATCCTCGGCTATAGCGATGAACCGCTTGTCTCAAGCGATTACCAGGGTGACCCGCGCTCATCCATCATCGACGGCCTGTCAACGCTGGTGATTGGCGGCAATATGGTCAAAATTCTGGCGTGGTACGACAACGAATGGGGATTCTCTAATCGCCTCGTCGACCTGGTATTGCTAATGGCAAGGCACGAACGTTAATCCCCTGCTCTCACACTCTCTCTAAATCCACGCCAGGCGTGGATTTTTTTATATCTGTTACGTGTTTGTCCCAGTGACAATCGCCCACAACGTCACGTCCCCCATTTTTAGTCGTCACCTTACGATGCTGCTAGGGTGACGCGTTTAAAAACGTTAGCGATAACCCGACAAAATAATAAATCGCCAGCACTTCAACGGTCAGTTTATTAATCAGACAGTTGCGACCATAATAAAATGAGTAATGCGATCTTATTTGAGGATTCCGGCATGATCACCTTTTATCAACTTACAGCCACCCGTCTGCATGGTGAGCCCGTCTCTATGGCCGACTATGCTGGCAAACTGGTTCTGGTGGTCAATACTGCCAGCCATTGTGGCTTCACGCCGCAATATGCAGGCCTCGAAGCGCTTTACAAGAAGTACGCCGCGCAGGGTCTGGTGGTGCTTGGTTTCCCCTGCAACCAGTTCGGTAATCAGGAGCCCGGCGGGGCCGACGAAATCTCGCAAACCTGTCACATCAACTACGGTGTGAGCTTCCCGATATTTGAGAAAGTGGAAGTCAACGGTGCGGCTACGCATCCGGTGTTTCGTTACCTGAAAAACGAATTACCCGGCGTGCTGGGTGGGCGTATCAAGTGGAATTTCACTAAGTTCCTGATCGGGCGTGACGGCAAACCGCTCAAGCGTTTTGCGCCGTTCACTACCCCTGAGAAAATAGAAACCGCGATCCTTGCTGCGCTTAAAGTCTGAGCGCACCTGTCATTCAAACCGTCCCCATTATGCCCCAGCGCACTGTCTGAATAAAAAACACGCTGCAAAATCAACAAAATATAATCAACTTGCTTAATTACTCTGCAATCGCGTGAGTTCAGGAAGAAAAATGCTATTTCCCTCTTGCCTCATTCGGTCTGTGCCGCTAATATTCGTCCCCGTTGTCACCTACAACATTGCGTTCATAGCTCAGTTGGTTAGAGCACCACCTTGACATGGTGGGGGTCGTTGGTTCGAGTCCAATTGAACGCACCATCTTGCGTCCGTAGCTCAGTTGGTTAGAGCACCACCTTGACATGGTGGGGGTCGGTGGTTCGAGTCCACTCGGACGCACCAAATTATTTCTATGATTTGGTGCTATTTCCCTTCGCTACACCTCATAATTTCTTTTTATTGCCTCCTGTTCGTAACCTTAAGCTTAATCATTACTCCGTATGATGCTGGCACAAAGCGATGCGCCAAAGCCTTCTAAACTCTATGCTCAGCGCGTATCATTTATCCTCTTCGCAAACCCTTTTTCGCCAGAGATCGGATACCATGCCCTCTTCCATTCTTCTGTTTGCCGCGGGCAGTTTACGCCTGGCATTTGCCCCTTTGATAAGCCAGTTCTCGCGCCATAGCGGAATAGACGTGAAGGTGGAATATGGTCCGGCCGGTTTATTACGCGAGCGTATTGAAGCCGGTGAACCGTGTGCGCTCTTTGCCTCAGCCAATCGGGAGCACCCGCAACGCCTGCTGGCTTTGCAAAAAGCTGTCCTCACGCAAACCTTTAGCTGGAATCAACTGAGTCTGGTCAGCAACCGAAACGGCGCCTGGCTGGATTTGCTCCGCGACCCAACGCTACGAATAGGTACATCCACGCCCGGCTGCGACCCTTCCGGAGACTATACCTGGGCATTTTTCGACAATATGGATGTACTGGAGCCAGGACTCGGACAACAGCTTAGGGCGCGCGCCATCCCGCTGGTTGGTGGGCGTGATACGGTGAAAATCCCGTCTGGTGAACTGGCGAGCGCTTGGATCCTTCGCCAGGGACTGGCCGATCTGTTTATCGGCTACGCGCATTACGCGAATACGCTGCGCGCCCAACCCGACGTGCATTATGTAGCTATCCCTGATGAGCACAATATTCGCTGCGAATACCAACTGGCGGTGCTCGACGCATCCAACGAGGTGATGGCGCTGGTTAAATTCATGCTCTCCGACGGCGGTCAGGCGTTTCTTACCGCCGCCGGGTTTTTACCTCTTAACGACGAACAGAAAACAGCGGTGCGATAAACGGCGTCGGGTGGTTCTCCAGACTGAGTTTTCGCAGCGGTAAGCCATAGGCCTGGAACAGATTCTCTTCCGTCACAATGCTGTCCGTTGGCCCTGCCCGCCATTTTCCTTCGGTGAGCAGCAGCAAAGTATGGGTGGCTATTTGTAACGCATGCAGCGGATCGTGGGTCGAAAAAAGAATGCTGCATCCCTGTAGATGGGCCAGATCGCTGATGAGCTGAAGCACCACCTGCTGATTGGCGAGATCCAGCGCGGAGCACGGCTCATCAAGCAGCAGCGTTTGACACTCCGTCACCAGCGCCCGGGCTATCATCACCAGTTGCTGTTGCCCCCCGGAAAGTGAGCTAAACGAGTGGGAAGCAAGCTGGGCAATATTTAACTGCTCCAGCGCCTGGGTCGCTCTTTGTTGATCCTGCTGGCTGGGTTGCGCAAAAAGCTTCACGTGCTGTGCCCGCCCCATCAGCACCACGTCGCTCACCGTATAAGGAAATGGCAGGTGGCAATGCTGCGCCACAATCCCTATCCCGCCGTCAATTTCAATGCTGCCGTCCAAAGCTGGTAGCGTGCCGGTTAGCGTATCGAGCAGCGTACTTTTACCCAGGCCGTTACGTCCCAGCACAGCCCAGATCTCACCTTTCTGGCAACTGAATGTAAGCGGCTCAAATAGCGGCGCGCGATACCCATAGGTAAGCGTATTTACACGCAATGCGGCAGGTTTCATGATGTCTCCCGGCGGCTGGAGCGGATGAGTAAAAAAGCAAACAGCGGCGCGCCGAATAATGCGGTGATGATCCCAAGCGGTATCTCCGCGTGCATCAGGGTACGCGCAATATCATCCACCACAATCATAAAACCGCCTCCCATCCAGAAGGCGCACGGCAGTAGACGACGATGATCAACCCCCACCAGCAAACGCGCCAGATGCGGAATAACCAGCCCAACCCAGGCGATACTGCCGCTGACCGCTACCTGAGCGGCAACTAAAAAAGCGCAGCACAGCAAAACGCTGCGTCGCAGAGGAACCACCGCGACGCCTAGCGATCGGGCATCTTTATCATTGAGTGATAACAGGTTTATCCGCCAGCGTAGCTGGTACAAAACTGTCGCAGCGATACCGACTGGAATCGCCAACAGCAGAACTTTATGCCAGTTAGCCGTCGCAAAGCTGCCGAGCAGCCAGAACACGATATTGGGTAACGTTTCTTCGGTATCAGCCTGATACTGAATCAGGCTCACCAGCGCGGCAAAAAAACCACTCAAAATGATACCCGACAGGATCAGCACCAGCGTATTCTCCAGCCCCTGCAGCGCAGCAATGGCATACACCAGGACCAGCGCCGTCAGACCGAAGAAAAACGTTGAACCCATCATCAACCACGGCGACAGGCCGAGCAGAATAGCCAGCGTTCCGCCAAAAGCGGCCCCGGACGTCACGCCAATAATATGCGGGTCGACCAGCGGATTATGAAATACCCCTTGCAGCGTCGCGCCACATAACCCTAACGCCCCACCCGCCAGCAGCGCCATCAGAATTCGCGGTAGCCTGACCGTCCAGATAACCTGACCGGCAATCCCTTCAGCGTCGCTATAGTGCATCAGGTGATAAAAGACTTCGCTTAACGACAGCGGATATTGTCCGAGGCACAACGAACCAAGGCCCAGCAACAGGACCGTCGCGATTAAGAGTGGTTGCTGGAGTAAAATGCGCTTACTTAACTGCATCAGGCTGCCAGTTCACACCATAAAAACGCTGATAGTAGTCTTGCGCCTGCGCATCAACATCCACGTCTTTGTAGGCGTCCGGGTACAGTTTTTTGGCCATCCACAGCTCACCAATCGCCAACGCTTCAGGCATCGGATAGCCCCAGGCTTTGGCGTACTCAGGCATCAACCAGACGCGATGATTTTTTACCGCATCGATCCCCTGCCAGTTAGGATCGTTTTGGATCTCCGTTACCACCTGCGGGTAGCGATCCTGAACAAAAATTACCTGCGGGTTCCACGCCAATACCTGTTCCAGCGCAACCTGACGGGCGCCTTTTACACTGGCAGCCGCCACGTTTAGCCCACCCGCGTGCTGCATCATGAGTCCCGTGTACTTCCCGGAACCGTAAGTCATCAGGTCGGGGTTAGCCATATAAATACGGACTTTTTGCGCATCCGGGATTTTTGCGACCGGCGCATTGAATTTTGCCCGCGCCGCAAAAACGTAGTCGATTAACGTCTCAGCTTGCGGTTTGCGCCCCACGACGTCCGCAATCAGGCGAATCCCCTGCTTTAACCCTTCGTTGTAGACCTGCTCTTCATCGGCCATTGTCGGGTTCATTTTATTCTGTTGCCCGGCTGCATCCTTGCGCAATGAGATTGCCACGACCGGAATACCGGAGTTCTGAATCTGCTGGATCATCTCCGCAGGCGCATAGTTGGCGACAAAAACCACCTGTGGATGAATCGCCAGTAGGCTTTCGATATTCACGCTGGTGAGATCGCCCGGCGTCGGCAATGTGGCAATTGCCGGCATAAAGCGCGCAAACTCAGGCCCGAGCTGTTTTTTCCAGCTCGACATCACGCCAATAATGTCCTGCTGAGCATTAAGCTGGACCAGAATATTCAGCGTCTGGTGTTGCAGCACGACCACTTTGTCGACGTGGTCCGGAATCGTGACCTGACGACCAAGCTGGTCGGTGATCGTACGGTCGGCCTGGGCAGAAAACGCAAACAACATGCTGGCGCATACCAGCACAAAAGAGCGGAAAGTTAACATGGGATACCATCTGGATAGCGGAGTAAAAACGATGTGTATTAAATTATATAACGATATAACAGGCAACCCATTCGCGATAAATACCGCACGACACACGAGGAAGATCAATTTATGCCGACAAAAAAGCCGACGGTGATGACCACCGTCGGCTGTGGGTAACACCAGGACTAACGGATTATTTGGTTGCCGCTTTAATGATATCGAGCGCTTTGACGAACTGATCCTGCGGGATCGTCAGCGGATAAAGGAAACGAATAACGTTGCCATACTGACCACAGGTCAGCAGCAGTAATCCTTGCTCAAGGGCTTTCTTCTGCACGCGTTGTGCGGCGGCTGCGTTGGGTTCTCCCGTCGCTGCATCACAGAATTCAGCGGCGATCATAGAGCCTAAGCCGCGCACTTCGGCCAGTTCAGGACACCCGGTTTGCGCGTCAGTCAGAGTGGCGCGCAGTTGTTCGCCAAGAGCTGCCGCACGCTGGCACAGCTGTTCATCACGAATAATATCCAGCACCGCATGAGCTGCCGCAATTGACAGCGGGTTTCCGGCGTAGGTTCCGCCCAGACCACCCGGCGCAGGCGCATCCATAATTTCAGCTTTGCCCACGACGCCAGACAGCGGCATGCCGCCTGCAAGGCTTTTTGCCATAGTCATCAGGTCAGCTTTGTCAGCGTAGTGGTCCATCGCAAACAACTGGCCCGTACGGGCAAACCCGCTTTGCACCTCATCGGCGATCATCACGATGCCATGCTCGTCGCAAATACGGCGGATGGCAGCCACAAACTCCGGCGGCGCCACCACGAAGCCCCCTTCACCCTGGACGGGTTCGAAAATAATCGCCGCGACCTGGGTGGGATCGATATCGGCTTTAAACAGGCGCTCAATCGCTTTGATGGAGTCCGCCGTAGAAATCCCCTGCAACTCGCAAGGATACGGTGCGTGGTAGACGGAGCCAGGGAACGGGCCGAACCCTTTTTTATACGGCGCCACCTTGCCGGTTAACGCCATCGTCATGTAGGTACGCCCATGAAAACCGCCGCCAAAAGCAATAACGCCAGGACGGCCGGTATGTGCGCGCGCAATTTTCACCGCATTTTCGACCGCTTCAGCCCCGGTGGTGAAGAATGTGGTTTTGCGCTTGCCGTCGATTGGCGCAACGGCGTTGATTTTCTCAGCCAAAGACACATAGCTTTCGTACGGGACAATCTGATAAGCCGTATGGGTAAAAGCCTGCAGTTGCGCTTCGACTGCCTGCACCAGGCGAGGATGACGGTGTCCGGTGTTCAGCACGGCAATCCCGGCGGCAAAATCAATGTACTGATTGCCTTCGATATCGGTAATTGTGCTGTTTTCTGCTGACTGGGCATAAAAATCACACATTACACCCACGCCACGCGGGGTGGCATCCAGACGACGTTGTTGCAGGTTTTTATTGTTCATTCTCTACACCTTGTCCATTAATACATTTAGGTTGAATTACCCTTTAAATTTAGACGCCATCTGGTACTTTAATCGAGAGCCAAATCGTTTTATTTTAAGGATCCAAATGCGTTCACTTGCCGGAGATGTGATCAAGCAGGCATTTAGCCAGCAGACCGATGAAAAGCTGCATCGTCGCCTGTATGCCGCCATCTGCAGTTGCATCCTCGAAGGTAGCCTGAAACCGGCGACCCGAATGCCTCCGTCGCGTGACCTGGCAGGCGAACTGACGCTATCACGCAATACCGTCCTGCGGGTTTACGAGCAATTGCAGGCCGAAGGTTATATTTCCGCGCGCACCAGCAGCGGCACATTTGTCACCGACAGCGTGCTGGACAATCTCGACCTGCGCCCCCACAAAGAGCCCGTTGCCGCCGCACTGGAGGATCACACCCGCTTATCTGCCCGCTGCCTTGAGCTGCTGGGCCATGCCAGCGCCAGCCCCCGTCAATGGGGCGCATTTATTCCAGGCGTGCCTGATGTGGAGCATTTCCCTCACCGGGTGCTCAAAAAAATTCAGGATCGGCTGGCGAGACGGTTGCGCCCGGAGTTTCTCACGTACGATGCCGCAGGCGGCGTGACTGAGCTGAAAGAAGCGCTGGCAGACTATCTGCGCACCGCACGCGGGGTGCGGTGTTCACCGGAGCAAATTCTGATTACTGAAGGTATTCACCAGGCGCTGGATCTGGTGACCCGGACGCTATGCAACCCGGGGGATAACGCCTGGATTGAGGAGCCGGGCTACTGGGGAATCAAAAATATTCTGCGCATCAATGCGGTTAACTTTTCGGCGATCCCGGTTGATGAACAAGGTATGGTGCCGCTGGAGGCTGGCGAATCTGCGCCAAAGCTGATTTTTGTGACACCGTCACATCAATATCCGCTCGGTTCGGTAATGAGCCTCAACCGCCGTCGGGCACTTCTCTTTCGCGCACGTGAAACGCGAAGCTGGATAGTGGAAGATGACTACGACAGCGAGTTTCGCTTTTCCGGCCAGCCAATTCCATCATTGCAGGGTCTGGAAGAAGAGACGCCGGTCATCTATATCGGGACATTCAGTAAAACACTCTATCCCGCACTGCGGCTCGGTTATGTGGTACTGCCCAAACCGCTCGCCGCGCCGCTGAAGAAGGTTCATAACGACCTCTATCGTGGTGGACATTTGTTGATTCAGGCAGCGCTGGCGGAGTTTATCCGCGAGGGTTACTACGCGGCGCACATTCGTAAAATGCGCCAGTTGTACAGTCGTCGCCGCCAAACCTTGGTGGAGCTTATCAGTCGCCAGTTGGGCGAGCAGTATCTTGGCTCCTTCAGCAGCAACGCCGGGCTGCACATGATTCTACAGTTGCCCGTCGGGAGCGATGACGTTGTCATTGCCCAACAGGCAAATGCGCAAGGGCTGCTGGTGCGCCCGCTGTCTCGCTACTACGTGAATGAAGAGAAACGCAGCGGCCTGCTGCTGGGATTTGCCAGTATCGAAGAGCATGAAATGGCGGCGGCGTTTACCCGACTGGTGGGTATTATCAGAGTAAACACCGTTTAAGCACTGCCGGATGGCGCTGCAAGCACCTTGTCCATCCGACATGCTGTTTAATGTGACGCTTTTTTAATCCCTGCCAGGTCCTCCTGGCTCACTTCGCCATTCCCTTCTCCCCAACTTTTACGCACGTAATTAATCACGTCGCGCATTTCGTTGTCGCTTAACATGCCACCGTAAGCCGGCATCTTAAAGGAGACGCTGCCACGCGTTGTCGGTGTTTCTGCGCCGTGGGCAATCACTCTGAATAGCGGCGTCGGGTCATCAACCATCACCAGCGGATTGTTGATCAAAGAAGGTGCGTTATCATCCGTACCTTTCCCCTCCAGACCGTGACAGGTTGAGCAGTAGCTGTTATAGGTCACTTTGCCCGCCTCGGGTGAATTCGACCAGGACACCGTAGTTGCCGCTGCGCGCACCGTTTCAGGCTTCACGCTTTTCAGGCTCAGCAGATATTGCGCGATCGCCGTGGCATCGTCATCGGTCAGGTACTGTGTACTCTGCGTAACGACTTCAGCCATCGAACCTGAAACCGCGGCATGCTTGCTTTTACCGGTCAGCAACAGCGATTTTAATTCCTGCTCAGACATTCCCGTGCCGCGCAGCGAAGGCGCATACCAGCCGTCGATCATCGCGCCGCTCAGGTACTCGGCATCAGCATTGGTATACGCTTTTTCGTTCATCGCCATGCCTCTCGGGGTATGGCAAGAACCGCAGTGTCCGGGACCTTCCACCAGATAAGCGCCCCGTTTTACTAACGCAGCGTTGTCATCCGTTTTTGCACGTTCTACAGCCGTCGCTGGCGCGTCGGTAAATAGCCAGTTCCAGATATGCAGCGGCCAGCGGGCGGAGAGTAGCCACGGAATGGCATTCTCTTTATTGGGCTGCGCAGAGGGGGTGACATCATGCATAAAATAGCGATACAACGCCTGTACATCGTCATCAGAAAGTTTCGCGTAAGAGGGATAAGGCATGGCCGGATAGAGCGGATGACCATCTTTGGCAATTCCCTGACGTACGGCCTTGTCAAAATCCTCGTATGAGTAATTACCAATACCCTGGGCTTTGTCTGGGGTAATGTTGGTCGAATAAATATCCCCTACCGGAGTAGGAAACTTTTTGCCACCCGCCATCGCCGCCCCCCCTTCGGTGGTATGACAGGCCACACAGTCAGAGATACGGGCGATATATTCGCCATTAGATTCCGCTGCACTCACAGAGGCGGTAAACAAACAGGCGGCAAGAACGGTTACATTACGCATAGATCACCCCATATCCTTGAGTTCATTAACCGCACGCCATGCCTGGTCGATGGCCGTATGGGCATAAGCGCCCCAGTCAGAATCGGAATTAGCGATGGCAATGCGACCAACTGGCTGACGCGCCCGCTCGATAATTTCTGGCATTTTATCCATATCATCGAACAACGCGTTGGCGTAATACGCATAGCCATGCGCCCAGCGGTTAACCGTAATGGCGGAGATATCGCGTTGATTATCAAAGCCCGTTGAGCCAAACATTTCCTGTAACTGGGAGCGAATCATCTCCTCATGCGTCGCAAATGTGGTCCCCAGTAAATACGCTCGCCCCAGACGGAACTGTTCTCTGGCCGACAAATTACTGCCCGGATAAGTAGGCACATAGACCATGTGAATGACCATCGGATCGTCCGGTGAGGCCGGGTGTTGATACCCGCCGATGCTGACCGGATAGTCGAGCTTAATCCGGCTGTAAGGTGCCGCCGGAGAGTAAAATTCATGCACGCCAAGCTGTTTGAACGCCTGCCAGTTTTTGACCACCACGTTGGTGTACACCAGCGGTGCCTTCACGTTCAGTTTGAGATCCGCCTGCTGCTGTTCCGGCATCTCAGGCACCAGATACGGGATCATCATGTTATAGCCCGCCATGATGGTGTTTTTACCGCGCACGCGATGCATTTTGCCGTCACGCAGATAGGTCACCACCACGCCATCCTCTGTGTTGGCCGCATTAATCACCGTGCTATTCAGACGCAAGCGCGTGGTGTTTTCCGGCAGATCCAGCTTTTCGTAATGCAGTCTGGCAAGGACAGAGTCTTCCATCGTGTTACCCGGTAGCGCATCCGGCAGCATATACCTGACTAACAGTCGGGCCAGCCCGGCGTTACCGTCAGGGAAATGGTAAACATACGGCTCTTCGAGGTCGGCCAGCGACTCACCGTCCAACGGCGGTATTCCCAGCGCCTCCATGCCGGGTAATGCGCACGCCCTGGCATCGCTACAGGAAATGCCTTCAATGCCGATGGCAAAGAAGTCATTAGAACGCTGCTGAAAATAGAGCAGCGCCATTTTGCTCAAACCAACTTTTGTGGCCAAAAATTCACTGTAGCTGTGGGTATCCAGCCATTCCATTTTCTCATCGACCGTCATGCCCGGAAGATAGTCGCCAGGATGGACGTGCAGGTCGATCAACGCCTTTCGGTCGTGCTCACTTAGCGGAAAATCATTGATAAAGTCTTCAATTTTACGGCCATTGAGCCTGTTCGGCGGGATATCATCAGATACCGCGCGCCCCGGATCGCCGCTGACGATTTTTGTCTCGCCAAAATTCTTTTTGTCGAAGAACACGCCACGACTGAGCTGCCAGTCGGGGTAGAAGTTTACGTCAAAACTCTCTTTTAACCGCGTGACGCTGACGCCCACGGTTTCCATCAGTTTTTGCACCTCAGGGCTGAAATTGTGCGCGGGCGACTGGAATGCTTCGCTACCGCCATAGCCGAGTAATTTCTTACCTGAGCTCGTAAATTCGTTACGTTTGGCGTGCCCGCCAAAATCGTCATGGTTATCGAGGATCAGGATCCGGCTATTTTGACCGGCAAGCTGGCGCCAGAAACAACCGGCAGCCAGCCCGCTAATACCGCCGCCCACAATCACCAGATCGTACTCTTCCTCAACGGGCAGAGCGTTTAAATCAAAATGTTTATGCTCGCGGCCTACTGCATGCGCCATTTCAAACGATCCAGGATGATTACCCCGCAGCCCCGTCAGCCCTGGCGGATAATAATTTCCATCTATAAATGCGTTTCCCTTTCCTGCCGCCCTGACCCATTCCAGCGGGGTAAGCCCCGCCGCAATAGTCACCGCGACGCCGTTGAGAAAATCACGTCTGGTAATTGCCATTAACTTTTTTCCTTATTGCTACACACTGCCCTAAATACGACACAAATAAGAGATGTCCCCCTTAATAGTAATAAAGGGGTACAGCCGACTATTTCCCTGGCTTTAACTCTTCATCCAGTTTTTTAGAATCATAATAATCGCCTTGCCAGGTGATTTTACCTGCTTTAACATGAATATAGCTGACACCTTCAAATTTTATCGGATTATTTGTCGGCGGACTCCCTGCCCATTCGCCACTATTTTTGCCTGAAAATTCCCAACGAAACGCCACGGTATCTTCGTCGTAAACGGGTTTGCCGACCATTTTCCAGCTCAGATCTGGCACCGCCTTAATAAAGGCACCGATAACCTCTTTTTCAGCTTTTTCTCTGCCATTTATCGGTTCGCCAGCGGCGGCATCATAATAGACTGCGTCATCAGCAAGATATTGCGCGGCTCGCGAAGCATCGTGTGCATTCCAGGCCGCCATGTACTCTTTAACGGTATTCAGCGATGTGCTTTCTGCCAGGCTATAGCCCGAGAACATCACGAATGAAAGCACCGCTATGTTTAATGTTTTCATCGACATCCTCTCTATTCAGAAATGTCACACATGATATGTTTCACCCGGGTATATTCTTCGAGCGAATAGGATGAGAGATCTTTGCCATAACCCGATTTTTTGAACCCGCCGTGCGGCATTTCGGCGCACAGAGGAATGTGATTGTTGATCCACACGGTGCCAAAATCGAGGTCAATGCTGAAGCGCTGTGCGCGACCATGGTTACTGGTCCAGACGCTGGCGGCCAGACCATATTCCACATCATTCGCTTTGTGTAGACCCTCTTCATCAGTCGAAAACGGCTGAATAGTCATTACCGGTCCAAATACTTCATGCTGAATAGATTCGTCATGTTGATGCAATCCGGAGACGATCGTCGGCTCAAAATAGAAGCCCGGACCTGGCCCGGCACGCCCACCCGTTTCAATTTTTGCATGTGCCGGTAAACGCGCAATAAAGCCTTTCACCTGCTCCAGTTGGTTTTTACTGTTCAATGCGCCATATAGCGCAGCCTGATCCGCTGGCGGTCCAAATTTAATACTCTTCGTTTTCTGAACCAGCTTTTCCAGGAATTCAGCGTAGATGGATTGTTCGACCAGAATACGCGTAGCCGCCGTGCAATCCTGGCCGGCATTGAAGAAGCCTGCCGTGGTGATCGTCGCGATCGCCTTGTCCATATCTGCATCAGCAAACACCACCGCAGGCGCTTTCCCGCCCAATTCCAGATGTGCCTTGGTCAGGTTCGCCGCTGCCGAAGCCGCAACCTGTAGACCCGCGCGGACCGAACCGGTAATCGAAACCAGTGAGGCCTTCGGGTTTGAAACCACCAGCGAACCGGTGCTGGCTTTACCTAATACGACGTTAAACGCCCCTCTTGGGAACAACGGCGCGGCCAGTTCAGCTAACAGCAGCGTGCTGACCGGCGTGGTGTCGCTGGGTTTTAATACGACCGTATTGCCTGCTGCCAGCGCTGGCGCAATCTTCCATACCGCCATCATGAACGGGTAGTTCCATGGCGTGACTTGTCCAACGATACCCAGCGGTTCACGGCGGATAGTCGAGGTAAACCCGGCGGAATATTCCCCTGCCGCTTTCCCTTCAAGACAGCGCGCCGCACCGGCAAAAAAGCGGATGGCATCGCAGGATGCCGCGATCTCTTCCTTCTCAATAAAATGGCGAAGCTGACCGGTCTCCTGACTCTGCGCGTTCACCAGCCGCTCAACGTTTCGTTCAATCTCATCTGCCAGCTGCAATAACGCCTTTTGCCGCTGTGCCGGCGTCGATTTTCGCCAGATGCTAAACGCCGCCTCTGCCGCCGAGTAGGCCTGCTCCACCTCTTCCGCATTGGCGTTGGGTGATAATGCGTACGTTTCGCCGTCGACCGGACTCACCAGTTCGAAGGTATCTTCGCTACGACCTGCTACATATTGCCCATTAATAAAATGCTTCAGGGTTTTCATGTCTGTCTCCTGCCCGTTAATACATAAAGAATCTTATGTAATATATATATTGTAAAAGATTTTCAAATGCGCAACATTGACACTATGATAAGCCTCGCATTTTTAACTTAATTTTTACATTTTCGAGATAAGGCTTTTCATCGTTAGCCAACGCGTTTGCTCAGCTCATCATGAGGTTATCGGGACACACATCCGCTTGTGCAGTGACGTTGCGCATAGGCATGTAAAATAACTCGGCCATTCTTACCTTCCTTGCCTGACGGGCATGTGTTAAAAATGGTCGTTGTTTCAGGGAATTGAGTGCAGAAAAGATTATGATTACTCACGCGGTCATATTTGCGCCTATCGGGCAGGTCAGTCGTTCAGACCAGATAGTGCAGCGCCTGTCAAACGCCATTATCACGGGGTTGCTGGAGCCAAAAGAACAGCTCCCCAACGAAACTGATTTGGCAAAAATGATGGGTGTCTCACATATCACTATCAGAGAAGCGCTAAACACGCTTCGGGCTAATAATCTTATCCATACGGTTCGTGGTCGTAATGGCGGGAGCTTCGTTTGCGAAAATATTGATGGCAAAAACAGCGCCCTGCATCCGTTCAAAGCGATCAGTACGGATTATCTTTCTGACCTGGGCGAAATGCATTGCGCCATTATCAGCCATAGCGCAAGGCTGGCTTCCAGACGGATGACCGGCGCGGATATCGCCAAATTTCGCGAGTTTGTTGAGGTGCTCAGCAAGGCAAACTCACCAGAGCTGATGACCCAGGCCGATATGCGCTGTCTACTGGCGATAGCTGCCAGTTCACATTCGGCGCGACTGGCCAATCAGGAGCTGCAGGTCCAGGCTGAATGGGCATCGCTGGTGGCGATACTTTATCGCGCAGACAACATTCATGCCGAAATTATTGCGCTTTACTCGGCACTGGCCGATGCGCTGGCGGCTCACAACGAGGCAGAATCCGTGCAGCTTGCCACACGGATCATCGACTCGTTTACCTATTACCTTATTGAAAAAAAGCTGAAATATAACTCGAACTGACAATCAGTGAAGGCAGGACAGACAATGAGCTCTTCGACATCCTTAAGCGCATTAATTCGTAAGATTGATGATATTACCGCCTCTACCGTAGATTCTACCGTTGCGCTGGCGAGGAGCATCCATGAGGCGATTTCCGGGGTGCAAAAGGCCTCAGCAGAAGTTGTCCTCGATCCATCGGTGAGATCTACCGTTCAGCAACACATCAAGCGCACCCTCAGTAACAATCATTACTGTTCAGGGGCCGGGTTCGCCAGCCATATTGAGAGCACTGCCACCACAAAAGAGTATTGGCTGCTGGAATGGTGGTATAAGAAAGATAATGGTTTGAGTCAGGCGCACCTCGATTTAGATCAGGCCACCCAGCAACGTCTGGATTTCAGAACCTTCGAGTGGTTTAAGCACTCACCTCCGGCAGGAAAAGCCTATATCCACGGTCCCTACGTCGACTATATCTGCAATATTTCCTACACCCTGACCTCGGCAGTGCCGATCTACTACAACGATCAGTTTCTTGGCGTTGCCGCCGTCGATCTGCTGGTCAGTCAGATAGAGGCCGAACTGCTTTCCTGCGCTCATCCTGACTATGTCATTCTGACCAATCTGGAAAACAGAATTATCTTTTCCAGTTGGCCACGTTTTCGCGTGGGTGAATTACTCTCTCCCGCAAACAGTACCGTTGTTTATCAGAGCGACTACTTTATCCTTTATCACTATCAAAACTAAGGGCCCGAAGGCCCTTAGTATTTAGTTATCCTGCCCCATATTCAGCTTGTTAGCGTAGGCAATGGCGTCGTTTTCCGGAGCCGCAGAGCGACCAAACGGTCGGGTCAGGAACATATAGATAAGCCCGGAGCCAACGACAATCGCCAGGCCGAACAGTACCGTCCAACGGTCGATGAAATCGCTGCTGTCTGCCGGTTGCGCCAACAACCAGATCCCACACAATCCATAGGCTAGCGCCAGCACGTTCACAATCACGCCCCAACCGCCAATGGTCCACTCCCCTGCCGGTTTCCAGCCTTTCAGGCGCTGGCGCAGTGCGGCAAGCACAACCATCTGGAACGAGATATAAATACCGATGACGGCAAACGCGGTAATACGCGACAGATTGTCTGGCTGGAAATAGACCCAAACGCAGATGATGACTGGCAGCAGACAGCTAACAACCATCGCATTATCCGGAACGCCATTTTTAGAGATCTTTGACATCCACTCACTTCCCGGCAGCATTCTGTCGCGGGAGAAAGAAAAGATAAGACGGCTTAACGCAGCCTGCAGAGACAAAATGCACGACAGCATCGCCACAATCGCGACGATGATAAAGATAGTTGCGCCAGTTTCACCAAGTGCTTCATTAAGGATGGCCGGAATGGGATCAGACGTTTTGCCATTCACGATACTGACCAGATTTGGTGAAGCCAGGAGATATCCCATGACGGAAATAATCGCCGAAATCGCACCAAATACGATGCTTAAAATCATCGCAACCGGGATCTTTTTACTTGGATTCTGTACCTCTTCCGCAACGTTACCACAGGCCTCAAAGCCAAAGAACATAAACAGCCCCATCAGCGCGGCAGACATAAATGCGGTGGAATAGCTGCCGTCATGCGCCAGCACGCCCATCGAATCAAAAATTACGGAGAATGGCTGCGAACGGTGGAATATCAGCAGATAAATTCCCAGCGCAATCACGCTAACGATTTCACACCAGAAGCCAATTTTTGCGACCCGAGCCAGATTTTTAGTCCCGGACATATTAACAGCCATCATCAAAAGCAGCAGCAGGACGGAAGTCGCCAACATAGTGGCTGGCGTCTGACCATAGTGAAAGAGCGACTCAACAAATGTTGAAGTATATTCCGCGATTGACGTAATGGTGACCACCAGTGCCCACAGGTAAATCCAGGCAGCGATCCACGCATATTTCTTGCCCCATAACCTTCTGGCCCACGGATAAAGCCCGCCGGTTATCGGATACTGGGAAGCGACCTCACCAAACACCAACGCCACTAAAAGTTGTCCACATGCGACGATTAAAATCCACCAGACTGCGGGCGGCCCCGCCAGCGTTACGGCCAGTGCAAACAGCGAATAGACGGCGGTAAGCGGCGAAAGGTAGGTAAAACCCAACGCAAAGTTTGAAATAAGACCGATCGAGCGATTGAACTGTTCTTTGCCATCTTTTTGAAAATTATCGTTTTTCTTATCAGGTGTCTGTTCCATATAGCTTTCTCTTTTGTGGAATAGTCGCAGGGTTGAACAATTAATGTATAAAAGATATTAAGTTATATGTATAGTGATTTTGTCGCTAATTTGTTAAAAATGATCGCGCATCACGTTAATGAAAAAGTGGGAGTAGAACAGTCGAGGGCACAAGCATTTTTCGGTATTTACGCTTCACGGTTCTTTAGCAATGGCGAACTGTTGGTCAATTGACGGGTAAACAGGCACCCCGAATTGAGTTCGACGCTAAGTAGCAAGAATCGCTGCTGTTAAGCAACATTTTTGCAATATAATAATGTGATGTTAAACGCTGAACCTGAGCAGGTGAATGATGGAAATTGATCTCGATAATCTGGTCTTTGATGGACTGGAAGAAGCGCAAGAGCGTAATGCTGAACGTCTGGAAGATGCTGACAAGAAAGCGCAGGACATTATTGCTGATAATGACTGCGGCGACGCCTGTAAAATCTGATTTCCAAACCGGCGCAATGCCGGTTTTTTTACCGCCAGACTATGCCCCTCCTCTTATCTACATTTCCCATTGCGTTTACCCATTGTTAACACCGCTTTCACTAATAACATTTTGTAAATAGATAAGAATTTTTTCTTATTTTGTCCTGAACGTAAGTTATGGGAGCGTAAAAAGCACAAACCAAAAACGACAGGGATTTACATCATGATGGCAACGAAAACTTACCGCGCTAAAAAAACACTGCTTGCACTCGGTGTGCTGCTGGCCACCGGCATTGCCGCCTCGCAGGCTCAGGCTGACCAACTGGCCGATATCAAAGCCGCAGGTGTAGTAAAAGTTGCGACATTCGACGCGAATCCGCCGTTTGGCTCCATCGATGCCAAAACGCATAAGATTGTCGGCTATGACGTTGATTTTGCTGAAGCGCTGGCAAAATCCCTCGGCGTAAAACTGGAACTGGTGGCGACTAATCCGGCAAACCGCATTCCATTATTACAATCCGGTAAAGCCGATTTAATCGTGGCGGATATCACGATTACGCCTGAGCGGGCGCAGGTCATTGACTTCTCCGTCCCCTATTTTGTTACCGGGCAGCAGTTCCTGGTACCGGCCAAATCCCCGGACCAGCTCGATGCATACAGCAAAGCGCGAATCGGTGCGGTGAAAGGCACTACCGGTGAGCAGGCGCTACATCAGCGCTTCCCGCAGTCACGTGTGCTGGCCTACGACGATATTCCACTGGCGTTAACCGCGCTACGCAATGGCAATGTTCAGGCCATCACCCAAGACAGTACGATTCTGGCCGGTCTATTAAGCGGTGCGCCGGATAAAGCAGATTTCAAAATTCTGCCTGACCTGTTGAGCAAAGAAGAGATTGGCGTGGGAGTGAAAAAAGGTGAGCCAGCGCTGTTAAAAGCCGTCAATGATGAGCTTTTGAGGCTGGAATCTACCGGGCAGGCGGCAAAAATTTATGATGTCTGGTTTGGCCCTGAAACCAAAAATCCGCAACCCCGCGCCTTTAAAATAGAAGCGAAGTAATATGCTCTCAGCCCTGTTTCATCGTTGTGCAGTTTCCGCGGCGGATTTTAACCATTTGCGCCAGGCAAGCGTCGAACTGCGCAATGTCATCAAACAGTTTGACACTCACACCGTACTTAACGGCGTCAGCCTGTCAGTTGAACCCGGTGAAGTGGTGACTATTCTGGGCCCTTCTGGCTCGGGAAAATCCACGCTTATACGCCTTATCAACCAGCTTGAGTCGCTCAGCGGTGGCGAGATTTTCATTGATGACAAACCAATTAGTCAGTTGCGCGGGGCAGCATTACGCCAGTTACGCAGCCGTATCGGTTTCGTTTTTCAGCAATTCAATCTCTATTCGCATCTGACAGCGCATCAGAACATCTCGCTGGCGCTGGAATATGTTCACGGCTGGAACAAGGCGGCAGCCGCGCGTCGGGCACTCGAATTGCTGGATCAGGTGGGACTGGCAGAAAAAGCGAGCGCCTATGCCGCACAGTTGTCCGGTGGGCAGCAACAGCGCGTGGCCATCGCCCGCGCGCTGGCCTCATCGCCACAAATCCTTCTGTTTGATGAACCCACCTCCGCGCTGGATCCGGAAATGATCGGCGAGGTATTACAGGTGATGAAAAACCTGGCCCACAGCGGTATCACCATGATCGTCGTGACCCATGAAATGCATTTTGCCCGTGAGATTGCCGATCGCGTGGTATTCATCGATGGCGGAGAAATTCTTGAAGTGGCCGCGCCGGAGGATTTTTTCACCCGACCACAGCACCCGAGAACCCAGCGTTTCCTGAAAAAAGTGCTCGACCCGTTACACCAGGAGTCATCGCTATAATGCTTGCAATGGACTGGCAGGGAGTGCTGAGCGGGCAACCTCTGCAATGGATAATTTCCGGTTTTCTCACCACGCTCTGGGTGACACTGGCAGGTGTCGTACTCGCCACGCTCATTGCCATCTTCCTACTCGGCCTGCGTCTGACGGGCCATCGCTTCAACAAAGCGGTGGTCAGTGTATGGGTTTCGGTGTTTCGCAACACGCCTTTACTGGTGCAACTGATGTTCTGGTATTTTGCCGCATGGAACTGGCTGCCCCGCAACGTCATTACCTTCATCAATGCAGAGCATCCCTGGTCTATTCTGCCAGGCGATGTCTGGTGGTTAACACCAGAGTTTATCTGTTCAGCATGGGGGCTGGGCATATTTACCTCGGCATTTTTGGTCGAGGAGATCGCCTCTGGTTTACAGGCGGTTTATGCCGGACAACGTGAGGCTGCCGTGGCGCAGGGTTTTTCATCCTGGGCGACGTTTCGTCACATTCTGCTTCCTCAGGGACTGGCGAACGCCTGGCAACCCATTGTTGGGCAATACCTTAACCTGATGAAACTTTCCTCGCTTGCCAGTGGTATTGGATTTGCTGAGCTAACCTACCAGGTGAGGCAAATTGAGAGCTACAACGCGCACGCGCTGGAAGCCTTTGCTGTTGGCACTGCGCTCTATCTGTTCACCGGCATCATTCTGGGTATGCTGCTTACGCGTCTTGGCCCACGGCCTGCATCGGGTAAATCGTCCAAGGTTAAAACGCGTATCTTCAGCGTCAGGAGCACACTGCATGATCGCTAACATTTCGGTCATTACCGACAATCTTGATTATCTCCTGTGGGGACGGGTGGCCCAGGGACAACCCGGCGGCGTTCTGCTCACTTTGTTGATGGCTCTCGGCGCGGCGCTGCTGGCCTTGCCTGGTGGGATAGTTCTTGCCTGCTGCGCCTGGCGTTTTCCTGGCACGGTTCGCAACGGGTTGTTTATCTGGGCGGAGTTTATTCGCGGCATTCCGCTAATCTTTGTGATTTTCTGGATGTGGTATTTGCTACCCATGCTGACCGGAAGCGATCTCCCCGGAGCCGTTACCGTGACGCTGGCGCTGGCATGGTTCACCGCCGCCTCGGTCATGCACTCAGTGTATGCAGGAATTAGCGCGCTGCCTGGCGGGCAATATGATGCTGCCGTGGTTCAGGGTTTTCGCCCGTATCAGGCCCTGTGGCTTATCTTATTGCCGCAGGTGCTGCGTAACGTACTGCCATCGCTGACGGGGATTTTTATTGGATTACTGAAGGACACATCGCTGGCGTTTATCGTTAACGTGCCGGAACTCACAACGGTTGCGGGTCAGGTTAACAGCCGGGTACAAATCTATCCGGCAGCCATTTTTATTTTTACGGGACTGGTCTATTACCTACTGTGCCTGAGTCTGGAGAAAATCACCCAACGCCGCTTCGCGTTAAAATGAGATCACGGCTCAACATTCCACAAACTGGTGGTCTTCGTTGAGCCGATATTTCACGCCCGCCCGAATGTTATTTTCCCCCTCAACGGCAAGCGCAAAACGCATTCTCTCGCCATCGTGATAGGCTAGCGCCGCGCAGCCGCCGGGACCGAGTATTATCGAATCGACAACACCGGTACTGGCAACAACGGCGTTCTCTCCGCTGGCAATAATGTGGATGTTGTCGGCGCAGTTGGCGATTTTAGACTCTGCGCCAAAACAGGCCAACTGAGTTAAATCACCACCGCAAGCAATCCGATTTCTGTCGCCGAGCGAACTGATGCGTACGCGCATGCCGGTACTGGCGATACGCGTCCCGTCACCCACGCTACTGATACGTGCCGAATTTCCCGCAACCGCAATTCGCCCGCGATCGCCTGAACTGCCGATATGCGCGTTATAGCCTACGCTACCAATACGTGCGCTGTAACCTGCGCTGGCGATCTGTGCGGCATACCCGGCGCTGGTGATTTTAACGTTATCGCCTGCACAACTGAATCGGGCATTATCTTCCGCACTCGCCAGCGGAGGGCTGATTTCCCCCGCCGTTTGCACACGGGAAATATTCCCCATCGCGCGAATATCCTGCTGGGCAAAACTCGCCTCTTCCCGCCATTTTGACCAACCGTATTCCACCAGGCTATTTGCCCAGTCTGTATACCCATCCCGCTGGAGCGCACGATGGACATCAGCATAGCTTCCGCCAGTTGGAAACGCGCGTAGAAACCAGCGATACATTACGGGCCCAACGCGCCAGGCCCGTAAGTCACTTCGCGTAATCATCATCGCTTAATGCCGGTGATAGCCATCCACCATACACTTGAAGGTTTCGCCCGGCGTACGACCTGTCGTGCAGAGATAAAGATGCCCAAAAATGAAAAACAGACTGATTATTGCCAGCGCGAAGTGCGCCTGGAGCAACCAGTAACGCACGCCGGGGAACAGGTCACCGACAACCGTCGGATAGAGCGATAACAACCCTGAGATCAGCAGCAGTGGCAGTAAGCCGTACATCACGCCAACATAGGCCGCCTGCTGTAGCGGGTTGAATTTACAACGCTTTGATGCCGGGAATGGGTGTGACTCGCCCTGCATAATGCCAAACAGGTAAAAACGCGTTTGTATTTGCGCTCGTCCGATCCAGCCCTGACGTTGAATAATATAGTGATGCCCGTTGCCGCCAATCAGATTGATCAGGACAAAGCCAATCCAGCAGGCAAGCAGCAAAAAGCCGCAGACCTCATGCACGGTAAGCAGGCTTTTCATCACCGACGCACTGACAGCGGAGAAGTGATTGACCAGGCCACTGACCAGAAGTAGCAGAAATAGCAGCGCATTCGACCAGTGCCACAAACGAACGGCCTTCGAGTATAAATAGACTTTCTCACCGTGCCCTGCCGACACTTTATGCGCGGCCCGAAAGCGCAGCATGGCGTGTAGCGCCAGCACCAGCCACATCCCCACCAGCATTAACCCGGCGATGACCAACCACACAGGCCAGTAGTCCGGTGAAAACAGGGGAACATACTGCGCAAGCTGGGCGTGAAACTGTTCGGCATTCTGCGACGCGTTCATACATTTTCCTTTTTAATCAAATGTTGACCGAACCGACGATACAGATGGGGTTTCCCGGCGCCTGCAAGTTGATGCTCGTAATACTTATTTTCTCTCAACCAGGTCTGAATTTCCGGGCTATCTTCGCGACCAAAAATCAGCGCATGTTCCGGGCAGGCGTTAACACAGATCGGCGGGAAACCTTTCGCCAGACGAGATTCAGCGCAGAAGTCGCATTTATCCGCCACTTTGGTCTGCGGGTTGAGATAGCGCACCTGATAAGGACACGCGCCAATACAGTAACTGCAGCCGATACAGGAAGACGTGTCTACCCGCACAATGCCGTTGTCATCTCGCCATGAGGCGCCGGTCGGACACACCTCAATACAGGGAGCATCATCACAGTGCTGGCAGGACTGACGGAAGTAGTGATACAGCGTTTCGTTGTCGTTGTCCGAAACCGGAATATGAGCTATCGACAAACGGCTACCCTGCGCAGGAACATGGTTGGTTTTCCTGCATGCGCGGGCGCAGATATTACATCCGTTACACAGTGATTCATCGTGAATCATGACGTAATGTACGTCTTTAGAACTCCTGGTACTCGCTAACAGATTTTGACCTGGGCCAGTGAAAAAAATCACCGTCCCCATGCCAATGACAAATTTTCGTCGGGTGAAGGACATCGGGTTATCCTCTAATACTGTGACAGTGGTCGTCCACACGTTCCATGACATCAACCTGAATAATTCAGGGGTTCTGATACTGCTCAACCTCAAGCCATTCGCACAGGCCGTACGCTTTGCCATAACTCATAAAACGTTCGCTGAACAAATAAGGCTCCGCATTTGACGATTCCACAGTCCGTATATCTGCATAATCGGGATGCGTTTCCATGGCCGTGAGCGCAGCGGCAATCTGTTGAGACTCAAAGCGATACGGCGGTTGCGTCAACATGGCGACCTTATAAGGGCGAGGATACGTTCGACAGTCGAAGCGTACCGCCTCGGCAATCGCACGGCAGATGTCGTTTTCCACCACCTGCACACACATGTCGGCGTAATTTGCCGTCATGGTTTGCGTCGAATAGAAATATGCTTCTTCCGCACCCTGCACACAGGTGATATCCGCACCATTCGCGTCCTGGCCCAGCACATCCAGCAGCGCGGAAAGATCGGTTTCAGGAACCGAATAAGGCGGCAGCAAAAAGACACTGCGCGCCACCAGTTGCCCCGATGCTGAATGCTGACGGATAAAATCTGCCACAATCAACTCCGGGCTGGCTGGTTCCTGAACCTGGGGCGCATTCATCTGTTCTACAGGCGGGTGAAACGCCTGCAGCCACTGTCTCTTTCGGCTATCCACTTCGTCAGGAAACGCCTCAACGGGGGTCAGAACGTCGCTCACGTTAGTCATCTCGCATTCCTTACGCCGGCAACAGATCTTGTGCAGCCAAATCAGCGGCTACATCTTCAAGTCCGAGTCGGTTCAGGGTTTCACGCGTTGGGCAACCCAGCTCTGGATCCCAGCCCATTTCCTGATAGAACATCGTCAGCGACTGACGCATATCTTCCCGGTCCATCTTGTCGGTCCCTTCAGTGAAGACCGGGATCTTCGGATCTTTATCAAACACCCAGGAGCAGATGAGATCGTGCTCATTGCGCATATCTTTGGTTTGCATCAATTTGACCGTATAGGCACGGTGCAGGGTAAAGATGCGTTCAGCGGCCAGGTCCAGACTCTCCTGCGTGGTTTCATCGCCGGTGACCGCCTGGAAGAATTTTGCTTCCAGATCCAAATCTCCGCGATAGTTACGGCTCTTGAGTGGTGAAACCGTCATCGGCCACACCCAGTTGCACAGCGTAACCGCGTTATGCAGGCAGACTTTCAGCAGCGTCCATTTGGCGTATTTGATCTTGGCGGCATTGATCGGGGTGTAGTTTTTGGTTTCGTCGTATGCATCCTGCGAACCAAATAGCTCGCCCGCCACTTCGCGCTGTAATTTCAGCGGTAAACCGGAACCGATGAAGTTGATATGGGTGTGCGCCATACAGTCACGGTTAAACATACAGTTGGTGATAGCCCCCACCTGTGCAGAGGCCTCGTTTGCATGGTGGACAGGGAAACCAAACGGCGACCACAGTTTATTTTTGGCATAACCCCAGTACTCTTCGCCCAAATCCCAGCGTTCAGCAATGGCATACGATCCGTCCGCAAGATGGCTGAGTTCCCCCACGCGATGCGCCAACCGGTAGTAAAAATCCTTAATAAAATGAGGATCGCCCGCTTCCAGCTGATCCCAGCGGATCTCCGCATACTCTTCAGCTGGCAGTACGCGCTTAAAGACGCCTTTCGAATAGCAGTAAGTAAAATCACGGTGCAACTGCCCGTAGTTACACCAGATGCCATAATCATCAAACAGGTTCAGACCAATCAGATTTCCCACCACGCGCCCATCGTCTTTATCGTCGAAATCTTTCGGGCCATTGGGGAAAATGGTGGTGTGGACAAAGTTCGCCACGCAGGTGTTACCGCCGGTACTTGGCACGCCAAAATCTTTCACCCGCGGGACATTGAGCTGCGACATACAGCGAATGGGGCATGAATGGCAGCCGCTCATTTTGACCGTGTATTTCTCAGCGGCTGGCCCCAGATCGAACACGGATTTATAGGTACGGAAACCCACGGTATTCTGGTTACCCGGCGGGATTTCCCCGGTTTCGATTGGTCCCCCTTCTGCCGCGCCCCAGAACAGTCCCTTACGGGCCGTCCAGCGCGAGTTTGGCGAAGAGTATTCTGCCCAGGCCTGCGGGGTGCTTGGCACAACGTGGTTGTTGTTGGCACCGATGAGCTCGGTCATCATGTAATCATTGAGCCGCTTCATCTCTTTACGATCGGCAATATTGACCCCTTTGGTCCCTTCTACCGCAATAGCCTTCAGGTTTTTCGACCCCATTACCGCGCCAGTACCTGCGCCTCCGCTGTGGTTGCGACTGTTGATCATGCAGGAGAGCGGCACCAGATTTTCACCCGCCTGACCAATAGCGGCGACGCAGGTTTCCGGGCTGGTAATGCGGCAAATCTCTTCGGTTGTGGCGCGCGTTCCCTTACCCCACAGGAAATCGGCTTTTTCGATGCTGACCTTTTCGTCTTTAATGTTGATCCAGACAGGCGTCGCGGACTTGCCTTCGATAATAATGGCGTCGTAACCGGCGAATTTCATTTGCGCAGCAAAGAAGCCGCCCATATGAGCATCCACCACTAAATTGCCTTTGGTAAAAGTCGATAAGGAGGTGATATTGACGCGGGAGCTACAAGGGGCACCAGAGCCCGTTAATGGCCCGGTGGCGAAAACCAGTTTATTCCCTTCATCGAAAGGCATGGTGCCTGGCGGAACTTCGTCGTACATAATTTTATAACCAAAGCCCATCCCGCCGACAAATTTTTTAAATTTACTGGAATCTTCAAGGGTGATATTCCCCGTGGTGAGATTGACCCGTAAAATATTACCTGTCCAACCATTAGCCATCATGTTTTCCTTTGCAAGAAGGTTTAATAGATATACCCGCCATCCTTCAGGCAGTTTTTTTGCAAAACTGCGATATTTTTGGCAATTAATGGCGCGTATCAGGCATACCTGCTATCTATCAAACAGTAATATCTTTCCACTCGATAATTTTTAATGCCCCAGTCGGACAAGCATTGGCGCACTCCCCACATAACACACATTTTGAGGATTTTTTTGTTTCGGTATTCACGGTCGCCATCATCCACGGGCAGGCGGTGGTACAAGCACTGCAGCCAATACAACGTTTATGATCCACCGCAATACAGCCGTCTTCCTGTTTCCAGGTAATAGCGCCAATGGGGCAGACCTTCATGCATTGCGGATCTTTGCACTGACGACAGGTATCAGCGGTATAGTTTAAATCGCCATACAGTCCGCCACCGGACCCGACGCCATCATCGCCAAAGAAGAAGTTGCGATGGATTTTTATACGGGAAAAGAAAGTCCCCACGGCACCATCGTTATAATTGGTACAGGAAATTTCACAGCGGTGGCAGCCAGTACAGCGCGCTCGCTGGGTCACCAGCACCCCTTTCGGCGTATTGATAAGCCCCACGGTACCGCTGTCGATATCTTCCTGCTTACAACCAAAAAGTGATAACAGTGCAGGGGCGATGGTTAATCCCGCCAAACCTTTTCCTGATATCCGCAGAAATTCAAGCCGCGTTAAACCACAATCTAAAAATTGACGATCAACCTGATTCATTTATTTCGCATCCTCTTCGCAAACGCTGTGTTAGCAACACCTCCAGGCTAAATTAAACCCGTGCAGCTCAAGCCATTTCGGGCGGTTAATGTTGCCAACAACACGTAAATTTTTGCCCTAACCTGATCGCGTAAAATGACGGTGGTTAAACTGAATGAATCTAATCCTTTAGGGTTAGGCGTAAAGATAATGTGGTTATTCAGCGCTCATAGTTTTGATCGTCATCAATTAAAAAACGGAAGGGAAATAATTAATGTGGAGTGAGATTTATTATCATTAAGATAAGTTGAAATAATATTTCACATGCTTTGCAAATATTTGTGACTCTACTCGCATATATATTTTAATATATCACTCGGAATATAACTTAATATACAGCGAAGATTACGCCTCTAATTGCAGCACTAAATTATATATATTGATAAATTAACGTGACGAGAATAAAAGGACGGCGAACGAGACCACCATCCTCTTTTTGTGGATTAACCGGCTAATGCTTTAATTACGGTCTCAATAGCCTGTTTTTCTAACTCGCTGCGCTTCACGCGCTGGTTGGCGAGGGTGGTTCTCAGTACTCCCGCAATGACGATATGCTTAGGCTCTTGTCCCAGATCGCGCATTTCCAGCACTACTTTACCGACTACTCTGCACATTTCACGGTACAACTCATCGTCTTTGGTCTGATTTCCCATTTTTTCCCGCTCGTCATTAACTCAAACCAACAGCATATATCAGTCTGACGGATTAGACAAAATTCAATGAAAATCAAATAAATGTCATAAATTTACTGAATCCTCTGCAGTCGATTAACCAGTTCAGCAAGACTCCCCGCCTGCATTTTTTCCATCACCCGGGCCCGATGAACCTCAACCGTGCGCACGGCAATATTCATAGCATCAGCAATTTCCCGATTCATTAACCCTTTTGCTACCAGTTGCGCCAGTTCTCGCTCCTTTGGCGTAAGCTGCTGATAGCAAACCACGATCTCTTGTCGCGAAAAGGCGGCGTGAGAAATCTGCACTGCATGCTCTAACGCCGCTTGCAGAGGCGCGGCGGAAACCGGCTTTTGCAAAAAATCGACCGCACCGCGTTTCATTTGCTCAACCGCCATCGGCACATCGCCATGCCCGGTGAGAAATACCACCGCCAGCGTACTCTCACGCTGGCGCATGGCTTCATGCACAGCATGCCCATCCAGTACAGGCATACGCATATCCAGCAAAAGTACGCCCACCTGATGCAGATTTGCCTCGGTGAGGAATGTTTCGCCTTGCTCCCAGCAACACACCTCATATCCCAGACTTTCCAGTAAAAACGCGCAAGCCTGGGTGACGGCAATATCGTCATCCAGCAGATGAATGATTGCCACGACGGCCTCCCTCCGGGTTTTGCTTAAAATGTAATGTCACTACCACGCCCGCTTTTTCATCTGGAGCCTGATGATTTTTGATCTCAATGTCTCCGTTTGCGTAGCGCACCAGCCGCTGACAAATGGCTAACCCCAGCCCCATGCCCTCTTTACGGGTGGTCATAAACGGTTGAAAAGCCTGGTACAGCTGCACCTCATCAATACCTCCGGCGTTATCCTGCACCTGAATACTCACATCACCATCCTCACGCTGAGCGCTAAACCACACGGTGGTTGCCCCCGCCTGGGCGGCGTTGAGAACCACATTGGCCAGTACCTGTTCGAGGAGAACACTTGGCAACGTTAATGTTAACGCCTTACCGATCTGCGTTTGCAGCGCTACCGCCGGGAATTGCTGTGGCATGCGTAATAATTGCCAGACGTGATGAATAGCATCATGAACGTTGACGACCTGCCAGTCATCGGTCATCACCGGATTGCCCTGTGCCTGGCTGACCCACTGGCGAAGATTGTGCAGCGTATCAGCCCCCCGCTGCGCCTGGGTATCAATGTGCTCCAGCGCGGGCAGCAGTGGATGCTGTTGATCCTGACTACGCAGGCGGATCAGACAGCCCTGCGCATAATGACGGATAGCCGATAGCGGCTGATTGAGCTCGTGGGCAAAACCCGACGTCATCTCGCCAAGCACGCTCATTTGGCGAGCGGTTTCCAGCTCCTGTTCCTGTTTGCGCAACAATACGTTGTTTCGCTCCAATTGCCTGCCGCGTCGGCGGACCAGCAGCATCACCCAGATGTAATTGAGCGTCAGCAACAACAGTACGAGAGCCGCGGCCCCCATCGCCAGCCGATGTTGAATAAACCAGCTTTTGACATCCAGCCACAGCTGGCGCTGCTGCGGATGCTGGCGGACATCGCGCAGTAACGCTTCCACCTCGCGGGTCGAGGCGGGCGCCCCCCAGCGAAACGTCGCGTTTTGCGGCGCGTTGAACAGAGCCCGCGTGACGCGATCGGCCAGCTCGTCGCTTACCGCAGGCAGTGCCGCAAATGACCAGTCAGGATAGAGCGGCGTACTGGTTAAACAGGGAATCGACGTAGGATGGTTAAGCACGGCCGTAAAATCTGTTTTACGAATAAGCCCTTCTTCGTCCATTTTTTCCAGCAGGCACACCGGCACAATCACCGCCTGCACGGCTTTTTCGCGTAATAAATAGAGTAAGGCATCGGCGGGAAATCCGGTAAACGTCAGGCGCAAATCGCGCTCCGGGCGCAGCCCGGCATCGCTGAGCGCTTTATATCCCAGCAAATAGCCGCCAAATGCCTGAGCATCAATGGCACCCACCGTTTTGCCGATCAGATCGTGTGCGGAGGTTATCCCGCTATCGCGCCTGACGAGGATCGCGCTGCCAATCACATTACTGGTGGCTTTCCCCCCGCGAGTAGAACGGAGTGACGCCAGCCAGCGTAGCGCAGCGCGGCTGTTTAGTTGAACAAATTGCGCCGGATTAGTGACCACAAATTGTACCGTTCCACGATTCACCGCCTCCTGCATCTGCCGCAGGTCCAGCGGTTGAATATGAAACTGTTCGCCGGGAATTTGCTGATTCAACAGGGTTTCCAGCGGCTGCCAGTGATTACGCGTGGAGACCTCCCCACGCATCGCCAAAACGCCAATGTTCCATGTCTGAGCCCTGACCACACCGCTTAGCATCCATAGCGACACCAGCACCGTCAGACATTTTGCTACGTTGAGTCCCACTCAATTATCCCTGTCAATTATGTTGTTTTAGATCAACAACAAGCCGGGTATGTGGTTAACCACAATAGAGTACCCCCCGTCACGATTTTTACACTGTAAATCATCAAGATTCTTTATTCATCACACGCAAACCAACGGCGTGACCAATGTTTCGTTGTTGCATCGTGACGGGAGAAAATATGGACAGCAGTAAACGGCAGTTTCTCCAGCAACTGGGCGTCCTGACCGCTGGCGCATCACTGGTACCCTTGGCTCAGGCGCAATTTCCCTTCTCGCCTGAACGCCATGAAGGCTCACTTCAGCATCGCTACGCCATGCTGGTTGACCTGCGACGCTGTATCGGCTGCCAGGCCTGTACTGTCAGTTGCGCCATTGAAAACCAGACGCCGCAGGGTGAATTTCGCACCCTCGTTAACCAGTACCAGGTGCAGATTGAAGGTCAGCAGAGCGTCACCAACGTCCTGCTGCCGCGGCTGTGCAACCATTGTGATAATCCTCCCTGCGTGCCCGTTTGCCCGGTACAGGCTACCTTCCAACGCGAAGACGGCATTGTGGTGGTCGACAACACGCGCTGCGTGGGCTGCGCCTACTGCGTGCAGGCCTGCCCTTATGATGCGCGGTTCATCAACCATGAAACACAAACCGCCGATAAATGTACCTTTTGCGTTCATCGCCTCGAAGCTGGCCTGCTCCCGGCCTGCGTGGAATCCTGCGTCGGCGGCGCGCGCATCATAGGCGATATCAAAGATCCGCACAGCCGGATTTCTCAAATGCTGCGTGAACACCATGACGCCATCAAAGTCCTGAAACCGGAAAACGGGACATCACCGCACGTGTTCTATCTGGGTCTGGACGAAGCGTTCGTAACCCCGTTGATGGGACGTGCTCAACCCGCTCTCTGGCAGGAGGTTTAAATGAACCATTCACTGGTTATTGAAGAGGTTCTGGCCCATCCCCAGGACGTAAGCTGGTTACCTTGGGCCGTACAATATTTCTTTTTCATCGGCATTGCCGCCTGCGCCGCGCTGTTCGCCTGCGTACTTCACTGGCGTAAACAAGAGATGCCGGAGCTGGAAAATCTGACGCTGTTAATCGCCCTGACCTGCGCGATTACCGCGCCGCTGGCGCTGACCGCTGACTTACACCAAACCGCCCGCGTCTGGCATTTCTACGCCTGGCCGACGCCGTGGTCCTGGATGCCCTGGGGCGCGCTGTTTTTACCGCTATTTACCGGCTTCTTAGGTCTGTGGTTTCTGGCGCAGCATGTTAAACGGTTAACGCTTAAAAGTTACAGCGTCACTAAGTGGCTGGCGATAGGTAGCGCCTTGTCAGCCATCGGGTTGCTGGTATACACCGGCCGCGAAGTGTCGGTAGTGCAGGCGCGTCCCGTCTGGTTCAGCTACGCCTTTCCGGTTGCGATGTTCCTCAGCGCGCTGCAAACGTTTCTCGCCCTGCTCATCGCCGCGACAAAACGCGAAGGAACATTGACCCGCAAACTGGCGTGGGGGCAGACAGTCACCCTGATGGTACTGGCTTTAGTCGTGGTGATATGGGTGAGCGGCAACACGCTTTCCGGTTCGGCTATTCGCCAATGGCTGAACGTTGCCCCGTTAGCACGACACTACGCTATCGGTTGGGTTGCGCTATGGCTTGTTTCGCTTGTCCTGTGCGGGCTGGTGCTCCGTAACCCCTTATCACTGCCGCTGCGCATATTACTTGCATTTAGCGCGATGGCGCTGTGCTGGCTGATGCGCTGGACGTTACTTATCCAGGTGCAGACCGTACCGAAATTTAACGCGCTGTTTAATCCTTACACCCTGCCCGGTGGTACCGATGGCTGGCTGGCCATTGTGGGCACCTTCGGCCTGTGGATAGCACTGATCATTATTGTTCGTGAAGCCCTGAACGCGATCGCAAGGAGAATGCAACATGGCTAATTTAACCCGTCGTCAGTGGCTTAAAGTAGGCCTTGCCGTAGGTGGCATGGTGACTTTTGGCCTGAGTTATCGGGATGTGGCAAAGCGCGCGATAGACGGTTTGCTGGACGGCTCCTCGGGCAAAATTACCCGAGACCGCATCTTTGGTAACGCCCTCATCCCCGAAGCCAATGCCCAGCCGCGCTGGCAGCAGAACCCGCAGCAGGTTATCTCCATGACACAGTGCTTCGGCTGCTGGACGCAGTGTGGCGTGCGGGTGCGCGTTGACAGCGAACAAGGCAAGGTGTTGCGCATTGCGGGCAACCCCTATCACCCATTGTCTCACGAGCACCATATTGACGCCTCCGTCCCCTTTGCCACCGCAATGGAACAACTGGCGGGCGAAACGGGTCTTGACGCGCGTTCCACGGCCTGCGCCCGTGGCGCAACCTTACTTGAAGGTTTATACAGCCCGTTACGCATTCTCCAGCCCATGAAACGTGTCGGCAAACGCGGTGAGGGAAAATGGCAGAGCATCAGCTTCGAACAGCTGATCAAAGAGGTGGTGGAAGGCGGCGACTTATTTGGTGAAGGCCACGTTGACGGCTTGCGGGCAATCCATGACACCAACACGCCACTTGATGCCAGGCATCCCGGCTATGGCCCTAAATCCAATCAACTGCTGGTCACCAATACCAGCGATGAAGGACGTGATTCATTTTTGCGCCGCTTTGCATTAAATAGTTTTGGCAGTAAAAACTTCGGCGCTCATGGCGCTTACTGTGGTCTGGCATACCGGGCCGGTTCCGGTGCGTTAATGGGCGATCTGGATAAAAATACCCATGTGAAGCCCGACTGGGACAATGTCAAATTCGCGCTATTTATGGGAACGTCTCCGGCGCAATCCGGTAACCCGTTTAAGCGCCAGGCTCGCCAACTGGCCAGCGCCCGTTTACGCGACGACTTCCGTTACGTGGTGGTGGCACCGGCCCTGCCATTGACCACGGTGCAGGCTGACAATCGCGGCCACTGGCAGCCTGTACGACCGGGAAGTGACTCCGCGCTGGCGATGGGGATGATCCGTTGGATTATCGAAAAACAGCGTTATAACGCCGATTATCTCACCATTCCCGGCGTACAGGCCATGCAGCAGGCCGGGGAAAAAAGCTGGACTAACGCCACGCATCTGGTGATTACCGATGAGCTTCCAACCCTTGCCGGACAGCATTTAACCCTCGCGCACCTGAGTGCAAACGCCGCCCAGGAGCCGGTGGTCATTAACGAGGCCGGCGAAATTGTCGCCGCCAGCAGTTGCCCACGCGCGCAGCTGTTCGTCACCCGCCAGGTCACGCTGGCAGACGGTCAGACGGTGACGGTAAAAAGCAGCTTCCAGTGTCTGAAAGAGTCCGCCGGGAAACTAACGCTGACGCAGTACAGCCAGCAATGCGGTGTGTCTGAAGCTGACATTGGCGCCCTGGCCGACGCGTTTACCCGCCATGGCCGCCAGGCAGCGGTGATTACGCACGGTGGAATGATGGCAGGCAATGGATTTTATAACGCCTGGGCGGTGATGATGCTCAATGCGCTGATTGGCAATCTCAGTCTTGAAGGCGGCGTATTTGTCGGCGGCGGCAAGTTCAATGGCGCCACCGACGGTCCGCGCTACAACATGGACAGCTTCTCCGGGAAGGTAAAACCAAAAGGATTAAGCATCGCGCGCAGTAAAACTGCTTATGAGTCTTCCGAAGAGTATCGCAATAAGGTGGCGGCCGGACAATCGCCCTTCCCGGCCAAAGCTCCGTGGTATCCGTTTGTCGCAGGCCAGCTTACCGAACTCCTCGTCTCGGCGCTGGAAGGCTACCCTTATCCACTGAAAGCCTGGATCTCCAACATGACTAACCCGTTCTACGGCATCGCAGGGTTGCGCGGCGTGGCGGAAGAAAAGCTCAAGGATCCTGCGCGTCTGCCGCTGTTTATCGCTATTGACGCCTTTATGAACGAAACCACGGCGCTGGCTGATTACATCGTGCCGGATACCCACAACTTCGAAAGTTGGGGATTCAGCGCCCCGTGGGCCGGCGTTGCCAGTAAAGCCACCACCGCGCGTTGGCCGGTAGTGACAGCGGCAACCAGCAGTACCGCTGATGGTCAACCCGCCTCGATGGAATCTTTCTGTATCGCAGTGGCAAAACGTATCGGGCTCCCCGGATTTGGTGACAATGCGATTACCGATCCGCAGGGCAATCACTATCCGTTGAATCGTGCGGAAGATTACTACCTGCGACTCGCCGCCAATATTGCGTTTATGGGCAAAGCGCCAGTCGCTGAAGCGCAACCGGAAGACATAGCGCTGACTGGGGTACAGCGGATCGTGCCAGTGATGACCCAAACGCTGAAAGCCGATGAAATCAGCCGGGTGGCGTTTATCTACTCCCGCGGTGGGCGTTTTGCGCCAGACAACAGCGGGCGGGTTGAGAATCGGATAGGCAATGCGTGGGAAAAACCGCTACAAATCTGGAATGCGGACGTCGCCGCGCACCGCCATGCAATTACCGGCGAGCGCTACAGCGGCTGCCCGGCCTGGTATCCTTCACGCCTGTCAGATGGGCGTGCGGTCGAGGAGTTGTTCCCGGAACAAGAGTGGCCGCTGAAACTGATTTCTTTTAAATCCAATACCATGTCCAGCGCCACGGCGGTGATCCCACGTTTGCATCATCTGAAGCCGGTTAATCTGGTGGCGCTTAATCCGCAGGATGGTCAACGATATGGTTTAGCGCACGGCGATATGGTGCGTATCACCACGCCTGGCGGTCAGGCGCAGGCGCAGATAAGCCTGCTTAATGGCGTGATGCCGGGCGTGATCGCCATTGAACACGGTTATGGGCATAAAGAAATGGGCGCGGCGCAGCATACGCTCGACGGCAAGCCGATGGCGTTTGACGCACAAATAAGGTCGGGGATTAATCTCAACGATTTGGGCTTTGCGGATCCTACCCGGCAGGTAGCCAATACCTGGCTTGACTGGGTGTCAGGTGCAGCGGTGCGCCAGGGTTTACCAGCGAGGATTGAGCGAGTGAAACTCTAGCGCCGGATGGCCACGCCAACGCGTTTTATCCGGCCTACAGAACGTCGTAGGCCGGATAAGGCAACGCCAGCGGATCAGTTATTTACCGGGATCACCGCACCTTTATATTTGGTGCGGATCCAGTCCTGGATCTCTTTTGAGTGCAGGACATCAACCAGCGCCACGATATCTTTTTTCTTCTCGTCGCCACGATGCACGGTAATGATGTTGGCATACGGGTTGTTTTCACCACTTTCGACGGCGATAGGATCTTTCACCGGATCCAGCCCGGCGTCGATGGCGTAGTTGGCGTTAATCACCACCGCATCGCCTTCGTCATTCTTATACATCTGCGGTAACAGCGCGGCTTCCACGTTAGGCAGGAACTTCAGTTTTTTCGGGTTCTCGACGATATCGCTAATGCGCGCGGTGACTTTATCCACGCCCGGCTTCAGCTTGATTACGCCCTCTTTTTCGAAAATCGACAGAATACGGCCTTCTTCAGATACCGCATCGCGCATGATGACCTTGCCGCCTTCCGGCAGATCTTTAAGCGATTTCACTTTTTTCGAATAGATCCCAATTGGCTCGATGTGAATCGCTCCGGCGCTGACGAAATCATAGGTTTTATCGCCCGCATGATCTTTAATCACGCTGTTCAGGTACGGAATATGCTGGAAGTAGTTAGCGTCAATCTCACGGCCAGCCAGCGCGGTGTTGGGCAGAATGTAATCCTGGAACGGTTTAATCTCTAAATCGATCCCCTGCTTCGCCAGAATAGGCTTAGCCTGCTCAAGGATCTCCGCGTGCGGCACGTTTGAGGCGCCAACGGTCAGAGTATCTGCCCAGGAGGCAAAGCTCAGGGCGCTTAAGGTTGCTGCGGCGAGTAACGTCAGTGATTTTTTCATGATAATGGTTTCCGTATTTTATTAGCGTTTATCTAACAGAGAGGTGATCACATCGCCGCAAAGCTGGATGATGAAGACAATGAGCAAAATCGTCACCGTCGCCACCAGCGTGACGTCGCTGTGGTTGCGCTGGAATCCTTCCAGATAAGCCAAATTCCCTAAACCACCGGCGCCAATCACCCCTGCCATCGCGCTGTAGCTGACCAGCGCAATCAGCGTCACGGTGATCCCGGACACCAGAGCAGGAGAGGATTCCGGCAGTAAAACCCGAAAAATAAGCGTGCTTAGCCGTGCGCCCATCGAACGCGTCGCCTCAATAACCCCTTTGTCGACTTCACGCAGGGCAATTTCGACCAGACGCGCATAAAACGGTGCGGCCCCTACAATCAGCGCAGGCAACGCGGCATTAGCGCCGAGAATGGTGCCAACCATCGCTTTGGTAAACGGGATCAGCAGCACGATCAGAATGATGAACGGGATGGAACGAAAGATATTCACCACCAGCGAAATAACGCTATACACCGCGCGATTGTGAAACAGTCCGCCGCGTGCGGTCAGGAACAGCGCCAGACCAAGTGCAACGCCCAGGACAAAGGTCGCTGCGCCAGAAAGGACCGTCATATAGAGCGTTTCCTGGGTTGCTGCCAGCAGTTGCTCCCACTTCAGATGAGGAAACAGTTCTTCAGCCATGGTTGATTACCTCGCCTTCAATGTCGCTCTGGCGCAGATCGGCCAAAATATTGTTCAATTGTTCCTCAGAAGCCACAACGTGCACCCAAAGCTGACCAAACACGCCGTGCGCGGTTTGCGTCATCTTGCCGTGTAAAATGTTAAACGGCAGGCCATAGCGCAGGGTCAATTCGCCAACCACAGGCCGATGCGTACGTTGCCCGGTAAACGTTAGCTTGATCACCACACCGCCCAGCTCGCTGGCCAACTGTGGGTTAAACTCGTCTTCCTCGGTGTACTGACTCACCTGACGAACAAACTGTCGGGTGATCGGCAGTTGGGGATGGGTAAAGACGTTGAGCACGTCGCCTTCCTCAACGACCCTGCCGTTTTCCATTACCGCGACGCGATCGCAGATTTTGCGTACCACGTGCATTTCATGCGTGATCAGCACAATGGTTAATTTGAAGCGGCGATTAATATCGAGCAGCAAATCGAGGATTTGATCGGTAGTTTGCGGATCCAGCGCCGAAGTGGCTTCATCACACAGCAGAACGTCAGGATTGTTCGCCAACGCACGGGCAATTCCTACCCGCTGTTTTTGCCCACCGCTAAGCTGGGACGGATACGCATTTTCACGACCGCTCAGCCCCACCAGCGAAATCAGTTCAGCAACTCGCGCTTTAATTGATGCTTTTGGCGCTCCAGCAATTTGCATAGAGAACGCAATATTTTCACTAACCGTTCGTGACCACAGCAAATTGAAGTGTTGAAACACCATGCTGATTTTCAGTCGCGCCTGACGTAAAGATTCCCCACGGGCGGCAGAGATATCGTGGCCGTTAATCGTTACGCTGCCTGAAGTCGGTTTTTCCAGACCATTAAGTAAGCGTATTAAGGTGCTTTTCCCCGCCCCGCTGTAACCAATAATTCCGTAAATCTGTCCCTGTTCAACCGTCAGGTTGACGTTATCGACAGCGGTAATGGCAAGCCTGCCTGGCGTAAACACTTTCGAAATATTTTTCAGGACAATCATGTCGTTTAGGTATCCGCTGCTGCTTATTGTTCTGCTGCTAGCGCTTTTGGCTGTTTAGCAGTATGGATGTCCAAACGAGTGTAATCAGTGAGATTGGCTTTTAAAATGAATTAAAACGCATTTGATATAACTTTTAGAAATATGTCGGTTTGCTCGGCGTTATACACAAAAAGTCAGGGATTGGGATGACAATTACACCTTGTTGCGCAACAAATGCTGCTGCGAACAACCTCTTTATCCATACCTGGAAACAAATTAATGAATATTTTCTGTAAAACTGCACAGAAGTGTTTTGAAACGCTGTTTCCATTTTCCTTTTTGATAATTTTCAGCGTATAATGCGCGCCAATTGTCTCTTGAATGGTTTCAGCACATTGACCTGTAAAACTCAACGACTACAAAACTCACCATCCCGTTGGGCTGAAACACAAGCACACATTCCTCTGCACGCTCTTTCGATGTCACCTATCCTTAGAGCGAGGCATCACAACTTTCGTAACTCAGGTTTAGCTTCCCGTCCGTGCGCGGCGGGAGCCAGATTTCCATATCCTTCTCAACTTAAAGACTAAGACTGTCATGAAAAAGACGAAAATTGTTTGCACCATCGGTCCGAAAACCGAATCCGAAGAGATGTTAACCAAAATGCTGGACGCGGGCATGAACGTCATGCGTCTGAACTTCTCCCACGGGGACTATGAAGAACACGGTCAGCGCATCAAGAATTTGCGCAACGTCATGAGCAAAACCGGCAAGAAAGCCGCAATCCTGCTCGACACCAAAGGTCCGGAAATCCGTACCATCAAACTGGAAGGCGGTAACGACGTTTCCCTGAAAGCGGGCCAGACCTTCACCTTCACCACCGACAAATCCGTTGTCGGCAACAACGAAATCGTTGCTGTTACTTATGAAGGCTTCACTAAAGATCTGTCCGTCGGCAATACCGTTCTGGTTGACGATGGTCTGATCGGCATGGAAGTTACCGCTATCGAAGGTAACAAAGTTATCTGTAAAGTGCTGAACAACGGCGACCTGGGCGAAAACAAAGGCGTTAACCTGCCGGGCGTTTCCATCGCGCTGCCAGCACTGGCTGAAAAAGACAAACAGGACCTGATCTTCGGTTGCGAGCAAGGCGTTGACTTCGTTGCAGCATCCTTTATCCGTAAACGTTCTGACGTCGTTGAAATCCGTGAGCACCTGAAAGCGCACGGCGGCGAAAACATCCAGATCATCTCCAAAATCGAAAACCAGGAAGGCCTGAACAACTTCGACGAAATCCTCGAAGCATCTGACGGCATCATGGTTGCTCGTGGCGACATGGGCGTTGAGATCCCGGTTGAAGAAGTTATCTTCGCGCAGAAGATGATCATCGAAAAATGTATCCGTGCACGTAAAGTCGTTATCACTGCGACCCAGATGCTGGACTCCATGATCAAAAACCCGCGTCCGACCCGCGCTGAAGCCGGTGACGTAGCGAACGCCATCCTCGACGGTACCGATGCAGTCATGCTGTCTGGCGAGTCTGCAAAAGGTAAATACCCGCTGGAAGCCGTCACCATCATGGCAACCATCTGTGAGCGTACCGACCGCGTGATGACCAGCCGTCTGGACTTCAACAACGACAGCCGTAAACTGCGCATCACCGAAGCCGTTTGCCGTGGCGCGGTTGAAACTGCAGAAAAACTGGATGCTCCGCTGATCGTTGTAGCAACCCAGGGCGGTAAATCTGCTCGCGCAGTACGTAAATACTTCCCGGATGCCACCATCCTGGCGCTGACCACCAACGAAACTACCGCGCGTCAGCTGGTGCTGAGCAAAGGCGTTGTTGCACAGGTGGTTAAAGAAATCAGCTCTACCGATGATTTCTATCGTCTGGGTAAAGAAGTCGCTCTGGAAAGCGGTCTGGCTCAGAAAGGTGACGTTGTGGTGATGGTTTCCGGTGCACTGGTTCCGAGCGGCACGACCAACACGGCATCCGTTCACGTGCTGTAATAATTCCAACGCGAATTAATTTGCTTAAAAAAGCGCCCTGGTGGCGCTTTTTTTATTTTATCGATAGCTACAATTAATAAAAAATCAAATCGGATTTCACTATCTAATCCGTGATTATCTAAGATGAATCCGATGGAAGCTTTCTGTTTTCACTCGGGTTTTTAGCCGTTTTTGCACAATTCGATGCTTCTTTGAGCGAACGATCAAAAATAAGTGCATTCCCATCAAAAAAATATTCTCAACATAAAAAACTTTGTGTAATACTTGTAACGCTACATGGAGATTAACTCAATCTAGAGGGTATTAATAATGAATCGTACTAAACTGGTACTGGGCGCGGTAATCCTGGGTTCTACTCTGCTGGCAGGTTGCTCCAGCAACGCTAAAATCGATCAGCTGTCTTCTGACGTTCAGACTCTGAACGCTAAAGTTGACCAGCTGAGCAACGACGTGAACGCAATGCGTTCCGACGTTCAGGCTGCTAAAGATGACGCAGCTCGCGCTAACCAGCGTCTGGACAACGCAGCTACTAAATACCGCAAGTAATAGTATCTGTGTAATAAAAATGGCGCACATTGTGCGCCATTTTTTTTGCTCTGAATTTCCCTTCCCTGTTATTGCGTAGCGCGCACCTCTGCATCCTCTCCCGGCACGCCATTCTGTGCAGACTTCACTTCCGCGCCATTGCTTACGACCGACGCTTGCCCGGCCGTTACGGTGACCGGATAGCCCGCACGACGATACAAGGCTCTTTCCACCAAACTGTTATCCACGGCTTTATTGTCTTTAAACTGGGTAAAACCGGCTGGCAGCACATACGGCATGGTCTGGACGTTTTGCTCCTCTTCCGACGACAGCGGTCGATGCACCTCGACATAGCGCATTCCGTTCGGCTCTATCGAATATTTTATCGGCTCATTAATCACCCGAACCGGCGTTCCTGTCCGGACCTGAGCAAACAGTGCTTTGATGTCCGGCGCGTTCATGCGAATACACCCAGAACTTACGCGCAGTCCCACGCTGTCAGGCGCACTGGTGCCATGGATCAGATATTCACCGTTTCCATGCGCCAGACGCAGTGCAAAGCGTCCTAACGGGTTATTTGGCCCGGCAGGTACTACCGGCGGTAATGTTATGCCGCGCTCCAAAGAGCGTTTACGGATGCCTGCTGTAGGGGTCCAGGTCGGATTCGGGATTTTCTGCCCAACCCGGGTTTCCATTACCGGCGTTTCCAGCCCCTGCAAACCGATACCAATTGGGAAAACCTGAACAATATTCTCTCCCGGCGGGAAGTAATACAGACGCAGTTCCGCCAGATTCACAATAATGCCTTCTCGGGGTGCATCCGGTAGCAGTAATTGCGAGGGAATAGTAATCAGCGTTCCGGGTTTAGGTACGGGGGCAATCGTATTATTGGCTTCAAGGATCAGCATTGCGGCGGTATCAAACTTACGGGCAATCGCCTGTAGGTTTTTATCGCCTTCCTGCACGGTGTAAGTTTGATTTTGCCCAACAAGACGGCTGTTCGCCTGAGGCAAAGGATAATCGACCGCCCATGCGGCCTGAATAGCGCTGTAAGCGCCGATTAGCATTAACGTAATAACAGACGCGCGTTTCATACTCACCCCCCTGGCGTTCCTGCCGGACGGCGTCGAGCGCCCGATCCGGCCTACGAGTCACTGCGTTGCACTACCTCACTCTTTCACGTCGAGCTGAAAATTGACGTGTTTTATCAGTTTAGCTAAGAGTTGCGGCTTTGGTGCGAATAGCCCGAATCATCGCCTCCAGCCCTTGTGAACGAGACGGTGTGAGATGCTGTGCGAGCGCCATTTTTTCAAACCACGGACGCACATCAAAATTCACAATATCCTGGGCCGTCATGCGGTCATATAAAATGAATACGACAGCGATAAGCCCTTTCACAATTGCCGCATCGCTGTCGCCCTGTAATTCAATAATTCCTTCAGCATTCTGACGCATGACAATCCATACCTGACTTTGACAGCCCTGGATGCTATTTTCCGTATTACGATCGTCGTCGTTTAATTCCGGCAAACGCTGACCCAGTTCAATAATGTACAGGTATTTCTCTTCCCAATTAGCGCAACGCAGAAAATTACGCAACAACTTTTCTTTATCCGGTAGCGCAGCCATAACGCCTCCCTGTTATCCCAGTAAGTGATGAATACGCTTGAGTCCCGTTACCAGGCGATCCACTTCTTCGTGGGTGTTGTACATGGCAATCGACGCCCGACACATCGCAGGAACGTTATAGTAGGCCATCAGCGGCATAGCGCAGTGATGCCCTGTCCGCACGGCGATGCCATAGTTATCAAGAAAACTCCCGACGTCATAGGCGTGATGTTTGCCGAGGTTAAACGCAATCACCCCCAGACGATTATCCGGCCCGTAGAGCGTTAAATCCGGCACATCCGCCAGCTGTTCCAGCGCATAGCGCATCAGGAATTGTTCATATTCGCTGATTTCAGTAAGCCCCAGCGCGGAAACATATTCAATAGCCGCGCCGAGTCCAATAATTCCCCCGGTGTTTGGCGTTCCGGCTTCAAACCGCCAGGGGGCTTTGGCCCACGTCGTCCCCTGGCTCAGGCTCACCGTCGCAATCATCGACCCACCGCCTTCCCACGGCGGCATCTCCTGCAGCAACGACTCTCTGGCATACAGAACGCCAATACCGGTTGGCCCGTAGAGCTTGTGCCCAGAGAAAACATAGAAGTCGCAATCCAGCGCCTGCACATCAACCTGATGATGCATAACTGCCTGTGCGCCATCCACCAGCACTTTCGCGCCGTATTGATGCGCCAGCTCAATCATCTCAACCAATGGGTTTTCCGTGCCCAGCACGTTAGACACATGGGTAATCGCCAGCAGTTTCGTGCGATCGTCAAACAGCGTCGGCAGCGTTTCCAGTTGCAACGTCCCCTCTGTATTGAGCGGAATAACGCGCAGTTCTGCACCTACGCGGGCGCACAACATCTGCCAGGGCACAATATTGGCGTGGTGCTCCATTTCGCTGATGATAATGTTATCGCCCGTCCGCACATTGCTGCCGCCCCAGCTGTTAGCCACCAGGTTGATACCTTCCGTTGTGCCGCGAACAAACACCAGTTCTTCAGCTGAACGGGCGTTGATAAACAGCGAGGCGAGCTTGCGCACATTCTCCATTTTTTCCGTGGCCTGCGCGCTCAGCGTATGGATCCCGCGGTGGACCGCGGCATAGCCATGACGGTAAAACTCGGCTTCGGCATCAATCACCTGGTTGGGCTTTTGCGCGCTGGCGGCGCTATCCAGATACGCCAACGGTAAACCGTTCACTTCACGCGTCAGGACCGGAAAATCAGCCCGCACTTTTTCAATGGGAAATGTCATGCTACGCCTCCCGGCAAGCGTTGGGCGATCCGTGCCAAGACCTGTTGTTTCAGCGTTTCCTCGCCCAGGGCTTCAGTCAGCTCAGCGGCAAACGCATAGAGAATCATTTGTTGGGCATCTTGCTGGCCGATCCCGCGCGAACGCAGATAGAACATCTGCTCGTCGTCGATCCGCCCTACCGTCGCCCCGTGGCTGCATTTCACGTCGTCGGCATAAATTTCAAGCTGCGGCTTGGTATCCACTTCCGCCAGTTTTCCGAGCAGCAAATTATTGTTGGTCATCTGACCGTCGGTTTTAATGGCGTGCTGAGCGACGTTGATCAGGCCATTGAATACCGCGCGCCCCTTATCGCTGACAATCGTTTTATGCAGTTGTCGACTGTTGCAATATCCCTTGTTGTGCGCAAGCCAGGTGCGGGTATCGCAGACTTCATTTTTCACCGGCATCGCCAGGCTGTTAAGCCGAAGCGTGGTGTTTTCGCCGTTAAGCTGGGTGCTGGTGTTATGGCGCAACACCGCATCACCGAGTAAAAAGCTGTGGCTGGCGGCCGTGGCATCAGCGCCCAACTGAATATCATTATGCGCGAAGTGGTGGCTGAGCGGATTCTCAAACGCCAGTTTGATGTGGCGCAAGTGTGCGTTTGCCGCGACGTTCATCGTTAATCGTGCACCGGTAAAATGGCGATATTCGCTGAGGCTGACATAGTGTTCAATGACGGTGGCTTCTGCGCCTTCTGCCAGGTCCAGATGGTGGCGATAGTGCGCCGTGTTCACCTCTTCGCCCGCCAGCCCCTGGGTAATGTGCAGCAGCAGCAATGGTTTTGCCGGTCGCTGGTTACGCTTCACCTGAATGTGCGTTACGCTGCGGGAGAGGCTTTCGGTCAGGTGCAGAAAGACTTCCGGTTGGATAGCCGCCGGTAGCGACTGGCGCACATCATCAACGGTAATGTTAAAACCGCTACCTTCCACGCTGTCGCTGAGCGTTGGACAGAATTGCCCGTCAACAAACACCAGGCGGACAGCATCAATAGCTGGCGCTAACGCTTCACACTGGGCGGACGTTATCTCAGTGACATGACTGACAAACTGGCTGTTGGTTAATCCTTCCAGCGGCGTGTATTTCCAGTCCTCATGCTTACGCGTTGGCAGTCCCAAACGCAGCATCTGCTGCAGGTGCTGCTGGGCATGGTGCGAGCGCGTCTCCCCTTGCGTTTCAAACAGATGATGCCACTGTTGCAGCACGTTACTGCTGTTCGCTAAGCCAGCCATAACCTTGCTCCTCCAGTTGTTTGACCAGCGTGAAATCACCGGATTTCACAATTCGCCCCTGGTAGAGAACGTGCACATAATCGGGTTTGATGTAATCCAGGATGCGCTGATAGTGGGTGACGATAATGAATGAACGTTGCCCGTCGCGCAGCGAGTTCACGCCATCCGCAACGACTTTCAGCGCGTCGATATCCAGCCCGGAGTCCGACTCATCAAGAATGCACAGCTGAGGTTCCAGCACCGCCATTTGCAAAATGTCATTACGCTTTTTCTCGCCACCTGAGAAACCAACGTTGACCGAACGCGTTAGCAAATCTTCCGGCATCTTCAATAACGCGATTTTCTCTTCCATTAGATCCTGGAAGTCAAACCTGTCCAGCGACTCTTCGCCACGGTAACTGCGCACCGCATTCAGTGCCGTTTGCAGGAAAAACTGATTACTGACGCCGGGGATTTCTACCGGATACTGAAATGCCATAAAGATCCCTTCACCGGCCCGGTCTTCGGGTGACAGTTCCAGTAAATCCTTACCGTTGAATTCTACCGTCCCGCCGGTGACTTCGTAGTCATCGCGCCCGGCGAGCGTTGCGGAAAGCGTACTTTTCCCGGAACCGTTCGGCCCCATAATGGCGTGTACCTCTCCGGGGCCAATATCCAGGCTCAGCCCACGCAGGATCGCCTTATCTTCCACACTGACCTGTAAATTTTTAATGCTTAACATGTGCTTTCCTTAAATTTTAACCGACGCTGTGTTCAAGACTTATGGCGAGAAGTTTTTGCGCTTCAACGGCAAATTCCAGCGGCAGTTCAGAGAACACGTCTTTACAGAAACCATTAACGATCATCGAAATGGCATCCTCTTCGCTGATGCCGCGCTGCAAACAGTAAAACAGCTGGTCTTCACCAATGCGCGAGGTCGTAGCTTCATGCTCAAGCTGGGCGCTGTTGTTACGACACTCCACATACGGGAAGGTGTGCGCTCCACAATCCGCGCCAATCAGCATCGAGTCGCATTGGGTATAGTTGCGGGCGTTGGTTGCGGTCGGCATGATCTTCACTAAGCCGCGATAGCTGTTTTGACTGTGTCCCGCGGAGATCCCTTTCGAGATAATGGTCGATTTGGTGTTCTTGCCGATGTGGATCATCTTGGTGCCGGTATCGGCCTGCTGATAACCACTGGTCAGCGCGACGGAGTAGAATTCGCCGATAGAGTTGTCGCCGCGCAGAATACAGCTTGGGTATTTCCAGGTAATGGCCGAGCCGGTTTCCGACTGCGTCCACGACATTTTGCTGTTTTCGCCTTCGCACAGAGCGCGCTTGGTGACGAAGTTCAAAATGCCGCCGGTGTTACCATCACCAGGGAACCAGTTTTGTACCGTCGAGTATTTCACTTCGGCATCTTTGTGGATAATGACTTCCACCACCGCGGCATGCAGTTGGTAGCTATCGCGTACCGGGGCTGAACAGCCTTCGATATAGCTGACGTAACTGCCCTCATCCGCAACCAGAATGGTGCGTTCAAACTGACCGGTTTTTTCCGCATTTATACGGAAATAGGTCGACAGTTCCATTGGGCAACGTACACCTTTCGGGACATAAATAAACGTGCCGTCGGAGGCCACCGCCGCATTCAGCGCCGCAAAGAAATTGTCATTACCCGGGACAACCGTACCCAGATATTGTTTTACCAGCTCAGGGTGATCGTGAATCGCCTCACCAAACGAACAGAAAATAATGCCCTTTTCCGCCAGTTTATCGCGATAAGTTGTCGCCACCGACACCGAGTCAAAAATGGCATCAACCGCCACCTCTTTGCCTTCGCGGACCGGCACGCCAAGCTGCTCAAATGCGTCCTCAACTTCTTTACTTAAAAACGCATTCGCCCCCGTTTGCTGCACCGCGCCCGGCTCAGACGCGCAGGTTTCATCGCAATTACCGCAGGACGGCGCGGAGTAATAACTGTACTCCTGGTAGTTCAGCTTATCGTAATGCGCTTTTAGCCAGTGCGGCTCTTCCATGGTCAGCCACGCTTTAAAGGCATTCAGGCGAAATTCCAGCATCCAGTCGGGTTCATTACGTTTTGCCGAAATCGCGCGCACGACATCTTCGTTGATCCCTTTCGCCAGCTCATCGGTTTGTAGATGGGTGAAGAAGCCCTCTTTGTAATTAAGGTGCCCGCCAGCCCAGGTGTTGACATCGTCAGTTGCTTCAGTATTACGAGACATAGTACCGCCTATACCCCAAAACTTTCGCCACAGCCGCATTCGTTCTGGGCTTTCGGGTTATGAAATTTAAATAGCTGATTTAATCCTTCGCGCACGAAATCGACTTCTGTGCCGTCGATGAACGGCATCGCCTGTAACGGTACATAAAGTCTGGCCCCCTCCGTTTCAAACAGCAGATCGTCTTTTTCAGCCTGGCGAACGGTGTCCAGCACGTAGCCAAATCCCGCGCATCCCGTTTGCTTCACGCCTAAACGCACGCCTAACATGTCGGGTTGCTTTGCCATCAGCTCGCGGATGTGCGCCGCAGCCGCTGGCGTTAACGTCAGACCTCGCCAGGCAAAATCGTCCGGGTTAAATGTTCCTGAATGCAATTCCATAGGGTTACCTCGAGTCACTAGCTTTCAAGCTATAACAACATGTTAGTGATAATGATTATCACTTCAACCCCTCAACAGCAGGGGCATTCGGGTTAATCGCCCTTTTTGACCCCTTTTACTAAGCATAGACCCTGCTGCGTGGGTTAACAGGGATGGATTTTTTTGTTCAATGTATTGATTAATAATGGATTAAGTAATTTCAATCGGCGAGACAGGTCGATAATCAAAAGATGTATAGAAAATGACTATTTCTGTGATAGAAGGGGTAACTTCCTCTGTCAGGCTATACCTAACCAAGGAGTTATCAGAGATGAGATTCGCAGAGCGGTGAACGGACAAAAGTTAACGACTGGCTAACCACCCATTGCCATTTTTCACTCGCCCGTAGGCAGGGGTTATATTATTTTCAAGCTGATAGATGATGGATAAAATAACATTTAAGTTATATCGTGTTATTTGATTATGTTCGGTTGCAAAGGATGAACTGGTTTCCACAAGATTGAAATGATTATATTCCTGCAACAGTGCTAAATTTGGCGCAATCTCAACAGGAAACTGCTTATCATTTGGTGAGGTGAAAAGATAGATATTCGCAGTTTTATGTTTATCTCTGTAGATAACATCCTGCAGCATATTATCCAGCTTATTAATATTCGCTGGCGAGATGGTGCCCATCATCTCTTGTCCGACGTGCGTCCAATATCCTTTTGCAACATAGCTACCGATGTAAAACTGGGGGACTGCTGTAATGATGTTCCGAATGTTGTGCTTAATGCCGTAATACATCGACATCGACCCGCCTTTGGAAGCACCAAGAATAGTCGTGTTAGAGGGTTTTACAAAATCAATCACCCCCTGCATGAGTAGACTAACTCCCTGCTCAATATCGAAATTCATTTTATTACACAAGTAATAAGCTGGCAGACCGCCAAAATCATCTTTAATCCATAGAATTGCAGAATGGCAATGGTCAAGCATGACAAAATCATAGATGGTAGCATCCGGGATATTAAATCCAGACATGACAATCAACAAATGCCGACAATCTCTGGAGGCCGGTTTGAATCGATAGTGAATCGGTGTCTGATTTTTATAATTGAAAACAAGATTCTCTACCATTATTTAAACCCGGTTAACGTTTCACGGTGACCAGAACAGCGCACACAGTAATGATTTACCAAAGGGTCTGTTCTGCATTCTCTGTGCGATATAAAGCGGTTATGATTCTTTAAACTTAAATGTCACCACGGCTATTTTTTGACAACATCGGTCTGCAGACTCACGGCAAGTAGGTACAATCCCGTTCGGGCACTACGTGAAGACAACAAAAAACCCTTAAGGCTGCTTGCTGGCAGGCTTAAGGGTTCCGGCCCCATCCGGCGCTTATCTCCGGCACTCACGATGGCTTAGCTCTTGAAGGGGCGATAAGAATAATCTCACTTCCGGATATGTTTTGTTTAACACAAATTGCGATTTGACTATTTTATAAGCGTATTCAATCAATTATTAGGCGCTGTTTTTCACTGAGCGCGTCCAGCAACAGGCGCAGTCCTGCAGGCTGATGCTCCCGCGAAAGATATAAACCATAAATTGGCAGGCTTTTTGGTTGAAGCTCGGGCAAGAGTCTAACCAGTTTTCCCTGTGCCAGCCCTTCCCGCGCCTCCAGTTCCGGCACCAGCGCAATGCCCGTTCCCGCCAACGCCGACTCACAGAGCAACGAAGAGATCCCGGCGCTCAAATTGCCTTTAATCGCAACAGCGGCAGCCCGTCCCTGGGCATCCAGAAAGTGCCAGGATTTTCCGGCAAACCCGCTGTAGTAGAGACAATTATGCCGCGTAAGGTCGTCGATAGTCTCAGGAGTGCCATGTTGATGCAGGTACTCTACAGACGCGCACAGTACCGATTTACAGTCGCCAAGGCGACGGGCGATAGTTCCAGGTTCAGGGTTTTCCGTTATACGGATCGCCACATCAATGCGTTCTCCCACGAGGCTTACCGGTTGATTATTGATCTCCACCTCGATACGCAGTTGCGGATACTTCGTCAGAAACGCGGGCAGTACCGGCGCTAAAATATGCATAGCTGTAAAATGCGCACAGGCCACGCGTAGCGTGCCAGAAGGAATTTGCGCGGCGCTGGCGGCACCAATATCCAGCGAAAGCTGCGCCAGAGAACGCGTTTTCACTAATGCCTCTTCACCCGCTGGCGTGATCGTCAGACGGCGCGACGAGCGATGGATAAGCCTTGCACCCGCCCATTTTTCCATCTCGTCGAGGTAACGACTGACCATCGGACGGGAAAGCCCCAGCGCACGCGCGGCGGCGCTCAGACTGCCCAAATCACAGATATGGTTGAATACCGTTGCCGCCATCACTCTGTCCATTGCATCCCATCCGATCGTTTTATGAAACTCAGCATGTCCTAATAAGGGAATTCTAACAGATCCGAATTTCCTTAAAATACAGGAACTATCAAAAGACAATTTCCTGCACAAGGATACCTGGCATGAAAGTTAAAACGCTGGCCCTGCTGTTACCTCTGTTCGCCTCTTCAGCCTTTGCCGCGACGCTACAGCTGGACGTCTACAATCCACAGGACAAGGCTATTTTCCCGGTCTCTTCAACGCTGGTTTCAGGACCGAAAGAAGCAATATTGTTTGACGCACAGTTCAGTACTAAAGATGGTGAACAGCTGGTGCAGATGATTCGCGCCAGCGGTAAAACGCTGAAGGCCATCGTGATCACCTCCGGCGATCCGGATTTCTATTTCGGACTGCAGCCTATCGTCAAAGCCTTCCCACAGGTAAAAGTCCTGGCAACACCGCACGTAGTAGACCATATCCGTGCCACCAAAGAGGCCAAACTGCAATTCTGGGGTCCGCAAATGAAGGATGGCGCACCAACATCGCTCACTGTTCCGCAAGCGACAACGCAAACGTATTTCACAGTTGATGGTGAAGCGCTGGAACTGCGCCACCCTAATGATTATGCAGCCTACGTCTGGATCCCGGCGAACCGTGCCATTATTGGCGGTACCGGAGTGGCGTCTGGTATACACGTCTGGACGGCGGATACGCAATCTGCAGAACAGCGTAGCGCGTGGCGTAGCGTACTGAGCGAAATGCAGAAGTTACAACCCACCCAGGTGGTCCCGGGGCATTACATCGGCGAACGCCCTGCGGGCGATAAAGCGATTCGCTTCACACAGGACTATCTGCAATCGTTTGAGCAGGCGTTAGGGGCGAAGAAAGGTTCGGATTATGTGATTAAAACCATTACCGCGACATGGCCAGGTCTTGCAGACGCAAGTTCTCTGGAGCTAAGTGCGAAGGTTAATACTGGTGAGATGAAGTGGTGATTGAGATTTAACGCAAAAAATAACCCCGAACGCGTGTCGGGGTTTCATTACGATAAGCATACCGGAATCAATGAACGCCCATGCGCCAGGCAAAATAGATCTCTTCTTTTAGTTCAGTCGAAGAAAGCGTCAATAAATCCGCGAACTCCAGCTCTAACTGTTTCAGTCTTTTCAGGTACTGAGCTGGTGAAAGATCGGTTTTATCACGACGTAAAAACTCCATTGCCAGTTGGGCCGGGTCTAATTGGGTAGACATATCATCCTCGCTTGTGTTCAAAACCTGCACAGTATAACACCATTCCCTGTGCAGATAATGACCAAAAGCAATATGCATCACAAAATTGCTGTCGTCAGACGCGACGTGCAGCACAATCGTCCCTGCTCATCGAAGATTTCGATTTGCCATACCTGATGACGAGAGCCAGTATGCACCGCGCGACATACCCCTCTGACGCGCCCTTCCCGCGCCGAGCGAATATGGTTGGCGTTGACCTCCAGGCCCACCACTTTCTGCTCACCCTGAGTACACAGGTAGCCAGCCACCGAACCAATGCTCTCAGCCAGCACTACGGACGCGCCGCCGTGCAGCAAACCAAATGGTTGTTTAGTACGGTGGTCTACCGGCATTGTGGCTTCCAGCGTGTCATCGCCAATGTGCACAAAACGAATATCAAGCAGCCCAACCATATTTCCTTCACCCATGGCGTTGAGCGCTTCGAGTGTGACTTCACGTTTCCAGATCATCCTATAATCTCCAGCAGTGCCTGTAATGGATGGCGAACGCCCGTGCCTTCAACGCGTTTAACCTGACTGCGACAGGAGTATCCGGTAGCCAGACAACGGTTACGCGGCAATCGTTGCATTGCCTGGTGCCATGATAGCTCATAGATCCCCAGTGAGTTCTGATGATTCTTCACTTCGTGGCCATAGGTGCCCGCCATGCCACAGCACCCTACGCTGATGTTCTCCAGCTTTGCGCCAAAGCGGGCAAAAATAGCCGCCCACTGAGCAGGCGCGCCCGGCAGGGCCGTCACTTCGGTACAGTGTCCAAAGAAGTACCACGGTTCACCGCCCACAGCGACTGACTGCTGTGACTCCACAACTGTCGATAACCATTCGTTGGCGAGTAACACATGGAAATCGCCCCGCTGTTCCCCGAGCGCCAGTTTGTATTCATCGCGATAGCAAAGCACCAGCGCCGGATCGACACCCACCATCGGAATATTCAGCTTCGCCACCCGATTGAGAAACTCAGATGTTTTCTTTGCGGTTTTAGCAAAACGGTTTAAAAAGCCCTTAATATGCTGAGCCTTGCCGTTTGGCGAGAACGGCAGCAGTACCGGCTGCAAACCCAGCTTTTCAACCAGACGTATAAAATCAGCCACCACCTGTGCATCGTAATAGCTGGTGAACGGATCCTGCACCACCAGCACCGTACGGGCTTTTTGCTCAAGGCTGAGTAATTCGAGCTGTTCCAGCGTCATATTAGCGGAACGATGGCCAACTAACTGACGTTGAAGCGACGGCGCAGACAGCAGCGGTAAGTCGACCATGCCGATGTGCTTTTTAGCCAGATTACGCACCAGCGGCTGGTTGATGAAGAAGTTAAACGTGTTGGGCGCCCGCGCCATTAACGGCGCATAGCTCTCAACGGTCGCCACCATGTGATCGCGCAACGGCCGCAGATAACGCGTGTGATACAACTGCAGGAAGCGTGAGCGGAACTCCGGCACATCGATTTTAATCGGACACTGTGTGGAACAGGCTTTACACGCCAGACAACCCGACATTGCCTCTTTCACTTCGTGCGAGAAATCGTATTCGCCCTTGCGCGCATGCCAGCTGTTGCGGGTACGGGCAATCAGCGTACGTAAACTGGCACGTTTTTCCGGTAGCTCTTTTTCCAGCTGTAGCGGGTCAATCCCGCGATCTGCCAACAGACGCAGCCATTCACGCACCAGCGTAGCTCGCCCTTTCGGTGAATGGATACGGTTGAGGCTGATTTTCATCGACGGACACATCGGGCTTTTCGCATCAAAGTTAAAGCATAACCCGTTGCCGTTACACTCCATCGCCCCACGCCACTCCTGGCGTACGGCCAGCGGGATCTGACGGTCATACGTTCCGCGCTTCACCGCGTCCACTTTCATCATCGGCGCATCAACATCCTCCGGTGGACAGATTTTGCCCGGATTGAGCCGGTTTTGCGGATCAAACACCGATTTCACTTTACGCAGTTCGCGATACAATTCCTCACCGAAGAACGCCGGGCTATATTCTGCACGAAAACCTTTCCCGTGCTCGCCCCACAGCAGACCGCCATATTTTGCCGTCAGCGCGACAACATCGTCAGAAATGCGTTTCATCAGCACTTCCTGCTGCGGGTCGCACATATCCAGCGCCGGTCTGACGTGCAGCACGCCTGCATCTACGTGACCAAACATGCCGTAACTCAGGCCGTGGCTATCGAGCAGCGCGCGGAACTCGGCAATATAGTCAGCCAGATGTTCCGGCGGAACGCAGGTATCTTCAGCAAACGGAATCGGCTTCGCGGCCCCTTTCGCATTCCCCAGCAGACCGACAGCTTTTTTACGCATCGCGTAAATGCGCTCGACGCCTGCCAGCTCGGTACATAGCTGCCAGCCTATAACACCCGCTTCCTGACGCGCAATTAAGCCATCCAGCCGTTCGCACAGTGCGCTGACCTGCGAATCAATCAATGCTTCATCGTCACCGGCAAACTCCACAATATTCAGACCCAGCATCTCTTTATCCGCCACATCGGTAATCAATTCACTTACCGAGTGCCAGACAATATCTTCCCGTGCCAGGTTAAGCACTTTGGAGTCGACGGTTTCTACCGACAGCGCGCGCGCTTCCACCATCACCGGGGCATTACGCAATGCCGAGTCGAAAGAGTCGTACTTAACGTTAACCAGTTGTCTGACTTTGGGTAGCGGCGTGATATCCAGACGGGCTTCGGTGATAAACGCCAGCGTACCTTCAGAGCCGGTAAGAATGCGGGTTAAATCAAATTCGGTCATCTCATCGTTAAAGACGTGCCGCAGATCGTAACCGGTCAGGAAGCGATTAAGTTTCGGGAATTTATCAATGATCAGCTGTCGGTTGTCGCGGCAACGCTCATAAACCGTCTTGTAAATGCGGCCAATAGTGGTGTTGCTATTACCCAGCGTTTGGGCAAGTTCGACCGGCATTGGCTGGGTATCAAGAATATCGCCGCCCATCAGCACCGCGCGGATACCCAGCACGTGATCGGAGGTTTTACCGTAAACCAACGAGCCTTGTCCGGATGCGTCGGTATTGATCATCCCACCCAGCGTTGCCCGGTTACTGGTGGATAACTCGGGGGCAAAGAAATAGCCGTAAGGCTTCAGAAACTGGTTGAGCTGGTCTTTTATCACCCCGGCTTCGACCCGCACCCAACCTTCCTGCGCATTGATTTCAATGATGCGGCTCATATAGCGGGACATATCAACAATAATGCCCTGATTCAGCGCCTGACCGTTGGTCCCGGTGCCGCCGCCGCGTGGGGTAAAAATCAACGAAGAGAAAAGAGGTTCCGCCGCCAGACGAGCGATGAGCGCCACATCTGCGGTTGAACGAGGGAATACGACAGCATCAGGAAGCAGCTGATAAATACTGTTATCCGTCGACATTGTCAGACGATCGGCATAGCTCGTTGCCGTATCGCCCGTAAATCCTTGCTGCTCCAGTGCCTGCAAAAAATTGAGCACCAGTTGAACGACACCTGGCGCCTGAGAAATTTGTGGAATCATTATAGTGACCCTTTCCTGCGGTCTGTGTTGTGAATTTAATCGTTTGCGTGTTGCTTTGTTTGTTGTATCACATTTTTTTCTAATACGCTCAGCAGATTTACAGGCAGAATCCGCCTGTTAAAAACCGCTGAAATTGCTCATCATTACAGGGTGTCATTTAAGTGTTCACGTCGCGTCAACGTTCTGGCGCAAAGACAAAGGTGAAAAGTATTTATGGTAAATTTCCGCCAGCCCAAGGATATTGCACAAGTGCTGCTATCGGCGCTGTTTTTAGCCGTCATGATTGTGGCCTGTCTTTGGATTGTTCAGCCCTTTATCCTCGGTTTTGCATGGGCGGGGACGGTGGTCATTGCGACCTGGCCGATCCTGCTACGCTTACAAAAATTGCTCTGGGGCCGTCGCTCGCTGGCTGTGCTGGTGATGACCCTGCTGCTGGTGCTGTTGTTCATCATTCCTATCGCGCTACTGGTCAATAGCATTGTTGATGGCAGCGGGCCATTGATCCATGCCGTAACCGCAGGCGATATGACCCTGCCGGATCTGGCGTGGCTGAACAGTATTCCGTTGGTCGGCGCAAAATTGTATGCCGCGTGGCACAGTCTGCTGGATATGGGCGGCGCGGCCATCATGGCCAAGGTTCGTCCTTATATCGGCACAACGACGACCTGGTTTGTTGGCCAGGCTGCACATCTTGGCCGCTTTATGATGCACTGTGGTCTGATGCTGCTGTTCAGCGCCCTGCTGTACTGGCGCGGTGAACAGGTGGCGTTAGGTATTCGCCACTTCGCTTGTCGCCTGGCATCCAAACGTGGCGATGCCGCCATTCTGCTGGCAGCACAAGCCATTCGCGCCGTCGCATTAGGCGTTGTGGTCACCGCGCTGGTGCAGGCAGTGCTCGGTGGCATTGGTCTGGCGGTAACCGGCGTGCCGTACGCCACGCTGCTGGCGGTATTGATGATCCTGTCTTGTCTGGTGCAACTGGGACCATTGCCGGTGCTGGTCCCGGCCATTATCTGGCTGTACTGGACGGGCGATTCAACCTGGGGCACGGTGCTGCTGGTGTGGAGCGGCGTGGTCGGAACGCTGGATAACGTTATTCGCCCGATGCTGATTCGCATGGGGGCCGATTTGCCACTGATCCTGATTCTCTCAGGGGTCATCGGCGGACTGATTGCCTTCGGCATGATTGGTCTGTTTATCGGCCCGGTGGTACTGGCCGTGTCCTGGCGTCTGTTCTCCGCCTGGGTAAACGAAGCCCCTGCGCCAGGTAGCGATCCCGACGAAATCCTCGAAGAAATTGCTGAAATCGAACGCAATAAGTAATCCCAATCCCTCGTCAGGCGGCACCGCCGCCTGATTGTTTAACAATACTAATCAATTCCGCCCGCTTACTGAATAAGACCCAACGTTATCCTTCTTTAAATACTCATTTGCTTCGCAAATTATTTACAGTTTTTAAACTATTGAGATGAATCTGATCGACGTAAAAAATCAGTATGCCTACTATTAGCCCATGGCTTTAGATCAACACATTGATTTATAAGCATGGAAATCCCCTGAGTGAAACAACGAATTGCTGTGTGTAGTCTTTGCCCATCTCCCACGATGGGCTTTTTTTTGTCCTTGGCGCGCCTCGCCACCAACCTTACCGCACCACAGCTCCGCTCTTCCCCGTTGATAAACAAATAATATTGCACAAGATACTGTGACTCTCTTCAAGCCGAAATATCCACAGCAATGTTATTACTATTCCACCGTCTTTTATGAGGTGATCAAATAATGAACGCATTAGAACTCCAGGCTATCCGCCATATTTTTGCTATGACGGTAGAAGAAAGCGCTATGTATATCTCGCGGAATCACAATGTTGCCGCCTGGCAACAATGGGAGAATGGCGAAAGGGAAATCCCGGAAGACATCACGCGCATTTGTGCAGAAATGAAAGCCAGACGAAAGTTAAGAATTAACGCCATTATCGAAAAAATAAATAACCGTATCGGTAATAACACCATGCGTTTCTTTCCCGATCTGATCTCTTTTCAGGCGGTTTATCAGCACGATGATTTTCTCGACTGGAAAATCTATCAATCGGCCGCTGTTGAACTGTATGCCCACGACCTTGAGCGTTTGTGTTAAGAGACCGCAGCGCCACACTCATTTAGCCTTTTCGCTGAGTAACATATTATGAAAAACACCTATTTCTCCACTGCGATAGGGCTGTACTTTAATTACCTGGTACACGGCATGGGGGTCATTCTGATGAGCCTCAATATGTCTTCACTGGAACAACAGTGGCACACCGATGCCGCAGGCGTCTCAATTGTTATTTCCTCACTCGGCATTGGCCGTTTAAGCGTGTTATTGGTGGCGGGCATGCTTTCCGATCGCTATGGCCGCAGACCGTTTATTATTTTCGGTATGGTCTGCTACCTGCTGTTCTTTGTAGGCATCATCAATACTCACAGCATTTATATTGCCTATACTTTTGGATTTTTAGCCGGAATGGCAAACAGTTTTCTTGACGCCGGAACTTACCCCAGCCTGATGGAGGCGTTTCCCCGCTCTCCCGGCACGGCTAATATCTTAATTAAAGCGTTTGTTTCCATCGGTCAGTTTCTGCTGCCGATGATTATCAGTCTGCTGGTGTGGGCAGAACTTTGGTTTGGCTGGTCCTTCCTTGTGGCGGCCGCGGTAATGCTAATCAATGGCGTATTTTTGTTTCGCTGTCGATTCCCGGCCCATCCTGGGCATCAAGCCCCCCTCAAGGCATTACCCGTTGAACAGAAAAGCATACAATCTGAACATCGTTGTTCTCTTCTCGATCTCGCCAGTTACACTCTGTACGGCTACATCGCCATGGCGACATTTTATCTGATAAGCCAGTGGTTAGCACAATACGGACAGTTTGTCGCCGGGATGTCCTACACTTTATCGATCAAGCTGTTAAGCATTTACACCTGCGGTTCTCTACTGTGTGTGTTGATCACCGCGCCACTGGCACGAAAGACGGGGCGCGCAACTTCTCTGTTAATGCTGTACACCTTTATCTCATTTATCGCATTGCTGATGGTCTGCCTGCATCCGTCGATCTACATGGTGATCGTCTTCGCGTTTGTCATCGGTTTCTCTTCAGCCGGAGGCGTTGTACAAATCGGTTTAACGCTGATGGCCGCACGCTTTCCCGATGCGAAGGGCAAAGCCACCGGGATTTACTACAGCGCGGGCAGCATTGCGACCTTCACCATCCCACTGATAACGGCAAGACTCTCGCAGACCAGCATTGCTCACATCATGTGGTTTGATACCGGCATAGCCGCGGTAGGCTTCCTGTTAGCATTGTTTATTGGCTATCGCAGCCGTATCGCGACAAAGCAGCAACTAAACATGGCGACGGTCGTAAAATAACGCGGATGCAATATTGTTCTCCCCCGTTGCAAAATAATTGGTCGCGGTTTTAAAACTTCAGCAAAATGTTGGTTGAAAGAATTAAGTTTCACAGTTGAGCATGCAACATACCTGGTAACTTAAACGCCATGCTATGTAGGCACAATATCAGCACCCCGGTATATTAATCACAAGGTCGCCGCAATTTAAACAAAATCGACGAGCACAGAACAATTTTAAAATCCGCAAGGAGTTGTGAACATGTCTCAAAATAAGACCTTTAATACGCCATTTCTTTTGGCGATAATCTGTATTTATTTAAGTTATTTTTTACACGGCATTAGCGTCATTACACTGGCGCAAAACATGAGTTCTCTTGCAGAAAAATTCTCCACCGACAATGCTGGGATAGCCTATTTAATTTCCGGCATTGGTCTTGGTCGCCTGGTGAGTATTTTATTCTTTGGCGTGCTCTCAGATAAATTTGGTAGACGGGCTATCATTCTGTTAGGGGCAATTCTGTACATGCTGTTTTTCTTCGGCATTCCCGCCAGCCCGAATCTGATGATTGCCTTTATTCTCGCTGTTTGTGTCGGCGTCGCTAACTCGGCCCTGGATACAGGGGGCTATCCGGCATTGATGGAATGCTTCCCTAAGGCGTCTGGATCAGCGGTTATCCTGGTTAAAGCGATGGTCTCATTTGGGCAGATGATCTACCCCATCGTCGTCAGCACCATGCTGCTCAACCATATCTGGTATGGCTATGCGGTCATTATCCCGGGGGTACTGTTCGTCGTCATAACGTTGATGCTGCTCAAAAGCCGCTTCCCCAGCCAGATGGTGGATGCGGGCATTGCAAAAGAGCTACCACAGATGAACAGTAAACCGCTGGTCTGGCTGGAAGGTGTAGCCTCCGTTATGTTTGGGGTGGCCGCATTTTCTACCTTTTACGTCATCGTAGTCTGGATGCCGAAATATGCGATGGCATTTGCCGGCATGGCAGAAGCCGACGCGCTGAAAACCATCTCTTACTACAGTATGGGATCGCTGGTCTGCGTGTTTATTTTTGCTGTACTGCTCAAGAAAATGGTTCGACCCATTTGGGCGAATGTGTTTAACGCCGGGCTGGCAACCCTCACCGCAGCGGTTATCTATTTATATCCATCCCCATTGGTGTGTAACGCCGGTTCATTTCTTATCGGGTTTTCTGCCGCAGGCGGTATTTTACAGCTCGGCGTTTCGGTGATGTCAGAGTTTTTCCCCAGGAGCAAAGCCAAGGTCACCAGTATTTATATGATGATGGGGGGCGTAGCCAACTTTATTATCCCATTAATCACCGGATACCTTTCTAACATTGGCCTGCAGTACATCATTTTGCTGGACCTCGCATTTGCTTTGCTGGCCTTCATCACCGCCATCATCGTCTTTATTCGTTACTACCGCGTATTTGATATTCCCAAAAATGATGTGCGGTTGGGCGAACGTTATTTTCAATAAATTGCTTAGAAGGAGTATCAAATGGACGTAACTGCAAAATATGAACTGATTGGTCTGATGGCCTACCCTATCAGACACAGCCTGTCGCCTGAAATGCAAAATAAGGCATTAGAAAAAGCGGGATTACCTTTTACCTACATGGCATTTGAAGTCGATAACTCCACGTTTGCTAATGCGATTGCCGGGCTGAAGGCCTTAAAAATGCGCGGTACCGGAGTCTCAATGCCCAACAAGCAACTGGCATGTGAATATGTTGATGAATTAACGCCTGCAGCCAAACTGGTCGGCGCGATTAATACTATCGTCAATGATGATGGTTACCTGCGCGGCTACAATACTGATGGCACGGGGCATATTCGCGCCATCAAGGAAAGCGGTTTCGATATCAGGGGTAAAACCATGGTACTGTTGGGCGCAGGCGGCGCGTCAACGGCCATTGGCGCCCAGGCGGCGATTGAAGGCATCAAAGAAATCAAACTCTTTAACCGTCAAGATGAGTTCTTTGCCAAAGCGCAGGAATTCGCCAAACGTGTTAATGAAAATACCGACTGCGTGGTCACCGTTATCGATCTCGACGATCGACAGGCTTTTGCGGACGCACTGGCCAGCGCGGATATTCTGACTAACGGTACGAAAGTGGGAATGAAGCCGCTGGAGAACGAATCTCTGGTGACCGACGTTTCCCTGCTACGCCCAGATCTGCTGGTGACTGAATGCGTCTACAACCCGCATATGACCAAATTATTGCAACAGGCACAACTTGCCGGTTGCAAAACGATTGATGGTTACGGCATGTTGTTATGGCAAGGGGCTGAACAGTTTAAACTCTGGACCGGGAAAGATTTTCCTCTTGAGTATGTGAAACAGGTTATGGGTTTTGCAGCCTGATGGGCAAGCATTTGTAAAATATTTAAAGGGTAATCGATGAAAACCGTAACCGTAAAAAACCTCGTCATTGGCGAGGGTGCGCCGAAGATCATTGTCTCACTGATGGGTAAAGACATCGCAACGGTAAAAAGCGAAGCGCTGGCCTATCGCGAGGCGGATTTCGACATTCTGGAATGGCGCGTTGACCATTTCACCGAGGTGTCCTCCGTTGATGCCGTACTGGAAGCTGCACGCGCCATCCGCGATGTGATAGCTGACAAACCGCTGCTGTTCACCTTCCGTAGTGCCAAAGAAGGTGGTGAACAGGCGCTGGCTGTCGAAAACTATATTGCGCTAAACCGTGCGGCGGTAGATAGCGGTCTGGTCGATATGATTGACCTGGAGCTTTTCACCGGTGACGAACTGATTAAAGCCACCGTCGAATATGCACATGCAAAAAATGTCGCCGTCATTATGTCGAATCATGATTTCCATAAGACGCCAGCGGCACAAGAGATTGTCCTGCGCCTGCGTAAAATGCAGGAGCTTGGCGCTGATATCCCGAAAATCGCCCTGATGCCGCAAAACAAGATGGATGTATTGACCCTGCTTGGCGCAACTCTGGAAATGCAGGAACGCTATGCCGATCGCCCGATCATTACCATGTCGATGGCCAAAACAGGGGTGATTTCACGTCTGTCCGGTGAGGTTTTCGGTTCAGCGGCAACCTTTGGCGCGGTGAAAAAAGCCTCTGCCCCTGGGCAAATTTCGGTCACCGACCTACGTACCGTTTTGACCATATTGCATCAGGCGTAATAGTACTGTTTATCCATATTAATATCAGTAATGCCCTGCCCCAGATATTCGCTTAATCACGAATATCGGGCAGATGGCCGGACATTATTAAATAACTCACATTATTATTGTCGAATATAGCGACAGGTAGTCGCACGCATATAATCTGGAGTTCACATGAAATTATCAAGACCAGAACGCATTGATGGTCGGGTCCCCGTATTATCCGCAGTGGATGCCATTAATTATATTCCTGATGAGGCAACGCTCTGTGTATTAGGCGCAGGTGGCGGTATTCTCGAAGCAACAACATTAATTAATGCGCTGGCTGAAAAATATAAAAACGCACATTCACCCCGAAACTTATCATTGATTAGCCCAACGGGATTAGGTGACCGTGCTGACCGTGGAATTAGCCCGTTAGCTCAGGAAGGTTTAGTCAAATGGGCATTATGCGGCCACTGGGGACAATCACCACGAATTTCCGACCTCGCTGAGCAGAATAAAATTGCCGCCTATAACTATCCTCAGGGCGTATTAACCCAGACTCTGCGTGCCTCGGCAGCCCACCAGCCGGGTATTCTGAGTGAGATCGGTATCGGAACATTTGTCGATCCCCGCCAACAGGGCGGAAAGCTGAATGAAGTGACCACCGAAGATCTGATCAAGCTGGTGGAAATTGATAACAAAGAGTACCTCTACTACAAAGCCATTGCGCCAAACATCGCCTTTATTCGCGCCACCACCTGCGACAGCGAAGGTTACGCCACGTTTGAAGATGAAGTTATGTATCTCGACGCGTTGGTGATTGCTCAGGCCGTTCACAACAACGGCGGTATCGTCATGATGCAGGTGCAAAAAATGGTGAAGAAAGCCACACTGCACCCAAAAGCCGTGCGTATTCCGGGCTATCTGGTCGATATTGTGGTCATCGATCCCGATCAAACTCAATTGTACGGCGGTGCGCCGGTTAACCGCTTTATCTCGGGCGATTTTGTCCTTGATGACAGCCAGCAGACTGCCCTGCCGCTCAATCAGCGTAAACTGGTGGCCCGACGCGCTCTGTTCGAAATGCGTAAAGGCGCGGTCGGCAACGTTGGCGTGGGTATCGCCGATGGTATTGGTCTCGTTGCTCGCGAAGAAGGCTGCGCTGACGACTTTATTCTGACGGTCGAGACCGGCCCGATTGGCGGAATTACCTCCCAGGGCATCGCTTTTGGCGCCAACGTCAACACCCGCGCGATTCTGGATATGACCTCCCAGTTTGACTTCTACCACGGCGGTGGGCTGGATGTCTGCTATTTAAGCTTCGCCGAAGTGGATCGCCACGGCAATGTCGGCGTACATAAATTCAATGGCAAAATTATGGGGACCGGCGGTTTTATCGATATTAGCGCCACCTCGAAGAAAATAATATTTTGCGGCACGTTAACTGCCGGAAGCCTGAAAACGGAAGTTGCCAATGGCAAATTAAATATCGTACAGGAAGGCCGGGTGAAAAAATTCGTCAACGCATTACCTGAAGTCACTTTCAGCGGAAAAATTGCACTCGAGCGCGGACTGGATGTGCGTTACATCACCGAGCGTGCTGTATTTACGTTAAAAGAAGATGGTCTTCATTTAGTCGAAATTGCGCCAGGAGTCTCTTTACAGGAAGACATTCTGGACAAAATGGATTTCCCTCCGGTTATTTCTCCGGAACTGAAACTGATGGACGAAAGATTATTTATCGATGCTTCGATGGGTTTTATATTGCCCGATGCCGCCAATTAAAAGGAGTACCCTGATGGATTTTTCATTAACTGAAGAACAAGAGCTGCTGCTTGCCAGCATTCGCGAACTGATTACCAGCAATTTCCCGGAGGAATATTTCCGTACCTGCGATCAGACGGCTACCTATCCGAAAGAGTTTATGCGCGCCCTTGCGGACAACGGTATTTCAATGCTGGGCGTTCCGGAAGAATTCGGCGGTATCCCGGCAGATTACGTCACGCAGATGCTGGCACTGATGGAAGTTTCCAAATGCGGCGCACCCGCTTTTTTAATCACGAACGGTCAGTGCATTCACAGTATGCGTCGTTTTGGCTCCGCCGAGCAGTTACGTAAAACGGCAGAAAGCACCATGGAAACGGGCGATCCGGCTTATGCGCTGGCATTAACCGAACCGGGAGCAGGTTCAGACAATAACAGCGCTACCACCAGCTACACCCGCAAGAACGGCAAGGTATATCTCAACGGGCAAAAAACCTTTATCACCGGCGCTAAAGAGTATCCTTATATGCTGGTACTGGCTCGCGATCCGGAGCCGAAAGATCCGAAGAAAGCCTTTACGCTGTGGTGGGTGGATTCGAAGAAACCCGGCATTAAGGTTAATCCGCTGCATAAAATCGGCTGGCACATGCTCAGCACCTGCGAAGTTTATCTTGATGATGTTGAAGTAGACGAAAGCGATATGGTCGGCGAAGAAGGCATGGGGTTCCTCAACGTCATGTACAACTTTGAGATGGAACGGTTAATCAACGCCGCGCGTAGTACCGGTTTCGCCGAGTGCGCCTTCGAAGATGCCGCCCGTTATGCTAACCAGCGTATCGCATTTGGTAAACCGATTGGCCATAACCAGATGATCCAGGAAAAACTGGCGCTGATGGCGATTAAAATTGAAAACATGCGCAATATGGTATTGAAAGTCGCCTGGCAGGCCGATCAGGAACAGTCGCTGCGGACCAGCGCGGCGTTGGCAAAACTGTATTGCGCCCGCACGGCAATGGAAGTGATTGATGACGCCATTCAGATCATGGGCGGGCTGGGTTACACCGATGAAGCGCGAGTTTCCCGATTCTGGCGCGATGTTCGCTGCGAGCGCATTGGCGGCGGCACCGACGAAATTATGATTTACGTCGCCGGACGCCAAATCCTGAAAGATTATCAGAATAAGTAAGCGATAATCCGTGCCGGATAGCGCACAAGCGTTTTCCGGCACGAGCCAGGATAATCAGACCTCTGGCATCAAGCACTCCTGCTCAACCAGATTATTTTTAAACTGCTTGCGATAATCACTGGGGGTACAACCTACATGCCGCTGAAAGAGTTTGGCAAAGTGATCGACATTTTCATACCCTACCCGCCAGGAGATTTCCGCTAACGAAGCTTCCGTATTCGTCAGGGCAAATTTCGCCTCGGTCATTCGTCGCTGAATCACATAATTGATCGGCGAAATTCGATACTCCTTAGTAAATTCATGGCAGATATAACTCACGCTGGCCCGGAATTTTTTGGATAACTGATCGAGAGTAATTTTTTCACGGAAGTTATTATTTAAATAAACCAGCACATCTTTAATTAAGACATCTTTTTTAATATAACCTTGCTCAGAACGATAGGCATTTTTAAAGTTTTCGTAAAATAAAACGGTTAGAGCATAAGCAAAAGCGTCGTAGGCTGAAGATGTCAGGTTATTTTTGCTCTGGGGGAGCATAACCCCCAACTCATTAAAGATACTCTTAATAACCTCCTTCCCCAGAGTAACGCTAATCACCGGACACGAGTGCATCTGCAATAGCTGATTATCCTGCCAGCCGTTGAAACGAAAACCGTAGAGCGCGCAGGTGTAAGTCGTTGCAGGTGCGCTACTATCCGAAGCAACCGCATGGAGTCGCCCTTGCTCTATCACCACAATATCCCCGGCATGCGCGACATACAGCGACGAATCGATAATTAATCTTGCGACCCCTTTTTTGACATAAATAAGCTCTGTTTCATTATCGTGAACGTGATGACCCGACTCCCAGTTAGGGTCATCACTGATGACGAATCGCGAGAATCTTGGGGTTTTCCCCTGTTCAAAAAGGGTCTCCACGGCATTATCAAAGCAGCGTTGATACATGACAACCTCCACCTAAAGGCAGCAATTTGGGGATTATTAATATCAGAAAATAAAAATGATAATGACGTTATACAACGTTATTCCTTCCCGGCGAAACAAAATTATTTGCCCCGTCTGCAAGATGACACCTTTTGCTTTGGTACATTGCTGCCATTGATTATTTGCGTCTTATAATAATCAAAAAGAATAAATGTTATTAAGCCTGCATTAATAATTTACATATAAGAAACAAATTCAGCGCAGAGGCGATTAAAAACATGATGCATTTCGCAATTATTTTCACTGTCTTTGTGTTCCCGTTTCTTCCTCTGGGACGCACCGTCTGATTATTGCTGATAAACCAGGCATTCCCGGGACGTTTTTTTTGCAAGATTGTTGGCAATGAAAACAGATTTCCCCGTCGAAAACAGCCCTCCCTCTGTCGCACACTATTTTCAGTCAATTTTCCCTACTGTCGATAATGACGCACCACGTCATCATCCACACGAGAATCACTGGAGATGCCATGAAAATAATAACCTGCTTTAAGTTGGTGCCTGAAGAACAGGACATTGTTGTTACCCCACAGCGCTCGCTTAACTTTGACCGGGCCGATGCCAAAATCAGCCAGTTTGACTTAAATGCGATAGAGGCCGCAGCGCAACTTAGCGCGGAGGGTGATGAAATCGTCGCCTTAACGGTGGGCGGGTCGCTACTACAAAACTCCAAAGTGCGTAAAGACGTGCTGTCCCGCGGGCCGGACAGTTTGTATATGGTGCAGGATCCACAACTGGAGCATTCATTACCCCGGGATACCGCTCAGGCGCTGGCCTGTGCGGCCAACAATATGGATTTCGACCTGATGCTGTTCGGTGAAGGATCGGGGGATATCTACGCGCAGCAGGTCGGCTTACTGGTTGGGGAACTATTACAGCTCCCGGTGATTAATGCCGTCAGCAGCATCCAACGTAATGGCGACCGCCTTGTGGTTGAGCGCACGCTTGAAGATGAAGTCGAAGTAATTGATCTGCCGCTCCCCGCCGTACTGTGCGTGACGTCGGATATCAACACACCGCGTATTCCCTCGATGAAGGCGATTCTGGGCGCGGGTAAAAAACCGGTCACCCCGTGGCAAGCCAGCGATATTGGTTGGATACCTGCGTCACCGTTAGCGGAGCTGGTGAGCCTCACCGTGCCGCCGCAAACCGAACGTCAGCACATCATTCTGGAAAATGACTCAGCAGAAGCCATTGCCGAACTGGCTGAACACCTGAAAAAAGCCCTGAACTAAGCCCAACGGAGAGAAATCATCATGAGTAAATTAGCCAACGTCTGGGTGTTCAGCGATAACGTAGAACGCTATGCAGAATTAATGGCCGGCGCTCGCCTGTGGGGTGAGCAGGTTCACCTTATCGTACAAGGCAGCGACCAGGCCAATCAGTTGCAAGCCCTGGGCGCCGATAAGATAGTCGTGCTCGACGCAACCTCCGGTTTACAGCGTGTTGAAAATTACGCTGAGACCATCGCCGCCCTGATGCAGGAACACGCCGGGCTGCTGCTGATGTCCGCGACTAAACGAGCCAAATCCCTTGGCGCACGCTTAAGCATTCAGCTCAACGCAGCGATGGTGAACGACGCCACATCGGTAACGCTGGATGCAGGCATTTTGTTCGCCGAACACCGGATGTATGGTGGTCTGGCATTTGGCAAAGAAAAAATCAAAAGTACGCTGGCGATTATCACGCTTGCTCCAGGCCAGCTTGAACCGGTCGCGGAAAACGCCTCACACAACTGCCCGGTTGTCTCAGCAACGTACATCGCGCCGCACCATGAAGTGATGTGCCTGGAGCGTCGCGCCAAATCCGTGAGCAGCGTGGATCTCAGCAAAGCCAGGCGCGTGGTGGGTGTGGGTCGCGGCCTGGTGGCGCAAAACGATCTGGAAATGGTGCGCCAACTGGCATCGGTGCTGGGTGCTGAAGTGGGTTGTTCACGACCGATTGCCGAAGGCGAAAACTGGATGGAACGCGAACGCTACATTGGCGTTTCTGGCGTGTTATTGAAATCAGACCTGTATCTCACGCTGGGCATCTCAGGACAAATTCAGCATATGGTCGGCGGTAACGGCGCGAAAGTCATTGTCGCCATCAACAAAGATAAAAAAGCCCCTATTTTCAATTACGCCGATTACGGTCTGGTGGGCGACATCTACAAAGTGGTTCCGGCCCTTATCGACCATCTCAGCCGCTAATCCCGTTAACGCACATCTCCCGCTGCCCTCGCGGCGGGAAAGGAGCATAAAGCATGTCAGATGAAAAATTTGATGCCATTGTGGTCGGTGCTGGTGTAGCGGGTACAATGGCAGGCTACGTTATGGCCCGGGCCGGACTGGACGTACTGGTCATTGAGCGCGGCAACAGTGCGGGCAGTAAAAATATGACCGGCGGGAGACTCTACGCGCATAGCCTTGAGCGCATCATGCCCGGATTCGCGCAGGAAGCGCCTCTCGAACGTAAAGTCACCCGCGAAAAAATCTCCTTCCTGACCGAAGAGAGCGCCGTTACCCTCGACTTCCATCGTGAAAAAGACAACGTGCCAGAGCAGGACTCTTATACCGTTTTGCGCAACCGGCTTGACCCATGGCTAATGGAAAAAGCGGAACAGGCTGGCGTGCAGTTCATCCCCGGCGTGCGCGTCGACGCGCTAATTCGCGAAGGCAATAAGGTCACCGGTGTGCAAGCCGGGGACGATATCCTTGAAGCCAATATTGTCATCCTTGCCGATGGCGTTAATTCTATGCTGGGACGGTCGCTGGGGATGGTTCCCCCCTCTTCTGCACAGCACTATGCCGTTGGCGTAAAAGAGCTGATCGGCTTACCGTCGGCGGTGATTGCGGATCGGTTCAATCTGTCAGGCAACGAAGGTGCAGCCTGGCTGTTCGCAGGCTCACCGTCTGATGGACTGATGGGAGGCGGATTTCTGTATACCAACCAGGATTCCATCTCTCTGGGCCTGGTGTGTGGTCTGGGGGATATTGCCCATGCCACGAAAAGCATTCCGCAAATGCTGGAAGACTTTAAGCGACACCCGACTATTCGTCCGCTGATTGCCGGCGGAGAACTGCTGGAGTATTCCGCACATATGGTACCGGAAGGCGGTCTGGCAATGGTTCCGAAACTGGTTGATGACGGGGTAATGATCGTCGGCGATGCCGCTGGTTTCTGCCTGAATCTGGGTTATACCGTGCGCGGCATGGATTTGGCGATAGCTTCCGCAGAAGCCGCCGCCCAAACAGCCATTGCAGCAAAAGAGCGCCAGGATTACTCGGCCAGTAGCCTGATGGATTACAAACGCGCCCTCGAACAGGGCTGTGTGATGCGTGATTTGCAGCATTTTCGCAAGATCCCGGCGCTGATGGAAAACCCGCGCCTGTTTACCCAATATCCCCGCATGGTGGCCGATATCATGAACGATATGTTTACCGTCGACGGAAGCCCAAATCAGCCCGTTCGCAAGATGATCATGTCCCATGCCAGGCAGATTGGGCTGATGAACTTACTGAAAGACGGCATCAAGGGGGCCACCGCACTATGAATCAGGACACTAACGTTAACGTCGACGTCAAACTGGGCGTCAATAAATTTAATGTTGATGAAGGCCACCCGCACATCATTCTGGCTGAACATCCCGACCTTAATGAATTTCGCAAGTTGCTGAAAGCCTGCCCCGCCGGACTGTATAAACAGGATGAGAGTGGAAATATTCATTTTGATTCCGCAGGCTGCCTGGAGTGCGGCACCTGCCGGGTGCTGTGCGGTGACACGATCCTCACACAATGGGAATACCCGCTCGGAACATTTGGCGTTGATTTCCGCTACGGCTAACGGATTTTGCATGTTGTACGCCGGATTGGCCCCGCCTGGCCATCCGGTCAGATGTATGCCGAAATAATCCTGGGAATAACTTCATGAGTATCACACTTACGTTTAACGCCGAACGTCGCCAGGCCTGGCGACAACTGGGTTTATGGGGAGATGCTTCGCTTGGCGATTACTGGCACCAAACCGCCAGAGCCATGCCGGATAAAATCGCCGTGGTTGATAATCATGGCGCTTCATATACCTACGCTGCACTCGACGATGCTGCCAGCAGTCTGGCAACCTGGTTTGTAGCCTGCGGGATCCAACCCGGCGATCGCATTGCCTTTCAGTTGCCTGGCTGGTGCGAGTTCACCATTATCTATCTGGCCTGCCTGAAAACCGGGGCCGTTTCCGTACCACTGCTGCCTGCCTGGCGCGAAGCTGAACTGGTATGGGTACTGAACAAATGCAAAGCGAAGATTTTTTTCGCACCGACGTTGTTTAAACAGACCCGACCGGTCGATCTGATCCTCCCCTTGCAAAACCAGTTGCCGCATCTGCAACAGATTGTCGCCGTAGATAAACTGGCACCGGCCACCGCCTCGCTGGCGTTCAGCCAACTGCTTCTGGCTCCGCCATTAACCCAGGTTATTAACGTTCACGCCGATGAACTGGCTGCCGTGCTGTTTACCTCCGGGACCGAGGGAATGCCGAAAGGCGTAATGTTAACCCACAACAATATCCTTGCCAGCGAACGCGCCTACTGTGCCCGACTCAATCTCACCTGGCAGGATGTGTTTTTGATGCCCGCCCCACTGGGACACGCTACCGGTTTTTTGCATGGCGTTACCGCGCCGTTTTTAATCGGCGCACGCAGCGTTTTGTTGGATATATTCACCCCAACCGCCTGTCTGGAACTGCTCGAGCAACAACGCTGTACCTGCGTGCTCGGTGCAACCCCCTTCGTCTACGACATGTTGTGTAGCCTGGAAAAACGGCCCTGTGATCTCACATCACTACGTTTTTTCTTATGCGGTGGCACCACCATTCCGCAAAAGATTGCCCATGACTGCCAACAGCGCGGCATTAAATTGTTAAGCATCTATGGTTCGACGGAGAGCTCGCCGCATGCGCTGGTCAATCTCGACGATTCACTTTCACGCATAATGAACACCGATGGATATGCCGCCGCAGGCGTGGAAATTAAAGTCGTCGATGAAGCGCGCAATACGTTGCCTGCAGGGGTCGAAGGTGAAGAGGCCTCGCGTGGTCCCAATGTTTTTATGGGCTACCTCGATGAGCCGGAACTGACCGCCCGCGCGCTGGACAAAGATGGCTGGTATTACAGTGGCGACTTATGCCGCATGGACGAAGCGGGATACATCAAAATTACCGGGCGTAAAAAAGATATTATTGTGCGCGGTGGGGAAAACATCAGCAGCCGCGAAGTGGAGGATATTTTATTGCAGCATCCGCGCATTCATGATGCCTGCGTTGTCGCTATGCCAGACGATCGGTTAGGTGAACGGTCGTGCGCTTATGTGGTGCTGAAACCGCCGCATCATTCGCTGTCGCTGGAATCAGTGGTGGCCTTTTTTAGTCGCAAACGGGTGGCAAAGTATAAATATCCGGAACACATCGTCATTGTCGAAACGTTACCGCGCACGGCGTCAGGCAAGGTACAAAAATACCAGCTGCGTCAGGATATCATTCAGCGTTTAAGCGTGGAGAGTGTGGAAAGCGTTGAAGGGTAAAGTACCGGATGGCGATGCTAACACCTCTAATCCGGCCTACGTTGCATACTAACCGTAGGCCGGATAAGGCATTTACGCCACCATCCGGCATGATGTTACTTCTTCAGTTCAGCCAGGCTCAGCCAGGTCTGCACGACGGTGTCCGGGTTCAGCGACAGACTGTCGATCCCCTCTTCCATCAGCCAGGCGGCGAAGTCTTCGTGATCGGATGGACCCTGACCGCAAATACCCACGTATTTGCCCTGTTTCTTGGCTGCACGAATCGCCATCGACAGCAGCGCTTTCACCGCGTCGTTACGCTCGTCAAACAGTTCAGAAACCACACCAGAGTCACGGTCCAGTCCCAACGCCAGCTGCGTCATGTCGTTTGAACCGATGGAGAAACCGTCAAAGTACTCAAGGAACTGTTCGGCCAGCAAGGCGTTGGACGGGATCTCGCACATCATGATGATCTTCAGTCCGTTCTCACCGCGTTTCAGCCCCTGACGCGCCAGCTCTTCCACTACCGCTTTCGCCTGGGCAACGGTACGTACAAACGGTACCATCACTTCTACGTTAGTCAGGCCCATATCGTTACGGACACGTTTCACTGCGTCACATTCCAGCGCGAAACAGTCGCGGAAGCTATCAGCAATGTAACGGCCCGCCCCGCGGAAGCCCAGCATCGGGTTCTCTTCATGCGGCTCATAACGCTCACCGCCGACGAGGTTGGCATATTCGTTGGACTTAAAGTCTGACATACGCACGATAACGCGTTTTGGATAGAACGCCGCACCCAGCGTGGCGATCCCTTCCGTCAGACGACCAACGTAGAATTCACGCGGGGAATCAAAACCTTTCATCATGCCGCGGATTTCGTTTTGCAGCTCAGGCGTCTGGTCATCGAACTCCAGCAACGCACGCGGGTGTACACCAATCATGCGGTTGATGATAAATTCCAGACGCGCCAGGCCGACACCTTCGTTTGGCAGACAGGCGAAGTCGAAAGCCCGGTCCGGGTTACCCACGTTCATCATCACCTTCAACGGCAGATCCGGCATGGTCTCCACGCTGGAACTCTTCACGCTGAAGTCGAGCATCTCAGCGTAAACATAACCGGTATCACCCTCGGCACAGGAGACAGTGACTTTCTCACCGTCCTTCATACGCTCGGTGGCATCACCACAGCCAACCACGGCCGGGATCCCCAGTTCACGGGCAATGATCGCCGCGTGACAGGTACGACCGCCACGGTTGGTGACAATCGCCGCCGCTTTCTTCATGATCGGTTCCCAGTCCGGGTCGGTCATGTCGGTAACCAGGACGTCGCCAGGTTCGATACGGTTCATTTCGCTGATGTCCTGAATGACTTTGACCGGACCCGCGCCAATGCGGTGACCGATAGCACGACCTTCAGCAATAATTTTACCCTGAGCATGCAGCGTATAACGCTCCATCACCTGGCCGCGCGAGCGCACAGTTTCCGGACGCGCCTGCACAATGAACAGTTTGCCGGTATGACCGTCTTTCGCCCATTCGATGTCCATCGGACGACCGTAGTGCTTCTCGATCTGTACCGCCTGCTTCGCCAGCTCCTGCACTTCTGCGTTGGTCAGGGAGAAAATGTCGCGCTGCTCCTGCGGTACATCTTCAATCGTCACCTGCTTGCCGTGTTCCTGGGTTGGCGCGTAGACCATGCGGATTTTTTTCGAACCCATTGTGCGACGGACGATCGCCGGACGGTTTGCCGCCAGAGTCGGTTTGTGCACGTAGAATTCATCCGGGTTAACGGCACCCTGCACAACCATCTCGCCCAGGCCCCATGCGGAAGTGATGAACACCACCTGATCGAAACCGGATTCGGTATCGATGGAGAACATTACGCCGGAAGACGCGAGGTCTGAGCGCACCATCCGCTGAACGCCAGCAGAGAGCGCCACGCCACGATGGTCATAACCCTGGTGAACACGATAAGAGATTGCACGGTCGTTAAACAGCGAGGCAAAGACGTGTTTGATAGCAACCAGTACGGCATCAAATCCCTGGACGTTGAGGAAGGTTTCCTGCTGACCGGCAAATGACGCATCTGGCATATCTTCTGCGGTGGCGGAAGAGCGCACGGCAAAAGAGGCATGGGCATCGTCTGCTGACAGCTGCGCGTAGGCATCGCGGACGGCATTTTCCAGCTCCGGCTGGAAAGGAGTGTCGATAATCCACTGGCGGATCTGTGCGCCGGCTTTCGCAAGCTCGGTGACATCGTCAATATCCGTTTTATCCAGCAGCTCATAAATGCGCTGGTTTACACCGCTCTGGTCCAGAAACTGGTTAAACGCATCGGCGGTCGTTGCAAAACCATTCGGTACGGAAACACCCATACCGGAAAGGTTAGTAATCATTTCACCCAGGGAGGCATTTTTGCCCCCAACTCTGTCTACATCATTCATGCCGAGTTGGTTATACCAAAGCACCAGCGGTGACGAGCCATTGTTGGACATCGAACAATCCTTATATATGAACGAGGTTAGGAAACTCAATTTTGCGTAATTATCTTTGCATATTTACTTCAGCGAAAAAAACGGTGAATCGTTCAAGCAACTTTATTTTTTATTTTTTCAGATTGTTTCCGCATTTGCGCAAACCCGCGAGCCACAGGGGATCACCACAAAAACTACCGGTATAAACATTTGTTCCGAAAAATGAAATGTACTTTTCATTAAATATAAAAATACCGTTTCATTTTACAAAATAGATGCAGCAATATTCGCTTCTGGCGAATTTTAATTTATGCTTTCAGAGAATTATGTCTGCCCCAGGATGAGCAAAATGGATAATGCTGTTGATCGTCACGTATTTTATATTTCTGATGGTACGGCCATCACCGCCGAGGTATTGGGCCACGCGGTAATGTCGCAATTTCCGGTTACGATCAGCAGCATTACGCTGCCGTTTGTGGAAAATGAGAGTCGTGCGCGAGCGGTTAAAGACCAGATTGACGCGATCTATCAACAAACTGGCGTGCGCCCTCTGGTGTTTTACTCTATCGTTTTGCCGGAAATTCGCTCGATCATTTTGCAAAGCGAAGGATTTTGTCAGGATATCGTGCAGGCGTTGGTTGCCCCACTGCAACAAGAGATGAAGCTCGACCCTACGCCGATCGCCCATCGTACCCACGGCCTGAACCCCGGCAACCTTAACAAGTACGACGCGCGCATTGCCGCCATTGATTATACCCTCGCTCATGACGACGGTATTTCGTTGCGCAACCTCGATCAGGCGCAGGTGATCCTGCTTGGCGTTTCCCGTTGCGGTAAAACCCCGACCAGTTTGTATCTGGCCATGCAGTTTGGCATTCGCGCGGCCAACTACCCCTTTATTGCCGATGATATGGATAATCTGGTGCTGCCAGCGTCCCTGAAGCCGTTACAGCATAAATTGTTCGGCCTGACCATTGACCCTGAGCGCCTGGCGGCCATCCGCGAAGAGCGCCGGGAAAACAGCCGTTACGCCTCGATGCGCCAGTGCCGGATGGAGGTTGCTGAGGTGGAAGCGCTGTACCGGAAAAACCAGATCCCATGGCTGAACAGTACCAATTATTCGGTAGAAGAGATTGCTACCAAGATCCTCGACATCATGGGGCTGAATCGCCGCATGTACTAGAATGCTAGTGCATTGGTTCGATTTTTTGTTATTATGCTCGCCACCAGGCAGGATGAGTATGATATTGTGATATACATCACTTCCCGGTAGTCCTGCCGTTGAAGCAACAAATTTCTGAGACAAGTAATGAACAGAACCGATGAACTCCGTACTGCGCGTATTGACAACCTGGTCACTCCAGCAGAGCTTGCGCAACGGCATCCTGTTTCGTCCTCCGTCGCCCGTCATGTTACGGACTCCCGACGCCGGATAGAAAAAATATTAAATGGTGAAGACGCTCGTTTACTGGTGATCGTAGGTCCCTGCTCGATTCACGATCTTGATGCCGCCATGGAATACGCGACGCCTTTACAGGCGCTGCGCGAAAAACATCAGGCGCGTCTGGAAATCGTGATGCGCACTTATTTTGAAAAACCGCGCACCGTAGTGGGCTGGAAAGGCTTAATTTCCGACCCAGATTTAAACGGCAGCTACCGCGTGAACCACGGCATTGAACTGGCGCGCAAACTGCTGTTGCAGGTCAATGAACTGGGCGTACCCACGGCAACAGAATTCCTCGACATGGTGACCGGTCAGTTTATTGCCGATTTAATCAGTTGGGGAGCCATTGGCGCGCGCACCACCGAAAGCCAGATCCACCGTGAAATGGCCTCTGCGCTTTCCTGCCCGGTCGGCTTTAAAAACGGTACGGATGGCAATACGCGTATTGCCGTCGATGCGATTCGCGCCTCCCGTGCCAGCCATATGTTCCTCTCTCCGGATAAAACCGGCCAGATGACCATTTATCAGACCAGCGGTAATCCTTACGGGCATATCATCATGCGCGGCGGTAAAAAGCCGAATTATTATGCTGAAGATATTGCCGCCGCCTGCGATACCCTGCACGAATTTTCCCTGCCTGAACATCTGGTGGTCGATTTTAGCCATGGCAATTGCCAGAAGCAGCATCGTCGTCAGTTAGACGTTTGTGATGATGTGTGCCAGCAAATTCGCAATGGTTCGACGGCGATTGCCGGGATTATGGCGGAGAGTTTCCTGCGTGAAGGTACGCAAAAAATCGTTAGCGGCCAGCCGCTGGTTTACGGCCAGTCCATTACCGACCCGTGCCTGAACTGGGAAGATACTGAACTGCTGGTTGAAAAACTCGCCTCTGCGGTTGATAGCCGTTTTTAATGCTGTTCGCCGGGTAACATCACGTTGCCCGGTGCTAATCCTTTGTTTTCCCCCTCCTTATTGTACAAAATCTATTCTCGTCACAATTATTTCACAAAAAGGCTTGCCGCAATTTTGCAGTTTGATGATAATGATTATCATTGTTAAATTGATTGTTATTTTTAAACACTATTCACGTATGGATAACACAACAACGCCCGCAAAAGAAAAAACACCGCCTGCCGTCGCGCCAAACGAGCGCCGAATTGACAGTAAAAGTCTGCTGGGCAAAGAGGGGCGCGTGATCATAGAACACGATGGTCAGCTCTATCTGCTGCGCCAGACACAAGCCGGAAAACTCATTCTGACCAAATAAACACCACTTTTCGCCAGCCACCCAGGTAGTACCCAGGCAGCCAGCGCTTTTCGATTTCCTAATGGAGAGTTGCTATGCCACACCTGCACACTGCATCCCTGCGCCCTTCGCTCTTGGCGCTGGCGATTATCAGTAACCTGCCCGCCGTCGCGTATGCGGCGGTAGAAGATATGACCGTCACCGCTACCGGCAATGCCCGTAGTGCTTTTGAAGCGCCGATGATGGTCAGCGTGATTGATGCCACCGCGCCGGAAAACCAGACCGCCAGCTCGGCAGCCGACCTGTTGCGTACGGTTCCGGGCCTGACCCTTGACGGCACCGGTCGTACTAACGGCCAGGACGTGAATCTGCGCGGCTACGATCGACGTGGCGTTCTGGTGCTGGTTGATGGCGTTCGTCAGGGAACCGACACCGGACACCTGAACAGTACCTTCCTCGATCCGGCGCTGATCAAACGCATCGAGGTCGTCCGTGGCCCTTCTGCACTGCTGTACGGTAGCGGCGCGTTAGGTGGTGTGATCGCCTATGACACTGCGGATGCCAAAGATCTGCTGGAAGCCGGTCAAAACAGCGGTTATCGCGTGTTCGGTACCGCGGCAACCGGCGATCACAGCCTCGGTATGGGCGCCAGCGCGTTTGGTCGCACCGATACGCTGGACGGACTGCTTGCCTGGTCCAGTCGCGATCGCGGTGATTTGCGCCAGAGCAACGGCACTACGGCACCAAACGACGAAGCGATTAACAATATGCTGGCGAAAGGCAGCTGGAAAATTGACAGCGCCCAGACGCTGGCCGGCTCGCTGCGTTACTACAACAATGACGCCCGTGAACCTAAAAACCCGCAAACCAGCGCGGCGGATGCCACCAGCAACCCGATGACCGATCGCTCAACCATCCAGCGCGACGCGCAACTGACCTACTCGATTGCTCCAGCAGACAATGACTGGTTGAACGCGGATGCCCGCGTCTACTGGTCCGAAGCACGCATTAATGCGCAAAACACGGATAACACCGGCGAGTTTCGCAAACAAACCATCAAAGGCGGCAAAATCGACAACCGCAGCCGCCTGTTTACCGACTCTTTTGCATCTCACCTGCTGACCTATGGCGGGGAATACTATCGTCAGGAACAACAGCCAGGCGGCGCAACCACCGGTTTCCCGGAGGCAAAAATCGATTTCAGCTCCGGTTGGCTACAAGATGAAATCACCCTGCGCGACCTGCCGGTTACGCTGCTGGGCGGTACCCGTTATGACTCTTATCGCGGCAGCAGCGACGGCTATGAAGATGTCGATGCCGATAAATGGTCGTCCCGCGCCGGGCTCACCGTTGCGCCAACCGACTGGCTGATGCTGTTCGGTTCATACGCTCAGGCCTTCCGTGCGCCGACCATGGGCGAGATGTATAACGATGCGAAACACTTCTCGATTGGCCGTTTTTACACCAACTACTGGGTGCCGAACCCTAACCTACGCCCGGAAACCAACGAAACCCAGGAATACGGATTTGGCCTGCGCTTTGACGATCTGTTGATGGCGAGCGATGCGCTCGAATTTAAAGCCAGCTATTTCGACACCAAAGCGAAAGATTACATCTCCACCAGCGTCGACTTCGCCGCCGCGACAACCATGTCCTATAACGTACCCAACGCCAAAATCTGGGGCTGGGACGTGATGGCGAAATATTCCGCCGATCTGTTCAGCCTCGACATGGCCTATAACCGTACGCGCGGCAAAGATACAGACACCGGCGAATACATTTCCAGCATTAACCCGGATACCGTCACCAGCAAACTGAACGTACCGGTTGCGCACAGCGGTTTTTCCGTTGGCTGGATAGGTACATTTGCTGACCGTTCAACGCATATCAGCAGCAGCTACACGAAACAGCCCGGTTATGCGGTAAACGATTTCTACGTGAGCTATCAGGGCCAACAAGCGCTGAAAGGCATGACCACCACGCTGGTACTGGGCAACGCCTTCGACAAAGAGTACTGGTCGCCGCAGGGCATTCCGCAGGATGGTCGTAATGGCAAAATTTTCGTGAGTTATCAGTGGTAATCACTTTTCCCCGGTTCGCCGGGGCAGCAATCTGGAAGGAAGAGACAATGAATCATTACACGCGCTGGCTGGAACTGAAGAAAGAAAATCCTGGCAAATACGCACGTGATATTGCGGGATTGATGAATATTAGCGAAGCCGAACTGACCTTCGCGCGCGTCGGTCATGACGCCTGGCGCTTACGTGGCGAAGTGCGTGAAATCCTCGGCGCACTGGAAGCCGTCGGCGAAACCAAATGTATATGCCGCAACGAATATGCGGTGCATGAGCAGGTTGGTGCGTTTACCAATCAGCACCTGAACGGTCATGCCGGACTGGTACTCAATCCGCGCGCCCTCGACCTGCGCCTGTTCCTCAATCAGTGGGCAAGCGTGTTCCATATCAGCGAAACAACCGCCCACGGCGAGCGTCAGAGCATTCAGTTCTTTGACCATCAGGGGGATGCGCTGCTGAAGGTCTATGCCACACAGAATACCCTCATTGAGGAATGGGCTGCGTTGCTGACCCGTTTCATCTTCGCTGAAAACCCGCCTCTGGCGCTGCAACCCGCCACCCCTTCTGCTCCAGCCACCGTCACGGTCGATGCGCAGACCGTTGATCAAGAGTGGCGAGCCATGACCGATGTACACCAGTTCTTCGGTCTGCTGAAACGCTACGATCTCACCCGCCAACAGGCGTTTAACCTGGTGGGCGACGATCTGGCCTGTAAAGTCGCAAATAGCGCTCTGGCGCAGTTACTCGACACCGCGCGCCAGGATGGCAATGAAATTATGGTCTTTGTGGGTAATCGTGGCTGCGTACAGATTTTTACCGGTGTGATAGAAAAACTGGTGCCGATGAAAGGCTGGCTGAATATATTCAACCCGACATTTACCTTACACCTGCTGGAAGAGAGCGTGGCAGAAACATGGGTAACGCGCAAACCGACCGCCGATGGCCACGTCACCAGCCTGGAACTGTTTGCTGCCGACGGCACGCAAATCGCCCAGCTGTATGGTCAACGAACGGAAGGCGAACCGGAGCAGACGCAATGGCGCGCGCAAATTGACGCACTGACGCCGAAGGGGCTGGCCGCATGAAAAAACTGCTGGTCCTGATTGCGCTACTGCCCATCGTCGCGATGGCTGCGTCCAGGGAACGGGTTGTTGCTCTCGGTGGCGATGTCACCGAGATTGTATACGCACTGGGAGCACAGTCTTCCCTTGTGGCGCGAGACAGCACCAGCCAGTGGCCTGAAGCAGCAAACGCCCTACCTGATGTCGGTTATTTGCGCCAACTCAACGCCGAAGGGATCCTTGCCACCCGTCCTACGCTGGTCCTTGCCAGCGCGCAGGCGCAGCCCTCTCTGGCGCTAAAACAGCTCGAACAGAGCAACGTCAGGGTTGTGACGATCCCGGCAAGCAACGCGCTTAACGTGATTGATGAAAAAATTCGCGTCATCGCCGAAGCCACCCATAGGGAAGCCGATGGCGAAACGCTGCGCACCCGCTTCCGTCAGGAACTGGCGGCGCTGCCGTCATCTGAACTTAACAAACGCGTACTGTTTATTCTCAATCATGGCGGGATGACCGCGATGGCAGCGGGCCAGCAAACCGCAGCCGATGCAGCTATTCGTGCCGCCGGTTTGCGCAACGCAATGCAGGGTGTTAACCGCTATCAGCCGCTGTCGCAGGAAGGTGTCATTGCCAGCCAGCCCGATCTGGTGGTGATTTCACAGGACGGCGTTAAGGCGATGGGTGGCGAAGATAACCTGTGGGCGCTGCCGGGCCTGGCGCAGACGCCTGCCGGACGGAATAAACAGGTATTGCGGGTTGACGATATGGCGCTGCTCGGCTTTAGCGTACGCACCCCGCAGGCCATTTTGCAGCTTCGCGCTAAAGCTGAGCAATTGCCCTGATGTCGCGACGTATCCGTTGTTCTTTATGGACACTCGCACTCATGTTGGTCGTGATGACAATCATGGCTACCGGTTTTGGCGCGTTGCGCCTGCCGGTAAGTCTGCTGTGGCGTGATGGCGATGAGGCACTGCGTCAAATCTGGCTCACCATTCGCCTGCCCCGCGTCTTGCTGGCGCTGGTGATTGGCGGTTCTCTGGCGCTCGCGGGCTGCGTGATGCAGGGCCTGTTTCGCAACCCGCTTGCCGATCCGGGATTACTGGGGATAAGCAGCGGAGCCGCCTGCGCCGTCGCCCTGTGGGTAGTGCTGCCGGTCTCTTTGCCCGCGCTGTTGATGCTGTACGCCCCCATGCTGGCCGCTTTTCTCGGTGCGCTGGCGGCAACGGTGGTTATTTTTATCCTTAGCCAACAACGCGACGCTTCACTCTCACGTCTGCTGTTGGTCGGTATTGCCATCAACGCGCTGTGCGGGGCGGCGGTTGGCGTTCTGTCGTGGGTCAGTAATGACGCGCAACTGCGCCAGCTGTCGCTATGGGGGATGGGCAGTCTGGGGGCCGCGCAATGGTCCACGCTGCTGGCTGTCACTTCATTGACTGTCCCGACGGTGCTGATCATCTGGCGTCTGGCACCGGCGCTGAACCTGCTGCAGTTAGGTGAGGAAGAGGCGCATTACCTCGGCGTAGATGTGCGTACCGTTCAGCGTGTTTTGCTACTTTGTAGCGCATTGCTGGTTGCCGCAGCCGTGGCGGTAAGCGGCGTAATTGGCTTTATCGGGCTGGTTATCCCGCATCTGATGCGCATGTGGCTCGGCTCAGACCATCGGGCCGTTATCCCAGGTTCCGTGCTGGCGGGCGCATTTTTATTGCTGATAGCCGACACGCTGGCCCGTACGGCGGTTGCGCCTGCGGAAATGCCGGTCGGTTTGCTAACCAGTCTTCTGGGCGCACCGTGGTTTTTATGGCTTATTTTTCGTCAGCGAGGACCGCATGGCTGAACATTTCATCGCTGAAGGGCTTCACTATCGCGTCGCGGGCAGAGCGGTGATTGACGACGTCACTCTTGCTCTCGAAAAAGGTGAACTGGTGGCGCTCATCGGCCCAAATGGTGCGGGGAAATCCACCCTGCTGCGCCTGCTGACCGGTTTTCTGAAACCGGCTACAGGGCGCTGCGTGCTGGCGGGTAAACCGCTGGATGAATGGCATAGCCAAACACTGTCGCGGCATCGGGCGGTGATGCGCCAGCAAACACAACTGGGATTTGACTGGCCGGTAGAGGCCGTCATAGCGATGGGGCGTACGCCCTGGACCTCGCGGTCGGAACCTCGACTTATCGCTCAGGTGATGGAAATGACCGGATGTACACCGCTGGCGGGCCGGCAATACGCCGCGCTTTCCGGCGGCGAGCAACAGCGAGTACAGTTAGCCCGTGCACTGGCGCAACTTTGGTGCGACGGCGCGCCTCGCGGCTGGTTATTCCTTGATGAGCCGACCTCTGCGCTGGATCTTTACCACCAGCAGCATCTGTTGCGCTTGCTGAAGACGCTTACCGCTTCACAAGAGCTGCATGTGTGCATTGTGCTTCACGATCTGAATCTCGCCGCACTGTGGGCAGACAGAATAGTGTTGCTGCACAACGGCAGGCTGGTGTCGCAGGGAACGCCAGAGGCCGTGTTACAGGCCGATGACCTGAAGCGCTGGTATGGCGCGCAGGTACACGTTGGGCAGCATCCGGCCAACGGATCCCCGCAGGTGTTTCTGGCCCCTTAGCTTGAACAGCTCACTTCCAGCCGTTTGCCCCAGTCAGGTGGACGGCTGACATAGTCATCATCACGATCGACAAATGGGGTACGCAACGCTTCGTGTAACCGATGCAGCTCGGCGTAATCCCCCTGCTCTGCCTGATTAATCGCCCGTTGCGCCAACCAGTTACGTAATACCATCGCCGGATTAGCCGCCTTCATCTGCGTTTGTCTGACTGCGTCGGCAATGTTGTCTTGCTGCAGGCGTGAGCGATACCGTGTGAACCAGTCATCAAACGCTGCGCGTTCGATAAACTCATCGCGCAGCGGGGATTGCGCGCTGTGTTGTTCCGTCTGACTGAGCATGCGAAACGTTCGCGTATAGTCGCTTCTTTCCCGCGCCATCAGGTTAAACAGTTCACTAAGCAGTTCGTTATCGTTTTTTTGCTCGCTAAAGAAGCCAAGCTTTTGTCGCATCCGCTGACCGTAGCGAGTTAACAGCGCCAGTTGATAACTGTCCAGCGCATCATTAAGCGCCTCGACCGGGATAAATGGCGACAGAGTTTGCGCCAGACGTTGCAGGTTCCAAAGCGCCGCGGCCGGTTGATTATCGAAACTGTATCGACCCTGGTTGTCTGAGTGGTTGCAGATAAAATCGGGCACGTAGTCATCAAGGAAACCGAATGGGCCGTAATCCATCGTCAGTCCCAGAATCGACATGTTGTCCGTGTTCATGACACCATGCGCAAATCCTACCGCCTGCCAGTCCGCGATTAACGTCGCAGTACGCGTGACAACATCGTTAAACCACAGCTGATACTTATCGGCTTCTTCCTGCCATTGCGGCCAATAATAGCGAATCGCAAAGTCAGCCAACTGGCGCACTTTTTCCGGCTCACGGCGATAGTAAAAATGCTCAAAATGGCCAAAGCGCATATGGCTTTGCGCCACGCGAATGAGCATCGCCCCTGATTCTACCGTTTCGCGATACACCGGCGTGTCGCTGGTAACAATCGACAATGTCCGCGTGGTCGGTATTCCCAGGTAATGCATCGCTTCGCTGGCCAGGCTTTCGCGAATTGTCGAGCGCAGTACGGCGCGACCATCCCCCATACGGGAATAAGGCGTAAGTCCGGCGCCTTTCAGGTGCCAGTCACACGTTGAGCCGTCAGCGAGCTGTTGTTCGCCCAACAGGATCCCGCGTCCATCGCCAAGCTGGCCCGCCCAGACGCCAAACTGATGTCCGCTATAAACTTGCGCTAACGGCGACATCCCGGGAAGCAACGATTCACCGCCCCAAACACCGGCTCCGGTCGGAATATCAAATAGCGTCTCTGGAATAGCTAATTGCTCCGCCAGCGCAGCGTTATGCCAGATCAGGCGCGCGTTTTTCAGGGGAGTGGGTGAAAGTGCTGTATAGGTTGCTGGTAATTCATCACGCCAGCGGGTGGTAAAAGACAGGGTCATAGGGCCTCCTGTCTCTAGTGTAGACTGTTAAAAGCCTGTTAAACACCAGCAAATATAAGGGTTATATCTTCGCGAGCGAAATTATCTGCGCGGGGGGCACAGCAGGCCACAGCGCGCCCTGCATGGCGCTGAATCCCAGAGGCAGTACGCGCGCTAACATCTCGGGTGTATCAATACCGCTAATGATAATTGACTCACTGCTGGGAAATAGCTGTGCCAGGATAGCCCGCATAAAGGGCTCAAACGAAATATGTGTAATCCTTTGTTGAACAAAGTTTTTATCGAGCACGACGCGTTTGAACAGCCCATCAAAAATTGCCCGATTTGATATGCCACCAGCACCATAGTTTGTCAGTACTAATGGAAATCGCGCCGCCAGTGCTGCCAGCGTTGGATTCGCTTTTCCATTATTTAACTCTGGATAGTTTTCATTAATAGCCAGTTCCAGAAATGACAATCGTTCAACTTGTGAAGCAAATTTAGTATCTGATAATAAAGTATTAGCAATTGCCGGCGTTAAATTAATCCAGGCAGAAACCTTTCGTTGAATAAAAAAATGTTGGCACGTTTCGATTAATTCAAGCTTTTCGGTAAATAAGCGACATTGCTCTTCGTCCGACATCCGAGGTAGGACCAGCTCGGTGGGTATACGCACATCCCCCTGCGCACTGGCAAAACTGGTAATGATATCTACGTATTCAAGATCGCCTTTTTCGTTTCTCGCAGGGAGAAAAGAGAACTCTGAATGGTAAAGAGTATCCATTGAAACAATCATCGTGCCAGCCCCTCTGCATAGGTGTTATCCGGCATCCTGTAGCAAAGGATGGAGAAATACGTTATTGCTGATGCAAGTAGAGGCCCTTTCATTTTTCCCTTTATAGCCAGTAAATCGAATCCCTTTTTTTTAGCTTATCCTGATTATAAGCGAATATCCAGCTTTGCACTTTTTAATATCTCGGAATAAATCATATTTTTAGCAAGATACGCTCTTAATGTTCAGGGGTATTGTCCGGCTGGCGGCAGAAATAAGAAGTTACTAACAAATGGAAATGTCGAGGCTGCTCAGCCGTAGGCAGCCTCGTGACTGATGAGGATTAAATACGTCGCGCCTGCCAAAAGTTTTTGCGCCAGTAAACGTTGTCCAGTGACGAGCGCATCACACCACGGCTGGTTGAGGCATGAATAAATTGATTATTGGTGTCGTAAATTCCGACATGCAGACCGCTTTCCCCAGAACCGGTTTTAAAGAACACCAGATCGCCGGGCAGCAAATCATCTTTATCAATTTCGGTACCAATCTTTGATTGCGTGCGCGTATCACGCGGGAGTTGCAGATCGAATTTATCGCGCATTGTCATCAATACAAATCCAGAACAATCCACTCCGCTACGGCTCATGCCGCCATAACGATAGGGTGTGCCATGCCAGGTTTGTAGCTGGTCATTAAGCCCGGCGATAACGGCGATAGAATCCGACAAGCGGGCATTTGGCGCAGGAGCACGATGGCTGCTGCAGCCCGCCAAAAACAATGCTGTGATGAAAAGAAGCCAAAAGCGCATTCAGGACGAATCCTCTGAATTATATTTTTATGTCAATTTAGCGTGGAAATTATATGATTTTCAAGAACCCATTTAACTTAAGTGGTTGATATGAGCATTCTGTGGCCTTCAATATCCAAACGACGGAAGTTCACGCCATAAGCCGCAGACAGATTGGCCGGCGTTAGTACCGTATCACGAGCACCACTGGCAAGCAGCTTCCCGCGTTTGAGGAGCCAGGCCTTGTGCGCATGACGTAAGGTATGATTAAGGTCATGGCTGCTCATTACAATCGCGATGCCCTGCAAACACAGCTGACCCAGCATCCGGTCCAGCGCATTTTGTTGCGCCACGTCCAGGCTGTTCATCGGCTCATCCAGCAGCAAAAGCTGGCCGAATGGATTCGCTTGTGGGCAAATCTGCAGGATAACCGCAGCCAGGCGCACGCGCTGCCACTCACCGCCGGAGAGCTGATTCACGCTGCGTCCCAGCTTATCCCCAAGCCCAAGCGCATCGGCGACTTCCTGTAACAGATCGGTGCGTGCTTTATCGGGTTGATGCAGCGTCAGAAAATGCCAGACCGGCATCGCAAACGGTGGGTTTTGCTGTTGCGCAAGATAAGCACGATATTGCGCCAGCTTTGCTGCCGGCCATTCATCCAATGACACATCACCAAAGGTGATGCTGCCCTTGCCGGTCGTCAGCCCCGCCATTCGCGCCAACAGCGTGCTCTTTCCTGCGCCGTTAGGCCCCACTAAATGCAGGATCTCCCCTGCTTTTATCTCACCAGAAAGCGGGCCAAGTCGGGTCGATTCTGCTACGTCCTGTAGCTGCATCAATCGAGACATTAGTTTGCCAGCGCCGTCTTGATGGATTGCACCAGAACAGGATCCTCAGGCGTCATATCGGGTGAAAATCGTTGCAGTACCTGACCATCCCGACCCACTAAAAACTTCTCGAAATTCCACAGAATATCGTCCGGGTAGAGCGGCGCCCGACCTTTACTCGCCATACGCTCATAGAATCCACTATCCGCAGGCGCAACGGCGGTTGGCGCGGCATCAATCAGTTTCTGATACAGCGGATGGCGTCCCTCGCCGTTGACCTCAATTTTGCTGAACATCGGGAAGGTAACGCCCCAGGTGGTACTGCAGTACGTTTTTATTTCCTCTTCACTGCCCGGCTCCTGGCCCAGAAACTGGTTGCAGGGGAACCCAAGAACGGTAAAGCCCTGCTGATGCCAGGCTTTCTGCAGATTCTCCAGTTGCTCATATTGCGGCGTTAGCCCACATTTTGAAGCAACGTTGACGATTAACAGCACATTTCCGGCATACGGCTGCAGTGAGGTCACCTTGCCGTCAATGGTCGTCACGTCTGTATCGAGGATAGTGTTTTGCATAGCATCTCCAGAACAACAGGTGGATTTTCAGTTTTTAATCATAGACCGAATCAACGCGTTCTAGCGCGCGGCTTTTAACAATAGCCAGATAAATACCGGTGCGCCCATGGTGGCCGTCACCACGCCAATTGGCAGCTCAGCCGAGGCCAGCACCAGACGCGCGACAACATCAGCCAACAGTAACACGATAGCGCCAGCCAACGCGCAGCCCGGCAGTAACACGCGATGATCGGTTAAGCCGCACAGCCGCAGAATATGTGGGATCACAAGCCCAATAAAGCCAATCGCTCCCGCCAGAGCCACGCTTACGCCAACCATCCAGCCCGTGGCGACCACCAGCAGGTTGCGCCAGAACCATAACGGCAATCCCAACTGACGTGCAGAAGTCTCCCCCAGCGCCAGCATATTCATCGGCTGCGACTGACAGCAGATCCACACCAGCACCGGAATCAACGCCACCATGAGCCAGGCCTGATGCCAGTCAACGCCGCCAAAGCCCCCCATCATCCAGTACATTAGCTGTCGCAAATCAAAAGAAGTGGAGAAGTAGATGGCCCATGTCATTAGCGCGCTACAGATAATCCCCAGCGCCACCCCCGCCAACAGCAGACGGCTGGTAGACAAATGACGGCGGGCAAAACGGAGCAGAATAAGCGTGATAATCAGCGCCCCAGCGATGGCGCATAAACCCAGCGCCCAGCCGGGGAGCTGCCCCTGCCCCAGCAGCACCGCCGCGATGAGCCCGACCCCCGCACCATTAGACACGCCCAGTAATCCAGGCTCTGCGAGCGGGTTTTCAAAGAGAGCTTGCATCACTGCGCCAGATAAGGCCAACGCAGCGCCTACCAGCAAAACGGCGAGGGTACGGGGAAATCGGATTTGCCAGACGAACAGATCGCCGCGGGCGCTGAACCAGTCGCCGGGGGCGATCCACTGTTCTCCTGCGCATAAGCTAATCACGAGCATGACCAATAGCAACAGCGATAAAGTGCCTAACCAGTATCGGTCTCGCCGACGTTGTAATTGTGCAAAAGGTTGCATGTTTATACTTTTTTTATGGGTTATCTCATTAATTTTACGATGAAAGCAAAAAACATGGAAGGAAGCTCTACCGCAAATGAGGCAATGGCCCAAAACAGCATGAACCTTAGTCTTTTGCATAATGCAATGCTGGCAGCAATACCAGGTAGTAGCTGTCATTATTAATATCGTTCCTGAGATTAAATAAATAACCACAACCGGACAAGATGTCCGGTTGCAGAAGTTTTGTGTGATTGTCTTCTCATCAATACGTAAATATATTGTGTAGTCTTCATATCATCATAACACCCTCAGGAATTATCTTATGGATATAATTCTTTCGCTTATTGCCGGTGCAATTATTGGTTTCATATTTACATTAATAAAACTCCCCATTCCAGCCCCTGCTGCCTGGCCTGGTGTATTTGGTATCATCGGTGTACTTAGTGGTAATCAGATCTTTAATTATTTATTCAACAAATAAATTCATTCACCAAAGAAATTAACGTATAGACAAAATAAACTTATTACATGGACCTCTCATCACATTCATGAAAAGTGAGGATTAGATGCCCTGTCGTTACAAAAAACAGCGTCTTCGCTATATTTTAACACTACTCAAAAAACAAGGAAGTGTAAAAATATCATCTCTTGTTAAGGTACTTGATGTTACGGAAAGAACACTCCGCCGCGACATCAATGACCTCGTAAAAACAGGACATGTCCGCTCATGCTATGGAGGTGCTGTATATAATCACGACAATGCATTCCCATTATATGAGAACAACTCTCTTTATTTGCACCAAAACATCATCATTAACCAATCAAAGATCGAACGAGAAATATCAATGAACGAAAACAATGGGAAAGTTTACATTCTGGGTTCATTTAATACCGACTTAGTATATCGGCTTCACCGCTTTCCTATTTCAGGAGAAACCACGCGCGCGCTTTTTTCCTGTTGTTTACCCGGAGGGAAAGGCAGCAACCAGGCGATAGCATCCGCACAAGCCAATGCTCGCACTTATTTTACAGTCAAATTAGGTGAAGATGAGTTTTCAACCAAAGCCCAGCATTTTTTAAATGGCGTAGGATTAGAAAAACTAACCATCTTTACCAAAAATGATGCACCAACCGGCAGTGCCGTAGTGATGATATCCGAAGAAGCTGGCGATAATGTAATCGTTATTAATCCAGGGGCTAATCAGGAAATAACGAGTGAAGAAATTATATCCTGTTATGACGAGATTGGCACCGCCAATGTTTTTTTGACGCAGATGGAAAACAATCCTGATGCTACAGCTCAAGCTATTAAGTTCGCACATGCCGCCGGGGTGATGACAATCCTGAATCCAGCACCATGGCGCAAGGAAGTGACAGATCTTCTCCGCTGGACACACATCCTGACCCCAAACCTCACAGAAGCAGAGGCGATAATTGGCAAGGCTATTCGTACGCCAGACGATATTCGTCAGGCCGCCGAAACCATGCACCAAATGGGACCACAATATATTCTAATTACGTTAGGCAAAGATGGGTGCTGGTTATTTGATGGTTCTACTCACCAACAGTTCCCGGCATATCCCGCCGTTAATATTGATACATCCGGCGCCGGTGATGCATTTAATGGTGCACTCGCTGCACGACTTGCCTGTGGAGAAAATATTGCCAACGCAATTCATTACGCCTGTGTATTTGCAGCACTGGCCGTAGAGCGTGAAGGCGCAGCCAATATGCCATCCCATGAACTCGTATTAAAACGATTAGCTTGTACTAAATACTGATATTAACCCACCACAAAAATAGGGATATAAAATGAAAAAAATCGCCTTCGGGGCTTTATTATCGTGCGTAGCTTTTTCCTCATTAGCTGAACAACAATACGGTTGGGGAAATATACATTTTGACTATCAATCCTGGGATGCCGGTGTTAAAGACCTCGAATATGAACAAGCCTTAATTGGTATTGAGGGAGGTATTGGTTTTGATTGGGGTGAAATGTACGGTTTTTATGATTTTGAAAATATTCTAGATGACGAGGGAAATCAGGGGCAGACTGCGAATGGTGAAATCCATACCTACCTCTGGAAAACAGGTGCCAGCTTATTTACAAAAGTCTATAATTCGCAAAGTCCCAATTTTAAAGAGACGAATCAATTTATTGGGCTTGGCTATACCGACCTGAAAGGCGATGGATGGTGGTTTAAACCCTGGATTGCTCGTCAGTATATTACCGCGCACAGTAATTTTGGCCCAGCTTATGATATTAATGGACTCAATGGTTTCTCAATTGGATGGAACGCTGGTTATGCTTTCAATCTTCTCAACCAGGACTTCTTACTGTCCAATTGGAATGAAATAGAACTTGACCGTAATGATGACTATACCGCTAACAATCATGGTAGCAATGGTTTAAACGGCGGCCTGAATATTACCTGGAAAATCATGCCTCATATATCCACCACATTAATGTATCGGTACTTTTATAACAAACTTGGTGCGGATGGATATGGCGATATTCTCATTTATCGACTGGCCTACGACTTCTAACTTAAGGAACATTAACGATGTTAAGTATCCACTGGCCTGAATTAACTTCAGCGCAGCGTATTACCTTAATTACGCCACCTAAGTATGGCAAAGTGCCTATCGTTATTGACAGCGATACCTACAATGAAATTGACGATCAGATGGCCATTGCCTGGGCATTCTTGCACCCGGAGCGCCTCGATCTGCAAGCTGTTTACGCCGCTCCGTTTACCAACCACTATTTTGGTAAAGAGGGCTCGCACACATATGTTGACGATCCCGCAGTAGGCATGCAACTGAGCGTCGATGAGATCTATCGCGTATTTAACAAACTCCCCCGCCGCGAAAACATACCGCAAATATTCCAGGGTTCAACACGCTATCTGAAAGATAGCAACCAGCCGGAGATGTCAGCATCAGTACAGGATTTGATTAACCGGGCAAGAACGGCTGAGCAAACATTACATGTACTCTCAATCGCCGCGCCGACCAATATCGCTAACGCACTGCTCCTCGCGCCGGACATCGTCACAAAGATTCATGTCATCTGGCTTGGGGGTAACAGTTATGCCTGGAAAGATAATCATGAATTCAACCTGATGCAGGACATTGCGGCGAGTCGGGTACTTTTTGATAGCGGCGTAGCGCTCACCCAAATCCCCTGCTTTGGCGTGGCTAACACTATGGCCTCATCGGTCCCAGAGATGCAGCACTATTTTGCAGAGACCAGCCGCATTGGTAGCTACTTTGCTGAAATTGCCCCGCGATGCCCCTGGATTGGTTTTGCATCCCGCAAAGTCATTTGGGATATCACTACGGTTGGCTATGTCCTGAATCCTGACTGGTTCACCTGTGAATACCGTACATCCCCTTTGATCAATGACAATCTGAGCTGGAGTTTTGATAACCGCCGTCACGTCATTCAGGTCGCAAAATTTATTGAGCGGGATGCTCTCTTTAAAGATCTTTTCCGTAGCATCATTGATGCCGATGAGGGATAAACCATGCAGATACTCATCGTCATACTTGGCATTGTTGTCCTGTTACTCGTTGCCTGGCTATGTTCAGAAAATCGCAAAGCTATCCGGTTTCGCACCGTTGGCGGCGCCTTTGCAATCCAGGCTCTTTTTGCTGCATTTATCCTGTATGTCCCCTTAGGGGAAAAAATCTTACTCGCCATATCAAACAGTCTGTCAGGCATGCTGAACTATTCGTCGGAAGGGATTAACTTTCTCTTCGGGAATCTCGGACAGTTCAAAATGGGGTTTGTATTTGCCGTGCATGTTCTGCCGATTATCATTTTTATGTCAGCATTGTTCTCCGTGCTGTACTACCTGGGCATCATGCAGTGGATTATCCGTCTCATCGGTACGGGTATCCATAAACTGCTACGCACCAGCCCGGCAGAATCCATGGCTGCAACGGCCAATATTTTTGCGGGCAATACTGACGTCTTCGTCCTGATGAAGCCTTATGCGCCACGCATGACGCGCTCAGAACTGTTTGCACTCATGACAGGTGGTGTGGCCTCTATCGCAGGCTCAGTGCTGGTTGGCTATGCCAGTATGGGGATCGAAATTCGCTATCTGGTAGCCGCCTCTTTTATGTCAGCGCCAGGCGGTCTGTTAATGGCGAAAATGCTGTTTCCAGAAACGGAACCCGAAAACACTGCCGACGTGTCAGGCGATATGCTTGGTCAAGATGAAAAGCCTATCAACATCGTTGAAGCGGCTACAAATGGCGCGACTATCGGGCTGAAGCTCGCCGCTAACGTGGGGGCAATGCTTCTGGCACTGATTGCATTAATTGCTATGGTGAACGGCTTGTTGGGCTGGTTTTGTAGCTTTTTCGGCTATGGTAACGTCACGCTACAATTTATCTTTAGTTACCTCTTTGCTCCGGTTGCCTGGCTGTTGGGCATTCCCGCTAACGAAGTCTTGCAAATTGGCAGCCTGTTAGGTCAAAAATTGGTGTTGAATGAGTTCGTCGCGTATACCAGCTTTATTCCAATGAAAGACCAACTGTCGGAATATTCGCAGATAATAACGATCATGGCGCTGGCTGGGTTTGCCAATTTGTCCTCTCCTGCCGCATTGATTGGCGTACTGGGGGGGATTGTGCCGGGGAAAAAAAGTTTCATTGCTAAAATGGGGCTTAAAGTGATCCTGGCGGGCACGTTGTCTAACCTGCTGAGCGCAGCACTGACCGGGCTGTTTTTCCTTCTGGCCCACTAATAAAAAAGGCCGCATTCGCGGCCTTTTTAGTTAGTTCAGATTACTCTTCTTTCGGCGTTGCGTTTTCAACCCGGCTTTTTAACTTCTGTCCGGGTCTGAAGGTCACCACGCGCCGTGCTGTAATGGGAATATCTTCGCCCGTTTTCGGATTACGGCCCGGACGTTGATTCTTATCACGCAGATCGAAGTTACCAAAACCAGAGAGTTTTACCTGCTCACCATTTTCCAGAGCACGACGGATCTCTTCGAAAAACAGCTCGACCAGTTCTTTGGCATCCCGCTTGCTAAGCCCAAGCTTATCAAACAGATATTCTGACATTTCAGCTTTTGTAAGCGCCATAGGTTCAATCCCTCAATGATGCCTGGAATCGCTCTTTTAATGCCTCTACACATTTGGCGACGGTAGCGGCAATCTCCTCTTCTTCAAGTGTACGGCTGGTATCCTGAAGGATCAGGCTGATAGCGAGGCTCTTATAACCCTCCGCAACACCCTTACCGCGGTACACGTCAAACAAGTTTACGCCAACTACCTGATTTACGCCAACTTTCTTACATTCGGATAAAATATCCGCAGCGGGAACGTTTTCTGCCACAACGACCGCGATGTCGCGACGGTTCGCCGGGAAGCGAGAAACTTCACGCGCCTGAGGCACCACGCGGTCTGCGAGCTTGTTCCACTCCAGTTCAAACACCAGAGTGCGACCGTTCAGATCCAGTTTACGTTCCAGTTCAGGATGAACAACCCCAATGAAACCAATGCGTTCACCTTTCAGATAAATCGCCGCAGACTGCCCCGGATGCAGTGCTGGATTCGCTTCAGCTTTGAATTGAATATCCGCCAGCTTGCCGGTCAGGTCGAGAACCGCTTCCAGATCGCCTTTCAGATCATAGAAATCAACGGTCTCTTTTGCCAGATTCCAGTGTTCATCATGACGGTTACCGCAGATCGCGCCCGCCAGCATCAGATCCTGACGGATCCCGAGATTAGCCTGCGTGTCCGGTACGAAACGTAAACCCGTTTCGAAAATACGCACGCGGTTTTGCTGACGATTCTGGTTGTACACTACCGTAGACAGCAAGCCGGTCCACAGGGATAAACGCATTGCCGACATATCAATCGAGATTGGGCTTGGCAGCAGCAGCGCTTCTTCACCCGGGTGCAGCAGCGCCTGGACTTTCGGGTCGACAAAGCTGTAGGTAATAACTTCCTGGTAGCCTTTGTCATTCAGCATGGTTTTTACGCGTTTCAGCGACAAATCCGCTTCACGATGCGTACCCATGATAAGACCCGCCTGAATTGGCGTATTCGGGATATTGTCATAACCGTATACACGGGCGACTTCTTCGACCAGGTCTTCTTCGATCTCCATATCGAAACGCCAGCTCGGCGCTACCGCTTTCCACTCATCTTGCCCTTCCGTGACATCACAACCCAGACGGCGCAGAATATCGCTCACCTGCTCATCTGCAATATGGTGTCCGATCAGACGATCCAGTTTGCTACGGCGAAGCGTAATGGTTGCGCGTTTTGGCAGCGAGGCTTCGTTCGTCACGTCAATGATTGGACCCGCTTCGCCGCCGCAGATATCAATCAGCAAGCGCGTAGCACGTTCCATGGCTTTATGTTGCAGCGCCGGATCGACACCACGCTCATAGCGGTGAGAGGCATCGGTGTGCAGACCGTGACGACGTGCGCGACCGGTAATAGACAGCGGGCTGAAGAACGCGCATTCCAGCAGGACGTTTTGCGTTTCATCATTCACACCGGAGTGCTCGCCACCAAAGATGCCGCCCATTGCCAGCGCTTTGTTATGGTCCGCAATCACCAGCGTATCCGCATTCAGCTTCGCTTCACTGCCGTCCAGCAATACCAGGGTTTCACCTTCTTTTGCCATGCGGACAACAATCCCGCCTTCAATGCGGTCTTTGTCGAATGCGTGCATCGGCTGGCCCAATTCGAGCAGCACATAGTTAGTCACGTCAACCACGGCATCGATCGAGCGGATGCCGCAACGACGCAGTTTTTCTTTCATCCACAGCGGGGTTGGCGCTTTAACGTTAATGCCTTTCACCACGCGGCCCAAATAGCGTGGACAGGCTTCCACCGCGTCGACCTGAATCGGCAGGACGTCGTTAATGGTTGCGGCTACTGGCGCTATTTCCGGCTCAACCAGAGGGGCTTTGTTCAATACAGCTACATCACGTGCCACACCGATAATGCCTAAGCAGTCGGCGCGGTTCGGAGTGACGCTGATTTCGATAGTATTATCGTCAAGTTTCAGGTATTCACGGATATCGGTACCAATTGGTGCATCGACAGGCAGTTCGATAATACCGTTGTGATCGTCGGAAATACCCAGCTCGGAGAACGAGCACAGCATGCCTTCAGACGGCTCACCGCGCAGTTTCGCGGCTTTGATTTTGAAATCGCCCGGCAGAACGGCACCAACGGTTGCTACAGCCACTTTCAAACCTTGACGGCAGTTTGGCGCACCGCAGACGATATCCAGCAGGCGGTCGCCGCCGACATTCACCTTGGTGACGCGCAGTTTGTCAGCGTTAGGATGCTGAGCGCACTCAACCACTTCACCCACTACAACGCCGTTGAACGCGCCAGAAACAGGATCCACACCGTCAACTTCCAGACCCGCCATCGTGATTTGGTTTGACAACGCATCGCTATCAATCGCCGGGTTTACCCATTCGCGTAACCACAGTTCACTGAATTTCATTGTTTTATCCTGCCTTTATTTAAACTGTTTGAGGAAACGCAGATCGTTTTCGAAGAAAGAACGCAGATCGGTTACGCCGTAACGCAGCATGGTCAGACGCTCCATACCCATACCGAATGCAAAGCCAGAGTAGATTTCCGGATCGATACCGACGTTACGCAGCACGTTCGGGTGAACCATTCCGCAACCCAATACTTCCAGCCATTTGCCATTTTTACCCATCACATCGACTTCCGCAGAAGGTTCGGTGAACGGGAAGTAGGAAGGACGGAAACGAACCTGCAGGTCTTCTTCAAAGAAGTTGCGCAGGAAATCATGCAGCGTGCCTTTCAGGTTGGTGAAGTTGATGTTGGTATCAACAATCAGCCCTTCCATCTGATGGAACATTGGGGTGTGCGTCTGATCGTAGTCGTTACGATATACGCGGCCCGGAGCGATAATACGGATCGGCGGCTGTTTTTCTTTCATGGTGCGGATCTGCACGCCGGAAGTCTGCGTGCGCAGCAGACGCGTCGCATCAAACCAGAAAGTGTCGTGGTCAGCGCGCGCCGGGTGATGGCCAGGAATATTCAGCGCATCGAAGTTATGATAGTCATCTTCGATTTCCGGACCGGTCGCCACGGTAAAGCCCAGCTCACCAAAGAAACTTTCAATGCGATCGATAGTCCGCGTTACCGGATGCAAACCGCCGTTTTCGATACGACGCCCAGGCAAGGAGATATCGATCGTTTCTTCAGCCAGACGAGCATTCAGCGCGGCATTTTCTAATTCGGCTTTACGCGCGTTCAGCGCTTGCTGAACCTGCTCTTTGGCTTCGTTTATCACCGCACCTGCTGCCGGGCGCTCTTCTGCCGGCAGTTCACGCAGGGTAGTCATCTGAAGGGTCAGGTGCCCTTTCTTGCCCAAATATTCGACGCGGACATTGTCTAACGCGGCAACATCTGAAGCCTGGTTAATGGCGGCCGTTGCACTGGCAACCAGCTCTGCGAGATGTGACATGGTTTTCCTCGTTATGTTGCGATATTCACTAGTCGCTCGTATATACACAAAATCATTCTGGCTGAGTCAAGGCAGCAGTAGAGCGCTAATCCTCAGGAGCGTACACACGTACGAGACTGGGGGAAGCGACTGCAGCCAATGCAGAGGCAGCCTGAAGGATAACGTGTATAAAAAAAGCCTCCACCAGGGAGGCTTTTAGGCGCTGTTTTCCGTTTCTTCTTTCACGCGCAAGCCTCCTGAGTTCAGGTGCTAAAGTAAAAGAAGAAGCGGAAAATAGCAGCATTCATGCTTGCGTTACCTTGTGTGGTAAAAACCGAACAACCTTTATTGAAAAGGCTTACGGATAAATTGTCAACCAATTGATTGCACTACAAATAAAAGAGAGGGAGCCAGGCTCCCTCTTTTCACCGGCTTATGCCAGAGCTGCTTTCGCTTTTTCGACCAGAGCGGTGAACGCTACTTTGTCGAATACTGCGATGTCAGCCAGGATCTTACGGTCGATTTCAACAGAGGCTTTTTTCAGGCCGTTGATGAATTTGCTGTAAGAAATACCGTTCTGACGTGCTGCTGCGTTGATACGCGCAATCCACAGTTGACGGAACTGACGCTTTTTCTGACGACGGTCACGATAAGCGTACTGACCAGCTTTGATAACAGCCTGGAAGGCAACGCGGTATACGCGAGAACGCGCACCGTAGTAGCCTTTAGCTTGTTTCAAAATTTTCTTGTGACGTGCACGGGCAACTACACCACGTTTTACGCGAGCCATATGTGCTCTCCTGTATCTATATTCTTAGTAAAAAAATTAATTAAACGTTAACGGCTTATGCGTACGGCAGGCACGCGATAACCAGACCCAGATCGCCTTTAGAAACGAGGCCTTTTGGACGCAGGTGACGTTTACGCTTAGTAGATTTTTTGGTCAGAATATGACGCAGGTTTGCGTGCTTACGCTTAAATCCACCACCACCGGTTTTTTTGAAGCGCTTAGCAGCACCGCGTACGGTCTTAATTTTTGGCATTTTAATAACTTCCACTTCGCATTGTTAATAAACGAAACGTAGGCGAACAACGGCTGTGGAACCCGCAGGCTCCACAGACATTGCTACTTGAAGGCCTTACTGTTTCTTCTTAGGAGCGAGCACCATGATCATCTGGCGGCCTTCGATCTTCGTAGGGAAGGATTCGACTACTGCCAGTTCACTCAGATCGTCACGGACGCGGTTGAGCACTTCCATACCGATCTGTTGGTGGGCCATCTCACGACCGCGAAAACGCAGCGTGATCTTAGCCTTATCGCCATCTTCCAGAAAGCGTACCAGGCTGCGGAGTTTTACCTGGTAATCGCCATCGTCGGTGCCAGGACGGAATTTAATTTCCTTAACCTGGATAACTTTTTGCTTTTTCTTCTGTTCCTTAGAAGACTTACTCTTTTCATAAAGGAACTTGCCGTAGTCCATAATACGACAAACTGGCGGTTCGGCGTTAGGGCTGATTTCAACTAAATCTACTCCAGCTTCTTCAGCTTTTTCGATCGCTTCTCTCAGACTCACAATACCCAAAGCTTCGCCTTCCAGACCTGTTAAGCGAACTTCCAGGGCGCGAATCTCGCCATTGATACGATTCGGACGTGCCGTTTGAACTCGTTTTCCGCCTTTAATACCTTATTCCTCCAGTTGTTGAAGACTGCGGCTGCGAATCTCTTGTTGCAGCTTCTCAATCACTTCATTTACGTCCAGGCTGCCCAAGTCTTTGCCACGACGGGTGCGCACGGCAACTTTGCCTGCTTCTACCTCTTTGTCGCCACAGACCAACATGTAAGGGACACGACGTAAAGTGTGCTCGCGGATTTTAAAGCCAATCTTCTCATTTCTCAAGTCTGCTTTTACACGAATACCCGCATTTTGTAGTTTCTGCGTTAATTCGTTGACGTATTCAGACTGTGAATCGGTGATGTTCATGACGACAACCTGAACTGGCGCAAGCCAGGTCGGGAAGAAGCCAGCGAACTCTTCGGTCAGGATACCGATGAAACGTTCCATCGACCCAAGAATTGCGCGGTGAATCATAACCGGCACCTGACGCTCGTTGTTTTCGCCAACATAAGAGGCGCTTAAACGGGACGGCAGAGAGAAGTCCAGCTGTACAGTACCGCACTGCCATGCACGATCGAGGCAGTCATACAGGGTAAATTCAATTTTCGGACCGTAGAATGCGCCCTCACCCAGTTGGTACTCAAACGGGATGTTGTTTTCTTCCAGCGCAACGGCCAGGTCTGCTTCAGCACGGTCCCACATTTCATCGCTACCGATACGTTTTTCGGGGCGAGTGGACAGTTTGACGACGATTTTCTCGAAGCCAAAAGTGCTATACATATCGTAGACCATACGAATGCAAGCGTTAACTTCATCACGGATCTGCTCTTCTGTACAGAAGATATGTGCATCATCCTGAGTGAAGCCACGAACGCGCATCAGGCCATGCAGCGCGCCTGACGGCTCATTACGGTGGCAGCTACCAAACTCGGCCATACGCAACGGCAGATCACGATAGGATTTCAGACCCTGATTGAAGATCTGCACGTGGCCCGGGCAGTTCATGGGCTTAATGCAGTATTCACGGTTCTCAGAGGAGGTCGTGAACATCGCATCTTTGTAGTTATCCCAGTGACCTGTTTTTTCCCACAGCACGCGGTCCATCATGAACGGACCTTTAACTTCCTGATACTGGTATTCTTTCAGTTTTGAGCGAACAAAGACTTCCAGTTCACGGAAGATTGTCCAGCCATCATTGTGCCAGAACACCATACCCGGCGCTTCTTCCTGCATATGATACAGGTCAAGCTGCTTACCGATTTTACGGTGGTCGCGTTTGGCCGCTTCTTCCAGACGTTGCAGGTAGGCACTCAGGGCTTTTTTATCGGCCCACGCAGTACCATAAATACGCTGCAGCATCTTGTTATTGCTGTCGCCACGCCAGTATGCCCCAGCGGTCTTCATCAGTTTGAAGTGATGACAGAAACGCATGTTCGGCACGTGCGGGCCACGGCACATATCGACATATTCTTCATGATGGTACAAGCCAGGCTTGTCATCATGGGCAATGTTTTCATCAAGAATGGAGACTTTATAGGTCTCGCCACGCTTCACGAAGGTTTCACGCGCTTCGTACCAGCTGACTTTCTTCTTAATGACATCGTAGTTTTTCTCAGCGAGCTCGTGCATCCGCTTCTCGAGCGCGTCGACATCTTCCTGGGTTAGCGTACGGTCAAGATCGATATCGTAGTAAAAACCGTTATCAACAACCGGTCCGATCGCCATTTTGGTGTGCGGCCAGAGTTGTTTGATCGCGTGCCCTAACAGGTGCGCGCAGGAGTGACGAATGATCTCCAGACCTTCTTCATCCTTCGCGGTGATGATGGAGAGCTTCGCATCATGCTCAATCAGATCGGAAGCATCTACCAGCTCACCGTCAACACGGCCAGCAATAGTGGCTTTCGCCAGACCTGGACCGATGTCCAGCGCAACATCCATGGGGCTTACAGCGTGGTCGTAATGGCGTTGGCTGCCATCAGGAAGAGTAATAACAGGCATGTTATATCCTTATTTGCAGTGGTGACCCACACGTAAGATCACATACAAAGATTCAATATTTAAAATCATCAAAAAGGTGTGGGCTGATTCCCGCTTCACTCTGCGAAATATGTCACTGGTCGCCTTAATGGCTACACTGGACCTACACCCGCTTTTTGATAACACCGTTTGACAGTGTACACGGCATTACGAGCCGATCAAAGCAACAATCAACGCGCACTCTATGATGTAAATCAATTCACTGACACCCTGACGTTTTTGTTACACTTGTATAAAGTTATCTAACCTGAGCAGGAAAAGGACAATGCCAACAAATCGCTTTGCGAAGAAACACTGGAAGATGGTTGTGATACTGCTCGTTATTTGTGCGGCAATGCTGATGCTACGTTGGGCTGCGATGATCTGGGGTTAAAATACTGGCACACGCTGTTCCGGTTCCGTTGTATTTATCAATTAAATCGAATTCGTCTGAAAATAGCGCGTTATTGATAAGTATTAAAAATAAAACACAGATTTAATATTAAATAAATTTAACGTTAATTGAGAAAAGCCGGGCCAATTATTTGACCCGGCTTGTCATTACATACGATAGCCGAGTGACACAGTAGTACGACGATCGGTATGCTCCGGCGCTGTTGCCGGTGGTTCAGAGTTCCAGGTAACGTTGTAAGCCACCTTTAACCCAAAGTGTTCGTTGATGGCAACGTTCAAGGCCGTTTCAGAATTGAGCGTTGTATCGTCAGCACCAAATACCGACACACCTTGCGTAAACTTAGTATTGTCCGTCATCTGCCACGCATAGGCCCCGGACGCATAGCCCAGCGGCTGTGTTTCGGTGGTGCCATCCGTGTGCTCGTCATAGCGCACACCAGGACCAAATTCAAAACGGAAGCTGTGCACTGGTCCGTTGAGGAACTGACGACCATAACCTGCGGTCAGCACGTCACGCTCGCGATAGCCGTTGTAACGATCGGTCAGCCAGCTTGCCTGCCCAAAGAGATAATCATAGTCGGTCATGTTGTAACGACTACGACCACCTACGGCATATTTCTCCGATGAACGCTCATCATTTGAGGAGGTATTGCTGGCATTTCCCCACAAAGACCACGCCGTAGTTTGACCGTACCAGGTCATGGTGGTGTCTGCAGTTAAAGAAGAACTTTTTGTGTTGCCTGACTGGGCGAGATATCCCGCGTTCAGGTTACCTTCAAAGGGTTTTTTCGCGCTGGAAGGGTCATCCATGACAGTAAAAACGGAATCATCGGCGGCAGCCTGCATTGACGCAAGCAGGCCACCCGTCAGCAGTAACGCTGCGGGCACTGTCTTCAAAAGCTTCATTTATTAAGAGTCCGTACAACAAAAAAAGAGACCATAACGGTCTCGGAAACTTTCATATGGATCAATGACAAAAGACCCTTGAAAGGTAACAAATTATAAAAAGACTCGAATAACATAGCAATAAATTCTTATTTCATTTTTTGAATAAGAGCGTTCCTAAACCGTTTTTTTATTTATATATCTTTAACGCGATTATTTTAAATAAAGATATGAAAAATCATGTTGTTAATTACTTCACTTTCGGGAGGTTAAGTGCCAGACTGAGGACAGCCTAACAGGAGGTAAAGATGGTACGTATCTATACGTTAACACTTGCGCCCTCTCTCGATAGCGCAACAATCACGCCGCAAATCTACCCGGAAGGTAAGCTTCGCTGTACCTCGCCGGTTTTTGAACCCGGCGGCGGCGGCATCAACGTCGCTCGCGCAATTGCCCATCTTGGCGGCACCGCTACGGCCATCTTCCCTGCGGGTGGCGCCACCGGAGAGCATCTTGTTGCTTTGCTCGCCGACGAAAGTGTTCCCGTATCCACCGTCGAAGCTAAAGACTGGACCCGACAAAATCTCCATGTCCACGTTGAGTCCAGCGGCGAACAGTATCGCTTCGTCATGCCAGGCGCTGCGCTCACCGATGATGAGTTCTACCAACTTCAGGATCAGGTGCTGGAAATTGAGTCTGGCGCACTGTTGGTTATCAGCGGCAGTTTGCCGCCTGGCGTACAGCTTGAGAAGCTGACCCGGCTCATTACCACAGCACAAAAACAAGGGATTCGCTGTATCGTCGATAGTTCTGGCGAAGCGCTGGCAGCAGCATTAACCATCGGCAATATCGAACTGGTCAAACCCAACCTCAAAGAACTGAGCGCGCTGGTGAATCGCGAACTCACGCAGCCCGATGATGTGCGCAACGCCGCACAAGAAATCGTGCAAAGCGGAAAAGCGCATCGCGTAGTGGTCTCGCTTGGACCACAAGGAGCGCTAGGCGTTGATCGTGAAACCTGTGTCCAGGTGGTTCCGCCACCGGTGAAGAGTCAAAGTACCGTAGGCGCGGGCGACAGTATGGTCGGGGCCATGACGCTTAAACTGGCGGAGAGCGCACCTTTTGCAGATATTGTTCGTTACGGTGTCGCCGCAGGTAGCGCCGCCACCCTGAATCAGGGTACGCGTCTGTGCGCTTTAGACGATACGCAAAAAATATACGCGTATCTGGCTCAGTAATAACGGCTTCCCCTTGTTTAGATACAAGGGGATTTCCCCGTAAAACTGTCGGCATGGGTGTTATACGTCTATGATAAAAAATCACGTGATTACAAAGCAGTGAATCATGTGCGATCAGGCGTCTTCACAACTATGCGAGGTGAAGAAGAACGACACACATTAAGTGCCTTTCCAGCGATGACGCGTCCGTGGTGTGCGTCAGTTCGTGTTTTTTAACCGCATTCTTGCGCTAACCTTATGATCTGGCAGACAACATGGGGAGAGACATCATGTGGCAGGCTATCAGTCGTCTTTTAAGCGAGCAATTAGGTGAAGGCGAAATCGAACTGCGTAACGAACTGCCCGGCGGAGAGATCCACGCCGCATGGCATTTACGCTATGCGGGGCGCGATTTTTTCGTTAAATGCGATGAAAGAGAGCTGTTAACCGGCTTTACGGCGGAAGCCGATCAGCTGGAGCTACTTTCTCGCAGTCAAACCGTATCTGTACCGAAAGTCTGGGCGGTAGGCGCAGACAGAGATTACAGCTTTCTGGTGATGGATTTCCTCCCTCCCCGTCCGCTTGATGCGCACAACGCGTTTATCCTCGGCCAACAGTTGGCGCATTTGCATGAATGGAGCGATCAGCCGCAGTTTGGGCTCGACTTCGATAATGCGCTCTCTACCACGCCGCAGCCCAACACCTGGCAACGTCGCTGGTCAACCTTTTTTGCCGAGCAGCGTATTGGCTGGCAGTTGGAACTCGCCGCTGAAAAAGGCATTGCGTTTGGCAATATCGACGCCATTGTCGAGCATGTTCAGCAGCGTCTCTCTTCCCATCAGCCGCAGCCATCTCTTCTGCATGGTGATTTGTGGTCCGGGAACTGCGCCCTTGGCCCGAACGGCCCGTACATCTTTGACCCTGCCTGCTACTGGGGGGACAGAGAGTGTGACCTGGCAATGCTGCCGTTACATACCGATCAGCCGCCGCAACTCTATGACGGTTATCAGTCTGTTTCTCCGCTACCATTGGATTTTCTCGACAGACAGCCTGTCTACCAGCTCTATACGCTGCTGAACAGGGCTATTCTGTTCGGGGGACAGCATCTGGTCGTGGCGCAGAAAGCGCTGGACAGGTTACTGGCGGCTTAGCAAAGTCGCACGTTGCTTATCTGGCCTGGCGTTTCGCAACGCGTCAGGCCTGATAGTGCAGCAGTTACAAAAAGCCCAGTAATGAAAAGAAGAAGTAGCCAATCACGATAACGATCACCGGCAAAATATAGAGCGGAAAAATTTGTAAAAAGATCGTATGGTGCGGTACCACAATACGCGACTCAAGTTGCTCGCGTGATAACCCTTCACTGCCCTTTGCCTGTTCCAGAATCAACTGATCCTCAACGCCCTCGCGTAAATAACGCGCCTGACGGCTCATTCTGGCGCCTGAATCCTGCAACGCCAGACCGATAAAAATCAGAATGAAAATCAGCCAAAAAACGAGATTCAGTCCACTTTGAAAATCGGGCGTCGGCGAGTTATACCAAAACACGTTAAGAAAAGGTGTGTTCACGCGCATCATGTCGATCATCACATGAGCAAAATCGAGCATGACCGCGTTAATCCCTTCCTGCTTTTCGCTGTGCGCATACATAAACTTCAGTACTGAAACCAGGGTTGAAATCAGCGCGGGAATGAAAATCACCCATCCCACCAGCCTTTTCAAGATGGCAATGCGTCCAGCTTGTTGATACGTCATGAGTTCCCCTTGATTAAGACGTGTCATTTTGGCCTAAGTTTACCCGTTGATTATCGTTTTCGCCTGATCTTTAAAGGCGGTATACTGCTGAATTAGCCATAATGAACGCTCAGAGCCCGTCCAGGCTGGCTCTTAATCCCTTTTATCACCCGTAAAGGAGAGGTTGTGATGTCAACCCCGCGTCAAATTCTTGCTGCAATTTTCGATATGGATGGATTACTGGTCGATTCTGAACCGCTTTGGGATCAGGCCGAACTGGATGTGATAGCAAGTTTAGGCGTTGATATCTCCCGCCGCCATGAACTTCCCGATACACTTGGCTTACGCATCGACATGGTGGTTGATTTGTGGTTTGCGCAGCAACCGTGGAACGGTCCCTCACGTCAGGAAGTAACCGAGCGCATCATTACCCGCGCAATTGCGTTAGTTGAAGAAACAAAACCACTGCTGCCGGGCGTGCGTGAGGCCGTGGCATTGTGTAAATCTCAGGGGTTGAAAGTAGGACTGGCATCCGCCTCGCCGCTGCATATGCTGGAAAAAGTGCTAACCATGTTTGATCTGCGCAGCAGCTTCGACGCACTGGCTTCTGCGGAAAAACTGCCCTACAGCAAACCGCACCCGCAGGTTTATCTCGATTGCGCGGCGAAACTGGGCATTGACCCTATAAACTGCGTAGCACTGGAAGACTCGGTGAACGGCATGATTGCTTCGAAAGCCGCCCGTATGTGTTCCATCGTAGTACCTGCGCATGAAAATCAGGACGATCCTCGCTTCGTTCTGGCCGACGTCAAACTGGCCTCGCTCACCGAACTCACTGCCGCTCACCTGCGCGGCTAATCCTGCGACGGGCAATGATCGCATTGCCCGCCTGCCGGACGCTGGGGCACGCCTGATGATCTGAAAGGTCCGGTCGTGTTCCTCGCAAGTGCTGCCTCGGACTATATACATGGCTATACGCAGGCCGTGGATGGCGGTTGGCTGGCGCGATAAAGGCGCACTTGTGACAAAGGGTTACAACGTCACCTCTTCCGCCTACTGTATAAAACCCCTATACTGTATGAATCGACAGTTTATTGGGTTTTATCATGACGGCGGAAGGTCACCTTCTTTTTTCTATTGCCTGTGCGGTATTTGCCAAGAATGCCGAGCTAACGCCCGTTCTTGCGCAGGGTGACTGGTGGCATATTGTTCCTTCAGCCATTTTGACGTGCTTACTGCCGGATATCGATCATCCCAAATCCCTGCTGGGGCAGCGTCTGAAGTGGGTATCAAAGCCCATTGCCCGGGCATTTGGTCATCGCGGGTTTACGCATAGCCTGCTGGCGGTTTTTGCCCTGCTGGCCACGTTTTACCTGAAAGTCCCTGATACCTGGATAATTCCGGCTGATGCCTTACAAGGTATGGTTCTCGGTTATCTCAGCCACATTCTGGCCGACATGTTGACCCCGGCGGGCGTCCCCCTGCTTTGGCCCTGCCGCTGGCGTTTTCGTCTGCCTATCCTCGTGCCGCAAAAAGGCAACCAACTGGAGCGGTTTCTGTGCATGGCGCTGTTCGCGTGGGCAATCTGGATGCCGCAGACCGTACAAGAGAACAGTGCGGTGCGCTGGTCATCACAGATGATAAATACGCTGCAAATGCAGTTTAATCGTTTTATAACGCACCAGGTTGACTAATAAATCAGCCATAAAGTTATTTTTGGCATAAACAATTCCATTTGAATATAAGAGGCAAGTCACAGTTCTGCTAATCTTGCGCCAACAGAATCACCGTCACACGGTGATACGCATAATAAGATCAGGAGAACGGGGATGAACTATCCATTAATCGCGAACATTATCGTGTTCGTAGTGCTGCTGTTCGTGCTGGCGCAAGCCCGTCACAAGCAGTGGAGTCTGGCAAAAAAAGTACTGGTCGGTCTGGTCATGGGTGTGGTGTTTGGCCTCGCCCTGCACACCATTTATGGTTCCGACAGCCAGGTTCTTAAAGATTCCGTACAGTGGTTCAACATTGTCGGCAACGGTTACGTCCAACTGCTGCAGATGATTGTCATGCCGCTGGTGTTTGCGTCTATTCTCAGCGCCGTTGCGCGTCTGCACAACGCCTCTCAGTTAGGTAAAATCAGCTTCCTGACCATCGGTACGCTGCTGTTTACTACGCTGATTGCCGCGCTGGTAGGGGTTCTGGTGACCAACCTGTTCGGCCTGACCGCAGAAGGTCTGGTGCAAGGCGGGGCCGAAACCGCTCGTCTGAACGCGATTGAAACCAACTATGTTGGCAAAGTAGCTGACCTCAGCGTTCCACAACTGGTGTTGTCGTTTATCCCGAAAAACCCGTTTGCCGATCTGACCGGAGCTAACCCGACGTCGATTATCAGCGTGGTTATCTTCGCGGCATTCCTCGGTGTTGCCGCACTGAAGCTGCTGAAAGATGATGCGCCGAAAGGCGAGCGTGTGCTGGTTGCTATCGATACCCTGCAAAGCTGGGTGATGAAGCTGGTTCGTTTGGTGATGCAGTTGACGCCATACGGTGTTCTGGCGCTGATGACCAAAGTGGTTGCGGGCTCCAACCTGCAGGACATCATCAAGCTGGGTAGCTTCGTCGTGGCCTCTTATCTCGGTCTGGGCATTATGTTTGTGGTACACGGGATCCTGTTGGGTGTTAACGGCGTTAGCCCGCTGAAATACTTCCGCAAGGTGTGGCCGGTGCTGACTTTCGCCTTCACCAGCCGTTCCAGCGCAGCCTCAATTCCGCTGAACGTTGAAGCGCAAACCCGTCGTCTGGGCGTGCCTGAATCCATCGCCTCTTTTGCCGCCTCCTTTGGCGCCACCATTGGCCAGAACGGTTGTGCAGGGCTGTACCCGGCAATGCTGGCAGTAATGGTCGCCCCGACCGTCGGGATCAACCCGCTGGACCCGATGTGGATTGCGACGCTGGTCGGTATCGTCACCGTCAGTTCCGCAGGGGTTGCGGGTGTGGGTGGCGGTGCAACGTTTGCCGCGCTGATCGTCCTGCCAGCTATGGGTCTGCCGGTAACGCTGGTTGCGCTGCTGATTTCCGTTGAGCCGCTGATCGATATGGGTCGTACCGCGCTGAACGTGAGCGGTTCTATGACAGCCGGTACGCTGACCAGCCAATGGCTGAAACAGACCGATAAAACAATTCTGGACAGCGACGATAACGCCGAACTGGCGCATCGCTAAGTCTGTTAGACTGAAAAACAAAAAAAACCGCCGGAGTGTCATGCTCCGGCGGTTTTTTTATATCCATTAATCGCTCAGTTCATTTTCCTGGCGAACCTGATTAGCCCAGCGTTGCGCTGATTCCGGGACCGTAAATGCAGGTGAACGCTGAAACGCCTCCCCTATTAAGACAAAAGCGACATATTTTCCGCGCAGTATCCATACGTCACGAAACGCATCCATTTTAACTGCATGCTCTGGTGGGGCTGGCTCCACGCGAGGAACATAGCTAATTACCGGACGATTTTGTTGGCGAAGAGGTTTCATAATCAGTTGCTTCACTAAAGACTAATTCTAAAAATCAGAAAACGGCTATCTTAGCCGATTTTGCCTCCTGACGTCCTGCCTTGCGTGCGCTGTTTGCCTGGTTCATCGCGCTTTACGCCCTCGGTCAGTTCCTGCACCACTGAGCAAGTGGTCTATAGTTAAAGCTTTTGACGGCAACAACGACCTTTAAGCGATGAAAACAGGAGACGAGTTTAATGTCACAGAATGATAAGCACCCACTCCATCACTCAGCGCCGGTTCATGATGCCAGCGAATCCCAGCCAGGACTTGACTCACTGGCGCCAGCAGACGGTTCACATCGGCCAACACCTGAACCCACGCCACCAGGCATGCAGCCCACTACGTCCGGCAGCTTAAAAGCGCCTGACACCAGAAGTGACAAACTCAACGCGCTGGAAAGTTTTCGTAAAGGCAGCGAAGATTTTGCTCTGACAACCAATCAGGGAGTGCGCATCGCGGACGATCAAAACTCTCTGCGCGCAGGAAACCGTGGGCCAACTCTGCTGGAAGACTTTATCCTGCGGGAAAAAATCACCCATTTTGATCACGAACGCATCCCGGAGCGGATCGTACATGCCCGAGGTTCTGCTGCTCATGGTTACTTTCAGCCCTATGCCAGCCTCAGCGCGACAACGAAAGCGGACTTTCTGAGTGATGAAAATAAAATCACCCCGGTTTTTGTCCGTTTCTCTACGGTTCAGGGCGGCGCAGGCTCAGCGGATACGGTCAGAGATATTCGAGGATTTGCGACCAAATTTTATACTGAGGAGGGCATTTTCGATCTGGTGGGAAACAACACGCCAGTCTTCTTCATTCAGGATGCCCATAAATTCCCGGATTTCGTTCATGCGGTAAAACCGGAACCGCATTGGGCTATCCCACAGGGTCAAAGCGCCCACGATACCTTTTGGGATTATGTCTCGTTACAGCCAGAAACGTTGCACAACGTTATATGGGCGATGTCCGACCGGGGTATTCCACGCAGCTATCGCACGATGGAAGGCTTTGGCATTCACACGTTCCGGTTGATAAATGCGCAAGGGAAAGCCACCTTTGTCCGTTTTCACTGGAAACCGCTGGCGGGCAAAGCTTCGCTGGTATGGGATGAAGCGCAAAAACTTACCGGTCGTGATCCCGATTTTCATCGCCGCGATCTGTGGGAAGCTATTGAAGCAGGCGATTATCCGGAATACGAACTGGGGCTGCAGCTCATTCCTGAAGAAGACGAATTCAAGTTCGATTTTGACCTGCTCGACCCGACCAAGCTGATCCCGGAAGAGCTGGTTCCGGTGCAACGCGTCGGTAAAATGGTGCTGAATCGTAATCCGGATAATTTCTTCGCCGAAAATGAACAAGTCGCTTTTCATCCCGGACACATCGTCCCTGGTATCGATTTTACCAACGATCCCTTGCTGCAAGGCCGCTTGTTTTCGTATACCGATACCCAGATCAGTCGCCTGGGCGGGCCCAACTTCCATGAAATCCCGATTAATCGCCCGACCTGCCCGTACCATAATTTCCAGCGTGACGGCATGCATCGTATGGACATCGATACCAACCCTGCCAACTATGAACCAAATTCCATCAATGATAACTGGCCGCGTGAAACGCCGCCGGGGCCAAAACGCGGTGGATTTGAATCGTATCAGGAACGGATTGAAGGAAACAAAATCCGCGAACGTAGCCCCTCTTTTGGCGAATACTATGCGCACCCTCGCCTGTTCTGGCTAAGTCAGACGCCAATTGAACAGCAGCATATTATCGGCGGATTCAGCTTCGAACTCAGCAAAGTTACGCGCCCCTATATTCGGGAAAGAGTGGTCGAACAGTTAGCCCATATTGATACAGCCCTCGCCGAGGCGGTTGCCGATAACCTCGGTTTTGAGCTAACCGAGGAACAGGCCAAAATCGCCCCACCGGCTAACGTCAATGGTTTGAAAAGTGCGCCGTCACTCAGTTTATATGCGGGTGCGCAAGGTGAGATTAAGGGCCGCATGGTCGCCATTCTACTTAATGACCAGGTGAAATCGGGCGACCTGCTTGCCATCATGCAAGCCTTACAGGCCAAAGGCGTTCACGCCAAACTGCTCTATTCCCGAATGGGTAATGTGATTGCCGATGATGGTTCCGTCCTGACAATCGCCGGTACCTTTGCGGGTTCACCATCGCTGACCGTCGATGCGGTTATCGTTCCGTGTGGCAATATCGCAGATATCGCTATGAACGGTGATGCCCGATATTACTTACTCGAAGCGTATAAGCACTTAAAACCTATCGCACTGGCTGGCGATGCGCGTCAGTTTAAAGCAACGTTGGATATCAAAACTGAAGGAGAAGAAGGCGTGGTGGAGGCAGACAGTGCAGACGCACAGTTTATGGATACCCTGCTGACGCTAATGACTGCGCACCGCGTCTGGTCACGCGCCGGAAAAATCGACACGATCCCTGCCTAAAAAAATGCGGCGCATTATGCGCCGCAAACTCAGGAGTTAGATGTTCAGAAAACTGCCAAGACGATAACCGCGTTCCGCAATAGCATATTTCAGTGACGGAGACGTCAGCACGTCGAGCTCAGTTAAGCGGGGGTAACAGTAGGCACTTTGACGAATAATGTCATCGATAAAGGCCGGATGACACATCACTTCCAGCGAGGACTCTCCCCGGTCTGCTGACGCGTCAAGCGTTTGCAAAAACAGGGCTTCAGAAATCGCTTCGCCATAAAACTCGCTGCTGAATCCCTGGGAAGTCCGTAACGTCTGCGGAAAGTCAGACGCCTGGAATACCGCCTGACGATCGATCCGTAACGCAATCCCCCGTTGGGCAGCAAACCCGGCCACGATAGGGAAAATCTGCGGGAACATATGCACATGGTGATGGCTATCCAGATGCGTTGGCTCCCGCCCGAACAGGTCAATAAAACGCTGATACTGCGCGGCCAGTTCCTGAGAAATTTCATCCAACGGCAAGGTGTCTTCTTCAGCCATCTGCCAGATCCATTTTCCCAGTAACCCGTCACGAGTAAGGCCTGGCATTGCCGTCAACGGCCTGCCCAGCGTCAGAACAAAATGCATCCCAACGGCAAGTTCAGGTATATCGCGACTCAGCTGTACCGCATGGTCAATGGCTGCGCCATTAACCAGTGCGGTTGTCGAGGTGACCACGCCATTGCGGCAGGCTTCAACAATGCCGTAGTTTTGTCCTTTACTCAGGCCAAAATCATCCGCATTTACAATCAGTACGCGTTCCATAGCCGACCTCAGTTAGTGTTGTTCGCTTTTGAGTTTCTCGATACACCCGGCGAAGTTTGGCAGCCATTTTTCATGCGCCAGAATCAGCTCACGCGCCAGAATCTCGGCATCGCTGTCAGAATGCACCAGCGGACTCAGGTTCAACGCCAGCAGCACATCATTCAGCTCACCGCTCAGTGCCGCATTGCTCGCCGCGACTTCAAAGCCTTTTATGGTATAGATAAGGCCGAGCACTTTCTCATCAAAATGGGTAATACGTGGGTGCGGCGTGGCGCCGTTGCGTCCCAGTGTACAGGTCATCTCAACCGCCCAGTCCGCCGGGATATTGTCAACATGCCCATGATGTGGAACGTTGACATAGTGCTCGGTCTGTTTGTCGTTGTAGATGGCGTTGATCACTTCACAGGCCGCATCGGAGTAATAGGCTCCACCGCGCTGTTCCAGCTCTTTCGGTTTCACGTTCAAATCCGGGTTTTTGTAGAGATCAAACAGTTGTTTCTCCACTTTCTGTACCACCTGAGCGCGAGCGCCGCCCTTATAGTATTCACCCATTTCAATCGCCAGCATCTCTTTTGGCTTGAAGTAATAGAGCAAATATGAGCACGGCAGCAGCTTCAGCGAGCGAATCAACCCTTCACTGAACGGCAGATCGAAGATGTTCTTCACGGTGGAGGCTTTCAGTTGACCTGAAGCCACGCCATCCAACAGTTCATCAAAGCGTGATTTACCATTCACCAGTACGTCTTTAATAAAGACCATATGGTTCAGACCGAACAGATCGATGGATAAGTCATCGCTCTCTTTCAGCGCCAGCACATCGCTAATGAACATTTTCATGCCGACAGGAATATTACATACACCGATGAATTTCTTAAAATTCGTATGGCGATAGACCGCTTCCGTCACCATCCCGGCCGGGTTAGTAAAGTTAATCACCCACGCATTCGGGCACAGTTCTTCCACATCTTTGACAATATCAAAGATAACCGGAATAGTACGCAGACCTTTGAACAGCCCACCAGCGCCGTTGGTTTCCTGCCCCAGATACCCGTGGCTCAGCGGAATGCGTTCATCCTTTTCGCGGGCTTTCAGTTGCCCTACGCGCAACTGGGTGGTAACGAAATCAGCATCTTTCAGCGCTTCACGGCGGTCCAGCGTTTTAAACAACTTCATCGGCACGCCAGCTTTATCGATCATGCGCTGGCAAAGGTCAAAAATAATGTCCAGCTTCTCTTTTCCATCGTCGACATCAACCAGCCACAATTCAGAAACCGGTAATTCATGATAGCGCTTAATAAAGCCTTCAAGTAACTCAGGGGTGTAGCTGCTCCCGCCACCGATAGTGACGACTTTTAATTTCTGGCTCATACTTTCTCCCTTCAGTGTCAAAACACTGACGTGTATTATGCTCAACCCGTTTGTCAGGTATAGCGTGGCTGTCCCGACGCTATTTTGGGCAAGCTATAAAAAATGGGTTATTGGCAAATAATATCTACTGATTAAATTCAGTTAATTTCTTACGATAGCTATTAGGTGTAAATGACGTCAGCTTTTTAAACGTTTTAATAAACAGACTTGGACTACTGTAGCCAGATTCGTAAGCAATATCCGTTACAGAATAGTTAGTCATTTCCAGCTGTTTTTTAGCAAAGTTAATGCGGATTTCATTAATGATCTGCATCGGCGTTTTGCTGTAATAACGCTGGGTTGCGCGGGTCAGATACTCCTGGGATTTCGCGGACAGGTGTACCATGTTTTCCAGCGCATTCTCGCTAAACTGCCGTTTGTCATGCATGGTCTCCACGGTGGTTTTAAGCCACTGCGGAATATCATCCAGCACCTGCTCTTCGCGATGATGGCGCAACCGGTTAATAATATAGAAGGTGACCACTTCTACAAATTCATCCAGTCCGCTCTCGCGAAAGTTTAGTGATGCAATAACCGTTTCAATGTAAGTGAGAAACGAATTATTCGCCCGATAGACCTGCGATGCAACGAAACAAAATGGCAGCAGCGGGTGGTAGTGCTGTTCAAAAAAGCGTTTACTGATACCGACGTTCAGGATCCTTGTCGCCCCAAAATCATAAAAACTCTGGTGGTGCGATCCCAATGGAATAAAAACAAAGTCCCCGCGTTCGAGCAATACGCGTTTACCGTTGATTTCCTGATAATAGCGCCCGGTTAAAACCAGGGTAAATTCGTAGTAGTCATGCTGATGCAGCCCGCTGATGCTCTCAGTTTTGTTATAGATGAACACATGGAAATTTTTGCCATTAAACAGCTGCTGTTCATAGACGGTTTTGATTTCCGGTGCGTTAATCTGTAGCTGCATTATGCACTCCTCGCTATTTCAGCTTTTCGTGAAGCTCAATCAGTTCAGTCACCAGCTCACGCGCCAGCATTGATGTCATCAGATGGTCCTGAGCATGAACCAGCACCAGGCTAACTTTCATTTTACCTTCGCCCTGATCGCCTTCAATCAGTTTCGTTTGCACGAGGTGCGCTTCGTTCAGCGCCAGACGGGACTGGTCCATCATAGCCTTAGCTGACTCGAAATCGCCTTGCTTGGCCATTTTGAGCGCGCCGTACGCCAGGCTACGCGCCTGACCGGAGTTGATGATGAGACCCATCACCACTTCTTCGAGTTCTTCTGCTTCTGACTGCGTGTCGACGATGTTCTCGATATCCAACATACTTTTTTCCTCTGGTTCAGTCCGGCATGACCGTGAAGCCATGCCGGATTAAATTTAGAATTTCAATGCGTTAGCGATATCTTCTTCGCTTTCTTCTTGATCAATAACGTTCTGCGCTTTGTTGGCTACCACCACGAACGGCAGGTAAACCAGCGTGGCGATACCGAGGTTGAACAGCGCGACCAGCAGAGCAGCGACGCTACCGTTGGTGTTAAAGAACGCGCCCAAACCGGTTGGCATGGTCCACGGTGCGATGTTGGTAATCGGTGGAATAATGCCGGAGTAATAAGCTGCCAGCGTAATCGCCGCCAGAATCGGCTGCACCAGAATGAACGGGATAAACATCACCGGGTTCATGATGATCGGCAGACCGAACAGGATAGGTTCGTTAATCTGGAACAGGCCTGACGGCAGTGCCAGTTTAGCAACCTGACGATAATCCGGACGACGCGATGCCAGGAAGATAGCGATAATCAGACCCAGCGTAGCCCCGCTACCCCCGAGGAAAATATAGGAGTCGAGCATCGGTTTCGCCCAGACGTGGAAGGTCTTTCCAGCTTCCAGCGCGGCGTCTACGGAACCAAACTGTTGGTAAATGGAGATGTTTTCCAGCGCCCATGGCGTCATGATACCGCTGTCCAGCGCGGTCAGCGCCAGTGAACCGTGAATACCGAAGAACCACAGCAGCGGAACAAAAATCACGTAGGCCCAACCCACCACGCTGCCCAGCGATGCCAGCGGAGTTGAAATGGAATCCATGATGATCTGGTGGAAGTTCGTACCCCAGGTGTTCAATGCCCAGGCGATGATCCCCATAATGGAGAGGATAAGGAAGCCAGGAATCAGCGCAGAGAAAGAGCGCGACACGGATGTCGGTACGCTATCGGGTAATTTAATTACCCAATTGCGACGGACCACAAAGGTGAACATTTCCGCGACCGCGAGGCCGATAATAATACCGGAAATAATATTGGCACCGCCGAGCCAGTTCGCGCCAACGGCATAGGCTTCACCCACGCTATATGGCGTTACGGTCATAAATGCGGCGACGGATAACAGCCCGGCAGCCAGTGAGTCGACTTTGCGTTCTTCTGCCAGCGCCATACCGATAAAGAACGGCGCCATCAATGACATGATACCCAGCGTACCGTTATAGACGTTTCCACCAATGCCTTTCAAACTATTCAGCGTTTCAATAGTTGAAGCATCAAGTCGAATGCCCATTGAATAAAAAAACGACCCCTCCCCAAAGCTCAGGAAAACGTTATTGATTAATACAAACATGGCCCCAGCGAGGGTTAACGGCATTAAACGAATAAAACCGTTTTTGATTGCATTAACGTGTGGCTGCTTTCCAATTTTTACAGCAAAAGGAAGGAGTACCTTTTCAAGTGAAGCAATAGCGTTACTCATAGAAAAATACCCTTAAATACCGCAATTAATAATTACGGTGAATGTTAATGAAATAACTCTTTGACGGGAAAATTAAAATAAAATAATTAATTTGCTGCGGCTTTTTTAATTGCTGCAACCGCAGCCTTAAGCACGCCTAAACCATCGACTTTGCCATACAGCAGCGAGTCAATCACTTCCACAGGCTTGTTGGGTAACAAACGCTGAATTTCGGGCAACATATAAGCAATTTGTGGACCTAATAATACAACATCGGCCACTGGACCTTTTTCTCCGGCCAGCGTTTCAGGAAACGCTTCAATAATAACCGGTACTTCGTATTTTTCGGCCTGAGCACGCATCTTCGAAACCAACAATGAAGTCGACATGCCCGCAGAACAAAACAGATAAATGTGTTTCTTTTCCATTAAAACGATCCTCATGTGCGATTATCTGTCACCAGACACTCCGCAAGCCCTAACCTGCATCCATGCTCTGGGTAACTTGCGTCAGCTAAATTACTTTTTTAGGTGGCTGAAATGAGTATACGGGATTGCACCGGCGGATGGTATTTCCTTGACCAACTAAATTGTCTCTCCTTGACCTGGCGTTATGACCACCCTCACACTTCAGGCAAATAATTCGCGTCAATAATTAAGATCGTGTGACATAAAAAAACCGGCGCAGTGGCCGGTTTTCCCGAGTGCTCAGGCAATAAACAGTTGTTACTTCTTCGCTGCCTGCGGGTCGGTGTCGTACTCTGCGCAGGTCTGGTAGCCAGAGTTAATCACGTGTCCGGTGTCATCTAAAGCAACAAAATAGGTCTCAGCTTTACCATCTCGTTGACCCAGGATGTAGGTCTGACACGTCCCACGCGCATGGATCATACTGACTTCGGAAGACGGTTTACCGGCAATCTGCGCTACCTGCGCCCGGCTCATCCCTTTCTTCACATCTTTCACCACGGGCTGAACAAATTGGTCTTTCGTACGATCGTAGGCCGTACACCCTGCCAGCATAGTCAAAACAGCCGCTGCGCTCAGAATTCCTGTTAGATTCTTGTTCATATTCCGTCCTCTTGTATTTCAGCGTGTTATATAAGCCTGGAGCACAACAACGCATTTTTCAAGCAATCAGAGGATACTTAGGTGGTTTCGGAAAATTCTATTAAAACAAAATGATGCTATATCAGGCTCGCATCCCTTGTCGTTTGGGCCTCAACGCGTTAGCTTTAACACATCATTTTTTTGATCATTTTATTTTTCGGAGGGGGTTAAATGACTCTGCAGCAAGAGATAATCCAGGCGCTTGGCGCAAAACCGCACATCGATGCAGAAGAAGAAATTCGCCGCAGCGTGGATTTCCTGAAATCGTATCTGCAGACCTACCCCTTTCTGAAATCGCTGGTGTTGGGAATTAGCGGCGGACAGGACTCAACGCTCGCGGGAAAACTGTGCCAGATGGCGATCACCGAGCTGCGAAAAGAAACGGGTAATGACGCACTGCAGTTTATTGCCGTACGCCTACCGTATGGTGTTCAGGCCGATGAGCAGGACTGCCAGGATGCCATCGCCTTTATTCAACCGGACCGCGTACTGACCGTCAATATTAAGGGCGCGGTGCTGGCCAGCGAGCAGGCCCTGCGTGGAGCGGGTATTGAACTGAGCGATTTTGTGCGCGGCAATGAAAAAGCCCGTGAACGTATGAAGGCACAATACAGTATCGCCGGCATGACCAGCGGGGTTGTCGTGGGTACCGATCATGCTGCAGAAGCCATCACCGGATTTTTCACTAAGTACGGCGATGGCGGTACCGACATTAACCCACTATTTCGTCTGAACAAGCGCCAGGGCAAACAACTGCTCGCCGCGCTGGGGTGCCCGGAGCACTTATATAAGAAAGCACCAACTGCTGACCTCGAGGACGATCGCCCTTCTCTGCCGGATGAAGCCGCACTGGGCGTCACTTACGACAACATCGACGACTATCTGGAAGGAAAAACGCTGGATGCCGACGTCGCAAAAAAAATTGAAGGCTGGTACGTGAAAACTGAGCATAAACGTCGCACACCGATCACCGTGTTTGATGATTTCTGGAAAAAAGCGTAATCCTTTTCCCTTCAAAATGCCGGGTAGCGCCAGGATTGGCCCTATCTGGCATTAGCCTGCTGAATCTCATGCCGCTTTTTTAATCGCCCTCAAACTGCTACACTGGATGAATAACCAGCATCTGGAGTCAACAGTGGTACAGCGTCAATCAGCCCCTCGTCTGACATTTGAGGCAGCGGCAATCTATGAATATCCCGAGCACCTGCGCCCGTTTTTGAGTGCGCTTCCCACCGCGCCAGGCGTCTATCTGTTTCACAGTGATAGCGACACCATGCCGCTTTATATTGGTAAAAGTGTCAATATTCGCAGCCGTGTGCTGGCGCATCTGCGTACCGCAGACGAAGCGAGTATGCTGCGTCAGGCCAGGCGCATTAGCTGGATTTGTACGGCCGGAGAAATTGGCGCCCTGCTGCTGGAAGCGCGGCTTATCAAAGAACAGCAGCCCCTGTTTAACAAACGGCTGCGACGCAATCGCCAGCTGTGTGCCTTGCAGCTTACCGACCGAACGGTTCAGGTGGTCTACGCACGAGATATTGATTTCTCCCATGCCCCCAATCTGTTTGGCCTGTTTGCCAACCGCCGCGCGGCGCTACAGACGCTGCAAAGCCTCGCCGATGAACAACAGCTGTGCTACGGCCTGTTGGGACTGGAACCCCTCAGCCACGGGCGCGCCTGTTTTCGCTCCGCGCTTAAACGCTGCGCCGGAGCCTGCTGTGGGAAAGAAAGCCCTGAAGCGCATCATGTGCGTCTGGTAGAAGCCCTGGAAAGAGTGCGCGTAATCTGCTGGCCGTGGAGCAATGCCATTGCGCTGCAGGAAACCCGCGCTGAAATGACGCAGTACCATATCATCAATAACTGGCTGTGGCTGGGAGCCGTTTCAACGCTGGATGAGGCAGCTACACTGGCGCGAATGCCGGCCGGCTTTGATCAAGATGGCTACAAAATTCTCTGCCGGCCTATTCTGTCTGGTCAATATGACATTATTGAACTGAGTCCGGAGAATGCCCCGGCATCCAGTTGATCTCGCTGAACAGCAGTTTCCCCTCGCGCTCCAGCAGTCGTAACGTGTGTTTACCGTCGTGCCAGCTTGCACCCTGATCGACGGTCAACAACTTATCACCCAGTTGCCAGGCTCCGCTGATAACAAACACTACGCCGCCGCGCGAACCAAAGGTCGTAAAGGTGCGATCGGCAACTCTGACTTTTGCCTGGCAGACATCACGTCGGGTCATGATATTAAAATCCATCGACATCTGCCCTTCCGTCAGCTTCGCTTTTACCACCTTGTCACCGGCAAAGGTAAAAGGCTGATGCTGTTTCAGGGTATGTGTGAAGGTGTTCGGCTCTTCCAGCGTCACTTCTCCACCTTCCAGCAGGGTAATCACGCGTTCTACGCCGGGAAAAAGAGAAAACTCTCCATTCGCTGCGATGGAGGCGATACTCGCCCGCCAGTGAAAATCTCGTGTTGCTGGCGGAAAACAGCAAATCTCACGCGTTTCTCCCGCACCATTTCGCCACAGATTGACCGGCATTTTGCGGATATCAAAGTATTCCATCATCCCTCCAGAAAGGCGCAGCACGGCAGCCCACCGTAAACAGGCAGCCATAAATCATCATTGTTATGTTCACTCTGCAGATTATTGTTATCGGCAGCAGAGTTGATTTGCCTTAGCGATGAACCCGGTGTTTTGCAAAAAAGAACAACGCGCCCTCCAGGTGGAATTTTCGCGGGCTTCAGGAGAATAACGTGTCACAAGCGCGGTGCAAGAGGCAGCAAAGAAAAAACCGCCGATCCTGCCCACCTCGTTAAACGTGTTGTGGACAAGAGCGGCGGTCTTGAGTTTGGTTTCACACTGTGCGGCAATCAGCACACACAGCGTGAATGATATAGTGTAGACGCTGAACGATTACTCAGCAGCTTGCGGCATTTTACCCTTCTGCGCGGCACGTTCTGTCAGACGCTTCTCAAAATTGGCATTAAACTGCTTTTTCTGTTCCGGGGTCAGAATGTTGTAAATCTTGTTCTGAGTTTCCATGTGCGCCAGCATGTTGGCTTTGCGCTGTTCTTCCATCTTCGCAATCTGCGCTTCCGCTTTCGCTTTATCGAAGCTATCGCTGGCAATGATGTCGTGCATTGCGCGGCGCTCTTCCAGCGGCGGACGTTTCATCTGATCACGCTGACCTTTCATGATCTCGCGAATCTGCTGTTTCTGCGCATCGGTCAGGTTCAGGTCTTTAAACATCATGTCGTGATGCGGGGCAAACTTACCGTTGTGGTGCATCATTGGTTTGGCATCAGCTGGCGCAGCTGTTGTCGTGTCAGCGGCGTGGGCCAGGTTAGCAGCGCCCAGCGCCAGGGTAGAGGCAACAAACAGAGCAGTCAGTTTACGCATAATTTCTATCCTTTCTTTCAGTTATTTTTACGACACTCATGCGACTCTTATGCAATGTGATGTCGTGTTGACGAGATTAACTTTACCGGCTTAAGCGTCAATTAATCAGAGCAACGGTAAAACAATGAAAGTGTAAAAAACAAACTTTCATCAATTATGGAGAAAAAAAGAATAAATTGCGCAGAGTTGCAATAAAAAATTACAACAGGATGATTTTGAAGGGATTATGAAGAACTATACCTCATCCCTGATTATTAAGAAAGCAATTCACCAGGAATAATCCGTAATAAATAAAAACAGCACGCAAAAATAAGCCCTTAGGGATAAACCAAAAGGGCATATATATTTGTCACAATTTTTCGAGCATCAATCCTGCACGTAAACCACAGGCCACGTTTGGATTTGGAAAAAGAACGTATTCAACATCATGGGTGACGGTAAAACGTTCATCACCGTCCTGCGCCAGCAAGGTGCCCTCTGTAAAAGGGGTAAAGTTGAGCGTCTGGTTATCCATGTGAAGAATGAAATCGTCGCTACGCCGCGTGATTTGCGACACCACGCGGTAACGCAGCGGAGATGTTTCTCCCGGTGACATTCGCTCGCCCTTTAGCAGCTTCGCCAGCGCATCTGCCGTCTGCGCAAACTGAGTCAGATCGTTTTGTCCAAACGGCAGCGCTTTACCCAGTTCCAGCGTGCAGGCCAGCGCGCCAAAATGTTCAGCGCTAAAATGGGTGAACGTGCCGCCAGGTGTCTGATGGAAAACCAGCGCCTCCAGCCCTGCCTCTCCCAGCCATCCCAAAAAATCTTCGTCCCAGGCAACGTTGCGTTGTGGCAACACGCCAAAGCGCAGATGCTGCGAGCCGCGAATCGCGGTGTGCAGATCCAGATGCCAGCGGACTGGCTCTTTCGCCTGCGAATAAAAATCCTCCAGACACAGCTCAAGCTGATGGGCTCGGTGCGTTTCTTCGCTCGCGGCAAAAATCTGCCAACGGCCGCCAAACATACGGTTCAGGTCGCTATGACAATAACGTTGTCCCGCCGCCAGCGCCTGCGGGTTCCCCAGAATCACCAGCAGCCGCCATGTGAGCGTTAGTTCACCGCTAAACAGCCTGGAGAGAATTGAATCAAGTATCTCTACAGGGGCCGTTTCATTGCCGTGGATCCCCGCAGACAGCACCAGCGAATATTCCGCCGGAGTGTCCGGCGTCAGCTCCAGAATTCCGTGACCAATCCACTGCCAGGAAAAGCCGCGAGCTGTGCCCTCGGTTGTCTCGGGGGTTATCCCTGCCAGCGTCTGGGCCAGAAAATTATCCATGGCTGGTCCTCTCCTGCTGGAAGGGATACACAGAGCCGAGGTTGAGCAATTGCGTCAACGTATCCAGCGCTTCACGCCCCTCACGTAACAGCTGCGGGTCGGCAAGGTCGGCGGCGGTAAGACGATCGCGATAGTAACGGTCGATCCAATTATTCAGCGTGTTAAACAGATTATCGTTCATGATAACCGCCGGATTTACGGCCTGCAGCTCCTGTGGCGTAAGCACCACTCTCAGGCGCAGACATGCCGGACCGCCGCCGTTGGACATACTTTCACGCAGATCGAATACCTGCAGGTCATCGATCGGATTGTCTTCCTCGAGCAGACGGTTCAAATACCGCCACACGCCCGCATGCTCCCGACACTCCTGCGGCAGGACCAGCATCATCGAACCGTCATCACGGCTCAATAGCTGGCTGTTAAACAGATAGGTGGTCACCGCATCCTGCACCGACACTTCCGCAGCCGGGACTTCCAGCGGGGTAAAACCTGCCACCTGACTGCGTAACTGCTCGAACAACGCCTGCTGTCTGGCAAACGCCAGCTGATGACAAAACAGTACCTGGCGATTCGACACCGCAATCACATCGTTATGAAACACGCCAAGATCGATAACGTCCGGGTTTTGTTGGGCAAAAATGCGCTGATGCGGGTTAACCTGATTCAGTCGGGCGACCGCCTCGCTGGCCTCACGGGATTGCCTCGCCGGATAGCGCTTCGGATGGGACGCATTCCCTTCTTCACGACCGTAAACAAACAGCTGTACGCCAGGGTCGCCGTAATCCCCGCCGAGGCGGTTATGGTTTGCCGCACCTTCATCACCGAATAGCGCAACCTGGGGTAACGCACCGTGGACCGTAAAACTATTCTCATCACGGAAAATCGCCCGTAGCAACGCTTCGGTGGTCGGCGCTTCCAGCGAACGGTGAAACTTATTATTCAGATTCGCCACCGTCAGATGCACTTTCCCGTCCAGCGCATCGGCTGAAGGGCAGACCGTTGCCGCATTCGCCACCCACATAGACGATGCGGAGCTGGCGCTGGAGAGCCAGTGAGGCGCCTGACGCGCCACGTTCTCCAGTATCTGTTCGTCGCGGCCGGTAAAGCCCAACTGACGCAGCACCGGAATATACGGCCGCTCATGAGGCGGGATCACCGCCTGGGGAAATCCCGCATCCGCCAGCGCTTTCATCTTTAGCAGACCCTGCTTCGCCGCCAGACGCGGGTTCGATACCTGAAAACGATGTTTGGTTGAGGCCTCATTACCAAATGACAGCCCCGCATAGTGGTGGGTCAGCCCCACCAGACCATCAAAATTTACCTCACGGGCTTTCATAGCTTATCCTCGCGAGAAAAATCCAGGCCGGGGCTAAGCGTCGTTGGCAGCGTTAGGGCCGGTGATTCCAGACTTGCCATCGGCCAGGCGCAATAATCTGCGGCATACCACGCGCTGGCGCGATGGTTCCCGGAAGCGCCAACGCCGCCAAACGGCGCTGTACTCGCCGCGCCGGTTAACGGCTTATTCCAGTTGACGATCCCGGCCCGCGCCTCAAGCAGCAGTTGATCAAACTGGCTGCGATCGGGGGAAACCAACCCACACGACAATCCAAAGCGGGTGTTGTTCGCCATACGAATTGCGTCATCAAAGCTGTCATAACGCCAGACGCCAAGCAGCGGTCCAAAGACCTCTTCATCGGGTACGTTCGCTGCCCCGGTCAGTTCGATGATCCCTGGGGTGAGCAGTGACGTTCCGGCTTGCACCAGACGTGGCGCTAACAGCGTCCGGCCTCCTAACGACTCCAGACGCTGCCAGGCATCATAGACATGCCGCGCGGCCTGTTCGGAAATCAGCCCGCCAATAAATGGCTGCGGTTCTGCATCCCAGTTGCCGGGCATTAAACGCTGGCTGACGTCCACCAGACGCGTCAGGAACGCATCCCCCTGCGCGCCTTTTTTAACTAACAGGCGACGGGCGCAGGTACAACGCTGTCCGGCGGTGACAAACGCGGATTGAATAGTCAGATGCACTGCGGCATCAATATCTTCCGGGTTCTCAATAATCAGCGGGTTGTTGCCCCCCATCTCCAGAGCGAGGATTTTTTCCGGCTGGCCGGATAGCTGTCGATGCAGTTGATAACCAGTATTGGCACTGCCGGTAAACAGCAGGCCATCGAGATCGTCCTGCCCGCTCAGCGCCTGCCCCGTATCGCGACCGCCCTGCACCAGGTTCAGCACACCCGGCGGCAATCCCGCCTGCTCCCACAGCTTTGTCACGGCTTCACCGGTCCACGGCGTCAGCTCGCTGGGTTTGAAAATCAATGTGTTGCCTGCCAGCAGTGCCGGAACAATATGACCATTGGGTAAATGGCCAGGGAAGTTATACGGGCCAAAAACCGCCAGCACGCCGTGCGGGCGATGGCGCAACGTCGCTGCGCCATCCGGTAATTCGCTGTGATGCTCTCCAGTACGCGCATGCCAGGCTTTCACGGAGATGGCAATTTTATTGATCATCGCCGTCAGTTCCGTAGCGGCTTCCCAACGGGGTTTGCCGGTTTCCCGGGCGATAATCTGTGTGAGTTCGGCTTTATTGCTTTCCAGCAATGAGGCAAATTTTTCAACAATGGCCTGGCGTGCGCCAAAGGGCTGTTTAGCCCAACTGGCAAAGGCTGCGCGCGCGGCCCGGCACGCCTGCGCCACCTGTGCTGCATCGGCATCATTCCCCTGCCACAGCACATCACCGCTTACGGGATTGGTTTTCACCCGACGCTCGCCCAGCCCCGTCACCCAGTCGCCGTTTATCCATAATGTCATGCTGTTTTCTCCTCTGCACAAAGACGCACAAAACGTACATGGTCGCCCGCGTGACATTTCAGGGCGTCCAGTTGCGCCGCCGTCAGCACCAGACGCTGAGTATCCGGGTCGGCACGAACCAACATGACGCGGAAGTTTTGATAATTTTCATTGGCAACCAGACAAGCAGGATAGTCGCCCGGCGCAGGCTGCCCTTCAGCCACCTCCACCAGCCTGCTCTTACGGATAGCCCGTACCCGGTCAATATCGCACTCCAGGGTCGGTCCGCCGTCGAAAATATCGACGTAGTTGCGGTAGCGAAATCCTTCTTTCTCCAGCACCGCCCGCGCAGGAGCCGTTTGCGGATGCACCTGACCAATCACGCTTTGCGCTTCGTCAGACAGGAAATGGGTATAAATCGGATGCTTAGGCATCAGTTCAGCAATAAAGGCTTTTTGCCCGGTTCCGCAGAGAAAATCCGCCCGGCTGAACTCCATTGAGAAAAAACGTTTGCCGAGGCTTTGCCAAAACGGAGAGTAGCCGTGTTCATCGATCACGCCGCGCATCTCGGCCACGACCTTCTCATTGAACCGGTCACGAAAGGCCGCCATAAACATAAAGCGCGACTTCGACAACAAATAGCCGTTGCCTTCTTTACGCCAGTCCGGATCGAGAAACAGAGAACAAAGTTCGCTACTGCCCGTGTGATCGTTACTCAGAAACAGTGTCGGCAGCGCGTTATACACGTTCAGCTCTTTCGAGGCGTGCACCAGTGTACCGACCCGGTAGTTGTACCAGGGATCGTTAAGCCCCACCGCCACCTCAATGGCGCAAATCCCTGCCACGGTTCCGCTGGCGCTGTCTTCAAGCACAAACACATATCCCTGCTCACTTTTGGGCAACTCACCGCGCCAGGTTTGTAGCGAACGTTCGATACGCGCCATCAGCGTAGCTTCATTCGCCGGTAGCGATGTCAACCCGCCGCCGGTCTTACTGGCAAGCTGCATCAGCGCGGTGATATCAGCGCGTTCAATGGGACGAATCACCATCATGATGAACCTCCTGCTTTAATGCGTTCGCAGGCCAGCGCAAAGCGATCCAGTCCGGTGGCGATTTCTTCTTCGCTGACGTTTAACGCTGGCGCAAACCGCACCACATTAGCGCCAGCAATCAGCACCATCACTCCGGCAACGGCCGCTTCTTGCGAGATGAGTTTTGCTTTCCCGGCAAATTCCGCGTTTAGCACACAGCCAATCAGCAGTCCGAGTCCACGAATTTCACTAAACAGTCCAAAACGTTCGTTAATGGCGTTAATACGCTCCACAAACCAGTCGTGGCGCTGTTTCACTCCGTTAAGCACTTCCGGCGTGTTAACAATTTCCAGCAGTTTTCCCGCCACCGCAGTAGCCAGCGGGTTTCCGCCGTAGGTTGTACCGTGCGTACCGACCGTCATCACACTGGCGCAACGCTCTGTCACCAGCAGTGCGCCGATGGGGAAACCGCCGCCCAGCGCTTTCGCTGTCGTCAGCAGGTCCGGCGTAACGCCGTAGTGCATGTAGGCATACAGTTCGCCGGTACGACCAACTCCGGTCTGAACTTCATCAAAAATCAACAGCGCATTATGGCGATCGCATAATTCACGCAGCCCCTGCAAAAAGGCGTTTGTTGCCGGCACTACGCCGCCTTCCCCCTGCACCGGCTCCACAATAACCGCACAGGTGTTGTCATCAATCAGTTGGCTGGCAGAGTCGAGATCGTTATACACGGCATGGCGGATATCCGGCGGCAGCGGCGCGAAGTCCTGTGAATAGGCGGGCTGTCCTCCGGCACTGACGGTAAACAGCGTGCGACCATGGAAAGCATTTTTAAACGCCACAATGCCGCTCTTCTGGCTACCAAAACGATCGTGGGCATATTTACGTGCCAGTTTTAATGCCGCTTCGTTAGCTTCTGCGCCAGAGTTACAGAAGAAAATACGCTCGGCAAAAGTGGCATCAATCAGCTTTTTCGCCAGGCGCAGCACCGGCTCGTTGGTGTAGCCATTTCCCGTATGCCAGAATTTGCTCGCCTGGTCGTTTAATGCCTCGCGCAATGCCGGATGTGCATGACCCAGCGCGTTAACCGCAATGCCTCCCGCGAAATCGATATACTCTTTACCCTGCTGATCCCACAGACGTGAACCTTCGCCACGCACCGGAATAAAAGGGGCCGGAGCGTATACGGGCATCATCCATTCATCAAAATTTTCACGCGTAATTGACAGAGACATAGCGACCTCAACGGTAAATAAAAGGTTATTTATATGTTAATAAATATAGTGTTTGCGGTGTAAATGTAGATTGCAGGCTTCGTGCCAGCCAGCGAAAAAAGTGCATAAACGGAGGGCGGTGACGGAATATCAACGAGTTACAACCTGACGATATTCACTGTATGTGCATATAAAGTGAATATGTTTGCGTACCAGATGACTAAACAGAGGAAAAAACGCAATTTTATTCAGTCGCCAAATATAATTCTGGAATTGTGATCGTATACGAAATTTATCGGAAATTATTGCTCTATTCCGACGCGCTACGCGCCAAAACGGTGCAGTTTTTGCTCCATCGTTAACACCATTAGCAATCATTGTTGGAATCAGGTGACAAGAAGCAGTCAGCCTGCAGAAATTCTGCTACCATCCTTGCACTATTCATCTTGCAAAGTGGCAGCGACTATGAAATTTGTCTCTTTTAATATCAACGGCCTGCGTGCCCGTCCCCATCAACTGGCAGCCATTGTCGAAAAACACCAACCGGATGTTATTGGCTTACAGGAGACAAAAGTCCACGACGATATGTTCCCTCTCGAAGAGGTAGCAAAGCTGGGTTATAACGTCTTTTATCACGGTCAGAAAGGCCACTACGGCGTAGCACTATTAACGAAAGAAACGCCGATTGCGGTGCGTCGTGGCTTCCCGGGTGATGGCGAAGAAGCGCAGCGTCGTATCATCATGGCGGAAATTCCGTCGCCTCTGGGCAACATCACGGTGATTAACGGCTATTTCCCGCAGGGCGAAAGCCGTGACCATGAAACCAAGTTCCCGGCCAAAGCCGCGTTTTATCAGAACCTACAAAACTACCTGGAGACTGAACTGAAGCGCGACAATCCGGTATTGATCATGGGCGATATGAATATCAGCCCAACCGACCTCGATATCGGTATTGGCGAAGAGAACCGTAAACGCTGGCTGCGTACCGGCAAATGTTCCTTCCTGCCAGAAGAGCGCGAGTGGATGGAGCGTCTGCTGGGCTGGGGCCTGGTAGATACCTACCGTCACGCCTGGCCTGAAAAGAACGACCAGTTCTCGTGGTTTGATTACCGCTCAAAAGGCTTTGATGATAACCGTGGCCTGCGTATCGATCTGCTGCTGGCGAGCAAACCGCTGGCGGAGCGCTGCGAAGAAACCGGCATCGACTATGAAATCCGCAGCATGGAAAAGCCGTCCGACCATGCGCCTGTATGGGCTAAATTCCGCGTCTGATCGTCTGCGTATTTTCACTCTCCGGGCCTGGCCTGGAGAGTCTGTTTATTCTGTGCAAAATCAATAAAGCCACGGTAATACATTGTTGCGGCCGGAAATTTATTATATCTTCGCGCGCACTTTTCGCTGACGAAAACGCCGCATTGCACTCGGTTTTACAGGAGAACCCCCATGAAAAAGAAGTTCGCATAACGCAGAATACCGGCTGCTAATTGTTGCGGTATTGTTCTGCGTTCTGGCGGGAGTTTTCCATCATTACGGTCTGACCGATCTGATCACCAATTTCCATCATTTACAAGATGTCATCCGCCAAAGCGGCCTGTTCGGCTATACCCTTTATATCCTGCTGTTTATAGTTGCCGCGCTGTGTCTGATCCCAGGCAGCATCCTGGTGATCGTCGGCGGTGTGCTGTTTGGCCCGGTGACAGGGACGCTTATCTCGTTAGTGGCGGCAACCATGGCTTCGGCGCTGTCATTTATGCTGGCTCGCTGGCTTGGCCGGGAATTACTGCTGAAATACGTTGGCCACACTGCAACGTTTCAGGCTATCGAAAAAGGCATTGCCCATAGCGGAGTAGACTTTCTGATCCTGACCCGGCTCGTGCCACTGTTCCCCTATAACATTCAAAACTATGCCTATGGGCTGACGGCCATTCCGTTCTGGTCATTTACCGTGATATCTGCGCTAACCACCTTACCCGGCATCTTTATCTATACGCTGATGTCGCACGAACTGGCCAGCGAAGGGATTAGCTGGGCATTTATCGGTAAACTCAGCGTTGCGGGGCTGGCGCTATTCGTCCTCGTTCAGGCCGCCAAAGCCTGGGCGCGGCATAAACATGTCGATCCGGCGCCCGGTCACGAGTACGCGGGTAAATGATCAAGATGAATAAAGCGCGGCGGACACGCTATTACCGTATAAGCTTGCTTGCCCTGCTGCTGCTCGCCCTGATGGCGTGGGCGTGGATACCTGGCGTGAGTGATTTTCTTCACGCCAGCCTGGCGGCATTTACCACGCTCGATCAGCATGCTCTTGAGAACTTCATTCGTTCTTACGGAACCCAGGCGGCGGTCGTGTCGTTCTTCCTGATGATCTTACAGGCCATCGTCGCGCCGCTTCCCGCCTTTGTGATCACCTTTGCCAACGCCTCGCTGTTTGGCGCATTTTGGGGCGGCGTTCTGTCCTGGAGCAGCGCGATGGCAGGCGCGGCGCTGTGCTTTTTTATTGCCCGCGTTTTAGGTCGCAGCGCCGTGGAAAAACTGACCGGAAAAACGGTGCTGAACAACATGGACACTTTTTTCGAGCGCTATGGCAAGCACACAATTCTTGTCTGTCGCCTGTTACCTTTTGTGCCGTTCGACCCGGTAAGCTACGCAGCAGGCCTGACCTCGATTCGTTTTCGCCATTTCTTCATCGCCACCGGCATCGGTCAGTTACCGGCCACTATCGTCTATTCATGGGCTGGTAGCCTGTTAACCGGCGGCACATTTTGGTTTGTTACCGGCCTGTTCATCCTGTTCGCTCTGAGCGTGGTGATTGCCGTTGCCAAAAGCCTTTATCTTGAGCATCAACGGAAAAAGACCTGAGTCTTTCCCCCCATTTTTAGCAAGGGAGATATTATGCGTTACTGCTTATTGTGCCTGAGTTTGCTGCTCTCTCCGCTGGCGGCTTTCGCCGAGGACACCAGTTGGCAGCAAATCAAAAATGACGCCCGCGGTCAGACGGTGTGGTTCAACGCCTGGGGTGGCGACAACGCAGTTAACCAGTATCTCGACTGGGTTAGCGGCGAGATGAAAACACACTATGCCATTAACCTGAAAATCGTACGCCTGGCGGATGCCGCCGACGCCGTAAAACGTATCCAGACGGAAGCGGCATCCGGGCGAAAAACCGGTGGCTCGGTCGATTTACTGTGGGTGAACGGCGAAAATTTCCGCACGCTGAAAGAAGCCGGGCTGCTACAGACCCAGTGGGCACAAACGCTGCCTAACTGGCGCTATGTTGATACCCAGAAACCGGTGAATGAAGACTTTTCCATTCCAACGGAGGGGGCTGAATCACCGTGGGGCGGCGCACAGCTCACATTTATTACCAGGCACGATCTCACCGCGCAGCCGCCGCAATCCCCGCAGGCACTGCTTGAGTTTGCCCAGGCGCACCCTGGCACGGTGACCTATCCGCGTCCGCCAGACTTTACTGGAACGGCTTTTCTTGAGCAGTTGTTAATTTCGCTCACCAACAAGCCGCAGGCGCTGAAAATAGCGCCCAATGCGTCCACATTCGCCGACGTTACCGCTCCATTGTGGCATTACCTTGATGCTTTGCATCCTGCCCTGTGGCGCGAAGGTAAAGATTTTCCGCCCACGCCCGCGCGAATGGATGCGCTGCTCAACGGTGGCACCCTGCGTTTATCAATGACCTTTAATCCTGCCCACGCGCAGCAAAAAGTGGCCAGCGGTGAATTACCCAAAAGCAGCTATAGTTTTGGTTTCTCACAGGGCATGCTCGGCAACGTGCATTTTGTCACCATTCCAGCGAATGCGCGTGCCAGCGCCGGAGCGAAAGTCGTGGCAAATTTCCTGCTTTCACCCGAAGCGCAGCTGCGTAAAGCCGACCCGTCAGTCTGGGGAGATCCTTCGGTGCTTGATCCACAAAAATTGCCTGTCGACCAGCGTAATGCGCTGCTGGCGCGGATCCCACAAGGGCTCCCTGCCGTACTGCCAGAACCGCATGCTGCATGGGTAAACGCTCTGGAACAAGAATGGCTACGCCGCTACGGTACACATTAATTCTGCTACTCTGGGCCATCATGGCGGGCGTTTATCTGCCGCTGGCGCCAGCGGCTTTTTCTCTGATAACGCCGGCGCTGAACACCAGACACTGGTTGGCGCTATTTAGCGATCCTCAACTCCCGCAGGCGTTACTGGCAACGCTGGTTTCCGTAAGCCTCGCGGCTGGCGGCGCGCTGATCATCGCCCTGCTGGCGATCCTCGCCTTATGGCCCGGCGCAGGCTGGGCGCGTCTGTGCACGCGTCTTCCGTGGCTGCTGGCGATTCCACATGTTGCCTTCGCCACCAGCGTGCTGTTGGTTTTTGCCGAAGGCGGCATGCTCTGGCAATGGATCCCGTTTCTCAGCTCCCAGCCTGACCGCTACGGCATTGGGCTTGGCGTGACGCTGGCGGTAAAAGAGAGTGCCTTTTTGTTATGGATCCTCTCAGCTCTGCTGAGTGAAAAACAGCTTTCGCAGCAGGTTATCGTCCTGGATTCGCTGGGTTACAGCCGACTGCAATGCCTGAACTGGCTGGTTCTGCCCTCTCTCGCCCCCGTGTTAGGCAAAGCCATGCTGGCGATCGTCGCCTGGTCGCTCTCGGTAGTGGATGTAGCAATCGTCCTTGGTCCCGGAAACCCACCAACGCTTGCCGTGTTGAGCTGGCAATGGCTCAGTCAGGGCGATGCCGAGCAACAGGCTAAAGGAGCACTCGCCAGCCTGCTGCTGGTACTGCTGCTACTCATCATCGCGCTGGCGGGGTATCTGCTCTGGCGCGCCTGGCAACGCACTATTCCCGCAGTAAACGGGGAACGCCTGCGTTTTTCATCCTGTACAATCGGACGTTCGCTGGTACAACTTTTGCCCTTTGGCGGTGTGGTGTGCGCGCTGGTTCTGGCGCTGATCGCCAGCTATTCGTCGCTAAATAGCGAGGCGCTCAGCACTAGCCTGCAACTGGGGCTTATCTCCAGCGTGCTGGCGCTGCTGATACTTTTTGCCTGGCTGGAATGGGGTCCGCAAACCGGACACCGTTGGGTCTGGCTACCGCTCATTTTGCCTGCGCTGCCGCTGGTAACTGGACAGTATCTGTTGGCGTTATATGCCGGACAGGATGGGCTGATGATAACCATTGTCTGGGGACACCTGCTGTGGGTGATGCCATGGATGCTGTTTGTGCTCAAACCGGCGTGGCAACGCATTGACCCACGGTTGATTTTGATTGCGCAAACGCTGGGTTGGACCCGGGGCCGCATATTCTGGCAAGTAAAATGTCCGCAGCTGGCGCGCCCGGCGCTGGTTGCCTTCGCGGTAGGGTTCTCAGTCAGTATCGCCCAGTATATGCCGACGCTGTGGTTAGGCGCCGGGCGCTATCCCACGCTGACCACCGAAGCGGTGGCATTAAGCAGCGGCGGTAGCACCGCCATTCTGGCAACCCAGGCGCTATGGCAGCTTCTGTTACCGCTTATAATTTTCGCACTGGCGGCGTTTCTCGCTGCGTGGATTGGCCGCTTTCGACAAGGACTCCGCTAATGCTCATTGTACAAAGCGTTTCGTTGTACCAGGGTACGACAGCGCTACTGAAGGACGTTAATTTCCAGGTTAATAAAAGTGACATTGTCACCATTATGGGACCTTCCGGCAGCGGTAAGTCTTCGCTATTTTCATGGATGATCGGGGCGTTGTCTCCTCAGTTTCAGGCGTCAGGCGAACTGTGGCTCAACGAACAGCGCGTAGACACACTGCCTACTGCGCAGCGCCAGATTGGCATTCTGTTTCAGGATGCGCTGCTGTTTGACCATTTCAGCGTTGGGCAGAATTTACTGCTGGCCTTACCCGCCAGCGTGCAAGGTCCCGCCAGACGCCATGCGGTGGAAAGCGCCCTCGCACGCGCGGGCCTGGCAGGATTTTATTCACGCGATCCGGCTTCGCTCTCCGGCGGGCAACGCTCGCGTGTCGCCCTGCTTCGCGCGCTGCTGGCGCAACCCCAGGCGCTGTTACTCGATGAACCCTTTAGCAGGCTGGATGCGTCGCTGCGCGATACCTTTCGCCAGTGGGTCTTCACCGAAGTACGTAAACTGGGTATTCCGGTGGTCCAGGTTACCCACGATGCGCAGGACGTTCCGCCAGCAGGTCGCGTATTACAGATGGAAAACTGGGCGTGAATGTGGCGATATGCTGCGTTAACGCAAGGTTTTTACTTAACTGGCGGCACAGAATGTCGTCCTCTTTTTCAACGTCGGGCTATTCGATGAAACGTGTTTCTCAAATGACCGCGCTGGCACTGGCTTTAGGGCTCGCTTGCGCTTCTTCCTGGGCTGCTGAAACAGCACAGACGCTCACCCTCAACCAGTTACAGCAAAAGCAAGGCGCGGCGATCGATACCCGTCAGAGCGCTTTTTACAACGGCTGGCCGCAATCGCTTAATGGTCCTTCAGGACACGAGCCTTCCGCACTGAACCTGTCTGCCGCCTGGCTCGACAAGATGAATGATGAACAACTCAGCGCCTGGGTTAAGGCACATCACCTGAAAACCGACGCGCCGGTGGCATTGTATGGCAGCGATACTGACATGCAGGCCGTCAAATCCCGCCTGCAGAAAGTCGGCTTTAACGCTATCTCAACCCTCAGCGATGCGCTTACGGACCCTGCCCGCCTGCAACGTCTGCCGCACTTCGAACAGTTGGTTTACCCGCAGTGGCTGCACGACCTTCAGCAGGGTAAAGAGGTAACCGCCAAACCGGCCGGTGACTGGAAAGTGATTGAAGCCGCCTGGGGCGCGCCGAAGTTGTATCTGCTCAGCCATATCCCTGGCGCGGGCTATATTGATACCAACGAAGTCGAAAGCGAACCGCTGTGGAATAAAGTGTCCGACGCGCAGCTCAAAGCGATGCTGGCGAAACACGGCATCCGCCACGACACCACGGTGATTTTATACGGCCGCGATGTCTACGCCGCCGCGCGCGTGGCGCAAATTATGCTGTATGCAGGTGTGAAAGATGTTCGTCTGCTCGACGGCGGCTGGCAGACCTGGTCTGACTCAGGTTTACCGGTCGAACGCGGTACTGCACCAACGGTGAAGCCTGAACCTGATTTCGGCGTGACGATCCCTGCCCAACCGCAACTGATGCTGGATATGGAACAGGCTCGCGGTCTGCTGCATCGCCAGGATGCGTCTTTGGTGAGCATTCGTTCATGGCCGGAATTTATCGGTACGACCAGCGGCTATAGCTACATTAAGCCAAAAGGTGAGATCGCAGGGGCGCGTTGGGGCCATGCAGGCAGCGACTCCACCCACATGGAAGATTTCCATAATCCGGATGGCACCATGCGCAGCGCCGATGACATCGCCGCCATGTGGAAGCAATGGAATATCCTGCCAGAGCAACAGGTCTCATTCTATTGTGGTACCGGCTGGCGTGCTTCGGAAACGTTTATGTATGCCCGCGCAATGGGCTGGAAAAACGTCTCCGTCTACGACGGTGGCTGGTATGAGTGGAGCAGCTCTCCGAAAAACCCGATCGCCAGCGGTGAACGGGGTCCGGACGCCAGCAAGTAAGATTGTCATTGTTGCCGGATGCAGCGAGAACGCTTTACCCAGCCTACATAAACCATCGTTGTAGGCCGAATAAGCGAAGCGCATCCGGCAACGCACTACGTCACTCCGGACGCTGGACCGCTTTCAGCGTCAGATATCCGCTCCAGATCCGGGTGAACGTCGTCATCCAGCACAGCGCGCCAAAGACCCACGCCATTACGGCAAAATATTCCGGGAACAGACATCCCAACACAAACAGCAAAATCGTCTCGGTTCCTTCGGTCAGTCCGCCCAGATAATAAAACGATTTATGCGCATAACCGGGGTTATCAATCTGATGCTTTGCCGCCAGCGCGGCGAAGGCCAGAAAGCTGCTGCCGGTGCCAATAAACGCGAACAACAGCCAACCGCCTGCCAGCGCATTTTGCGCCGGCGCAGCAAGAATAAAACCAAACGGCACTAAGGCGTAAAACAGAAAATCGAGCGAGATATCGAGAAATCCTCCCGCGTCCGTTAGCCCTCTGCGCCGTGCCAGCGCCCCATCCAGCCCGTCAAACAGCCGATTGAGTACAATGGCCACCAGCGCCGCCATATACCAGCCTAACGCCAGAAATGGCAACGCCAGCACGCCAATAGCAAAACCGACCAGCGTAAGTCCGTCCGGGGTAATCGCCGGTTGATCAATGATGCCCACGCAGCGATGCAAAAGCGGTTTTAATCGCGGATGAAGATGGCGGTCAAGCATGCGGGCGTCCTTTAAAACTGTCGCACAGTCCCTGGGAGGGAATATCGAGAGCGGCATTAAAACGCGCCGAGAGATTTTGAAACGCAATCAGCGCGGTCATTTCAGTAATGGCGTCATCGGTAAAATATTGCTTCATCTGCGCTTTCAGCGCATCGTCAACCTGTGGTGGCGTTGCGGTGACCGCATCAGCATAGGCCAGCCCTACACGTTCTTCTGCGCTAAATAGCGTTGATTCTTGCCAGTTGGCAACCTGTAAGACTTTATCCAGCGCGCCGCAGCGTTCAGCCAGCCGTAAACTGTTGGCGTCAACGCAGAAAGCGCAGTGGCACACCTGAGAAACGCGGGTCATCAACAGCGCGCGCATCACCGGCGACAGGCGCGCCTTTTTACGCTCCAGATACCCGACAAACAGCGCCACCAGCCAGAACAGGAACGGCATCCGCCCCCACCAGCGCGTGGGATGCAGCACATCGCCATAATGTTTTTTCTGCGTAGCAACAAGCGGTTGCAAACTGGAAGGGATACGCGTTAACGGTTTTACCCACGACTGAGGATCGTTCAACGGTGGCTCCTGAATACTTTAGATAAAACAAAGATAACGATAGTATGTCATTTTCTACCGTTAGATCTTGATGAATATAATGAAAACCCTCGACGTGGTCGCCGCTATCATTGAACGTGATGGCAAAATTTTACTGGCTCAACGCCCGGAGCATGCGGATCAGTCAGGTATGTGGGAGTTTGCTGGCGGTAAGGTTGAGCCGGGGGAAAGTCAGCCAAAGGCGCTGGTCCGTGAACTGCGTGAAGAGTTGGGCATCGAGGCGGTCGTTGGGCGCTACATTGCCAGCCATCAACGCGAGGTTTCAGGCCGACTCATTCACTTACATGCCTGGCATGTACCGTCATATCAGGGGGAGCTGAAAGTGTATGAACATCAGGATATCGTCTGGTGTTCACCCGAAGAGGCGCTGCGTTATCCGCTGGCGCCTGCCGATATCCCGCTATTAGAAGCGTTTATCCTTTTACGCGACGCCAGACCAGCGGATTCGTGCTGATCGTTTTATCATCGCGCTGGCACTGAAGCAAAACGCCATCCGCTTTAATCACCGCCCCTTCTGAGTAGTTTTGATCCTGATAAATACAGCACTGACTACAGGGTTGCGCCCGCTGACCGCTGGAACTGAACACCTCCGGTGGGACATTCACCTGCACGTCCGGGCGATAAAGCTGATTTGCCAGCGTCGCGCTGGACACCAGTGCCAACGCTCCTGCCATGATTATACGGCGCATATTCTTTCCTTTTTGACTGACAGTTATGCTCAGTATAACGGTATAAACCGGCAGAAACTTTAGCCCTTGCCATCATCGCTTTTGGTTATGACCCACGCCGCAATATTAATTTACTTAGCGCGGTTAATTTTTTCTTGCGTCCCGTCACACTGCTGATGTTATAGTCAAAAACTGCAAAACACTTAACACAAAAATCAAAAATATAACCATATCAATACATAAGAGGTACTTATATCTATGGATCAGACACGTTCTCTGGAGTCATTCCTTAACCATGTGCAAAAGCGCGACCCGAATCAGACCGAGTTCGCGCAAGCCGTTCGTGAGGTAATGACGACACTGTGGCCCTTCCTTGAGCAAAACCCGCGTTATCGTCAGATGTCGTTGCTGGAACGTCTGGTTGAACCGGAGCGCGTGATCCAGTTCCGCGTCGTCTGGCTGGACGATCGCAATCAGGTGCAGGTCAACCGCGCGTGGCGCGTGCAGTTTAGCTCCGCCATTGGCCCATACAAAGGCGGAATGCGTTTCCACCCTTCCGTGAACCTGTCGATCCTGAAATTCCTTGGCTTCGAGCAAACATTTAAAAACGCCCTCACCACGCTGCCAATGGGCGGGGGTAAAGGCGGGAGCGATTTCGATCCGAAAGGTAAAAGCGAAGGCGAAATCATGCGTTTCTGCCAGGCGCTGATGACCGAACTGTTCCGCCATTTAGGGCCCGATACCGATGTTCCGGCGGGCGATATCGGCGTAGGCGGTCGTGAAGTCGGCTTTATGGCCGGGATGATGAAAAAACTGTCCAACAACAGCGCCTGCGTCTTTACCGGTAAAGGTCTCTCTTTCGGCGGCAGCCTGATTCGCCCGGAAGCTACCGGCTACGGTCTGGTGTACTTCACCGAAGCGATGCTCAAACGCCATGGCCTGGGCTTTGAAGGCATGCGCGTGGCCGTCTCTGGTTCCGGTAACGTGGCGCAATTCGCCATTGAGAAAGCCATGGAGTTTGGCGCGCGAGTAGTCACAGCCTCCGATTCCAGCGGTACCGTGGTCGACGAAAGCGGATTTACCAAAGAAAAACTGGCGCGTCTGTGCGCGATCAAAGACAGCCGCGACGGCCGCGTGGCGGATTACGCCCGCGAATTTGGCTTGACCTATCTGGAAGGCCAACAGCCGTGGTCGGTTCCGGTGGATATCGCCCTGCCGTGCGCCACCCAGAACGAACTTGATGTCGATGCGGCACGCGTGCTGATCGCCAACGGCGTGAAGGCTGTCGCCGAAGGGGCAAACATGCCTACCACCATCGAGGCCACCGATCTGTTCCTGGAAGCGGGTGTATTGTTCGCGCCGGGTAAAGCGGCCAACGCGGGAGGCGTAGCGACATCCGGTCTGGAAATGGCGCAGAACGCCGCACGTCTGGGCTGGAAAGCGGAGAAAGTGGATGCACGCCTGCACCACATCATGCTGGATATTCACCATGCCTGCGTCGAGTACGGCGGCGAAAGCAAGCAAACCAACTACGTACGTGGCGCCAACATCGCGGGATTCGTGAAAGTTGCCGACGCGATGTTGGGCCAGGGTGTGATTTAATTCAGATCTGTTGTTCCCGTAGGCTTGATGCGGCACACATGCCTTATCCAGCCTAAGAGCGCATTACAGGCCCGCCTCTTCAGATGGCGGGCTTTTTTTCGCCGTGCGTTTACGCGGCGCGCTCTTTTTCTTGTCACCACCACTACTACCCGGTGCGGCAATACCACGGAAGCGTCGTACCGGCGTGCTGCGCGCCTGATCGATTAGCTGATACAGCGTCCCCACCAGCGGCTGCATGAAATCCTGATATCGACACTGCTTTTCGCTGATTTGGGTCAGGATAGATTCCCAGTGCGCGGTCATATCCGGGCGCGTCGCCATTTCAGGCAGCGAATGAAACAGCGCTTTTCCGGCATCGGTAGAATGGATATAGCGCCCCTTCTTCACCAGGAAACCACGCTTAAACAGCAGCTCGATAATCCCGGCGCGCGTCGCTTCCGTTCCCAGTCCGTCCGTTGCGCGCAGGATCTTTTTCAGATCTTTATCCTGCACAAAGCGCGCGATTCCGGTCATCGCTGACAGCAGCGTGGCATCGGTAAAGTGCCGCGGAGGCTGAGTCTGTCGTTCAACCACTTCGCCTTTTTCGCACAGCAGCTCGTCGTCTTTTGCCACCACCGGCAGCGGCGTCCCGTCGTTATCTTCGTCGCGCTCTTTGTTGCCAAGCAGCGTACGCCATCCGGCCTCTGCCAGAAAACGGGCTTTGGCGACAAACTTACCTTTCGCGATATCCAGCTCAATAACGCACTTCCTGAATACCGCATCCGCGCAAAACTGCATCAGATATTGACGGGCAATCAGGTTGTATATCTTCGCTTCATTATCGTTCAGGTTGATGGACGAACTGCGCGCTGTTGGAATGATGGCGTGGTGCGCATCCACTTTTTTATCATCCCAACAGCGGTTTCGCGTATCGGGATTGACCGCCGGTTGCGGAAGCAGATCCGGCGCATGGACGCTAATCGCGTTCAGCACCGCGTGACGTCCGGCAAAGTGTTCTTCCGGCAGATAACGGCTATCCGAACGCGGATAGGTGATCAGTTTATGGGTTTCATACAGCTTCTGGCAGATATCCAGAACGTTTTGCGCACTTAAGCCAAAGCGTTTCGCCGCTTCAATCTGCAACGCCGACAGCGAAAACGGCAGCGGCGCGGATTCTGATTCCCGTTTATCGTTATAGCTGGTGACGATCGCCGGCTGACCGTTAATGCGGTTTACCACGTGTTCAGCCAACGTGCGGTTTAGCAAGCGCCCTTCTTCATCCTGATACGGCTCACACGCTTCGCTCGGCTGCCAGATAGCGGTAAACCGCTCATCGGCGGGCGTCACGATATGCGCCTTTACCTCGAAGAAGTCTTTGGCAACGAAGTTTTCAATCTCTTCATCGCGACGCACAACCAGTCCGAGCACCGGCGTTTGCACGCGCCCGACCGAAAGTACGCCCTGATAGCCCGCGTTACGCCCCAGAATGGTATAAGCGCGCGTCATGTTGATACCGTACAGCCAGTCCGCCCGCGCTCGCGCCAGTGCCGACACGCAAAGGGGGATGAACTCACTGTTGGCGCGCAGACGCTCAATCGCCCGCTCGACGGCCTGCGGGTTGAGGTCGTTAATCAGGCAGCGTTGCACCTGCTGGCGCTTTTCAGGGGCCAGTTGCAGGTAATCCAGCACTTCATCCACCAGCAGTTGTCCTTCACGATCGGGGTCACCTGCGTGAATGACTTCACTGGCCTCATGCAAAAATCGCTTAATAACGTTGAGCTGTTTGGTCACCGAGGGACGCGGCTGCAGTTGCCACTTTTCCGGGACAATCGGCAGATCAACCAGACTCCAGCGAGCATAACGACTGTCGTAGGCATCTGGCTGCGCCTGTTCAAGCAGGTGACCAATACACCAGGTCACCACTTGCCCGTTTCCGCATTCGATAAAACCGTCACCTTTGCGATGCGGCTTCGGCAGCACATCGGCGATAGCGCGCGCCAGACTCGGTTTTTCGGCAATAAACAATCGCATCGAGTTAACGGATCTCAACCATGGCGCGACCGCCACGAGCTTCCACTAACTCACCAATCGCGGTGAGGTCGATGCCAAACTGCGCCGCTGCCGCTTTAACTTCGGCTTCAGCTTCCGGCGTTACCGCTAACAGCAGACCACCGGAAGTTTGCGGATCGCAGAGCAGATCGCGAACCGACTGCGGCATTTCACCCATCAGGTGTCCGTAGCTGGCAAAGTTACGCTGGGTACCGCCCGGCACCGCGCCCTGCGCGATGTATTCTTCAACACCTGGTAGCTTAGGAATAGCCTGGTAGACGATCTGCGCCTGAACGCCGGCCCCCTGACACATCTCGCTCAGATGCCCCAGCAGCCCAAAACCGGTAACGTCGGTCATGGCTTTCACGCCGTCGATATCGGCAAATGCCGCCCCGGCAATGTTCATCCGGCACATCACTTCCGTCGCCAGCCCTTTGTGCTCGTCCTTCAGCAGCGATTTTTTCTCTGCGGTGGTCAGGACACCAATACCCAGAGGCTTGGTCAAAAACAGCTTGCATCCCGCCTCGGCGGTGCTGTTTTTCTTCACGCGCTCAGTTGGAACAACGCCGGTTACCGCAAGACCAAAGATAGGCTCAGGCGCATCGATAGAGTGCCCCCCCGCCAGCGCGATACCCGCCTGACGGCAGGCAAAGCGTCCGCCTTCGGTTACTTCGCGGGCAATTTCCGGCGCCAACTTATCAAGCGGCCAGCCCAGGATAGCAATTGCCATAATCGGTTTGCCGCCCATGGCGAAAATATCGCTGATGGCGTTGGTGGCGGCGATGCGGCCAAAATCAAACGGATTATCGACAATCGGCATAAAGAAATCGGTGGTGCTGATTACGCTGGTGCCGTTTCCCAGATCGTATACAGCCGCGTCGTCGCGGGTTTCATTACCCACCAGTAAGTTTGGATCAACAAACTTCGCCTGCTCGCTGTGCAGGATGGTTTCCAGCACTTTTGGGGAAATTTTACAACCGCAACCGGCTCCGTGGCTGTATTGCGTTAAACGAATAGCTTGCTCGCTCATGGACATCTCCTGTCATTGCAATCCGGATATGGTAGCGCTCATTCCATGATGTGGTAAGAGTGACTGTCTGAATTCGGGTGCCTTTGCTCATAATCCAGACAGTTTTGCCGTTGATATCAGAAATAACGGACGAATGCGCTCGGATCGGCAAGGGTAATCGTCGTGGATGCTTTCAACTGTGGTGTGCCCAGATAGAGAAAACCGACGATTTTATCCTGTGGGCGACAGTCAAACGCTTCGCGGACGACCTCACTTTCGGTTAATGCGCCACTGCGCCAGATACCGCCAAAGCCCTGGGCAATGGCAGCCATCTGCATGGCCATCACCGCACAACCGGCAGACATTTCCTGTTCCCATAGCGGAACCTTGTCGTTTGCTTCACATTTCGCCACCACGGTAATAATCAGCGGTGCGCGAAACGGCGCGCTGCGCGCTTTTTCCTGGGCCTTCTCATCGCTGCCAGATGCAATAGCGCCTTTTTCAAGCACGGCGGCAAAGCGTTCACGCCCTTCGCCCTCAATGACAAAGAATTGCCACGGTTGCAGCGTTTTGTGGTCCGGCGCGCGCATTCCCGCGCGCAGAATATTTTGCAGTTGCTCTCCTGCCGGGGCCGGTTCGACGAGACGAGAGGCGCTACGACGGGTCATAAGTAATTCGAGTGCATCCATTTGCTTAACTCCAACAATGAAATTTGTTCACAAAATTAACACGTGAGCGGATTTTGTTACAGCACAGGCGGTGATTCCTGCTGACAAGTGCCTGTCGGGTCATTACGATAGCCTCATCTTATCGCCTTTCTCCGGGATTTCGGGGTGGCGTGTTGTTAATTGGTAGGGAGAATACATGCGAACCCTGTGGCAATTTATTGCCGGATTTTTTAAATGGACATGGCGATTACTCAATTTCGTCCGTGAATTTGTGCTTAACCTGTTCTTCATCTTTTTGGTGCTGGTTGGCGTGGGCATCTGGATGCAGGTCAGCAGCAGCAACACCAGCGAACACGCTGAGCGAGGCGCGCTGCTGCTGGATATCTCTGGGGTGATTGTCGATAAGCCTTCGAGCACCAGTCGTTTAAGCGTTATTGGTCGTCAGCTGTTTGGCGCCAGTTCCGATCGTCTGCAGGAAAACTCCCTGTTCGATATCGTGAATACGATTCGCCAGGCAAAAGATGATCGCAACATCACCGGCATCGTGATGGATCTGAAAAATTTTGCCGGGGCAGACCAGCCTTCCATGCAGTATATCGGCAAAGCACTGCGGGAATTCCGCGACAGCGGTAAACCGGTCTTTGCCGTGGGCGATAACTTCAGCCAGGGGCAGTATTACCTCGCCAGTTTTGCTAACAAAATTTACCTCTCTCCGCAGGGTTCCGTTGATCTGCACGGCTTTGCCACCAACGGTCTGTACTACAAGTCCCTGCTCGATAAGCTGAAAGTTTCCACGCACGTATTCCGCGTCGGGACCTATAAGTCTGCCGTAGAGCCGTTTATCCGCGATGATATGTCTCCTGCCGCGCGTGAAGCCGACAGTCGTTGGATCGGCGAGCTGTGGCAGAACTATCTCGACACGGTCGCCGCCAACCGCCAGATCCCAGCTCAGCAGGTGTTCCCAGGCGCACAGGCGATGCTGGACGGTTTGACGAAGGTCGATGGAGATACGGCGAAATATGCGCTCGATAACAAACTGGTGGATGCACTCGCCTCCAGCGCCGAAGTCGAAAAAATGCTGACCAAACAGTTTGGCTGGAGCAAAGCGGATAAAAACTATCGCGCCGTCAGCTATTACGATTATTCGCTGAAAACACCGGCGGATACCGGAGACAGCATTGGCGTTATCTTCGCGAACGGCGCGATTATGGACGGTGAAGAAACCCCAGGAAATGTGGGGGGCGACACCACTGCCGCACAAATCCGCGAAGCACGTCTCGATCCGAAAGTGAAAGCTATTGTACTGCGCGTGAACAGTCCTGGCGGCAGCGTCAGCGCCTCGGAAGTCATTCGTGCTGAGCTGGCTGCGGCAAAAGCGGCGGGTAAACCGGTTGTCGTGTCCATGGGCGGCATGGCGGCCTCCGGTGGCTACTGGATCTCCACCCCAGCCAGTTACATTGTGGCAAACCCCAGCACGTTGACCGGTTCAATCGGGATCTTTGGTGTGATCAACACCGTAGAAAACAGCCTGGATTCCATTGGTGTACATACCGATGGCGTGGCCACTTCCCCGCTGGCGGATATCTCCATCACCAAAGCGTTACCGCCTGAAGTGCAGCAAATGATGCAATTGAGCATTGAAAATGGCTATAAGCGCTTTATCACGCTGGTCGCGGATGCACGTAAGACAACCCCTGAGCAGATTGACAAAATCGCGCAGGGTCACGTCTGGACCGGTCAGGATGCGAAAGCCAACGGACTGGTAGACAGCCTCGGTGATTTTGACGACGCCATCGCGAAAGCGGCTGAGCTTGCCAAGCTGAAACAGTGGCACATTGCGTATTATCAGGATGAACCGACATTCGTCGATATGGTAATGGACAGCATGTCAGGCTCCGTTCGCGCCATGCTGCCCGAAGCTATTCAGGCCATGCTCCCGGCGCCGCTTGCTTCTGCGGCCAGTGCAGTTAAAGCGGAAAGCGATAAGCTGGCCGCGTTTAACGATCCGCAAAACCGATATGCGTTTTGCCTGACCTGCGCCAACGTTCGCTAACAATTGCCCCCTCTTCGGGATGAAGAGGGGTTTTCATTGAGACAGAAGAAAAGTCATGCAAAAGAAATCGATTTACGTTGCCTATACCGGCGGCACCATTGGTATGCAGCGCTCAGAACAGGGTTATATTCCTGTTTCTGGTCATCTCCAGCGTCAACTGGCATTGATGCCTGAATTCCACCGCCCGGAGATGCCAGACTTCACCATCCACGAATACGTCCCGTTGATGGATTCCTCCGACATGACGCCGGAAGACTGGCAGCATATTGCGGAAGACATTAAAGCACACTACTACGATTACGATGGTTTTGTCATTCTGCACGGCACCGACACCATGGCGTTTACGGCTTCGGCGCTCTCTTTTATGTTGGAGAACCTGGGTAAACCGGTCATTGTGACAGGGTCACAAATTCCGCTGGCAGAGCTACGTTCAGACGGGCAAATCAATCTGCTCAACGCGCTGTACGTTGCGGCAAATTATCCGATTAATGAAGTAACCCTGTTTTTCAACAATCGACTGTTTCGCGGCAACCGTACCACTAAAGCGCACGCCGATGGCTTTGACGCCTTTGCCTCACCCAACCTTGCGCCGCTACTGGAAGCCGGGATCCACATCCGTCGACTGGGAACTCCGCCAGCACCGCACGGCGCAGGTGAACTGATTGTTCATCCTATTACTCCACAACCGATTGGCGTAGTCACCATTTACCCAGGTATCTCCGCTGATGTGGTGCGTAACTTCCTGCGCCAGCCGGTAAAAGCGTTAATTTTGCGCTCCTACGGCGTGGGCAATGCACCGCAAAATAAAGAGTTTCTGCAAGAACTTGAAGATGCGAGCTCGCGGGGCATTGTGGTGGTGAACCTGACCCAGTGTATGTCCGGCAAGGTAAACATGGGTGGCTATGCGACGGGTAATGCCCTCGCCCACGCTGGCGTGATTGGCGGCGCGGATATGACCGTCGAAGCCACGCTCACCAAATTGCATTATTTACTCAGTCAGGGACTGGATGTGCAGAGCATTCGTGAAGCAATGACGCAAAATCTGCGCGGCGAGCTCACCCCGGACGAATAAAGGAGTCTATGCCCATGGCCCGAGCCTTACTGTTGGTCGATTTACAAAATGACTTTTGTGCCGGCGGCGCTCTCGCTGTTCCGCAAGGCGACAGCACAATCGAGATTGCCAACCGTCTGATTGACTGGTGCGCCCTACGCGGCGACACGGTTGTTGCCAGTCTGGACTGGCATCCGGCTAATCACGGTAGTTTTGCCAGCCAGCATCAGGTCGCCCCCTACAGTCAGGGACAACTGGATGGTCTGGCGCAAACGTTCTGGCCCGATCATTGCGTGCAAAACAGCGAAGGGGCGGCCCTGCATCCGCTGCTGAACCAGCGTGCAATAGCGAAAACCTTCACCAAAGGCGAGAACCCGCTGGTCGACAGTTACAGTGCATTTTTTGATAACGGTCGTCGTCAGGCAACCGCGCTGAACGCCTGGCTGCTCGAACACCGTATTGCTGAGCTTATTATCATGGGTCTGGCTAGCGACTATTGCGTTAAATTCACCGTTCTGGATGCGCTCGATCTTGGTTATACCGTCAGCGTTATTACCGACGGCTGCCGTGGCGTCAATATTCAACCCCAGGACAGTGCAGAGGCGTTTATGGAAATGGCCGCAGCGGGCGCAACGCTGTATACGCTTGATGACTGGCTGGAAACCCATCGCTAATACTTTAAAACGCCTTATCCGGCCTATTGAATTTGTGCATGTATGCAAATCTGTAGGCCAGAAAAGGGACTTGCGTCAACACTCAGTAATGTTTGCCCCAACCGATACAACCTACCAGAAATGGTTTGCCGCTTCGCCAACATGACGTGAACACCTTCGCATTTTTCCTGTTATGAAACTGTTAACCTGCAGGTGCTGTTTTTTTCGCCACGCCATTTCCGTGGCGTGTTTGCTTGTTTAAATGTCAAAGAGGAACACCGATGAAACTATTGCCTTTGTTGGCAGCATTACCCCTGCTTTGCGCCAGCGTTGTTTCCGCCAGTTCACTGATGTCAGTTGGCTACTTCAATGGTGGCGGCGACGTCACTGCCGGTCCTGGTGGTGACATCAATAAACTGGATGTTCGTCAGATAACCCATCTCAACTATTCGTTTGGCCTTGTCTACAACAACGAAAAAGACGAGACCAATGACGCCTTAAAAGACGCCAGTAAGCTGCATCAGATTTGGCTTTCACCGAAAGTGCAGGATGATTTACTGAAAATTCCACAGCTGCGTAAACAGAATCCGAACCTGAAAGTATTGCTTTCCGTCGGTGGTTGGGGGGCTCGTGGATTCTCCGGCGCGGCAGCAACGAAAGAATCGCGCGCGGTGTTTATTCAGTCTGCTCAGGAGATAATTGCGAAATATGGCCTTGATGGCATCGACCTCGACTGGGAATATCCGGTCAACGGCGCCTGGGGACTGGTCGAAAGTCAACCGGCCGACCGAGCTAACTTTACCGCGCTGTTAAAAGAGCTCCGCGCCGCATTGGGGCATAAAAAACTACTGACCATCGCCGTGGGCGCAAATGCGGAAAGCCCGAAAAGCTGGGTGGATGTGAAAGCCATTGCGCCATCGCTCGACTACATAAACCTGATGACCTATGACATGGCTTACGGTACGCAGTATTTCAACTCGAACCTGTACGATTCGACACAATGGCCGACAGTCGCCGCGGCGGATAAGTACAGCGCTGATTTTGTGGTCAACAACTATCTTGCTGCCGGTCTAAAAGCGAGTCAGATGAACCTGGGCATTGGTTTTTATGGTCGCGTACCGAAACGCGCTGTTGAGCCAGGCATTGACTGGAGCAAACCTGACGCACAGAAAAATCCTGTTACCCAGCCCTATTTCGAGCCCGCGCAAATTGAATTGTTCAAATCACTGGGCATCGATCTGAGCAAAGATACCTATGTGAAGTACAACGATATCGTGGCGAAATTGATCAACGATCCGCAGAAGCGCTTTAGCCAGCATTGGGATGATGAAGCAAAAGTACCGTGGCTGTCAGTGCAGTCTGTGGAGGGAAACGCGCTCTTTGCCCTCTCTTATGAAAACCCGCGCTCGGTAGCGATCAAGGCTGACTATATCAAGAGCAAGGGGCTGGGAGGCGCCATGTTCTGGGAATACGGTGCGGATGACCAAAACCAGTTGGCTAAGCAGTTAGCCGATTCGTTAGGCATCAAACACTGATCCCAACGCCTGACACAATAGGTTATGATTATCGCATTCTGCTGCGCCAGCTTTTGGCGCAGCTTTTCATTTTCTACTGGAGGCATGAGCTTTATGGCTTTTATCCCTAAAAATTACGCCCGTCTGGAAGTCGGTTACCGGGAAAAGGCGCTTAAACTCTTCCCCTGGGTCTGCGGACGTTGTTCCCGTGAGTTCGTATATTCAAATTTGCGCGAATTGACGGTACACCATATCGATCATGATCACTCCAATAACCCGGAAGATGGTAGCAACTGGGAAATGTTGTGCCTGTACTGCCACGATCACGAACATTCCAAATATACGGAAGCGGACCAGTATGGTTCAACGGTGGTTGCAGGCGAAGATGCGCAGAAAGCGGTGGGCGAAGCGAAATATAATCCGTTCGCCGATCTGAAGGCGATGATGAACAAGAAATAACTTCAACTGCGGGCCCGACATAGATGTTTGCCGGGCCTGAGTAATCAGGATTTAAACGTCGCAATGGGTTCGGGCGTAATACCAAACTCCACTTTCAACTGCTGCTTACTCTTCATCACCATCTCACCATTGGTATCAATCGTCATATGCTGCGCGTCAATATTGTTTCGCGCCTGCCATAACATCACCAGCTGTAAGCAGTTCTCTTTTTGTTCTGCCGTTAGCGCCACGCCATCCGGCCATTTTCCGAGTTCAACGGCAGTTGATAAGCGCTGATAAACTTCCGGCGTCATGCTGTTGATCATCTCATCAAGATTCATGTTAAATCCACTCTCCGTAGAATAATTTGCTGAATCGTTTCTTCAGCCTTTGGTCTGCTCACCGTTTTCACCATCGGTGAAGTTCAAAGAGGCAGAGTTAACGCAGTAACGTTCACCGGTAGGTTGCGGACCATCCGGGAAGACGTGTCCCAGGTGCGCATCACAGTTACCACAGCGGATTTCAATGCGCTGCATGCCGTGTGAAGTATCTTTAATGTAACGGATAGCCTCTGCGCTGACAGGCTCGTAAAAGCTGGGCCAGCCGCAGCCAGAGTCATATTTTGTCTCGGAACGAAATAGCGGTTTGTCGCAGACCAAACAGTGGTAGATGCCGTCACGCTTGTTGTGCAGCAAACGCCCGGTAAATGGCGGTTCTGTCCCGTGATTCTGCGTCACGTAGAACTGCATTTCGGTTAAATTTTTTTTTAGTTCTTCTGGAGAAGGTTGATTAGCCATTTGCTCACATCTCGCTTTATCTAAACTCACATCGCGAGACAGATTCTAACAAAACATTAACACCAGAGTGCGAACTTTTGTTCTAAACTTGATCCGTGCGAAATGGCAGCCTGCAATTCGTGATCACAATCACGTTTTTATCTTGATTGCCCTTTAAAATTCGGGCCGCCGACCCCATGTGGTTTCAAGCCCAAAGGAAGAGTGAGGCGAGTCAGTTGCGCAAAGCTTAAGCAGCAGATTGATTTGTCGCAATGATTGACACGATTCCGCTTGACGCTGCGTAAGGTTTTTGTAATTTTACAGGCAACCTTTTATTCACTAACAAATAGCTGGTGGAATATATGACTATCAAAGTAGGTATCAACGGTTTTGGCCGTATCGGTCGCATTGTTTTCCGTGCTGCTCAAGAACGCTCTGACATCGAGATCGTTGCAATCAACGACCTGTTAGACGCTGACTACATGGCTTACATGCTGAAATATGACTCCACTCACGGCCGTTTCAACGGTACCGTTGAAGTGAAAGACGGTCATCTGATCGTAAACGGTAAAAAAATCCGTGTTACCGCTGAACGTGATCCGGCTAACCTGAAATGGGACGAAGTTGGTGTTGACGTAGTAGCTGAAGCTACTGGCCTGTTCCTGACAGATGAAACCGCTCGTAAGCACATCACTGCTGGCGCGAAAAAAGTGGTTCTGACTGGTCCGTCCAAAGATAACACTCCGATGTTTGTTAAAGGCGCTAACTTTGACAAATACGAAGGTCAGGACATCGTTTCTAACGCTTCCTGCACCACTAACTGCCTGGCTCCGCTGGCTAAAGTTATCAACGACAACTTCGGCATCATCGAAGGTCTGATGACTACTGTTCACGCGACCACCGCTACTCAGAAAACCGTTGATGGCCCGTCTCACAAAGACTGGCGCGGCGGCCGCGGCGCATCCCAGAACATCATCCCGTCCTCTACCGGTGCTGCTAAAGCTGTAGGTAAAGTACTGCCAGAACTGAACGGCAAACTGACTGGTATGGCGTTCCGCGTTCCTACCCCGAACGTATCTGTTGTTGACCTGACCGTTCGTCTGGAAAAAGCTGCTTCTTACGAAGAAATTAAGAAAGCAATCAAAGCTGCTTCCGAAGGCCCGATGAAAGGCGTTCTGGGTTACACCGAAGACGACGTAGTATCTACCGATTTCAACGGTGAAGTTTGCACTTCCGTGTTCGATGCTAAAGCTGGTATCGCACTGAACGACAACTTCGTGAAACTGGTATCCTGGTACGACAACGAAACCGGCTACTCCAACAAAGTTCTGGACCTGATTGCTCACATCTCCAAATAAGTTGAGATGAAACAGTAATCTGTAAGAGCGACTCAGGTCGCTCTTTTTTTTGCCTGAAGATACCCGTCATACTTCAAGTTACCGGTGTGTTGGCAATGCTCTCTCACCCGAATCACTTACTTCTGTAAGCTCATCGGGATCGTTCACTTGCCGCCGTCCTGCAACTCGAATTATTTAGGGTAAAAAAAAGGATTGCATAATGATTAATAAAATTTTTGCACTTCCGGTAATCGAACAAATTACCCCGGTCCTCTCCCGCCGCCAGCTTGATGAACTTGAGATTCTTGTGGTCGATCATCCACAGGTTAAAGCATCTTTCGCACTGCAGGGCGCACATCTTCTTTCCTGGAAACCCAACGGCGAAGAGGAAGTCCTGTGGCTAAGTAACAATACCCCGTTTAAAACCGGCGTAGCGCTGCGTGGCGGCGTACCAATTTGCTGGCCGTGGTTTGGTCCGGCTGCTCAGCAGGGCCTGCCTTCTCATGGTTTTGCCCGCAACCTGCCATGGACGCTGAAAGCGCACAATGAAGACGACAATGGCGTGGCGCTAACGTTTGAATTGCAAAGCAGCGCTGAAACGCGTCAGCTATGGCCGCACGAGTTCTGCCTGCTGGCCCGTTTCAAAGTAGGTGCCACCTGTGAAATGGAACTGGAAGCCCACGGTGAATTTGAAACCACCTCTGCGCTGCATACCTATTTCAACGTCGGTGACATTGCGGCAGTAAAAGTCAGTGGACTTGGCGATCGCCTGATCGACAAAGTGAATGATGCTAAAGAAGATGTGCTGGCTGATGGTATCCAGACCTTCCCGGACCGCACCGATCGTGTCTATCTGAATCCGCAAGCGTGCAGCGTTATCCATGATGATGCGCTCAACCGCAATATCGACGTCGTCCATCATCACCATCTGAATGTCGTGGGCTGGAACCCGGGTCCGGCGCTGTCCGTTAGCATGGGCGACATGCCGGATGACGGCTATAAAACCTTTGTTTGCGTAGAGACGGCTTACGCAACCGCGCCGCAGAAAACCCGCGAAGAAAAACCATCACGCCTGGCACAAACTATCCGCGTTGCTAAACGCTAAAATTGTGTCTGTAGCCTGACGGAGCTTACGCCTTATCCGGCCTACCAAACATTGCGCTGGCCGGATAAGAAGCGTGAGCATCGCCATTCGGCAAATCAGGCCATATCCAGCGCCGTTTTACCCTTTGGCGCTGGATATGCCTTATCTAACTGCTTCAGCTCATCAACAGAGAGCGTTATCTCCAGCGCGGCGGCATTTTGTTCGACATGCGCTACGCTTGCCGCTTTCGGAATCGCCATCACGCCCGGCAGACGGATCACCCATGCCAGCAAAATCTGCGCAGCACTAACATTGTGCGCGTGCGCGATGTCGTTCACCACAGAGTGAGAAAGCAAGTCACCGCGCAATCGCCCCGCCTGAGCCAGCGGACTGTAAGCCATGACCGGCATCTGCTGCTGCTGGCACCACGGCAGTAAATCATATTCAATACCGCGCGATGCTAAATGATAAAGCACCTGGTTAGTGGCACATTCCCGCCCACCCGTGACTTGCCATAACGCCTGCATGTCATCGTAATCGAGATTAGAGACGCCCCAGCGGCGGATTTTCCCCTGCGCAATGAGTGCTTCCATGGCATCAACGGTCTCAGCAAATGAAAAACTGCCCGTCCAGTGGAGCAAATAGAGATCCAGATAATCGGTTTTTAGTCGACGCAGGCTCGCTTCACAGGCGGCAATGGCTTTCTGACCACCGGCATTCCAGGGATATACTTTCGAGACTAAAAAAGCGCTATCACGACGCCCGGTTAATGCTTCACCCACTACCTCTTCCGCTGCACCATCTGCATACATTTCGGCGGTATCGATCAACCGCAGACCGAGATCCAGACCAGCCCGCAGCGCTGAAACCTCTTCCCGACGTCGGCCAGGATCCTCGCCCATGTACCATGTTCCCTGCCCAATAGCAGGCAGCGATACCTGCTTTGTAAACATCACCTGTTTCGCTGTCATCGCACCCTCCTGTGTTAATGCACCACAGTAAAGCAAAACAACTGGCATGTGTCCTGTTAGGGTGCACAAATTGCACCCTCTAAGATTGGAAGTTGACCGCTATGGCAACGGCAATAAAAAACCCGGGAACAAACAATGCTCCCGGGCCGAATGACAGAACATCTTAACTGCACTGCGGTTATTTTAAGCGACCTAAATATTTCCCCTCTTTCATCGCGTTAATTTTCCCGTTTTTATAGACAATGACGGAAATCAAGCCCGCGCTATAAGACTGAGCGTCTGCATTGTTCTCATCATTTGCCGCCGCTTTGCCATTAATATAAGCAATACCATCAGCGCCACGTTTAAAGTCTACGCCCAGTTTATTCACATGCACGGGTGTGATTTTACTGGCGTGCACCGGAGCATTAGCATCGCTGACCATCGTTTTATGTTCATGCTGTAACTGCTGACGGTAAGCCTCGCTGATGGCATAGGCTGGTGCAGCCGCAGATGTTGCGACCAGTACAGCGATAATTATTAATTTCTTCATAAGTTACACCTTAATAATTATTGTGTTTGTGGTGATGACTGGAATTAGTATCATTTAAGTTATATACGTTTTGCGCGTTCTCCATAGCTTGTTTTTCAGCTACGGCATTGATTGTCGCCTGACGGTTTTGCTCAGCGATATAGCAGGCATCGCGGCTCACGCCCTTGCTTTCGCAAGCACTCATGCGTGAAGCCTCGGTGGAACATCCCGTCAGAATCCCACCCATCACTGCTATCATGATTAACTTTTTCATTATCTCTACCAAGTTTATTCGCAAGAAAACCACATGACATTTAATATCTGAGCCATGCAGCGTTACTGTCTTTACTTATTAAGTTGGAGTAATATCTGCAATCGCTTATTTAATGTCAATTTTAATTTTTTCAGATAAATACCTAAAAGATGTAAAATAAAAATTAACTTAATGATTTTATTTTTTTCAAATGAAAGTTAACTTTCATCGTCACACAAAAATAATAAAATAGTTATCTTGCTATTTTTAGTGGCGAGAGTTTCACGATAAAATTATACCGTGATTATAAAATAGAATATTATCAATATATTGCGAAACCAGAAATCACTCTCCCAGAACAATGATTCGTGAAACTGTACAGATACTCCTCCATTCACAAACGAATAGATTTCAGTCTCATCAAACAACAGGTTTAATTTTGGTAATTGCGGCAGGAAAAATACGTTAACTATTTGTTGCGGCCGATGTAATGCCAAAACAGCACAAAAAATCAAATCACATGTTTTGGATCAATATTCATCTCTGATATGCACAAAAAGCCCGCATCTCTGCGGGCGACTGTTTGACACACAGTGGTATCAGAACTTGTAGGTAACACCCGTTGAAATCAGACCCGTCCAGGATTTGTCCACCATCGGGCTGTCTGTCACTTCATCAGACAGGCGGGTATAACGCGCAGTACCGTATACGCTCCAGTTGCCCAGGAAGTTATAGTTTGCGCTGAGCTCCAGATACGGGTTCCAGGAGCTTTCAGGTTCGTAGCTACGCAAACCGCTACGGGCAGATTCATGGCGTGAAACACCATAATAGTATTCATTCTGGTTTTCACTGTTCCACTCGACACCAATCCCCGGAGTCAACGTCAAACCGCCATTGGTATAGCGGTATAACCACGCCAGATCCCATACAATACCATTGCTGTTATCCAGCGTATCGCCTGCAAGGCTGGTACGCAGGAAACCGTATTGCGTGTTGTGAATGTAAGAAAGGCCAGCCATCATGGTGCTCTTACGTTTATCCAGACTACGCAGACGGTTGTCGTCGCTGTCACCCGGTTTGAAGTACATTGGCGACCAATAGGCCATCACCGACAGCTTATCGGTATCGTCATTCCACAGGTAGTAACCACCGCCCAGACCACGGAACCAGAAGTTATCGCTTTCATAAGTCACAACCGGGACCGGGTAAACGTCACTATCGTAATCTTTGTAAGGGTGCTCAACCACACCAACGCCTGCGCCCAGCGTCAGGTTGCTCTCTGCCTGTGCGACGTTAGCGGAAGTGGCGATAAGCACGCTAAGTGCCAGAAGTTTGAGTTTGGTCACAGTCAATAATTCCTTATTTAAATGTGTAGCGGTCAAAGTTTAACCGTCAATACGCTTCAGCCCAACTATTTTACGGATTCGCCCCAGAATGTAACCCCCTAATTTCTCAGCGAGTGATGACATTTTGCTTGCAGGACAGTGAACACCGCATGAATCCTGCCCCATAGATTTACAAAAGATATGCTTTTTTTGCTGATGAGTTATTGATATGCCATTGAAATTCATTTGCGCACACAGGCAAGTTTTGCAAATGCCATCTACGCTTAATTTTAGAAGGTGTATCACCGAATACGTTGATCTCCTGACCACCACAATGGCATGAGAGTTGCTTATTTCTTCAGCAGCGACGTCGTTCAGTTTACCTCTTCAGGGGCCTCTACTATTCATATGAACGGCTCTTAACATGTGCTAAAAAAACGAAAGGACGGCATACCATGAATATATTCGATCACTATCGCCAGCGTTATGAAGCTGCCAAGGACGAAGAGTTCACGCTGCAGGAGTTTCTTACCACTTGTCGGCAAGATCGCAGCGCTTATGCCAATGCGGCAGAGCGGCTATTAATGGCTATTGGTGAGCCTGTCATGGTCGACACTGCCCACGAACCTCGTCTTTCTCGACTCTTTTCGAATCGGGTGATTGCACGATACCCCGCTTTTGAAGAGTTTTATGGCATGGAAGAGGCCATTGAGCAGATTGTTTCTTATTTGAAGCATGCGGCTCAGGGTCTGGAAGAGAAGAAGCAGATTCTGTATCTGCTGGGGCCTGTGGGAGGGGGGAAATCATCTCTTGCTGAGCGGCTGAAGTCGCTGATGCAGCGAGTACCGATTTATGTCCTGAGCGCCAACGGCGAGCGTAGCCCGGTAAACGATCATCCGTTATGCCTGTTTAACCCACAGGAAGACGCGCAGATCCTGGAAAAAGAGTATGGGATCCCGCGTCGTTATCTCGGTACGATCATGTCGCCCTGGGCTGCAAAACGTCTGCATGATTTTGGCGGGGACATTACAAAATTCCGCGTTGTCAAAGTCTGGCCGTCTATTCTGGAGCAGATCGCTATTGCCAAAACGGAGCCTGGTGATGAAAACAACCAGGATATCTCTGCGCTGGTCGGGAAAGTGGATATTCGTAAACTCGAACACCACGCCCAGAACGATCCTGATGCCTACGGTTATTCGGGCGCACTGTGCCGCTCAAACCAGGGGATTATGGAGTTCGTTGAGATGTTTAAAGCACCAATTAAAGTGCTGCATCCTCTGCTGACCGCAACCCAGGAAGGAAACTACAACGGGACAGAAGGTATCTCTGCCCTGCCGTTTAACGGAATTATTCTTGCCCACTCGAACGAGTCCGAATGGGTGACGTTCCGTAATAATAAAAACAATGAGGCGTTCCTTGACCGTGTTTACATCGTCAAAGTGCCTTATTGCCTGCGGATCTCCGAAGAGATCAAAATTTACGAAAAACTGCTTAACCACAGTGAGCTGACCCATGCGCCTTGCGCACCGGGCACGCTGGAAACACTCTCTCGCTTTACCATTCTTTCTCGCCTGAAAGAGCCTGAGAACTCGAGCATTTACTCGAAGATGCGTGTTTACGATGGGGAAAGCCTGAAAGATACCGATCCAAAAGCGAAGTCCTATCAAGAGTATCGGGATTACGCTGGGGTCGATGAGGGAATGAATGGTCTTTCCACGCGTTTCGCGTTTAAGATCCTCTCACGCGTCTTTAACTTTGACCACGCCGAAGTGGCAGCTAACCCGGTGCATCTGTTCTACGTACTTGAGCAGCAAATCGAGCGCGAACAGTTCCCGCAGGAGCTGGCAGAACGTTATCTTGAGTTCCTGAAAGGCTATCTGATCCCGAAATATGCTGAGTTCATTGGCAAAGAGATCCAGACGGCTTATCTCGAATCCTACTCCGAATATGGACAAAACATTTTCGACCGTTATGTCACTTATGCGGATTTCTGGATTCAGGATCAGGAGTATCGCGACCCGGATACCGGTCAGCTGTTTGACCGCGAGTCGTTGAACTCAGAACTGGAGAAAATTGAGAAACCGGCGGGTATCAGTAACCCCAAAGATTTCCGTAACGAGATCGTCAACTTTGTTCTGCGTGCCAGAGCGAATAACAGCGGCCGCAATCCAAACTGGACCAGTTACGAAAAACTGCGCACGGTCATTGAGAAGAAAATGTTCTCAAATACCGAGGAGCTGCTGCCGGTCATTTCGTTCAACGCCAAAACCTCAACTGACGAGCAGAAAAAACACGACGATTTTGTCGACCGGATGATGGAAAAAGGCTACACGCGTAAGCAGGTACGTTTACTGTGCGAATGGTATTTGCGCGTACGTAAATCGTCTTAAAATAAGTGCCCGGAGGCGCGTACGCTTGCCGGGCCTACAATACACATCCGTAGGCCGGATATGCTCAGCGCATCCGGCGTTACTGATGTAGCATAAAGTTGGCAAATGCAGTACGGGGGGCTTATGACCTGGTTTATTGACCGGCGTCTTAACGGCAAAAACAAGAGCACGGTAAACCGCCAGCGCTTCTTACGCCGTTATAAATCGCAAATTAAACAGTCGATCTCCGAGGCCATTAACAAGCGTTCGGTGACTGATGTGGATAGCGGCGAATCTGTCTCTATTCCGACTGATGATATTAGCGAACCGATGTTCCATCAGGGGCGTGGCGGCTTGCGCCATCGCGTGCATCCGGGTAACGACCATTTTGTGCAGAACGACCGCATTGAACGCCCGCAGGGCGGCGGTGGTGGTTCAGGAAGCGGACAAGGCCAGGCCAGCCAGGATGGCGAGGGTCAGGATGAATTCGTCTTCCAGATCTCTAAAGATGAATATCTCGATCTATTGTTCGAAGATTTAGCACTTCCTAACCTGAAGCAGAATCAGCAGCGTCAGTTAACGGAGTACAAAACGCACCGGGCAGGTTTCACCTCTAACGGCGTGCCTGCCAACATTAGCGTGGTGCGCTCCCTGCAAAACTCACTGGCGCGCCGCACAGCGATGACGGCAGGTAAGCGTCGCGAATTGCATGCGCTCGAAGCGGATCTGGAAACCATCGCAAAAAGTGAACCAGCGCAGTTGCTGGAAGAGGAACGGTTACGCAAAGAGATTGCCGAACTACGGGCAAAAATCGAACGCGTGCCGTTTATCGACACCTTTGATTTACGCTACAAGAATTATGAAAAACGGCCCGATCCTTCCAGCCAGGCAGTGATGTTCTGCCTGATGGACGTCTCCGGTTCAATGGATCAGTCGACCAAAGATATGGCCAAGCGTTTTTATATCTTGCTGTATCTGTTCTTGAGTCGGACCTACAAAAACGTGGAAGTGGTTTATATTCGCCACCATACCCAGGCGAAAGAGGTGGATGAGCACGAGTTCTTCTACTCTCAGGAAACCGGGGGAACCATTGTCTCCAGCGCGCTGAAGTTAATGGATGAAGTGGTAAAAGACCGTTACGACCCGGCCCAGTGGAACATCTATGCCGCACAGGCCTCGGACGGTGATAACTGGGCGGATGATTCCCCATTGTGTCATGAGATTCTGGCGAAAAAACTGCTGCCGATGGTGCGATATTATAGCTATATCGAAATCACCCGCCGCGCGCACCAGACCTTGTGGCGTGAATACGAACATCTGCAATCAACGTTTGAAAACTTTGCGATGCAGCATATCCGCGACCAGGATGATATTTATCCGGTCTTTCGCGAACTGTTTCATAAGCAAAGTACAACCAGCAATAGCTAACCACATACATAAATCAGCCAGAGGTTATCTCCTCTGGTTGATTTTTATGACCTCGCGTTTCGACCACATGTTATGTCATTTAGCATTTTGTCTCAGGCTAGCCACTTCAACTTCGAGCGCGGAAATATCGCCAGAAGACAACAGCGGTTGGATTTTCACGAGCGACTCTTCCGGAAGTTGATACAAATTAAGGGCCAGTATTCGTTCAATATCCCCCACCGGCAGGCGATATTTTATTATTTTTGCCGGATTACCGCCGACTACCGCATACGGTGGCACATCTTTAGTCACCACCGCACCTGCTGCGACAACAGCGCCTTCCCCGAGCGTAACGCCTGGCATGATCATGGCGCGCATGCCTAACCAGCAACCATCATGCAACACCGTGTCACCCCGAAACTCGTAGGCATCTTTGATCGACGCCATAAAGGGATAAAGACTGATCCAGTCAAGCCGGTGCGTACTATTTCCCCCCATCAGAATAACGCTCTCAGCGCCAATGCAGACGAAATTCCCAATAATCAACTTATCCAAATGCCCAAGCGGTTCCCAGTCCCGGCTGATCTCATCACCGAGTAAATACCGCACCACCGAACGTTCGAATCCTTGATCCCAGCAGTCACTGTAATAGCTATGCGTACCCTTAATAACTATATTAGGGTTGGTCACTGTCTGATGAAGGTACTCCATTCTCGACCAGTGTTTTTCTGACACTTCGCCATCCTTTTATCATTGTGTTTTAAAACACCCTACATCCTTTCCACCAGCGGATAGAAGTCTTTATTTTCTTTTTGCATACGCTCATACACTTTGCGTAGAACATTGTTGGCATCACGTCTGAATGCCTCATCATTACCTTTTAATTTACTGGCAATATTCCAGCGCCGGGAAAAAACTTCATATTCGCTGACGATATCCGTCATTTCACGTTGAAATTTTGAGCTAACCTGTCTGAGCGTACTATTTCCATCCTGCTCAATATGTGGATAAAGGAACTGATCTTCAGCAAACAAATGTGTTTTTATAATGGCACTCATGCTAACGATCGCAGTTGCAATTTCCTGGGCATTGGATGATACGCCTGCATGGCTCAACGTACGTAGAAATGATATTTTCTCCAGAATTTCAACATGCTGATCTTTCATTTTATCAATATTCATCCGTTTATCCTTTTTTATTTTCCCTTTACGGAGCAGCAGGCAATGTAGTTTAGCTGGTGACGTTGCGAACGGAAGAAGCGAAACATTTTCAGGAACCGGCGACGATTTTCGCGTGTGCGTAAGCCGTTAAACACAATTTTAACCGCCCCAGTCAGCCCTTCATCACGAATTAATCCTCGCGGCGACATCAGCGACATATCACCATTCTGCTGCAAGACCTGTGCAAACCCACCGTTCAGAAATAAATCGCGCCAGCCTTGTCTGGTCATCGGGCTAACGTTTGATTTCACTACCTCTACAAGCTGGCCCTGCTCGCCCGCGACCAGTTTTTGTGCGGTGAACATAATGTCGTGAGTTAACAGACGCCCGCCGGGCTTCAATACGCGATAATACTCGGCAATTAACTTCGCCTTCGCTTTATCGGCATACATTGTCAGCATGGCTTCGTTGATCACAACGTCGAAACTGTTATCCGCAAATGGAAGGGTGTTAGCGTTAGCTGCCATAACGTGAATGTGATTTTCCAGACCATTTGCCGCCACGTTATTTCTGGCGTTTGCCAGTGCGGTTTTATCCATATCAATGGCGTATACCGTACAACCAAAACGTTGAACTAACTCTATCGCCGTCGTGGCCATGTTACACGCCACTTCCAGCACCTGGCTGTCGGGCGTCAGCTGTGACTGGCTGAACAACCACTCTGTTGCTTCAACGCCCCCCGGACGCAGACGGGTTTTGCCCAGGCTGGCTAAGAACGTATGGCCCGCTTTATCAGTCGCGCTCATCTGCTTGTCTCCTTTCTTATAAGTTGCATTATAAATACAACAATAAGAGTTAAAGGTGAAGCACGCGAATGATTTTTATTACAAAATGCCCTTCCCAGTAGCGTTAGAGCGGATGAATGCCGTGTGATAGACTGAAGTATCAGACTTACAGGGCTGTACATCATTATGCAATTGCATCATAAAGCGCTCAGGCTCTTTATCTCCGTCAGCGTAGTTGTTTTGACATTTTCTTTTTTGGTTTATGAGCTCATTGCCAGCGATAAAGCAATGAATGCGTACATGCGCTATATCAATGAGAAAGCCGACTCGTCGTTTCTCTATGATAAGTATACTAATCAAAGTATTGCAGCCCATCTGATGCGCACATTTTCATCCCCCCAGGAACCCGCTTCTATCGAGCAACAAAAAGCACTTTGCAACGCTTTCGACAGCGTTAACGGCACTCATGGGCTCAACCTCACCCAGCATAACTACCTACCATTACACGGTACGTTGCAAACCCCCACCACAAAATGTAGCGAGAAACTTGAAGACATATTTCTACTGCCCTCTTTTGACTGGGCGGTAAACGTTAATCGTGAGCAGAAAGATTACGGTCATGGTTTAGGTATGCAGGAGTATAAATTTCGATATTACGTCGATCTCAAAAATAATTACGTCTATTTCTTTGATCTGGTCGATTCGCGGAAATTTGCGATACACAACTGGTCGTTTTTGCAAAAAGGAAACCTGGGTATCAACCAGAATGATATTGACGGTATTTTCACTGGCCGCACGGTAATCTCCCGTATTTATGAAGATAACCTGACCGAGAAAAAAGTGATGAGCTTTTTAACACCGGTCTACTATGCCGGTAAGTTAAAAGGCGTGGTGATGGTGGATATTAACAAAGAGAATTTAAAGAATATTTTCTATACCAGCGACCGCCCTCTCGTCTGGCGCTATCTTAACGTGACGCTTTCGGACATCAACTCAGGTAAAGAGATACTCGTTCACCAAAGTGAGAACAACCTGTTTAGCTATGTTCACTACCAGGAGGACATGCCCGGCGGTATACGCATCACCTTATCGCTTGATTTTATGTACTTTATTGTCTCCTCCTGGAAAGTATTCGCCTTCTATCTGCTGGCGACAATACTGTTGCTGAATATGGTCAGAACGCATTTTCGGCTGTATCACAACGTCACGCGTGAAAATATCAGTGACGCAATGACCGGGCTCTACAACCGCAAAATTTTAACGCCGACGCTCGAACAGCGTTTACAGCAGTTGGTAAACGCGGGCACCCTCGTGACCTTTATCGCCATTGATTGCGATAAACTAAAAGTCATTAATGATACGCAGGGGCATAAGGAAGGCGATCGAATTATCACCATTCTGGCTAGAGCCATTCAAACCTCGATTCGCAAAAACGACTATGCCATACGCCTCGGTGGGGATGAGTTTTGCATTATCCTCATCGATTACCCCGCTGAATTAACGCCTCGTCTGCTGGAGAGGATTCGCTATAACTTACAAATTATTGCGCAAGATAGAGCAATCAGCTTCTCCGCAGGGATTTATAATATGCAGCCAAACGACACCATTGATGATGCCTACAAAGCATCCGATGCACAGCTCTACCTGAACAAACAGAAAAAACGCGCGGATGCGTAATCATTTTTCTGACAGGATTTTCATTGTTGTACCAGGAGTAAGTCATGACGGAAGTGAACAAAGGTAACGCAACGCATCAGCGTTTAATTTCGCTGTTGTCAGAACAAGGCGCAACGTATCGCGTGGTAAGCCATGAAGCGGTCGGCAAATGTGAAGCGGTTTCTGAAATTCGCGGTACCGCACTGGGCCAGGGAGCAAAAGCGCTGGTTTGTAAGGTCAAAGGCAACGGCGTTAATCAGCATGTCCTGGCGATTCTTTCTGCCGACCAGCAGGCCGACCTGAGCCTGTTAGCCAGTCATATCGGCGGGTTAAGAGCATCACTTGCCAGCCCGGCGGAAGTCGATGCACTGACAGGTTGCGTATTTGGCGCTATCCCACCGTTTAGCTTCCATCCAAAACTTAAGCTGGTCGCCGATCCGCTATTGTTTGAGCGTTTTAATGAAATTGCGTTCAATGCCGGAGTGCTGGAAAAATCCGTGATCATGGATACCGCAGATTACCTACGTATCGCGCAACCGGAATTACTCCCGTTCCGCCGCGTACAATAGCCGCCCGAGTCAGGTGTAAAAACGTAGCATCGTGCATTAGCCCAAAAAAAATCATAATCATTAAAAAAAGCCTGTTCCGTCACGCGTTTACGCGTACAGTAAGCAGGCTTATTTTTTCTTTTGGCAAGGAAACTACGATGTTTGATGTCACTCTGCTGATCCTGCTCGGACTGGCAGCTCTGGGCTTTGTCAGCCACAACACCACTGTCGCTGTTTCAATTCTGGTGCTGATCATTGTTCGTGTTACCCCTCTGAATACTTTCTTTCCATGGATAGAAAAACAGGGCCTGACCGTCGGGATTATAATTCTAACTATTGGCGTCATGGCGCCGATCGCCAGCGGAACGCTCCCCCCCTCCACGCTCATCCACTCCTTTGTGAACTGGAAATCACTGGTCGCTATTGCCATCGGGGTATTCGTCTCCTGGCTTGGCGGGCGCGGTGTCACGCTCATGGGTAGCCAGCCTCAGCTTGTGGCTGGTTTACTGGTGGGTACAGTTCTGGGCGTGGCGCTATTTCGCGGTGTGCCGGTGGGACCGCTCATTGCGGCAGGTCTGGTGTCATTGATTGTTGGGAAGCAGTAGCCAGTCCAGCCAGATAACGGCCTGGAGTCTGTCCCAGGCCTTTTTTGAACATGGTGATAAATGCCGTGGTCGAATCGTAACCGAGCATTTGCGCAACCTGTTGCACGTTATGACCATCTATCAGCGCCTGCAGCGCCAGAATCAATTGAAGCTGGTGACGCCAGCGGCGAAAACTCAACCCCGTCTCTTTAACGACCAGACGGGCGAGGTTCCGCTCACTCATCGCAAATACGCTGGCCCACTGTCCCAGCGTCTGCCACTGCGCGGGCTCCCGCGCCATCGTCGCGACCATTCTGCGGATTTTCGGGTGATCGGAAACCGGCAACTGCATTTGCTCCTGCGGCTGCTGCGGGAGTTCATCAAATAGCACTTGTGTCAGCCGCTGGGTAGACGGCTCCAGCCGTTGATCATCCGTTTTGGACGCCAGCGCCAGAATGAGCTCCCGACATAATGGGGCGATTTTCAGGGTGCAGCAGCGTTCAGGCATCACTACTGCCTGCGGCTCAATAAACAAAAAGCACAGTTGCGCCCCAACGGTAACGTGATTGCTGTGTGGAATTTCACCGGGGATCCATACCGCATATTGTGGAGGCACCATCCACATAGCATTTTCAACCTCACAGGTGATCGCGCCATGCAAGGCCAGAATCAACTGCCCCTTACGGTGCTGATGCAGCGGACTGAAGAGTTCATCTTCCCGGGCCTGAATACAAAACGCCACCGCCGCATCGTGGTAAAGGTCGGGCTCATACCCATCCAGTCTCAGTCCTAACATAAAAATGTCCGTTTTTAGCGATAAACTGTCATTTTAGCTTGATTCATCCATTGAGTAAAAACGCTAAAGTATCGCCTCGCCTGACGATATGAGAAAAAAATGACAAATATGCCTTCCTCCCGCGGCAAAAACGCAGCCTGGCTGATCGCGGGGATCCTGATGATTGCCACCACGCTGCGCGTCACCTTTACCGGAGCCGCCCCGCTGCTGGATGCAATTCGCACCGACTACGGCCTGAGTACCGCCCAGACGGGACTTCTGACCACCCTGCCGCTGCTGGCCTTCGCACTGGTATCGCCTCTGGCCGCCGCCGTTGCACGCCGTTGGGGTATCGAACGCAGCCTGTTTGCCGCAATGCTACTGATTTGCGCTGGTATTGCGATACGTTCGCTGCCCACGCCAGGTTTCCTGTTTAGCGGTACCGCTATCATTGGTTGCGGAATCGCGCTGGGAAATGTGCTGTTACCTGGGCTGATTAAGCGTGATTTTGCTCAGCATGTGGCAAAACTCACTGGCGCATACTCGCTGACTATGGGCGCAGCGGCGGCACTGGGTTCAGCTATTGTGGTTCCGCTGGCGCTGAACGGGTTTGGCTGGCGCGGTGCGCTGATGGTACTGATGGTCTTTCCGCTGCTGGCGCTGATTATCTGGTTACCCCAATGTCGCCAGACGGCCAATGCCAGTTTGAGCAACTCGCGCGCGTTGCATTCCCGCGCGATCTGGCGCTCGAGCCTCGCCTGGCAGGTGACGCTGTTTCTCGGGATCAATTCACTTATCTACTACGTGATCATTGGCTGGCTACCCGCCATTTTAATCAGCCACGGCTACAGCGAAGCGCAGGCCGGTTCGTTGCATGGTTTACTGCAACTGGCAACCGCCGCGCCGGGGTTATTGATCCCTCTCGTCCTGAACAGATTTAAGGATCAGCGCGCCATCGCCGCACTGGTTTCGTTAATGTGCGCCATCGGCGCAGCGGGATTCGCCGTAATGCCCGGGCAGGCTTTGCTGTGGACCATACTGTTTGGCTTTGGCTCAGGCGCCACGATGATCCTTGGTTTGACCTTTATTGGCCTGCGCGCAAGCTCAGCGCATCAGGCCGCGGCCCTGTCCGGCATGGCACAATCCGTCGGGTATTTACTGGCTGCCTGTGGGCCACCGCTGATGGGTAAGATTCACGACCTCAATGGTAGCTGGCTGATTCCATTAGCTGGGGTCGCCGTGTTAGCAATACTGATGGCGGTGTTTGGTCTGTGCGCGGGGCGTAATCGGGAGATAGCAAGCGCATAAAGCAGCGGGCAGGTTTGAGTATAACCTGCCCGTTTTTTTATCCTCGCGCAGCGCGCAGCATTGCCTGAACTAACGGCACGGGTTTTCCCGCCAGCGCTCCACGTTCATGCTGAAAGAGTGTGCCGACAAAAAAAGGATGCGTCACCAGCTCAATGGCACGGATATCACCCGCCTCATCCCAGCCAGTCACACGAAGATCACCGCTCTCAAGCTCGGCGGCAAAATCTTCCGATACGCCATAGTTGCAGTGATACCCCTCGGAGATAACACCCCGTCCGTAGGCTTTGGCAATCAGCGTATTGGCCCTCAGTTCAATATCATCCGTTTTTTCTACCAGCGAGCAGGTCAACGGTGCGATGACCATCCGCCCCGTGGTATCCGTTTCCGCATGGGCAGCATCACTCCAGCCCAGCACGTTGCGGGCATACTCCAGAATCGCATGTTGAAAACCGCCACAGGTCCCGAGGAATGGGATGCTGTTTTCACGCGCGTAGCGGATCGCGATCAGTGCGCCTTCCAGGTGCCGATATGGACTGCCAGGAACGACCCAAATAGCATCATAGCCAATCAGATCTTCACTGCTGCTAATATCAGAGGTGGTTAGCCAGTCATAATCAGCCACTAATTCCAGGACGGCAGCGGCATCATCGATAGCAAGAGGAATGGCCTGATGCGCCACAATATCAGGGCTGTAATCACCCACCAGCGCAATGCGAAGCGTATCTTTAAACGGGGAAATTTCCATTAAGCTTTCCTTATGTCCAGACAATGAGGGACAATATAAGGAGCCTCAGCCTACCGATTTTTTGTTGGTATCACAATCCCTTAAATTGGGAGTCAGGACGGGCAGAATGTTACAATTGTCACGTTTTACGATCTTATTTAACCGTAATAAAGGTGTCGAAATATATCAAAGCAGTGGATTAATGGAGCGGATGAAAAGATGAAAATTCAATGTAAACGCGTGTATGACCCAGCAGAAAAAAATGATGGTTATCGCGTACTGGTCGACAGGCTGTGGCCTCGCGGGGTAAAAAAGACCGACCTTATTTTTAACGAATGGAATAAAGCGCTTACGCCGTCATCTGATTTACGCAAGGCGTTCCACGCAGAATTGATTGATTTCACACACTTTTCCGAGCAATATCGCGCTGAACTCGCCCTACAGCAGCAGGAAGGAAAGCGTCTCGCAGAGATTGCCCGACAGCAAACCTTAACGCTACTGTATGCGGCGAAAAACACCCAGCAAAACCACGCGCTGGTGCTGGCTGAATGGATACGTCAATGCTAACCGGATTTCATTTGCCCGTTGTCGGATGATCTCTGCGCCAGAGCGCCCATTCATCAATCACTTCCCCGCCCGGTAATTTGCAGTCCGACCTTACGCCTTGCGGGGTCTGCACCGCAATCAGCGAGCCGCCCTTTTGTTCGCAATATACCGATGCCGGATTCGCCAGACCAATCTTCGGCGGTTTGGGGGCTTCGGGCTGAGTGGTACATCCCGCTAGCACCAACAAGCCGGGCAAAATTATAGACGCCAGTTTCATATCGACTCCTGTTAAAAACCTTATCCCGGCAGGTTACCCCGACTTTCCATCTATCTCCATGTTTTACTGCCAGCTTTCAATTTAATGTTTAAATTTTGAGCGGGATGGCGTGTTTCATCTTTCATCTTGATGTTCTATCATGCGGGCCACGTTAGCCCAGTCATTACTCAGGAGCATTTACACCTCATGTCGGACATGATCCTTGCCAGAGTCTCACAATCCTTAGCCACGGAGCAGTCAGTTGAGAGCCTGGTTCGGCAACTTCTGGAGATGCTGGAAGTGGTGACTGAGATGGAATCCACCTATTTAACTAAGGTCGATTTAGATGCCCGCCTGCAGCATATTTTGTATGCGCGCAATAGCAAGCAGATGCAGATCCCTGAAGGGCTGTCCGTACCCTGGGATGAGACGCTATGCAAACGCGCCATAGACGAAAACTGTCTGTACAGCGACAACGTTCCCGCTCGCTGGCCGGAGTGTACCGCCGCCCGCGCGCTGGAGATAACCACTTTCCTGAGCACGCCGGTTCATCTTCCCGACGGAACGTTTTACGGTACGCTCTGCGCCACCAGTCGCCACCAGCACGCATTAAGCCAACGTGGCGAACAGGTGTTACATCTGTTTGCAGGCCTGATCGCCCAGTCAATTCAAAAAGAGTCGCTGGTTGCTCAGTTACGCGAAGCGAATGCCGCGCTGATTGCGCACTCTTACACCGATGCTCTGACCGGATTACCGAATCGGCGCGCCATTTTTGAAAATGTTGAGACTCTTTTTTCCCTTGCCCGACATCTCAGGCAGAAGATTATTTTTGCCTATATTGATTTGGATGATTTCAAATTGATCAATGACCGCTTTGGCCACGAGGTTGGCGACCAGTTTCTGATCCAGATTGGTCAGCGTCTGCTTCGCGAATGCGGTGACAATGATATCCTTGGCCGACTGGGTGGTGACGAATTTTTAGTCGTGAGCCTGTCACCGGAAGATGACAGGGATCCGCGAGACCGCCTGCAGCAGGTGAAAAATCAGCTACAACAGCAAATTTGCGGTGACTACCACCTGGGTGACATTCATCTATTTTATCCTGGCGCCAGTCTGGGCGTGGTGGAAATTAATCCGTTGGAGACTGATGTAAACTGCGCGCTTCACCTCGCAGACAGCGCAATGTACAAGGATAAAAAGCGTCAGGATAAAACCACTTTTGTCGTACATTAAGCCCTGCTATGCTAACCCGTCTTTAAATAACTCTGGCAGATAATCGTATGCGACTCGGTATTATTTTCCCCGTCATCATTTTCATTTCCGCTGTCGTTTTCTTATCCTGGTTTTTTATTGGCGGCTACGCTGCGCCGGGAGCATAACGATGAAAAAAACAACGCTTATTATGATTGGCGTGGCTATCATCGTCGTTCTGGGAACAGAATTCGGCTGGTGGTGACCTAAGAAAAAGGCCACATATTAGTGGCCTCTATTGTCTGTATGTTTACTTAGCTTTTGATTTTTCTGTAGATAAACAACACCACAATCGCACCGATCACCGCCACGGCGAAACTACCGAAGTTGAAACCATCGACTTTACCAAAACCAAAGAAGGTGCTGATCCAGCCACCCACTACCGCACCGACAACCCCTAAGATAATGGTCATAAAGAATCCGCCGCCATCTTTACCCGGCATAATCCATTTTGCCAAAATCCCAGCAATAAGACCGAAAACCACCCATGAAATAATGCCCATAATTTCCCTCGCTTATGTTTTTAAATTAACGATTCACTCGTCGTATAAAAGCATAGCATAGCGCTGAAAAATTAAAATTTGTGATCGCTATCACTTCTGTTTTTCATCTTTTTCTGATGTTTCATAAGGTTACACCGCTGACCGGCAGACTAATTTTGTCGCGCCTCGTCATTAATGTCGAATCGTCAGTCATTCTGCTTAACGCTTTGGCCGTCAGCCCCTGCTATTGCTGGGTTTTCACTTCTGGCACACTTTATGCTTAAACAGCCCGTCACTACGACACATCGTAGTCCGCGATGCGTATCGCGTGACTGCGTCTACAATTCGCGCTATTTCAGCATTTAACAGGTCTGTTATTGATGAAAAAAATCACCAGTGTATGCCCATACTGTGGGGCCGGGTGCAAGCTCAAGCTTGTTGTTGAGAATAACAAAATCATCCGCGCTGAGGCCGCAGAGGGTGTAACGAACCAAAATCAGTTATGCCTGAAAGGCTATTATGGTTGGGACTTTCTTAACGACACTCGCCTTCTGACTCCCCGTCTGACCCGCCCGATGATCCGTTATGAAAAAGGTGGAAAATTCACTCCCGTTAGCTGGGATGAAGCCATTCGCTACACCGCAAAACGCTTAACTGAAATCAAAAATACCTATGGCCCTCGTGCCATCATGACCACCGGATCTTCCCGTGGAACTGGGAATGAGACCAACTACGTGATGCAAAAATTCGCACGTGGCGTGCTCCATACCAACAATGTCGATTGCTGTGCCCGCGTCTGTCACGGCCCTTCCGTGGCCGGGTTACAGGAAACGTTAGGCAATGGCGCCATGAGCAATTCCATCAGCGACATTGAAAACTCAAAATGCCTGCTGATCTTTGGTTATAACTGTGCCGATTCACACCCAATTGTGGCCCGCCGGGTAATTAAAGCTCGCCAGAACGGCGCAAAAATCATTGTCTGCGACCCACGCCGGATTGAAACTGCCCGTATCGCTGACCAACATTTGCAGTTGAAAAACGGTTGCAATATGGCGCTGGTCAACGCGTTTGGCCATGTTCTCATCGAGGAGCAACTCTACGATCGCGAGTATGTACAAAAGCATGCGGAAGGACTGGAAACATACTGGGAAACCGTTAAGGAGTATGCGCCTGAAGACGTTGAACATTTAACCGGTGTTCCCGCACAGCAGGTTCGTCAGGCGATGCGTACATTTGCTGCGGCGCCATCGGCCACCGTGATGTGGGGGATGGGCGTCACCCAGTTTGGTCAGGCCGTTGACGTGGTTCGTGGTTTGTCGAGCCTGGCCTTGCTGACCGGAAATCTGGGACGCCCTAACGTCGGTGTTGGCCCGGTGCGCGGGCAAAATAACGTGCAGGGCGCGTGCGATATGGGGGTGCTGCCTAACCAGTTTCCAGGGTATCAGGACGTAACCGATTTCGCCGTCAGGGAGAAATTTGCCACCGCATGGGGCATTGACGTTAATCAGATGGATGACAAGGTTGGGACCCGCATCACCGAAGTTCCGCATCTGGCTATCGAAGGCAAAATCAAAGCCTACTACATCATGGGAGAAGATCCGCTGCAAACCGAGGCCGATTTGGGTCTGGTCCGCGAAGGATTTAACGCGCTCGATTTTATCGTCGTGCAGGATATCTTCATGACCAAGACGGCGGAAATGGCCGATGTCCTCTTGCCAGCCACCTCATGGGGCGAACACGGTGGCGTCTTTACCTGCGCCGATCGCGGTTTCCAGCGTTTTGAGAAAGCGATTGAACCCACTGGTGATGTAAAGCGTGACTGGGAGATTATCAGCCTGCTGGCCAGCGAAATGGGTTATCCAATGCAGTATCAAAATAACCAGCAAATCTGGGATGAGATGCGCGAGCTGTGTCCACTGTTCTACGGCGTGACCTATGAGAAAATGGGTGAGATGGGTCATGTTCAGTGGCCATGTCCGGATCTCGATAGTCCTGGTACGCCCTACCTTTACGCGCACAGCCAGTTCGATACCGCCAATGGCAAAGGCAAACTGTTTGCCGCACCGTGGCGAGCGCCAGCAGAAGTTCCTGATGAACAATATCCGCTGGTTCTGTGTACCGTGCGTGAGGTTGGGCACTACTCCTGCCGTTCGATGACCGGCAACTGCGCAGCGTTGCAAGCACTGGCAGACGAGCCAGGGTATGTGCAAATCAATACCCATGATGCTGAAAAAATGGGTATTCGTCATCGCGATCTGGTATGGGTCAGCTCGCGCCGCGGTAAGGTTATCAGCCGCGCGGATGTCTCCGAGCGCATCAATGCCGGAACGGTCTATATGACCTATCAATGGTGGATTGGCGCGTGTAACGAGTTAACCCAGGACAATCTCGATCCTATTTCGAAAACGCCGGAAACCAAATATTGCGCCGTAAATATTGAGCACATTACCGATCAGGGGTGGGCAGAAAAATATGCCGCACAAACGTATAGCGACATGAAGTCACGTCTGTGTGAGGCTATTGCGTAAGTCACCGCCATCATCGCCTGAGTCTGGCTTTCCAGACTCAGGCCTTATCTCATGACTTCGCCAGCTGTGGTTCACTGAAGCGGATGGATGCAGCTTCCTCCTGCTTATCCCGCCGCATAAAGCCGAGGTTCATCAGAAACAATCCCGCCATAAACGGTAGTTCGTACAGTTCTTCAATCAGATCGCCATACTGAGCATTGTGCAGAAAGATGGGAGCCAGCAGACGATGATGCTCTACCGTATCGGAGATCAAAAATGCACAGGTGGTGATCGCTAACAGCCACAGAGGTAGCGGTTCATTGCGAAAGCGACGGGCAATATCCTGGCGTAAGCGCTTCGAAATCAGCACTGGCAGAATAATCATGGCAATCAATACCACTGAGATAGCCCTGAACAGGAGTTTAGGATGCTCAGGAAAATAATCGCGGCCCCAACTTGTGCTTCGGCCCAGTAATACCAGCCACCACGCTGCCGCCCAAAGCCAAAATTGCTTCTCGCCTTCGGGACGTGATAAGGGCCTGATGTAGCTGAGTGTAAATATGGCACCAAACAGCAGCCATAGCGCCTGGCCATTTTCAATCCAGCTGACGACAGTACCGTTGAGTAGCGGGAGATGCCAGTTCGCGGCGAACGGGATCGCCACGATGGCTAATCCGAGAATGATTGTGGGTAATGTAAGTCGGGTATTGAGTTTCATAAGCGCGATGTTCTGTTTTATATCTGTTTCGCGATCATAACCCCTGTGAATGATCAACTATTAGCAATCAATGCGAATCTCTTAAGGTATTCTTAAGGAATCCTTTCTGGATATTTCCCTGTTTCGCCCACAAAAAAAACGCACTGCGCCGTCAAAGCGCAGTGCGGTTTTTAGATTAAAAACTAATATATTCAATCAGTAGCAGTGACTAATGCCTACCACCCGCAGACTTCGTGCTCATTTTCGGTATCGTACGAACGCACGGTATTGACCAGATCTTTGACCACTTCAGCTGCCACATCCGGCACCAGTAATGTCATTGGCGCCTCTGTTTCATAATCAACAGAAACACCGTTGCTGTTATTGGTCACGGTTACGGTATAGGTTGCTTTACCCATGATTTACTCCTTGCCGGTGCGCACGACTTTTCGTTGATTTGCACTCTCCATCAGAACTTCCGGGGCTACGAAAAAATCGATATTAAAGTAAGTGTCGTCGGTCATCACTTCGATGTTATGCCATTTTTCCGGTGGAAAAACGCCAAACTGACCGGCTTCAATAATCATCACCTCTACTGGCTCCGGACTGTGTTCGTCTGCGTATCCGAGATATTTGACCGCCCCCTGCATAACCGAAAGTCGAGGATAAACCCCGGCTCGGGTCCCTTTATCAAGGTGGCGTTCGAAAATTCCGGCAGGCGCCGTTTCTTTGTTCCAGAATGGCGTAGAGCGTGTATGGATATGATTCTGTGGAATTTGAAGCATTTTTCTTCCCTTTTCCAGTCGACAACCAGCGAGTCATAATGAACCGCTGCTGTACACAGGGTACGCCTCAAAATATACATTTAAAATACCATTTATTGGTTATAACCCTACGATTATAAATGAAAAGCAGAGCGCAATATTAAAGGCCCGCCGCACTCAGCGGGCCGATGGCATCACGATTGAAGCGTGGCCAGACGGGCGGCAAAACCAACGAAAATCAGGCCGATAAGGGAATTACCCACTTTGGCCAGTTTCTTCTTCGTACGGATATATTGCGTCACAAACGCGCCGGAGAAAATAAGGAAGCTCAAATAGAAAAAGCTCACTATCTCAAGCGTAATAGCCAGAATAAAGAATGACAGCCCTGAATGCGGCGCATTGACATCAATAAACTGCACGAAAAACGACACATAAAACAGAATAGCTTTGGGATTGGTCAGGCTCAGGATTAATGCGCGCTTAAAAATAGCGCCAAACGGGACTTCCTCAGGCGCGGCGTCGCTTGCTTTCGATTTCAGTGTTGCATACAGGATCTTCGCGCCAAGATACAGTAAATAGAAAGCGCCAAGATAACGAACGATATTGAACAAAACGGGCGTTGTTTTAATCAATGCAGCAACACCGGCATAGGCCAAAAACATCAACACGGCATCACCAATAAACACACCGCTGGCGGCGAGATACCCCCCCTTTACTCCCCTACCGACGCTGTTTTTCAGCACAAATATCGTATTTGGCCCCGGTACCAGCACGATAAAAATAGCCCCCACCAGATACGTCCAGTAATTCAGAACTCCATACTCTGCGAACACGTTAACCTCTTCCTGAAAAAACACATGCACTTGCTGCGATACAATATGCTAACGAATGCGACAGGTGATGGAAAGAGCAGGTTATTAATTAAAAAAACCCGCCACTGGTGGCGGGTGTGTACAGATAAGGTTAGCCCAGATTAATGGTGCAGCATCTCATCCACTACTTCTTCGCCCTTCAGCTGATAAGGGTAGTAGGTAGGCCAGTTTTCCATCTCCTCAAGCAAGGCAGCCTGCGAGGTATTTCCCATAAAGATATGGAAGTGGCTCGATTTACGCGGCGCGATAATATGATCGCTGAATTGCACGTATTTAGGCGCTTTGCTGTCAGCGGCTTTACACTCAAACAGATACCGTACACCTTTCTTGCCTGATTTATAGTGCAAGATTTTATACCCGGCATAATCGTATTTGCACGATGCGACCTGATTACCGGTGTGAAATTCCATCACGCCATCTTCGATGCCGATGGTGTCTACATTGGTTGCATAGCCTGTACGGTAATAAGCTTTAATTTGTTCTGCCGTTTTGCTTTTATCTTTCTCCGCTTTCTTTTTGAAAACCGGATCAAGTTCGCCACTGACCAGATACGGATAGACAGATTGCCACATGCCATCCCAGTCGGACAGCGCTCGGTTCTGCACCTGGTTATCATCAAATACCCCTTCCGATGCCTTTTGTTCTGCTTCACTCATCGGCGCACCATGGGAATGATGACCATGCGCCAAAACCTGCCCACTGACTAAAAGCATCCCCAGAGCGATTGTCAGTTTGTTAAAACGAATAGCCAAAATTTCACCCTCAAATCGTTTGCGAGTGAATTGTTATAATATAACATAACAATTTAATCAATAGACATTACTGCACGTTATTGCCTCACGCTTCAATGAGTTTTCTGGAGCAAATCTGCTCAAGCAGAGCCTGCTGATGGCTGATAATGAGCATACCTAATGGCCGACGCTGGCACTCTTCAAGCAGCAATACCCAGATATCTTTTTGAATGGAAGGATCGAGCTGGGCGGTAATTTCATCGGCAATAAGAAAACGTGTCCGCGGATCCAGCGCGCGAAGTAAAGCAATTCGCGCCAGTTCACCGCCAGAAAGCTGTCCGGGACGGCGGGTTAACCACTCAGGGTTGATGTGAAGACGGGTAAGCAGTTCAGCATCAGGTCGCCAGGCATCATAAACCGCATCGCCGGTGCTACGCCGCGGGTTAAAGGTTAATTCCGGATGCTGTGGCACCAGTTGCACCGGGCAATACTGGTGCATTGGCAGCGGTTGGTCATCAACCAGAATGTCACCCGAGGTCGGTTTTTGCCAGCCCGCCAGTACGCGTCCCAGCGTTGTTTTGCCGGTTCCGCTGGGTGCACAAACCCCAATGCGTTCTCCGGGGCGCAGAGAGAAGTTCAGATTTTGCCATAGCACCTTTCCTCCCTGACAAATCGTCACTTCACGACAGCACAGCATCGCGCTCTCCAAAAAGTTGATTTCTTTCAGGCAGGGCCCGCCATTGGCGTTGCAGATGCTCGCTGATCTCTCCGCGTAACAGCTGTTCCCGGCTGACGTTATCCGACACCCTTCCCTGATGCAGCGCGACAATGCGGTCCGCGTGGCGAGCGGCCAGCGTGAGGTCGTGCGTTACCCATAAAACGCCAGCCCCTTGCTCACATTGCTCACGTAGCTGTTCAAGCAGTTGATTAGCCAGCGGTGCATCAAGCCAGGCGGTAATTTCATCCGCCAGAATATAGCGAGCCTGGCTCAGCGACGCGTGACAGGCCAGAACACGTTTCGCCATCCCCCCCGAAAGCTGGCGTGGGAAGGCATCTAATACGCGACTTTCCAGTTGGCTACGCTGGAGCAATCGTTCAATTTTTCCGGCATTCCAGGCCTGGCCGGAGAGCTGACTTGCCCTGCGCAGATGTTTTTCAATCGAGAGCAGCGGGTTAAGCGCCTGAACGCCTTGCGGGACATAGCTGAAAGTATTACCACGACATTTGCGAATATCATCACTGTCCAGCGTTTTCCCCTCCAGGGTGATGGAGCCGTTGAAACGCAAATTGTCCGGTAAGAGATCAAGCAGACATTGCAGCAACAGGCTTTTACCTTCCCCACTTCCCCCGACTAACGCCACCATCTGACCAGGCGCTACGTCGAAAGAGATATCCTGCAACAGCGAAGACCAGTTTCTCGCGCCGTACCAGCGATAACGCGCCACGTCCAGCGAGACCTGTCTTAAACTCAACATGCGTCACCTCGTAACCATAAACGATGCACTGCCCTTGCGAGCTGATCGAATAACATAACCAGACTGAATAGCATCAGCCCGGGAAACAGCACTAACCACCAGTCGCCATGACTGATAAACCTCAGCGCATCAGCCAGCAACAGGCCCAGCGATGGTTCATGCGGCGCCAGCCCAAAACCGAGGAAGCTCAACGCCGCGCTGTGCAACACCGCGTGGGGAAACATCAGCAAGGTTCCCGTTAACCACTGGGGTAACAATGCCGGGAGATAGTGATGCCGCCAGCAGTAAAAATGTCCGTGTCCCAGACGCCAGGTTAACGTCAGATAGTCACTGTGGGCCACGCGCTGTGCTTCGGCACGCAGGATTAACGCCAGACGCGGCCAGTGGGTCAACGCAACCGCCATAATCACCCCATTTTTTCCGCCGCCCAGCGTGAAACAGATCAATATGAGCAACAGCAGATGCGGCATTGACAGCATGGCATCGGTAATCAGACGCATTAGTACATCCAGACGCGGATGTATACGTGAAACCGCCGCCATCAGTAATGCGATGAAGCCGCTGCACAATGCCGCGCCAATACCAATTTGCAGACTGGTTAACGCGCCCTGAAAGCAACGAATCCACAGATCGCGACCGAGGTTATCGGTGCCAAACCAATACAGCGCATCAGGCGGTAAATGACGGGCAAGCAGATTAACGCTCAATGGGTTATCCAGCGTCGCTGCGCCATACACCGCAATGCATAGCAGGCAGCTAAAAGAGAGCAGAAGACGAATCAGCGTCGGCGTCGGATTATAGAGCATCAGGTCGCTCCAGAGCACGGTTCAACACATGGACAAGCCAGGTAGACAGCGAGTTGCCAATGAACACCAGTATGGTACTGAACAACACAATCCCCATCAGTAACGGCAGATCGCCGCGCAATCCGGCATCAATAGTGGCCTGTCCCAGTCCCGGATAAGCAAAAACTTTTTCAGCCAGCAATGCGCCGCCCAGCAATTCTCCCAACGAGGCGAACTGCAGGCACAGCGCGGGCGTGATAGCGTGGCGCAGAACCTGATGACGCAGCAGCGACCAGCCTTTATCACCCTGAGAACGCGCAAAACGGACAAAATCGCTTTTCATCACGCTGGCGATACTTTCCCGTGTATGAAGTGTAATTTGGCCAAGTCCCAATAAACTAAGCGCGCAAACGGGCAGCACTAAATGGCGCAGACGCTCAGCCAGCGTGGCCATATCGCCACTGTTGCCCGGCTCCCACGCGCAGCAGACCGGAAATACCGGCCAGCGCACGGCAAATAACGCCAGCAGCAGCATGCCAATCCAGAAGGTCGGCAACGACGAAAGCAGATAGCTGAGTCGACAGATTGCTTTATCCGGCCAGCGATTCAGATAACGACCCGCGACAAACCCCATTGCCGTTCCCAGTATGCCGGAGAGCAGCCACGCGCCGCCAAGCAAGGCAAGCGAAGTTGCAAAGCGCTCCTTGATTACGCTGGCAACCGGTGCATTAAACAACATTGAGTAGCCGAGATCGCCCTGCAATACACGTATAAACCAGTGACCAAAACGCTCCCATAACGGCTGGTCTAATCCCCAGCGAGCAGCGATACGCGCATATTGTTCCGGCGGCACGTGCAGGAGATCGTTGCCGATATAGGCGCGAATCGGATCGACAGGAGAAAAGCTGAGCAGCATAAAAGTGCCAGCCGCAACCAGCACTAATAACACTATCAGCCGTAGAAAATGGCCTACAACAGACTTCATCAACGGCAGGTCCAGGTCCATTCATCCAGATTATTGAGCAGGGACCAGCTACCGTGAATCTCCGGCGCGCCTTTGCCTAAGTCAATACACGGATTTGCCAGATAAGTGTGCTGAATGTTCAGCAGCCATGCCCAGGCGGCATCGCCCTGCACCCCAGCCCCTTGCTTGCCATCCCACTCCACCTGTTGCCAGAAAGGCAACGCTTTTTGCCAGTCCGGAGCATCAATGGCCTGTTTAAGATGTTGTTCAACGACGGGATTGCTGTAATAGCCTGGATTGTAGTATTCCACGCCCGCGGCCTGATTGCTGTAGTGATGGAAAAGCTCCATCGGATCCAGGCTTCCCCAGCCAAACAGCGTCGGATTCGCATGCATATGCCGCTCAACGGTTTCCCAGCTTCCGGATTGCAGCGAGACCTGAATACCCACGGGCTCCAGCATCGCACGTACGGCCTCGGCTAAATCCCGGCGCGTACTGTCTCCGCTGGCGTACCATAGAGTCAGGCGAGCCTCTTTACCGTCTTTCACGCGTACGCCGTCTTTCCCCACCTTCCAGCCGGCTTCTTCCAGAATCATCCGCGCTTTTTCGCTGTCGCCATCTTTGAACGCAACTGACTGTCCCTGCCATGGCAGGCCCTGAACCGCGCTATACGCCGGAATCGCATGACCTTCCATGACCTGATCGGCAAGTTGTTTACGATCGATGGCGTAGTTGATGGCGCGTCTGATGGCGATATCAGCCGTGATATCGTTGCCGACCGGATAACCATTGGCGTCTTTTTTACCCGCAGGGACCATTGGGAACACAATGCCACGGTTTTCCACGCTGTCGCGTACCCAAAGCTTCAAATTCTGCTGTTGAGGGGCGACCGCCATCGAAGGCGCAATACGCACGAGTCCCAGTTGACCACTGCGCGCTGCGGCATAAGCGTTATCTTCATCAAGGAAGACAAACACCAGCTTACTGAAATCATTTTTCTTACCGGCATACCAGGGGTTCGCCTCCACGATCAGCTGCTGCCCCGGCTGAAAACTCACCAACCGATAAGGGCCCGCGCCAATCGGATTTTTGGCGAATGTTTTTTCGTCATACCGTTTTTCGGGAACAATACCCAAAGAGCCCAGCACGTTCACAAAGGTGCTCTGTGGGCTGCGCAGCGTGATTTCTACCGTGCGGTTATCTTTCAGGCTGGCATGAGTAAAGTTTCCCATGTCGATTTTGCCGCCGCTCTTTGCGGCTTTATTATAGGTGAACACCACATCTTCAGCGGTTAGCGGGGAACCATCGGAGAATTTAAGGTCGGGTTTTAACGTCAACGTCCAGGTTTTGCCGTCAGCGCTGGTTTCAACTTTTTCCGTCAGCAGGTTACCCCAGCTCATATCTGCGTTTTGTTTTAATAATGGTGCATGCAAAAGCAAATAGCTGCCATGACTCCAGCCCAGCATCGGGTCAAACCCTTCCGTTGGCTCAGGTCCAATTGCCAGCTTCAACGTCTGACCCTCGCTCACATTTTGCGCGGCGAGAAGTGGTGAGGTTAATGCGAGAGTCAATGCGCACGTAAGCAGTGCCAGCTTGCCTTTAATCATTATGTTATCCAGATTTGCGTTATTTTTATGCCGCTCAACGATTCAATGCCGTTAAACGGTCTCCTGGGGAAGGGATTATGGCGGACTGAAATGACGAAAAAAATGATGCGGCGCAGAAAAGTATGACGATTTCCTAAAATTATCATACTTTTTTCTGATACTCCTAATTGAGTACCCTCCGAATCAGAGAAAATAGATTAAATGTTAGCCATTCAATTAATGGCAAATTAATTACAACCCAATGATTACAAATACTAATTATTGGTCATTTCCGCTATTTACTTAGCTAAAACTAATGACAATTTATGTATATTTATTCAAGAAAAACACCAGAAGTGATAAGTTATGTAAACATATAATGATAATTATTTTTATTATCATTCCCATCAATTATCTTACTTCCTTTGAATTTTTAACAAAGGAAGTTTGACTATGCGCTTAAAACCTATTGCTTCTGTTGTTCTGTCCTGTCTAGGATTTTCCAGTCCCCTGGCCTTCGCTGAAGATGTTATGGTGGTAACCGCTTCCGGTTACGAAAAGAAAATCACCAACGCTGCCGCCAGCGTCTCCGTTATTTCACAGCAAGAGTTACAAACCAATAAATATAATGATTTAGGCGAAGCCTTGCGTTCTGTTGAAGGGGTGGATGTCGAAAGCAGCACCGGTAAAACCGGTGGTCTGGAGATCAGCATTCGTGGCATGCCCGCCAGTTATACCCTGATCCTGATTGATGGTATTCGTCAAAACGGCAGCAGCGATGTGACGCCAAACGGCTTCTCAGCTATGAATACCAGCTTTATGCCTCCACTGGCGGCAATCGATCATATTGAGGTGATCCGCGGCCCGATGTCGACGCTTTATGGCTCCGACGCAATCGGTGGCGTGGTGAATATCATTACCAAAAAAAGCACCGATAAATGGAGCACCTCCATCAATACCGGCGTTAACCTGCAAGAGAGTAATAAATGGGGTAACAGCACGGTCGCCAACTTCTGGTCAAGCGGCCCGTTAATCGCTGGCGTACTGGATATGCAGGTTCGGGGTAGCACCACCCAACGTCAGGGTTCCAGCGTTACCTCCCTGAGCGATACCTCCTCCACTCGCGTACCTTATCCTACCGAGTCAGAAAACTATAACATCGGCACGCGACTCGACTGGAAGACGAATGAAAGCAATACGCTATGGTTAGATCTCGACTCCGCCAGACAGCGCTATGATAACGATGACGGTCAGTTGGGTAACCTGACGGGGGGTTACGATAAAACGCTGCGCTATGAGCGTAACAAAGTCACCCTCGGCCACGATACCGCCTTAACGTTCGGCACATGGAAATCCTCCCTCGGCTGGAATGAAACTGAGAACAAAGGACGACAACTGGTCTCCTCCGCACTCACGCCAGAGAACGCAGGCCGGGCCGGTGACGCACGTGAACTGAAGAACACTAACGTCATTCTGGACTCAGTACTGCTGACGCCATTAGGTGATTCGCACCTCTTAACCCTCGGCGGGGAATATTGGGATGCGCGGATGAAAGACGGTGTGGTGCTGGCCAATACCGGCGAAACGTTCCATCAAAAAACGTGGGCAGCCTATGTAGAAGATGAATGGCATATTCTCGACTCGTTGGCCTTAACCGCAGGGACACGCTACGAGCATAACGATGTCTTTGGCGGTCATTTCAGCCCACGAGCGTATATGGTTTGGGACGTATCCGACGAATGGACGCTCAAAGGCGGCGTGACGACAGGTTATAAAGCGCCATCACTGAGCCAGTTACATAACGGGATCAGCGGCGTCACCGCGCAAGGAACCGTGAATACGGTCGGTAATCCGGACCTGAAACCTGAGGAAAGTATCAGCTACGAAACCGGGCTGTATTACGAGAACGACACCGGACTGAACGCCAACATTACCGGCTTCTATACCGAATACAAAAATAAAATTGTCTCGTATTCTATCGATGATAATACCAACAGCTATACCAACAGCGGCAAGGCAAGGACCGATGGCGTTGAATTTGCCAGCACCTTCCCTCTGTGGTCGGATGTGCTGACTTTATCCCTCAACTACACCTACACCCAGAGCAAGCAAAAAGATGGTGACAATAAAGGCGCGCCGTTAAGCTACACGCCAAAACATATGGCTAACGCTCGCCTGAACTGGCAGGCAACGGAAGATATGAATGCCTGGCTGAGCGCACGTTATCGCGGTAAAGCCCCACGCTTTACCGAAAATTACAACAACCTCAGCGCAGTACAAAAGGCCGTCTATGACGATAAAGGCGCTGATTTAAAAGCCTGGACCGTTCTCGACATGGGAATGTCTTATAAGCTGACCAAAGATCTGACGCTGAATACGGCGGTCAATAACGTGCTGGATAAAGACTTTAGCGAGGTTAAACTTTATCAGGTAGGCCGTAATAGCACCTACGCAGGAGATTACTATCAGACTGCGCAATCCACTACCGGATACGTAAACCCGGGCCGTAACTATTGGGTATCATTAAACTACCAGTTCTGATTTAGTTTTTTCCTACCAGACGGGCTGTCAATGATAGCCCGTCTACCACTGGGTTTCATCAAATGCCTGGCACTGTTCTTTTGGCAGCCAGCGGGGCTCTAATGTTTTTACCAGAGATAAAGCGACAAGGAATATTTTCGTCCCCGGCAGAGAAAAATGACGGAATGAGAGGTAAAGCAGAACTGGGACAGAATAGTCTGGGCGAGGCTTTAATCGATAGCTTTAAATAGCCATTATGTTTTATGAGTCACGGAGCAACGGGTGCCCCGTGACAGCCATTAACTTACTTCAAATACTCTCCGCTGCGCAGCGCTTCAATACGTTTATCCAACGGCGGGTGAGTCATAAACAGCTCACTCAACGACTTGGATTTACCGTTGATGCAGAACGCCATCATGCTGGTCGCTTCCTGCGGCTCATAGCTGGTTTTCAGACGCTGCAGCGCGGCGATCATTTTCTCACGCCCCACCAGTTTTGCTGAACCGGCATCCGCATGGAATTCACGATGACGTGAGAACCACATGGTAATAATGCTCGCCAGAATACCAAACACCAGTTCCAGCACCGTCGCCACTGCGAAGTAGATCAATGGGTTGCCGTTACTGCCCTCACCCTCATCGCGGTTTCCGCCCATAAAGCCAGCGGCAATTTGCGCCAGAATACGTGAGATAAAGATAACGAAGGTGTTCACCACACCCTGAATGAGCGTCATGGTAACCATATCGCCATTAGCAATGTGGCTGATTTCATGCGCGATAACGGCTTCGGCTTCGTCCGGGCTCATGTTTTGCAACAGGCCTGTACTCACAGCCACCAGCGAAGCATCCCGGCGCGCACCGGTAGCAAACGCGTTAATATCTGGCGCATGGTAGATTGCAACCTGCGGCATAGCGATCCCAGCCTGGCGAGCCTGATTCGCTACCGTATTCATCAGCCAGCGTTCTCTTTCATTGCGAGGCTGTTCAATCACTTCCCCACCAACGGATTTTAACGCCATCCATTTGGACATCAGCAGCGAAATGAAGGAACCACCAAAACCAAACAGCAGTGCCATGATCAACAAGCCTTGAACGCTGCTTGACTGAATCCCTGTCAGGCTCAATACCAGCCCGAAAACGACCATCACAGCCAGGTTCGTCAGCAGGAAGAGCGCGATTCGCATCATAATTTTCTTTTAACCTCAATTTAACAAAACGCACTATGCGATTACCCATATCGTATGGGTCTTATGGCTATTTTCAAGCATCCATAGGTGCTAAGTCACCAGAAAGACACAACTTTACATTTTATCGTATCACACTGACGTCTTCATGCGTTTGTTAAAAAAACAGGCACAATTTCTTGTGCCTGTTGGAGGTTATTTACTGGTTGCGGGCTGTTCCGCTGGCTTTTCTTTTTCAAGATGCGCCAGGTCAAGCGCTATTTTTACCGTTTCATCCAGGTAGGGATCTGGTTCCTGGTAATCCTTCGGTAAATCGTCCAGTTTTTTCAGCGGCGGCTTACCTTCTCGCTTAAACCGATCGTTGATACGCGCCAGACGCATTGCGTCATCTTCGTTATTCTCTTTCTCACGCTGAGCGTAATTGAGAGAAGCGATGTTGCGTTTATCCTTCATCGCATTGAAACGCGCAATATCCTTCATGATGTACTGGAACTCAGGATCGTTGGCAATACGTGCATTGTGCTCTTTTAACAATTCAGGTCCGAACGACGTCAGATTCTCTGATTTGGTGTAGGTCGCAGCATCAATGCTATCCCACGGCAGCGCGTTATCTTCAAACTTCTCACCGGTTTCCGTTTCTTCATTACCTGTCGGCATGATGATGTCCGGCGTAACGCCCTTACGCTGTGTACTGCCACCGTTTACACGGTAGAATTTCTGGATCGTATACTGAACAGAACCCAGCGCCGGCCATTCCGGACGCAGCATCTGATCATAAATACGGTTCAGAGAGCGATACTGCTGTACAGTGCCTTTCCCGAAAGTCGGTTCACCAACGATCAGCGCACGACCATAATCCTGCATTGCCGCAGCAAAAATCTCTGATGCCGAAGCACTGAAGCGATCAACTAACACTACCAGCGGGCCTTTGTAGTACACAACGCCGTCGGTATCGCTGTCTTCACGCACTTTACCGTTATTGTCACGAACCTGAACCACCGGGCCGGAAGGAATGAACAGACCGGAGAGCGAAACGGCTTCGGTCAGCGCGCCGCCACCGTTAGTGCGCAGATCGATAATGATGCTGCTGACGTTCTGTTTTTCCAGCTTCTGCAACTGAACTTTGACATCATCCGTCAGGCCAACATAGAAGCCAGGGATATCCAGTACGCCGACTTTTTCTTTGCCAACGGTTTTCACGGACATTTTCACGGCGCGGTCTTCGAGACGAATACGTTCACGCGTTAACGTGACGGTACGCGTCTTAGTACCTTTACCGGCAGGCAGGATTTCAAGGCGAACTTTGCTGCCTTTGGGTCCTTTGATCAGCGCAACAACGTCATCCAGACGCCAGCCAATCACGTCGACCATTCCCTTACCGGTCTGACCCACGCCGACAATACGGTCGCCAACGCTTATTGCTTTGCTCTTGGCTGCCGGGCCGCCCGCCACCATGGAGTTAATGACGGTGTAGTCATCATCCATTTGCAAAACCGCGCCAATACCTTCCAGAGACAGGCTCATTTCAGTATTGAACTGTTCGGTATTGCGTGGAGAGAGATAATTAGTATGCGGATCGATCTCACGGGCGAAAGCCGTCATCGCCAGAGAGAACACATCTTCGCTGTTGGTCTGCGCCAGACGACGAATCGCAAACTTGTAGCGACGCGTCAGCGTTTCACGAATTTCCGCATCGGTTTTGCCGGTCAGCTTCAGGCTGAGTTCGTCAAATTTAACCTTGCCGTCCCACAGCGCGTTAAGCTCTGCTTCGCTCTTCGGCCATGGCGCTTTGCTCCGGTCGAGGTTAAAGGTGTCGGTACCGGTGAAATCCATTGGACGTGCCAGTACGCTTAAAGCGTACTGATAACGTTCAAATCGGCGTTTTTGCGCCAGATTATAGAGATCGTAAAAGACATCCAGCTTGCCGGTACGCAGTTCATCGCCAAGGACCGTTTTCTTTTTTGCATACTGTTCGATATCGCTCGCCAACAGCACGTTGTGGCTGTAGTCGAGCAGATTCAAATAGCGGTCAAAAATTTTTGCCGAAAACGCCTGATCCAGATCGAACTGGCGATAGTGCGAACGCGTAAAACGCGATGTCACACGTTCACTTACCGTCGCATGCTGGGTTTCTTCCTTTAAAACGGGGATTTGATCGGCACGCGTGATATCTTCCACAGCAAGTGCCTGGCCTGCTAATGCAAGCAGACCAGCTAACGCAGTAAGCCTAAAAAAAGTGTTCATGCCAGGCCTGGCCTCCGTTTCAGAACACCAGGTGTTCTGCGCGTACAATCAAAGACATACCCGAATTCAGCTGTACACGGACGCCATCTTTGGTGATTTCTAATACGGTGGCATCCATCGCATTATTACCTGCTTTCACCTTCAGAGACTGCCCTACCGTCAGTACTGAAATATCAGATACCGGGGTATGCTGTTCTTCACGAGGAGCACGCGGTGCTTTTGCTGCTGGTTTCTCAGCGCGAGGTTTACGCTCAGCGCCTTCTTTACGACGCGGTGCAGGACGCGGCTTACGCTCGCGACGCGGTGCGTCTTCTTTTTCACCGGCAGCAGCGGCTGCTTCGCGTTTTTTCGCCTGTTGCTCTGCACGTTGCGCCTGAACGCGGGCTTTAGCTTCTTCCAGCTGTTTGCGAGCATGTTCAACGTGCTGCTCATCCAGCTCACCACAAGGGTTGCCGTCGAGATCAACACGCGTTGCGCCCAATTTAACGCCATACAGATAGCGCCAGCTTGAAGTATAGAGACGTAAGGCAGAGCGGAGCTGCGTCTTGCTGAGGTTCATTTCGCCCTCAACACGCTCTACCAGATCCTGAAAAATGCCAATTTTCAGTGGGCGCGCTTCGCCTTCCGCACTAAAACACTGCGGGAAGCGTTCGGCCAGAAACGCGATGACTTCTTTACTGCTATTCAACTTAGGTTGATTTTCCATGAAATTTCCTGATTACAACGGACGTAGCCAACAAGCGCAGGCATGAACAGGCGACATTATAATGACGTCATCAGTAATTGCTACGTTATCCGTTGATTATCCTGCGACGCGCGCAAAGAATTTTTTGTAATCCGTCGTTGCAAGCACGGTTTCAAGTTGTGCCACCAGCGTTCGCAGCCCCTGTTCATCCTCGTCAGTAAAGCGGCCAAACGCCGTGCTATCGATATCCAGCACGCCGATTATCTGATTTTCGACGGTGATTGGCAGGACGATTTCAGCGTTGCTGGCGGCATCACATGCGATGTGTCCGTCAAAAGCATGAACGTCCTCAACGCGCTGAACCTGGTTCTGCGCTACTGCGGTCCCACACACCCCGCGTCCTACCGGGATCCGCACGCAGGCGATTTTTCCCTGGAAAGGCCCCAGCACCAGCGTATCGTTTTCGAGCAGATAAAAACCGGCCCAGTTTACTTCTGCAAGACGTTCGTACAACAACGCGCTAGTATTTGCCAGCGTTGCCAGAAAACTGGTTTCACCTGCCATTAATGCCTGAAAGTCACGGTTCAGATCCGTGTATAGCTCTGTTTTGTTCATTATGTAATCACTTAGTTGTCTTACTTAAAGCTGCAGCCTACTAAAATAAACATTAAATGCGTTAATGCTCAAGATCATTCCCGTCATGAGTTAAGATAACATTACTTCAACAATTTGATTCGCGATACATGGCCTTAACGACACCACGCATCACGCCGACTAAAAAAATAGCCATCAGGTCCATTGGTGATGCACTCCCTCGTGCGCATTACCATCGCTGCCCTGAATGTGACCTGATCTTTAGCTTGCCTAAAATGCGTTCGCATCAAAGTGCATTTTGCCCACGCTGTCAGGCAAAAATTCGTGACGGACGCGACTGGTCATTAACACGACTGGCGGCTATGGCTTTCACCATGCTGCTGCTGATGCCCTTTGCCTGGGGAGAACCGCTCCTGCACATCTATTTATTAGGTGTGCGCATTGACGCCAATGTGCTGCAAGGCATCTGGCAAATGACCCGACAAGGCGACCCACTCACCGCATCCTTCGTACTCTTTTGCGTTGCCGGCGCGCCCATCATTCTCGTGACCTCAATCGCTTATCTGTGGTTTGGCAATATTCTTGGGATGAACCTGCGCCCAGTGCTGCTGATGCTGGAAAGGCTCAAAGAATGGGTGATGCTTGATATCTATCTGGTAGGCATTGGCGTCGCATCAATCAAAGTTCAGGACTATGCTTTTTTGCAACCCGGTGTAGGTCTGTTTGCTTTTATTGCGCTGGTAATCCTCAGTGTTTTGACGCTGTCGCACCTTAACGTTGAGCAGCTTTGGGACCGTTTCTACCCGCAAAGACCAGCCCGTCGGCCCGATGAAAAACTCCGCGTCTGCCTCGGCTGCCACTTTACAGGTTATCCGGACGCCCGAGGTCGCTGCCCTCGCTGTCATATCCCGTTGCGCTGGCGCAGGAATCAAAGTATCCAAAAGTGTTGGGCTGCTCTGCTGGCCTCGATCGTCCTGCTTTTGCCTGCTAATCTGCTGCCCATCTCGGTAATTTATGTCAATGGCGGCCGCCAGGAAGACACGATCCTGTCAGGCATAATGTCCCTGGCGAACAGCAACGTCGGCGTGGCGGCGATTGTTTTTATCGCCAGTATTCTGGTGCCATTCACCAAAGTGATTGTGATGTTTACGTTGCTCATCAGCATCCATTTTAGATGTGAGCAAGGATTGCGTACCCGCATCAAACTGCTGCGTATGGTGACCTGGATTGGTCGCTGGTCGATGCTGGATCTCTTTGTTATCGCTTTAACCATGTCGCTGATTAATCGCGATCAGATACTTGCTTTTACTATGGGGCCAGCTGCGTTTTATTTCGGCGCAGCGGTAATATTGACTATTCTTGCTGTGGAATGGCTGGACAGCCGCTTACTTTGGGATGCACATGAGTCAGGAAACGCCCGCTTCGCAGACTGAAGCGCAGATTAAAACTAAACGCCGTATCTCTCCGTTCTGGCTGCTGCCTTTCATCGCGCTGATGATTGCAGGATGGCTTATCTGGGGAAGCTATGAAGATCGCGGCAATACCGTAACCATTGACTTTATGTCTGCTGACGGCATTGTACCGGGCCGTACTCCCGTTCGTTATCAGGGCGTTGAAGTGGGCACCGTGCAAGATATCAACCTCAGCGAAGATCTACGCAAAATTGAAGTGCGCGTCAGCATCAAATCGACCATGAAAGATGCTCTGCGCAAAGATACCCAGTTCTGGTTGGTCACGCCGAAAGCGTCGCTGGCGGGGGTTTCTGGTCTGGATGCGTTGGTTGGCGGCAACTATATCGGCATGATGCCCGGAACCGGCGAGCCGGAAGATCATTTCGTCGCCCTCGATACGCAGCCCAAATATCGTCTGGATAATGGCGATTTGATGCTGCACCTGCGCGCCCCTGACCTCGGGTCGCTCAATAGCGGTTCGCTGGTTTATTTCCGCAAGATTCCGGTGGGCCGGGTGTATGACTACACCATCAACCCAAATCATCAGGGCGTAACCATCGACGTGCTGATCGAACGTCGCTTTACCAACCTGGTGAAAAAAGGCAGCCGTTTCTGGAACGTGTCCGGTGTGAATGCGGATGTCAGCCTCAGCGGAGCGAAGATCAAGCTGGAGAGTCTGGCGGCGCTGGTCAATGGCGCCATTGCTTTTGATTCGCCCGAAGACTCTAAACCCGCGGTGGCCGATGACACGTTTGGTTTGTATCAGGATCTCGCGCACAGCCAGCGGGGAGTGATCGTCAAGCTTGATTTACCCAGCGGCGATGGACTCAAGGCCGGCTCAACGTCGCTGATGTATCAAGGATTAGAAGTCGGGCAACTGACCAAACTGGATTTAAATCCGGGCGGTAAAGTGACCGGCGAAATGACGGTCGATCCCAGCGTCGTAACGCTGCTGCGCGACAATACGCGGATTGAATTACACAGCCCTAAATTATCGTTAAACGATGCCAATATCAGTTCGCTACTGACTGGCAAAACTTTCGAGCTGGTACCTGGCGAGGGCGAGCCGCGTAACCAGTTTGCGGTTATTCCTGCTGAGAAGTCGTTGTTACACGATCCGGGCGTCATGACGCTTACGCTGACCGCGCCGGAGAGTTACGGTATTGATGCCGGTCAGCCGCTGATTCTTCACGGCGTACAGGTCGGTCAGGTGATTGATCGCACGCTCTCTGGCAAAGGTGTCTCATTTACCGTTGCCATCGAACCACAGCATCGCGCCCTGGTGCAAGGTGACAGTAAGTTTGTGGTCAACAGCCGCGTTGACGTCAAGGTCGGGCTTGATGGCGTGGAATTCCTTGGCGCCAGCGCCAGCGAATGGCTCAGCGGCGGCATTCGTATTTTGCCCGGTACCAAGGGTGAAATGAAAAAAAGCTACCCGCTGTATGCCAACCTGGAAAAAGCGATTGAAAACAGCCTGAGCGATCTGCCAACTACCACGCTCAGCCTGAGCGCCGAAACGCTGCCTGATGTGCAGGCCGGTTCGGTGGTGTTATACCGCAAATTCGAGGTCGGTGAAGTGATTAGCGTTCGCCCACGCGCCGATGCGTTTGATATCGATCTGCATATCAAACCGGAATATCGCAACCTGCTGACCAGCAACAGCGTATTCTGGGCCGAAGGCGGGGCAAAGGTTCAGCTTAACGGTAGCGGATTGACCGTACAGGCATCTCCCCTGTCGCGAGCGCTCAAAGGGGCGATTAGCTTCGATAACCTCAGCGGCGCCAGCGCCAGCCAACGCAAAGGCGACAAGCGTATTCTGTATGCTTCCGAAACTGCCGCGCGTGCGGTGGGCGGCCAGATAACCCTGCACGCGTTCGATGCCGGTAAACTCGCGGCCGGCATGCCAATTCGCTACCTGGGGATCGATATCGGCCAGATCCAGACGCTTGAGCTAATCACCGCCCGTAACGAAGTTCAGGCAAAAGCGGTTTTGTATCCGGAATACGTGCAGACTTTTGCCCGTAGCGGTACCCGCTTCTCCGTGATCACACCGCAAATCTCAGCGGCAGGCGTCGAGCATCTGGATACGATCTTACAGCCGTATATTAACGTTGAACCAGGACGCGGTAACCCGCGCCGTGATTTTGAACTGCAGGAAGCCACCATTACCGACTCTCGTTACCTCGATGGTCTGAGTATTGTGGTAGAAGCGCCGGAAGCGGGTTCGCTGAATATCGGTACGCCAGTCCTGTTCAGAGGCATTGAAGTGGGGACCGTCACCGGGCTGACGCTGGGCTCGCTTTCTGACCGCGTGATGGTGGCGATGCGCATTAGCCAGCGCTATCAGCATCTGGTGCGGAACAACTCCGTGTTCTGGCTGGCATCAGGATACAATCTCGACTTTGGTTTGACCGGCGGCGTCGTGAAGACCGGTACCTTCAATCAGTTCATTCGCGGCGGAATCGCCTTCGCTACGCCACCGGGTACGCCGCTGGCCCCGAAAGCGCAGGCAGGTAAACACTTCCTGCTGCTCGAAAGCGAACCAAAAGAGTGGCGTGAATGGGGAACCGCCCTGCCACGTTAATCTCTCCCCTTGCTCCGGCGTACATACTCGCGCCGGAGCACTTATGCTACACTGCGCACCTGTTTTTTTGCCGGTGGTACCAAGTGGCTTATTTTCCCGACGCCTTTCTAAACCAAATGCGTGAAGCAATGCCTTCCACGCTCTCATTTGATGATTTTCTCGCTGCCTGCCAGCGTCCGCTTCGTCGCAGCATCCGCGTCAATACGCTGAAAATCTCCGTTGCCGACTTCCTCACTCTGACAGCACCTTACAACTGGTCGCTCACTCCGATACCCTGGTGCGCTGAAGGTTTCTGGATCGAACGCGATGATGAAAAGTCAGTACCGCTCGGCAGTACCGCGGAACATTTAAGCGGCCTGTTTTATATTCAGGAAGCCAGCTCAATGCTGCCGGTCGCCGCGCTGTTTGCCGATGGTAACACCCCGGATCGCGTGATGGATGTCGCAGCAGCCCCCGGCTCCAAAACCACGCAAATTGCCGCAAAAATGAAAAATCAGGGCGCGATTCTGGCAAATGAGTTTTCCGCCAGTCGCGTCAAAGTCCTGCATGCCAACATCAGCCGATGCGGGATAGCCAATGTCGCGCTAACCCATTTTGACGGGCGGGTATTTGGCGCAGCGTTGCCAGAAGCCTTCGATGCCATTTTGCTGGACGCGCCGTGTTCCGGTGAAGGCGTGGTGCGTAAAGATCCCGATGCGCTAAAAAACTGGTCGCCAGAAAGTAATCTGGAAATTGCCGCAACCCAGCGCGAACTTCTCGACAGCGCCTTTCATGCCTTGCGTCCCGGTGGCACGTTGGTTTACTCGACCTGCACGCTGAACCGTGACGAAAATGAAGACATTATGCAGTGGTTGATTGAGACCTACCCGGACGCCGTCGAGTTTTTACCACTGGGCGATTTATTCCCGCAGGCTGAACGCGCCCTGACCCCGGAAGGATTCCTGCATGTGTTCCCGCAGATCTACGATTGTGAAGGTTTTTTCGTCGCGCGTCTGCGCAAAACTGCCGCGATCCCTGCACTACCGACGCCAAAATACAAAGTCGGTAACTTCCCGTTCAGCCCGCTTAAAGGACGTGAATCCGCGCTTGTCACTCAGGCCGCTAACGCCTGTGGATTGCAGTGGGAAGACACTCTGCGCCTGTGGCAGCGTGATAAAGAGATTTGGCTGTTCCCAACCGAGATTGAAACCCTGATCGGCAAAGTCCGCTTTTCCCGACTCGGCATCAAACTCGCTGAAACGCACAATAAAGGGTACCGCTGGCAGCATGAAGCCGTCATTGCTCTCGCCAGCACAAATCACAGCCATGCGTTCGAACTGACCCTTGCCGAAGCCGAAGAGTGGTACCGCGGACGGGATGTCTACCCGCAGACCGCACCGACCACCGACGATGTGCTGGTTACGTTCCAGCATCAGCCGATTGGCCTGGCGAAACGTATTGGATCGCGATTAAAGAATAGCTACCCGCGCGATCTTGTCCGGGATGGCAAACTCTTTACAGGGTAACGCACGTTTTTACTGGCGCTTTTGCTAACGTTGACTACGCTGAAAAATGGACGGCCTAACTGGTCGTACCACAACCAGCAAATAAACGGAGAGCACGATGATGAAAACCAGTGTGCGCATTGGCGCTTTTGAAATCGACGACGCCGAGTTACATGGCGAATCGCCAGGGGACCGAACGTTAACCATTCCGTGTAAATCCGATCCGGATTTATGCATGCAACTTGATGCCTGGGATGCCGACACCAGCGTCCCGGCCCTTCTTAACGGAGAACATTCAGTTCTATTTCGCGAGCACTACGATCGTAAGTCAGATGCCTGGATCATGCGCCTTGCCTGATTCAAAAAGAACCCGTCGCCAGACGGGTTATTTCTTGGTTAATTTCCCTCATCTATCAACATCTTCTACACTACAGGTATGGCTTTACCATTTGAGGATGGAATGTTCACGCTGGTTCTTTTTGTGTGCTACCTGGGTGGCGGTTGTGAAGATATCGTTGTTGATGTCTACAAAACTGAGCAGCAGTGCCTGATATCGATGGACGATCAGCGTATTCGTAACGGCGGATGTTTACCCGCGGATGACTACATAGACAGCTTCTGGCGTCCGGCCCAGGAATACAGCGATTTTTGATTATTGCAGTTGCACCAGCGTCAACTCGCCACCAAACACCGCACCAGTATCAATATAGTGCAGATTCTCGTGATCCAACCGCTGACGCAGAGGCGTATGGCCAAACCAAAAGTGATCCGCGCCGCGAATGCCGTTGCCTTTATTCATCAGCCTTGTGCGATCCCATAGTACCTGCTGTAAATCGACCTCTTTTTGCCACTGATAATTATCATCAGGGTAATCTGCGTGAGCAATAACGTGTATGCCGTTCTGGCAACGCAGCTCCAGAATCCAGGGTAATTGCCGACACGTTTCAAGAGCGGCTGTCGCCGCTGGCTGCTCCGCCTGCGCAAACCACGAACCGCCATTCATAAACCACAGGAATTGCTCCCCGGTTGCCAGCGCGTCCAGCCCCATCTGTTCATGATTCCCTCTGACCGCGATAATCCAGCGTTTACGCAGTAGTTTCAGGCAACGCAGACTGTCAGGCCCGCGGTCGATAACATCCCCCACTGAAACCAGCAGGTCCTGCCATGGATCAAAATGACACAGGCGCAATTTAGCCATCAATAATGAGAAGCAACCGTGGATATCCCCGACCACCCAAACATGTCGCCAGCGCGTCGCTTCCACTCTTTGATAAGCATTGTCAGGCAGTCCCATTTGACCTCCTGTACACAAATATTGCCCTGTTCTAAATTAAACCATAGCAGTAAAAAACAGAGCGACCGAATCATACATCACGGTCCTACGCTATCCGCGCGTCGACGAGGTACTAACGCAACAGCTTCCAGTTCTGCTTCCAGTTCAGCTACTATAGATTGCAGGTCATAAGTGGGTGCATTACGCGCACGAGCTCTTTCTTCTCTTTTCTGTTTACAACACAATTCCTGATAGAAATCATTAACCGCAGGGATATCCCCGGTAATTTTTATCACATCATGTTCATGATAAAACAGCAATGGCGGCCCACCTTTGGTATCAAATGCAGCGGCCTTAAGCGGCGTGAGCTCCATCGCCTCAATAAAACCTTTGTCACAAGTCAATATTCCAGGGAAAAAATATCGCTCATCATTTCCTGTATTGAAGGTAAGTGCTTGCTCTAAATATCGACAATGAGTCAGATCCCAGGCCATACCATGTAATGCCGACCACATGTTTTTCGACTTTTTATGTATTTTGTTAAAAAACCTAAATTCTGTCCCTCGTATAAAAAACTCACTCGCTAGAATTAACTCTCTTGTTGCCAAAAAGCATACTTTGGTGTGAGCAAAACTTAATAGTTCGATCAATTTATTTTTGAGCGATCTGGCAGGCGATTTGATTTGGATGATACTCATCATAAGAACATAAGCGTAAATACTATCGTGCCTGTCTCTTAAGGCACGCCTGAACTCAGAGTCTTTGTTTTTGGTGAGCAGTGAGCTAAAATGTCTGTCGGTATTAAGAAAAAGCTCACCTTGCGATATTTTTGAGGTCAATACTCCGCTGGTTCCTGAATTAACGAGATCAACATCTTTTATAAATTCGTAACCCATCAACTTATCGAATATTTTATGGTGATTCTCTTTCTCATCCAGATTTTTAAGGTTCTCCAGTTCATATAACACAGAGTCTACCTGCGTATTCTGATGAGAAATAAATTTAAATATTTCTTCGATGTCATCATCCAGACCAGAAACTTTACCATTGATATATGGTCTGAGATAACTTAATGCCTGGCTATCAAGAGATATTGAGTAATCTATTTTAAATGTGGAGTGTCCTTTATCGCTGAACATTTCCTCTATGGTTTGAGGATCCATAACGAAAACATTTTCATCATTGAATAAAGAGCGTATAGACGCCCCTTGCTTGAATTTCTTGTTAGTTTGAAACCCTGGATATGGCCCTTTAGGCGATGAAAAGACAAATTTATACTCTGGGATTAATAGATAGAAACTGGTGTATAGTTTTAATGCTGCAGAGAGATCTTCAGCATTACCAATCTCCATCACGAGTCTTTCTTTTAACTTTTCCATTTCTTATATCTCGTTATTGAGAAACTAAGTCCATGTATCAGGGGCCAAAACGGCATCAATTGATGGATAATTATACCGCTATTGATACAAGTGAGTCTAAACCTCTGGGCACTAGTGACAACTGAAATGCTGGCACATAAGCCGGCTATACGCCTGGAGATCAGGAAAAAATGGGCATCACGATCTGATCTTTTTCTGCGCAAATGAAGTGTAAATGTTAAAAGCAGTGTGGTATAACGAAGAAATCCCGAATTGTGATATGCGGACAAATTTCGGAAACTTTCGGACATGATGTCCTAAGTGATTGAAATAAAATCCACATAAAAAGAGACCGAATACGATTCCTGTATTCGGTCCAGGGAAATGGCTCTTGGGAGAGAGCCGTGCGCTAAAAGTTGGCATTAATGCAGGCTAAGTTACCCTGCCATTTAAGAATAGATGACAGCGCCAGGTTTTCCAGTCCGCGACTAAAGTGGCCTGAAAAAAAGGACGATTGTCACACATCCAAACGTAAAAACCGCAAGTTCTCCTGAGAAAGCCTTGCGGTTTTTTATTGGAAATCAGAACGCTACATCTGACAATTAGCAGAGCTTTTCTGCACGCTCCACAAACGGTGCGAGGCTCATTTTTTCACCCGGTTTCGCCGGGTCGTCAATCTGGATAATCTCGATCGGCTTCGCCGTAGTTTTCCCGCTCTCTACCTGCTGTCTGGCAACATCATTCAATGGGTATTGCACCAGCGTACTGGGATTGATGACATACAGCGCGTTACCCGGACGGCAGGTCAGCATCACCTCTTCCCGATTAAACGCCCACTTATCTTTGCCAACCTCAAAACGGCTGACGGTGATGACCTGTGGCGCAGCCAGCGCGGCCCCTGAACTTGCCAGTATTAATAACGAGATAATGATTTTTTTCATGCGTTTTGCCAATCCATCAATCAGAAAGGTTCGAGGGTTGCAAACAGGCTGACAATCGCCAGCACAACGGCCCCAATTCCCCATTCCAGCTTAGTCATCCAAACAAAATAGAGTGTCATACTGCGGTTATCCTGCCGCATGCGTGGTACCAGAACATACCGATTCACCAGCGCAATCGCCACCATTAGCATCACCAGAGCACCTTTTAACAAAAGCAGTTGCCCGTAAGCCATGTGCCAGGGAACAGAAAAACCAACAATAAACAGCGCATTCATGATACCGGTAAGTAAAACTCCGATAACGAAAAGATGCCCGTAGCGGGAGAAACGCATCATAGTATTGATGGCCTGTTCCCGCCAGCGGCCTTGCGCCATTTGCATACAGTAAAGTACGGGCAGCAAACCACCGAACCAGGCGGCAGCGCATACCAAATGCAAGGCGTGGTTAACCTGCTGGATTGCCCCTGCGATACCGCTATGCAGCGTCGCGTGTCCGACGCCAGCCAGCAAAATAAACTGCGCAATCGTCAGCATTAACAGCAGTCGCGGCATGCTGCGCGGTACTATAATTACCACCACCAGCGTGACCAGTGCGAGGATAATCTGCCATAACCACACGCCGCCAAACTGCGTTTGCAACACGGCGCCCCATATGTCACTAGAAATAACATCCCGCCAGCCTGAGCCCATTAAACCACCCTGGATCGCCAGCATCAGCGTCGCGCTAATGAAGCTCCACGCTGCGGCATGTCGTTGCAGACGCAAAAAACGACGCATCATTAAACGACGAACCGAAACGGGAGCCAGCCATGCGCCGTAGAGCGCACAGCCAAACACCAGCATCAACGTGGTAAAATGGATAAACCGTAATGCAACCCAGGTAAATTCCAGCATTGGTTATTTCACGCTAAAGGTATATTGCCCCTTTGTCTTATGGCCATCCACGGAGACGACGTGCCAGTCGACAGTATATTTTCCGGCCTCAAGCGTTTGAGCAAGCGGAATAATCAGTTGTGTTTTGTCCTGTTCACTGCGTGATGCCTTGCCCGTTTTGATCTGTTCTTTGTTTGGGCCTGTCAGCGTTGCGCCGCTGAATCCCGGCTCGACACCTTCAGAGAAATTCAGCGTCAACGCCTGAGGAGATACCGCAACATCGGCATTAGCCGCCGGGCTTTGTTTTGTCAGGTGAGCATGAGCCAGAGCGGCGGGAGTTGCCAGAACGCTGGCGAGTACGATGAGAGCGTTACGAAGCATAGATGCAGATGAAGCCATTTCAACTATTCCTTTTTGTTATGTCTAATCTATAGAGAATAACCTTCTACAATGATCGAGTCGAGAATCATCATTTCGGTCTTGCCATTAATGCACACTCTTAGTAACTTTGCGCGCCGAAAGACAGAGAAAAGGAGAAGCCCATGAACATCAATCTGGCCAAACTTGAGCAAGCTGAAATGGATAAGGTCAATGTTGACCTGGCCGCGGCGGGTGTCGCATTTAAGGAGCGATACAACATGCCGGTTGTTGCCGAAGTCGTTGAGCGTGAACAGCCCGAACATTTACGCGACTGGTTTCGGGAAAGACTGATCGCGCACCGTCTGGCATCCGTTTCCCTTTCACGTTTACCCTACGAGCCTAAAGTTAAATAAAACTTATATTACGTTACGATTCCTTACATGATGCCTGCTACAGTATAAGTATATTCTTAATCTATACTTTAAAGATGGTTGTAGACACTATGAAAAGGAAATCATTATGTCACACTGGAAAATCGCAGCAGCACAGTACGAACCTCTTCAAACCTCAGTTACCGAACATGTCGCGCATCACCTGCAATTCATTCAGGCAGCCGCTCAATGCCAATGTGAATTGCTGGTTTTCCCCTCCCTTTCCCTGTTGGGTTGTGTTGATGAGAATGACGCGCTCCCTGCCCCACCCGATGAAGCGTTGTTAGAACCTCTCGCGCATGCAGCCGTGACTTATCGCATGACGATTATTGCGGGGCTATCGGTAGAACATAACAATCGGTTCGTAAAAGGTATCGCGCTTTTCTCTCCCTGGATGACCTCCCCCTTAACGTTTCATCAGAGCCACGGGGCCTGTATCGCCAGACAGCAAAATGCCATCAGCGTTGTGGATAGCCAGCCGGAAGGTATCGATATCGACCCGGCGTACTCGCTATTCACCAGCAGTCAGTCTGTCAGTGAGCCCGAATTGCTCTCCTCCACATCTCGTCTACAGAGTTTCTCGCATAAATTTGCCATCGCGGTATTAATGGCCAATGCGCGTGGCAGCAGCGCGTTATGGGATGAGCAAGGTCGATTGATTGTTCGCGCAGACAGCGGTTCCTTACTCTTAACCGGTCAACGCACGCCACGGGGTTGGCAAGATGATATCATTCCTTTACGCTAATCGTTTTGGGTCAGGAGCATGGCATGTTGCGCATAATAGATACAGAAACCTGTGGTCTGCAGGGAGGCATTGTTGAGATTGCTTCTGTCGATGTGGTTGACGGAAAAATAGTCAATCCCATGAGCCACCTGGTGCGTCCTGACCGCCCCATCAGCCCTCAGGCGATGGCAATTCATCGCATTACGGAAGCGATGGTGGCCGATAAGCCGTGGATTGAAGATGTCATCCCACAATATTACGGCAGCGAATGGTACGTGGCGCACAATGCAAGTTTTGATCGCCGCGTATTACCCGACATGCCCGGGGAGTGGATTTGCACCATGAAACTCTCCCGTCGTTTGTGGCCAGGAATCAAATACAGCAACATGGCGCTGTATAAATCGCGCAAGCTGAGCGTGCAGACGCCAGCTGGCCTGCATCATCACCGTGCCCTGTACGACTGCTACATCACCGCGGCACTGCTGATCGACATCATACAAACGTCAGGCTGGTCAGCAGAACAGATGGTCGATATTACCGGCCGTCCTGCGTTACTCACTACTTTCACTTTCGGCAAGTACCGCGGAAAACCTGTATCAGAAGTGGCTGAACGCGATCCGGGCTATCTGCGCTGGTTATTTAATAACCTCGACAGTATGAGCCCGGAGCTGCGCTTAACGCTAAAGCACTATCTGGATAACGCCTGAGCAGATGCCTGCCCAGGCAGTGTCCCCTGCGCCAGTCCGATCAAAAACGCGTATTCCATGGCCACGCCTTCGTATGATTTAAAACGCCCGGATTTTCCGCCATGCCCGGAATCCATATCCGTGCAGAGTAACAGCAGACGATCGTCCGTTTTCAGCTCGCGCAGTTTTGCCACCCATTTTGCCGGTTCCCAGTATTGCACCTGGGAGTCGTGTAATCCCGTCGTAACCAGCAGATGAGGATAATCCTGCGCTGTAACATTGTCATACGGGCTGTAGCTTTTCATGTAGGTGTAATACTCTTCGTCCTGCGGATTCCCCCACTCTTCAAACTCACCGGTCGTCAGGGGAATGGACTCATCCAGCATCGTGGTCACCACATCGACAAAAGGCACCTGCGCAATGACGCCATGGAAGAGTTCCGGGCGCTCATTAATGGCAACACCCATTAACATTCCTCCGGCGCTCCCTCCCATGCCATAACACAGCGAAGGCGCGCCATAACCCATTTTTAGCAGCGCGTCGCAGACGTCGAGGTAGTCATTGAAGGTATTTTTCTTGAGCAGAAACTTACCGTCTTCGTACCACTGCTGTCCTAACTCGCCGCCGCCACGCACATGAGCAATGGCATAAACAAAGCCGCGATCCAGTAAGCTCAAGCGGCTGCTGCTGAAATCGGCGTCCATGCTGGCGCCATACGAGCCATAGCCGTAGACCAGTAACGGATTTTTCCCTTTCAGGAAATACTTTTGATGGTAAACCAGCGAAACCGGAACCTCGGTGCCATCACGCGCGGTGATCCAGACGTGTTCGCTACGGTAGTTCGCCGCATCAAACCCTGGGACCTCCGTCTGTTTGAGTACGCGACGCTCTCCGGTGTCCATATCCAGTTCAAACAGCGTGTCCGGTGTGGTCATGGAGGAATAGCCATAACGCAGACGCGATGTCTCAGGTTCTGGATTATAGGCAAGCCATGTCACATACGCCGGATCATCAAAAGCGATACCGACCACTTCGCGCGTTTTACGATTAATCTGTCGCAGGCTGGTTAAGCCCCGCTGACGCTCTTCCACCACCAGCCAGTCTGTGAACAGCGTAAAGCCCTCCAACATGACGCTGTCGCGCGGCGGGATCAGCGTCTCCCAGGCTTGTTCATCACGCACACGGGTACGGTACAGACCGAAATTTTTACCCTGCCGGTTGGAACGCAGATAAAACGTATGCTGATAGTGATCGAGACTGTACTCGTGATCTTTGCGTCGCGCTAAAAAGACTAACGGCTCGGCATCCGCCAGTTCTGCGTCAAGCAGCAAAACCTCACTGGTGGTCGCGCTGGCGATATGAATAACCACATAATGTAACGAGGTCGTTTTATGCAGACTGACATAAAACATGTCATCGGCTTCTTCATACACCAGCTCATCCAGTGATGACGGCGAGCCGACGGTATGCCGCCACACTTGATACGGGAGCAGCGTCGTTGCGTGTTTGCGCACGTAATAGAAGGTTTGCGAGTCATTCGCCCAGACCAGATCCGCTTCAACGTTTTCCAGCACTTCCGGATACCAGTTGCCGCTTTGCAGATTGCGAAAACGCACGCCATATTGCCGACGCGAGAGATAATCTTCGGCCAACGCCATGATGGTGTTATCCGGAGATATCGCCAGTCCCCCCAGCGTATAAAACTCACTGTGGGCCGCGCGCTGGTTACCATCCAGCAAGGTGTCCCATTCATCCCACTCTTCACTGAAGGCAGACTGACGCTGATAAATGGCATATTCGCACCCCGGTTCATAAATATGCCGGTAGCGATAACCATTCTTCACATAGGGGGCGGAAGCATCCTGAGGCGGGATACGGTCGATAATCTCTTTCAGGACGCGATCCTGCAATGCCTGCTGCGAGGCCATAATCTGGCGGCCATACGCATTTTCTTGTTGCAGATAATCCAGCACTTCTGGCTGCGAGCGGGTGTCATCTCGCAGCCAGTAAAAATTATCAACGCGGGTATCGCCATGATTCGTCATGGCGTGGGGGATACGAGAAGCTTTTGGTAGCATGTCATTGTTCTTTTGCTTAAACATCCTATAAGGGTGGCAAAAGACAGCAATGATGCAAGCGAAACATGCGCCTTAACGGTAAGTAATTAACCTGGTAAAGCCTGTTTTTGTTCCTTGAGATCCTGTTCAATGCCTTCACGAACATCCTGCGGGATCTTCAACGCATCGCCCAGCGCGTTCAGATAGCTACGCTCCATAAAGTGGTCGATATCAATCGCCGCACAGCTCAGGAAGTATATTTCCAGCGCCTCTTCTTCGTTGCGGATCCCTTGTGCCAGGCGCTGAGGATCTAACGGTTGTTCAATGGCGCGTTCGATCAGAACGCGTCCCTGCTCTTCCACGCCTGCTTCACGAAGTTGCTGCTCAATGGCGGTACGTTCTTTGGCATCAATATGACCATCGCTTTTCGCCGCAAAAACCAGCGCCAGGATCAGTCGTTCGGTTCGCTCATCCAGCGGCGAGCTTTGTGCACCGAACTGCGGCTCCCCCTGATGCGCCGCGCGAACCTTATCCTTGTATTTGTTCCATAACACGGTACCGGCAACCGCACCGCCGCCCACCAGAAGCGCGCTGGTGCCGTATTTACTCAGTAATTTACGTGAAGATTTGTTGGCAACCAGTAATCCTGCCAGACCGCCTAACGCGCCGGGAACCAGAAGTTTACTCAGCCCTTGCTCACCAGAAGATGACGCGGAAGATCCTTTTTGCCCAAGAAGAGATTGAAGTTGATTCAGCCAGTTAGCCATGTTGCCCCTCAAGTACAGACGAATAATCATCAAAGCGTACCCGAGGGGATGTCAGGAAGTGTTCAGGTCATCAAAAGAAGTGCAAATACCTTCTACCTTCGTTACTGCGACTGATACTCCGCCGTTCCGGCTTTGCAGTCGACTTTTACCTGGTAGTGAATATCCGCGCTTTTACCGCGAACCGTGAGGGGAACTGACCATTTCCCATCTTTACCCGTAATATCGGGCGTGTTGACCCAGGCGACAGGATCGGCTTGCCCGACGCGTTTTTGATCGTCAGCCCAGCGCGCGATGCGATTTTGCTGATAATCACGTTTCACGCTCGCCGCGATACCGTCAGCATTCAGTCCTTCGCACTTGGGGAACTGAACTTTCTTGCTTTCCATATTTGCCGCAAATACAGATACGCTGGCAGATAACAACAGCAGGCTCAACAACGCTCTTTTTTTATACATTCTTTTCTCCTTAATCTCCCCTTCGTCCTTCAGGTTGCCTGTTGCAACGTGAAAAGACGTCAGGGATTGCACAATGATTCAGGGAAAAGCATGGTACAAAACGTCAGGAGCGCAAGTCGTTTCAGGCAGCCTGAGTATCATCCTCAGCGTGCGCATCGTTTTCGACCGCCTGCGGAGAGGGCAGCTTGCCGTTTTTCAGAATGGCGCTCAGCACATCTTTCTGCTCAGCCAGCCACAGGGAAAGCGCTTCGCGCTGCTCGTCTTCCAGCGCTACCGGCGATTGCTCCAGCCATGTGTCGAGCAAATCTGCTGTATCAAGCATTTTGTCATACGCATCGGCTTCCTTTTTGCTGGTAAACGACATTTTTTCCTCACCTTCCCGAATGACTACGTATTTAACTTCAACCGCCATTTTTGCAGCCTCTTAAATTACCTGTATTTATGTACAGTATATTCTTTTTGCGCCTTGAAATCAACCTGGTAATAAAGACAGACGCAAACGTTTTCGTATATACTGCGCCCAGATAAAACAGGGGATTAATTTATGACGTTATTAGGCACAGCGCTGCGTCCCGCAGCAACGCGAGTGATGTTATTAGGTTCAGGTGAACTGGGTAAAGAGGTGGCGATTGAATGCCAACGCCTGGGTGTGGAAGTCATTGCCGTGGATCGTTACCCCGACGCGCCAGCCATGCACGTTGCCCATCGCTCATACGTAATCAACATGCTGGATGGCGATGCTTTACGCCAGCTCGTCGAGCGTGAAAAACCACATTATATCGTGCCGGAAATAGAGGCGATTGCCACGGATATGCTGGTAAAACTGGAACAAGACGGTCACAACATCGTGCCGTGCGCCCGAGCGACGCAGTTGACCATGAACCGCGAAGGAATCCGTCGTCTCGCCGCCGAAGAATTATCTCTACCGACCTCTTCTTACCGCTTTGCTGACAGCGAAGACCGCTTTCGCGAGGCCGTCGCCGAAATCGGCTATCCCTGCATCGTGAAGCCGGTAATGAGTTCCTCCGGTAAGGGACAGAGCTTTATCCGTTCCGCCGATCGACTCACTGAAGCCTGGAATTATGCTCAACAAGGCGGCCGAGCAGGTGCCGGACGCGTTATCGTCGAAGGCGTAGTGAATTTTGATTTTGAAATCACCCTGCTTACCGTCAGCGCCGTTGATGGCGTGCATTTCTGCGCACCGGTAGGACATCGTCAGGAAGATGGCGATTATCGCGAATCCTGGCAGCCGCAGCAGATGAGTGAACTGGCGCTGGCTCGAGCGCAGGAGATTGCCCGTAAGGTGGTGCTGGCGCTGGGCGGCCACGGTCTGTTTGGGGTAGAGCTATTTGTCTGCGGTGATGAGGTGATTTTCAGCGAAGTTTCCCCTCGCCCTCACGACACGGGTATGGTGACCTTGATTTCGCAGGATCTGTCTGAGTTTGCCCTGCATGTTCGCGCATTTCTCGGTCTGCCGGTTGGCGCAATCCGTCAATATGGGCCTTCTGCTTCCGCCGTTATTCTGCCGCAGCTTACCAGCCAGAATGTCACGTTTGATAACGTACAGGCCGCTGTGGGCACAGGTATGCAAGTCAGATTCTTCGGCAAGCCAGACATCGACGGGAGCCGTCGTATGGGCGTTGTGCTGGCCACAGCGCAGAGTATTGAAGACGCGGTGACACGCGCGAAAGACGCGGCGGCACAGGTGAAAGTCGCAGGATAAAAAACGGGCCAGATGGCCCGTTTCAGACTCGCAGGCCCGGTAATGATTACCGGGCATTTTGCGTTATTACAGCTTCGCGCCTTCTACTGCTTCACGAGCCAGCTTGGTAATGCGTGCGTAATCACCAGCTTCCAGGGCATCTGCCGGAACCAGCCAGGAACCACCGATGCACAGCACACTTTTCAGTGCCAGGTAATCACGGTAGTTCGCTGGAGAGATACCGCCGGTTGGGCAGAAACGGACCTGAGAGAACGGACCCGCAATTGCCTGCAGCGCTTTAGTACCGCCGTTTGCTTCCGCCGGGAAGAATTTGAACTCTTTCAAACCGTAGTCCATACCCAGCATCAGTTCAGAAACGGTGCTAATGCCTGGGATCAGCGGAATAGTGCCTTCAGTTGCAGCTTTCAGCAGCGGCTCGGTCAGGCCCGGGCTGATAGCAAACTGCGCACCCGCTTCAGTGACTTCAGCCAGCTGCTGTGGATTCAGTACGGTACCCGCACCAACGATAGCGTCCGGAACTTCTTTTGCGATCGCGCGAATGGCATCCATCGCACATGCGGTACGTAAGGTCACTTCCAGAACGCGCACACCCCCTGCAACCAGCGCTTTTGCCATTGGCACCGCGTGTTCCAGTTTATTAACCACGATAACCGGTACAACCGGGCCAGTGGTCAGGATTGCTTCTGCACTTGTCTTCCAGTTTTTCATCAGAGTTTTCTCTCGCCTGATTACAAAATAAGTCTTAAAAAGTGATACAGGTTGCGCCCTGCTCCGCACCGGACAGCTTTTCACGCAACGCGCTGAACATTTCACGTCCCGTACCCACGCGCGATGCGCTGAGATCAGGAATGTGTGGCTGACGGGAGGCAAGTTCCTCTTCATCCACCAGCAGCGTCAATTCACCTGTCTGTCCATTCACACGAATGATGTCGCCATCGCGTACTTTTGCCAGCAGCCCGCCATCATAGGCTTCCGGGGTTACATGGATTGCTGAAGGCACTTTACCTGAAGCACCTGAAAGTCGTCCATCGGTAACTAACGCAATTTTGAAACAACGGTCCAATAATACACCAAGTGGCGGCATGAGTTTATGTAATTCTGGCATTCCGTTCGCTTTTGGTCCCTGATGGCGCACAACCACCACGCAATCCCGGTCAAGCAGACCGGCATCGAACGCGGGTAACACATCATGCTGACTTTCAAAGACAACTGCCGGCGCTTCAATAATCTGGTTTTCTACCGGTACCGCCGACGTTTTCATCACCGCACGCCCGAGGTTACCGCTCAGCACTTTGGTGCCGCCGTGGTGGGAGAATGGTTGGTCAAAGGTGGCGATCACGTTGCTGTCCAGAGACTTCGCTGCCCCTTCGCGCCAGTCCAGTTCACCCTCGTTAAGCCACGGTTCCATGGTGTAGCGGGATAAACCGAATCCGGCAACGGTGTTCACATCTTCATGTAGCAGACCCGCATTGAGCAGTTCACGCATTAACACCGGCACGCCACCCGCCGCCTGGAAGTGGTTAATATCTGCCGGACCATTCGGGTACAGACGCGCCATCAGCGGCACGATATCGGACAGATCGGAGAAATCATCCCAGTTAATCAGAATCCCGGCCGCACGCGCCATAGCCACCAGGTGCATCGTATGGTTGGTAGAGCCCCCGGTCGCCAGCAGCGCCACAATACCGTTCACTACCACTTTTTCATCGATCATTTTACCGATCGGCATCCATTCATTGCCATTGCCGGTCAGGCGTGTTACCTGACGGGCTGCAGCCGCAGTCAGCGCTTCACGCAGCGGCGCATCAGGATGTACAAATGAGGAGCCAGGCAGTTGCATACCCATAAACTCCACTACCATCTGGTTAGTGTTCGCCGTGCCGTAGAACGTACAGGTACCCGGAGCGTGATAAGACGCCGCCTCGGATTCAAGAAGCGCCATGCGATCGACTTTACCTTCAGCATACAGCTGACGGATACGCACTTTTTCTTTGTTCGCCAGACCGCTCGCCATCGGACCGGAAGGAATAAAGATTGACGGCAGATGACCAAATGACAGCGCAGCCATTACCAGGCCCGGGACAATTTTGTCGCACACGCCGAGGAACAACGCGCCGTCGAACATGTTGTGGGAAAGGCCCACTGCAGCAGACATCGCAATCACTTCACGACTGAGCAGAGAAAGCTCCATCCCATCTTGTCCCTGGGTCACACCGTCGCACATTGCAGGTACACCGCCAGCAACCTGGCCTACTGCATTGGCTTCATGCAGTGCTTTACGAATGATGGCCGGATAGTGTTCATACGGCTGATGCGCGGAAAGCATGTCGTTATAGGAGGTAATGATCGCGATATTGTTACGCAGCATGCTTTTCAGCGAGGCCTTATCGTCCGGCTGACACGCAGCAAAACCATGCGCCAGGTTACCGCATGCCAGTTGCGAGCGATGAACGGTAGTTGATTTCGCTTGTTCAATACGGGCGAGGTAGGCGGAACGTGTGTCACGAGAACGTTCGACGATACGTTGTGTTACGCGTAACAAATTCGGATTCATAGAGGCTCCTAAAATTTATCTGTCAGAGCGTTGGATCAACAATGTGTTTCAGTTGGGTAAAAATAGCTGAATCGCTTGTTGGCCGTAGCTCAGGGGCAAAATCGTTTCAGGCAGTGTAATAAAAAAAGCCCCGCGGGTGAATCCACGCGGAGCTTAAAAGTGCAAAAATTATTCTACAATCTGTGTTAGATCATGTTACCGGTAAAATAACACCTATGGGCTAGATGATATTTTACTCGAATTCGTTCCAGGAACGACCATCTCGGGTAATCATCGCCACAGAAGCAACCGGGCCCCAGGTCCCTGCCTGATACGGCTTCGGCGCGTCGTTGTCCATCGCCCAGGCTTCGGTAATTGAGTCGACCCACTTCCATGCTTCCTCAACTTCATCACGACGCACAAACAGCGCCTGAATTCCACGCATTGTTTCGAGCAGCAGGCGCTCATAGGCGTCGGCAAGGTGCGTCTGGTTGAAGGTTTCGGAATAGCTCAGATCAAGCTTGGTAATTTGCAGATTATGCTTGTGATCCAGACCCGGCACTTTGTTCAGTACCTGGATATCGACACCTTCATCAGGCTGCAAACGGATGGTCAACTTGTTCTGCGGCAGATCCTGCCAGGATTCTCTGAACAGATTCAGCTCAGGCGTTTTGAAGTAAACCACCACTTCAGAGCACTTCGTCGGTAAACGTTTACCGGTACGCAGGTAGAACGGAACTCCCGCCCAGCGCCAGTTATCGATATCCACACGGATCGCCACAAACGTTTCCGTGTTGCTGCTCTTGTTCGCGCCTTCTTCTTCCAGATACCCCGGCACTTTTTTGCCCTGGGCAAAACCCGCGGTGTACTGACCGCGAACCGTTTTTTCACGTACGTTCGAACGATCGATACGACGCAGCGATTTCAGTACCTTCACTTTTTCATCACGAATGCTGTCGGCGCTCAGATCGGACGGCGGAGACATCGCAATCATGCACAGGATCTGCAGCAGGTGGTTCTGAATCATGTCGCGCATTTGACCTGCCTGGTCAAAATAGCCCCAACGGCCTTCAATACCCACTTCTTCCGCCACGGTAATTTCTACGTGATCGATAGTGCGGTTATCCCAGTTGTTCACAAACAGGGAGTTGGCAAAACGCAGTGCCAGCAGATTCAGGACCGTCTCTTTGCCAAGATAGTGGTCGATACGATAAACCTGACACTCTTCGAAATACTCGCCGACCTGATCGTTGATTTCACGGGATGTTGCCAGCGACGTACCCAGCGGTTTTTCCATCACAACACGGGCTGGTTTAGCATTCAGCTTTGCTTCACCCAGGCCTTTGCAGATCGCGCCAAAGGTGCTTGGCGGCATCGCGAAATAGTTAATGGTGGTACGTGATTTTTGATCCAGCATTTCGCCCAGACGGCTAAACGCGGCGGTGTCATTGACGTCCAGATTACAAAACTCCAGACGACCGCTGAGAGTCTCCCACAAACCTTCGTCGATTTTTTCTTTCATGAAGGTTTCGAGCGCTTCACGCACAACCTTGGTATAGGCTGCTTTGTCCCAGTCGGCACGCCCTACCCCAATGATACGGGTTTCCGGGTTAATCTGGCCGGCCTTTTCCAGTTGATACAGGGAAGGCAGCAATTTCCGCCGCGCCAGGTCGCCCTTCGCGCCGAAAATGACCAGATCACATGCCTGGGCTGTTTGCGTTACCGCCATGTCATTCTCCTCAATTAAGTGCCTGGTGCTTTTGCCAGACACTGGTTGTAATTTTATTACAGTGCACTGTACTGCTTTTACGTGAATCCGGAAACCGTAAACGCTTATCCAGCCGTGCTGTTACCGCGAACAGTCGCTTTATGGGCGTTTGCCGTCGCAAATTGGACAAAAAAGTCATCTTTTTTCGTACCCCTGAAGACGTAAGAAAACCCGACTCCGATCATGTAATGAAAAAAAACAACAACTATTCTGTCCATTTTGCCCCGTTGCTGCATTAGCAGGGGTAATATCTATACACGAAATTATGCCCCGATTTCTCCGTATCATTGAAATCGTTTTTGCCCATGACCCATGAGTCTACCTACATCATGAATATGCTGGAAAAAATCCAGTTAAAACTGGAACAGTTGAGCAAGTCAGAGCGTAAAGTTGCCGACATTATTCTTGCCTCTCCCGAGCGGGCAATCCATTCAAGCATCGCCACACTTGCTGTGGAAGCCAATGTCAGCGAACCGACGGTGAACCGTTTCTGTCGCAGCATGGATACCCGCGGCTTCCCTGATTTTAAACTGCATCTGGCGCAAAGTCTGGCAAATGGCACCCCATATGTTAATCGCAATGTGGATGAGGATGACAGCGTAGAATCTTACACGGGGAAAATCTTCGAGTCAGCGATGGCAAGCCTCGACCACGTCCGCCAGTCTCTGGATAACGCAGCGGTAAACCGGGCAGTAGATTTATTAACTCAGGCGAAAAAAATTGCCTTCTTTGGCCTCGGTTCTTCTGCCGCAGTGGCGCATGACGCAATGAATAAATTTTTCCGGTTTAACGTACCGGTAATCTATTCCGACGATATTGTTCTGCAACGCATGAGTTGCATGAATTGTAGCGACGATGACGTCATTGTGCTTATTTCTCATACCGGAAGAACCAAAAGTCTGGTGGAACTGGCGCAGTTGGCGCGGGAAAATGACGCCATGGTTATCGCCCTCACCTCTCCCGGCACGCCACTGGCGCGTGAAGCAACGCTGGCAATTACTCTCGATGTACCGGAAGATACTGACATTTATATGCCCATGGTCTCTCGACTTGCTCAACTGACCGTGATAGATGTGCTGGCTACAGGATTTACTTTGCGCCGTGGGGCAAAATTTAGAGATAACTTGAAGCGTGTCAAGGAAGCGCTCAAGGAATCGCGTTTTGATAAAGAATTACTCATCAAGAGTGATGACCGCTAAAAGCAATAACAATGTTCTACCCTTTTATCATCCGGGTCGTTCATTTACCGTTAATATTTGAGAACGACCGGATTAATGTTCACGCAACACCAAGTTGTTTCAGTCAACGGAGTATTACATGTCCAGAAGGCTTCGCAGAACCAAAATCGTTACCACGTTAGGCCCGGCAACTGACCGCGATAATAACCTTGAAAAGATTATCGCCGCGGGTGCGAACGTCGTACGTATGAACTTTTCTCACGGCTCTCCAGAAGATCACAAACTGCGGGCGGATAAGGTCCGTGAAATTGCCGCAAAACTGGGACGTCATGTAGCTATTTTGGGTGACCTGCAGGGACCTAAAATCCGCGTATCAACCTTTAAAGAAGGTAAAGTATTTCTTAACGTTGGCGACAAGTTCCTGTTAGACGCCAACCTCGGCAAAGGCGAAGGCGACAAAGAAAAAGTCGGTATTGATTATAAAGGACTGCCTGCTGACGTCGTCCCAGGCGATATCCTGCTGCTCGACGACGGTCGCGTACAGCTTAAAGTGCTGGAAGTTCAGGGCATGAAAGTCTTCACCGAAGTTACCGTCGGTGGCCCGCTGTCCAACAATAAGGGCATTAACAAACTGGGCGGCGGTCTCTCTGCTGAAGCCCTGACCGAAAAAGACAAAGCCGACATCGTCACCGCTGCGCAAATCAGCGTTGACTATCTGGCCGTCTCCTTCCCGCGCTGCGGCGAAGATCTGAACTATGCCCGCCGTCTGGCGCGAGACGCTGGCTGCGATGCGAAAATTGTCGCCAAGGTAGAACGTGCAGAAGCCGTCTGCGACCAGAATGCGATGGATGACATCATCCTTGCCTCCGACGTGGTGATGGTGGCGCGTGGCGACCTGGGCGTTGAAATTGGCGATCCTGAGCTGGTAGGTATTCAGAAAGCGTTGATTCGCCGCGCACGTCAGCTGAACCGTGCGGTCATTACCGCCACGCAGATGATGGAATCGATGATCACCAACCCAATGCCGACCCGTGCGGAAGTGATGGACGTGGCTAACGCCGTCCTCGACGGTACCGATGCCGTTATGCTCTCTGCAGAAACTGCAGCAGGTCAGTACCCAGCTGAAACCGTCGCGGCTATGGCACGCGTCTGTTTGGGTGCTGAGAAGATCCCGAGCATCAATGTTTCTAAACACCGCCTTGACGTGCAGTTTGATAACGTTGAAGAAGCGATTGCCATGTCAGCGATGTATGCCGCTAACCACCTGAAAGGGGTCACCGCTATCATCACAATGACGGAATCCGGTCGTACTGCGCTGATGACTTCACGTATCAGTTCTGGTCTGCCGATTTTCGCGATGTCTCGTCATGAACGTACGCTGAATCTTACTTCCTTGTATCGCGGCGTCACCCCAGTTCACTTTGACAGCGAAACTGACGGCGTCGTTGCCGCCAATGAAGCTGTGAATCTGCTGCGCGATAAAGGCTATCTGGTTTCCGGCGACCTGGTCATTGTGACGCAAGGCGATGTCATGAGCACCATTGGCTCAACGAATACCACGCGTATTCTGACCGTCGAGTAACGCCCCGTTTGATGTAAAAAAGCCTCTCGTTTGAGAGGCTTTTTTTTTATTTCTTCGGATAAAGATCTTTACGCTTATAAGGCTCAATTTCACCAGGTTTACGCGTCTTAAGCAGTTTTAGAATCCAGGTGTATTGCTCGAGATGCGGCGCCACAAAGATTTCCACTTCTTCGTTCATTCGTCTGGCAATGGTGTGGTCATCCGCCGTCAGGATGTCATCCATCGGAGGACGAACCTGAATCGTTAAGCGATGCGTTTTCCCATTGTATACCGGGAACAGCGGCACCACACGGGCGTGACACACCTTCATCAGGCGGCCAATCGCCGGTAACGTGGCTTTATAGGTAGCAAAAAAATCCACAAACTCGCTGTGCTCAGGGCCATGGTCCTGATCCGGCAGGTAGTATCCCCAATATCCCTGACGTACAGACTGAATAAACGGTTTGATGCCATCATTACGCGCATGCAAACGACCACCGAAACGACGGCGTACCGTGTTCCAGACATAATCGAATACCGGGTTTCCCTGATTGTGGAACATCGCAGCCATTTTCTGTCCCTGGGAAGCCATCAGCATCGCTGGGATATCTACGCCCCAACCATGAGGAACCAGAAAAATCACTTTTTCATCGTTGCGACGCATCTCTTCGATGATTTCCAGCCCCTGCCAGTCAACCCGATGCTGAATTTTTTCCGGGCCGCGTAGGGCGAGTTCCGACATCATAACCATCGCCTGAGGCGCAGTCGCAAACATCTCATCGACAATAGCTTCACGCTCAGCTTCGCTGCGCTCAGGAAAGCAGAGGGATAAATTGATCAGTGCTCTGCGACGCGAGCTTTTTCCCAGCCGCCCGGCCATTCTTCCGAGCTTTGCCAGAATTGGATCGCGAAATGATGCTGGCGTTAACGAAATACCTGCTATCGCCGCCACACCAAGCCATGCGCCCCAGTAGCGCGGATGGCGAAATGATTTGTGAAACTCGGGGATATATTCAATATTCTTTTTTTTCGTTTCCATGCTCTTCCAGTGTCTGGTACGGCGAAAAGTAGATCTGCTGATAGTGTAGCGGCGCGCGATGCGCCGTACAAAATAAAAAAGCCGGCACGCATAGCGTACCGGCTCTGTCAGCGTGTTAATTAATCGAAACGCAACTGAGGAACAACCTCTTTCACCTGTGCCAGGTAATCGGTACGATCCGAGCCGGTCAGGCCTTCTGTGCGCGGCAGTTTCGCCGTCAGAGGATTCACTGCCTGCTGGTTGATCCAGACTTCGTAGTGCAGATGCGGACCCGTTGAACGCCCGGTATTGCCAGACAGCGCGATACGATCGCCACGTTTCACTTTTTGTCCTGGTTTGACCAACAACTTACGCAGGTGCATATAACGCGTGGTATAGGTGCGACCATGACGAACCGCAACATAGTATCCGGCTGCGCCGCTGCGCTTCGCTACAACCACTTCGCCATCACCCACCGACAGCACCGGCGTCCCCTGCGGCATCGCAAAATCGACACCTTTGTGCGGCGCAACGCGTCCGGTCACCGGGTTCAGACGACGCGGGTTAAAGTTGGAAGAGATGCGGAACTGCTTAGCCGTCGGGAAACGCATAAAGCCTTTCGCCAGTCCGGTACCGTTGCGGTCATAGAACTTACCGTCTTCAGCACGGATTGCGTAATAATCTTTGCCTTCAGAACGCAAGCGTACGCCCAGCAGTTGGCTTTGCTCACGTTTACCGTCCAGCATTTCGCGAGACATCAGTACCGAGAACTCATCGCCTTTTTTCAGTTTGCGGAAATCCATCTGCCACTGCATGGCCTTAATCACTGCGCTGATTTCAGAGCTGGTCAGTCCGGCATCTTTGGCACTGGCGACAAAACTTCCGCCCACGGTGCCTTTGATTCGGCTGTTAATCCAATCGCCCTGCTGCATTTCGCTGCTCATTTTAAAACCTGTCGCGGTGCGATCGTAAGTACGGGTTTCACGACGGGAGACTTCCCAGGTCAGGCGCTGCAAATCACCTTCCGCGCCTAACGTCCAGGAAAGTTGCTGACCAATTTTCAGGTTACGCAGTTGTTTGTCGGAAGCCGCGAGCTGGCTGATGTCACCCATATCGATGCCGTACTGATTCAGAATACTGCTCAGCGTATCGCCCGTGGAGACAACATACTCATGCACGCCGGCTTCACCAGACGTTTTGTCATCCAGTTCGTCCTGTGGGATAGCTTCGTCTTCCTGAGCGGCCTGATCGATAGGTTCGCTGGCCTCAGGCAATAGTGAACGAATCTCGCTTTTTTCCAGCTCGATAGTTTTGACGATAGGTGCAGAATCAGGATGGTAAACATAGGGCCGCCAGACAGCGACGGCCAATGTCAGTACGGTAAGCGACCCCAGCATAACGCGATGGGGCCGCGGCAGATTATTAAATGCCAGAGCGACAGAGCGGGCTATCTGTTGCACGTAATCACTTCCTCATTAATCTCCTTTCAGGCAGCTCGCATACTGGTTGGCTAATTGGTTCAAAAACGCTGAATAGCTTGTTTTACCCAGTTTGATATTCGTTCCGAGCGGATCCAACGTTCCCATTCGAACGGATGTCCCTCTCGCGACGGCTTCAACGACCGCTGGCCTGAACTGTGGCTCAGCAAAAACGCAGGTTGCTTTTTGCTCAACCAACTGTGTTCTTATTTCATGTAAACGCTGCGCACCAGGTTGAATCTCAGGGTTCACGGTAAAGTGACCAAGCGGTGTTAGTCCGTAGTGTTTTTCGTAGTAGCCATAGGCGTCATGAAAAACGAAGTAACCTTTTCCCTTGAGCGGCGCGAGCTCGTTACCTACCTGCTTATCGGTTGCGGCTAATTGTGCCTCAAAATCCTTCAGGTTGGCGTCAAGTTTGGCTCGACTTTGCGGCATAAGTTCCACTAATTTTTCATGGATTGCAACCGCTGAGGCCCGTGCTATCTCTGGGGAAAGCCAAAGATGCATGTTGTAATCGCCGTGATGGTGATGCTCGTCACTTTTTTCACTGCCGGCATCATTATGTCCATGATCGTCATCATCGTCGTCAGCACCTTTCATGAGTAACGGTTTCACGTCATTGAGCTGCGCAATCGTTACCTGTTTTGCGTTAGGAATATTCTTGACTGATTTTTCCATAAACGCTTCCATCTCAGGTCCAATCCAAACGACTAAGTCCGCGCCCTGTAAGCGTTTTACGTCTGAAGGACGTAATGAGTAATCGTGTTCGGAAGCCCCGTCAGGCAGCAGAACCTGGGTGTCAGTAACCCCGTCAGCAATGGCTGAAGCGATAAACCCCAGTGGCTTAAGAGAGGCCACGACAGCGGCATTTGCCGACTGTGTTGCACTACCCCAAAGAGCAGCGGATAATGCTGCGAAAAGAAGCGTATTTTTATGTAACATAATGCGACCAATCATCGTAATGAATGTGAGAATTGTGATATTATAACATTCTATAACTTCTGCAAGACTAAAATTGATATGACGACTTTGGTTTCACTGGAAAATGTCTCGGTCTCTTATGGTCAACGCCGCGTCCTCTCTGACGTATCGCTTGAACTTCGACCCGGTAAAATATTGACGCTTCTCGGCCCAAATGGTGCCGGGAAATCTACGCTGGTGCGCGTTGTATTAGGGCTGGTAGAGGCTGATGAGGGAGTTATCAAGCGTAATGGTCGATTGCGGATTGGCTATGTGCCGCAAAAACTGTACCTCGATACGACGCTTCCGCTGACGGTAAGTCGGTTTATGCGCCTACGTCCCGGCACCAAAAAAGAAGATATCCTTCCGGCACTGAAGCGTGTTCAGGCCGGACATCTGATGAATGCGCCGATGCAAAAACTCTCTGGCGGGGAGACGCAACGCGTCCTGTTGGCCCGTGCTTTATTGAATAAACCTCAGCTACTGGTGCTTGATGAGCCAACCCAGGGCGTGGATGTCAATGGGCAAGTCGCACTGTACGATCTTATCGACCAGTTGCGACGTGAACTGGATTGCGCCGTACTGATGGTTTCTCATGACCTGCATCTGGTGATGGCAAAAACCGATGAGGTACTGTGCCTGAACCATCATATTTGTTGTTCTGGTGCGCCGGAAGTGGTTTCCATGCACCCGGAATTCATCTCAATGTTCGGACAACGCGGTGCCGAACAACTCGGAATTTACCGTCATAATCATAATCACCGCCACGATTTACAGGGTCGTATCGTCTTACGCCGGGGAAATGGTCACTCATGATTGAATTGTTATTACCCGGTTGGTTAGCCGGGATCATGCTGGCCTGTGCCGCTGGCCCGCTCGGCTCGTTTGTGGTCTGGCGTCGAATGTCTTATTTCGGTGATACGCTGGCCCACGCTTCGCTACTGGGGGTCGCCTTTGGCCTGCTGCTGGATGTAAACCCTTTCTATGCGGTCATCGTCGTCACCTTGTTGCTGGCAGGCGGTCTGGTATGGCTGGAAAAGCGCCCTCACCTTGCGATCGATACTTTATTGGGCATTATGGCCCACAGTGCGCTGTCATTAGGGCTGGTTGTCGTCAGCCTGATGTCCAACATCCGTGTAGATCTGATGGCCTATCTGTTTGGTGATTTGCTCGCCGTGACGCCAGAAGATCTTATCTCCATCGCCATTGGGGTGGTTATCGTTCTGGCGATTTTGTTCTGGCAGTGGCGCAACCTGCTGTCGATGACCATCAGTCCGGATCTGGCATTTGTGGATGGCGTGAAGCTGCAACGCGTTAAGCTTCTGCTGATGCTGGTCACAGCATTAACTATTGGCGTGGCGATGAAATTTGTCGGGGCGTTAATTATCACCTCGCTGCTTATTATCCCTGCGGCAACCGCCCGTCGCTTTGCCCGTACGCCAGAACAGATGGCAGGGGTTGCCGTTGGTGTGGGAATGATAGCGGTTACAGGCGGGCTGACCTTCTCGGCCTTCTATGACACCCCGGCAGGTCCTTCCGTGGTGCTGTGTGCTGCGCTGCTGTTTATCTTCAGCATGATGAAAAAACAGGCGAGCTAATGCGTATTTTAGCCGGATGGAGGCTATCACCTTATCCGGCTTTTTATTTCATGAACGACCCATCCTGAATAACATTGCCACATACCACTCGATCCAGTCGTTAGCGTGTTTCATCGTCCAGTTCCATTTAACCTTGATCAGTTCCTGGACGAACCACTGTGTGGTGACAGTCTTCCGGGCATTCGGTTCTCCATGTATCTAAGCATGCCAGGCCATTTCAATATCGCTACATCGTGGCATCATTACTCGCACTAACGAACATTAACCTGTGAGACGCAATCATACTCTTGTTTACACCGTGGTTGCAGCAACTCTCATTTCTGCTCACTATCAATTGGCCAGCCTAGTCATCTTTAATGATGTCCGTTATTACTCCAAATATCATGGAAGGAATACTGTTTTATTTAATTCAGCAACCTATGGTTATCATATATTATAAAAAACAGACAGTTGCAAAGCAAATAATACCGCCATGTATTATTTATCATTAAATAATACATTGTGCTAACCTGTTGTTTGGTATATCCGTTGAAATCCTCAAAAATTCGATAAGTGCAACCCATTGTTTTTCATTTTAAATATCACATGATGCTTCCCGCCTCATGTTGATACTGATAGAATGCCTCCATATGACAGACATAATAAATATGTATTCAACATTTTAGTAGTTATTGGATAGGTATAAAACACGGGTTGTATGAAAATGAATTCATCTATTACCATAGTTACAGCGTTTTTCGATATAGGACGAGGAGACTGGACGAGTAATAAAGGTTTCTCTCCTCATTTAGAGAGAACATCTGATACCTATATTCAGTATTTTAAAAACCTGTCTGAATTAGATAATGATATGGTCATTTTTACATCCAGTGAACTTAAACCCAAAGTTGAAAAAATTAGACACGGGAAAAACACTGTTGTAGTGGCTTTAGATATTAATAAAAAATTTCGACATATTAAAAAAATAATTTCGCAGATTCAAAAAGATGTCGAATTCATAAGCAAGCTTGAAACTCGCCAGTTGATTAATCCCGAATACTGGTCCCCAGACTATGCACTGGTTTGCAATCTGAAAACATATTTTGTCAACAGAGCTATAGAGTTAAATCTTGTAAATAATGATATGGTTGCATGGGTTGACTTTGGTTACTGCCGTAGTGCAGAAGTAACCAGAGGGTTATCTCGATGGGATTATCCTTTCGACCGAAACAAAGTTAATTTCTTTACAGTTAAAAAAGGCCTGACAGTCAAAACTATCCATCAGGTTTTTGACCACATGATTAACAATCGCTCCTATATTATTGGTGGGGCAATCGTAGCAACACAAAAAAAATGGAAGGAATTTTACAAACTAGTTTGTCAGTGTCAAATAAAAACCCTCAAAAATAACATAGTTGATGACGATCAGGGTATTTTTATAATGTGCTACCATTACAACCCCCAATTAATAAAACTAAATTACTTGGGTAAGAACCGCTGGTTTAATCTGTTTAAACTATTCGGAAGGAAAGATTTAATTACTTTATCAAGAAGATTAAAAGTCTCTCTAATAGGAAAATAATCTTTAGCTGATGTATGAACAATGCTGATTCTAATCAGTCTCGGCATCGTTTTACATAAGTCTGTAATATAGTCAATGGAGATTCAGGCCAGATGATGTTTTGAGCATCCTCGGGGTTGATTCGGTAAAAATACGATTGGTATCGTTCATTTTAAACGGATCATATTTACCTATCGCGGCATACGTTGCCGCGAAGTCCTTCGGGGCTGGACAGTGAACAGCAACAACATCAAAAAAGCTGGAAATCTTCGCGCGCTCAGAACAAGCGAAATACAGTTCGGTAAGTTCGACTATGCGGAACGTTTCCCGGAACCCAAAACGCTTAAGAAGTTCATCACAGCCAAAAAAATCACCACGTTTAAAGAGCTGAGTGATTTTTTTACAGACACCAAAGCCTTAGAGGTATCTGGTGCAACGCTGCTACCGCTTACTTCGGTCGTAAATACGTTACAGCGTGTAATCGCAGAAAATGCCCGTCTGGTAGATATTGAGCATGCCGACATTTTGCATTACCGAAAGGAGTGACTGACCGGGACAATTATTAACCCGGCAATGCCGAATCTGGCCAGACAGGGCCGCGCGCCCTCAACAGTCAATAAACAGATGGCAGTTTTATCAGAAATGCTTAAGCTCGCAAACCGAAGCCAGTTTATATTGCATGCTCCTTATGAAGGAGTGTCGCGACTCAAGTTATCTAAAAATGGACCCGACCCACTTTTAATTCATGAGTACCAGGTACTGATAGCCGCCCTTCCCCGTAGCCAGGCATTAATCATCATTGTTGCCGTACATACAAGGATGAGGCCAGGCGAGATATGCGCCCTCGCATGGGAAGATATTGTTTAATTTCATAGCGCTGCTTTCAATCTTCATAATCAGCGTTAAACTATTTATACCGTTATTTTAGGGAGAAACGATGATGCGCGTACTGGTTGTCGAGGATAATGCTTTATTACGCCACCACCTCAAGGTTCAGTTACAGGATTTAGGGCATCAGGTGGATGATGCAGAAGATGCGAAGGAAGCGGACTATTATCTGAATGAACATCTGCCGGATATCGCGATCGTTGATTTAGGACTCCCCGATGAAGACGGTTTGTCATTGATCCGCCGTTGGCGCAGCAATGAGGTTTCGTTGCCGATTCTGGTGTTAACCGCGCGTGAAGGCTGGCAAGACAAGGTGGAAGTACTCAGCGCCGGAGCCGACGATTACGTCACCAAACCGTTTCATATCGAAGAGGTGGCTGCGCGCATGCAGGCACTTATGCGTCGCAACAGCGGTCTGGCATCGCAGATTATCTCTCTTCCTCCTTTCCAGGTGGACCTCTCTCGGCGCGAGTTATCCGTCAATGATGAAGTTATCAAGCTCACGGCGTTCGAATACACCATTATGGAAACACTTATCCGTAACAACGGTAAAGTGGTCAGTAAAGATTCGCTCATGTTGCAGCTTTACCCGGATGCCGAGCTGCGTGAAAGCCACACCATTGATGTTCTGATGGGGCGTCTGCGTAAAAAAATACAGGCGCAATACCCGGATGATGTCATCACCACCGTGCGTGGCCAGGGATATCTTTTTGAACTGCGCTAATGAATAAATTATTGCGTCATTTTTTCCCGTTATCACTGCGGTTGCGCTTTTTACTGGCAACCGCGGGCGTGGTATTGGTGCTTTCGCTGGCCTACGGCATGGTTGCCCTGGTGGGCTACAGCGTCAGCTTTGATAAAACAACGTTCCGCCTGCTGCGGGGTGAAAGTAACCTGTTCTATACCCTGGCAAAATGGGAGAACGGTAAGATAAACGTCGAGCTGCCTGAGAATCTCGATATGCAAAGCCCAACAATGTCGCTGATCTATAACGAAGACGGTGAGTTGTTGTGGGCGCAGCGCAATGTTCCCTGGCTGACGCACAGTATCCAACCGGAATGGCTAAAAGCGAACGGTTTTCATGAGATTGAAGCCAATGTAGATGCCACCAGCACCTTACTGGGCGAAGATCACTCCGCTCAGCAGCAGCTAAAAGAAGTCAGAGAAGATGACGACGATGCCGAAATGACCCACTCGGTCGCCGTGAACGTCTACCCCGCCACTGCCAGAATGCCACAGTTGACCATTGTGGTTGTCGATACCATTCCTATTGAGCTAAAGCGCTCGTATATGGTCTGGAGTTGGTTTATTTATGTGCTGGTCGCCAATCTATTGCTGGTCATTCCGCTGTTATGGGTAGCCGCCTGGTGGAGTCTGCGGCCTATCGAATCGCTGGCGCGTGAAGTCCGTGAGCTTGAGGAACATCATCGAGAGATGCTAAACCCCGCCACCACGCGCGAACTGACCAGCCTGGTCCGCAATCTTAATCGACTTTTAAAAAGCGAACGCGAGCGCTACGACAAATACCGTACGACGTTAACAGACCTCACCCACAGCCTGAAAACACCGCTGGCGGTATTACAGAGTACGCTCCGCTCGATGCGTAATGAAAAAATGAACGTGAGCGACGCGGAACCCATCATGCTGGAACAAATCAGCCGTATTTCCCAGCAGATTGGCTATTACCTGCATCGCGCCAGCATGCGTGGCAGCAGCGTGCTGCTTAGCCGCGAACTGCATCCAGTCGCGCCGTTGCTGGATAAACTCACCTCGGCGCTAAATAAGGTGTATCAGCGTAAAGGCGTCAACATAAATCTCGATATCTCACCCGAAATCAGTTTTGTGGGCGAACAGAACGATTTTGTCGAAGTGATGGGCAACGTGCTGGATAACGCATGTAAATATTGTCTGGAGTTTGTCGAGATTTCAGCGCATCTGTCCGAAGATCAGCTACACATTCTGGTTGAAGATGATGGTCCAGGTATTCCGCAAAGCAAACGGGAAGTGGTGTTTGACCGTGGACAACGTGTCGATACGTTACGACCAGGGCAAGGCGTTGGACTGGCGGTGGCGCGAGAAATCACCGAACAGTATGACGGGCAGATTATTGCAGGCGATAGCCTGCTGGGTGGCGCGCGCATGGAAGTTATTTTTGGCCGCCAGCAGCCGGGGCAAAAAGACGAGTAATCGCCGCATGTAATAAATATGTACTGATTTCCCGCTTGCGGTTAAGTATCCGTTATAATCGGTTGCAGATACCAGCCTGCGGGATGCTCATTATGGAATACCAACTCACACTTAACTGGCCCGATTTTCTTGAACGCCACTGGCAGAAACGCCCGGTGGTCTTAAAACGCGGGTTTAACAACTTTATTGATCCACTCTCTCCTGACGAACTGGCTGGACTGGCAATGGAAAGCGAAGTCGACAGCCGACTCGTCAGCCACCAGGACGGTAAATGGCAGGTTAGCCACGGTCCGTTCGAAAGCTATGATCATCTCGGCGAGAACAACTGGTCGCTGCTGGTACAGGCGGTCAATCACTGGCATGAACCCACCGCCGCGCTGATGCGTCCGTTTCGCGAACTGCCGGACTGGCGAATCGACGATCTGATGATCTCCTTCTCCGTACCCGGCGGCGGCGTTGGCCCACATCTTGATCAGTACGATGTGTTTATCATCCAGGGAACCGGTCGACGTCGCTGGCGCGTGGGCGAAAAACTGCAGTTGAAGCAGCACTGCCCTCACCCGGACCTGCTGCAGGTCGCCCCGTTTGAAGCCATCATCGATGAAGAGCTGGAACCCGGCGATATCCTGTACATTCCACCAGGATTCCCGCACGAAGGCTATGCGCTGGAAAACGCCATGAACTATTCGGTCGGTTTCCGCGCGCCGAATACTCGCGAACTGATCAGCGGGTTCGCCGATTACGTTTTGCAACGTGAGCTGGGCAGCACGTATTACAGCGATCCTGACCTGCCGCCGCGCGATCATCCGGCTGACGTTCTGCCGCAGGAAATGGACAAGCTGCGTGAAATGATGCTCGGACTGATTAATCAGCCGGAACATTTCCAGCAGTGGTTTGGCGAGTTTATATCTCAGTCTCGTCATGAGCTGGATATTGCTCCACCGGAGCCGCCGTATCAGCCAGACGAAATTTACGATGCCCTGAAGCAAGGGGATGTGTTAGTGCGTCTGGGCGGATTGCGCGTATTGCGCATCGGCGATGACGTCTACGCCAACGGTGAGAAAATTGATTCCCCGCATCGCCCTGCCCTGGAAGCGCTTGCCAGCCATATTGTTCTGACGGCCGAGAACTTTGAGGATGCGCTGGAAGATCCATCTTTCCTTGCCATGCTTGCCGCACTGGTTAACAGCGGATACTGGTTCTTCGAAGGATAATACGAACGGTGCCTGATGCGACGCTAGCGCGTCCTATCAGGCCTTTTGGAGTGAAATACTGTAGGCCGGAAAAGCAAAGCGCTATCCGGCATCTATCGATAAATTTACAGCTGCTTTGCGGTTAATTCCGCAATACGTACAATCACCCGTACCGCTTTTTCCATTCCTTCCAGAGTTACAAACTCATGTTTACCATGATAGTTGTAGCCTCCGGTGAACAGATTCGGACACGGTAACCCCATAAACGACAGCTGCGCGCCGTCGGTGCCGCCACGAATAGGTTTCAGCACCGGCTCAATATCGCAATCGCGCATCGCCTTCTGGGCGATATCCAGCACGTGCGGATGCTCAATCACTTTTTCGCGCATATTGTAGTAGCTGTCTTCAATCACCAGTTCGATATAGCAATCCGGGTGTAACCCTTTGCCGACCTTTTTGGCGATCTCCATGATCTTGCGTTTGCGCGCTTCAAACTGCTTGCGGTCAAAATCACGGATGATGTAGTGCATATCCGCCCGATCGACCGTCCCTTTCATGCTCGCCAGATGATAAAAGCCTTCGTAGCCTTCCGTCGTTTCCGGGCTTTCGTCTGCCGGAACCTCAGCATGAATACGAGCAGCCAGCGACAGCGCATTCACCATCACCCCTTTTGCGGTACCGGGATGCACATTGTTGCCGACAATTTTGATATTAACCGACGCGGCGTTGAAGTTTTCAAATTCCAGCTCTCCCACGCCACCGCCGTCAACGGTATAGGCCCACTGCGCATCAAATGCCGCAACGTCAAAATGCTTCGCCCCTTTACCAACCTCTTCGTCCGGCGTAAAGGCCACGCGGATATCACCGTGCGGAATATCTTTTTGGATGAGCACCGCCAGCGCGGTCATGATTTCCGCCACGCCAGCTTTATCATCCGCACCCAGCAACGTTTTACCGTCTGTGGTGATCAGCGTCTGACCCAGAAGTTGATGCAGCACCGGGAACATCACCGGCGACAGAACTTCATCACCAATGCCTAACGCAATATCGCCGCCGCGATAGTTTTCAACGATTTGCGGATTAACGTTTTTACCGCTGAAATCCGGTGAGGTATCCACATGGGAAATAAAGCCGATCGCGGGAATATTGCCAGCAACGTTAGCGGGCAACGTGGCCATCAGCGTCCCCTTTTCGCTCAGTGAAATGTTAACCAGCCCCATCTCTTCGAGCTGTTGTTTGAGCAGTTGTAATAACTTCCACTGTCCTTCGGTGCTGGGTACCTGCCGCACGCCCGATTTTGATTGGGTGTCCAGCGACACGTAGTGTAAAAAACGCTCAAGTAGTTTATCCATGCAGTCACCCTCACTTTTTGTGACAACATTATCAATAAGCAACAAAAGACAAATATTGCGTCAGGTCACTTTTATCCCCGCAAGTGAGAATATTTCGCCCTGACATCCCCTCTGACTATAGGGCTAAGTCAGTAATTCGCAACAAGGATTGGCGATTACCATGGTTTGCCGTAGAATAACGGCCCTCATTAAGAGTCATCAAGGTGGTTAACCACGAACCCCGCAGCGGTCAGCCATCCGTTGCGTTTACATGGGACAGAGTAAAAAATTGAATAAACAACCGCGTTCGCTTTCTCCACTGGTGCAATTAGCGGGAATTCGCAAAAGTTTCGATGGCAAAGAGGTGATTTCCAGCCTGGATTTGACCATCAATAATGGCGAGTTTCTCACGCTGCTTGGCCCCTCTGGCTGCGGTAAAACAACCGTTCTTCGCCTGATTGCCGGTCTGGAAACGGTTGATTCCGGTCATATCATGTTGGACAACCAGGACATCACTCACGTTCCTGCGGAAAACCGCTACGTGAACACCGTCTTCCAAAGCTATGCGTTATTTCCCCACATGACCGTTTTTGAGAATGTGGCCTTTGGCTTACGCATGCAAAAAACGCCCGCAGCCGACATTCCTCCCCGCGTTACCGAAGCTCTACGCATGGTGCAGCTGGAAGAGTTCGCCCAGCGAAAACCGCATCAACTCTCCGGTGGACAGCAGCAGCGCGTAGCGATTGCCCGAGCGGTGGTCAATAAACCCCGTTTACTCCTGTTAGACGAATCTCTCTCTGCGCTGGACTACAAACTACGCAAGCAGATGCAGAACGAACTGAAAGCGCTGCAACGTAAGCTTGGTATCACCTTTGTCTTTGTCACTCACGATCAGGAAGAGGCGCTGACCATGTCAGACCGTATCGTGGTGATGCGCGATGGCAAGATTGAGCAGGACGGTACGCCGCGCGAAATCTACGAAGAGCCGAAAAATCTGTTCGTCGCCGGGTTTATCGGTGAGATCAATATGTTTAACGCGACGGTGATAGAACGTCTGGACGAACAGCGCGTTCGTGCTAACGTTGAAGGTCGCGAGTGCAATATTTATGTCAACTTCGCGGTGATTCCCGGGCAGAAGCTGCACGTCCTGTTACGCCCTGAAGATCTGCGCGTTGATGAAATCAACGACGACAATCATATCGAAGGCCTGATCGGCTACGTACGTGAACGCAACTACAAGGGCATGACGCTGGAGTCGGTTGTGGAACTGGAAAATGGCAAGATGGTGATGGTCAGTGAATTCTTCAACGAAGACGATCCTGACTTTGACCACTCTCTCGACCAGAAAATGGCGATTAACTGGGTAGAAAGCTGGGAGGTCGTACTGGCTGATGAAGAACACAAGTAAATTCCAGAGTGTGGTGATCGTCACCATTGTCGGTTGGCTTGTGTTATTTGTCTTTCTGCCCAACCTGATGATCATCGGCACCAGCTTTTTGACCCGCGACGACGCCAATTTCGTCAAAATGGTCTTTACGCTGGAAAACTATACACGCCTGCTCGATCCGCTCTATTTTGAGGTACTGGTTCACTCCCTCAATATGGCGCTGATTGCCACGCTCGCCTGTCTGGTGCTCGGCTATCCGTTTGCCTGGTTTTTGGTGAAACTGCCGGAAAAAGTGCGTCCATTGCTGCTGTTCCTGCTGATTGTTCCGTTCTGGACCAACTCGCTTATTCGCATCTACGGACTCAAAATATTCCTCAGCACCAAGGGCTACCTCAACGAATTTCTGTTGTGGCTCGGCGTTATCGATACCCCCATTCGCATCATGTTTACCCCCAGCGCGGTGATTATCGGCCTGGTGTACATCCTGCTGCCGTTTATGGTGATGCCGCTCTATTCCAGCATTGAAAAGCTCGATAAACCGCTGCTGGAAGCCGCGCGCGATTTGGGCGCCAGTAAACTTCAGACCTTCACCCGCATCATTATTCCGTTAACGATGCCGGGAATTATCGCCGGATGCCTGCTGGTTATGCTGCCCGCAATGGGGCTGTTTTACGTTTCCGACTTAATGGGCGGGGCGAAAAACCTGCTGATTGGCAACGTGATTAAAGTTCAGTTCCTGAACATCCGCGATTGGCCGTTCGGTGCTGCCACCAGCATTACGCTGACCATCGTCATGGGTCTGATGCTGCTGATCTACTGGCGCGCCTCCCGCTTGCTGAACAAGAAGGTTAGCGACATTGATAGTTAACCGATATTACTCAAAAAGTTAAAATGATCATGGCATGCAGTTTACCCTCAAGTAAACTGCATGCCAGGTCACGAACGGGGATAAGATTTGTAAAATCAGAAAGAAATTGTAAAACCGCAAAAATATGCCGTATTGATACGCATGAATTTATTATCGATATTCAAGAAATTGTCTTCTGGATTCATCATCTTCAAGGTACTCAAATGAGAGAAGGCGAATTTTGGTAAGGTTATAAAACCACTCGCAATCGTTTCGTTGAATAATTTCGCCAGGCTTGAAACATATTCCGGATGCTTCCCGGATAATCGCATATTTACCATTATTAAACCTGGCCCTGTGGATACAGAAAGATTGACCGACCTGCCCATGACAGCTGTTCGAAAGGATATGTCCTTCAATAAAAATAGATTTTTTAGATTTCATCATCATATCCTCTCAAACTGCAGTACAGGAGCAATATTGTCATTTCCCAACATCACTCACGTTAGGTGGCAGAAGCCGATCAGCCGCCGATACACCAGCATTCTGATGGTCTGAACAACAGCCCGCAGGCAGGGCACTCCAGAACCGCATCTTTTCTTAGTTTACCTGCTTTCTGATCGGCTCTGTATGCGCATACCGGGCAGGCAACATGCACCGGTCTTTCTTTAAAGTGCCTGAGTCCTTTTGTATAAGACATAAATAATTCTCTGAGGAACACAGTAATTATTATACGCCTTAATATAAAAATAACTGGCTTAAGTTATGTTAATTTATGATTAAATCAGGATATCAGATATTGAAAATTAAACGTCTGATTTATGATATAATACCCTTCCGTGAGAAATTTATCATGAAATCAGAAGACACCCTTGACTGGTACCCGGCCCAGTTGCCACCTGTGAAAATTATTCTTGGCGAAGCCGTGTTGGCAGTGGGCAAACAGGGCCGACCTATTAATACCCGAACTTTGCTGGAATACCTTCAGGTCATGCAGGACAAGCAAAAAAAACGAGATGACAAAATCGCCATGCAGACAGCGATTGAGGTTCTCAGGGATAATCAGCGCATTAACGGCAGACGTTAATGCGCGTCTGGACTCAGTGTCAGTTCTGAATAATCTCAACCGTATGGTTTTGTCCATCATCCCGCAGCGGTATTCTGTCATCAGGGAGGAGAGCACCATCCAGTGTAACGCGATATTCTGCATCGCCGCGTGAGACACTAATCTGATAATGGCTTTCGCCATATTGATAAGTCATAGAAAAAGACGGCCACCCATCCGGCAACCGGGCATGAACCGTAAGGTCAGCACCGGAACGTTTTATCCCCAGTAATTCCTCGGTAAGTAAACGCCAGGCCCAGCCTGATGAACCGGTATACCAGCTCCATCCGGCACGTCCGATATGGGGAGCGACGCTGTAAACATCAGCGCTCATGACATAAGGCTCGGCTTTATAGATCCCGACTGAGTTCGCATTCAGAGTATGATTTATCGGGCTGAGCATGGACCAGAGTTGCCAGGCACGTTCGGCATTCCCCATTCGGGCAAATGCCATCACAGCCCAGATAGCGCCATGTGTATACTGCCCTCCGTTTTCCCGCACACCAGGCAGGTAGCCCTGTATGTAACCCGGATTTGGACCGTGCCCATCGAAAGGCGGCGTTAATAGTTTTATCAGTCCCCCCTCGCTATCCACAAGGTGCTTATCCAGCGCCTGCATGGCCTTTGCGCACCGTCCCGGGCTAGCGGCCCCGGACAATACTGACCAGCTCTGGGCAATCGCATCAATCCGGCAATCCTGTGATGCTTTCGACCCCAGGGGAGTACCATCGTCAAAATATCCACGCCGGTACCATTCGCCATCCCAGGCGTGGGCTTCGAGATTGCTTTGCAGGCGCACAGCCTGTGAACGGCACATTGAGGCGACGCTTTCATCCAGCCTGCGATCAGCCAGCGCCGCAAACCGCTGCAAAATGTCGAACAGAAAGAAGCCCAGCCAGACGCTTTCACCCTTGCCTTCGATCCCCACCCGATTCATGCCGTCATTCCAGTCACCCGCCCCCATCAGCGGCAGACCATGCTCCCCGAACTGTTGTCCATACTTAATGGCTTTGACGCAGTGTAACCAGAGAGTCTCTTCGGTACCGCTGATCACCGGCGTATCATAGGCAGACTCTTCACCAGGCTGAAGCGGACGTCCCTCCAGATAAGGAATACGTGTTTCCAGTACATCCATATCCCCCGTCGTTTCAACATAGTGGCAAACGGCAAGCGGAAGCCACAGATAGTCATCGGAACAGCGCGTGCGCACCCCGTTGCCGTGTGGCGGGTGCCACCAGTGCTGTACATCACCCTCAATAAATTGCCGTGATGCACACAGGATTATCTGTTCTCGCATCCGGTTCGGATCAGCATGACTCAGCGCCAGCGTATCCTGCAGTTGATCGCGAAAACCAAATGCGCCGCCGGACTGGTAGTAACCGCTGCGAGCCATCAGGCGACAGGCTACCGTCTGGTACAATAGCCAGCCATTCACCAGTAAATTTACCGATGTGTCGGGGGTGTTAACCACAATTTTATCAAGCACATTGTGCCAGTGGTTGTGAACCCGGTTCAGCTCCTCGCGGACCGTCTCCTCATTCATATAACGGGCAAGCGTCTCCTGAGCTCGAATATGATTCTCCTCTGCGCCGAGGATAAAAATAAACGTCCTCTGATCGCCATCAATTAATGTAACCGCCGATTGTACTGCCCCGCAGGGATCCAGACCGGCGCCCGTTTTACCTGAAAGCCTGCGTAGCTTCATGACCGACGGGGCGTGCAGAGAACCATTACGACCGATAAACTCCCGGCGGTCCCCGGTCAACGAACAGTCATTACCGCTGACGGCAAAAAAGGCAGTACGACCGCTACCGTTATCGCCATAAAAGTTGTTCGCCAGCACTCCGCAGCCGCCAGGCGGTCTGGCCGCATGTGTCACAATGTGAGGGGCTGAACGAGTTCGTGTTCCTCCGAGCGTCCACTCCACATAGCCGGTGACGGAAAGTTTTCGTGTCCGCCCCGAAGAGTTACTGAGCGTCAGGAGCGCCAATTTAACCGGCGCCTCTTCGGTAACCAGAACCGTCAGCTCGCTGTCTATACCACTCTCTCGATGGGCAAACACGCTGTAACCAAAACCATGGCGGGTCAGGTAATCACCATGTCCGCGAACAGGTAAAGCCGTCGGTGACCAACACTCACCACTCTCTTCATCGCGCAGATAAAACGCCTCGCCGCTGCGATCGCTCACCGGATCGTTCTCCCACGGTGTCAAGCGGTATTCATGTGCATTCTCGTACCAGGAGTAGGCCTGTCCCGCCTCTGAAATCACAGTGCCAAAACGGGCATTTGCCAGTACGTTTGACCAGGGAGCCGGTGTCTGCGCATCTTCCCGCAGGACAATCTGATATTCCCGACCATCCTGAGAAAATCCACCGTACCCATTGAAATGGCATAACTGACTGATATCGGGGCTCCAGTCCGTATGTTGATTACGCTCGCGCACAGCTCGTGGAATGAGTGCTCTGGCCTGAGGTTTCAGGGTATGAGTACGCTGATTAAGCTGCTCATTGATACTGCCTGTGCGGTCATCAAGATAAAGACAGGCCACGCTCATCAAAAGCAACTTATCCTCAGCAGAGAGATGCTCGCCATTACGAACAAAAATACCGCCCGTTTTGTCCAGCAGACTGGCTTCAGACCCGGCATAAATTAAGTCCATAATCTGATTTTGTAAGCCCTGCTGGTAGCCGCCGGGACTGTTATTCAGGATAACCAAATCAACATCCAGTCCTTTCTGTCTCCAGTAACGGTGCGCCTGAATCAGTGTGGTCACTGAGGCAATACTTTCCTCGCTGGTAATACTGAGCAGCACTATCGGCAGATCGCCTGAAATTGCCCAGCCCCACAGACCGGACTGACCACGCCGGTTGCGGCTGATCGCCTGGCCTTCGGCGCGCAGCTCCTGGACAGGGTAAAGCACCGCGCTGGCAAGACGATTAAACAAAGTGGCATCATCTTCACTGGCGTTCATCTGGCGTAATACCACCAGACTGTGAGACCAGGCCAGTTCAAAGACGCGATCAGCGATAGGGTAATCGCGGTATTTTTCCAGCAACGCCAGGCTCTGCTGGCGGGTTTCGCTGATGCCATAAATGATATCAATCGTGACCGGCTGCCCCGGCTGCAGAGTGATGGCGTGGCGTATTGCCAGGATCGGATCCAGCACTGACCCCGACGTATTGCTGAGCGCCCCGCCTGCCTTTATTGCCTGGGCATCCGCAGGGTTTCTGCCACGACCAAGAAATTTTGCCCTGTCTGTTTCAAACGAAACGTTATGACGGTTATCGCCATGCACCACCATCATGTGAAACAGGCAGGGACTCGCTTCACCCGGAGAACGCGGGCGCCGGTGGCAAAGAATAGCGTCACGCTCAGGATCCAGTTCCGTCTGAATAAACAAATTGCTAAATGCCGGGTGTGCCAGATCGCTGGCTTCAGGTGCCAGTACTACTTCGGCATAGGTTGTCAGTTCCAGAGAGCGAGGCTGGCGACCACGATGAATCAGTGTGAGCCGTCGCAACTCAATATCATCCTCCGGGGAGATCACAACCTGAGTTTTGACGCTGAGCCCATCAAAAGTGCGTCTGAATTCAGCACTCGCATCGGTGAATATCACTTCCTCGTCATGCCCGCTGGTGTGGGCTGTCGGTTGCCAGGTATTGCTCGACACATTCCCCGTCTGTATATCGCGGATATAGCAGAATGCTCCCCAGTTATCGCGGGTGGTATCACTGCGCCAGCGCGTGAGCGCAATATTATTCCAGCGACTATAGCCGCCGCCGCCCGTGGTCAACATCAGATGATAATGGTTGTTGGACAGCAGTTGAATATCCGGGGCCGGCGTGTCCACGCCATAGAAAATACGGGGTTCATAGCGAACGGGTTTGACCCTGCCCTCATGAGATTCAAAATGACGGCGCGGACTGTACAGATCAACTGCATCCGGCACGCGTTCCTGTAACAGCAGGCTCGCTGAGCGGAAGACCGTACTGGACATGAAGCGTTCAGTCATCGGGGCGTCAAGTAGCACATGAGCCAGCGCCTGAAACGCCATGCCCTGGTGATGCGCCATCCAGGACTGAACCACCGCATAGAGCTGACCGGTTGCGAGGCGTGAGGGAGTATAGTCCAGCGCTTCATAAAAACCGTATTCACCATGTGCGCCATTTTTTTGCAGCCTGATCAGGTTCTCACAGGCTTTCTGTGGGGAGACCATCAACGCCAGCAGTGTGGCGTAAGGGGCGACAACCATGTCATCAGCAAGCCCCCTGCGCAGGCCGAGACCCGGCACACCAAATGCCTGATATTGATAATTATGCTGAACATCAAAAGCATGATAACCAGACTCTGAAACGCCCCACGGTACTCCGCGTTCTTTCCCCCAATGAATCTGGCGCATAACCGCCGACTGACTCATTTCATCGAGCAGGCTGCCAGGCCAGGTGGGCATTACCAGATTCGGCATCAGGTATTCAAACATTGACCCGCTCCATGACATCAGGGCGGTTTCATTGTCAATGGTGGTGAACAGTCGTCCCAACGCGTACCAGCTTTTAAGAGGTAGCTGATTAGTGGCAATGGCAAGAAAGCTGGTCAGGCGGATTTCAGACGGCAGAAGATCGTAGTGGCTCTTGTCAGGCATATTCGTGTCACAGTTATAGCCAACACTGAGCAGACTGGTTGCTTCGCTGTACAGAAAGGCGAAATCCATCCGGGCATGCTCATCCAGCCGTTGTTCAAGTTCAGTGATAATATTGAGTCGCATCCGGGCCTGCTCCGTCGCTGACGCCGGGGGGGTTCCTACACCTGTAAATGTTGCGCGGGCAAGCTCGCATAAAGTCGGCAGCGTCTGTTCGTTCCAGGAGGCAGGTAACCAACCAAGCAGCAGCGTCCACTCATGGCAAAGCTGAACCAGTTGATGCTCCAGATGTCCTGCCCAACGCATCTGAAGAGGAGATCCCTGATGGCATAGCGTGTTCAGGTGATTGCACTGGGTGCGCATATTTTTCAGCTCGCTGAAGAATGTCTGCGGAGAGAGCGTCACCGCGCTCAGACAGTGTTTTCGCAGCAACCGCAAGCTGTCAGGCGGGTTCTGACCCCACTGTTTTTCCAGAATATCCAGCGTATCGTTCAGCCCTGCCAGTATCTGTTGGCGGTTTAAAACTGGCTGATGACGCATGGCGGACAGCCCTGCACGCAGAGTCAACAAATGCCCTGCCATGTTGCCGCTGTCAACGCTTGAGATATAGCGTGGGCTGAGGGGGGCCAGCGTACGAGTGTCATACCAGTTGTAGAGATGGCCCCGGTAGTGCTCCATTTTATCCATTGTGTCGAGCGTGAGCGACACGCGCCGGAGCACTTCCCCGCCGGGCAGGTAGCCAAAGTCCCATGCCGTCAGGTTAGCCATGAGGGAAAGGCCAATATTGGTAGGAGAAGTTCGATGGGCCACCGTCGGCTGCGGTATTTCCTGGTAGTTATCAGGCGGAAGCCAGTTCTCTTTTTCTGTGGCAAAGGTTTCAAAAAACGCCCAGATTTCACGGCTTGTCTGGCGCAACAGCTGTTTTTGTTCCGGATTGGGCGAAAACACCTTACGCGCAGGCTGACGACTCAGCCAGCTCATCAGCAGCGGTGCCGCACACCATAACAAACCGATCGGCAACGCAATCCCCAGCAGTTGTGGAGCAAATTGTCCGGTCAGTATTATCAGCATCACACCACATGCAACATTCAGCCACATCGCCTGATAAAAACGCGCGACAGTGGGTCCGGCCTGATTGCTGTCCTGGCTGTGGCTGACCCACTGGCTGAGGTGACGCCTGCTGAACCCCAATCGCCATAACGTCACGGCGATCGCTTTTAGCGAATATCCGGCTTCATGCGGCAGTATCGCAAAATTAAGGCCGATACCTGACAAACGCTTCAGCGCGCCCGCCCCTACCAGTAACAGATGCGGCTTCAGGCGGCGACGCAGAGGTTTATGCAGCAGGTCATGGGTGATGCAGAGGATGGTTGGCAACAGCCATATCAGCGACAGTACGCCCAGCCAGTAAACCGGATTAGGTACCCCTAGCAGGGTGAAGAACAGCAATACCAGTAATGAGGGGGCGACCAGACTGCGACGCAGATTATCGAGTAATTTCCAGTAAGAAAGCGCGGTCAGCGGATTCCTGGCCCGGGTTCCATCGGCTCTTCTGACACGTGGTTTCAGCCAGTTAAGCAGTTGCCAGTCACCCCGGATCCAGCGTGAACGACGTGCAACATCCGACAGATAATTATTCGGGTACTGTTCATAGAGTAACACCTCACTCAGCAGACCCGAACGTGCATAGCATCCTTCGAGTAGATCATGGCTGAGAACCAGGTTTTCCGGGCAGGTGTTGGTCGTGGCCTGCATAAAAATGTCAACATCGTAAATCCCTTTGCCCACGAACGATCCTTCCCCAAAAAGATCCTGATAGATATCCGAAGACATCATCGAATAGGGATTATTGCCCGGTATGCTGCTGCGCATGGCGGCGTAACGTCCCTGACCGTTGCGTGGTATCTCCTCCGCAAGGCCGGGTTGTAAAATGCCAAATCCTTTGATAACCCTCTGGCGTACCGGATCATACTCTGGCGTATTCAGCGGATGCGCCATCGTCGCGACCAGTTTGTGCGCCGTATCGCGCGGCAGCACCGTATCACTGTCCAGGGTAATGACGTATTTAATTTGGCCCGGTAAAAGGTTAGCAGGCATGTCTGCAACGCTGACGAATTGTGTCCCCGGATGGCGCAACCAGCTGTTCAGTAACGCCAGTTTTCCCCGCTTGCGTTCATAGCCCATCCACGTTCCTTCCGCGGGGTTCCATTCAGGCTGGCGGTGTAGCAGGTAAAAACGTGGGCGGCTGGAGGGATAGCGGCGATTCAGCGCCTGCGTATCGGCGATCGCCTGTCTGAGCAGCATCTGGCTTTCCGGCGAGGGTTCATTTGCAGAATCAGCGAAATCAGTGAGCAGCGCAAACCTGAGATTTTCGTTTTCATTCCCCAGCCAGCAGACTTCAAGACTGGTGAGGAGTTGGCTGAAACTTGCGTGGCTGGTCAGCATGCAGGGGATGACTAACAGGGTGGCGCTGTCAGGGGGAATGCCGGTTGAGAAATCCATCCGCGGCAAGGGGCGAGGAACGCGAAAACGGGTGGTGGCGTCACTGAGTAAATCGCTCATCAACTGAGTTACAGCGATAATCAGAGGGAATATCACCGCGATTAACAGCCAGTCTGCGCCCTGCATGGCTGTTTCGTGCAAAATTGCCGCGGTCATTGCGGTTGTCAACAACGCCAGGCTTCCAAGCCATGACAGCAGGGTTATTCTGTTGAAACTGTGCCGCAAGCGCATGAGCCTTGAGGTGTCTGCTAACAGATGAATTTCCAGCGCCTGCCGACCTTCGCCTGCGAGATAATAACCAACATGATGTTCCAGTGTATCGGGAGCACTGTTTCCTGAAAGGGTCAGCACCCTGTCAGCAACTTCAGGCTCGCTGAGACCACTGTCTCTGGCCAGTACCTCAACAACGTGCCGATAATGATCCCGGGTATTGAAGTGCATCCGAGGATAGATACCGGCAGGATCATTGCGTAATGCCTGTTCGACGACACTTATCGTTTCGGCGAAATCAGCCCAATCCGTTTCACTCAGTAATCGCAGACCCGCGATGCTGTTACTGACAGATAGCTGGCTGGCGGCAAGCTGTTGATTGAAATTATGTATGAGAACGTCGGTGGTGATCCCCTGTTCCCGAAGGCACTGATCAACCCAGGTCAGAGGTAACGACAGCGCATTGCCATGCCCCTGCAGACGCCGCACCAGCTCTGCGACAAACGCACTGGTTAACGTAGGTCGGGAGCGTGCCATATCGGCAACCACCATGATTAAATCGCCAGGGGCATTCTCTGCACATCCGAAAATCTTTGTTATCCACATATCAGCCAGCGCTCTGTCCTGCTGCGCTTTGATCACTTCGATACTGATACGACGAAGATTTTCAATCAGCGCCAGGCGCAGCATTCCCGGTAACGCCCAGACTTCACCTAATGTCAGCGGGGTCACCTGTTGATAGGCGGTGAGATAGCTGGTCAGGCTGGCAGCATCCCAGCGCCCGTCACCGTGAGCAATGGCCTCTGATGCAATATTGTAAATTCGTGGGCAATTCAGCGGCGACATCAGCGACGGGAGACCTTTACCAAAGCTTTTCGGCAAGTGCTGGCGGACAGTGCGGATTTGTTCCTCAATCAGATAATAATTGTCCAGCAACCACTCCCCGGCAGGCATGATGCTGGTCTTTTTACCCGCGTTAAGCTCATAACAGCTTTGGGTAATGATGGCCTCATTCTCGCCGAGTCTTTTTAGAAGATAATAAGGATGTTTATCCGGCGATAATTTATGGGTCCGTGCGAGCTTCTGACCGTAGCGTTCCATCTGGGTGGTCGAAAAGAGTTCTGACTGCAGAGTGCTTTCACCGGCAGGATCGTTCGCCGAAAACGTTACGCTTTCGGTAGCATTCATCGGAATATGGGAGCGGTTAAACCACGCCCTGGGGTTCATTTTCATAGCATTGCTCTGATGCAGAGTTAGCATGCAGGAGCAGTTGCGAAATCAGTTCAGAAACGTTCTCTCAGGATGGGCGTAAGGCATCAGGGATTTAACAGCTGCCGGGATTTGACTTAAGTATAGAACACCAGGTTTAGGTGCAACTAAGTGTCAGGGTTATCGTGGTGAAACAAACAGTGTTTTACAGCCAGGGCACAGCATTGTCTGCTTAAGGCGAATTTTAGAAATAGATTGGGATGAACGTAAGCCGCAGGCCGGGCAGATGACAGTAGTCGTCGATACGCCGCCGAGGTACTTCATTGCGTAATCGATGAGAGACATGATGATTACCCTTTCGATGAATGAGATTCACTGTACCACGTTTGGATAAAATTTAACCATTTAATTTATCTTCCTATTTTTTATCCAAAAGGGGGATATCACAGGGTAGATGACGACGTTTGCCAAGATAGATATTTGCAGCCACAGGGGCCGTTGAGACCGTTGATCCGCCACTCTTGGATACGGCTCCCTGCAGCCCGCTCTGGTATACAATCACCCGCTTCGATATTTTTTCCGGGAAATACTATGATATTTACCTTGAACTTTTCCTTTATGCCTTAGTCTAATAATCAAATCCATCTGAAATGAAGAAAATTTATGATTACCAGCCTTTCATTGGTATTTACCGTCATTACCGCTCTGTGCATTATGTTGTTTGCTGCGGTAAAAGTAGGAGTTGGGTTATCTAACAATCCCGACCGAAATGATAATTAACGCATTCGCAGGCTACTACGTCATCCCACTCCCCTCAATGTGATACACACTGACCACGAAATTTCCGACAAGTGCATTCCCTGCCCTGAGCCAGCAGTAGCCCGATAGCGCGGGCTGGCATCGGACAGGCCCCATTAAAAAGTCAGGACTTGTCTCTATGATTAAAAATGAAGGTTTTGACAACATCCAAATTTTTTGACAGCAATAAAAAAGCATTACCTTTTAAGATAATGCTTTTCATTCAAGCTGGGTTTTTAACGATTAGATCAATGTAATTTTAATATCATAGCTTTCAAGCCCAGTCATTTTTTCACGAGCAGTAAACTGGATGTCGGAAACTTCTTTTCCTGTCTTTTTTTTGAGTTCAACAATTTTTTTTGTAATGAATTCAGAAATATCCGCTTCAGTTTTTGTTTTTAACTCTTCGACGTTCATTATTTACCTCTCTTGATCTCTAACGTATCAACGCCAAGTATGTAACATTCCCCGTGGAGCACTTATAACAGCGCTGACATGTTTAAAAGATAGAATGGAAAGACTCAATAATCAAGAGGTTGCAGTACAATCTTCATACAAGAAAAGCGCAAAACATCTGCAAACCACTGGACTACTATCTCGGTCGGTAAAGAAACAATCAGATGTCACTTCAAAAGCTTCGATGCTGCCTCGAGAATCTCTTCGGAACTGACATCGCGATCAGAGGCAACATAAACTATTTTATGGTCTCCTGTCAGAGATGGAAATCCTGCTGACATCACGGACAGGTGTGCTTTTTCCCCATTGGGAAACTCACGCATTATCGAAGTAATTCCCTTCATTACGGATACAACAACTGCCGGTTCTGAGTTAAAAAAAACGATTACTTTTTTCATAATGATACCGTGATGGTTCGTACAAAGATGAACGGTTTAGCATACAAAAAAGGCTCCATAAGGAACCTGAACTTTATTTTCTAAAATCTAACGAAGTCTGACCAGAACGAATGTATAGCGCAACATTGTCAAATGTAATCATTATCGATTTGCAAAAAATACATTTTGCTCCGAAAGGATTTTTTTCAGTAACATCAAAGCTCGACGTTCTGTACTGAGATCCGTGGCAACACGGGCATCTGAAGTGAATATGATGTGTAATAACAGTTACCTTATACAACCACGACATTAACTGCTGAGGGGCCTTTAGGTCCCTGTTCAACACTAAACTCAACTTCCTGATTCTCATTCAGCGTCTTGAAATCATTACTCTGGATAGCAGAAAAGTGTACAAACACATCTTTACTGCCATCTTTAGGGGTGATAAACCCAAAACCTTTTTCAGGATTGAACCATTTAACTAAGCCAGTCATTTTATTAGACATAATTATTACCTTTCTTGAGTAAGCCCTTGGGCAGAATGGTCCGAAAAAAATCATCAGAGAGAGAAGCTAGCAAGGAAATCTCAACAGGAACAAGAAATAAAATTATTACAGCGACTGCTTTAGATAAATTCGTTACAAACCAAGAATTCATTAACGCATGATTAACCAAACATAGCAAGATTTAGTTTTATAGGGAAATCGCACATGATTCTTATCAAAAAAATGAATTTAAATAGCTTAAATCGAAAATTATGTCATGCTGCTTAAGACCTTTATCTATCACCCTAAGTTTTCAGGGATTTTGACTCACGGAAGAGTCGTATTTCCTCCATCTCAGCATAATATTTAGCGTCTACCACGAAATTTCCGAGCATGTCAGAGAGAATTACAACGTCAGCTCCGGCTGTTTTGCTTTTGGCAGGAACGGCAAGATTTCCGGTGTGCTTTGCGGCATGCAGACGAGGGCAAGATTTGTTGCATCGGTGCGCAGCCGGCAAAGAGTGACAGACAGGATAGAAAAAGCCGCATATGGCTGCCTGGGTTATATTTATCAGTGGATTGATCGCGTCTTAATACCCGGCTGACACTAAGCTCACCATAGCAATGCAAGAATCCTATTGTTGGTGCAAACGCACCGTCATAGCGCACCACTGAAACAATATGAAACAATCAAACAATCAATGCCCATGCTTTTTTGTTTGTTGTTGACATTTAAATCTGCCATTAATTAGGAAACGAATCTGTGGAGGATATTTATGCTCAAACTTTTCCATTACCATTCTCAATACTGGATATTTCTCGCACTTGCACTTTCTGTTTACGTAGTTGCTTTTCGATAACACATGAATAGGTTGTGTACTGCGTCTATCTAATGTAGCCAGAACTTATATCTCATGAGCTTTGGTCCGGGCCTTAGCTCATCAAAGTGCATATGTTATAAATATAATGATACCGTTGCTGATATAAAGCCGTGCACAGAAACCATCTGACCTGTTTTGCTTAGCCTTATAACAACCTGTAAAAGAAAACGTTTTAAACATGCTAACCAGTATTTTGGAAGCCCACAACTTTTTAACATCTGTCAAAGTCAACATGTTGAATTTAAGTCAGAGGCCACTCAATATGTGTAGAACCGCTTACCACCATAATGGCAAATCCACAGATAATGTGGGCATCAAAAATTACGTCTTCTTTCGCTACTGCATTAGCAATTGATTAACAATAACCTATGTCAGGCATCGCCCTCCTTTTTTATAAGTTAAAAAAGTAAGACGAGATTATTTTTTCAGTGTATATCTGAACATTCTTTATAATTCTGTCTATGTTAAAGATTTTAACCAATGAAAAACAATATTTTTCCCATTGAACGGAATAAACCGATAAGTCCTTTAGAACTTAAGATTTACCGCAACTATCGTGTAGTTCATGGGATCCGTATTGCTTTAGCATTTGTTATAACTTTCTTACTGATAAGAATGTTGAATTTACCAGACCACTCCTGGCCCCTGATTACACTGGTTGTGGTCATGGGACCAATTAGTTACATGGGCAATGTGATACCCAGGGCACTTGAACGTATGGCGGGAACTGTAGGGGGTGCGATTTTGGGGATCATCGCATTACACATTGAAATGTACTCTCTCACTATGATGATGCTGTGGTGTGGATGCGCAGCTTTCCTTTGTGGCTTTCTGGCCATGAGTAAACGTCCCTATGCCGCATTATTGATTGGTATCACGCTGGCGGTTGTCAGCAGCGCTCCTGCAGGAGACTTACAAACAGCATTGTGGCGAAGCACCAACATTATTATAGGATGCATTCTGGCGATGTTGTTTACCAGCATTTTTCCCCAAAGAGCATTCATTAACTGGCGTATACAACTTGCTGACTTTCTTTCTGATTATCTAAAAATAACAACTGCGGGAGTCTCCCGAAACGTTCTTGCGCCCCCGAGAATGGCCAAACTTCAAACGCGAGCGCTGAATAATGTAGTAAAAATGCGCAGCCTTATTACACCAGTAAATAAAGAAACAAAGATTGCGAAGAGTCTACTTGAAGATATTCAATCGATAACCCGCGATATGATAGCGGCGCAAAAATTTCAGATAAATGCCCACTGGGCATCCCGTGGCAGTCGATTTCTCATATTGAATACTCACACGCTGTCAGATATGGAACAAATGACCCGTAGCACCCTCAACACCCTCGCACATGCCTTGCATGAAGGAAACCCAACGCCGATAGCATCAAATAGCGAGCATCTTCTCGAAATTACTAAAGAGTTGCATTGTCTTTTACTCGCCAATGAGGGCGAGGAAATCATTGAAAGCGCCGTTCACGGATATGTTTGGTTGAGCATTCAGCTTGCTATCCAACTTGAAGCACTATCAACCCTAATCACAAAAGCGCTTACAGAAAATAATTAATTTCAATGTCAATCGACAAATATGTAATCATTATTGCCTCACACCGTCCAGATATCACAACCTATCTTTTAGTAATGAAAAAGGCCCATTCTATTGTGTGGGCCAGAAAAGAAGAGTTTTGCACTACCAGGCTGGATGCCTCTCAGTAGGTCTTTGATTGAGAAACCATAATCCGTGAGCACCGTAGGTGATTTATAACTCGTTTACAGAACAGATTTTTTCCTGATAAATATCAATATTTCTCTTATCTCATCGGCCTTTTGACCGTGCAAGGCATGACTTTTCCGTTCGATCAAATCAATGATATTCCCTGTCGTAACCCTTTTGCCATTTTCAAGTAGCTGGATAACTGTTTCACCAATTTCCTGGGCCATAATATGGTTTTGTATGATTCTCAATGCGTTGCCCTTTATATGGTTATTAGTAATACCGTTACACATCAGACATGATGTTAATAGCAAAACAAAAAATACAATTCTTTGCCCAACTTACTTGTATGTTGCACGGATAACCCTGAAATGACAAAACCCCGTTAGAACGAGGTTTTTATTCATGGTGTAACCATAGAGGATCAAACCCTCGTCTCCTGCAAGTTCAAAAGTCGCCCGCTCAATTCGATGAGGTAGTAGCTGACTGACGGCCCTTGTTGGACTTAAACCAGTGCCTGGCAATGATAATGAATCTTGCCGCCTTAACTGGAAGGTCAGAGCCAAATGTTACTTTCGCAACACCTGTTCATTTGATTTACTGGAAGTATATGGCGCATAGTTATCTGGTGTGATCATTGATGATTTACAAAAAATACACTTTGCACCAAAGGGATTTTTCTCAGTCACATCAAAATGGGAAGTTCTGTACTGTGACCCATGACAACAAGGGCACTTAAAATAAATATGGTCGGTCATGATGTTAGCCTTTATTTGCTACAACACTCACTACCGCAGTGATATCCAAAAGATCTATTTAACTAATAATTTCTCTTGGTTTTCAGTATCAGGTTACAACTCACTATTAAAAGCAATAAAAAATAAATATTTCTTATCAGTTCACATGAGGAATCTAAAATAATATAATTTTCTTTATATTATAGCACCAGCGATTTTTGGGATGTTGTTAGCTTTTACGAATGCACTTAAGCGTGCAAGAAAAACTACAGAGGTAAAACAACAAATGACATTCATAAAATAATCATTTCAACTGTTCTACCCAATGATTAGACTCAAACATCTGTTCAGCTTTATGTCGACAGATGTTGAGTTTCTGAAAAACTAATATATCTACTCAGGCATTCACCGTCTTCGCTATCGTATATCAGTTTACATCAGGAAAAATATCAGGCAGCTACAACGTTTTCAGCTGACGGCCCTTTTGCACCAGCAGTAATGCTGAACTCAACTTTTTGGCCTTCATTCAGCGTTTTAAAGCCACCACTCTGAATAGCAGAGAAGTGTACAAACACATCTTTACTACCATTGTCAGGGGTAATAAAACCAAAACCTTTAGACTCGTTAAACCATTTTACTAAACCAGTCATTTTATTAGACACAGGTAATTCCTTAAATTCTATGTAGCCTTACGGCGAAAAGGGCTTCGCACACAATCTAATTAGTAACGATAAGAAGGCTCAAAAGAAAGGATTATCTGTGGATAACGCTTGAGATGAGAACTGCTTTACTAAACCGCTTTAATGGGTCTGTGTACCTAACCAACCCCTCATTAATCACACACCCCACAAACAATAGCAAGTTATTTTTTCATTTAATTTTTCGCAAAATCTTAGAAATGGAAACTGAGACAGCATAATCAAAGAGTTCTGTTCACCCGCAATAACATACAGCCGGTCGTCCCCTGGATAACGAAAAATAAAATAAAATATATTTATCAGTCACTTAAAGGAAATCCCATTTCAATCCGTAAAAATCCAGCAACGAATTTTCGTGCTATTTTTCGCAACTGAGGAAATTAAAGCAACAAAGAAAATCATTTCATCCAACCAGTAAATTCTGAAACAGCCATAACATTTACAAAACTATGCTCCTTTTGTTTCATATCAGTGTATTATCAGAGAAGGAAAATTAAAAAATTTGAAGGAGAAAAAATGCAACGACAGGCAATGATTTCATCAAAAATAAAATTTATTGGTTACTACCCATTAGAAAAGATTCTGGAGATAGGGTTCGTAAATTCTTCAACTTTCCAGTATGTGGGCGTTCCTGAAAGCATCTATAACTCTTTTCTCACGGTGCAATCTAAAGGCCGTTTCTTTGACGGTGTCATTAAAGGTAAATTCTTGTGTCGTAAAACAGGGTGATTCAAGAAATTTACGCTGTAGATAGCGTAAAACGCCGTTCTGGTGTTTTCTGTTTTTTGTTACCACCGGGCCAGGAAATTGATATCCCAAAAACCACTATTCCCGTCAATTTCGTTACCCTTCGTTAAGCATGCTCCCTGCAGCGTTCACAGGTTTCAAACACTGGGACGCCATGCTCTTTCGTGGCTTTGCAGTCAAGTACCTCCCCTTTACCACTACAGCGGTAGCGTGCGCTAATTGTTCCCTGAACCGATTGCTATACCGCCACTCGCAGTCAGCAATGAGTAAAGCTGGTCATTTAAATGGCCTTTTTTTCCCGATCATCCTAAAAATTGTTGTAAAATTCGCGGCCTTAGTGATAGCTGCTTCTTTTTGGCTATCTGTTTTGGCGGGAAGTTTTGGAGAGATTTTGGAGAAGAGAAAAAGTTGATTATTTTCAATACTCTGAAAACATCGCGCCTTCTGAACAAGAAGGTGAAACGCGAATGATCGGTCGGCTGCTCAGAGGCGGTTTTATGACCGCCATCTACGCGTATCTGTATATTCCAATCATTATTTTGATTGTGAACTCCTTTAACAGCTCGCGCTTTGGCATCAACTGGCAGGGTTTTACCACTAAATGGTACGGCCTGCTGATGAACAACGACAGCCTGCTACAGGCTGCGCAACACTCGCTGACGATGGCGGTGCTATCCGCCACGTTTGCCACGCTGATCGGCTCACTCACAGCGGTTGCACTGTACCGCTACCGTTTTCGCGGTAAACCGTTTGTCAGAGGCATGCTGTTCGTGGTGATGATGTCGCCGGATATCGTAATGGCGATTTCTTTGCTGGTGCTGTTTATGCTGATCGGCATTCAACTGGGTTTCTGGTCACTGCTGTTCTCGCATATCACTTTTTGTCTACCTTTTGTGGTGGTGACGGTTTACTCACGTCTGAAAGGTTTTGATGTACGAATGCTTGAAGCCGCCAAAGATCTCGGCGCCAGTGAAGTGACTATTCTGCGCAAGATTATACTGCCTCTGGCAATGCCTGCAGTGGCTGCCGGCTGGTTGCTGAGCTTTACGTTGTCGATGGATGATGTCGTCGTGTCGTCCTTCGTTACCGGGCCTGGTTATGAAATTTTGCCGTTAAAAATCTACTCCATGGTAAAAGTCGGCGTATCACCAGAGGTGAACGCGCTGGCGACCATTTTGTTGGTTCTGTCGCTGGTTATGGTGATTGCCAGCCAGCTTATTGCACGTGATAAAACCAAGGGCCGCTAAGGCCCTTAATTCAGGGGACGTTAAATGATGAAAAAATGGTCACGCCACCTGCTCGCGGCGGGTGCTCTGGCACTGGGCATGAGCGCCGCTCACGCTAATGACAACAACACGCTCTATTTCTATAACTGGACCGAGTATGTCCCGCCTGGACTGCTGGAGCAGTTCACCAAAGAGACCGGCATTAAGGTTATCTATTCGACCTACGAGTCGAACGAAAGCATGTACGCCAAGCTCAAAACCTATAAAGACGGCGCATACGATCTGGTGGTTCCGTCCACCTATTACGTCGATAAAATGCGCAAAGAAGGCATGATCCAGAAGATCGACAAGTCGACGTTGACCAACTTCCACAACCTCGATCCGGAAATGCTCAACAAGCCATTCGACCCCAACAATGACTACTCTATCCCGTATATCTGGGGTGCGACGGCCATTGGCATCAATAGCGATGCCATCGACCCGAAAACAGTAACCAGCTGGGCCGATCTGTGGAAACCGGAGTACAAAGGTAGCCTGCTGTTAACGGATGATGCGCGTGAAGTGTTCCAGATGGCGCTGCGCAAGCTGGGATACTCCGGCAATACCACCGATCCTAAAGAGATTGAAGCCGCCTATAACGAGTTGAAGAAGCTGATGCCTAACGTCGCGGCATTTAACTCTGACAACCCGGCCAACCCGTATATGGAAGGCGAAGTCAATCTGGGGATGGTGTGGAACGGCTCCGCGTATGTTGCGCGTCAGGCAGGTACTCCGCTGGAAGTGGTATGGCCGAAAGAAGGTGGGATTTTCTGGATGGACAGCCTGTCTATTCCAGCGAACGCAAAAAATAAAGAAGCTGCGCTGAAGCTGATTAACTTCCTGCTACGCCCGGACGTGGCGAAAGAAGTCGCGGAAACCATCGGTTATCCGACGCCAAACCTGGCAGCACGTAAGCTGTTAAGCCCTGAAGTCGCGAACGATAAAACCCTCTACCCTGATGCAGAAACCATCAACAAAGGGGAATGGCAGAACGATGTCGGTTCCGCCAGCGCTATCTATGAAGAGTATTATCAGAAGCTGAAAGCAGGACGTTAATTCAGCGTTGTAAGGAATGCCCGATAGCGCTGCGCGTATCGGGCAAAAAAATCACAGTCCTTTCAATAATTTCTCAACAAACTCAGGCACCACCTGGCTTGCCGGACCGTAATACTTCTCTTCAAACTCGCTTCCTACCTGGCTCGGTTCGAGATTTAGCTCTACCGTATGCGCCCCATGTAGTCGAGCTTCATGCACAAACCCCGCTGCCGGGTATACATGGCCCGATGTACCAATCGCAATGAACACATCGGCCATTGCCAGTGCCATATAAATTTCATCCATGCCCAGCGGCATTTCACCAAACCACACCACGTGCGGGCGCAGCGGCGCCGGAAACTGGCAACAATGGCATTTATCTTCCGCAGTCACATCGCCAGTCCACTCCAGAATCTGCCCGCTTTGCGAACAGCGAACCTTGAGCAGTTCGCCGTGCATATGGATTACGTTCTGGCTGCCCGCACGTTCATGCAGGTTATCAATGTTCTGCGTCACCAGTAAAAAACGGTCGCCCAGCTCGGCTTCGAGTTTTGCCAGCGCGATATGCGCCGCGTTAGGCTGGATTTCTGATTGTTGCAGCTGATGACGACGGGCGTTATAAAACGACTGGACCAGTTGCGGATTACGACTAAATCCTTCCGGAGTCGCAACGTCCTCTACCCGATGTTCTTCCCAGAGACCATCCGCCGCGCGAAAGGTTCGAATTCCTGACTCAGCGGAGATTCCCGCTCCCGTCAGTACCAGCACTCTTGGTTTTTCCATCAATTCAGGCACCACTCTGTCTCTGAAAAAGATTCGTTGACGCAGGCGATCGCGCATATGGCGTTTATTTTTACGAAAGCGGCTTAACCGATGACCCCGGCGCGACAGCATAACAACCTCTTTGTATTAATCGGTAAGATGTAGGAAAGCGGCTCCGCGCATCCCGCCCGCATCACCGTGCCGCGCCTGCTCAATACGCGGCACCCGGGCAACCGGCAGCAGATGACGTGGCAGTCGGTCCGCCAGTTGCGTCGTAATAGCGGTAAAATTCGACAAGCCTCCGCCAATCACCACCAAATCAGGATCGACGATAGTCAGGATATTCCCAAGGCACACCGCCAGCAAATCCAGATAGCGTTCAACATGGGCACGTGCTTGTTCATCACCCTGCTCCCACAGCGCGATAATTTCCCGGGCATCCAGCGATTGATGGTAGTAATGCTGATACAACCACGCAAATCCACCGCCGGAAAGATAGCTTTCGATGCATCCCAGTTGACCGCACCCGCAGCGGCGCAATGGGAAATCAAAGCCCATCAACGTCAGCGCATCGACTGGCAAACGGATATGACCAAACTCGCCGGTGATATAGCTGCGTCCGGTGATGGATTTCCCGTTAAGCACCAGACCGCCGCCAACACCGGTGCCGAGGATCAACCCCATCACGAGCGGATATTGGGTGAACTCGTCATCCCAGGCTTCGGAGAGGGCAAAACAGTTAGCATCGTTATCCAGACGCACATCGCGGTCAAGGCGAGCGCTGAGATCGGCGCGGAGCGGCTTACCACTGGCAGCAGGAACGTTGGCCGCATACAGCGTGCCGTCTTCCGTTTCCGGCATGCCAGGAATGCCGATGCCTACCGAACCTTTAACGCCGAACCGCTGGTCCGCTTCCGTCACCAGATTGCAGACCGCATCAAGGAAAGCGTCATAGCTGTCGCGAGGCGTAGGGACGCGTGTTTCCCATTGCAAACGACGTTGCTTATCAAATACGCCCAGCGCAATTTTGGTTCCGCCGATGTCAAATCCGTAATACATCACCGCTCCTTGATACACGTCATCCTTCAAGATGCCTTGGGGTTGGCTGCGCACTCACCCTCCAGTCACATCGTTATCTATGCTCATGGAGATTTCGGTTTGCCGCCTTACCGCCGCATGAATGCTTTCGTGTATATATTGTTATTGGCCGCTAAGTACTCTCGCAGGATCAATATTGCTGGCGCGACGCGCCGGATACCAACTTGCCAAAAGACTCAGCACGAGTGCTGTCACCAGCACGTAAATCACATCCAGCCAGTGTAATTCCGATGGCAGGAAGTCAATGAAATAGATATCGCCGGACAGGAACTGATGGCCGATAAGAGCTTCAATCCCGTTAATGATCGGCGTCAGTTGCAGCGAGACAACTACCCCAATGACGACGCCTATCAGGCTACCGAACAGCCCCGCCAGCAGGCCGTACCAGACAAAAATGGCACGGATAAGGCCATCTTTAGCCCCCAGGGTTCTTAATACCGCAATATCGCCGCTTTTGTCTTTTACCGCCATCACTAACGTGGAAACGATATTAAAACAGGCCACGCCAATCACCAGCACCATCGCCAGATACATAATGGCGCGGATCATCTGGATATCGCGATACATATAACCGTAAGTACCGATCCAGCTCTTAATGTACACATAGTTATTGGTGACTTCACCCGCGTCTCGCACCAGCTTATTAGCGTTAAACACGTCGTTCACTTTCAGCGCGATCCCGGAAACGCTGGATCCCATATCCAGGTATTGCTGCGCGTCTTCCATTGGGATCATGGCAAAACTGTGATCGAGCTGACCGCTCAGTTGCAGGATCCCCGTGACGTGCAAACGCACGCGTTTGGGCTGCTGTAACTTATGATCCGCACTGGCGTTAGGGATCATAATCGATACCCAGTCGCCCTGCTTCACCTTCAGCGCATCGGCAATTCCCTTACCAATAATGATTTGTTGCTCACCCGCTTTGAAATTATCCCATGCGTGGTTTTGCACAAACGAGGGTAGCGCGCTTAAACGCTGCTCCTGCTGCGGATCAACGCCCTTCACCTGCACTGCGCGTAGGTTCGCCCCACTCTCCACCAGCCCGGTAAAGTTAATATAAGGCGCCGCAGCAGCAATGCCTGGTACCTTCTGTACCTTGTCGAGCGCTTCCTGCCAGTTGTTCCACGGCTGATTCACGGCTTCAATCTCACCGTGCGGCACCACGGCCAGAATACGGTTGTTAAGCTCACGCTCAAATCCGTTCATGGCGCTTAAGCCGACGATCAACACCGCGACGCCCAACGCAATGCCAACGGTGGAAATCACGGAAATCAGCGAGACCATGCCGCCGCGCCGCCGACCACGGCTAAAACGCAGACCAATCAATAACGATAAAGGCGAAGCCATTACTCAGCTCCCATCAGGCTCAGTTCAGCCGTCAGGCGACCATCGCGCATTTCAAGCTGGCGGCTCATGCGCTTCGCCAGTTGCAGATCGTGTGTCACCACCAAAAATGCCGTGCCCTGAGAGCGGTTCAGCTCACCCAGAAGCTCGAAAATGCTGTCCGCGTTACGCGCATCAAGGTTACCCGTTGGCTCATCCGCCAGTACCAGGCGCGGGTTATTCACCAGCGCACGAGCGATGGCCACGCGCTGGCGCTCACCGCCTGACAGTTCAGACGGACGATGGCTGGCACGATGGTCCAGCCCTACTGCTTTCAGCATATCCCGTGCGCGCTCGGTGATTTCAGCCGGTTTTTTCTTGCCGATCAGCAACGGCATCGCCACGTTTTCCAGCGCGGTAAAGTCCGGCAGCAGATGGTGGAACTGATAAATGAAGCCCAGCTTCTGATTGCGCAGTTCCGCTTTCGCCGCCGACGAGAGTTTGCTCATCGGCTGACCGCTAAAAATGACATCGCCGGAAGTTGGCGTATCCAGCCCGCCTAACAGATGCAGCAACGTACTCTTACCGGAACCGGAGCTGCCGACAATCGCCATCATCTCACCTTCACCGACGCAAAAACTGACATCGTGCAGTACATCGGTCTGCACTGTGCCTTCCTGATAGCGTTTGCACAGGTTGTCGCATTGCAACAGGATCTTATTCATAACGTAAAGCCTCAGCGGGTTGAGTGGCGGCAGCGCGCCAGGAAGGATAAAGCGTAGACAGCAACGCGATGGCCATCGCCACCAGCGCAATGACGATAACCTGCAGCGGCTCAATGGCGACCGGCAGCGCAGCCCCATCCAGAAGCACACCGATAATTGGCATCAGGTTGTTCAGTTGACTGGCGAGTAATGCGCCCAGCACCGCGCCCAGCAGCGCGCCGATAATCCCGGCACTGGCCCCCTGAACCATAAACACCATCATTATCTGCCGCGGCGTCAGCCCCTGCGTTTGTAGAATCGCCACTTCCCCTTGCTTCTCCATTACCATCAGACCCAGCGAGGTAATAATATTAAATGCCGCCACCGCCACGATCAGGCTAAGCAGCAGCCCCATCATGTTTTTCTCCATACGCACGGCCTGGAACAATTCCCCTTTGCGCTCGCGCCAGTCCTGCCATTTGGTGCCTTGCGGCAGCGTTTGCTGGCTCAGCGTATCAACCTTTAACGGTTCGTTCAGCCACAGACGCCAGCCGGTAATATTGCCCACCGGGTAACGCATCAAACGTGATGCATCCTGGATGTTGGTCAGCATCTGGTAGCCGTCGACTTCGCTGTTGGCGGCGAAGGTGCCAATTACCGTAAACAGACGCTGGCTCGGCAGACGCCCCATGGGGGTAAACTGGCTGGCTGAGGGCACCATCACGCGAATTTGATCGCCACGATTAACACCCAGTTGCCCGGCAAGCTGCTCTCCGAGGATGACATTATACTTACCCGGCTGCAGATCTGTTTGCTTCACATTGACCAGATATGGCGTTAATGGATCTTTTTGCGCCGGGTCAATACCCAGCATCACGCCGACTGCCACGCTACGCGCACTTTGCAGTACCACATCCCCTGTGGTTATCGGTGCGACGCGGTTGACGCCGTTCAACACCACCGCTTTTTCCGGTAGCTGTTGCGGGTTTAGGGAACCCTGTTCAGACGAGAGGACGGCCTGAGGCATCAGGCCAAGAATATTGTTTTGCAGCTCGCGCTCGAAACCGTTCATCACCGACAACACCGTAACCAGCGCCATTACCCCGAGAGTAATGCCAATGGTGGAGAGCCAGGAAACGAAGCGACCGAAGCGATCTGCTGCACGCCCACGCATATAACGCAGGCCGATGAATAGAGCGACAGGTTGGTACATGAAATCCGTCTGGTTGCTGTTAGCAAAGTCACGAGTATATAAGCGAAAGCGGAATGGGTAAATGACTGAACCGTAAGTGTTCGTCAGCACTATTCTTAAAAGTATAAATAAATCAAACCGCTAAAGTTGTCCCTCTCCCCTGCAACCCTAATCCCTGACCTTTATCCTAAAAAAACAAAATGCAGACAGTTACGCATTACAGCGCACGGCGGGTTGCGCAGGATGGCAGGCTATTGCAATCAATATGGATGCGCCGTCTCAATGAATAAAAAAGAACTATGGATTAATCAAATCAAGGGGTTATGCATTTGCCTGGTAGTGATTTACCACTCGGTGATCACATTTTACCCGCACCTCACCACTTTTCAGCATCCACTGTCAGAGGTGTTGAGCAAATGCTGGATTTACCTCAATTTGTACCTGGCACCGTTTCGCATGCCGGTGTTTTTCTTTATTTCGGGGTATCTGATCCGCCGCTACATCGATAACGTCCCGTGGACAACCTGCGTGGATAAACGGATCTGGAGTATCGCCTGGGTGCTTGTGCTTTGGGGAGTGGTGCAATGGCTGGCGTTGGTGGCGCTCAATAACTGGCTCGCCCCGCAGCGCGATCTGACCCATGCCGCCAACGCCGCTTATGCGGATTCGATTGCGGATTTTACCCACGGGATGCTGACCGCCAGCACCAGCCTGTGGTATCTGTACGCGCTGATTGTCTATTTTGTTCTGTGTAAAATTTTCAGCCGTTGGGCGATGCCGCTGTTAGCGTTATTTGTGGCGCTGAGCGTGGCGATCAATTTTTTCCCGACCCCGTGGTGGGGAATGAACAGCGTGATTCGCAATTTGCCCTGGTATAGCCTCGGCGCATGGTTTGGCGCAACGCTGATGGCGTGGATCAAGGAGGTGCCCCTGCGCCGTCATGCGGTCATTGTTCTGGGTTGCACAATCGTCGCCGTCGTCGCGTGGCTGGCAAATGTCTCGCTATTGCTTTCTCTCCTTTCCATTGTGTTGATCATGAAGCTGTTTTATCAGTTCGAGCTCCACTTTGGCATGCGCGCATCCAGTCCGTTAAGCGTGATTGGCGCCAATACCATCGCCATCTACACCACTCACCGTATTCTGGTTGAGCTGTTCAGCTTAACGCTTATCCCCAAAATCAATCATGCCGCCTGGCCTGCATACGCGGAGCTGGCCCTGCTACTGGTGTATCCGTTCGCCTGTCTGCTGCTGTGCACCCTGTTTGGCCTGCTGGTGCGTAAGATTTCACAAAAAACCGTGGCCGATCTGCTCTTTTCCCCGCCCTCTTTATCGCTCGCCTCGCGCTAACCCCTTCGCGCTTTTTGCCCCCATTCGGGGGCGAATCAATTTGCTTATGAGAAACGATCACGGATAATAAAGAACATTGCTTATCAGATGTATATCTAAACGAGATCCTGACAACCGAATGCCTGAACAACATCGTTACACGCTCCCAACGGGCGCTTCCGATCAGCGCCAGTTGGGTGAGCTTACGGGTGCCGCCTGCGCAACGCTGGTCGCCGAAATCGCCGAACGTCACGCGGGTCCAGTGGTGCTGATCGCGCCGGACATGCAAAATGCTTTGCGTCTGCATGATGAGATTCGTCAGTTTACTGACCAGATGGTGATGAACCTGCCCGACTGGGAAACGCTTCCCTATGACAGCTTTTCTCCCCATCAGGAGATTATCTCCTCACGGCTCTCCACGCTGTATCAACTGCCCGCCATGCAGCGCGGCGTACTGATCGTTCCGGTAAATACGCTGATGCAGCGTGTCTGTCCGCACAGCTATCTGCACGGTCATGCGCTGGTCATGAAAAAAGGCCAGCGGCTTTCGCGCGACGCCTTGCGCGAACAACTGGACAGTGCTGGCTATCGCCATGTTGATCAGGTCATGGAACACGGCGAATACGCCACGCGTGGCGCATTGTTAGATCTGTTCCCGATGGGCAGCGAATTGCCTTATCGTCTGGATTTCTTTGATGACGAAATCGACAGCCTGCGTCTGTTTGATACTGACACTCAGCGCACGCTGGAAGAAGTCGATGCCATTAATTTGCTGCCCGCACACGAATTCCCGACTGACAAAACGGCCATTGAGCTGTTCCGTAGTCAGTGGCGTGATACGTTTGAGGTAAAACGCGACGCCGAGCATATTTATCAACAGGTCAGCAAAGGCACGTTACCTACGGGGATTGAATACTGGCAGCCGCTGTTTTTCAGCGAGCCGCTGCCGCCGCTGTTCAGCTACTTCCCCGCCAATACGTTGTTGGTAAATACCGGCGATATCGAGACCAGCGCAGCACGCTTCCAGGCCGATACCCTGTCACGCTTTGAGAATCGCGGCGTTGATCCGATGCGCCCGCTTCTGCCACCGGAATCGCTGTGGCTGCGGGTTGATGAGCTGTTTTCTGAACTTAAACGCTGGCCGCGTGTTCAGTTGAAAACCGAGAGTCTGCCGAAGAAAGCGGCGAATACCAACCTCGGGTTCCAGAAGCTGCCAGATATCGCCGTTCAGGCACAGCAAAAAGCACCGTTAGATGCATTACGTAAATTCCTTGAAGGCTTTACCGGTCCGGTAATTTTCTCGGTGGAAAGTGAAGGACGCCGGGAAGCGCTAGGCGAACTGCTCGCCCGCATCAAAGTCGCGCCGAAGCGGATATTGCGACTCGACGAAGCCGTAGACAACGGTCGTTATCTGATGATTGGCTCAGCCGAGCACGGCTTCATCGATAGCAAACGCAATCTGGCGCTGATTTGTGAAAGCGATCTGCTCGGTGAACGCGTGGCGCGCCGCCGCCAGGATTCTCGTCGCACCATCAACCCGGATACGTTAATTCGTAACCTCGCGGAGCTGCATCCCGGTCAGCCAGTGGTGCATCTGGAGCACGGCGTGGGTCGCTATGCCGGTATGACCACGCTGGAAGCGGGCGGCATCACCGGTGAATACCTGATGCTCACCTATGCCAACGACGCCAAACTGTACGTGCCGGTGTCGTCGCTGCATCTGATCAGCCGCTACGCCGGCGGCGCGGAAGAGAATGCGCCGCTGCATAAACTGGGCGGTGATGCCTGGTCACGCGCCCGACAGAAAGCCGCTGAGAAAGTCCGCGATGTCGCGGCAGAGCTGCTGGATATTTATGCCCAGCGCGCAGCGAAAGAAGGCTTTGCCTTTAAGCATGACCGTGAACAGTACCAGCTGTTTTGCGACAGCTTCCCGTTTGAAACCACGCCGGACCAGGCACAGGCGATCAACGCGGTACTCAGCGATATGTGTCAACCGCTGGCCATGGACCGCCTGGTGTGTGGCGATGTCGGCTTTGGTAAAACCGAAGTCGCGATGCGTGCCGCCTTTCTCGCCGTAGAGAATCACAAGCAGGTTGCCGTGTTGGTACCGACCACTCTGCTCGCTCAGCAGCACTTCGACAACTTCCGCGACCGCTTTGCCAACTGGCCGGTACGCATTGAGATGCTGTCCCGTTTCCGTAGCGCCAAAGAGCAAGCGCAGATTCTGGAGCAGGTTGCCGAAGGTAAAATCGATATTCTCATCGGCACTCACAAACTGCTGCAAGCGGATGTGAAGCTAAAAGATCTGGGGCTGCTGATTGTCGATGAAGAGCACCGTTTCGGCGTTCGCCACAAAGAGCGTATCAAGGCAATGCGCGCGGATGTGGATATTCTGACTCTGACAGCAACGCCAATTCCACGCACGCTCAACATGGCGATGAGCGGCATGCGCGATCTGTCGATCATCGCCACACCACCCGCTCGTCGTCTGGCGGTCAAAACCTTCGTGCGCGAATATGACAACCTGGTGATACGCGAGGCTATCCTGCGTGAAGTTATGCGCGGGGGACAAGTTTATTATCTCTTTAACGACGTCGAAAATATCCAGAAAACCGCTGACCGATTAGCGGAACTGGTGCCGGAAGCGCGCATTGGTATCGGCCACGGGCAAATGCGCGAGCGCGAACTGGAACGCGTGATGAACGATTTCCACCACCAGCGTTTTAACGTGCTGGTGTGTACCACCATTATCGAAACCGGGATCGACATTCCTACTGCCAACACCATCATCATTGAACGAGCTGACCACTTCGGTTTAGCGCAATTGCATCAGCTACGGGGTCGTGTGGGACGCTCACATCATCAGGCATACGCCTGGCTGCTAACGCCGCACCCAAAAGCGATGACCACCGACGCACAAAAACGCCTGGAAGCCATCGCCTCGCTGGAAGATTTAGGTGCAGGTTTTGCGTTGGCGACCCACGACCTCGAAATTCGTGGCGCTGGGGAACTGCTGGGCGAAGATCAAAGTGGCTCCATGGAAAGTATCGGTTTCTCACTGTATATGGAGCTGCTGGAAAACGCTGTCGATGCGCTCAAAGAAGGGCGTGAACCGTCGCTGGAAGATCTCACCAGCCAGCAAACCGAAGTCGAACTGCGCATGCCATCCCTTCTGCCGGATAACTATATCCCGGATGTCAACACGCGACTGTCGTTCTACAAGCGCATTGCCAGTGCAAAAGGCGAAACCGAGCTGGAAGAAATTAAGGTCGAGCTGATAGACCGTTTTGGCCTGCTGCCCGACCCGGCCCGGACGTTGCTGGATATTGCCCGTTTACGCCAGCAGGCGCAGAAACTGGGGATCAGAAAGCTCGAAGGCAATGAAAAAGGCGGTACTATTGAGTTTGCCGAGAAAAACCATGTTAACCCGGTCTGGCTAATTGGTTTACTGCAAAAACAACCGCAGCACTTCCGTCTGGATGGTCCAACACGCCTGAAATTCATGCAGGAGTTGGGCGAGCGTAAAGCACGGATCGACTGGGTTCGCCAGTTTATGCGCCAGCTTGAAGAGAACGCCGTAGCCTAGCATCAAGCCGGGTGAGTCCTCCACTCACCCGGCCTGATGAATTTACAAACTCTTTGCACTTCCCTGCACTTCCCGACACTGCAAACCGCCATAATTCTTGTTTACTTTTACATAATAAAAACCACGTAAAAACAATGGATTTATGGTGATGTTAAACAATAAACGACTCTCTCGTTGGTTAGCATTTTTTACGCTTGCCGCGACCTTCGCGTTAGCGCTTCCGGCCCAGGCAAACACCTGGCCGCTGCCGCCACCGGGAAGCCGCGTGGTGGGTCAGAATGCCGTTCACGTTGTCGAAGACAATGGCGGTTCTCTGGAAGCGATTGCGAAAAAATACAATGTCGGCTTTCTGGCGCTGCTACAGGCCAACCCCGGCGTTGACCCTTACGTACCACGTCCGGGCAGCGTGCTGACTATTCCGTTACAAACCCTGCTGCCGGACGCGCCACGCGAAGGCATTGTTATCAACCTCGCCGAACTGCGTCTTTATTATTACCAGCCAGGGACAAATTCGGTGACCGTGTATCCTATTGGTATTGGCCAGTTAGGCGGTGACACGCTGACGCCCACAATGGTAACCACCATCTCTGATAAACGTGCCAACCCAACCTGGACGCCTACGGCAAATATCCGCGCGCGATACAAAGCGAACGGGATCGACCTTCCTGCCGTAGTGCCTGCCGGGCCGGATAACCCGATGGGCCATCATGCCATTCGCTTAGCGGCATACGGCGGCGTGTATCTGCTGCACGGAACTAATGCTGACTTTGGCATCGGAATGCGCGTCAGTTCCGGCTGTATTCGTCTACGCGACGGTGATATCGAAACCCTGTTCCGTCAGGTGAAGCCAGGAACCAAGGTCAATATTATCAATACGCCAATCAAAGCATCTGTTGAACCTAACGGCGTGCGCCTGGTTGAAGTACACCAGCCGTTGTCCGAAAAAATCAATGACGACCCGCAATTGCTGCCGATCGTGCTGAACGCATCCATGCAGACGTTTAAGAATGCGGCGCAAACGGACCCTGCCGTCATGGAACATGCGATGGAGATTCGCTCAGGCATGCCGGTCGATGTCACCCGTCATCACGACGTTGCTCAACAACCGCTGTAAACTCAGCGCATAAAAAACCCCCGCTGGATTTTATTCCGCGGGGGTTTTTTATTTAACTCGCAGTGGCATTGCGATGGGTTAAATCTTATTTGTAGATAACTGCAGTCCCGTGGAGGGTGTTAGGACCGGTAACAGAAGTAATACGGAAAGACTTCGCCCCCATCTCATCCGCTTTCTGCGCCAGTTGATCTTCCAGAGAACCTAAGTTAGTCCCCGCATTCGCAGAAATAGTACCGACTTTCTGTTGGCCCGCAGGTGTGGCCTGAACTTCAACGGCAGCAAAGCTTGCAAATGAGAGTGAGCTAAGAACAGCAGCAACAAACAGAGTTTTTACGTTTTTCATGATAGTGACCTTTAGCAGATGAATGTGTGTCGCAAAGATTAACTTAACGATCGATAGGTAAATCATAGATGTGATCCAGGTCACACGTCAACATTTTTTTGTAATGATCGTTATATAAAATACAAAGACCTTATTTTTCATATCAATAGCGTTAAATTATTTTTATCGCTAATCCGCTGGAGTGTGCAGTCGAATATTTTTATAATGGTTATTCAATAAACCCAACAAAGGTACATCGGCGCCATGACAACTGAAATGACAGGTTGTGCTAAAAAAAGCCGTGGCCGACCAAAAGTGTTCGACAGGGAAGCCGCGCTTGATAAGGCCATGACACTCTTCTGGCAGCACGGGTATGAAGCGACATCGCTCGCCGATCTGGTAGAAGCAACCGGCGCAAAAGCGCCCACGCTGTATGCGGAGTTCACCAATAAAGAGGGGTTGTTTCGTGCCGTACTGGACCGCTACATCACCCGCTTCGCGGCGAAACATGAAGCCCAGTTATTTTGTGAAGAAAAAAGTCTTGAGTGCGCGCTGGAAGACTATTTCACCGCAATAGCAACCTGCTTTACCAGTAAAGACACCCCGGCGGGATGTTTCATGATTAACACATCCGCGACACTGGCGGCCTCTTCCCGGGATATTGCGCACACGGTGAAATCCCGCCATGCCATGCAGGAACAGACGCTTACCCAGTTCCTTCACCAGCGTCAGCAACGAGGCGAAATTCCGGCCCATTGCGACGTGCAAAAACTGGCCGAATACCTGAACTGTATTTTACAGGGTATGTCGATCAGCGCCCGTGAAGGCGCAACGTTTGAAAAACTGATGCAGATCGCACACACGACTCTGCGACTGTGGCCTGAACTTATCAAAGTTTAACCCTTTCCCGCTATTTCCCCGCAGTACTGACACCACCGGGAGCTGATTAAGCCCCCGGTTAGATTTCCGCGGATTACCCCTACATTATTCAGTGTTTTCATCATCTTATCCGATCATTTTTTGTAAAATGTATTGATAACAACAATTATTATCAGCAATATTCGCATTTGTTTTAACGCCTGTTTCACAATGTAACCATCGGTTTCTCTACCGCCATAACAAAAACAGCTCGACTCTTTTTTAAAAGGAATACAAATGCATAAGCGTCTCTGGGTGCTCAATCCTCTCTTGTTGTCTTTAACTCTCCCAGCCATCGCGGCTGAGGAAGATAACCTCATCGTCAGTGCCAACCGTAGTCAACGCACCGTGGCAGAAATGGCGCAAACGACCTGGGTTATTGAAGGAAGCGAGATTGAACAGCAGGTTCAGGGGGGGAAAGAGTTCAAAGATGTTCTTGCTCAGTTAATCCCAGGAATCGATGTCAGCAGCCAGGGGCGCACAAACTACGGCATGAATATGCGCGGTCGTGCCATCGTAGTACTGATAGACGGTGTCCGTCTGAACTCCTCGCGTACTGACAGTCGCCAACTGGATTCTATTGACCCGTTTAACATCGCACACATTGAAGTCATCTCAGGTGCAACCTCACTGTATGGCGGCGGCAGTACCGGTGGGTTAATCAACATTGTCACCAAAAAAGGCCAGCCGGAGCGTGAAGTAGAACTCGAACTGGGGAGTAAAAGCGGCTTCAATAACAGTAACGATCATGATGAACGCGTTGCCGCGGCGGTGAGCGGAGGAACCGATCGCGCTTCCGGGCGCATGTCCGTCGCGTATCAACGGTTTGGCGGCTGGTATGACGGCAATCACGATGCCCTGCTGCTGGATAACACCCAAACCGGCCTGCAGCACTCCGATCGTCTTGACGTGATGGGCACCGGAACGATTGAGCTTGACGACAACCGTCAGTTACAACTGGTTACGCAGTATTATAAGAGCCAGGGGGACGACGATTACGGACTGGATCTTGGCGAGAACATGTCCGCCGTGACGGGAAACGGTAAGGCTTATACCAGCAGCGGACTGAATTCCGATCGTATTCCCGGCACCGAGCGTCATCTGATCAGCCTGCAGTATTCAGACGCGGATTTCTTCGGCCAGAACCTGGTCAGCCAAATCTATTACCGTGACGAATCGCTAAAATTCTACCCCTTCCCTACGCTAAGCAAAGGCAAGGTCACCAGTTTCTCCGCATCGCAGCAGGACACAGACCAGTTTGGTGCCAAAATCACCCTCAACAGCCAGCTGATGGACAACTGGGAGCTGACGTGGGGTGTCGATGCCGATCACGAAACCTTCGATTCCAATCAGAAATTCTTCGATCTGGCCTGGTCCCTGCCCTCCGGCGGTATGGACAACCGAACCGCTTATACCACCGGGCGTTACCCCGGTTACAGCATCACCAACTTCGCGCCTTTCCTGCAGAACAGCTATGACATTAACGACATCTTTACCCTCAGCGGCGGTGTGCGCTATCAATGGACCGAAAACAGGGTGGATGATTTCGTGGGCTATGCCCAACAACAGGGAATTGCCACCGGCCTGGCAAACTCCGCCGATACCATTCCTGGCGGTAAAACCGATTACGATAATTTCCTGTTTAACGCCGGTATTCTCGCCCACCTGACCGACCGTCAGCAGACATGGTTTAACTTCTCTCAGGGCGTGGAGCTTCCGGACCCGGGGAAATATTACGGTAACGGCACCTATTCCCTGGTTGGCGATCATTACCAGCTCCAGCGCAGCGTCAACGTGGCGGATTCACGCCTGGAGGGGATTAAAGTTAACTCCTACGAACTGGGATGGCGCTACACTGGCGACAGTCTGCGCACGCAGCTGGCCGCTTACTACTCCACTTCGGATAAATCGATCGTTATCAACCGCAGCGATATGACCATTAACGTCCAGCCCGACGATCGCCGCATTTATGGCCTTGAAGGTGCGGTGGATTATTTCATTGCGGATACGGACTGGAGTCTGGGCGGCAACTTCAACGTCATTAAATCGGAAGTGAAGCAAAACGGTAAGTGGCAGAAATGGGATGTCACCCTGGCTTCCCCGTCCAAAGCCACCGCGTGGGTCGGCTGGGCACCTGAACCGTGGACATTGCGCGTACAGAGCCAGCAAACATTTGATCTGACGGACGCCAGCGGCAATAAGCTGGACGGCTATAACACGATGGACTTTATCGGCAGCTATCAGCTCCCGTTGGGTAAACTGACCTTTAGCGTGGAAAACCTGCTGAATGAAGAGTACACCACGCTGTGGGGACAACGTGCGCCACTGCTGTACAGCCCAACCTACGGTAGCCCGTCACTGTATGAATACAAGGGCCGGGGCCGCACGTTTGGTCTGAACTACGCCTTAACCTTCTGATAAAAAAAGCCCCCCAGCCTGAGCGAATGGGGGGCTAATGTTCAGGATAATGCTATTTTACGCTTTGTTATTCAGTACCAACTGTCCGTTGTTATCCAACGGAATTTGCGCGCCGGGGTCCTTATCCATACGGATTTTCCCCTGCTGATCGCCAATTTTGTACGTCACGTCGTAGCCCAGCATTTTTTCAGATTTGTCATACACCGTTTTACAACGCTGCTGCGTGGTAGTGTAAGTATCATTTTCCTGCATCGAACCCTGGATCTGGTTACCTGCATAGCCGCCGCCTAAAGCACCGGCCACGGTAGCAATATCTTTACCGCGTCCGCCGCCAAACTGATGGCCGATAACGCCACCAGCAACCGCACCCAGCACGGAACCCGCGATACGGTTTTCATCTTGTACCGGCTTACGGTGCGTGACCGTCACGTTCCGACACTCCTGGCGCGGTGTTTTTACCGACTCTTTAATCGGTGTTGCAGAGACAACTTGTGCATACTGTGGGCCACGCTCGAAAACGTTAAGACTGGCCACCGCTGCAACACCCAGCGCAGCAGCTACGCCAATCCCTATACCCGCCAACATAGATTTATTCACGGGACTTCCTCCTTTTTTGCTATTAGCAACAACTTTGCAACAGAAGGTAAGGAATGCCAATCAGATTACGGATGAAAATAGCACGAGGAGGAGCGAAGGCAGGATGATTCGGAGAACTCTGAAGGAAGGCGCCGGATAAGTACAAACATCCGACGCCATAAGCCGTATTAATGCAGTTTCAGACGCGGGCGGATCACCCGGTTAATGCTGCCAACCAGCATCATCAGACCGGTTTTAAAGTAACCGTGCAGAGCAATCTGGTGCATGCGGTACAGTGAGATGTACACAAAGCGCGCAATACGCCCTTCTACCATCATCGAACCACGGGTCAAGTTACCCATCAGGCTACCCACGGTAGAGAAGTTAGAAAGTGAAACCAGAGAGCCGTGGTCTTTGTACTGATACGCTTTCAGCGGCTTGCCGTTCATCTGCGCCAAAATGTTGTTCATTGCGCAGCTTGCCATCTGGTGCGCAGCCTGAGCGCGCGGCGGCACAAAACCACCTTCCGGGCGAGCGCAGGAAGCGCAGTCGCCAATCGCGTACACGTCGGGATCGCGCGTGGTCTGCAGAGTCGGCTCAACCACCAGTTGGTTAATACGATTGGTTTCCAGACCGCCAATGTCTTTCATAAAGTCTGGCGCTTTGATCCCCGCAGCCCACACCATCAGATCGGCTTCAATGTACTCGCCATCCTTGGTATGCAGTCCGCCTTCATCAGCGCTGGTTACCATCGTCTGGGTCAGTACGCGTACGCCCAGTTTGGTTAACTCATTATGCGCAGCACTGGAAATACGTGGCGGCAACGCAGGCAGAATACGCTCACCGGCTTCTACCAGCGTAACGTTCAGCGCTTCGTTAGTCAGCCCTTTGTAACCATAGCTGTGCAGCTGTTTTACCGCATTGTGCAGCTCGGCTGAGAGTTCAACCCCCGTCGCACCGCCGCCGACAATGGCGATATTTACTTTGCCGTTAGCGCCCAGATTCGCGGAGTACTTCAGGAAAAGATTCAGCATCTCCTGGTGGAAACGACGCGCCTGATGCGGGTTATCCAGGAAAATGCAGTTTTCTTTGACGCCCGGCGTATTGAAATCGTTGGAGGTACTACCCAACGCCATCACCAGCGTGTCATACGGGACTTTGCGCTCAGGAACCAGCAGCTCGCCCTTCTCATCGCGCAGCTCGGCAAGAGTAATGGTTTTCGCTTCGCGATCGATATCCACCACCGAACCCAACTGAAACTGGAAACCGTGGTTACGGGCATGCGCCAGATAGCTCAGCGCATCCACGCCTTCGTCCAGGGAACCCGTCGCGACTTCATGCAGTAACGGTTTCCATAAATGGCTGTGGTTTCTGTCCACCAGCGTGATTTTGGCCTTTTTCTTGCGTCCCAGCTTTTTACCCAGCTGTGTCGCCATTTCCAGTCCGCCAGCACCGCCGCCGACAATCACGATTCTTTTTAATGGTGTAGTCAACGTGACCCCCTTAAATTTATTAACCAATTGTTAATTAAAAGTTATAGACATAGCCTTTAATTAACAACAAGTTACGATAATGAAAATGTTCTTCGAGAGTGAGAATAACACGAACGGTGCATTGGTCATACCAAAATTGATGTGTATCAAGTTTTGATGCTGAAAAGATAGACAACACGAACTTTAAGAACAAAAAAACCAGCCCGAAGGCTGGTTTTTTACACGTTCATTGAGGATTAACCTAACGTCTTGAACGCTTTGATGCGCTGCAAATGCGGGGAGATATTCTTAAACTTGTGCGTCTGCTCTTCGTCCCAGACTATCTCGTAAAAGTGATGCAGCTCTTCTGACGAACGCTGACTATTGAGCGCTTCATCATGACGTGACAGGATCACCAGGCAGCGATCGCGATTCTTTTCGCGGAAATTGGTCACGCATTTTGTCGCGATATCGGCATACTCTTCAGGCCTGTCGATTTTTCCTTCCATGTTCTCATACGGGAACAGGTTGGGATTAAACACTACCTGACGAATATCACACAGAAAACCAATCCGTTCAGCCCAATATCCCCCGAGCCCCACGCCACAAATCAGCGGACGGTCGTCCACATTAAGCTGCAGCATTTTGTCCACTTCTTTCAGTAGATGCTGCATGTCATGTTTAGGATGCCGCGTACTGTAGCTAATCAGCCTGACATCCGGGTCGATGAACTGTAGCTGCAACACCTTTTCGTGGTTGCCCGGGCTGTTAGAGTCAAAACCGTGTAAATAGATAATCATCGCATCCTCGCCAAACTTGCGTTAATGACCTGCTTTCTCTTCCTGCCAGCGCTCATGAAGCTGGTTGAGCTGGGTGCTTACCGTCTTCCAGCGTGCCGAGTCCATCAGTTCCTGACGTGAAAATGAACCTTTATGATACAAACGTGTAACACGTTCTGCATTGATCGGCGACAGATTATCTAACACACTGACCGCTCCCTTACGATTATTGCAGACCAGGATCATATCGCAACCCGCATCCAGCGATGCCTGACCACGCTCCGCATAGCTTCCCATAATCGCCGCCCCTTCCATCGACAAATCATCGGAGAAAATGACGCCATCGAAACCAAGCTCCTGACGCAGCACCGTTTTCAGCCAGTGTGGCGAACCGCTCGCCGGACGCGGGTCCACGTCACTGTAGATGACATGCGCAGGCATAATGGCATCGAGTTTGTTTTCCGTAATCAACGTCTGGAACACGGACATATCTTTTGCACGAATTTCGGCTTCTGAACGTGGATCGGTTGGGGTTTCTTTATGCGAATCCGCCGTCACTGCCCCATGCCCGGGGAAATGTTTACCGGTAGTTTTCATGCCAGCAGCATGCATACCGTCAATGAAGCGGGTCGCCATAGCCAGCGCTTTCCGCGGATCGGCATGGTAAGAACGTTCGCCAATCGCCGCGCTGATATGCCCCACATCCAGCACCGGCGCAAAACTTATATCTATATCCATTGCGATCATTTCGCTGGCCATTAGCCATCCGGCGTCCTGAGCCAGATTGCCGCCTTCTTCCAGACCGTGCAGCGCCGCAAAGGATTGGGCCGCGGGCAGACGCGTAAATCCTTCGCGAAAACGCTGTACCCTGCCGCCTTCCTGATCTACCGCCACCACCAGATGATTGCGTGATGCCGCGCGAATCTGGCGCACTAATTCACGCAACTGTTCCGGGTCATGATAATTTCGGGTAAAGAGGATCAACCCACCTACCAGCGGATGCGCCAGAATCTCACGCTCTTCAGCGTCCAGCTCATACCCTTCGACATCCAACATTACTGGGCCCACACTGCTCTCCTTATCCTTTCATTATTAGCTGCCGCCAGGTTTCATCGGCCAGCCTGATAAATTGTCGATCGCCGGTTTGTCGCCAGCGATACTCAAACCACCCCGCTTTCAGCATTATGACCCAGGGCCGCCATCGTCTGACCTGCCGCCACAGCGCGTTTTGTTCAATGTGCGCTCGTTGGGCGTAGGCGCTAACCAGCCGTTGGTGCTGAGATTCGTCGTTGACCCAAACCGCCGCCAGCTCCAGAGCGATGTCACCGTCTCCGGCATATTCCCAGTCAATCAGCCGCAGCCCTGATGCTGTACGTACGATGTTGTCACCGTGGACATCCATATGCAGAGGTCCCAAACGCAAAGGTCGAGGCTCACCGCTTTTCCTGAGCCGCTTCAACGCTCGCAACCAGCATGGCGTGCGACGCGCCGGATCGCCACACTGCCAGTACTGTTCGAGTAGCGGCAGCAGACTGATTCGCCAGCCCAATTGGGGTTGTTGGTGCAGATGATACAATAAGCCAGCGAGTTCGTCGGCGTCCGGCAATCTGGATTCTACCTTACCGTGAAAAAAGTCGACCGCCATCCACCCACGTATATAAAAGCGGGGGCGCGGCGCAAGGCTTTCAGGCAGGTGCTTTAACGCGTGATAGTGGCGTAAGAAATGCGATTCCGGCGCGTCAGGGTCGTGATGACAGCGCAACACTAAGCGGTGGGTATCGTGTTCGATGATGCAGCTCCCGCCGCTCAGGCCGCTCTGGTTGGCTACGACGGGATGATACTGCGGGAAATAGCGCGACAACACCTCGTCGCGCGTCAGCCGGTTATTGTTGCTGTACGGCACCTTTACCTGACCAGATTATCTCGCCAGTTTGTACCAGCATTAATTGCATTTGCAGGGCCGGCGAATTGACGTTGCCGGAGGCGCTGGAATAGAGCACATACTGTGCGCCAACGTTACGGGCGATACCAATCGCTTTGCTGCGCGTTCCCAGACTGTCGTTCGGCGACAAACCTAACTGCTGTTTGGCGACAGCCAACTGCTGGGCGGAAACCAGGGTAAACTTGCCGTTATTCGCCAACGCGTTCCTCAAGGTCTCGGTAGCTTCACCGGCATTCAACGAGCCGTTGGTCCGGTTATTCACGCTATCAACAAGCAGAACGCCTCCCGCTTTGACACCGTCAGCCTGCAGCATTTTGCCGACCATCGGTTGCATAGCTCCGTTCCAGTCATAGTGACGTTGACGTGGCGTCGGCTGCGCCGTTTGGTCCTCGTGCTCAATCGGACCCGGCTGCTGCGGTATGCTTGGCACCGTTGGTACAACCGGCACCGGTTGTTGCGGCTGCGCGGGCTGTTCCGGCACTGGCTTTACTTCCTCTACTGGTGCGGGCTCACGTTGCGCCACACAGCCAGAGAGAAACATCGCCAGCGCGGCAATCAGTGCGTAGCGATTCATTTTGATCATCAAGATTCACCCCTTACAAATAAAGATAAAGTCTAACCTTGTGCGCCCCCAAAAAATTGGCGCTGCCGTACAGCGTCACCGACGAATGAGCCGGGATAGTCACGCTGCGTGGCGCTTCCAGAGGATGCATTTCCAGTCCTCTGGCGTCATACCAGTAAAACCGATAATGAACGGTAACGGGTTCTTGTCTTTCGTTATAAAGTCGCGAGGATGCTGAGGCCTGAATATCAGACGTGGTTAACGTCGGTTGTTCTGCTGTAATGCCCGACGCCAGAATCGTTGATTCCATCACCAGCGACTGTTCATCACTTACCGGAATTTCAGGATGTGCCCGACAGCCAGCCAGTAGCAGCAAGCTCAGTGAAAGTGCAATGCATCCTCTGGTCATGCTTACAGACCTTTATGCGCAAGCATTGGACCCAGCGCACGTCCACCCAGCAGGTGCATATGAATGTGATACACCTCCTGACCGCCGTGACGATTGGTATTCATAATTAAACGATACCCATCCGCAGCAATGCCTTCCTGCTCGGCGATTTTCGCCGCTACGGTGATCATGCGACCCAACGCCTGCTCGTGTTCCGCCGTCACATCGTTGACGGTCGGGATCAGGACGTTAGGAATGATCAGAATGTGCGTAGGTGCCTGAGGGGAAATATCACGAAACGCAGTGACCAGTTCATCCTGGTACACGATATCTGACGGAATTTCACGACGGATAATTTTGCTGAATATAGTTTCTTCTGCCACGACGTTTTCCTTTTTCATTAACAGCCCAAGCGTTATGCCATGCTACGCCGGGTCACTCTGCGAGTATAGAGTATGAGCGAGTTACTCACGCTCTTTCAACTTTAACCCTCGATTTTTTAAGCAAAAAGCCCTGCCACTGCTGTTCTTATAACCATTTCCCGTCGCTATTGCTTAAGCATAGTACTGAAACAACATTTCACTTATGCCGTAGCATCTGTTTACACATTGAATGTGAATGCGTATATTTCGCATTTGTATTAGCGTGCGAACTTAATAATTTACAACCAAAAAGTTCATCGCAACCTCAGTGATTCAAACTTAATATTAATAATTATCAAGGACTTTTCGATGTCTTTCACAACACACAACGGGGATGACCAACGCCAACCTGGGCTTGCCCCTTCTGTACTGGCAGCCTGCATCACGTTAGCACTATTGCCTTCCACCAGCCTCGCAGCCCCTGCTGAAGAGACGGTTATCGTTGAGGGCTCTGCTCCAGCTACATCCAGCGAGGAGCAGGATTACAGCATCAAATCAACGACTGCTGGCACCAAAATGCAGATGACGCAGCGCGATATTCCGCAATCAGTCAGTATTATCAGTCAGCAGCGCATGGAAGATCAGCAACTGCAAACGCTGGGCGATGTCATGGACAACACGTTGGGGATAAGCAGAAGTCAGGCGGATTCAGATCGCAGTAGCTATTACTCTCGCGGATTTCAGATTGATAACTATATGGTCGATGGGATTCCGACCTATTTTGAATCCCGCTGGAATCTCGGTGATGCCCTTTCCGACACGGCCCTTTTTGAGCGTGTCGAAGTGGTCCGTGGCGCAAACGGGCTAATGACCGGGACGGGTAACCCCTCAGCCTCGATTAATATGATCCGTAAGCATGCCACCAGCCGCGAGTTCACCGGTAATGTTTCTGCGGAATATGGCAGTTGGAATAAACAACGATATGTGACCGATCTTCAAAGCCCGCTCACGGCAGACGGCAACGTGCGCGGGCGCATCGTGGCGGGCTACCAGAATAACGACGCCTGGCTTGATCGCTACAATAGCGAAAAAATGTTCTTCTCCGGGATTGTCGATGCCGATCTGGGCGACACCACCAGCCTGTCTGTGGGTTATGAATACCAGCGCATTGATATCAACAGCCCAACATGGGGTGGATTGCCGCGCTGGAATACCGACGGCAGCAAAAACAGCTATGACCGCTCGCGCAGCACTGCGCCGGACTGGGCGTACAACGATAAAGACTTCAACAAAGTGTTTGTCACCATCAAGCAACGTTTTGCCGATACCTGGCAGGCGACCATGAATGCCACCCACTCCGAGGTCAAGTTTGACAGTAAAATGATGTACGTCGATGCCTATGTCAATAAAGCCGATGGTACGCTGATTGGCCCGTATAGCAGCTATGGTCCGGGCTATGACTACGTCGGAGGTACCGGCTGGAACAGCGGCAAGCGTAAGGTGGATGCCGTCGATCTGTTCGCCGACGGCGGTTACGACCTGTTTGGTCATCAGCATAATCTGATGCTGGGCGGCAGCTACAGTAAACAGAATAACCGTTACGAAAGCGCGTGGGCGAACGTATTCCCCAACGAAATCGGCAGCTTCTATACCTTCGATGGTAACTTCCCGGAAACCAACTGGAACCCGCAGTCATTGGCCCAGGACGATACCACGCACATGAAATCGCTCTACGCCGCAACACGTATTTCGCTGGCCGACCCACTGCATTTGATTGTCGGCGCGCGTTATACCAACTGGCGTATCGACACCCTCGCCTACAGCATGGAACAAAACCATACCACGCCGTATGCGGGCCTGGTGTATGACATTGACGATAACTGGTCTACGTACGCCAGCTATACCTCAATCTTCCAGCCGCAGAACAAGCGCGACAGTTCCGGTAAATATCTCTCCCCAATTACCGGCAATAACTATGAACTTGGCCTGAAGTCCGACTGGATGAACAGCCGTTTAACCACCACCCTCGCGGTGTTCCGCATTGAACAGGATAACCTGGGCCAATCAACCGGCGTACCAATTGCCGGTAGCAATGGCGACACGGCCTATAGAGCGATGGATGGAACGGTCAGCAAAGGGGTCGAATTCGAAGTTAACGGTGCGATCACCGATAACTGGCAGATGACGTTCGGCGCGACACGCTATGTTGCTGAAGACAACGAAGGCAATGCGGTAAACCCGAACCTACCGCGTACCACAGTAAAACTGTTTACCCGTTATCGCCTGCCAGCCATGCCGGAACTGACCGTGGGCGGTGGGGTTAACTGGCAGAATCGTGTTTATAGCGATACGGTCACGCCGTTTGGCACATTCCGTGCGGAACAGGGAAGCTACGCCCTGGTCGATTTATTCACCCGCTATCAGGTGACGAAAAACTTCTCTGTGCAGGGTAACCTCAATAACCTGTTCGATAAAACCTACGACACCAATGTCGACGGATCTATCGTCTATGGCGAGCCGCGCAACGTCAGCGTCACCGCCAGCTATCAGTTCTGATTCGAAACACATCACGCTCCACCTGCTCGTCAGGTGGATGCACTGGACTGAGAAAACAAAAAGCCCGCTTAAGTTTCCTTAAGCGGGTTTCTTAAATATGGCTCCTCTGACTGGACTCGAACCAGTGACATACGGATTAACAGTCCGCCGTTCTACCGACTGAACTACAGAGGAATCGTTGTGGAGGCTTATCTTAGCGGCGAAAAAATTTTTGTCAAACCCCATTTCCCCGAATAAGTTTCAATTGATGCTTCTCTCGACAGTTTGTTGCATTTCCAGACATTTTAAATGGAAAAAACTTTGCAGCTTTTTGGATTCTCCCTCATCATTTGAAATGAGGTTTCAACTTTCTTCTTTAAGGTCCACTTTGAACGTCTCCGCTGCCTTACGCCAGGTCGCTTCCCGCACGCCCTGGTATGCTAAACGCAAGAGTTATAAGGTTCTCTTTTGGCGCGAAATCACTCCGCTTGCGGTCCCCATTTTTCTGGAAAACACCTGTGTACTGTTGATGGGCGTACTGAGTACCTTCCTTGTTAGCTGGTTGGGAAAAGAAGCAATGGCTGGCGTTGGTCTCGCCGACAGTTTCAATATGGTCATCATGGCGTTTTTTGCCGCCATCGATCTGGGAACCACGGTGGTGGTAGCATTTAGCCTGGGAAAACGAGATCGTCGACGGGCAAGGGCAGCAGCCAGACAATCGCTGGTGATCATGACGATTTTTGCTACCGTGCTGGCAGCGGTCATCCACTATTTTGGTGAACAGATTATTGACGTTGTCGCCGGTGAAGCAACCCCCGATGTTAAGGCCTTGGCACTCACCTATCTGGAACTAACGGTGCTCAGCTACCCGGCGGCAGCCATTGCTTTGATCGGTAGCGGCGCACTCCGCGGAGCCGGAAATACCAAAATTCCGCTGTTGATTAATGGCGGTATGAATATCCTAAATATCATCATCAGTAGTATCCTGATCTACGGGGTCTTTTCCTGGCAAGGACTGGGATTTGTGGGGGCAGGACTCGGGCTGACCATTTCACGCTACATCGGTGCGTTCGCCATTATCTGGGTGCTGATGATTGGTTTTAATCCGGCGCTGCGTATTCCCTTCAAAAGCTATTTTAAGCCGCTCAATCTCGCCATTATCTGGGAAGTTATGGGGATCGGTATTCCGGCAAGTATTGAGTCAGTGCTATTTAATGGCGGTAAACTGTTAACGCAAATGTTTGTCTCCGGCATGGGAACCAGCGTAATTGCCGGAAACTTCATTGCATTTTCCATCGCCGCGCTCATCAACCTGCCGGGGAATGCTTTAGGCTCCGCGTCGACAATCATTACCGGCAGGCGTCTGGGAAATGGTCAGATTGCCCAAGCGGAAATCCAGTTACGCCATATATTCTGGCTCTCAACAATCGGCTTAACCGCCATCGCCTGGCTAACCGCCCCCTTTGCCGGCGTTATGGCCTCATTTTATACCCACGATCAGGATGTAAAAGAGGTCATAGTCATCCTAATTTGGCTCAATGCAGCGTTTATGCCGATATGGGCAGCATCCTGGGTGCTACCATCAGGGTTTAAGGGCGCACGTGATGTGCGTTTTGCGATGTGGGTATCGATGTTGGGCATGTGGGGCTGTCGCGTTGTGGCGGGTTACACCTTGGGAATTGTATTAGGATGGGGCGTAGTCGGCGTTTGGTTAGGGATGTTCTTCGACTGGGCCGTGCGCGCCGCGTTATTTTACTGGCGTATGGTTACAGGCCGCTGGTTATGGAAATACCCTCGCCCCGAGCGTGAAAAGTGCATAAAACAACCGGTTGCGTCTGAATAAGCGGCGAAATGGGGAATATTTCAGCAAACGATCGCATTTATCTATTCAGGCTTTGACAACGCTGAGTGGCATCGCTAATATTCGCCTCGTTCACACGATTCCTCTGTAGTTCAGTCGGTAGAACGGCGGACTGTTAATCCGTATGTCACTGGTTCGAGTCCAGTCAGAGGAGCCATATTTAAGAAGCCTGCTTAGGAAACTAAGCAGGCTTTTTGCATTATATCTGATAATCAATCACGGCTTCATCTGGCTCCATCGCCTGGCGCTTGATTTCATCGACGGATAACCCTGCGTTGCATAGCTCAATGAATCGCCAAACGTAGTTGCGCTGCAGTTGCCCGCGTTTCAGGCCCAGCCAGACGGTATTTGCATCAAATAAGTGCCGGGTATCCAGACGGGTTAAGCTCCCCTCCTCCTGCTCTCCACTGGATTGTTCTGCCACCAGCCCGATTCCCAGCCCCAGCGACACATAGGTTTTAATCACATCCGAGTCCTGGGCGCTGAGGATAATATCCGGCACTAACCCTTTACGGGCAAATGCCTCATCGATACGGGAACGCCCCGTAATCCCCTGACGATACGTAATTAATGGCCAGTGGGCGATAGATTCCAGTGTGAGAGGAGACGTTTTCACCAAGGGATGATCGTGAGGAACAAGCAGGCTGTGGTGCCAACGAAACCAGGGAAAAGCTACCAACAGCGGATCGCTGCTCAGTCGCTCGCTGGCAATCCCGATGTCTGCCCCACCGTTTTGCAGCAGTACGTCAATCTCCTGCGGTGTACCCTGGATCAGTTCCAGACGTACCTCAGGAAAGAGCTCACGAAAGGCTTTAATCACCGCGGGCAGGCTATAGCGCGCCTGTGTATGCGTGGTGGCAATCGTCAGTACACCGGACGTGTCATTGGTAAACAGATCCGCCAGTCTGCGAACGTTGCTGGCCTCATTCAGAATACGCTCGGCAATAACCAGCAAGGCTTTGCCCGGTTCGGTCATGCCCAGCAGGCGTTTACCGCGACGGATAAAAATCTCAATGCCAAGTTCATCTTCAAGTTCACGAATATGTCGGCTGACTCCCGACTGCGAGGTGTACAGTATATTCGCGACTTCCGTCAGGTTGTAATCCTGACGGGCCGCCTCGCGGATTATTTTAAGTTGCTGGAAATTCACTTTTCGCTCCGGGCACATCAGACATTACGCTATTGTTAAAGTCTGATGCCCGGCATAACAAATAATAAAAACCCGCATCTTATTCCTGGAGGGAATAAGGTTTAGCTGACCAGCTGTAGCTCGCGGTTTTCCAGTGCCGGACGGCTTACCAGCGACAACAGGATCTCCTTCACGGCCTGTGCCTGCGGCGATAAGCTCCCTCTGGCTGAGACGTTCAGCGATAATGGCAGATTCATCGATGGGGTTGTTATCCGCGCCATCCAGCCGTTAGCGGCATTACATAATGAACGGGCCGCCGACTCAGGCAACACTGTGACGCCCATCCCACTGGCGATGGCAGCCGTTAAGGTGGCGATTGATTCAATTTCGCCAATCACTTTGGCCGTCAGGCGACGAAGCGAAAAAGCTTCATCTACACGCAGGCGAACTGCGCTGTAATCCCGTGGCAAAAACAGATTCATCTGCGCCACCGCGGCTAAATCGACGCTTTGCCCCGGGCAATCACGCGTCCCGACCAGGTACAGATCCTCTTTAAGCAACGGTTGACTGCTGATACCCGCCACGGGTGAGCGCTCGTAGAGCACCGCCATGTCTAAATGCCCGCTGAGCAGCTTGTCATTCAGCACCGCCCCACTGTTTTCATGCAAATAGACCAGCACATCGGGCAGCTCTGCTCGTACTGTCTGTAATAACGGCATAGTGATGGCTGACGCCGCCGTCCCCGGCGCCAGGCCAATAGAGACCTGTCCCCCCAGGGTCTGACCTACGTTATTGACCGCAAGTTGCGCCTGCTCGCACTGACGTAAGATCGTCCGCGCATGGGCATACAACACTTTCCCCGCTTCCGTCGGTGTGACGCCGCGTTTGGTGCGAATCAGCAGTTGCTGATCCAGTTCGCCTTCCAGCGTAGCAACCTGCTGGCTCAGCGCGGGTTGCGCGATATGCAACACTTCCGCTGCCTGGGTCAGGCTACCTATATCGACGATTTTCACGAAATATTTCAGTCGTCTGAAGTTCATTTTGCCTCCTGTCGGAATACCAGAACCCGTGCTGGCAGTCATTAATTTCAGGATTGCAAGATGCTTGCCAGTTTAGTCAGCAGCCGTGTTTTACGGTTAAAACCGCGTAAAGTCAGGCTCAAAGGTGAAGAATGGACTTTTTGCACACCTGAACCTCTCATTCTGGCTGCCCTGGAAGAGGTAGACGCGCACCAGAATGGGGCAAAGGCATAAAAAGACGGAAAGATCGCCGCTTTGCTGATTTTGTCAGCAAACGAACGCACAAATGTATTTCCCCCTTTGACAAGCCTCATCGCCCTCGCTAATATGCGCCTCGTTCAAACGATTCCTCTGTAGTTCAGTCGGTAGAACGGCGGACTGTTAATCCGTATGTCACTGGTTCGAGTCCAGTCAGAGGAGCCAAATTTAAGAAGCCTGCTTAGGAAACTAAGCAGGCTTTTTGCTTTTCTGTTTTTCATTCGTCTTATTTTTCATGTAGCCCTCTGGTGAGGGAGATAATCGTTTTCTCTTCCCGTCTGTCGCGGTAATCTCATAACGGTCGTTAATATATCGACTGCAATGTGTGTAGCCCAATTCAAATACTAATAACTAAAAGACAGTACAGACAGGATAACTATGGATTCCACTCTCACCTCCGCGGGTCCCCAAGAGGACGTCTCTTCGCTTCATCGTGCCCGACGCGCTGCGCTTGGTAGCTTCGCTGGCGCCGTGGTCGACTGGTATGATTTTCTGCTTTATGGCATCACCGCCGCACTGGTCTTTAATCGCGAGTTCTTCCCGCAGGTTAGCCCGGCAATGGGAACACTAGCCGCATTTGCCACCTTTGGCGTCGGATTTTTGTTCCGTCCGTTAGGCGGGGTTATCTTCGGCCACTTTGGCGATCGCCTTGGCCGTAAACGCATGCTGATGCTCACCGTCTGGATGATGGGGATTGCCACTGCGCTGATAGGGATTATTCCTTCTTTTGACACTATTGGCTGGTGGGCCCCTGTGCTGCTGGTGACGCTACGCGCCATTCAGGGATTCGCCGTTGGTGGTGAATGGGGCGGCGCGGCGTTGCTCTCGGTCGAAAGCGCGCCGAAAAATAAAAAAGCCTTCTACAGCAGTGGCGTTCAGGTCGGTTACGGCGTCGGACTGCTGCTTTCTACCGGTCTGGTATCACTGATTAGCTCACAAACTACCGATGAGCAGTTCCTGAGCTGGGGCTGGCGTATTCCGTTCCTGTTCAGCATCGTACTGGTTTTGGGCGCGTTGTGGATGCGTAACAGAATGGATGAATCAGCCGAATTCGAACAGCAGCAACAGGCAGCGCAACCAGAGAAAAAGCGGTTACCGGTGGTCGAGGCGTTAATCCGCCATCCGGGCGCATTCTTAAAAATTATCGGCTTGCGCTTATGTGAACTGCTGACGATGTATATCGTCACCGCGTTTGCCCTTAATTACTCTACGCAGAACCTGGGCCTACCCCGCGAGCTGTTTCTGAATATCGGTTTGTTAGTGGGAGGACTGAGCTGTCTCACCATCCCCTGCTTTGCCTGGCTTGCCGACCGCTTTGGTCGACGGCGCGTGTACATTACCGGTGCACTGGTCGGTACGCTGAGCGCCTTCCCGTTCTTTATGGCGCTGGAAGCACAGTCTATTTTCTGGATCGTGTTCTTCGCGATTATGTTGGCCAATATTGCGCACGATATGGTGGTCTGCGTACAGCAGCCTATGTTTACCGGTTTGTTTGGCGCAAGTTATCGCTACAGCGGCGCAGGCGTTGGCTATCAGGTGGCAAGTGTGGTTGGCGGTGGTTTTACCCCTTTCATTGCTGCAGCACTGGTAACATTCTCGGGCGGAGACTGGCACAGCGTGGCCATTTATCTAATGGCCGGGTGTCTTATTTCCGCCGCCACTGCATTGCTGATGCGGGATAAGCAGCACAGTTAAGCCCTGATGCGAAGGTCATTCGGCCTTCGCACAATCTTCCTCAACGTCTGACTTTTGTTTCATATTCCTGTGACATACTATCGGGAGAGCAGTACATCTGTGGAACAAGGAGACAGACATGAACAATAAGGGCTCCAGCCTGACCCCAACTCAGGCTCTGGATAAACTGGACGCGCTGTACGAGCAGTCGGTTAAAGCACTGCGTAGCGCCATTGGTAAGTACATTGAAACAGGGACGCTCCCTGACATAATCGCCCGCCATAATGGTCTTTTTGTTTACCCATCGCTTTGTGTCACCTGGGATGGCAGCGCCACCAATCCCCCGAAAACCCGCGCTTATGGCCGTTTTACCCATGCGGGCAGCTATACCACTACGATCACCCGTCCGTCGCTTTTTCGTCCCTATCTTGAAGAACAACTCACGCTGCTGTATCAGGATTATGATGCGCATATCTCCGTCGAACCGTCGCAGCATGAAATCCCTTATCCCTATGTGATCGACGGTTCTGAACTGACGCTCGACCGCTCGATGAGCGCTGGATTAACGCGCCATTTCCCCACTACCGAGTTGTCACAAATTGGCGACGAAACAGCCGATGGTACCTATCATCCGGCGGAATTCTCCCCGCTGTCGCACTTCGACGCCCGAAGAGTAGATTTTTCGCTCGCACGACTGCGTCACTACACGGGAACGCCGGTTGAACATTTCCAGCCATTTGTGCTGTTCACCAACTACACCCGCTATGTCGATGAGTTCGTGCGCTGGGGCTGCAGCCAGATCCTCGATCCGAACAGCCCCTATATCGCGCTGTCATGCGCGGGCGGGATCTGGATCACCGCTGAAACGGAAGCTCCGGAAGAGGCCATCTCCGACCTCGCCTGGAAGAAACATCAGATGCCCGCCTGGCATTTAATCACCGCCGACGGTCAGGGGATCACGCTGGTCAATATCGGCGTTGGCCCGTCTAACGCCAAAACCATTTGCGATCATCTGGCCGTCCTGCGCCCTGACGTCTGGCTGATGATTGGACACTGTGGCGGCCTGCGCGAAAGCCAGGCGATTGGCGACTATGTTCTGGCCCACGCTTATCTGCGTGACGACCATGTGCTGGATGCCGTGCTACCACCGGATATTCCGATTCCGAGCATTGCGGAAGTACAACGCGCACTGTATGACGCCACCAAAGAAGTCAGCGGCATGCCCGGCGAGGAGGTGAAACAGCGCCTGCGTACCGGTACCGTCGTCACCACCGACGATCGCAACTGGGAGTTACGCTATTCCGCTTCTGCGCTGCGTTTTAACCTCAGTCGCGCGGTGGCTATTGATATGGAAAGCGCCACCATTGCCGCCCAGGGCTACCGCTTCCGCGTCCCTTACGGCACGCTGCTGTGCGTTTCCGATAAACCGCTACACGGCGAGATCAAACTACCTGGTCAGGCCAACCGTTTTTATGAAGGTGCCATTTCCGAGCACCTGCAAATAGGTATCCGGGCAATCGATCGTCTGCGTGCTGAAGGCGATCGACTGCACTCCCGTAAATTACGTACGTTCAACGAACCGCCGTTCCGTTAAGGCCTGAAGGTAACTATGCACAACTCAACTCCTCTTTCCGCTCTGCGCAACCTGCTGATAGCGCAAGGGCTGGATGGCATGATTGTTCCACGCGCCGACGCTCACCAAAGCGAAGATTGTACACCGCATGACAATAAGCTGGCCTGGCTGACCGGTTTTAGCGGCTCCGCTGGTCTCGCGTTGGTCCTGCGCGACCGCGCATTAATGTTTGTCGATGGACGCTATCAGGTCCAGGTGCGCAATGAAGTCTCGCTGGATGATTTTGAAATTCACCATTTACATGACGAACCGCTGGCCGATTATTTGCAGTCTCACGTTGCTGCCGGCGCGCGTATCGGCTTTGAACCGTTGCTGATGGTCAACAGCCAGTTTGAAGCACTGTCGGCGACCCATTGCGAGCTGGTATCTCTTGAGCAAGATCCTTTCGACCAGGTATGGCTTGACCGCCCGGCTGCACCCTGCGGCATCATTCGTGAAATGCCCATTGAAATCAGCGGGGAAAGCAGCACACAAAAACGAACCAGCGTCGTGGATCTGCTCACGCAACAACAGGCCGACGTTCTGGCGATCACGTTGCCGGATAACATTGCCTGGCTGCTGAATGTGCGCGGTTCCGATCTGCCAATGGTGCCAGTGCCGTTTTCGTTCGCCCTGCTCCATCGCAGCGGCGAGCTGGAATGGTTTGTGGATAGCAACAAAACACAGCAGCTCCCTGCTGCACTGCTGAATACGCTCACGCTGGCCCCAGAAGAGAGTTTTCTTGCCCGCTGCCAGCAGTTGGCCAAAGGGAAACGCTTTTTGGTCGATAAAGACTACGCCCCGGTCGCGCTGCGTTTTGCCATTGTAGAACACGGTGGCGAAGTCTTATGGGCACCCGATCCCATCACCTTGATGAAAGCGCACAAGAATGACGTTGAACTGGCGGGCTATCGGGAATGCCATGAACAAGATGGCGCGGCCTGGGTTAACTTTCTGGCATGGCTTACGCATGAAGTTCCCTTGCGCGAAGCGGCAGGCAATCCGGTCACTGAGCTGGAAGCGCAGGCCAGGCAACTGGAATTTCGCCAGCAGCAGCCGGGATTTATCGAGCAAAGCTTCAACACGATTTCGGCCTCAGCCAGCAATGCCGCAATGTGCCATTACCATTCCAGCGAAAAAACCAATACGCCCATTACCTCTCAGGCCATGTATCTGAATGATTCCGGCGGCCAGTACCATAATGGTACAACGGATACAACGCGCACCCTCGCGTTTGGTCCACAGGATCCGCAGCGTCGTCTGCATTACACCGCTGTGTTGAAAGGCTTTTTGTCGCTTATCTCACTGCAATTTCCCAGCGGCACTCAGGGTCATCAACTGGATGCCTTTAGCCGTCGGGCGCTGTGGGATCTGGGTCTGGATTTTGATCACGGTACGGGACACGGCGTAGGCCATCAGCTCCTGATCCATGAGCAGCCCCATCGCATTGCCAAAAAAGTAAACCCCTGGCCTCTGGTTGCGGGCAATATCATTACCATCGAGCCGGGTTATTATCTGGCCGGAGAATATGGGATCCGTATTGAGAATCAGGTGGAGATTATCAACAGTCGTCCTGGCTTCTGTCGCTTCTCAACGCTGACGCTGGTGCCGATTGATTTAAGTCTGGTTGAACTGCATCTGCTAAGTGAGGCAGAAAAACAGTGGATTGATGATTACCACCAGCAGGTCAGAGAGACGTTATCCCCACGCGTGAACGCAGAGGCTCGTCCGTGGTTGTTCGCCGCCACTGCGCCGATTCGCGTTCAGGCCAATTAATGCATTAAAAAAGGCAGCCCGCAGGCTGCCTTAATTCTCCCCAACTTTTTACTGCTTAGCTGTGACGGATGTACTCATCCATTTCAGTTTTCAGGTTATCGGACTTAGTACCGAAGATAGCCTGAACACCGGAACCCGCCACTACAACGCCCGCCGCACCCAGTTTCTTCAGGCCAGCCTGATCCACTTTGGCAACGTCAGCGACGCTGACACGCAGACGAGTGATGCACGCATCGAGGTTAGTGATGTTTTCTTTACCGCCGAATGCCGCAACCAGGGCCGGAGCCATTTCGCCGGACGCACCCGCTTTGGTGTCTTCGGTAGCATCTTCACGACCCGGAGTTTTCAGGTCCAGCGCTTTGATCAGCACACGGAAGATGGTGTAGTAAACAATCGCATAACCGATACCAACAATCGGGAACAGCCACAGTTTGCTGCTGTTACCGGACAGAACGATAAAGTCGATCAGACCGTGGGAGAACGACGTACCGTCACGCATACCCAGCAGGATACAGATCGGGAATGCCAGACCAGCCAGAATTGCGTGGATGATGTACAGGATCGGTGCCACGAACATGAACGAGAACTCGATCGGTTCGGTAATACCGGTCAGGAACGAGGTCAGCGCCGCGGAGATCATGATACCGCCCACTTTCGCGCGGTTTTCTGGTTTAGCAGAGTGCCAGATAGCGATAGCGGCAGCCGGCAGACCGTACATTTTGAACAGGAAGCCACCAGACAGTTTGCCCGCAGTCGGGTCACCCGCCATATAGCGAGGGATATCGCCGTGGAATACCTGGCCCGCAGCGTTGGTGTATTCACCGATCTGCATCTGGAATGGAACGTTCCAGATATGGTGCAGACCAAACGGCACCAGGCAGCGTTCAATGAAGCCATAGATACCGAACGCTACGACCGGGTTCTGGTATGCAGCCCACTGGGAAAACGTCTGAATAGCAGTCCCGATCGGCGGCCAAATGAAGGACAGAACCACACCGGTGAAGATAGCGGTCAGACCAGAAATGATAGGAACGAAGCGCTTACCCGCAAAGAAGCCAAGATACTCAGGCAATTTGATACGGTAGAAACGGTTGAACATATACGCTGCAATCGCACCGGAGATAATCCCCCCGAGAACACCCGTATCAGCAAGGTGTTTAGCTGCGATCTCTTCAGCAGGTAAATGCAGAACCAGCGGCGCAACAACAGCCATGGTCTTAACCATAATGCCGTAGGCAACAACGGATGCCAGTGCAGATACGCCGTCGTTATTGGTGAAGCCTAACGCGACACCGATGGCAAAAATCAGCGGCATGTTTGCAAAAACAGAACCGCCTGCTTCTGCCATTACGTGCGATACAACGGCTGGCAGCCAGCTGAAGTTAGCGGAACCGACACCCAGCAGGATACCTGCAATCGGGAGTACGGATACCGGCAGCATCAGCGATTTACCGACCTTTTGCAGGTTAGCAAATGCATTCTTAAACATAATTGAGAGTGCTCCTGAGTATTTGTGCTTTTCTACGTTCTCACGCATTAGCGAGGGGGGAGAACCTCGCCGTGTACAGGGCATCTAAGTACCCTTTATTTATTACACAGAGTAAAATAATTCAGTTTGTTTTTGTTTGACGGCTATCACAATTCAGTCGTGGATGGCCGTAAAATCCGCACATTCCGATAAAATGCGTTTCTGAATGTGTCAAACCGGTTATTCACCGCCCATTTTGAGGCGGTGAACTTTACTCGCTTTGCTTATTAATTACGAGCTTTAAAAAAAGTCAGTTAACGAACGGATTGCAGGCGAGAAGCGTCGATGTGAAACAGGCGGGCAAAGTTATCAGTGGTTGCCTGCGCCAGTTCTTCAACGGCAACACCTTTCACTACGGCCATATACTCCGCAACGTCACGGGTCATGGCGGGCTGGTTCTCTTTTCCACGATGCGGTACAGGCGCAAGGTAGGGAGAATCCGTCTCAACCAGCAACCGATCCAGAGGAACATAGCGGGCGGCATCACGGAGCTGATCTGCGTTACGGAACGTGACGATGCCGGAAAACGAGATATAAAATCCGAGGTCCAGCAATTTGCCCGCCGTTTCTCTGTCTTCTGTAAAACAGTGTAGTACGCCACCACAATCCGTCACTTTTTCTTCGCGCAGAATAGACAGCGTATCGGCTCGCGCATCGCGGGTATGTACGATAACTGGCTTTTGTAACTCACGGCCAATCTGAATATGATGGATAAAAGATTCCTGCTGGCGCACCTTTGTTTCCGGCGTATAGAAATAGTCCAGCCCGGTTTCCCCCATCGCCACAACGCCCTCTTCGGCGGCAAAACGGCGCAGGTCTTCAACATCATAGGCTTCATCCTGATTTAACGGATGCACGCCGCAGGAGAACACCACATTGTCACGTTCACCGACCAGTTCGCGCATACTGCGGTATCCTGGCAGAGTGGTCGCGACGGCAAGACAGAATTTCACATCGCGTGCGGCTGCTTTCGCCAGCACGTCATCCACGTCCTTATGCAGAGATTGATAATCCAGGCCATCAAGATGGCAGTGTGAGTCGACTAAAAACATAATGTCTCTCTCAAAGATGGGGAACAGGCAGTACGGTGCCTGGTTGCAGGTAATGCTCAATACGCAGGATAAGATCGGTTAACACCAGTTCACGGTTTACGCCTGTTACGTTCAGCAACTGCTGACGGCAATGACAAACGTCACCGAGTATCGCCTGTATCCGGGCGACGGATAACCGTTCTGCGATAGAAGATATCAGGTCCAGCGCATCAGGATTGGTTAAATGGGAAACCCCATACGGACGCTTCAAGGCATCCGTCAACAACGTTGCCAGCCAGTGTAAACGGGCGGCGGCCTGATCGTGGTTTAACGCCGCGAGCAGGATATACCAGTCACCTGCGTTTAATGTGTTTGCCAGTGCCGCACAAAAATCTGTGCGATGCGCCCAGCTTTCAGCCTGTAACAACGAGAGTGCCGCACCAGGCGAACCCGCGCTCAGGCGTAATGCGCTCAACAGAGCTTCTGGAGATGCGGTCACTTCGCGGGCGAGCCAGGAGATTGCGTACGACTCAGCCGGCGGCGCAAGATGGTGTAACCGGCAGCGGCTGCGCAATGTCGCCAGCAATCGCGCAGGCTCTGTGCTGGCGAGGAAAAACCAGGTTTGTGCAGGCGGTTCTTCCAGCGTTTTTAGCAGAGCATTGGCAGCAGCATCAGTTAACTGGGCAGCATCAGGGATCCACACCACTTTCGCACCGCCAAGGCGTGAATGCTCGTACAGCTTTTCACTCACTTCACGTACCGCATCAACCCCCAGCGTGCTTTTGCCTTTTTCCGGCAGCAGCGAATAGTAATCAGGATGCGTCCCCGCCTGCATCAATTGACAGCCCCGGCAGTGTCCGCAGCTTTTATGCCCTTCCGGCTGCTGGCACATTAAATAGCGACTGAGCGCGTAAATCAGCGCGTCGTCACCCATTCCGGGTAATGCCTGAATCAGTAACGCATGGTGACCACGACCCGCCTGGTAGCTGGCTACCAGTTTTTCAAAATCTGGCCGTAACCATGGGTACCATTTCATGCGCCCTGCTCCTGCACCCACTGGGTGATGGTATTGCGGATATCAGCCATCACAGCTTCCAGCGGCTGCGTAGCGTCGATGGTACGAATGCTGGCATCTTTGGCAGCCAGTTCAAGATAGCGCGCGCGGGTGCGATTAAAGAAATCGAAAGATTCCTGCTCAATACGATCCAGCTCGCCGCGCGCACGGGCACGCTTCAATCCGACTTCTGGAGTCACGTCCAGATAGAGCGTCAGGTCCGGGCGAAAATCACCGAGCACAGCATCGCGCAGGGTTGCCAGCATGTTTTGATCGATGCCGCGTCCGCCCCCCTGATACGCCTGGGTCGACAAATCGTGACGGTCGCCAATTACCCATGCGCCTTTTGCCAGCGCAGGTTTAATAACGGTTTCGACCAGCTGTACGCGCGCGGCGTAAAACATCAGAACTTCAGCTTTGTCAGTGATGACCTCGTCACCCACCGACTTAATGTCCAGCACCAGACTTCTTAGTTTCTCCGCGAGCTGAGTTCCCCCCGGTTCGCGAGTAAAAACCATGTCACGAATACCGAGTTGCTCAAGTGTCTCTACCACCACGTTACGCGCGGTGGTTTTTCCGGCGCCTTCCAGGCCCTCGATGACGATATAGTTACTGCCCATTTTTTTCCTTAAGCACTTTCAGGTAATCCTGCACGGACCGGTTGTGGCTGGCAAGATTGGTGTTAAACGTGTGACCGCCTTTACCGTCAGCCACGAAATAGAGGTACGGCGTTTTTGCCGGATGCGCCGCGGCCTGCAATGAGGCCTCTCCCGGCATGGCAATCGGGCCAGGCGGCAACCCCGTAATGGTATAGGTGTTATAGGCGGTCGGGGTATCTAAATCCACACGCGACAACTTGCCATTATACCGTGACCCCATCCCGTAAATCACCGTCGGATCGGTCTGTAAACGCATGCCAATCCGTAAGCGGTTAATAAAGACGGAAGCCACCTGGTCACGCTCGCTGGCAACCGCAGTCTCTTTTTCGATAATAGAGGCCATGGTTACCAGCTGATTTTTGTCCTGATAAGGCAGGCCTTCAGCGCGCCCTTCCCAGACCGAGTCTACCGCTTTAACCATTTTCTGATGTGCGCGTTTTAGTAACGCCACGTCAGTTGTATTGGCGGTATACATCCAGGTATCTGGCCAGAACCAGCCTTCCACCCATTGCGGGTTTTCCAGCTTCAGCGCCTGTGCAACGGTCTCGTAATTATCATCGCTCAGCGTATGTTTGATGTACGGGGCGTCACGCAGCTGTTTGAGGTAGTCGCTCAAACGCATCCCTTCAACCAGACGTAACGGGAACTGCGCCTCTTTACCGCTTTCCAGCAGTTGCAACATATCCCGGACTGTCATGTCGGGCGTAAAACGGTAGGTTCCGGCTTTAAAATGCGACAGTTCGGGTTCCACACGCAGCAGCCACTGGAACACACGCGGACGATTGATGATTTTTTCGCGATAAAGTTGCTCGCCCAGCACCAGACGCCCGGTGCCTGCCTTCAGGGAAAAAATAGCCTCTTCTTTGATGAGTAGCGTACTGTTCGCCAGTTGGCGAACTTTCCACGCGCCGAACCCGGCAGCGATACCCATCACTACCAGCAACAATAATAAAACGCCTAACAATTTCTTCATGCTAATCAGACAACTCACACAGTGGGGCTAAATATTGGTAAAGTTCGCGCGACGGCCAGCGTTGGCCCTCAAATTTTTGCACCGGAACAATCGGCATCAGTGCATTGCAGATAAAAACTTCGTCCGCATCGACCAGCGTCTCAAGGCGAGCGGCAACTTCAGCCACCCGATATGGCGAAGCGGCGAGCTGCCTGATAATGTGCTGGCGCATAATACCGTTAACGCCCGCCTGATCAAGACACGGGGTAAACACATCCATTCCCCGGCGCCAGAATAAATTCGCGGCACAGCATTCCGTAAGCCACCCTTCGCTGTCAAGGACCAGCGCCTCATCGGCGTTTGTCTGCTCAAGATGAGCGCGGATCAGCACCTGTTCAAGGCGATTCAAATGTTTGAGACCCGCGAGATAAGGATTACGTCCCAGCGGAACCGGGCTAAGCGCAAGGGTTGCGCCCTCGGCTTTCCAGCGGGCGTAATGCGTGGGGTATGAGGAGGTGCTGATTATTCGCGTGGGCTGCACGCAACCTACTGTGCTATAGCCACGCGTACCGACCCCACGAGTAATAATGACTTTAAGCACGCCGTCTTGCTGTGTGCGCGCAACAAGACGCATTTCCTCCGCTAACGTAGCCCAGTCGAGAAATGGGATCGCGAGCCGCGCACAGGCTTTTTCGAGACGAGCTAAATGGGAAAAAAACAACGTAATATTTCCATGAATAATACGTGCCGTTGTAAAACAACCATCCCCAAAGAGCAGTCCACGATCGTTTACCGCCACGCGCTCAATCGGCTCACCATTGATAAGATACATTCACCCTCCGAATTTTATATCTCAGATTGTCAGGTGAAGGCAGGGTTCGCAAGCATTTTATCGGCATCATTTATGTTTTCCGGAACGAACACCAACAGAACAATCTATATCATATCAACGTCATCGAGACGAAATACCCCAATAAAAAAAAGACATACGTAAACAGGTTAAATACAAAAAACAAATACAATACTAAATTTTAATGTATTTAGAAAAAATGAAATCAATCTTAAGATATTATTTGTGTTAATACCTATTACATTACGGCATACTTCCAGCGTATATTTACGTTAAGGTAAATATATATCAATTAATTTTTACATCAATTCAAAGGGATTTTTATAATGAAAGGAAAATTGGCTGCTGTCGCGTTTTTGGGTTTTATGGGTGTCGCATCTTCTGCAATGGCCCAGGATGGTCAAGTAAACTTCACCGGTAAAATTATTGAAGCAGGTTGCCAGATTAACGGCTCCGTTACCAGCACCCAGAACGTTAAACTGGGCGAAGTAGCTAAAACTGCATTTACCAACGCCGGCGATACGGCTGCGACCACTAAATTCTCTATGGTACTGTCCGCCTGTCCGGCAGCTCTGCTAGGTAAACCCGTCGCTGTAAAATATGACGGTACTCCTGATATAACCGATAACGATTATCTTCAGTTGACCAACTATGGTAACACAGGCGTAGCGGATGGCGTAGCTATCCAGTTACTGAACACTGATGGCACCCCATTAGCGCTGGGGACTGCTTCTAATGCAGTCACTATCAATGCTGATGCAGCAGCAGAAACTGAACTCGACTTCTTTGCCCGTTATATTTCAACAAAATCAGCTGTCACCGCTGGTGATGCAAACGGTACGGTCAACTTTACTCTGACTTACAACTAATTGCGCTGAAATTAATCCCCATCATTAGTAATTAACTAAGCCGGGTTGCTCCGGCTTTATTCTTCGAGGTAGAACACATGAAGAAATCTATTCCTTTTACTGTCGCGGCGCTGCTACTAGTAATGAGTTCCGCGCAGGCCGGGATTATTGTCGGTGGAACACGAATTATTTACAAAGGCGATAAAAAGGAGACCTCGATTAGCGTTAAAAACCCGGATAAAACCTCTTATTTAATCCAGTCCTGGAGCGACACGGGGGAAAAAAACGGTGATAAAACGCAGTTTATGATTACCCCACCACTTTTTCGCTTAGGCCCGGAGCAGGAAAACACGCTGCGTATTATTCGCGCTGGTGGCAACCTTCCTGAAGATAGAGAATCATTGTACTGGATGAATATCAAATCCATCCCAGCGACCGAAAAAAATGACAGCGCGAACACGCTGCAAATTGCCGTAAAAACACGCATTAAATTGATCTATCGGCCGCAATCGCTGACTGAACAGCCTGAAAAATTCACCGACAAACTGACCTGGCAGCGCAGCGGCAATTCAGTCACCGTTACCAACCCAACACCGTACTACATGAACTTTAGCTCCGTCAAAGTGGGCGGCAGCACGGTGAAAGACGCCAGCTATGTCGCACCAATGAGTCGCGCCACTTTTACCCTTCCAGCAGGTGCCAGTGGTGATATCAGTTGGGTCATTATCAATGACTTCGGTTCCGCAGGAGCGGAACACCGCTCGCGTTAATTCTGGCGCAAGGTGATTACTCCGCCGAAAGGACATCGGAATGAATGCAAATAGTATTAAAAAAAATATGAAATTTAGCCGATTAGCGTGGTTTATTGCGCTACAGTGTATGCTGCCAATTTCTCACTCCGCGATGGCTCGCGATTATTTTAACCCTGCACTGTTAGGGATTGATGGGCCAGGAAAAGAGTTAACGGACCTCTCTGCCTTTGAAGAAGGTATCGGTCAGTTACCCGGTACTTATCGTGTTGATGTGATAGTCAACAAAACCTCAGTAGGTGTGCGTAATATTGACTTTGTGACACACAAAAATGCACAGGGTGAATCCACCTTGCAGCCTTGTTTGAGTATCGATATGCTGCGCGAGTTTGGTATCCGTACTGAGGCATTCCCACGATTAGCCGCCAACGGCGACTGCGCTAACCTCTCTGCAATTCCCCCAGGCCAGCGCAGAATTTGCATTTGAGCGCCAGCAATTGCTGTTTTCTTTTCCTCAAGCCGCCATCGATAACCTCGCACGAGGCTACATCGCCCCAGAGCGGCTCGACGCAGGGATTAATGCTCTACTGCTCAACTACAACTTTACCGGTGCGGATACCCAAGCGCGCACTAACGACATGAGCGATTACGAAAGTTATTATTTGAGTCTCCAGCCTGGGTTAAATATCGGTTCCTGGCGCATTCGCAACTACAGTACCTGGAATCGTGACGTCAATGACGGCAACGCTCAGGAAAGCTGGGATTCACTCTATACCTATGCCCAGCACGACGTTATTTCGCTTAAAGGCCAGTTAACTCTGGGCGACAGCACCGCGCCTTCAGATATGTTCGACAGTGTGCCATTTCGCGGTATACAGTTAGCTTCAGATGATGACATGTTACCCGACAGTCTTCGCGGATATGCGCCCGTGGTAAGAGGCATTGCGCGAACAAATGCCCAGGTCGTTATCAAACAGAATGGCTACACCATTTACCAGAGTTATGTCTCCCCCGGTGCATTTGAAATTACCGACATGTACCCAACCGGCAGCAGCGGTGACCTTGATGTCACCATCAAAGAAGCTGACGGCAGCGAACAGCATCAGACTGTGGCATTCGCCTCCCTCCCCGTTCTACAGCGTGAAGGTCGTCTGAAATACAACCTGACCAGCGGACAATATCGCCCGTATGACAGCGATATTGATAAAGAGATGTTTACTCAGGCATCGGTCATTTATGGCCTTCCGGATGGATTTACGGTCTATGGTGGTGGGCAGTTCTCGCAACACTACCAGTCACTGCTCTCCGGGTTTGGTAAGAACTTCGGTACGTTAGGTGCAGTTTCCCTTGATGGAACCCAGGCTTGGTCAACACAGAAAGATCAGGATAAAGAAGGAGGTCAGTCCTGGCGTATTCGTTACAGCAAAAACATCCTCGCAACCGGTACGAATATTTCCATTTCAGGCTATCGCTATTCGACCTCAGGCTACTACACCCTACAGGAAGTTCTCGACACCTGGCGTGATGATGAATGGCGAACCAATAATCATCGCCGCCGTAATCGGGCCGAATTTCAGCTCAACCAGAATATAGGTGAAAGCCTGGGTTCGCTGTCGTTGAATGCGATAAGTGAAGATTACTGGAACAGCGATCGTCAGATGCAATCCATTGGCGTGGGTTACAGCAACAACTGGGCTGGCATCTCCTGGAACCTCAACTATAGCTATAACCGTAATACCACCGATAACAGTAGTAGCAGTCGTAACTATGAGCATGAAAAGATATACAACGAAGATCAGGTGTTCTCGCTCAGCATGAATATCCCTCTTGATCGTTGGTTAAGCAACAGCTACGCAAACTATGGTTTCAATACCAGCAAAAAAGGCGATACCAGCCATACGGTCGGCTTGAGCGGCTCAGCGCTGGAAGAACGTAACCTGAACTGGAATGTGCAGGAAAGCGAAACTAATCATGGTGAAGGCAGCGGTGGTTACGCTAGCCTGGATTATCAGGGAACCTACGCACGCCTTAACTCTGCCTACAGCTACGATCATGACCAAAAACGCGTGAGCTACGGTATTGAAGGCGGAATGGTGGCCCATGCCCACGGTATCACACTGAGTCAGGCGCTCGGTGAAACCGCTGTACTGGTAGAAGCGCCGGGAACGGAAGGGGTAGCGATAAACAATCAGAACGGTGTTAAAACCGATTTTCGGGGTTATACCGTCGTTCCGTATGTTTCGCCTTACCGCGAAAGCACAATCTCGTTGAACACTGAAACACTCCCCGAAGACGCAGATATTGAACTGACGACCCAAACAATCACCCCTACCCGTGGTGCAATAGTTCGAGCGCATTTTGATACTCGAATTGGCAAACGCGTGCTGATGACTTTAGTTCGTAGCAACGGAGAGAACGTTCCATTCGGTGCAATGGTTACGGACAGCAGTACACCAAATACATCTGGTTCCATTGTGGGTGATGGCGGTATTGTCTACCTCACGGGGATGAAAGACGCGGGTACAGTCACAGCAAAATGGGGACGTGGAACGAATGAGCAGTGCCAGGCGCAATGGCAATTACCGAACAGTGCACCGACTAGTAATATCATTGTAGTCAAAGCAAACTGCCGATAACAGGAAATAATATATGAAGAAGCTATTAACCATTGTGACCCTGACTGCGAGTTGCTTATTGAATATTACACCGGCATTGGCAGATTATGTCTCCAGAGTCGACTGGGGTACCATGAATTATGCGCTTGCTCCTTTGCATATCCCTGCTGCGGTTGGTGGTGTAAGCGGCTGGACTGACAAAGGCTCAATTTTAATGTATACCCTCCCTTATAGTAATCGGGATGCCTATATAGACCTGACAGTTAATGGCACTCTGCTAGGTGATGGCGTTACTTGGGCTACGAATAATCCTGGTATCGGGGTGCAATATCTTGTTGCTGCTCCCAGCACATTAGGGATTGTCTTAAATTCTTTGGAAAGCATAACCGCACCTAACTATCCCCTGTATCTAACGAAGACTAGCGGTTCGGGAACATACAGTGTCGGCGGTTACTACCACCTCAAGTATCGACTGGTCAGATTACTTGAAAAAGTACCGGCGGGAAAAGTAACCACTCTGCCAAATGTAACGCTAAACATCCATAATGGGTCTGCGACTGAAATAGCGTCACTCCCGAAAAGCTCCGGACTTATTCTGTCAGGTATATATTCAAACATTCCGATTGATGCATGTACTATTGTTGCGCCAAGCGAAATTAAGCTTCCGAACTTATATGGCAATCAATTGCAAAATGGTGCACAAAACGTTATTCAAGCACCAAAAATTTCTTTAAATTCTTGCCCTGGCGCTGTTGATGGTATTTCTTATCGTTTCACTGCTGTTTATGGAACCCATAATGCAGCAAATGGTGTGTTAAACACCATGACTGGGCAAGGCTATGCAAGCAATGTTTATATACAACTGCAAAATACGGATGGAACACCGCATCCGGCGAATAGCGCTATTGCAATCAATAATTATGACGGTTCCGGTAATTATGACATCCCTGATTTTAAAGTGGGAGATTTTATTGATAATACCGAAACTGTCACTGCCGGTATTGTAAAAACAGCTATTGAGCTTCAAGTAACCTATAATTAAAAGGACTGCGTATGAAAATTATCAATGGAAAAACAGCGACAATATTTATTCTGGCCTGCAGTGGATTATTTTCTGCCACCAGCCAGGCGGGCCAGGCTGTGAATATTGACATTACCGGGCAGGTTATCGCATCACCGTGTGTGGTTAACAGTAGTAATACTTCTCTTGCCGTCGATTTAGGTACGTCCATTCAAGCTAACGACCTCGCGACCGCCGGCAGTGCAACAGCATGGAAAGACGTTATCTTAAAATTAACCAACTGCCCGGCATCAACCAGCTCTTTCACTGTGTCGTTTGCTGGAACCGCAGACACAGACCCGGATTTCTACCAAAACACGGGCACAGCGACCAACCTCAAACTTGAACTCACCGATAATGTCGGTAACGCTGTATACAAAAATGGTGCTTCTCTTGCCAACGTCACGATTCCCAGTGCTACCCACGCCTATGACCTGGAAATGCGCGCCCGTGCAGTATCCAAAGGTAACGTGATGCCAGGTACTATCGTCGGCCAAGTACAAGCTACCTTTACCTACCAGTAATTCAGGATGGGAAAATGGTGCAACAGATAAACAAAGTGCTGCCTGTTTTGGCCTGTTTGTGGGCAGTAAGCGGCATACAATCCGTACAAGCTACGGACATCAATCTGAGTGGTACTGTCGTCGCTTCCGCCTGTACAGTGGATACTAACACGGTCGATCAGACGGTTAATTTCGAACAGGCGCGCGCCGTTGATTACCCTAATATCGGTGATACCAGTGAATGGCAGGACTTTGAGCTAACGCTTTCTGCCTGTCCTGCATCAACAACAAAAGTAACCGCCCTTTTCAGTGGCGAAGTAGACAATGACGATGCCACCAAGTTTGCGAATACTCAGGGTGATGCAAGCGGAATGGCATTGCAAATAATGACGCGAGATCATCTCACCGAGATCTCACCAGGAGCTGTTTATCAGGTTAGCATTGATAGCAGCCATAACGTCGTGTTTCCACTTTCAGCAAGAATGTACACGCCAACCGGCCAGGTAACAGCGGGTGAGTTTCGTACTACCGTACAGCTCACCTTCACCTATCAGTAAACACAAGAAAAAAAAGCGGAGCGCCTGGGCGCTCCGCTTTTTTGCAGTGTAAATAACTAAACGCGTTTAAAGATCAACGAACCGTTAGTCCCGCCAAAGCCGAAGGAGTTACACAGTGCGTACTCCAGACCACTAACCTGACGCGCTTCGTGAGGTACGAAGTCCAGGTCACAACCTTCATCCGGGTTATCCAGGTTGATGGTTGGCGGAATAGCCTGATCGCGCAGCGCCAGGATAGAGAAAATAGACTCTACCGCGCCCGCCGCACCCAACAGGTGTCCGGTCATGGATTTAGTGGAGCTTACCATCACACGGCTTGCCGCATCGCCAAAGACAGATTTCACTGCCTGGGTTTCGGCTTTATCGCCAGCAGGAGTAGACGTGCCATGCGCGTTGACATAGCCGATCTGACCCGCTTCGATAGCCGCATCGCGTAGTGCGTTGACCATTGCCAGCGCAGCGCCCGCACCGTTTTCAGGTGGTGATGTCATGTGGTAAGCATCACTGCTCATGCCAAAACCAACGACTTCAGCATAGATTTTTGCACCGCGCGCTTTCGCATGCTCGTACTCTTCCAGTACCACCATGCCTGCGCCGTCGCCCAGCACAAAGCCATCACGTTCTTTATCCCACGGACGGCTTGCCGCTTGCGGGTTATCATTACGTGTAGACAGCGCACGTGCCGCACCAAAACCACCCACGCCCAGCGGGGTACTGGCTTTTTCTGCACCACCCGCAACCATCGCGTCTGCATCGCCGTATGCAATGATACGTGCTGCATGACCAATGTTATGCACACCTGAAGTACAGGCGGTCGCAATGGAGATGCTTGGCCCTTGCAGGCCGTACATGATGGTCAGGTGACCTGCCACCATGTTAACAATCGTTGACGGAACGAAGAACGGGCTGATCTTACGTGGACCGCCATTCACCAAAGAGGTGTGGTTTTCTTCGATCAATCCGAGACCGCCAATACCAGAGCCGATAGCGGCGCCAATACGGTGAGCGTTCTCTTCCGTAATTTCGAGACCAGAATCCTGCATGGCCTGAACGCCAGCGACAATTCCATATTGAATGAAAGCATCCATCTTGCGCTGTTCTTTGCGCGAGATAATGTCTTCACAGTTAAAATCCTTTACTAAGCCAGCAAATTTCGTTGCATAGGCGCTAGTATCGAAATGGTCGATCAGGCTGATGCCACTCTGACCGGCAAGGAGAGCTTTCCAGGTAGACTCTACGGTATTGCCGACAGGAGACAACATGCCCAGTCCGGTCACAACTACACGACGCTTAGACACGGTTGTCCTCCAGGGAGGGAAAATAATTCAAGTGGGATAAAAAGATAAAACTCAGGCGGTCGAATGACCGCCTGGAGATGTTCACTTACGCCTGGTGGCCGTTGATGTAATCAATGGCAGCCTGAACGGTAGTGATTTTCTCAGCTTCTTCGTCCGGAATCTCAGTATCAAACTCTTCTTCCAGAGCCATTACCAGCTCAACGGTGTCAAGAGAATCTGCGCCCAGGTCTTCAACGAAGGAAGCATTGTTGGTTACTTCTTCCTGCTTAACGCCCAGCTGTTCGCCGATAATTTTCTTAACGCGTTCTTCGATAGTGCTCATACTCTTAAATTTCCTATCAAAACTCGCTTTCGCGATGGTTTTCGTAGTGTATAAAATGTTGAAAAATTTGCAACTAAATCCCGGCAGGTCTTACCACGATTTTACGTTATTTTGAGGGCATTCACCCTAATAACGCAAATTTTTTTATCTCGTGGTTAAACCATGTACATCCCGCCGTTGACGTGCAAAGTCTCACCTGTGATGTAACTTGCTTCGTCAGAAGCTAAAAATGCAACCGCACTGGCGATTTCCTGAGCGCCGCCAAGGCGACCCGCAGGAACCTGCGCCAGAATACCCGCACGCTGATCATCAGACAGCGCACGCGTCATGTCCGTTTCAATAAAGCCCGGAGCAACAACGTTTACAGTAATGCCACGAGACGCAACTTCGCGCGCCAGTGATTTACTGAAGCCGATCAGACCCGCTTTCGCCGCAGCGTAGTTAGCCTGACCCGCATTTCCCATGGTACCAACCACAGAACCGATAGTGATAATACGCCCATGACGCTTTTTCATCATAGCTCGCATTACCGCTTTTGACAGACGGAAAACAGATGACAGGTTGGTTTCGATGATATCGTTCCACTCGTCATCTTTCATGCGCATTAACAGGTTATCACGAGTAATCCCGGCATTATTGACCAGGATATCGACTTCACCAAATTCTGCGCGAATATTTCCCAGAACAGATTCGATAGATGCCGGATCGGTCACATTCAACATCAGACCTTTACCATTTGCACCTAAGTAATCGCTAATGGCCTGCGCACCGCTTTCGTTGGTTGCAGTACCGATAACTTTCGCGCCACGGGCAACGAGTGTTTCAGCAATTGCGCGGCCAATGCCACGGCTTGCACCGGTAACCAGCGCGACTTTTCCTTCAAAACTCATGGTCTTCCTCTTTTATTGCTCTAGCGCCGCAGATAATGCCGCCGGCTCATTCAGTGCCGAAGCAGTCAGGGTGTCAACAATACGTTTCGTCAAACCGGTCAGAACTTTGCCCGGACCAACTTCATACAGGTGCTCTACGCCCTGGGACGCCATGAATTCAACGGTTTTAGTCCATTGAACCGGGCTGTACAGCTGGCGAACCAGCGCATCGCGAATAGCGTCTGCATCTGTTTCGCACTTCACGTCGACGTTGTTCACAACCGGAACAGTCGGCGCGTTAAAAGTGATTTTTTGCAGTTCAACAGCCAGTTTCTCAGCAGCAGGCTTCATCAGCGCGCAGTGAGAAGGAACGCTGACCGGCAGTGGCAGAGCACGCTTAGCGCCAGCCGCTTTACAAGCTGCGCCGGCACGTTCTACGGCTTCTTTGTGCCCGGCAATAACCACCTGACCTGGTGAGTTAAAGTTTACCGGTGAAACCACCTGGCCTTCAGCAGACTCTTCACACGCTTTAGCGATAGCAGCGTCGTCCAGACCGATAATAGCAGACATGCCGCCAGTGCCTTCCGGTACCGCTTCCTGCATGAATTTGCCACGCAGTTCAACCAGACGTACGGCATCGGCAAAACCGATAACACCCGCACACACCAGCGCAGAGTATTCGCCCAGGCTGTGACCAGCCATCAGCGCAGGTGTTTTACCACCCTGCTGCTGCCATACGCGATAAAGCGCAACAGAGGCAGTCAACAGTGCTGGCTGCGTCTGCCAGGTTTTATTCAGCTCTTCGGCCGGTCCCTGCTGAGTCAACGCCCACAGATCATAGCCCAGCGCAGCTGATGCTTCAGCAAAAGTTTCTTCAACAATTGGGTAGTTTGCTGCCATTTCAGACAACATCCCAACGGTCTGGGAACCCTGCCCCGGGAACACAAATGCAAATTGCGTCATGTTTAAATCCTTATACTAGAAACGAATCAGCGCAGAGCCCCAGGTGAATCCACCCCCAAAGGCTTCAAGCAATATCAACTGCCCAGCTTTAATACGCCCGTCGCGGACGGCTTCGTCCAGCGCGCACGGTACGGAGGCCGCGGAGGTATTGCCATGTCTGTCGAGCGTCACGACAACATTATCCATCGACATACCCAGCTTTTTCGCGGTTGCGCTAATAATGCGGAGGTTTGCCTGATGCGGTACCAGCCAGTCCAGTGCAGAACGATCGAGATTATTTGCCTCCAGCGTTTCATCAACGATGTGTGCAAGCTCGGTCACCGCGACTTTAAATACTTCGTTACCCGCCATCGTCAGGTGGATCGGGTTTTCCGGGTTCACGCGATCGGCATTAGGCAGCGTCAACAGTTCGCCATAGCGACCATCAGCGTGCAGATGCGTAGAAAGAATGCCGGGCTCTTCTGATGCGCTCAGTACAACCGCACCTGCGCCATCACCGAAAATAATGATCGTTCCGCGATCGGTTGGATCACAGGTACGAGCGAGGACATCTGAGCCAACCACCAGAGCATGCTTCACTGCACCAGACTTAACGTACTGGTCGGCAACGCTCAGGGCGTAGGTGAAACCGGCACAAGCGGCTGCAACGTCAAACGCCGGACAGCCTTTGATCCCCAGCATACTTTGGATCTGGCATGCCGCACTTGGAAATGCGTGTGTGGATGATGTGGTGGCAACCACAATCAGACCAATTTGTTCTTTGTCGATGCCCGCCATTTCAATTGCACGGTTTGCGGCGGCAAAGCCCATCGTCGCAACTGTTTCATTTGGCGCTGCAATATGGCGTTCACGGATACCTGTGCGAGTGACGATCCACTCATCAGATGTCTCAACCATTTTTTCCAAATCGGCGTTAGTACGCACTTGTTCAGGCAGATAGCTGCCAGTACCAATAATCTTCGTATACATGTACGCTCAGTCACTTTTTGGTTATATACCGCCACGAGCAAATCGCTGATACGTTGGCAGCATTCACAAACGCACGGTTATCTGTGTGCTCGCGAGTTTGCGTTTTCGCCACCGTCCAGCAGTTCGAATCCAGCTGGGTATACAGATTCCAGGCGAGCGGCAATTCGCTGAGGAACTTGTCGCTGCACCGCCTGCACTGCCTGTTCAATCGCGACTTCAAATGCTCGCTGATTGGCCGCACCATGACTCTTAATCACCGTGCCGCGCAATCCTAACAGACAGGCGCCATTATACTGGTCGGGGTTGAGGTGACTAAATCGCCTTGTCAGGCTTTTTTGTAACCAACGTTTTAATAACAGCAGCCACCACGACCGTTTTTTGCCCTCACCCTGAGACTTCAGCAGTGAAAGGAACATTCTGACAACACCTTCCATCGTCTTTAATGTGACATTACCTGTAAAGCCGTCACAGACCAACACATCAGTTTTGCCAGTCAGTAACTCATTGGCTTCAAGATAGCCGATATAATTGATAGAAGGGATTGTTTTTAGCACTGCAGAAGCATCCCGAATACTGTCGAGACCCTTGGTTTCTTCTTCACCGATATTGAGCAACGCAACACGGGGATTGGCAATTCCAACCACCTCTTCTGCCAGCACGGAACCCATGACGGCAAATTGCACCAACATCGTGCTATCACAATCCACGTTGGCACCCAAATCCAGCACCACCGTTTTGCCCTTTTGCTGATGGGGTAAAACCGTCACCAGCGCAGGACGCTCAATCCCCTCAAGGGGTTTGAGCAATAACTTCGCAAGTCCCATTAGCGCGCCTGTATTGCCGGCGCTCACACAGGCTTCCGCTCGTCCTTCTTTCACGAGCTCCAGGGCAACGCGCATTGAGCTTCCACGACTGGCGCGAATAGCTTGCGAGGGCCGGGCATCACTGGCAATAACTGACTGAGCAGGGATAATCTGCAGACGTGAACGTTGTTCGAAGTCAGCTTTGGCAAGTAATGGCGTGATTGTATCGGGATCCCCGACTAAAAGAAGTGTGAGTTGCGAATTAGAATTCAGTGCCTGCAATGCTGCAGGCACTGTCACGGTAGGGCCAAAATCACCCCCCATGACATCTAACGCCAGGGTTAGACGTGTCAAGGTATCGTCGCTGCCCGGTTAGGTGTTTCCCCAGTTACCCGGGGAAAGCCTCACTAAGCTTCATCACGCGTGTACTCTTTGTCTTTCTCACCGTAGTAGGAAAGTCATTGAGTCATGCGTGATTACTTAGCGATTACCTTACGGCCACGGTAAAAACCGTCGGCAGTGATGTGGTGACGCAGGTGTTGTTCACCAGAAGTTTTGTCTACAGACAGGCTGGTGACTGCGGTCAGAGCGTCATGAGAACGACGCATGCCACGTTTGGAACGGGTTGGTTTATTCTGTTGTACGGCCATGGACCTTACTCCTCAATTACTTACGCTTTAAGCTGGCTAATACGGCAAATGGGTTTGGTTTTTGCGCTTCATCAGGCAATTCGCCAAAGACCATGTCCGCCTCGGACACTTCACAGTGTTCAGAATCATGCACCGGAACTACCGGCAAGGAGAGGATAATCTCATCTTCAACCATTGCAAGCAGATCGATTTCACCGAATTCGTTAACCTCAATCGGCTCATACGCTTCCGGGAGTGCTTCAGCCTGCTCGTCAGAACGGACAGGACTAAAACAATATGTTGTGTGAACATGAAGTGGGAACGGTTTCCCGCAACGCTGACATTCGAGCGTAACCGACACCTTTGCATCACCGGTTATAACGGCAAGGCGCTGGTTATCGATAGCGAACGACATGGAGCATTCCACATCACTGTCCACACTGACTACAGAATCGGCGACACGCTCAACCAGATCAGAAGTATAGATACCTTCATAATCGAGGCGTTTCTGAGCCGTACGAACCGGATCAAGAGTCAGGGGTAATTTTACCTTTTGCATAGGGCGCGCATATTAACTTTGTAACGTCATATAGTCAAAGAAAAAGGCAGCCTGTGGTTGCCTTTTGCCAATAATTCGCACACATTGCGGGTCATCGACTTAAAATCGCTCAACACAAGCCATTACAGCCAGCTTGTAGGACGAAGTCCATAGTTTAAAATGGCTCTCATCAATACGCTATATGCGAGGGAAAAAATATGCCTCAACTTATTCTTGCTTCTACCTCTCCCTGGCGTCGCGCTTTACTAGAAAAACTGGCAATCCCGTTCGAATGCGCAGCACCAGAGGTTGATGAAACGCCGTTACCGGGCGAAGCCCCCCGCCACTTAGTCTTGCGACTGGCGCAGAAAAAAGCGCAATCTCTCGCCCTCCGTTATCCATCGCACCTTATTATTGGTTCCGATCAAATTTGTGTTCTCGATGGTGAAATAACCGGCAAACCGTTAACAGAAGAAAATGCACGCCAGCAGTTACTCAAAGCCCGTGGCAATATTGTGACGTTTTATACCGGACTGGCGCTGTATAATTCTGCGACCGGACATTTACAAACTGAAGTTGAACCGTTCGACGTGCATTTTCGTCATTTAAGCGAAACGGAAATTGAAGATTACGTGCGCAAAGAGCGCCCGCTGCATTGTGCCGGTAGTTTTAAAAGCGAAGGATTGGGCATTGCACTTTTTGAGCGCCTGGAAGGTCGTGACCCAAATACTTTAATCGGTTTGCCGCTAATCGCACTGTGTCAAATGCTGCGACGAGAAGATATGAACCCGCTAAAAGCCTGACGGGTTGACGGCTGTTTAGGCCTAATCCTGTAGGCCTGATAGGCACAACGCCATCAGGTCTACAGGTAATGCGCGATAATATCAATGCGCATCAGCCTTTACTGCGTAACACCTCGAGGCAGCGCTTCAACTGCTTATCCATTGGCGCTTCAATACGCATTACTTCACCCGTCCCCGGATGAGTAAATTTCAACGCTGCGGCGTGCAAAAAGAGCCTGCTCAGTCCGGTATCCGCCAGTTGCTTATCGAACTCACGATCGCCATAGCGGTCGTCAAAGGCAATCGGATGTCCGGCATATTGTGTATGCACGCGAATCTGGTGCGTGCGTCCAGTCACGGGACTGCAGCGCACAAGCGTAGCAAACGCGTAACGCTCTTCCACTTTAAAGCGTGTTTCCGATGGTTTGCCTTCCTGATTCACCCGCACGATACGCTCGCCGCTTTGCAGAATGTTCTTTAACAGCGGGGCCTGCACGGTTTTGACATGCGACTGCCACTGGCCGCGTACCAACGCGAGGTAGTCTTTCTGCATGCCTTTTTCACGCAGTTGTTCATGCAACGAACGCAAGGCAGATCGTTTTTTGGCCACCAGCAGCACGCCGGAGGTATCCCGGTCGAGGCGATGCACCAGCTCAAGGAAACGCGCTTCCGGGCGCAGCGCACGTAAGCCTTCAATGACGCCAAAGCTTAATCCGCTTCCACCATGCACGGCCGTACCTGAAGGCTTGTTAAGCACCAGAATGTGGTCATCTTCATATAAAATGACATCGGTCAGCGCCGCGACCTTCTGCAAATTCGGTGAAATGGCCTCTTCTTCACGTTCAGCGACACGTACAGGTGGAATACGCACAATGTCCCCGTCTTCGAGTTTGTACTCGGGTTTAATGCGTTTTTTGTTCACCCGCACTTCGCCTTTACGCAAAATGCGATAAATCATACTTTTCGGCACACCCTTGAGCTGGGTGCGCAAAAAGTTGTCGATGCGTTGCCCTGCTTCGTCGGCAGTAATGGCAACTGTTTTTACGGCTGGAGTCTCTGTTTTCATGGGGGCCGATTTTAAATAGCCATCAAGATTCGCGCCACACATTTTTCTATGCTTATATTAACTGCTATACCTTATTACTTAAGTTTGACATAGCCGATTTGGTGGTTATTAAAGCAATCACTACGCGGAAGTGAAAAAACTGTGAGTAACCGGGTGATAAATGGCAAAAGTCATCTTGCTATAACAAGGTTAGCAGTGGAATAATGAGGTTGTTTCCGTGTTGAATCTTGTTAAAACAAGACCTTTTCCGGAATGACCCAATTTTGCCCGACCGATCATCAACGCAGCAATGGCGTAAGACGTATTGATCTTTCAGGCAGTTAGCGGGCTGCGGGTTGCAGTCCTTACCGGTAAGTGCTCTATAGATTTCGCGTTGTAGGAAGGCGGCAAGTCTGGGAACCCCAGGTGCTTACTCCTGTAAGTGGTTGGGGTAAGAAGATGAAGCCAACGCACCCACAGCGTGAAAGACGATAAGCACAATGGAAGCTTCTCTGGAGAGTAACACCCAGACTGTTCCCCTGATAATTGCGCTGTGTTTCCGTATGAAATACAGGCAACCGACACTCTGCGCCTCTTTGAGCTGACGATAACCGTGAGGTTGGCGACGCGAATAGACACGAGGCCATCGGTTCACACCCGGAAAGGCATTACTCTGCCCGCAGCTTAGTCGTCAATGTAAGAATAATGAGTAAGTTACGATGAAAAGAATGTTAATTAACGCGACTCAGCAGGAAGAGTTGCGTGTCGCCCTTGTAGATGGGCAGCGTCTGTACGATCTGGATATCGAAAGTCCTGGACACGAACAGAAAAAAGCCAACATCTATAAAGGCAAAATTACCCGTATTGAACCGAGTCTGGAAGCTGCTTTTGTTGATTACGGCGCTGAACGTCACGGTTTCCTCCCGTTAAAAGAAATTGCCCGCGAATACTTCCCCGCTAGCTACAACTCCCATGGTCGTCCCAACATTAAAGACGTGTTGCGCGAAGGTCAGGAAGTCATTGTTCAGATCGATAAAGAAGAACGCGGCAATAAAGGTGCTGCGCTGACCACCTTTATCAGCCTGGCAGGTAGTTATCTGGTTCTGATGCCGAACAACCCGCGCGCGGGCGGCATCTCCCGTCGCATTGAAGGCGACGACCGTACCGAATTAAAAGAAGCGCTGGCAAGCCTGGAACTGCCTGATGGCATGGGGCTTATCGTGCGTACCGCAGGTGTCGGCAAATCTGCCGAAGCGCTGCAGTGGGACCTGAGTTTCCGCCTGAAGCACTGGGAAGCGATTCAAAAAGCCGCTGACAGCCGCCCTGCTCCGTTCCTGATCCATCAGGAAAGCAACGTTATCGTTCGCGCATTCCGTGACTATTTACGTCAGGACATCGGCGAAATCCTCATCGACAACCCGAAAGTTATGGAGATGGCGCGTCAGCACATCGCCGCGCTGGGTCGTCCGGATTTCAGCAGCAAAATCAAACTGTACACCGGTGAAATCCCGCTGTTCAGCCACTATCAAATCGAATCTCAAATTGAGTCCGCGTTCCAGCGCGAAGTGCGTCTGCCGTCCGGCGGCTCAATCGTTATCGACAGCACAGAAGCGCTGACCGCCATCGATATCAACTCCGCACGCGCGACCCGCGGCGGCGACATCGAAGAAACTGCGTTCAACACCAACCTTGAAGCAGCCGATGAAATTGCTCGTCAGTTGCGTCTGCGTGACCTCGGCGGCCTGATCGTAATCGACTTCATTGATATGACGCCGGTTCGTCACCAGCGTGCGGTTGAAAACCGTCTGCGTGAAGCCGTGCGTCAGGACAGAGCGCGTATTCAGATCAGCCATATTTCTCGCTTCGGCCTGCTGGAGATGTCCCGCCAGCGTCTGAGCCCGTCGCTGGGTGAATCCAGCCATCACGTATGCCCACGCTGCTCCGGCACGGGTACCGTACGTGATAACGAATCACTGTCACTGTCTATTCTGCGTCTGATCGAAGAAGAAGCGCTGAAAGAAAATACGCAGGAAGTTCACGCTATTGTTCCTGTGCCGATCGCATCCTACCTGCTCAACGAAAAACGTACCGCGGTAAATGCCATCGAGACGCGTCAGAATGGCGTGCGCTGTGTGATTGTGCCAAACGATCAGATGGAAACCCCGCATTACTCCGTGCTGCGCGTACGCAAAGGGGAAGAAACACCAACCCTGAGCTACCTGCTGCCGAAACTGCATGAAGAAGCGATGGCATTGCCGACGGAAGAAGAGTTCGTCGAGCGTAAACAGCCAGAGCAGCCGGCATTAGCCACCTTTGCAATGCCAGAGGTGCCGCCAGCCCCTGCTTTGCAGGAACCTACTGCGAAGGCCGCCGCGCCTAAAGCCGCAGCAGCGACCGCGGCCGTCGCCGCACAGCCAGGTTTGATTAGCCGTTTCTTCGGCGCACTGAAGTCCATCTTCAGCGGTAGCGAAGAAGTGAAACCGGTTGAACAACCTGCGCCGAAAGCGGAAGAGAAAACCGATCGCCAGCAGGATCGTCGTAAACCGCGTCAGAACAATCGTCGCGACCGTAACGATCGTCGTGATAATCGCGACAACCGTGGCGAGCGTGATAACCGTAACGAGCGTTCAGAAAGCGGTGAAAACCGTGAAGATAACCGCCGTAACCGCCGTCAGTCGCAGCAGCAAAATGCGGAAGCGCGCGATAACCGCCAGCAGTCTACTGACGTCGCCGACAAAGCGAAATCCGGTGATGACCAGCAGGCTCCGCGTCGCGAGCGCAACCGCCGTCGCAACGATGATAAGCGTCAGGCGCAGCAGGAAGTTAAAGAGCTGAATCTGGCAGAACAACCTGCGCAGGATACCGAGCAGGAAGAGCGCGTTCGTCAGCCTCAGACTCGCCGTAAACAGCGTCAGCTGACTCAGAAAGTTCGTTACACAGACAGCCCGGCTGTTGAAGCCGAAGTCGCGACTGCCGAGGTGGTCACTGAAACGGCTGTCACTCAGCCAACTGAACAGCCCGTACCGGCACAGCGTACTGAACTGGCGAAAGTTGATCTACCTGCCGTCGTTGCGACTGAGCAGGAAGACAACAACGAAGCGCGTGACTCTAATGGTATGCCGCGTCGTTCCCGTCGCTCACCTCGCCATCTGCGCGTCAGTGGACAACGCCGTCGTCGCTATCGTGACGAGCGTTACCCGGTTCAGTCGCCTATGCCGTTAACGGTTGCCTGCGCATCTCCAGAATTAGCGTCCGGTAAAGTCTGGATCCGCTACCCTGTTGCTCGTCCTCAGGATCAGCAGGTTGCAGAGCAGCGCGAGCAGGAAACGGTTCAGGGGCAAACTGCACCTGTCGCCGTAGAGCCTCAGGTTGCTGCAACTGCCGTTGAGCATATTGTGAACTCGGTTGAAACCGTACAGCCAGAGGTGGTCATTGCTGAACCTCAGGCTACCGTCGTTGAAACCACGCATCCGGAAGTCATCGCTACTCCGGTCGAGGAACAACCGCAAATTATCGCTGAATCTGACGCGCCTGTTGCTGAGGATACCGCGGCGAAAGCCGAACCTGTCGCTGAAATAGTGGCTGCGCCGGTTGTCGAAGAATCTGCGGAGGTTGTTATTTCTCAGCCTGAAGTGGCTGAAGAGATTGCCGAGGTTGTGGAAACAGCTCCAGTGGTTGAAGAAGTTGCCGCGCCGCAAGAGGTTGTTGCCGCACCGGTCGTCGAAGACGCAGTCGTTAAGGCTGAAGTTGTCGCAACCCGCGTTGACGCAGAACATCTTCACAGCCACGCGGCCGCCCCGATGACCCGTGCTCCGGCACCAGAGTATGTGCCTGAAGCGCCGCGTCGTAGTGACTGGCAACGCCCGGAATTCACCTTTGAAGGTAAAGGTGCCGCAGGTGGACACAGCGCCACGCACCAGGCGACTGCGCCAGCAACGCGCCCGCAGCCCGTTGAGTAAGTCATAATCAACATCAAAGCCGACCTCGGGTCGGCTTTTTTTTATCTCTGCTCTACACACTGACAAACTGAGAAGGCGTGGTTACGCTGGCAATCTTTAGCGGTGCGATTGCGCGGGTAATAAGATTAACGGGGAATCTGTCGCTGAGAAAATAACAGTGGCCTAAAAAAATGCCCGCTCCGGGGTGTTAAAGGAGCGGGCAGACAAACATATCCAGTTTCATGATATGTTCAAAAAGGTGTTACCGGTTCAGTTGAAATAGCGACATTCCCTGCATATCGGTAAACGTTTTGTACGATGCCTGCAGTGCGGCCTGCTGCATCACGTAGGACGAAATCGCTGCGTTCCAGTCAACATCCACCAGATTGCTCATCTGCTGAGTCTGGCCCAATGCGCGATCGGCGCCCAGTGAATCCAGTGAACTTAGCTCGCTGAGCTGAGTCCCTAATTCTGCACGAACAGAAAGCACGTTATTCAGTGAATTTTTCAGGCCACGACTGGTTTTATCAATGGCTGCAGCGGCGGTAGCTTTTGCCGCGTCATTGCCCTCAATCGGGGTTTTGAGCGCATCAATAGCGGTATCCAGCATTTTGAACAGGTTCTTTTCCTGAGTACCGCCGCCAGGTTCCGGTACGGCATTGCTGGTCAGATTAACAAATACTTTATCGCCAGTATGACCAATCACCATTGTACGGGAGGCATCGACCTGCTGGGTCACATTTGTTGTACCGCCACTGTAAGCGCCATCTGCCTGAGCAAATGGTGCAGATTCTGTTTTATATCCGCCAAAAATATAGCGTCCATTACCGTCGGTGCTGTTCGCCAGGTTCATCAGTTGATCGCGGATCCCCTGCAGGTCGGTGGCCAGCGATGCACGGTCGTCATCGCTTAACGTGCCGTTCGCGGCATAGACAATTTTTTCCTGCGCGGTCTGAATTGCCGTCGTTACCTGACTCAGTACGTTCTCTTCCAGCGACACTTTTTGCGTCGCAAATGAACGTGCCAGCGTATATTGGCTGTTCTGCGCCTGTGCTTGAGAAAGCACCACGGCCTGCGAGGCGGCGATCGGATCGTCAGATGGGTTGATCACACGTTTGCCCGTTGACATCTGCTCGCCGAACTTCATCCATTCAGCCTGAGAGTTAGTGATGCCACGCATATTCTGCTGGTACATCATCTGGGTGCTGATACGCATTGTGTCCCTCTCCCTTAGCGAATATTAATCAGTGCATCAAACAGCGCATTTGCGGTTTGCAGCACTTGCGCGTTAGCTAGGTAATACTGTTGATAGCGTTGTAAGTTACCGTATTCTTCGTCGAGGTTGACGCCGGAAATAGACTGCTGCTGCTTATAAAGCTGCGTTACCACGTTGTTCTGGGTAATGGCGCTGGTTTTCAGCGTCGCGGTTTTGTTCCCGACATCGCTTACCAGCGTGGCATAGGCATCGTTGAAGGTCTTATTACCCACGGTAGCTTTGGTCTGCAGATCCAGCAGTTTCTGACCGTTACGGTTATCGCTTTTTCCCTTATCAATATCCGGGTCCGGATCATTTTTTGAGACCTGGGCCATGGCGATTTTCGACTCATCGGTCACCATGACTTTCATATCAACAACGGCGTTACTGACAGGTTTCACTGTGAAGCTGTCATTTGCTTTTGCGCCAGCATTTACGGTGATTTCCATCCCGTCAAAGGACATCTTCCCACCGGTAACGGTAGCTTTGAAGCTGGTATTATCCGCCAGGCGAGTAACCTGCCAGTCCGTCCCGTCATAAACGATTTTATAATCGGTCGCCTGTACAGCAGAGCTGTCGGTAATCTTCGCGCTTAACGATCCTGTTCCTGTATTTTTAGCGTTGTTGAATACTGCCGGGCTACCGATAGCAAAGAAATCCTTACCCTGATCGCCGTTCGCGTCAAAACCCTCTTTATGCTGGGTGTTAAACGCATCGGCAAACGCCAACGCCAGTTGGCCCAGCGTGTTACGCGTCTGGTCAAGCTCTTGAGAACGGAAGGTCAACAGCCCGCCCAGTGAACCGGTATTCAACAGTTTTTCGGGAATTTCAACCTCGCCGGCAACCCCGTCGACGTAGGCCACTGTGGTACGATTGGGATCGTCACTGGAGGGCACAGCCGCCAGCTGGCGTGCATTGCTGCCCTGCACCAGTGAATAGCCGTTCGCCATGGTTATGTTGTAAGTCCCACCGTCCTGAACGCTGACTTCTACACCGACAATCTGGTTCAGTTCACTGACCAGTTGGTCGCGCTGGTCAAGTAAATCGTTAGGGGATGCGCCCGCACCGACGCCGGTCAGACGGGAAATCTGATCGTTGAGGCTGGCAATCTGTTTTGAATAGTTGTTGATCTGGTCAACGCTGGCCTTGATCGCAGTATTAACTTGCTTGTCTTGATCGCGCAGATACTGGTCAGTTGTTCTGAACTGGTTGACTAAACCATCAGCTTTACCGATCAGCGCCTGGCGCGCCGCCGGGTCTTCCGCGTTACTGACAAGCGTTTGCAGGCTGGTAAAAAAGTCCTGCATTGAGGTCGAAATGGAACTGGTTTTGCTGGAGAGCAGATTGTCGATTTTCGACATTTGTTCATAGCGCGTTGTCAGGCCGCTGCTTTGGTTCTGCGCGGCACGTAACTGATTCGTGATAAAGGAGTCATACTCGCGCTGTACGCCAGAAACATAGACGCCATTGCCAACCCAGCCCCCCGCACCCAGCGTGCTGTTCGCTTGTGCCATAATTGTCGTTTGACGGGTGTATCCGGCAACGTTATAGCTGGAGATGTTATTACTGGCAGAATTCAACGCGGCCTGCGCTGCGGCGAGTCCACTCATCGCGTTATTAATCAAGCTGGACATGGAGGTTCCTTGTAATCCTTCAATACTCGTTATTATCGGCAGCAGGTTGGTAGACTTGAGCTATTTAAAAGAGATTATCGATATTCGTACCGTAGGTTTTGCTCACTTTTTCGCTCATCGATTTCAACTGCTGGATCATGCTGGTTAATTTACGCGCATAGTTAGGGTCAGTCGCGTAACCGGCATTCTGCAAAGCCTGTGCCCCCTGCTCGGCGGTAGCAGCGGCGGTTACCGCCGCATAGCGCGGGTTACGCGATATCAGACCGACATAATCCGACAGAGCCTCAAGGTAAGAGCTATAGACGCGGAATCGGGCTTTCACCTTTTTCGCCTCGCCGTTTTCATATTCGGTGGTGGTGATTTCGGTGGTTGGGCCTTTCCAGCTTCCCGAAGCCTTCACGCCAAAAATGTTAAAGCTCGGTTCACCGTTCTCACGGCGGATTTGTCGCTGCCCCCATCCGGACTCCAGCGCCGCCTGCGCCAGAATCAGATGATGCGGAACCCCACTTTGCTGACTTGCCAGCTTAGCCGGCAGCGATAGCTGGGCGAGGAAGTCTTTGCTGTCACCTGACAGCGGCTCATCATTGCTTTCCGTCGCGCGGGGAATGGCTTTACGGACCAGTTGCGTCAGCGCCTGGTTTTGATAGCTGGTCACCGTTTCCAGGGAGAACTTCATTGGCACCTGCGGCGCATCGTCTGCGGGTTGCGCCTGACCTTCGGTCATCTGCTTAACCATCATTTCAGCCAGTCCCAGACCTTTGCCTGCGGTCATCTGCTGCGCAATTTGTTGGTCATACATGCTGGTATACAAACGTGTCGAATCACTGCTAAAAACACCATCTTTCGGCAGTGCTTCACGCATACTTTTCAGCATCATTTGTACGAACATCCCTTCAACCTGACGGGCAACCGGGCGGATATTCGCCGCCGGGTCCTGACCCGCTTTCGCTTTCAGTTCGTTCAGTGATTGCGCATCCCAGGCGGCACTGGTCAGCAGTTTGCTGTCACCAATCATTAGATGATTTCCAGTTTGGCGCGTAAGCATCCCGCGCTCTGCATCGATTGCAGAATGGACATCAGATCCATCGGCGTTGCCCCTAGCGCATTAAGCGCACGCACAACATTGTTCAGGTTGGCGCTGGAACGCACGCTTTGCAGCGAACCGCCGCTCTGGCGCAGATCGATCTGGGTTTGAGGTGTCACCACGGTCTGTCCACCGCCAAACGGTGTATCCGGCTGGCTGACGTTCGCCTGGCGGTTTACCGTTATCGACAAGTTGCCTTGCGCGACGGCACAGCTATCCAGCGTGACTTCACGGTTCATGACAACGGATCCGGTGCGCGAGTTGATAATCACTTTCGCATCCTGCGGCGTGACATTCACCTCCATATTCTGGATGTCAGCAAGGAAACGCACCTGCGAACTGTTGCCGCTTGGCACGCGTACCTGAATCGTCCGGGCGTCCAGCGCAGTGGCGCTACCAAAGCCGCGCGAACGGTTAATGGTGTCGGTTATCTGCTGCGCCATAGTGAAATCTTCATTATTGAGCTGCAGATTAATAGTGTTACCGCCGCCGAACTGGCTGGGTAATTCACGTTCGATGGTCGCGCCGTTGGTAATACGTCCGCCATTGAGCTGGTTTACCTGCACGCTGCTGCCACCCGCAGCCGCGCCTGCACCGCCTACCAGAATATTCCCCTGCGCCAGCGCATATACCTGGCTATCAACCCCTTTCAGCGGGGTCATCAACAACGTTCCGCCGCGCAGGCTTTTGGCGTTCCCCATGGAAGAGACCACCACGTCAATGGTTTGCCCCTGACGACCAAAGGCCGGGAATTGCGCGGTCACCATCACCGCCGCCACGTTTTTCAGCTGCATATTGGTGCCGGTTGGCACGGTAATTCCCAACTGCGAAAGCATGTTGTTGAGCGTTTGCGTAGTAAACGGCGTCTGGGTGGTCTGGTCACCCGTGCCATCCAAACCGACCACCAGCCCATAACCGATCAACGAGTTTTCCCGCACGCCCTGAACGCTGGTCAGGTCACGAATACGGTCGGCATGCGCAAAGGTGGTTATCAGCACCAGTACCATTCCAACTAAAGATTTAAACACTGGCTACCTCGCTTACATCGGCGACAAGTTAAGGAAGAAACGCTGCAACCAGCCCATATTCTGCGCTTCATTGATGTAGCCGTTGCCGACATACTCAATACGTGCGTCCGCAACCTGAGTTGACGGTACGGAGTTGCTGCCACTGATGGTGCGCGGGTTAACGACCCCGGAGAAGCGAATGAATTCAGTGCCCTGATTAATGGCGATCTGTTTTTCACCCACAACATGTAAGTTGCCATTCACGAGTACCTGATCGACCGTTACGGTCAGGGTACCGCTGAAGGTATTTCTGGCGTTCGCGCCGCCTTTACCGTTAAAGGAGTTACCGCCTGAAGCTTCTACGTCAGCACGCTCATTGCCAAACAGTCCTTGCAAATAACGCGGTACGGTATCAAAGCCAAAGTTGGTTTTGCCGTCGCGGCTGGCATTAGCCGAAGAACTTTTGCTCGCGCTGACGTTTTCCTGCAATACGATGGTCAACGTATCGCCAATATTGCGCGGACGGCGGTCTTCGAATAGCGGCTGATAACCGTAGTTAATCGGTTGGGCCGACTGGAAGATTGATCCATTCGCCACTGGCGTCGGGCCAGGAACAGGCTGGGCAGACGTTGCGCCCTGCACGAGGGGCGTGGCCGGGATCCAGGCGCATCCTGTCAGTGAAACTACCAACAGGGCTAAAATTGGGTATGGGTGAAGCGCGTATTTTCGCATTGCGGTCATCTTCAAAATCAGTGTGCCGGTGAGGCTTTCACCCCACCGGGCCACACTTTAGAGTTGCGTCAGTTTTTGCAGCATCTGATCGGTGGTCGATACCGCTTTACTGTTGATTTCGTAAGCGCGCTGCACCTGGATCATGTTTACCAGCTCTTCCGCCACGTTGACGTTAGAGGTTTCAACATAGCCCTGGTACAGCAGACCCGCGCCGTTCAGCCCCGGAGTGCTCTCATTCGGCGCACCGGATGACTGCGTTTCGGTGTACAGATTCTCACCAATGCTTTCCAGACCGGTATCGTTCATAAAAGTAGTCAGGTTAAGCTGCCCTACCTGAACCGGTGCTGCCTGGCCCTGCTGGGTTACGCTGACGATACCGTCGCGTCCAATGGTGATACTGAGCGAGTTAGCCGGGATGGTGATAGCCGGCTGAACCTGAAAACCCCCCGCAGTCACCAGTTGGCCGTTCTGATCCACCTGGAAAGAACCGTCACGGGTGTAGGCGGACGTGCCATCAGGCAGCATGACCTGGAAAAAGCCCTGCCCTTTAATCGCCACATCTTTACTGTTGTTGGTCTGCGACAGATTCCCCTGGCTGTGTAAACGCTCGGTCGCGACCGGGCGCACACCGGTACCAATCTGCAAACCAGACGGCAGTGTGGTTTGTTCAGAAGACTGTGCGCCAGGCTGGCGAATCGTCTGGTACAACAGATCTTCAAAAACGGCACGTTGACGCTTAAATCCGTTGGTGCTGACGTTTGCCAGGTTGTTGGCAATCACATCCATGTTGGTTTGCTGCGCATCCAGGCCGGTTTTGGCGATCCACAATGAACTGATCATAAAATGTCCTGTATTAACTCATCGACAGCAGTTGGTTGGCGCGACCCGCGTTATCATCCACGCTACTGATAATCTTCATTTGCATTTCGAAACGACGGGCGTTGGCGATCATGTCACTCATCGCGGCTACCGGCTTAACGTTACTGCCTTCCAGTACACCCGACATAACGCGAATGCTGGGGTCAGCCTGTAACGTAGCGCCACGGGTAGCCTGCGCGGCCTGAGTCAGACGGAACATACCGTCATCGCCACGTTGCACTTCACTCCCCGTGGCCTTCACCAGTTTCAGTCGCCCAACTGGCGCAACGGTGTTAGCCGGATCGCCAGGGTTGAGCGCCGAGATCGTGCCGTCTGCCGCAATGGTGACTTCTGAACCTTCCGGTACGGCTATTGGTCCGGCTTCGCCAATCACCGGGTGTCCCTGAATGGTCAGTTCCCCCGTAGGGCTTACCTGAATGGCGCCATTTCGGGTATATCCTTCGCTACCGTCCGCGGTCTGCACAGCCAACCAGCCATCTTGTTGCAGCGCCACGTCCAGCGGACGTGAGGTATAGTCCATCTGACCCGGCGTCATATCGGCCCCCGGCGTGGAGGCCACCACCAGCGTACGCGTCGGTAAAGACAATCCTTCAACGGGAACCGCGCGCAGCGCATTGAGTTGCGCACGAAAACCCGGCGTTGAGGCGTTTGCCAGGTTGCTGGCCGTCACCGCTTGTTGATTCAGCGTCTGACTGGCCGCGCCCATGGCGGTATAAATTGCGTGATCCATTAAGCCATCCCGTCAGGCGCTTAGCGCAGGTTGACCAGTGTGTTGAGGATCTGGTCCTGGGTTTTGATGGTCTGCGCGTTCGACTGATAGTTACGCTGGGCGACGATCATATTCACCAGTTCTTTACTCAAATCCACGTTTGATGCTTCCAGCGCGCCGTTGGTCAGCTTGCCGAAGTTACCCTCGCCTGCAGTACCCAGCAGCGCCACGCCGGAAGACTGCGTGGCTGCCCAGACGTTGTCACCCTGAGAAGCCAGACCTTCGTTGTTGGCAAAGTTTGCCAGCACGATCTGCCCCAGAACCTGTTGCTGTTCGTTGGAGTAGTTACCGACCACAGTACCGTCATTGTTAATCTGGTAGCTCACCAGGTCGCCCGGCTTGTAGCCATTCTGATTCGTGGCAACGATGTTGTTGGCGCCAGTGTTTTGCTGCATGGAATTGAGGAAGCTCAGGGAGAAGTTCGCCGGAACTGCGCCATTGATCGTACCGGTCGTTATCTGAATTTGCGGTTGGGCATTAGCTGGGCCTTCAACGGGGATTTTTGGTCCCGTCGGATCTGCTGGATCTACTGGCACAGTCCCTGGAACATAATTGTTCACTGAGGTCAGCGTACCGTTAGCACTAAAGTTCATCACCGCATTCTTGTTGGCAACTGAACCCGCAACGCTGGAGTCCTGGGTGTAGACATCCCATTTGTTCGGGCCTGTTTTGACATAAAAAATATTCATGTCGTGGGCGTTACCCTGGCTATCGAAAACGGTAACTGAGCCTTTTTTGTTGTAGGAATCCGCATCGCTTGGATTAAACGGGGTCTTCGTTGGCACCTTGTCAGTGGAGTTCAGGTTGATCTGCATTGACGCAGTCGTGGTGGTTTTAGCCGCCATCAGCGTATTCGGGATAGTGATCGGCGCCGGGTTAGCACCTTGCTGTATCGTTGGCGGTGTACCGGTAGCCGGATAGCCCGTCAGCTGTAGCCCCTGCATGTTGACGATATTGCGGTTTTCATCGAGCTTGAACTGACCGTTACGGCTGTAGAAAACGGAACCGTTGCTGTCTACCATGCGGAAAAAACCGTTCTGGCTGATAGCGACATCCAGCCCGCGACCGGTGTTAGTAGTGGTACCGTCGGTAAAGTCCTGGGTAATGCCCGCAACTTTAACGCCCAGACCCACTTTAGAACCGGCGAACATATCGGCAAAAGAGGCCGTACCGGATTTAAAACCGTAGGTGGCGGAGTTGGCGATGTTGTTACCAATGACATCGAGGTTGGTCGCTGCAGCGTTCAGACCGCTGACCGCTTGTGAAAAGGCCATGACTTACTCCTGATAAGTGTGAAGGCTTAAATGATCTGCCGTACTTCGTCGAGGGTGGTGGTTCCATAGGTGCCCAGATCCAGCGTATTACCGCCGTTGCTGCGAATAACGCCCTGCACCAGCGCAAACTGAAGCGGCTGAGCCACCAGTTGTGTTCCGCCATTACTGGCAGCAATTGACACGTTGTAAGAACCGCTTGGCGCATCCGTGCCATCGGTCATGGTGCCGTCCCAGGTAAAGGTATGAACGCCCGCTTTCAACCCACCAATATCAATGGTGCGTACCACCTTGCCGTCTTTATCGGTAATGGTTGCGGTAACCTTGTCTGCCGGTTGCTGCAGTTCAACGCCAAACGGCGTGGTGGTGGTTTTTGCGCCCTCTTCCGTACCTTTACCGGTCAGGATGGTGGTACCTGGGATCATGACACCGTGGCCAATCAGCGTACTGGCCTGCAGCGACTGACTGTTGTCGATCTGCCCGGAGATCGATCCCAGCGTGGTGTTCAGTTTCTCAATTCCGCTCACGGTACTGATTTGCGCCAACTGGGTGGTCAGTTCGTTGTTTTGCAGCGGGTTGGTTGGATCCTGGTTTTTCAGCTGTGCAACCAGCAGCGTAAGGAAGCTGCTTTGCAGGTCCGCGGCGTTGCTGCCCGTCAGTGAACTCTTCCCCGTTGCGTCATTCACACCCGTCGTGCTCGGGTCATTCATTTTTACAGCAATAGACATGTGCGCCTCCTTTTACTGGCCTAGCGTCAGCGTTTTGAGCATCAAGCTTTTCACCGTATTGAGCACTTCGACGTTTGCCTGGTAGCTACGCGAGGCTGACATGGTGTTGACCATTTCGCCGACGACGTCCACATTCGGCATTTTTACGTAACCGTTCGCATCGGCCAGCGGATTACCGGGTTCATAAACCAGCTTATCCGGCGCCTGGCTTTCAATGACGTCAGCGACTTTTACGCCACCGGTTGCCGCACCTGGCGCGGCATCAACCTGAAACACAACCTGCTTCGCGCGATACGGCTGACCGTCAGGTCCGGTGACGCTATCCGCATTCGCCATGTTGCTGGCCGCCACGTTCAGGCGCTTAGACTGAGCCGTCAGCGCAGAGCCTGCGATATCAAAAATATTTAACAGCGCCACGAATTAGTTCCCTCCTTGCAGCACGTTCATCATGCCTTTGATTTGTCCACCCAACGCGGTCAGCCCCATTTGATACTTGAGGCTGTTGTCTGCAAATTGCGTACGCTCCCGGTCCATATCTACCGTGTTGCCATCGAGAGACGGCTGATCAGGAATGCGGTAGAGCAGTTCCGTAGAAGGAGCGGAAACGGTCTGGGCCGGAATGTGTTGTGCAGAGGTCAGCGTCAACGAGACACCGCCGGTTTCTTCCCGTCCTCGCACCATGACTTTTTTTAATTCACTGGCGAAATCCAGGTCGCGCGCCTGATACCCCGGCGTGTCGGCATTGGCTATGTTGGCCGCCAATACTTCCTGGCGTTGGGCGCGCAAATTCAGCGCTTCCTGTTGAAAACGTAAGGCGGCGTCGAGCTTATCGAGCATATCTCCTCCGCAAATGACAAAATTCAGCCGACAGCTTAAATCCCATTACGCGCGCGTTATCGCCGGAATAAACGCAAAATGCGTCGCTATTTGTTGCGTTGATGACTGCGTCACACAGGTAGAATCCTGTCACTACCTGAAAAAGCACGAGGTTTTGATGCAAACGTTTAAACGTGGAGTCGTCGTGGCAGCACTGCTGTTCAGTCCTATGACGCTGGCGCAAGACCTGAATTCACAGCTGACGGCATGGTTTTCCCAGCGACTGGCCGGATTTAGCGATGAGGTCGTCGTTACTATCCGAACGTCGCCAAACTTATTGCCGAGCTGCGAACAACCAGCATTAAGCGTGTCCGGGAGTGCAAAATTGTGGGGTAATGTGAACGTGCTGGCGCGCTGCGCCAACGAGAAACGTTATCTGCAGGTGAACGTGCAGGCCACGGGAAACTACGTTGTTGCCGCCGCGCCCGTCGCTCGGGGTAGCGCCCTGACTTCGGCCAGCGTAACGCTAAAACGAGGTCGACTGGACCAACTCCCTCCGCGCGCCGTGCTGGATATGAATCAGGTGCAGGATGCCGTAAGCCTGCGCGATCTGGTGCCCGGTCAGCCGATACAGCTTTCCATGTTGCGTCAGGCATGGCGAATCAAGGCCGGTCAACGCGTCCTGGTTATCGCCAACGGAGATGGCTTTCGGGTGAATGCCGAAGGTAAGGCGCTGAACAATGCCGCCGTCGCCCAGAATGCCCGAGTACGGATGATTTCAGGCCAGGTGGTGAGCGGTGTCGTCGATTCTGATGGGAATATTCTTATTAACCTATAATAGGTTAAAGATTTTTTAGCGTGTGCCGATAGATAAACAACCAATGATTACAGCGGGCCGCTATAGCGTAACCCCTCGATGAGGATAAACAAAATGAGCATTGATCGTACCTCACCATTGAAGCCAGTAAGTACCGTTCAGCCACGTGAAACCAGCGATGCGCCGGTACAAAAAACGCGGAAGGAAAAAACCACCGCCACCACCAGCACCAGCGTCATGCTGAGCGACGCCCAGGCCAAACTGATGCAGCCCGGCACCAATGACATCAATATGGAACGCGTGGAAGCACTCAAAACCGCGATCCGTAATGGCGAGCTGAAAATGGACACCGGAAAAATTGCCGACTCGCTGATCCGCGAGGCGCAGAGCTACTTACAGAGTAAATAAAGTATGACTCGTTTGTCAGAAATACTTGACCAGATGACGACCGTCCTCAATGACCTGAAAACGGTAATGGATGCTGAACAGCAGCAGCTTTCCGCAGGATATATTAACGGCAGCCAGCTACAGCGTATTACAGAAGAAAAAAGCTCTTTGCTGGCAACCCTTGATTACCTGGAGCAGCAGCGCCGTCTGGAGCATGACGCCACGCGCAGCGCCAATGATGAAATTGCCGAGCGTTGGCAGACCATTACCCGGAAAACACAGGACCTACGCGAACTCAACCAGCACAACGGTTGGCTGCTGGAAGGGCAGATCGAGCGCAATCAACAAGCGATTCAAGTGCTGAAACCGCACCAGGAACCGGCGCTGTATGGCGCAAACGGTCAAACCTCTGCTGCGCACCGCGGCGGGAAAAAATTCTCTATCTGATGCTAGCCTGATAACGTTTTGCTTATCAGGCCTACGCGTTTTGTAGGCCGGATACGGCGTCATGCCGCCATCCGGCATTAATCTGTTACGCCGTCCGGCGCACAAACTCTTTCACTTTAAAGCCCAGCACCGCGAGTGCAGCGAAGTAAGCAGCAATACCTGCCACCACAACGGCCATCAGACGCAGCAGACGCCATAACATCGTTCCCTGCGACCAGTCCGGCATGATGTAGAGCATCCCAACCAGCGCCGCCGACATCACCAGCACAGAAATCACCAGTCGCGCCAGGAACCAGGCCCAACCCGGTTGTGGGGTAAAAATTTTCTGTTTACGCAGTTGCCAGTACAGCAGTGAAGCGTTCAGACACGCCGCCAGACCAATCGACAGCGACAGCCCGGCATGTTTCAGCGGCCCAATAAACGCCAGGTTCATTACCTGGGTCATAATCAGCGTGACAATGGCAATCTTGACTGGCGTTTTAATATCCTGGCGCGAATAAAAACCAGGGGCCAACACTTTCACCACGATCAAGCCAATCAAACCTACCGAATATGCCACCAGCGCGCGCTGCGTCATCGCGGCGTCAAAGGCGGTAAATTTACCGTACTGGAACAGAGAAACCGTCAGCGGTTTGGCCAGAATCCCCAACGCCACGGCGCTCGGTAATGCCAACAGAAAACACAAACGCAGGCCCCAGTCCATCAGACGGCAATACTCATCATGATTACCGCTGGAAAAACTTTTGGACAGCGAGGGCAGCAGGATAGTCCCCAACGCGACGCCAAGTACGCCAGACGGAAACTCCATCAGACGGTCAGCATAATACATCCATGACACTGAGCCAGAGGCCAGAAATGAAGCGAAAATCGTATTGATGATCAGTGAAATCTGGCTGACAGATACCCCAAGGATCGCCGGGCCCATTTGCTTGACGACGCGCATCGCCCCCGCATCACGGAAGTTCACGCGCGGCAGCACCAGCATGCCAATTTTCTTCAGGTGCGGAAGCTGGTAAATCAGCTGCAGCACGCCGCCAACGGTAACGGCCCACGCCAGCGCCAGCACCGGAGGGTGAAAATAAGGAGCAGCAAACAGCGCGAAACCGATCATGCTGATATTCAGAAAGGTCGGCGCAAACGCCGGAATGGAAAAGCGATTCCAGGTATTCAGGATCGCACCCACCAGCGAAGCCAGTGAGATCAGCAGAATATACGGAAAGGTGATCCGTAGCAGTTGAGTGGTCAGCGCAAATTTGTCCGCGGTGTCGGCAAACCCAGGCGCGGTGACTAAAATCACCCACGGGGCAGCCAGCATCCCGGCGACCGTCACCACGGCCAGCGCCAGAGTCAACAGCCCGGAAACGTAAGAGACAAAGACGCGGGTCGCATCCTCACCCTGCTTACTTTTATATTCGGCAAGAATAGGCACAAACGCCTGCGAAAAAGCGCCCTCAGCAAAGATTCGGCGCAGCAGGTTAGGAAGTTTGAACGCCACAAAAAAGGCATCAGTCGCCATCCCTGCGCCAAAGATTCTGGCGACAATCGCATCACGCGCAAAACCCAGCACACGTGAAAACATCGTCATCGAGCTGACGGCTGCCAGCGACTTTAATAAATTCATCTATGTTGTATTCCAGACTCTGAGGCAAAACCCCGACAAACCTGCCCGTAGGTCGGATAAGGCATGATCGCCGCCATCCGGCACTTTTGCTGTGCCTGATGGCGACGCCGTAGCGTCTTATCAGGCCGACAAACCAGCCTATGGTTGAAAAGAGGTGTTATTTTTGAGTTGGCATATAGTACCTGGATTACAATGAATTACTACCGCCAGATGTTACAGGGGGTTATTCAGCCATTGCCTCCCGCCACAGCTTTTCGACAACGCGCTGGGCCAGGAGCGCCTGCTCACCTGCCGTCTGGGGAACCGTCTGATTTTGCACGCACTCAATGAAATGACGTGCGCATCCGGCAAAACCACGCTGTTCCAGGGTAGTTTGCCAGCCTGCTACCGGCTTGTGCACCACACCTTGCCCGCGCTCTTCCCGCCATTCCCGCATATCCGTGACGTCAATCAGGCCACCATCCGTCACCGCCTGCACGCTCTCGCGCTGGCTACCGGCGCGGCGATGCATACTGGTCGTTATCTGCATTTGCCCGGCAGAAAAATGGTGCTCCGCATAGAGCATCGCGCCGGATTCATTGGTTAACAGCGTACCGTTATTTAACTGCACTTTCTCTCCCGCCAGCCACAATGCGGTATCGACAACATGCAGATAGTCGTCCAGCAGAGTGAAGCGCAGATCGTGCGGCCCGACGCTGTCCGTCCGGTGCTTATCCATGCGTACGGACGCCGCATTGCCCAACTGGGATTTGAGATCCTGATAAAGCGGCGCAAATCGACGGTTAAACCCCACCATCAGCGTCAGCTTTTTCCGCTCGGCCAGCTCCACCAATTGTTCAGCCTCGCGCAGGTTTTCCGCCAGCGGTTTATCCACGCACACGTGAACCCCGGCATTCAGCAGTTCGCTGACCACCGCATAGTGCGTTGCGGTACTGGAATGGACGAAAACCGCATCGCAGGTTTGCGCCAGATTAACCAGTGAATCAACGTAGGGTATCCGCCAGGTATGACAGATACGCTGCGCTTTTTCACGCGAAGGTGAAAATGCCCCTTCCAGCGTCCAGTCTGCACTAGCGCCCAGCACGGGCAGCCAGGCCTTTTGCGCAATCCCGCCTAGCCCGACAACGCCGATACGTAATTTATTCACATTAGTCTCCCAGGTGCGCCAGCAAGGAATCAAGCCGCTGCTTAAGCTCCGCGACGTCTGTTTCCAGCGCGTCAACGCGCGCCTGTAGATCACCCGAAGCTGCCGGAAGTTCATCTGCCGTGGCCATCGCTTCATCAACGTCACCGCAAAACAGGTGCATATAACGGCTTTCACGTTTGCCCGGCTCACGCGCCAGGCGAACGACATAAGGACCATCTTCCCGGGTTGCCAGTTTCTCCAGTGTCGACTCTACTTCGGCCATGTCGCTGAATTCGTACATCCGGGAGGCGCGGCTACGCAGTTCACCAGGTGTTTGAGCGCCGCGCAGCAACAGCGTGGTAATGAGCGCGACTTCCCCCGCGCTGAGCTTAAGATTACCAAACTCAGAGTTGCAGAAACGCTGCTCATATTTCGTGACGCGATTACCAAAGCCACTCACCGTACGCAAGAAATGCCGTTTCACCAGGTTATCAAGCTGATCCTGCACGTCGGATTCCGACAGGTTCATCACGGGTTCACGATTCGTTTTTTGATTGCAGGCGGTTACGACTCCGTTAACGGAGAGCGGATACTGTTCAGGTGTAGTCACTTGTTTTTCTAATAAACAGCCAATCACCCGTGCTTCAGTGGCGGTTAATTCGTATTTCATCGTCTTCTCCATTAATCATGGCTGCATCTGAAACTTAGCGGCCGGGGGTCCATTCTGATGCGGTCAACGCCGTCAGCACGTGATCGCGCCACTGCCCGTCAATCAGCAGGTAGTCTTTGGCATACCCTTCTTTTTCAAAACCCAGTCGCGCCAGCAGGTCACCGCTGCGTTTATTATGTGGCATGTAGTTAGCCATAATGCGGTGAATATGCTGCGTGCGCTGCATATAGCGGATGGCCGAGGTTAAGGCTTCATACATCAGCCCCTGCCCCTGCCACTTCTGTGCAATGGAGTAACCGAGATAACAGGCGTGGAAAGATCCCCGCACGATGTTCGAGAAGTTCGCGACGCCAATAATCTCTTTTTCTTCCGGATCGAGCAGCGCAAAGTAATAAGCGGTGCCCTGTTTATGAAACTCAGAGATCATGCTCAGACGCGCCTGCCAGCCTGACGGATAACAGTGGCTTTCATCGCGAATAGGTTCCCAGGGTTTTAAGAAATGACGATTTTCTGCGTAATAATCTGCCAGACGCCAGGCATCACGCTCATGCACTAAACGCACGACCAGGCGGTCCGTGGTTAAGCGCACTTTTGGCACGTTACTGCGATAGCCAAACATTCTATACCTACTCCTTCCCGTAACGTCTTCAATACGCTATTCGCATTACTATACCTGCGCAAATACGCCCTGTGAAAAGAGCAAAATGCCATTTTTTGAATTATTCACACATTTTGATGAAAACTCTCTATCAAGACGGACTTTTGATAAAAAAATATTGTCCCGCGAAGGGTGGGAAAAGCGATGACGACACCGCAGAATAGGAGGTGCTTATCTTTTAAACTCTATCCAGAGTGACGAGTTTTTCCCTGGAGGGGAAATGTCGCAAGTCTCGCAGGCAAGGAACCTGGGTAAATACTTCCTTCTTATCGATAACATGCTGGTCGTGCTGGGTTTCTTCGTCGTTTTCCCGCTGATCTCAATTCGTTTCGTCGATCAAATGGGCTGGGCCGCCGTGATGGTCGGTATCGCGCTTGGATTACGTCAATTTATCCAGCAAGGTTTAGGTATCTTCGGCGGTGCTATTGCTGACCGTTTCGGGGCAAAACCGATGATCGTCACCGGCATGCTGATGCGCGCTGCCGGATTCGCCACCATGGGCATTGCCCATGAACCGTGGCTGCTGTGGTTTTCCTGCTTTCTTTCCGGGCTGGGCGGCACGTTGTTCGACCCTCCCCGCTCGGCGCTGGTGGTCAAACTGATCCGTCCGGAAAAGCGCGGGCGTTTTTTCTCTATTCTGATGATGCAGGATAGCGCCGGGGCCGTGGTTGGCGCGTTGCTCGGCAGTTGGTTATTGCAATACGATTTCCGTCTGGTGTGTGCCACCGGCGCAATTTTGTTCGTTCTGTGCGCGGCGTTTAACGCCTGGCTACTTCCGGCATGGAAGCTGTCGACGGTGAAAATTCCGGTGCGCGAAGGAATGAGCCATGTGATGCATGACAAGCGCTTTGTCACTTATGTGCTGACGCTGGCGGGCTATTACATGCTGGCGGTACAAGTGATGCTGATGCTGCCAATAATGGTAAACGACATCGCTGGCTCACCGGCCGCTGTGAAATGGATGTATGCCATCGAGGCGTGCCTCTCTTTAACGTTGCTCTACCCGATTGCCCGCTGGAGTGAAAAACGCTTTCGCCTTGAGCATCGCCTGATGGCCGGTCTGCTGGTGATGTCTTTAAGCATGATGCCCATCGGCCTGGTCGGAAATTTGCAGCAGTTGTTCACCCTGATTTGCACGTTCTATATTGGCTCAATCATCGCCGAACCGGCGCGTGAAACCCTGAGCGCCTCGCTGGCGAATGCACGGGCACGGGGAAGCTATATGGGTTTCAGTCGACTGGGACTCGCCATCGGCGGCGCCATTGGTTATATCGGCGGCGGCTGGCTGTTTGACATGGGTAAAGCCCTGGCACAACCGGAGCTGCCCTGGATGATGCTCGGCATTATCGGCTTCATCACTTTCCTGGCGCTGGGGTGGCAATTCAGTCTCAAACGCCCAACGCGTGGTATGCTGGAGCCTGACGCCTGATAGCCAATCTGGTGTACGCGCATTTTTCAGTTTTTTCTGCTGTTACCCGCAGCGCTGGTGCTCGATGATGCTTTGTGTCACGATTACACCACAAGCATCATGTTGAGGAACCCCATGAAAAAGTTTTTTTTTGCCGCTGCACTAATTGTCAGCGGCCTGTTGGTTGGTTGTAATCAACTCACGCAATACACGGTTAGCGAGCAAGAGATTAATCAGGCCCTGGCGAAGAATAATAACTTTTCAAAAGATATCGGTTTGCCTGGCGTCGCTGAAGCACATATCGTACTGAACAATCTCGCCAGCCAGATAGGCCGTGAAGAACCCAATAAAGTGACGCTGACCGGAGACGCCAATCTGGACATGAACTCCCTGTTTGGCAGTCAGAAAGCAACCATGAAGTTGAAGCTAAAAGCCTTACCGGTTTTCAATAAAGAAAAAGGCGCGATTTATCTGCAAGAAATGGAAGTCGTGGACGCTACCGTCACGCCGGAAAAAATGCAGTCGGTACTGCAAACGCTGATGCCTTATTTAAATCAGTCGCTGCGCAACTATTTCAACCAGCAGCCGGCATACATTCTGCGGGATGACAGCAGCCAGGGGGAAGCGCTGGCGAAAAAACTGGCGAAAGGCATTGAGGTGAAACCGGGAGAAATCATTATCCCGTTCACCGACTAATATGACAGAGGGCGCCGATGCGCCCTTTTTTTTCGTGCAAACGAAAACGTTTCCGCTTATCCTTTGTTTCCGGCAAAAAAGACTATCCTCAGCCGGAGCATATTGATGACTGCACCATCCCAGGTTTTAAAGATCCGCCGCCCAGACGACTGGCATCTTCACTTTCGCGATGGCGACATGTTAAAAACTGTCGTGCCCTATACCAGCGAAGTTTATGGCCGCGCCATTGTCATGCCGAACCTGGCTCCGCCCGTCACCACGGTGGACGCGGCTATCGCTTACCGCCAGCGAATTCTTGACGCGGTACCTGCCGGACACGACTTCACGCCATTAATGACCTGCTACTTAACGGATACGCTGGATCCCAATGAGCTGGAACGTGGATTCAACGAAGGCGTGTTCACCGCCGCAAAACTCTATCCGGCCAATGCCACCACCAACTCGACGCATGGCGTAACCTCTATTGATGCCATCATGCCAGTGCTGGAACGGATGGAAAAATTGGGTATGCCTCTGCTGGTGCACGGCGAAGTGACGCATGCGGATATCGATATTTTCGATCGCGAGGCGCGCTTTATTGAAACGGTGATGGAACCACTGCGTCAGCGCTTAACTGCGCTGAAAGTGGTGTTTGAACATATCACGACTAAAGATGCTGCCGAATACGTGCGCGACGGCAATGACCTTCTGGCGGCGACCATTACGCCGCAGCACCTGATGTTTAACCGCAACCACATGCTGGTCGGCGGGATTCGCCCTCATCTGTACTGCCTGCCGATCCTCAAACGTAACGTCCATCAACAGGCGCTGCGTGAGCTGGTCGCCAGCGGGTTTAACCGCGCCTTCCTCGGTACCGACTCAGCGCCGCATGCGCGTCATCGCAAAGAGTCAAGCTGTGGCTGTGCGGGCTGCTTTAATGCGCCGACCGCACTGGGCAGTTATGCCACCGTGTTTGAAGAGATGAATGCACTGGACCATTTTGAAGCCTTCTGCTCACTTAATGGCCCACAGTTCTACGGTTTGTCGGTGAATGAAACCTTTATTGAGCTGGAACGCGTGGAGCACCAGGTCCCGGAGAGCATTGCGCTGCAAGATGATACGCTGGTGCCTTTCCTGGGGGGTGAAACGGTACACTGGTCCGTGAAAAGCTAAAAAAAGTGTAGCCAACTGGTGAGAATAACTGTATAAATAAACAGTATATTCCACAGGGGGCTACTATGCGTATTGAAGTCACTATTGCCAAAACTTCACCTTTACCTGCTGGTGCAATTGACGCGCTGGCAGGTGAACTCTCCCGCCGTATTCAGCACCATTTTCCGGATAACGAAGGTAACGTTACCGTCCGTTATGCCGGCGCAAACAATCTGTCGGTTATTGGTGCCACCAAAGAGGATAAAGAACGCATCAGCGAGATCCTCCAGGAGACCTGGGAAAGCGCGGATGACTGGTTCATCAATGAATAAATAATGATATGCAGTGATGTTTGTTTGCCGGGTCGCCCCGGCTTTTTTATACACACCATCTTTTAATCAATAGTTCATTCCTTCTGGCAAACTGATATTTTAATAATAAATTCCTGGCTATCTTTTAACCACAACACCAAAATAATTGTGCAACATGCTTAAAAAAAATGAATAACATGTCGGTTTGTTAGTCAGATAACGCTGAAAACGAAAATTTTATGTGCTTACCTCTTTAAATTTTCAATGAATACCCTTATTTATTGATATACTGAAGTTGCTTCAGAAAAAACGCATTGAACCTCGAAAACCGTTGTCTAGTAACACGAATTAGGGGGCATGATGGAAAAGAATAATGAAGTCATTCAGACTCATCCGTTAGTAGGATGGGACATCAGCACTGTTGATAGCTACGATGCGCTGATGCTGCGTTTGCACTACCAGACCCCGAATCGTCCAGACCCGGATGGGACTGAAGTTGGTCAAACGCTCTGGTTAACCACTGATGTTGCCAGGCAATTTATTTCGATATTAGAAGCAGGAATCGCTAAAATTGAATCCGGCGATTACCAGGTAAATGAGTATCAGCGACATTAAATCTGATACATCCAACCATCAAAAGGCACCTTTCCGGTGCCTTTCTTATTTCCAGGTTGAATATTCCGGGTCACTTATTTACCCTGCTACTATCGCGATTGCAGAGAGAAGCGGATGAAATACGACTTAATCATAATTGGCAGCGGTTCCGTGGGCGCCGCAGCCGGATACTATGCCACTCGCGCCGGTCTGAAGGTTCTGATGATCGATGCGCATATGCCACCGCATCAGCAGGGCAGCCACCACGGCGACACTCGATTAATTCGTCATGCCTATGGCGAAGGTGAAAAATATGTTCCGCTGGTGCTGCGTGCGCAAACATTATGGGATGAATTATCCACCCAAAATGAAGAACCGATTTTTGTGCGCTCTGGTGTCATCAACCTTGGTCCGGCAGATTCAACCTTCTTAGCGACCGCGGCGCAAAGCGCAAAACAGTGGCAACTCAATGTTGAACAACTGGATGCAGCAGCCATTATGGCGCGCTGGCCAGAGATTCGCGTACCTGAAAACTATATCGGTCTGTTTGAAGCGGAGTCTGGTTTTTTACGTAGTGAGTTAGCGATTAAAACCTGGATCCGTCTGGCGGAAGAAGCAGGCTGTGCGCAGCTATTTAAATGCCCGGTCAGCGCAATTCGTCATAGTGATGATGGCGTCACGGTAGAAACCGCCGATGGTGACTATCACGCGCAAAAAGCGGTGATCAGCGCCGGAACCTGGGTACAGGCATTAGTCCCTGAACTACCGATACAACCGGTACGCAAAGTGTTCGCCTGGTATCAAGCCGATGGGCGTTACAGCGTTAAGAATAACTTCCCTGCCTTCACCGGAGAGCTACCAAATGGCGATCAATTCTACGGTTTCCCGGCAGAAAACGACGAGCTAAAAATTGGTAAACACAATGGCGGACAGGTAATTCATTCGGCAGAAGAGCGCAAGCCGTTTGCCGCTGTAGCCAGCGATGGTTCTGAAGCCTTCCCATTCCTGCGCACAATTCTGCCAGGCGTGGGCTGCTGTCTGCACGGTGCGTCCTGCACCTATGATAACTCACCAGATGAAGACTTTATTATTGATACTCTACCGGAGCATGACAACACGTTGATCATCACCGGGCTGAGCGGACATGGCTTTAAGTTTGCCTCCGTCCTCGGAGAGATTGCGGCAGACTTCGCCCAGGACAAACCGTCTGACTTTGACCTGACTCCCTTCAGGCTAAATCGTTTTAAGCGATAATAAATGAATGGCCTCGTTGGTGAGGCCATTTTTAATGACAGGAATAACGTTGATGCGCCGCATCTTTCACTATCTGGTTAATAATATTCGCGAGCATCTTATGCTCTACATTATTTTATGGTCGCTGCTGGCAATTATGGATGTGATATATATTATGTTTTTCTGAACCCGCAACGCTGACACTAATTGACATAAACTGATATTAACTTAATTTTCATTGCAATTAACTGAACAAGAAAAATACCTTAAACACCCAGAAACCAAGCCTTAATGTCATCCACCCCTACTAATTCCTTGATGATTACTTCACAATTCAATCAATTTTATTGAATCAAAAACAAATATCACCATTATTGTTATTTATTAGTTGCATTAATGTCTTTTACGCGCCATTTTCATTCACTTATGAAATATCTAACGGTGCACTTATGCAATTCAATAATACTCCACAACGCTATGGCGTGGTGTCTGCCGCTTTGCACTGGCTGATTGCGATTGCTGTATATGGCATGTTTGCGCTGGGATTGTGGATGGTCACGCTCAGCTATTACGACGACTGGTATCACCAGGCCCCTGAACTGCATAAAAGCATCGGCGTTGTGCTTATGATGGGGCTGGTTATCCGCGTCGTCTGGCGGTTGATCTCCCCTCCTCCTCCTGCGCTGGCAAGTTATTCCCGTTTCACCCGCATCGCGGCGGCACTGGGTCACCTCGCGCTATACACATTGCTCTTTTCTATTGTCATCAGCGGGTATTTGATTTCCACCGCTGATGGCAAAGCGATAAGCGTATTTGGTTGGTTCGACATTCCTGCCACCCTTGCCAATGCGGGCGCTCAGGCCGACCTCGCCGGTAGTCTGCACCTGTGGCTTGCGTGGACTGTGGTGGTTTTATCGCTTCTGCACGGACTGATGGCCCTGAAACATCACTTTATCGATAACGACGATACCCTGAATCGCATGTTGGGAAAATCGTCATCTGACTATGGAGCTTAAAATGAAAAAAAACCTGCTGGGACTTACACTCGCCTCTCTGTTATTCACCACCGGGTCAGCCGTGGCGGCAGATTACAAAATTGACAAAGAAGGACAGCATGCCTTTGTTAATTTCCGTATTCAGCACCTGGGTTACAGCTGGCTGTACGGCACATTTAAAGATTTCGACGGGACTTTTACCTTTGATGAGAAAAATCCCGCAGCCGATAAGGTTAACGTCACCATCAAAACCAACAGCGTTGACACCAATCACGCCGAACGCGACAAGCACCTGCGCAGCGCAGATTTCCTTAACGTGGCCAAATTCCCGCAGGCGACCTTTAGCTCTACCAGCGTGAAGAAAGAGGGGAACGACCTGGATATCACCGGTAATCTCACCCTGAACGGCGTCACCAAACCGGTTACGCTGGATGCGAAGCTGATCGGTCAGGGCGGCGATCCGTGGGGTGGCACGCGTGCGGGTTTTGAAGCAGAAGGTAAAATTAAGCTGAAGGACTTCAACATCACCACCGATCTCGGCCCGGCGTCTCAGGAAGTCGATCTGATCATCTCAGTGGAAGGCGTCCAACAGAAGTAACGTATGAGTTGCCGGATGGGGCTAAAGCCGCCATCCGGCATAATGACTATTGCGCAGGGTCCGGAATACCCAGTTTGGTATTCAGGCGACCGCGTGACTTATTAAAGATTTTGTTGCCATTTTCACGTCCGGCGCGAAGACGACGTTGCTCTTCTTCCGGCAACTTACTCTCTTCGCTACACAATTCGCTACAGCAGCCGTTATACTTCTGCGCGCAGGCCGGACACTGGATAAACAACAGATGGCAGCCATCATTTTTGCAATTAGTATGGCTGTCGCACGCCGTTCCGCACTGATGACAATGCGCAATAACATCTTCAGAAATCCTTTCGCCCATACGCTCATCAAAAACGAAGTTTTTACCGACAAAACGCACAGGAAGCCCCTGTTCACGTGCCTTGCGGGCATATTCAATAATACCGCCCTCAATGTGCCAGACTTTGCTAAATCCGTTGTGTTTCATCCAGGCGCTGGCTTTCTCACAACGGATCCCGCCGGTGCAATACATAACGATTTTTTTATCTTTATGCGCCTGCATCATTTCAACGGCTTTCGGTAACTGGTCGCGGAACGTGTCTGCCGGGATTTCTAGCGCATTCTCGAAATGGCCCACTTCATATTCATAGTGGTTGCGCATATCAATGAATACCGCGTCAGGATCGTCCAGCATGGCGTTTACTTCCGCCGCCTTCAGGTAATCACCTACGTTGCTGGCGTCAAATTGCGGATCGTCAATACCATCCGCCACGATGCGTTCACGCACTTTCATACGCAGCACCCAGAACGATTTACCATCATCATCCAGCGCGATATTCAGACGTAACCCGGCGAATGCGGGATCAAACGCATAAAGCTGCTGGCGGAATGCCTCGACGTTGCTTTGCGGTACGCTGATTTGCGCATTGATTCCTTCATGGGCAAGATAAACGCGCCCGAAGACGTTCAATGCAGTGAACATCTGGTACAGCGCATCACGCGTGTGCTGAGGATTGGCGATGGTGAAATATTTATAGAATGAGATCGTCGTGCGCGGCTCGGTCTCAGCCAACATTTTGGCTTTGAGCGCATCGTTCGAAATGCGGTTGTGTAACACTGGCATGGTGTACGTATCCTGCAAATAGGGAAAAATGAAAATCGGCGGCATAATAAAGCAAACACCGCCAATTTACATCCACACATTTTACGCTACATTTCTTACTCCAATATAAAAGTGCAACAACAATTGCTGGTTTAATCACCGTTCTCCCGTCACAAATTTTTGATATGCGCGAAAAAATGCGACAATACAGGCAATTGGTCGTTTGAAGACAGGATAGACATGACGAATTTACCCAAGTTTTCGGCTGCGTTACTGCATCCACGTTATTGGTTAACCTGGCTGGGCATTGGCATCCTTTGGTTAATCGTGCAGTTACCCTACCCGGTTCTTTACAAGTTGGGCTGCACATTAGGTCGTCTGGCATTACGTTTGATGAAACGTCGGGCAAAAATTGTTTCCCGTAATCTGGAACTGTGCTTCCCGCAAATGAGCGAGCAGGAACGCCAGCAGATGGTCATCAAGAACTTCGAGTCCGTGGGCATGGGCGTGATGGAAACCGGAATGGCCTGGTTTTGGTCTGACAAGCGCATTTCACGCTGGACGGAAGTTATCGGGATGGAACATATCCGCGACGTTCAGGCGCAAAAGCGGGGAATTTTGTTAGTGGGTCTGCACTTTCTGACCCTTGAACTGGGGGCGCGTCAGTTTGGTTTGCAGGAGCCGGGGATAGGCGTATATCGCCCTAACGACAACCCACTGCTCGACTGGCTACAAACCTGGGGCCGTATGCGCTCTAATAAATCCATGCTCGATCGTAAAGACCTGAAAGGAATGATTAAAGCGTTGAAAAAAGGCGAAGTGGTCTGGTACGCGCCGGATCATGACTACGGCCCCCGCGCCAGCGTATTTGTCCCGCTTTTTGCTGTTGAACAGGCCGCAACAACCTCCGGGACCTGGATGCTTTCACGCATGTCGAATGCCTGCCTGGTACCGTTTGTTCCCCGCCGCAAACCTGACGGTAAAGGTTATCAATTGATTATGCTGCCTCCGGAGTGTTCACCGCCGTTAGACAACGCGGAGACTACGGCAGCGTGGATGAATAAGGTTGTTGAGCAATGCATCATGATGGCCCCAGAGCAGTACATGTGGCTACACCGTCGTTTCAAGACGCGTCCTGAAGGTTCACCTTCCCTGTACTAAAGCACGGTTGCAGTCCTGTGGACTGCAACACCTTCCCTGCCCGCTTTAGGTTTAACTGCTATCCGCATTGCAGCAACTATCAACCAGGCGCATAATTAGCCTGCTTTCTTATATTCAATCGATAGCGCAAACAGCGCGCCACACTGCGGAACGCTATGTCACCCTCAGATGCTCCCATAAACTGGAAACGTAACCTCACCGTTGCCTGGTTGGGTTGTTTTTTAACCGGTGCAGCATTTAGCCTGGTTATGCCCTTTTTGCCCCTCTATGTCGAGAGCCTCGGCGTCACGGGTCATAGCGCCCTGAATATGTGGTCAGGTCTGGTCTTCAGCATCACTTTTCTCTTTTCCGCCATCGCCTCTCCTTTCTGGGGTGGCCTTGCCGATCGCAAAGGGCGAAAAATCATGCTGCTGCGTTCCGCATTGGGTATGGCGATTGTGATGCTGCTGATGGGGCTGGCGCAAAATATCTGGCAGTTCCTGGTCCTGCGCGCCCTGTTGGGTCTGCTCGGCGGTTTCATTCCCAACGCCTATGCGCTGATCGCCACCCAGGTTCCGCGCAATAAAAGCGGCTGGGCGCTGGGAACGCTTTCCACCGGCGGCGTCAGCGGCGCACTGCTCGGACCGTTGGCAGGCGGGCTGCTCGCGGATCAGTACGGACTACGCCCGGTATTTTTCATCACCGCCAGCGTACTGCTGCTCTGTTTTATCCTGACGCTATTTTTTATTCGCGAACGTTTCCAACCGGTGAGCAAGAAAGAGATGCTGCACATTCGCGAAGTCGTGGCCTCGTTAAAAAATCCCAAACTGGTGCTGAGCCTGTTTGTCACAACGCTGATAATCCAGGTGGCAACCGGGTCCATCGCGCCAATTCTGACGCTGTACGTTAGAGAGTTGGCTGGCAACGTCAGTAACATCGCCTTTATCAGCGGGATGATTGCTTCCGTACCGGGCGTGGCTGCGTTAATTAGCGCCCCGCGACTTGGCAAATTAGGTGACCGAATTGGCCCGGAGAAGATCCTGATTGTTGCTCTGGTCATCTCCGTGCTGCTGCTTATTCCAATGTCGTTTGTACAATCGCCCTGGCAACTTGCCGTTCTGCGCTTTTTATTGGGGGCCGCTGATGGGGCTCTGCTCCCGGCAGTACAAACGCTGCTGGTCTATAACTCAACCAATCAGATCGCCGGGCGTATTTTCAGTTATAACCAGTCATTTCGCGATATCGGTAACGTAACGGGACCGTTAATGGGGGCGGCAATTTCCGCCAACTACGGTTTTCGCGCCGTCTTCTGCGTGACCGCGGGCGTCGTACTGTTTAACGCTTTCTACTCGTGGAATAGTCTGCGCCGTCGCCGGAGCACTGAGGCTACGGGATGATTTTTGTGCATTCATACTTGCAATATCGGAGAATCAACTATTATTTCCCTGAATACTTCATTAAATCAAAGGGAGACTCTGATGACCATGTATGCCACGCTGGAAGAAGCCATTGATGCCGCTCGTGAAGAATTTCTGGCTGATAACCCTGACCTTGAGCCCGACGAAGCCAGCGTTCAACAGCTAAGCGTACAAAAATACGTGCTACAGGATGGTGACATTATGTGGCAGGCGGAATTCTTTGCTGATGAGGATGAGGGCGAGGGTGAATGCCTGCCAATGCTGAGTGGTGAAGCGGCCCAAAGCGTTTTTGATGGCGACTATGATGAAATTGAGATCCGTCAGGAGTGGCAGGAAGAAAACACGCTTCACGAATGGGATGAAGGTGAATTCCAGTTGGAACCTCCCCTGGATACCGAAGAGGGTCAGACCGCGGCCGATGAATGGGATGAGCGATAGCTTACTCGTAAGGTCCGTGGTGAATGTCGAGCGGGAGCAGCAAGGTATCAAACACCAGCGAAAATGGCAGGTCGAGGATGGTGACGTAGCGCCACGCGGAGTCCCGGACATCCCATTGCACGCCAGGATAGTATTGGTTTCCGTGCCCTTGCCCTGGGATAGTTCGGCTAATAATACTGCCGCATCCGCTCAGCAAGCACACCATGATTGCCACTGCCAATATTCGCACCTGATACCTCACGGCTCTTTTATTTAGTATAAAAAAATACCGGCACCAGGCCGGTATTTTCACGTTACATAACGCTTACTTTTTCCTGAGCGCCAGCGGATTCAGGGTCAGTCCCTGGTAGTAATTCACCCACGAAGAATACTTATCAGGTGAATTCCAGACGCGATAGTGCAAACGCGCCATCGTCACCGGATCGCTCAACAGCACCAGACGGCGGTCACGGTTTAGTTTCTCCGGCGTTTCGTTCAGCGCCTGCTCCACATGGCGGTCACGGGCAATCTCAAGCACGTTACTCGCGCGGTGACGTGCAGTCGCCATTGCCGTTGCCAGTGCGTTAAATGACGGGTTAAACACCGCATGCATAAAGCCGTCGTCCAGCGTACGATTGCGGTTCATCACCAGATAGGTATCCGTATCCACCAGCACCTGCGGCGGAGAATACTCTTCCGGGATCAGGAACAGCTTCCAGCGCTTGGTACGTAACCCAACCGTGGAACGGCTGGAAATCACGGAAACAAACGGCGACAGGATCAGCGAGAAGACAATCGGCGCCAGCCAGAACAGGAAACGCAGATCCAGCCAGGCCATACCTACCGCCCACACCAGCCCCAGCAGTAACTGAGAACCGTGACGCATAAATGCTTCACCCCACGGGGTGGAATCGTCATCACGCTGCGGTGAATTCCACACCACTTCCCAACCGAGGAAGGCGCTCACGACAAAGACGGTATGGAACAGCATACGCACCGGCGCCAGCAGCACGGAGAACAGAACCTCCAGCAGCAGCGACAGCGTGACGCGGATAAACCCGCCGTACTCTTTCGTCCCTTTACACCAGATGAGCAAAATACTCAGCAGCTTCGGCAGGAACAGCAGCACCATCGTAGAAGCAAACAGCGCGATCGCCAGTTCAGGACGCCACTGCGGCCATACCGGGAACAGCTGGCGCGGTTGCAGGAAGTATTGTGGTTCCGTCAACGCATGCACCACCTGCAATGCGGTCGATAACGCGAGGAACATAAACCACAGCGGCGCGGACAGATAGGACATAACGCCGGTCAGGAACACCGCACGGTGAACCGGGTGCATCCCCTTCACCAGGAACAGACGGAAGTTCATCAGGTTGCCATGACACCAGCGACGGTCACGCTTGAGTTCATCCAGCAGGTTCGGCGGTAGCTCTTCATAAGAGCCCGGCAGATCGTAAGCAATCCACACGCCCCAGCCGGCACGACGCATCAACGCCGCTTCGACGAAGTCATGGGAGAGAATCGAACCCGCAAACGAGCCTTCGCCCGGTAACGGCGCAAGCGCACAGTGTTCGATAAACGGCTTCACGCGAATAATCGCGTTATGGCCCCAGTAGTGCGATTCCCCCAATTGCCAGAAGTGAAGTCCAGCGGTAAACAACGGACCATAAACACGGGTCGCAAACTGCTGACAGCGCGCATACAGCGTATCCATACCGGAAGCCTTCGGTGAAGACTGGATAATCCCGGCATTTGGATTCGCTTCCATCAGGCGCACCAGTCCGCTCAGACAGTCACCGCTCATCACGGAGTCAGCGTCCAGCACCACCATGTAGCTGTACTGATTTCCCCAGCGACGGCAGAAGTCATCAATGTTGCCGCTTTTACGCTTCACGCGACGACGACGACGACGGTAGAAAATCTGCCCTTCGCCTTGCACTTCGGCAATCAGCTCCATCCACGCTTTTTGTTCTGCTACGCAGATATCGGGGTTGTAGCTGTCGCTCAGGATGTAAACATCAAAATGCTCGGCGTTGCCCGTCGCTTTGACCGACTCCCACGTGGCGCGAAGTCCCGCGAATACGCGGTCAACGTCCTCGTTACAGATCGGCATAATCAACGCGGTCCGGTGTTCGGGATTTAACGGTTCGTCCCCAACCGTTGAGGCGGAGATACTGTACTTATCTCGCCCAATCAACAGTTGCAGGAAGCCCATCAGCGCGGTCCAGAATCCTGCTGAAACCCAACAGAAAAGCACGGCAAACAAAATGAGAATGCCGGTCTGGAGCATGTAGGGCAGCAGTTGCATAAAGGAAACCCATAAATCCTGCCCCATCATGTCAACAGGATTAATGAATGCCCAACCCTGATACGGAAGGATCGTCTTCATATACCAGGTTGCGACGACCGTTTGCGCCAGCGTTAAGATCAACAACGTATAGCGGCGGATGGTGCCAACCGTACGCCATTTTTGCTCGCTCTCCTGTTCTTCTTTCGTCAAACGCGAAAGATAACGCGGAGTCACATCGCGCCCGCGCAGGCGATCCCAAAAGCGGCCAACCGGGTTGGTACGCCAGGGATCGGGGAACATAGAGGTACGCGTTGCTTTTGGCATCGCCTGCAGCTGATCGCGCCCCTCATCGTCCTTAACCAACTGCTCTTTGGCCAGAGAATCAGGCCACGCCTGCTCCAGGCGAGCTTTCACCGAACCCTGCGGTGAATCATCTTCGCGCGAGTACGTACGATGCTCGGCATCCAGCGCCTGATGAACGGCGCGGATGTCAGTTTTCGGCAGTGCCGCTTTTTCGATATCCGAAAGCGGCATTGCGTCAATATACTCAGTTGTCTTATTCATTGGCAGGTAACTGGTAGCTCCAGGTTTCACTCAGCGTCTGATCGGCATTGACCAAGGCAGCACGCATTTCAGTGGTTTTCTTCACATCTTTCACTTTCACGCGCAATACCAAACGCCAACCTTTAGTTACCGGGTTGTAGCGCACAGTACTTTCAACGATCTCGCCGTTGTCGCCAATACTGGTTTGTGCGGTAACCGGGGTATCCTGCGGCAGCTTTTTCATATCCGTGCCGGTAAAGTCCACCACAAACGCGATGGTGCCATCAGGCTGACGAATGAGGTTAGACTGTTTTACATCACCGGTAGAACGACGAGTCTGCTGGACCCAGGCGCTATCAGGGGCATGAAGCTTGTCTTCGTCACGCGTGAACGTCAGGGTGTACTTGAAGTTCATCTCTTTACCAGCTTCAGGCAGTTGATCCGGCGTCCAGTACGCAACGATGTTATCGTTCGTTTCATCGTTAGTTGGGATTTCAACTAACTCAATCTTACCTTTACCCCAATCACCTTTTGGCGTGATCCAGGCGCTTGGGCGCAGATCGTAACGATCGTCGATATCTTCAAAACGCGAGAACTGACGGCCACGCTGCAGCAGGCCGAAACCTTGCGGATTTTCCATCGCAAAGCTGCTCACCGCCAGATGTTTCGGGTTATTCAGCGGACGCCAAATCCACTCGCCGTTGCCAGCGTGGATCGACAAACCGTTAGAGTCATGCAGTTCCGGACGATAGTTGGTCGCCGGAGAAGGCTGGTTTGGTCCGTACAGGAACATACTGGTTAACGGTGCCACGCCCAGCTTGCCCACTTTGTCGCGCAGATAAACTTTGGACTGAACATCGACTACCGTGTCACGACCCGGAATGATGACAAAGCGATACGCTCCGGTTGCGCGCGGAGAATCCAGCAAGGCATAAATGGTCAAACGTTTGTCAGTCGGTTTCGGACGCTCGATCCAAAACTCACGGAAGCGGGGAAATTCTTCGCCAGAAGGCAGAGCGGTATCAATCGCGAGACCGCGCGCAGACAGACCGTAGACCTGCCCTGCCCCCAGAACACGGAAATAGCTGGCACCGAGCATGCTGACGATTTCGTCGTTTTTATCTTTGCTGTTGATCGGATACAGCACTTTGAACCCGGCGAAACCGAGATCTTTTACCGTGTCTTTATCATGCTGAACATCGCCAAAATTAAAATAATCCGGGCTGTATTTGATTCTTTTCACCGCTGTAGCGGTAACTTCGTTGATTTTGACCGGCGTGTCGAAGTACATACCCTGGTGGTAGAACTCGAGCTTAAATGGGGTCTTGAGATTGCTCCAGTAGGCTTTATCGCGGTTAAACTGGATCTGCTGATAATCCGCATATTTCATGTCGCGGAAAACGGAGGGCAAGTTACTTTTTGGCGCCTCATAGCCTTTACCGGCTAAGGATTGAGCTTGTTTTGCAACATCATCGATGCTGAACGCCCAGCTCGATGATGTGTACAGCGTTAACATAACTGCTGCACCCAACCAACGCATTTTCATCATTTGTAGTTTATGTTTCATAATTAGTAAGCACTTCCCCCTTTGTGTGCTTATATTGATCCGATCCATTTTAATGGATAATCGGGTATTCCGACAACTGAATCCCTGTATTGTTCGCGCGCTGGCTCATGGTTTAATCAGGTTCAACTACCTGTTTTCACTTTGCGTGCTTATCCTGGAGACAGGTTGTTGGACTTCGTGTAGGGTTGCCCTCGAATGTAACCATTATTCGTCTTAGGGATAAGACGAAAAGTCTGAGAATACATAACTGTCTATGAGCTCTGTATCACCACCACGCGAATATTTTCTTGACTCCATCCGTGCCTGGCTAATGTTGTTAGGGATCCCATTCCATATTTCATTGATTTACTCGACCCACACCTGGCACGTGAACAGCGCGGAACCGTCGTGGTGGTTGACCCTGTTTAACGACTTTATCCATGCTTTTCGCATGCAAGTCTTCTTTGTCATTTCGGGTTATTTTTCCTACATGCTATTTTTGCGCTATCCGCTAAAGCGCTGGTGGAAGGTGCGTGTAGAACGCGTGGGGATCCCGATGCTGACCGCGATTCCATTACTTACGCTGCCGCAATTTATCATGCTGCAATACGTAAAGGGAAAAGCAGACAGTTGGCATACTCTCAGCGGCTACGATAAATACAATGCGCTGGCCTGGGAGCTGATTTCCCATCTGTGGTTTTTACTGGTTCTGGTCGTATTAACGACCGTGAGCATGTGGGTGTTCACCCAGATGAAAAACAGACTGACGCGTAGTGACGCCGCCAGCACCCCGGCGGTGTCGATGACTAAATTATCGCTGATCTTCATCTTGTTAGGTGTCGGTTACGCTGCCGTCAGAAGGACAATTTTCATCCTCTACCCTTCGATTCTCAGCGATGGCATGTTCAATTTTATCGTTATGCAAACGCTGTTCTATGCGCCGTTCTTTATCCTCGGCGCACTGGCGTTTATCAACCCGAATCTGAAAGCGCTGTTTACCACACCGTCACGCGGTTGCACGCTCGGTGCTGCATTCGCATTTGTGGCATACCTGCTCAATCAGCGTTATGGCAACGGCGATGCCTGGATGTATGAAACCGAATATGTCATTACCATGGTCATGGGACTGTGGATGGTGAACGTCGTCTTTTCGTTGGGTCACCGTTTGCTTAATTTCCAGTCTGCCCGCGTGACCTATTTTGTCAACGCGTCGCTGTTTATCTATCTGGTGCACCACCCGTTAACGCTGTTTTTTGGCGCTTACATCACACCGCATATCACGTCGAATCTGCTGGGTTTTCTCTGCGGTCTGCTGTTTGTGGTTGGGATTGCGGTAATACTGTACGAAATCCATTTACGCATACCGGTGCTGAAGTTTCTCTTTTCGGGTAAACCGCCCGTTAAGCAGGATAAAAACAAGGCCGTAGCCGGCTAGTTTTTCCCTCAATCATTGTGTGGTTCAAAGCAGCCATTCAATGGGTAACACGGACGCCAGCTTTACCAGAACCCGCTTCCAGAATCCTGTGGCGGGTTCTTTTTTCAGGACCTGTTCACTGCCAGAAAGTCGGTCGACCCAATTAATTCTTCCCCAACGGTCAAGGCGTAGCTGCCAGGCCATATCACGCTGGCTTTGCATAAACCGTTTATGAATCAATTCGGCCAGCACTTCACTCTCAATCACAAATCCCATTTCCGTATTGAGCAGCGTCGAACGAGGATCAAAATTAAGCGAGCCGATAAACACTTTGCGATCATCAATACTGAACGTTTTCGCATGCAGGCTGGACCCTGAATTCCCGGTTAATCCACGATCGTGAACGACCGAGACGCGATCGCGGGTCGGTTTAAGTTCGTATAATTCTACACCGTAGCGCAGCAGTTTTTTTCGCCAGCGCGCATAGCCCGCATGGACGATCGCCACATCATTCGCCGCCAGTGAATTGGTTAAAATGGCAATCTTGACGCCTTTTCTTACCAGTCTCAGGAGCTGCGCCACACCGGCACGCGTCGGCACAAAGTAGGCAGAAATAATATCAATACGTTCGGTCGGCGAGCCCATTACGTCAAACAAACGCTGCGGTAATAGCGAGTGGCGCGGCGCTTTCCCTTCTCCTTTTGCAGGATCATCGCTCAGCAAACGCGTTTTGGCCCAAATCAGCGGCAGCGATCTTTGATCGAGACTGGACATAAACTGGCTGGTTTCCAGCTTATGCAGATAGCGGCGGGTAATATCATCGTTATACCAGGATTCGGGTAGCTCAATACGCTGCACAGAATCTGGCTCAGACATCTCAAGCACATTTTGTAACGTTGAAACCGAGCGACAGTGCCAGTAACGCTCAAAATCATCTGCCACATCTTTGACAACCGGCCCGATAGCCATGACGTCCAGGTCGGAAAATAGCGGTTGCTCACCCGCGCCAAAATAGGCATCGCCAATATTACGCCCACCAACGAGAGTCACCACGCCGTCAGCGGTATAACTTTTATTGTGCATGCGCCGATTAAGCCGGGCAAAATCGGTTAAATAGCCCAGCGCGCGCAGGATGCGAAAGGAAAACGGATTGAAGAGGCGAACTTCTATATTGGGGTGCTTATCCAGCAGACGCAGCGTGTCGTCCAAACCCGGCGTGTTGTTATCATCCAGCAGCAAACGCACCCGTACGCCTCGCTTCGCTGCAGCCAGCAGTACGGAAAATAGCAATAACCCGGACATGTCGTTTTCCCAGATGTAATACTGCACATCCAGGGTACGTTCCGCCATTTCCGTTAACCGATAGCGAGCAGCAAACGCATCCAGGCTGTCATCCAACGCAAGAATGCCGCATTCTCCCGGGTGGTCTTCGCAAAGGGGCGTGATGGCACGCTCAAGTCGCGTCATATCAGTCCGTGTGATCATCACCTTGTTGTGTTAGCAATCTCTTATAAAGTTGAGCGTTTTCATCATCAAAGCACACGAAGTATATCTGATCAGGAAGTGCGCGGCGGGTAATAAATTTCAGCACCGTTTTCACCGCTATTTCTGCCGCTGCGGCGCGTGGATAGCCATAAGCCCCGGTGCTAATCGCCGGAAAAGCAATGGAGTGATAACCATTGGCCAAGGCCAGTTGCAGGGTGTTTAAGTAAGCTTCTTCGAGGCGTTCGGCCTCATGATGACCTCCCCCTTGCCAGACGGGTCCTACGGTATGAATGACCGCTTTTGCCGCAAGCGCCCCCGCCAGAGTGATCACCGCATGCCCTGTCGGGCATTCTCCTTGTTGCTGGATAACCTGTTTGCAGGCCTCCAGCAATGCTGGTCCGGCAGCGCGATGGATTGCGCCATCGACGCCACCGCCTCCCAGTAGCGATGAATTCGCCGCATTGACAATCACATCAACAGCGACAGTCGTAATATCGCCATGTAACACATGAACACGTGATTGCATAAGTTCCCCCTGACAAAACACCATTCGTTAAGTGTACAGCAGGGTTTTCCCTTAAATCTCTCTTTTTAACCGTAAGTGTGCATATCTACGCCACAGCGAGTCATTTATATTCAATATTAAGAATCGCCATGTTTTTCTGTTCATTGAGGTAGTGCATTTTGACTGTGGCAATTTCCTGCACATTCTGAGGGGCTGTCGCGAGCTGTTGCGGGTTGTAAAGACTATTCTGGTTGGTGCCGTTGCGGATACATGACAATTCAATTTGCTGCTGCTGTCTGTTAACGTCGCAAGGTGATTCAACTATCGCTCCGCGAAAATGAATAACCCCGCCGGTTGTGATTTGCTGCGCAATTGCAGGGAGGGTTAAAAGAGAAAAAGCACATAAACTGGTACTTAAAATACGCTTTAATAATGTACACATAAGGGTTCCTCAATGATTAGCCATCTTTGAGGGATCGAAATGATCCTTCACCGCTACGATTAACGATCAAATACAAACGCTCACACGCTTCTATATTCATAGAACAGCAGCGCATTCCCAGCCACACCCTTAATGCAAATACAGCAAAAAATTATGGGTGACTGTTTGAGTCAGGCCATTGTTGCGACAGATGCAGAGACTGCCCATCTGAAACGGTAACGATAATTTTGACCGAATCCTCAGATGAAATATTAAAGCTCAGTTTGGTTAATTCAATCGGTCGATTAGCAGGGACCGAAAGGCTTATTTTCTGCTGCGACTGGCTTTGTCCCCCCTGCCCTTGACGTATGGCAAGGACTTGTACCTCACATACGCACGGTTGGGTTAACGTCACCTGAGGAATAATGGTGTACATATCACCTTGCTGAGTAGTATTGAATGTTATTTGATTTGCCAGCGCGGCAATGAGTAATAGCGTATGCATCATATTCTCCCGAAAAAAAAACAGGGCTCACGCCCTGTTTATTATCAGTCAGAAAACTGAATTAGTGTTGGTTAGCTGTAGCGTTGTTGCCAAAGCCAACTTGCTGAATCAGCACATTGGAGTCAGACGCGGTCTGATTAACCAACGCACCGTTACGGCCACCGAACTGGGTTACACTAATATCAGCATTTTTAGCATTCCACTGATCGATAGTGGCATTGTTCTGGAAGCCAGTCTGTTTCAGGCTAATGGTACTGTCATCAGCGCCTTGACCAACTACAGCCCCGTTACCACGCCCATGTTGTGTGATAGTGACATCTGATTTACGCGCATCACTTTGCAGAGCATTCGCAGCGTTGTTTGACCCATATTGGTAGATACTCAGTGAAGAGTCTGGGCCATAATTACTACCGCCACCATGATGATTGCCGCCCCATTGCGGAACAACACCAGCCAGAGCACTGCCAGAAACTACGATTGCTGCGAATGCTGCCACTTTTAAAAGTTTCATGGTAAACCCCCATCGGATTGATTTAATCGTCGTTAATGGATTAGCGTTGAGTAACGCGAATTGCCATTTGCGACTGTCTCTGCACCACAACTGCTGTTTTTTGTGTACCGTACTGAGTAATATTGGCTTTATTACCAGAACCTTTCTGGATAATTACCGCCGTATTACCGTATGAACCTTGTTTAATACTCGCGTCATTGGAACTACCCGTTTGATCAATATATGCAAAGTTATATGACCCCGTCTGGTCTGTTTTCGCTCGGTTACCAGAACCTTCTTGCGAAATAACCGACAATAACTTCGAGCCCCCCTGTCGAGTATTTGCACTGTTCGCAGTGCCAACCTGACCAATAATGGCTGCCTGATTAAATGAAGACTTACTTAATTCATTTACCGCAAAGTTATATTCTGAGTTAGCTAAATCATAACTTGTAGCGGATGCAATCCCAGGCACACCCAGCATTGTAAACATCATAAATAACAACTTGTTTTTCATGTTGTCACCCTGGACCTGGTCGTACATAAGGTTAAATTATTTACCACTCAAATTATTGTTAACGTGACTTACATTTGTTAACGCCACGTTACGATGAAGAGTATGTCCGTTGAAACATTTTAAATAACTCACCCACCAGTTGTATTTTTATATCCAGATTCACCCCAAAGTACTAATTAACCGCAATTAACACCGTTATAGCTCTGGATTTTATTTCTTTTGTAACCCGATGAGTGAATTTCTATGCAGTAACAAAAAAACGCGTTTCCCGCGTTTTCTGGGCCTTGCAGACGGTAGTGGGATTGTCCTCGGTACAAGTCGTGACAAGTGTCATTTTTTTCTATCTAAAATTGTTCAACTTAAAGTGAGACAAAAAAATCAAAATTCATTAGAAATCTAAAACCATCTAACTATAATTTTATCTCTTAAAATTCAATAAGATATTATAATTTGTATGATTTTTTAAATCTATGCAATAACGCTAAAATGTACAACTTTACTATCAAATCTAAACTCCACAAAAACGCAAAAATCATATTTTAATATATAAATTTACATTATGTAACATGTTTAACACTTGCTTTAAGATTTGTAATAGCTAGATTGAAATCAGTTGAAGTCCATTTGTTTTAATATTTTCACCCCGTTGGGTCGAAGTTTTATTTCTACACAGCAGTGCAACATCTGTCAGTACTTCTGGTGCCTCTATTTTAGTAGAGGCAACTGTCAGGTGTGCGACTAAAAAAGTGGAGTTTCATCATGTTTAATGAAGTCCATAGTATTCATGGTCATACATTATTGTTGATCACTAAACCATCCCTGCAGGCAACTGCGTTATTACAGCATTTAAAGCAATCGCTGGCGTTAACCGGAAAACTACATAATATTCAACGTTCTCTGGATGATATATCCTCCAGCTGCATTGTTTTACTGGATATGATGGAGGCAGATAAAAAACTGATCCATTACTGGCAAGATAATTTGAGCAGAAAAAACAACAATATAAAAACTTTATTGTTGAATACCCCAGATGATTATCCTTACCGGGATATTGAAAACTGGCCGCATATCAATGGCGTATTTTACGCAACTGAAGATGAGCAGCGTGTAGTCAGCGGTTTGCAGGGTGTGTTGCGGGGCGAATGCTACTTTTCGCAAAAGCTTGCCAGCTACCTGATCACGCATTCCGGGAACTACCGCTATAACAGCACGGAGTCGGCATTACTTACGCACCGTGAAAAAGAGATCCTTAATAAACTGCGTATCGGCGCCTCAAATATTGAAATCGCGCGTTCACTATTTATTAGTGAAAATACGGTGAAAACACATCTTTATAATCTTTTCAAAAAGATAGCTGTCAAAAATCGTACGCAGGCGGTCTCGTGGGCCAATGATAACCTCAGGCGATAAAGCCATGAAACGCTATTTGACCTGGATTGTGGCAGCAAATTTGTTCCTTGCTGCCGGGAATCTACACGCGGCTGTAGAGGTGGAGGTTCCCGGACTGTTAACCGACCACACTGTCTCTTCCATTGGCCATGATTTTTACCGGGCCTTTAGTGACAAGTGGGAAAGTAAGTACACAGGAAACTTAACCATTAATGAAAGACCCAGTGCACGTTGGGGAAGTTGGATCACCATAACGGTCAATCAGGACGTTATCTTCCAGACTTTTTTATTCCCGACGAAAAGAGACTTCGACAAAATTGTGGTCTTTGCATTGGCAGAAACAGAGGAAGCATTAAATCGTCGGCAAATAGATCAAACACTATTAAGCACGAGCGATTTAGCGCGCGATGAATTCTAAAACATGATTTTGTCCGGAGGCTTTCATGCGTGTCAAACATGCAGTGGTTTTGCTCATGCTGATTTCACCATTAAGTTGGGCCGGAAATATGACGTTCCAGTTCCGCAACCCTAACTTTGGTGGTAACCCAAATAACGGCTCTTTTTTACTGAACAGCGCCCAGGCGCAAAACTCGTATAAAGATCCGAGTGCCGGCGACTACGGGATTGAAACCCCAACAGCGCTGGATAACTTTACCCAGGCGATCCAGTCACAAATACTCGGTGGCTTACTTACCAATATCAATACCGGTAAGCCGGGAAGGATGGTAACCAGCGATTTTATCGTTGATATCGCCAACCGGGATGGACAACTGCAACTGAATGTCACGGACAGGAAAACGGGGAGAACGTCGACTATTGAAGTGTCGGGTTTACAAAATCAGTCGACCGATTTCTAAATTATAGCCACGAAAGGAAAAAATCATGCAGCGCTTACTTATCATGGTGGCAGTAATTTTACTCAGCGGATGTTTAACAGCCCCGCCGCAAGAAGCCGCTAAGCCGACATTAATGCCCCGAGCCCAAAGCTATAAAGACTTGACGCACCTGCCCATGCCTACAGGTAAGATTTTTGTCTCGGTATACAATATTCAGGATGAGACTGGCCAGTTTAAACCTTATCCGGCAAGTAACTTCTCAACCGCCGTCCCGCAAAGCGCCACGGCGATGCTTGTCACCGCATTGAAGGATTCTCGTTGGTTCGTTCCGCTGGAACGTCAGGGATTGCAGAACTTGCTTAACGAACGAAAAATCATTCGTGCAGCTCAGGAAAACGGCACAGTTGCCATTAATAACCGGATCCCTCTGCAGTCTCTGACCGCGGCAAACATCATGGTAGAAGGATCAATTATTGGTTATGAAAGCAACGTTAAATCGGGTGGCGTTGGTGCGCGCTATTTCGGTATTGGCGCCGATACGCAGTACCAGCTCGACCAGATAGCGGTCAACCTGCGTGTGGTTAACGTTAGTACTGGTGAAATCCTCTCATCGGTGAATACCAGCAAAACTATCTTGTCTTATGAAGTGCAGGCTGGGGTATTCCGCTTCATTGACTACCAGCGACTGCTGGAAGGTGAAATTGGCTACACCTCTAACGAACCGGTTATGCTTTGTCTGATGTCAGCAATTGAAACCGGCGTTATCTTCCTGATTAATGACGGGATTGATCGCGGATTGTGGGATTTGCAGGATAAGAAACAAGTTGATAATGACATCCTGGTTAAATACCGCCATTTGTCGGTACCTCCGGAATCCTGAGTGGTCGATACAGCATAAAAAGCGTGAGGAAAACCCTCACGCTTTTTTTATTTACTGGTCAACGTCGACGATAGCCGATTCTCACGACGAGATGCCAGCCACAATCCGCTGTTTTTCATCGCATAGCCGAATACCAGCCCCAGCGCCAGAGATGGCACGACCAACTGCCAGTCACCCTGCCCTGCAAACGTTGTGCAGGCGCCAATAAAGGTGCCCGGCACAAATGAAAGCAACCATTGCTTTGCCTGAATACACATGAGAAACGCGACAATTCCCGTCATGACATAACCAATAATGTCCATATGCGGGGCAAGCGCGCTACCGTTAATAATCACCAACGCCCACACCACACCGCTTAGCAGCGTACACGCCGAGATCCACAACCCTTTCAGCCCACCCTGCGGACAGGCAAAATAGGCCGTGCAGCCCAGAAAGCCAGCCCAACTGAGTAAACCAAGAGATACGGCCACCCATCCCCAAATCCCAGAGAGAATGCCCGTTGTGATTGCAATTGAGAGAAGTATGTTCATGCCGCGTATCTTAGCAGAAAAACGGCATGGGAATGAGATCGTGCACACAATTCATGCAATGATGTAATTTGAGTTGCAGTTTAATGTGATATAAATCACATTTACTCTTCAGTATCTTCCTGCAATTCGTCCCACATCGCACCAATGGCATCACGCGTTAACGGTGCCATGGTACGCCAGAACTGTGTGTTTGCGTGTGCTTCAACTTTGCCAAGGAACGTGCCGCACCAGGGCAACAGGTATTCCACAAACAAGGTTTCGAGTGCTTCACTTTCATCTTCCGCAGACTGGTCTTCAAGCCATGAAGCCGCCAGCAACAGCGTGCCAATATGATCTGCAGGCGTATCTGCCAGCGGCATTCCGCGGGCAGAAAGAAAAGCACGAACATCGGATTCTTTCGCCCCTTCTACCCAGGCGCTACGATAAGGCGGCACCGCACACTCGTCGCCGACAAACAGCGCGTTGTAATCCGCAGCCAACTGAGGCATATCGCAGCTTTTCTGCAGACGAGTGAGCAGTTCGTCCTGTTCCAGCGGCCAGTTGGCGGACAGTTTACCTTCACTAATCAGGGTAAACAGAGGAACCAGTAAAGGGTCCTGCGGTTGGCGGTAAAACAGCGAGCCCAGTACACGACACAGGATAGAAAACTCGTTCATTGATATATTCCAGTTAGTAACAATTACAGTTCAGCAAATTCCGCGATCGGCTCCATGCCTCGCGATTCCAGAAACGCCAGCAGGCGTTTAGGGGTGACGTTTAAAATTCTGTCTTCCGGGAAATTTACATCATCCAGAATTTTACGGCATTCACCAAATTCACCCAGTGTGAAAGCGGTATGTGAATCCGATCCTAACGCCACCCAGCCTCCGGCATCACGCACTGCCGCAGCGACCGCGCGACAATTGTCCTCACTCCCCTTACGCGAATGCAAAAACGAGGAGTTATTGATTTCCAGCGCGACCTGGTATTTTGCCGCCGCCTGCGCAATCGCTGTGATATCCACGGGATATTTGGGATTCCCCGGATGGCTGATGATGTGCACGTGACCACTGGCCATCGTGGCTATCATTGCCTGGGTATTGGTGTCTTTATCGTGAGGTGCAAAAACTGGCTCATGGAAGCCCGCGATGATGAGATCCAGGGAAGTAAACATCGGACCTGAACAGTCGATTTCGCCTTCAATATTCTTAATATTCGCCTCGATACCGCGCAGGATCCCTACGCCATCGACGATACGAGGCCAAATGCGCATATTAATAAAGTGCCAGTGATGAGGCGCATCCGCCATGTCCGGTCCATGATCGGTTATGGCAAACAGCTTGATGCCTTTGCGATGGGCTTCGGCGATGTAATCACTTAAGGTGCTGTAGGCGTGGGTACTGGCGACGGTATGCATATGCAGGTCAACGGGATACATAACTCTCTCCTGTAGTCATTTTCCGTCAAGGATAGCAGGTATCGTCGCCATTTATTAGCTGAAACCCGGCACTTGCCGGGTTACCATCAATATCCCCGAACGCGATCGACCTGACCCGTTACGGATTTCCCACTTTCCAGGCCCAAAATCGTACGGGAGATGTAGTCCACCGCCTCTGCCGGGCGTGTTACCGCGGCGATATGCGGCGTCATTGCCACACGCGGATGTTTCCATAGCGGGCTGGTTTCCGGCAGCGGTTCACGGCTATAGACATCCAGCATGGCACCTTTTACTTTGCCGCTGTCCAGCGATGCCAGAAGATCGTCTTCATTGAGATGAACGCCGCGCGCCAGGTTCAGCACGTAAGCGCCATCCTGCAATTGGCTGAGTAAATCAGCGTTAATAATGCCTACGGTTTCTGCCGTATTAGGCAGGAGGTTGATCAGCACGCGAGTTTGACTCAAAAACGCGCTCAGTTCCTCGGTACCGGCGAAGCTTTCCACACCAGACCAGGATTTACGCGTACGACTCCAGCAGCGTAGCGGGAACCCCCATGCTTGCAGACTTTCTGCAACTTTTGCGCCTAAAACACCAGCGCCCATGATCCCGACGCTAAACTCATCGCGAGTATATTCTGGCAACGGTTGCCATTTCGCCTGGTTTTTTAATGCCTGGTAGTCATCAAAGCGACGGAACCAGTGCAATACCTGACTAACCGCATATTCCTGCATTTGCAGGCCCATCCCCGTATCTTCCAGACGGAAAAGCGGGATCGACGCATCCAACATTTCCGGATGAGCGTTTAGTTTACTGAGAATAGAATCGACGCCCGCACCCAGCGCAAATACGGCTTTTAATTTTCGTCCGGCGAGCATTTCAACCGGAGGATGCCAGACCAGCGCGTAGTCAGCATGCGCATTATCACCTGCCTTCCACTCACGGACCCGCGCGCCAGGTATGGCCTTTGTCAGCGCATTAAGCCACCAGGTCGTATCGAATGTTGGGTGATAGAAAATTATATCCATAACGTCTCCTGAACATTGTTATGCGGAACGTACTCGCACTTATAATCATCATTTTTCGAGGGAACATCAGAGTAGCAAATTTTAGGGTGCTGGCAAAAAAAACAATTCCCGCTTATTTAAGCTGCATATTGATTGAAGTTTGTGTAAATGCACGTTTTTTTCAAAAAGTTGATTGACGCCGGAGCGGTATTTCCCTAAATTAGCGCCCGTTCCGGTAGCACAGGAACAACAATATGGTGAGGTGTCCGAGTGGCTGAAGGAGCACGCCTGGAAAGTGTGTATACGGCAACGTATCGGGGGTTCGAATCCCCCCCTCACCGCCATATTCGAGAAAGAGCTCGTACGCAAGTACGGGCTTTTTTTTCGCATGTTGCACGCCTGCGGGGGGATGAGAAGCCCCGACCGGGGGTCGACACAAAATTGCCGGGAGCAATTTTGAACAGCGCATGCGCTGGCCCCGTAGGGGCGAGGCCCAGGGATGGGCCGAGTAGCAGCGCAGCCAGTTGGACAGACTGAGAGCGCAGCGAACAGGCTGCCCGAAGGGCGAGCGAAGCGAGTCAATCCCCCCCTCACTGCCATATTCGAGAAAGAACTCGTACGCAAGTACGGGCTTTTTTTCGCATGTGACCCGTCCTGAATAGCGTTAACCTGTAGGTCTGATAAGCATCGCGCTATCAAGCATCATCCCCCGCCCCGTTGCACATTATCCAAACCACTCTTATGCTGTAACAACCGCTTTCTCAAGCAATCAGGAAAATAACGGCATGTTAAACATAGAAGGAACTTTGCTTGATGAGATCATGTCGCAGGCAGACGAAGCAGGATTTATTCCGTTGAAGGTTTTCTCGCGAAAAATCCTCAAACGTACACCGAATGAAATAAATACGTTTTTCGATCCTGACAGCCGATTCTACGAAGAGTATCAGCGAACGGTTATTTGCAACGTCAGGCATAACGTCACCATTAAAAAAACCTACACCAGCAATGGGATCTTACGAAAAGAAACTACGGAAGGTGGGATTTATAAGGATGACCTACTGACCTTTCTGGCACAAGCGCTAAAGAAAATAGACGAAAATAACCAGCTGTTTGACCAGGCCTGCGCCAACTACTGGAGCAGCAAAAGAAAGTAATCTGCTGACGTCAAATAACAAAGCCCGGTTTCCCGGGCCTTGAAGACGGAGTACTTATCAGTTGTAAGCATTGAGCGTCCGCTGACAGAGTGCCGAACGGACGCAATCGTCTTTATTGAAACGAACAATCCCAACCATATCATCTTCTTCGAAACGGGCCAGCGCATCGCTTAGCCCTGAGCGAACGTGGGCGGGTAGATCGCACTGGGTCACATCCCCGTTCACAATCACCGTCACATTCTCCCCGAGGCGAGTCAAAAACATCTTCATCTGTGCTGCAGTAACATTCTGAGCCTCGTCAAGAATGACCACTGCATTTTCAAATGTGCGTCCACGCATATAGGCGAATGGCGCGATTTCCACCTTACCAATCTCAGGCCGCAGGCAATATTGCATGAAGGAGGCGCCCAGACGTTTCACCAGCACGTCATACACTGGACGAAAATAAGGCGCAAACTTCTCGGAAACATCTCCAGGTAAGAAGCCGAGGTCTTCATCAGCTTGCAGAACTGGACGGGTTACAATGATCCTGTCCACGTCTTTGTGGATCAGGGCCTCTGCTGCTTTTGCCGCGCTGATCCAGGTTTTACCACACCCGGCTTCACCGGTAGCGAAGATCAGCTGTTTACTCTCGATAGCATTCAGGTACTGGGCCTGAGCTTCATTCCGCGCCGTGATTGGCGTGGCGTCACGACTATCACGCGCCATACCAATCGCTTCTACGCCGCCCATCTGCACAAGCGAGGTGACCGATTCATCTTCACGTTGTTTATGGCTACGCGAATCCCGCCTCAGCACACGTTTTGCTTCACGACGAGCTTTGATCACTGCTTTTTGTCTTCCCATGGATAGCACCTTGAGTTGTAGGTATACATCACACGCGCCGTTGGCGGCACGATTATGCGCACGAACATCTGAGGGTTGGCTTCCTTGTAAGCCATTGCTTGCTTTCGGATAAGACGCCACACACGGCTACGCGCACCGTACAAGGTGTCAGTTACGAAGATAAGAAGTGAAAGGGAGAGAGATTTAGCGGTGACGAGGTGGCTACCGGAAGAGAAACGTCCGCGTAACGTACTGCAGCTACTGTGAAAAATGTGTCCAATACAGGACTTTTCCATCGCGATCTCCATAGTGAACGACTATCACCGCCGGGAACTACCGCTGTTTCTTATAATTACATCATAATCTTTCGTTAATGCAACAATATTTTTACTTGCTGTTAACTTAAATTCTATCTAATCACCAGAGACAGTCTCTTGCAGAGAGATGACAGAATTATTTCAGTCTCATACCGATCATAAAAAATAATTTGTTCATTCATACAGATGTCAGGAAAAGCCCCGCTGTACAACGGGGCGTGATCATCAGGCTTCGAGTAGAGATTGTCCCAGATATTGATCAGCGGTTTTGACACCCGGCAAAGCAAAGAAGTAGCCCCCACCAATTGGTTTGACGTACTCTTCCAGCGCTTCACCGTTGAGGCGTTTCTGCACAGTCAAAAAGCCTTTTTCCAAATCGTGTTGATAGCAGACAAACAACAGTCCCATATCCAGTTGACCGGATGGGGTCACACCGAGCGAATAACTGTAGCCACGGCGCATCATCAGGCTGGACTCGGTCTCTTTCATGCGCGGATTCGCCAGGCGGATATGACTGTCGAGCGCAATCACCTCACCCTCGGGATCGCTGGCATAGTCAGGCACATCGTGCTCGTGCTGCATACCCAGCGGCGCGCCGGTGTGTTTATCTCGACCAAATATCGTTTGCTGCTCTTTCAGCGGCGTACGATCCCAGAACTCGACGCGAAACTGAATGAGCCTGACGGCCTGATAACTACCACCTTGCGCCCAGACAGGTTCGCCCTGTCCGTCCGTAACCCACACCACATCCTGCATCAACTTCGTATCCGTCGCGTCCGGATTCGCAGTGCCGTCCTTAAAGCCAAGCAAGTTGACCGGGGTCTCTTTGCCTTTGCTGCGCGCGGCATGGTCGGAAATAAACCCTTCACGTTTCCAGCGCACGCTAAGGAGATCGGGCGTATGTTTAATGATATCGCGCAGCGCATGGATAACGGTGTCCTGCGTGTTGGCACAAATCTGCAGCAGCAAATCACCATGGCACAGCGCCGCATCCAGCGAATCATTCGGGAAGCGGGTCATTTTTTGCAACTTTTTCGGCATCTGCGATTTCAGGCCATAACGTTCATCAAATAGCGAGGCGCCGACTGACAACGTCATCGTCAGGTTGTCTGGCGCAATGTATGCGCCGAGGATACCGGAATCCATAGGGGGTAAACGCGGGTTCGGCGTATCCGGCGCCGGCCCGCCCGTGGTCAGAAACGCAAATCGGGTGGTCAGCAAGCGGAACAAGCGTTCCAGATCAGCCTTATCGCTGGCGAGAACATCGAACGCCACCAGCATCATCGATGCCTGCTGTGGCGTCAGGATCCCTGCCTGATGCTGACCATAAAACGGCTGCACTTCACTACGCGCATCGGGGGACAACGTTCCCGGCGCGCTTTGTGGTTTTTGCGCGTGGGCAACCGGACATCCACCCGCCAGCGCCAGCGCCCCACCCAGGGCGCCCATCCCTTTCAGTAAACGTCGGCGTGAAGGTTCGCTCACGCCGTTTTCATTATCTTGCTGCATTTTGCTTAATCCAGACCCAGAACACCGCGTAATTGCGACAAGTCTTCCGCCAGCGTCGTGATTGGCCCTTTCAGCGCATTGCGATCGGCGTCGGTCAGTTTGTCATAGGTTTCAAAACCGTCTTTGGTACGGTACTTACTCAGAATGGTATCGACTTTTTTGAAGTTCGCATCCACCTTCGCCAACAGCTCAGCATTGGATTTTTGTAACTGAGGGCGCAGGAGATCGACGATTTTCTGCGCGCCATCGATATTGGCCTGGAAATCCCACAGATCGGTATGGCTGTAGCGATCCTCTTCTCCGCTAATTTTGCTGGCAGCGACTTCTTCAATCAGTCCTGCTGCCCCGCCAACCACTTTTGACGGTGGGAAGGCCAGTTCGCTAATACGCGTTTGCAGGTCAAGAACATCGCTGTTTAATTGGTCGGCATACTTGTCCATGCCTTTGGTGGTGTTGTCGCCGAACAACGCTTTCTCCAGACGGTGGAAGCCGGTGAATTTAGGATCGGCGGCTTTTTGCTCATAATCATCTTCACGTGCATCGATGCTGCCGTCGAGATCGGAGAACAGTTCAGCAATCGGTTCAATACGCTCATAATGCTGACGGGTTGGCGCATACAGCGATTTCGCTTTTTCCAGATCGCCAGCTTTAATCGCATCGGTGAATGCTTTGGTGCCCGCAACCAGTTGTGCAGTTTCGGCTGTCACATAGGCTTTGTATTCCGTAATCGCGCCACTTAGGCTCAGCAGAGCATCGCCCTGCGCGGCATCCGCCGTTGCGCTACCTTTTACAATTAGTTTGCCTTTCGGGTTGGTCAACAGACCGCAGGTCATATCATATTCACCTGGCTGCAGGTTAGCTGTCATTTTCTGGCTAAAGCCCGGCGCAATGTTTTCACGTTCTTCAACCACCATAACCCCTTTAAGGATCTCCCACTCCAGCGCTTTCTGGCTGTGGTTCTGGATGATGAACTGCGTTTTCCCAGCGTTAACCGTGATCGTCATCGGCTCACACTGTTTGTCGTTAACCGTGACTTTCACCTGCGGAATATCGGCGGCTTGTGCAGAAAAAGCGGAGGCAAACAGCGCGGCAATACCCAACTGCAGCGCACTACGGCGAAAATTAAACGTCATAACCTATCCCTATAAATAAGTATGTTGTAACTAAGGAGTATTCTGCATCGCGTTTTTATCAGGGTGCGGTACGCGATGCCGTAGTGCCTGAACGCGGCGGCAGTGCAAACATAATCAATGCCGGAATCAGGTAGATAAACCAAATGGCGACTTCACTGACGCTCGGCGCTTCCTGATAGCCGAAAATACCTTCCATCAATGTGCCAAACAGCGAATGCGTTGAAAGCACGCTGCTCATGTCAAACGCCACATCCTGAAAATGATTCCATAACCCGGCTTCGTGGAACGCGCGGATGGCCCCAGCGGCAAGACCAGCGGCCACCAGCAAAATGAACAGGCTGGTCCATTTGAAGAATGCCCCGAGGTTGAGGCGAATGCCGCCGAGGTAAATCAGGTAACCCAGTACCACCGCGGTGGCCAGCCCCAGCATCGCACCTAACGGTGGCCAAATGCCTACATCCTGCTGGAATGCCGCCAGCAGGAAGAACACCGATTCCAGCCCTTCACGGGCAACGGCAAAAAAGACCATCATCACCAGCGCCCAGCCGTGATGATTGCCGCGTTGCAACGCGTTATCGACAGCCTGTTCAAGCTGGACTTTGACGTTGCGCGAAACTTTACGCATCCAGAACACCATCCAGGTGAGGATCACCACGGCAATGACCGCCACGATGCCTTCAAACAGCTCCTGTTCCTTTTGCGGAAATTCACCGGTGGTTTCATTGATGAAAACGCCTAACGCCAGACATAACGCCGCCGCCAGCAGAACACCAATCCACATCACACCAATCCATCGACCACGCTGAGTCCGTTTCAGGTAGCTGGCAATCAGGCTGACTATCAGCGCGGCCTCTAACCCTTCGCGCAACATAATAAGAAATGGAACAAACATGCGAAGAACCCTTAAACGTTATTCTCAGTCAATTGATGAAAAGAAAAGTAAATTACAGTGATAGTGATTATCATTACAGTAAAGAAAAACTCAAGCAGAATGTTTTGAGAATGATGACTTAATGTAAACAGTTAGGCGGGTAACGATTAGGGCGGTTTTGCAGCGGGGACAAATAAAAAAGCCCGCACGCGGCGGGCTTAAGGAGCGAGGCGGATTACTCTGCCTGTAAACGTGATGGCGGAGCTGTGTGATAATGCGCATCAGCCTCGGCAAAACGTTGCTGCATAGCGGCTGAAGGCGCTTTACCCAACAGGCTGAAGACCACAATACCGATGCTGCCGAAAATAAAGCCCGGGATGATTTCATACAGACCCAACCAGGCAAACTGCTTCCAGACGATTACCGTCACCGCACCGATGAGCATCCCGGCCAGCGCGCCGTTACGCGTCATACGCGACCACATTACGGAGAACAGAACCACCGGACCAAACGCCGCGCCAAAGCCGGCCCAGGCGTAGCTTACCAGACCAAGCACACGGTTCTCCGGGTTCGCCGCCAGCGCGATAGACACCAGCGCCACAACCAGCACCATGATGCGACCAATCCATACCAGCTCTTTCTGGCTGGCATTTTTACGCAGGAACGCTTTATACAAGTCTTCGGTGATTGCGCTGGAACACACCAGCAGCTGGCAGCTCAGAGTCGACATTACCGCAGCGAGGATCGCAGACAGCAGAATACCGGCAATCCACGGGTTGAACAGGATTTGCGCCAGTTCAATAAACACGCGTTCGGCGTTCTGGTTAACGGCACCGGCAAGCTGTGGGTTGTTGTTAAAGTAAGCGATACCAAAGAAGCCAACGGCAACTGCACCTGCCAGACACAAGATCATCCAGGTCATACTGATGCGGCGGGCATGAACAATGCTATGGTGAGAATCAGCCGCCATAAAGCGCGCCAGAATATGCGGCTGACCGAAATAGCCCAGACCCCAGCCCATCAGGGAAATAATGGCAACAAAATTCAGCCCTTTGAACATGTCCACGTTCTCAATGCTCTTTTGTTTAATCACTTCCAGCGAATCGTCAAACCCACCCACGCCAATGACTACCATCACCGGCGTCAGGATCAGGGCGAAGATCATCAGGCTGGCCTGGACGGTATCGGTCCAGCTTACCGCCAGGAAACCACCGATAAAGGTATAAATAATCGTCGCGGCCGCCCCTGCCCACAGCGCTGTTTCGTAACTCATGCCAAAGGTGCTTTCAAACAGACGCGCCCCTGCCACAATACCGGAAGCACAGTAGATGGTGAAAAACAGCAGAATAACCAGCGCGGAGATAATACGCAGAATTCGGCTTTTATCTTCAAAGCGACCGGTAAAGTAATCCGGTAACGTCAGCGCATTGTTATTGTATTCGGTATGCACGCGTAAACGTCCGGCCACCAGTTTCCAGTTGATCCACGCGCCCAAAATAAGGCCAATAGCGATCCAGCTTTCTGAAATCCCCGACAGGAAAATCGCGCCAGGCAGGCCCATCAGCAACCAGCCGCTCATGTCAGATGCCCCGGCAGATAACGCGGTCACGAATGGACCCAGACTGCGTCCACCCAGAATGTAATCGTCAAAGTTTTTGGTTGAACGCCATGCAATAAACCCTATCAATATCATGCCGAAAATATAGACACAGAATGTCACTAACATCGGTGTGCTAATAGCCATCAAAACTCTCCAAAATTATGTATCAGCAATGCCGTGGCTTGCCGTTTTATTACCCTGCCGGAACGTGGCAAAGATATCTATGTTTACCAGGGCGACCGTATCCTGCCGGAAGCGATGGTCATTCACAATCGATTTAACACACCATTTACATCAAATTTAATCCAGAGTAGATAGCATTTTTCTGTAGGTTGCACTCTCTCACACTTTTTTCGGTTGCACCTTTTAAAAGTGTTAACTACCGCAGAGAAAAAGATTCGGCAACTTTTATAGCCCCCGTCAAAACACTCACGTTTATTAACATTTCATTCATTTCCAAGCTTGCAAACCAAGTCACATTTAACACGGTTGCACAAAGTTGCAACATAGTGGATATTTCTCGGTAACTATCAGACCCGTATTTCAGTACAACAGGAGTAAACGGCATGGGAACCACCACGATGGGGGTTAAGCTGGATGACGCCACTCGCGAGCGTATTAAAACAGCAGCATCACGAATCGATCGCACGCCACATTGGCTGATCAAACAAGCCATTTTTAATTATCTCGAAAGACTGGAAAATGACGACGCGCTTCCTGAACTACCGGCCCTGCTGGCGGGTGCTGCGAATGAGGGCGATGAGTCGACCACGCTGCAAAATGAAGCGCATCAGCCTTTCCTGGAATTTGCTGAACAGATCCTGCCGCAGTCAGTTTCCCGCGCGGCAATCACCGCTGCTTACCGCCGCGCCGAAACTGACGCCGTACCTATGCTGATGGAGCAGGCTCGTCTGCCGCAGCCCATCGCCGAGCAGGCGCATAAGCTGGCATACGATCTGGCAGACAAACTGCGTAACCAGAAGACCGCCAGCGGCCGCGCCGGGATGGTACAAGGTTTATTGCAGGAATTCTCCCTTTCTTCACAGGAAGGCGTCGCGCTGATGTGTCTGGCCGAAGCCTTGCTGCGTATTCCAGATAAAGCGACCCGCGATGCGTTAATCCGCGACAAGATCAGCAACGGTAACTGGCAGTCGCACATTGGCCGCAGCCCGTCTCTGTTCGTCAACGCGGCGACCTGGGGGTTGTTGTTTACCGGTCGTCTGGTTTCAACGCATAACGAAGCCAGCCTCTCACGCTCACTCAACCGTATTATCGGCAAGAGCGGTGAGCCGCTGGTGCGTAAAGGCGTCGACATGGCCATGCGCTTGATGGGCGAGCAGTTTGTCACCGGGGAGACCATCGCTGAAGCGCTGGCTAACGCGCGTAAACTGGAAGAAAAAGGCTTCCGTTACTCCTATGACATGCTGGGCGAAGCGGCCCTGACCGCCGCCGATGCACAGGCTTATATGGTTTCATACCAGCAGGCGATCCACGCCATTGGTAAAGCCTCTAACGGGCGCGGTATCTACGAAGGGCCTGGCATTTCTATCAAGCTGTCGGCACTGCATCCGCGTTACAGCCGTGCGCAGTATGATCGCGTAATGGATGAACTCTATCCTCGTCTGAAATCGCTTACTCTGCTGGCACGTCAGTACGACATCGGCATTAATATCGACGCCGAAGAGGCTGACCGACTGGAGATCTCCCTCGATCTGCTGGAAAAACTGTGCTTTGAACCCGAACTGGCAGGCTGGAACGGGATCGGTTTTGTTATCCAGGCCTACCAGAAGCGCTGCCCGTATGTTATCGACTATCTGATTGACCTCGCCACGCGCAGCCGTCGCCGCCTGATGATCCGTCTGGTTAAGGGCGCCTACTGGGATAGCGAAATTAAACGTGCCCAGATGGACGGTCTGGAAGGTTATCCGGTCTACACCCGTAAGGTGTACACCGACGTTTCTTACCTGGCCTGTGCGAAAAAACTGCTTGCCGTACCGAATCTGATCTACCCGCAGTTCGCCACCCACAACGCCCATACGCTGGCGGCGATTTATCAGTTAGCCGGTCAAAACTACTATCCGGGTCAGTACGAGTTCCAGTGCCTGCACGGCATGGGCGAACCGCTGTATGAGCAGGTCACCGGCAAAGTTGCGGATGGCAAACTGAATCGTCCATGCCGCATTTATGCGCCGGTCGGCACGCACGAAACGCTGCTGGCGTACCTGGTGCGTCGTCTGCTGGAAAACGGCGCCAACACCTCGTTCGTCAACCGCATTGCCGACACGACCCTGCCGCTGGATGAACTGGTTGCCGATCCGGTCGAAGCTGTTGAAAAACTCGCGCAGCAAGAAGGTCAGGCCGGTCTGCCGCATCCGAAGATTGCCCTGCCGCGTGACCTGTACGGTAAAGGCCGCGAAAACTCAGGCGGGCTGGATTTAGCTAACGAACATCGTCTGGCCTCGCTGTCCTCTGCCCTGCTCAACAGCGCGCTACAAAAATGGCACGCTAAACCCATTCTCGAGCACCCGGTTGCTGACGGCGAAATGACGCCAGTCGTTAACCCAGCCGAGCCGAAAGACATTGTCGGTTACGTGCGTGAGGCGACTCACGCTGAAGTAGAAAAGGCGTTACAGAACGCAGCGAATAACGCGCCAATCTGGTTCGCCACACCGCCACAAGAGCGAGCCGCCATTTTGCATCGTGCCGCCGTTCTGATGGAAGGTCAGATGCAGCAGCTGATTGGCATCCTGGTACGCGAAGCGGGTAAAACCTTCAGCAACGCCATTGCGGAAGTGCGCGAAGCGGTAGACTTCCTGCATTATTATGCCGGTCAGGTTCGCGATGATTTCGATAATGAAACCCATCGACCGTTAGGACCGGTGGTTTGTATTAGCCCATGGAACTTCCCGCTGGCCATTTTCACCGGGCAGATTGCCGCCGCGCTGGCGGCGGGTAACAGCGTGCTGGCGAAACCGGCGGAACAAACCCCGTTAATTGCCGCCCAGGGCATCGCTATTTTGCTCGAAGCGGGTGTACCGCCGGGCGTGGTGCAACTGTTGCCTGGTCAGGGTGAAACCGTCGGGGCGCAGCTCACTTCCGATGAGCGCGTACGCGGCGTCATGTTTACCGGCTCAACGGAAGTCGCCACGCTGTTGCAACGCAATATTGCCACCCGCCTTGATGCTCAGGGACGTCCAATCCCGCTTATCGCCGAAACCGGTGGGATGAACGCAATGATTGTCGACTCCTCCGCGTTGACGGAACAGGTCGTGGTCGACGTTCTGGCTTCAGCGTTTGACAGCGCCGGACAGCGCTGCTCCGCGCTGCGCGTCCTGTGTCTGCAGGACGATGTAGCCGACCATACGCTGAAAATGCTGCGCGGCGCGATGGCGGAATGTCGCATGGGTAATCCAGGTCGCCTGACCACCGATATTGGGCCGGTAATTGATGAAGAAGCCAAAACCAATATTGAGCGCCATATTCAGGCCATGCGCGCTAAAGGACGCCCGGTGTTTCAGGCCGTGCGCGACAACAGTGACGATGCGCGTGAATGGCAAACCGGTACATTTATTGCTCCGACGCTGATCGAGCTGGAAAGCTTCGACGAATTACAAAAAGAGGTGTTTGGTCCGGTACTGCACGTCGTGCGCTACACCCGTAACAATCTGGGCAACCTGATTGAGCAAATTAATGCCTCCGGCTACGGCCTGACGCTGGGCGTACACACTCGTATCGATGAAACCATCGCCCAGGTCACAGGATCCGCACACGTGGGGAACCTGTACGTTAACCGCAATATGGTCGGCGCCGTTGTCGGCGTTCAGCCATTCGGTGGCGAAGGCTTGTCTGGTACCGGGCCAAAAGCAGGTGGACCGCTGTATCTGTATCGCCTGCTGGCTAACCGCCCAGAAAATGCGTTAGGCATTACGCTGGCCCGTCAGGATGCAGACTACCCGGTCGATGCGCAGCTTAAAGCTGCTCTCGTTCAGCCGCTGGAAGCGCTCAGCGAATGGGCAACCGATCGGCCCTCACTGCATGCGCTCTGCCAGCAGTTTGGCGAACTGGCGCAGGCCGGTACTCAGCGTCTGCTGCCAGGACCCACTGGCGAGCGCAATACCTGGACGCTGTTGCCGCGTGAACGCGTACTGTGTATCGCCGATGATGAACAGGACGCGCTGGTACAGGTTGCCGCCGTGGCTTCCGTTGGTAGCTTAATCCTGTGGCCAGATGATGCGTTCCATCGTGAACTGGCAAAACGTCTGCCAGCCGCCGTCTCCGGGCGCATTCAGTTTGCCAAAGCGGACAACATCACTACGCAGCCGTTTGATGCCGTTATTTTCCACGGCGATTCCGATCAACTGCGTTCCCTGTGCGAAGCGGTAGCTGCCCGCGAAGGGGCGATTGTATCAGTCCAGGGCTTTGCCCGTGGCGAAAGCAATATTCTGCTGGAGAGGCTGTACATTGAACGCTCCCTGAGCGTCAATACCGCCGCTGCCGGGGGGAACGCCAGCCTGATGACAATCGGCTAAGGTTGTGGTTAATTAAGGCTCCGGTAACGGGGCCTTTTTTTATGGATCCAGAGGGAAGCATGAAACGAATCGTACTGACATGTGCAGCGCTGCTGTTGAGCGGCCAGGCGCTGGCGGATGACTGCGCCAACGCGAACACTCAGATTGAGATGAACACCTGTGCGGCAGAGCAGTTTAAGGCGGCCGACACCAAACTTAATGACACTTATCAGAATGCGCTTAAGCGCGCCGCCCCAACCCAGCGCGATTTACTGAAAAAAGCGCAAATCTCATGGATAACCCTGCGCGATGCGGACTGCGCGTTAATCAGTTCCGGCACCGAAGGCGGTAGCGTCCAGGCGATGATTTCCAGCCAGTGTCTGACGGATAAAACCAACGAGCGTGAAGCGTTTCTCGCCTCGCTCTTACAGTGCGAAGAGGGCGATTTAAGCTGTCCGTTACCGCCAGCCAGTTAACGCACGCGGATCCCTTCAATAATCATCCGCTGCACGCTCTCCACCGTTTGGTTAAAAAAGGCTTCATCACGCAGCGTTGCGCCCGTTACCGCCTCTACCTGTGGGGCAAAGTCGGCGTAGTGCTGGGTTGAAGCCCAAATCATAAAAATCAGATGATGCGGATCGACCGGAGCCAGTTTCCCACTTTTGATCCAACCGGCAATCAGCGCCGATTTCTCATCAATTAGCGTTTTGAGATCGCCCGTTAATTCAGCCATCAATAAAGGCGCACCTGCCAGCATCTCCATACAAAACAGTCGTGAAGCCTGAGGGTAATCGCGCGACACTTCCAGCTTAAGGCGAATGTATTCTTTAATGGCCACTAGCGGCGCAAAGTCTTCGCGAAAAGCCTTCAACGGAGCCAGCCAGACGTCGAGGATTTGCCGCAAAACGGCAATATAGAGCACCTCTTTTGACGGGAAGTAATAAAGCAGATTCGTTTTTGACACACCCGCCTGCTCAGCGACCTGTTCGAGACGCGTGCCGTGGATCCCATATTGGGAGAAGATATTTAATGCCGCGGTTAATATGGCCTGGCGTTTTGCACTGACGGCCTGCGAGCGCTTACCTGTTTTTTTCTCTGCGCGTTGGACCATGCGCCCTCTCCTTCTTGTGAGGGCGTCAGCATACCAAATCACGCGGTGAATGGTTAAATTAAAGCGACTCCGGCGGTGCCTCTTGCACTACCCCTTTTTTCTTTTTGAACTTCAGTTCGCTGACCAGCACGCCAACAATAATGAATGCTGCGCCGAGCAAAGCCAGTAGCGGTAAGCGTTCCCCCGCCAGGCGACCAAAGATCCCCGCCCACACCGGCTCACCGGTATAAATGACCGTCGCGCGCGTCGGCGAAACGCTGCGCTGTGCCCAGTTCATGGTAACCTGAATAATCGCACTGAAAATCCCCAACCCCAGCGCCACCACCAGCAATCCCGTAGACATCGGGGGTACGGTCTCTCCGGCAGGTCCCATCGCAATAAACGCCACTATCGAAGCGGTTGCCAGTTGTACCACCGTTACCCGCCGCACATCCACTTTTCCCGCCCACGCGCTAATCAGGATAATTTCTGCCGCAATCGCCACCGCGCCGGCGAGTGTGATCCACTCTCCTTCGCCTAAAGCCAGCAAATTGCCTCCCGGTCCGGCGAGAAAAATCAACCCGATAAAGGCCAGCACAATGCCGACACACGGCATCAGGCCGGGCATACGCCCCAGACACAGCCATTGTAAAAGCGGGACCAACGGCACATACATCGCGGTAATAAACGCCGATTTACTGCTGGGAATAAACTGTAGCCCCCAGGTTTGCAGACTATAGCCCAACGCAATTGCGATACCGATCGCAACGCCTGCTTTGACTTCCAGCCACGTCAGTTTATGCAATGTGCATAGTGACAAAAGCGCGACCGCCAGCGCAGCGGTGGCAAAACGCACGCCGACAAAGAAAAAAGGTCCGCTCAGGGTAACGGCATATTGCACTGCCAAAAACGTGCCACCCCAGAACATAGTGATCACAATGAGGATCGCTTCCTGAGGTTTAACAGAGAAGGAATAACGAGAAAGTAATGACATGAGACACCCGATTAACTGAATGTCGTTAGTCTGCGTTGCGTTTTGTTACAGTTCAACCTTGCAGACAAAAAAAACCGCCGGAAGAAACCGGCGGCGGTGGGTGGCTACGTAACGTCTGACTCTGATCCTCAGCCGTCACGGCATATCTGACAGCTAGCCCGGCAATTACGATTTGTTGTTGCCGTGGCTATTTTTGCCCCCTTTTTTGCCTGCCTCTGAAGCGCGTTGCGGGTCATTCTTAAAATTGCCCCCGCTGTGCTGGCCACCTTTTCGACCTGCTTCTGATGCTCTTTCGCGATCTTCCGCAAAGTTGCCGGAACCGCCTCGATGGTTTGCCATTACTGACCTCCGTCATTGATTAGACATCATATTGCATAGGTACTGAGGAGTGATACCTCACGCAGCGTTACGGGCGATACCCTGAAAATAACTGCGTGGGATTAAGCATAGTGAAGCGTGGCCTGAGCAGCCGCTAACTGTAATATCCTGCAACAGGATTGGTGGTGATAGAGAAATAATCACAGCGAGAAATCAATAAGTCTTTCTTATGACTACCAAATTCCACCCGGTTAAATATGTATCATTTTGCAACAAGAGAAGTTGTTATAAAAATTGTTATAAATCAAAGAAGTGATTGTGAAATTTGCACTCCTGACAGTACGTCATATCTTTAAAGGTAGGTAGCGAGTCGCTACGGACACGGTTAACTCGAGGAGTAGTGTAAAATGGCAAAAGTTCTGGTGCTTTATTATTCCATGTACGGACACATTGAAACTATGGCCCATGCAGTCGCAGAAGGCGCAAATAAGGTAGATGGCGCGGAAGTAATTATTAAGCGTGTACCAGAGACCATGCAGCCGGAGATTTTCCTCAAAGCTGGTGGCAAAACACAAAACGCACCAGTCGCAACCCCGCAAGAACTGGCAGATTACGATGCCATTATTTTTGGTACCCCCACACGCTTTGGCAATATGTCCGGTCAGATGCGCACCTTCCTCGACCAGACTGGCGGGCTGTGGGCTTCAGGCGGCCTGTACGGCAAACTCGCCAGCGTATTCAGCTCGACAGGAACCGGCGGCGGTCAGGAACAAACCATTACATCAACCTGGACTACGCTTGCTCACCATGGGATGGTGATTGTGCCTATCGGTTACGCGGCGCAAGAGCTGTTTGATGTTTCTCAAGTTCGCGGCGGTACCCCTTACGGCGCAACCACCATCGCCGGAGGCGACGGCTCACGCCAGCCAAGTCAGGAAGAATTATCTATCGCCCGCTATCAGGGTGAATATGTCGCAGGTCTGGCAGTAAAACTCAACGGCTAATCTTCAACAGGAGGATTCGAATGCCAACTCAAGAAGCGAAAGCCCATCGCGTCGGCGAATGGGCAAGTCTGCGCAATACATCGCCGGAAATAGCCGAAGCCATTTTTGAAGTCGCGCATTATGACGAGAAACTGGCGGAAAAAATTTGGGAAGAAGGTAGCGACGAGGTGCTCATCAAAGCCTTTAAGAAAACAGACAAAGATTCGCTCTTTTGGGGTGAACAGACTATCGAACGCAAAAACGTCTAGCGCTCAGACTCCCCCGCGAACACGGGGGAGTTTTTCTTTTACTTAGCCGCCTCATTCAACACGCTGTCGAACTTATCTATCGGGCAAAAACCATCCGCATCTATCGGACACCCTTTCAGCTCCAGCGTTACGCGCTGCGCCGGGGATTTCAGGGTCAGAACGTCAGCATTACGCAACTGCTGCGAGCTCTGATACACGTACTCGATTTTCATCAGATCACGATTCGCGTTGCTGTCATGCCAGCGCTGGAAGACAATCTTCCCGCCAATCGGCGTACGCTCGTTCTGATCGTGAAGCTGGTACGGTTTGAAATCCAGCGCGGTGAGCAGCGATGCGATGTTTGAGTCATGCCCCACCAGCACGGTTATTTTTGGCGCTTTTACGCGTTCAGTAACCAGCGCATTATCAATATACTTCACCAGCGGTTTGGCGACGTTCTGCGCCACTTCCGGGGAGGTGAACAGGCTGTCCTGATAGCCATTTTTCAGCTTCGACAGAACCTTCCACTGTTGATCGGATTTAATCTCGCCCCAGGCGACCTTGTCCATCGGGAAGCCTTCGTAATATTGCAGCGTGAAGGCATCAACCAGCGAATTTCCGACCTTCAGCGGCCCCGAAACCCCAGGCTCCTGCTGATATTTCGCGCTAAACGTATCTTTGGCATCGGTCAGGGAACACTGCTGTTTTTCTTTGCAGGATGGAGAGTCTTTGTAGTCGGTCATTTGCTCAAGCAACTGATAGCTGTCGTTGAGCTGCATTTGGCTACGCTCTTTCTCCATTGCCTGAACCGCCTGCTGGCTGAAGGCGGCGGAATCATCGGTGATCACCGGGTTAAAGGTGGGATCCATGGTGCCCATTTTTTCCTGATGATGGACCGGGACGTCGCAACCCGGGAAAGCACCGGTGACAAAGAACTGCGCCGTCGCGACCGTACGCTGCAGGCTGTTAGCATAGGTATAGACCGTACCCGGCGCCGGACATTCGCCCGATTTCACCATCCCCTGCTCTGCCAGCCACTCTCGCATATAGTGGCCCATATAGATTTCCAGCACGCCGCCTTTGGTGGTCAGTTGTCCGCCGGGGACATCCCATTCTGGCCATTGTTTGGGGGTGGACTGCTCAAGAACACTGCCATTATTGGCTAAAGGTGCGCGTAAGTTATGCCGACTCATCATCAATACTTGCTGAAGCTGATAGCCTTCCGGCGCGGTCTGCGCCTGCGCGGCGGTTGACATTAATACAGCCCCTGCCACGGCTGCGGCGATTAACGATTTATTCATCCCTACGACCTCTTGTTGTTATCAATCACAACAGAGTGTGACAGAAATATGACATATTTCCCGGAACGCTTTCGCAAAACGCACCATCTATGGTGTCGTTTTAATACCGAACTCGGTTTCTAATTTGCGAATGCCAAGCGGGGTGAAGGTGACGCGGCGACCACTCAGCTCCGTTTTTATCCATCGTTTTTCAATCAGCCAGCGTAGCAGCGATGCGCCAAGCACGCCGCCGGGATGGTAACGTCGTTCACTCCAGTCCAGACAACCGCAGGTTAATTTCCGCCGCGATGCGCTCGCAGCCAGGACAATCCCCATTTGTGCCAGTTTTTCCTGCCCAAGAGACGTCAGCGTTTCACCATCCGGCGTTAACCACTGACGGGAAACCAGCGTATCGAACAGCCTCACCGCCACCTCGCCAGCGAGATGATCGTAGCAGGTTCGGGCATGTCGTAAGCCTGGCGGCGTCGTGATTTTTCGTGGCGTAGATGTAGCCCACGCCACGCCCATCAGGCGCTCCAGCAGTTCAGCGATATCAGAGCCTGCAAGGCGAAAATAACGATGCCTGCCCTGCGCGAGCGCCACAACAAAACGTTGTTCGCACAGACGCGCCAGATGCGCACTGGCGGTCGACGCTGACACATCCGCCACTGCGCTGAGCTCGGTCGCGGTCCAGGCGCGGCCATCCATCAGGGCGCACAACATTCGCGAGCGCGATTTATCGGCCATCGCCGCCGCGGTGAGCGCCATTCGCGACTCCAGAGCGCCCTCTTCCTCACTTAACATCACTGATGCCATAGCGACCTCTTTGACCCTGAATGTCTGAATTAACGATGCCATGAATGCGTTCTAAAGTCACCGCACAGGTCATACCGCACGCAGCATCATCTCGATACCCAACCCGACCAAACAAAACAGAAAACAACGTTTAAACACGAGCGGAGAAATAACCCGTCGTACACGGGTTCCTAACCACTGACCAATCAGCGCAGGAACAATGGCCAAAGCCGATAAGCTCAACGACTGTACGGGCAGCGCGTTGTGCCACCACAGACCAAGCGCCAAAGCCAATGTCGAAAACGTAAAAGAGATCCCGAGCGCCTGAACCAGTTCATCTTTCTCAAAACCCAATGACTGGATCCAGGGCACGGCGGGCATCACAAATACACCGGTTCCGCCAGTCAATAAGCCAGTAACAAATCCTATGACGAGGGAGTACGGTTTTTCATGCTGCGGAGCCACTGCGATTTTCTTTCCGGCCAGCGTCCAGATAGCGTAAGCCACCAGCGCCACGCCGAGCGCAAACTGGGTACGGGTGGTGTCGCCGCCGGTAATCCAGGCGCTGGCAAGCAATGTCGCCACCACCACCGTCAATAACATCGGCCACAGTCGTTTGACTAATTGACGCGTATTTCCGCCACCGCCAAACTGAAACAGATTGCTAATCAGCGAAGGCAACAGCAGCATGGCCGCCGCCGCAACCGGCGAAATAAGCGATCCGAGGATCCCCATAGCCACGGTGGGCAATCCCATACCAGTGACGCCTTTTACCATCCCGGCGAGGACAAACGTGGCGGCAATCATCATCACCAGAGCGGGCCCAAACGCTAACGAACTCGTCATGTTGCACTTTCCTGAAAAAGAGAAGATGACCCATTCTGGACGTTAATCGCGGTGCTCGCTTCGCCAGGCAACGAAATATGTCTTCCCGCTTACGGGTAATAATATAAAAAATGCCGGGTTTCCCCGGCACATTATCAGAACGTTTTGGCCCACCACAGCCGAAGCTTCATGCCCCAGTAGCTGGTCCAGCCGCTGGTTGTTGACACCACCCGACCTTGTGACACTACCACCAGCGTGGGCGTGACGCTAATCGCCCAACTGCGGGAAATTGCCCCGTTCGCATCATTGATGACCGGAAAGTCCACGCCTTTACGCGACAGCCAACGAGACACCTCAGCTTCACTGCCGGAGCGTAACGCAATGGTCATCACGTTTTCCCCTTCCGAACGCAGCCTGGCGACTTCCGGCGTCGTGAAGCGGCAAACGCCGCACCAGCTCGCCCAGAAATAAAGCAGCACCGGCTCGTCTTTGCTGAGCGCCGCCAGCGTGACGGTTTCACCATCCAGCGTTTGCAAAGGCGTGCTGTCAAAAGAGCCAGGGAGCTGCGGCGCGCGCCAGGCATCCATCAGCAGCATCGCCCCTGCCAACAGCGCCAGTAAGATCAGCCCTTCGCGCAGCCAGCGGCGCAGTTTACTGAGCATTGGCCGCCGCCAGCTTTTCTTTGACCACTTCCTCAAGGGTTTCCCACGGCACCGCACCGGGAATAAGCTCATCACCAATAATCGTTGCGGGGGTGCCCTGCACGCCCACCAGTCGCGCCAATTGCAGGTTAGTGCTTAGCGTTTCAGCACTTTGGGCATCCAACGTCACCGGACTGGCTCCCGATTTTTCCTGCGCCTGTTTGATACTGACATCGGTATGGTAACCCTTTTTCTGCATCAGTTTTTCATGTAGCGCCAGAAACTGCTGCGGATGCTCAAGCCAGGTAGTCAGCACGGTCCGCGCCGCCAGTTCCGAACTTTCCCCTTTAAACGGCAGCGGTTTAATCACTACCGCCACGTCAGGATATTTCTGCACAATTTTTTCCAGCATGGGATCCAGTTGCTTGCAGTACGGGCAGTTGTAATCGGTGAAGTTTATCAGGGTCAGTTTCGCCTGCTTAGCGCCAATCCGCGGGCTGTTGGGATCGTTAAACAGGGCATCCTGGATTAACGCTTCAATTTGCTTTTCCTGTTCCGGTGTAAACGGTGCAGGCTCTTTCGCTACGCTGACGGCAGAAAACAGGGTTAACAGCAGAACAATCATTATTTTCATGGGGTTACTCCTTTGGCGTCGGTCAACGTTTGCAATACCGCATCGCGGGTCAACAACGTTGGTAACGCCTGGCCTTCCGGCAGACCGGGGCCATAAATTTGGTTATACGGCACAGCAACCTGGCCGCGTTTTTTCAGAAATTCGGTGATGGCTTCAGAAGGGAGCGTCCAGTCGCCGCGCAGCGCCACTACATCCGGCTGTTGCAAAGCGGCCTGTACGTCATCTTTATGCAATACGTTGTATTTGTTGACCTTACAAGTGATGCACCAGTCGGCAGTGACGTCAATGAACACTCGCTTATTTTGCGCCAGCGCATCCTCAATCGCCTGCTCGCTAAGCGGTTGCCAGTTCACGCTTTCTTTAGCGCTAGCGTGTCCGGCCAGCCCTAAATGTGGGAGCAGCAACGTCGCAAGCCAGATAGCCGACCCCAGCATCATGACACCGAGAAGACGCCGCAAAATATTCATCCAGCGTCCCAGACGCGGCAAACGCAGCGCCAGACCGGGACGCAGAGCCACCAGCAGCCACGGCAAGCTCATCCCCAGGCCAAGTGCGATAAACAGTCCCCACAACGTTGGTAACGAAGCGGTCAATGCCACCGCTACCGCTGTTCCCAGAAACGGGGCGCTGCACGGCGTGGCGAGCAGGGTCGCAAATGCGCCTTGCCAGAAATGTCCCGACAAGCCGTTGCCACCGTGAGTCGCCAGCGTGGTGGTCATCGCCGAAGGCAGGCGGAATTCAAACCACCCGAACAGGCTGGCGCTGAACGTCAGCATCACCACGACCATGACTCCAATGAACCACGGGTTCTGAAACTGGATCCCCCAGCCCAGCGCCTGATTGGTTAAACGTAGCACCGTCATCAATAGCGCCAGGGCCATAAAGGAGACCAGGATCCCGGCTACCGATGCGAGGAACTGACGGCGGATCTGGCGACGGCTTTTTTCCTCAACCAGCAAAATAGAGCCCAGTTTCATGCCGAGAACCGGTAACACACAGGGCATCAGGTTGAGGATCAAACCGCCCAGCAGCGCCATTAGCACCACCTGCCACAATGGGAGTGAGGCGTTCTCAATAACCGGGGCTTCGCCAATCGCAAGACGACTTTCCTGGGCAACACCGTTATCTGCCAGCACCAGCGTGACCGACTTACCGCGTAAATCCGGCGCGCCTTCCCCCCAACCGTCATGAACGGGTACCGTGGCGCGTAACGTCTCACCTGCGACGTGAATTTGCGGCATGCCAAAATCAGCATCATCAACGGCGTCCAGATACAGCCCAGGCGCAGTCCAGCCTCCCGCGCGGTGAGCCTCGACGACCAGCTCGCCGGCCCGTGCGCCAGCGCGCAAAGTATCGGTCAGGCCGCTGGCAAGCGGAATCTGCCCCATTGCCTGCGCATAGTCATGCGCAAAAGTCGGGTCCTGGGTCGTGGAGGTCACGGAAAAGGGAAAATCCGTCAACAGGCAAACGTTGCTACAGGTGGATAGCGTCAAAACACCGCTAAGCGTGGCGGGCGATCTGCCGCGCACAACCATCGGGAACGTCACATTATCGTGATAGCCCTGGGTCGTGATATTAGCGACCTCAAAGCGTGCAGGGGTTGGCCAGAACCAGTCGACCGCAGGCATTTCCCCTTGCCAGGCGATAGATGGCGCGACGCCTCCCTCGCCCGGCGAACGCCAGTAGGTTTTCCAGCCGTCCTCCAGTTTAACATCCAGCAACAGACGAGTTTCGCCGCCTGAGGACGTATCAGCGCGTAACCGCACGCTGGCGTGATCGTTATCGGGTGAACGCAGCCAGCCGGGTTCAGCCGCCCAGGATACGGGCAGCCATAGCAATAACAGACAGAGCAGCGCCTGCCTGAAAACAGTCATCATATATTTTCTCCGTGAATAATTATCTAACAGTCAGCAACGGCTGTTCTGTCATTCACGGAAGACGCAAAATCGCAGATGTACCCTTAGCGTGGGCGGCGAGATGGCTCGCGGTGGGAAAAAAGGCAGACGAAACGCCCGCACTGGCGCCAGCAGCGACAGTAGCAGACACAGCACCAGAATAGCGCCTTCGAACAGTACCGGGGGCGCCGCCAGTAATGACTTCGCGCTCAGTTCACAAGGGGTAACGGACGAGGCCTCATCGGTCTGCGCTTGTGCGCTTACGACCACGCTTGTGGCAACGGTGTCCATCTGCAACGCGTGCAGGCCCGCCATGCGTTGTGCGGTGCAAACCATCACCACAACACATGCCAGACAGAGGAACCACCATCCCATCCGTTGACGTTTCGCCATTATACCCTCACTGATTGATGCGAGTTATCTTAACCACTCACCAGGTTTTGGCAACCTTTGCGCTGTAAAGTTATGTCCTGTCATCAGCAGGATATACCGCGATTTCAATCAGATTGAGATCGGGATCTCTGACATAAACCGAGCGAATCGGTCCCATCGCACCGGTTCGTGCAACCGGCCCCTCAACAATATCGACCCCGTGCGTTTGAAACGTGGCTATCACCTCTTCCAGCGCACGTGTGGTGATAAAACACAAATCCAGCGCCCCCGGCGTTGGCGCATAAGCTTTGGGTTCAAACTCTTTTCCCCGAATGTGGAGGTTAATTTTCTGATTGCCAAAGACGAAGGCTTTCCGCCCTTGCGCGAAGGTTTCCAGCCTCATCCCTAAAAGTTCGACATAAAAACGAACGCATGCTTCTTCATTATTCGAGGTCAATACCAGATGATCCAGGTGGTCAATCATAGCGATATCCATTTTGGTTGCTCATCACTGACACTTACCCTATTCATTCAAACGCTACAAGAAAAAGAAAATCTTACGGCTGCGTTGACAGAACATAGCGCAACGCGTTGCTGCTCACGTTTTATAAATTAAATGATAATTAATCATATTTTCGTTTTTATTTATTACAATATAACATTGCCAAAATAATTACGAAAATATCACGGAAGTGATCATTCACTATTTACGAAGAGTACCAAAGGATATTCGCAGAACAGTACATAAATACTGTCCCGCTACGTATTGATGCGTAAATGAAAGTAAGGGTCAGCGCATTTTTAGGTGATTATCGTATTATAGCCCGACGCAATGAAGAGCGTATTCATTCGCAGAAAATTTGTTTATTGAATGTTATTTAGAGTATATGGAAATGAAAAAATATTTATTACCCCTGATTGGGTTACTTTTTACCGTTAGCGCTCAGGCAGCACCATTTACCGACGGCAAAGAGTTTATCTCACTGGAAAAACCCGTCGCTTCAGCCCCGGCAGCGCTGAAGTTTTTCTCATTCTATTGTCCTTCCTGCTATCAGTACGATGAAGTTTTTGAAATCACTGATAACGTGAAAAAAGTTTTGCCTGCTGACGTCAAACTCACCGAATACCACGTCGACTTTTTAGGCCCTCTGGGGCAAGACATGACGCACGCCTGGTCCGTCGCCATGCTGTTGAACGTGCAAGATAAAGTTAAACCGTTGCTTTTTGATGCCGTGCAGAAAAAACAAACCATTAAATCGGCGGACGATATTCGTAACGTATTTATCAGCGCGGGCGTCAGTGCCAGTGATTATGATGCCGCATGGAATAGTTTTGCCGTGAAATCACTAACCGCCAAACAGCAAGAAATGGCTAAAGCCGTAGATTTAACCGGGGTGCCCGCCATTTTTATCAACGGTAAATATATGATCAATCCGAAAGGACTGAAATCTGATGACCTTAACGCGTTCGTACAAAACTATGCTGATACGGTCCGCTTCCTGATCACTAAATCCTGATGTTTAGCTAATCTCTCTATTCGCACCACACAACAGTCGCCATAACGTTAAAAAGCGCTGTTGGTGGTGCAACGCCCGCATCGTTTATAGCAATATCCTCCCTTCCCGGTTGGCATTCTCCGTTATCAGGATTACCCTAAACTTAGCGGTGATACCTGTTGTCAGGGTTCACCTTCTGCAAGTGTTGATTTACACGAGAGAACGCTATGGAATTAAAGGATTATTACGCCATTATGGGCGTGAAACCGACAGACGATCTCAAGACAATCAAGACCGCCTATCGTCGACTCGCCCGTAAATATCATCCTGATGTCAGCAAAGAGACTGACGCGGAGGCCCGGTTTAAAGAGGTTGCTGAAGCCTGGGAAGTCCTGAGTGATGAACAGCGACGCGCCGAGTACGACCAGTTGTGGCAGCACCGCAACGACCCACAGTTCAACCGTCAATTCCAACAAGGAGAGAATCAACGCTATAACGCCGAAGATTTCGACGATATCTTCTCCTCCATTTTTGGTCAGCATGCGCAACAGTCTCGCCAGCGTCATGCCAGCCGCGGGCACGATATTGAAATTGAAGTCGCCGTATTCCTCGAGGAAACGCTTACTGAGCATAGCCGCACGATCAGTTACACCCTGCCGGTTTACAATGCGTTCGGCATGGTCGAACGTGAAATTCCTAAAACGTTGAATGTGAAAATTCCGGCTGGCGTCGGTAACGGTCAGCGTATTCGTCTGAAAGGCCAGGGCACCCCCGGTGAAAACGGCGGGCCAAACGGTGATTTGTGGCTGGTGATTCATATCGCGCCACATCCGCTGTTCGATATCGTTAATCAGGATCTGGAAGTGGTCGTTCCCCTGGCGCCGTGGGAAGCCGCGCTGGGCGCGAAAGTAACCGTTCCGACGTTAAAAGAGAGCATCCTGCTGACCATTCCTGCGGGCAGCCAGGCCGGGCAGCGGTTACGCATTAAGGGCAAAGGTCTGGTAAGTAAAAAACATACCGGCGATTTGTATGCGGTGATCAAAATCGTCATGCCGCCGAAACCTGACGACGCCAGCGCCGCCCTGTGGCAGCAGTTGGCGGATGCACAAAAGACCTTTGATCCGCGCAAAGAGTGGGGGAAAGCATAATGGCTAACGTCACCGTCACCTTTACCATTACCGAGTTTTGTCTGTACACCGGTGTGTCAGAAGAAGAGCTACAGGAGATTGTCGGCTTAGGGGTGATAGAACCTCATGAAGACGAAACATTTGACGATCATGCGCTGACCGTCATGCGTCGCGCGATACGCCTGCGTCAGGAGCTGGAACTTGACTGGCCGGGAATTGCCGTTGCGCTGACATTGCTGGAAGAGAACGCTCAACTGCGGCAGGAAAACCGCCTGCTGCGCCAGCGATTATCTCGCTTTATCAGCCATCCTTAATGTGTCAAGGCCAGCATGGTGCTGGCCCTTTTATTATCCGCAACCCGCTCTTAATGACATTGCGCAGCAGATGGCATACAGTCAGCGATAAGAATTATCTCAAACAATAAGACGTTGAGCCATGCAGCTTAAGCCCCTCACAAAAGGTCGTTTTCACAATATCTGGCAGCAAGATGATGCCTTAATTGAGAAGATATTCCAGGAGTTGCTCTCTGAAACACAGATTATCCAGGAAGATGACTATCTTTACCGCCAGGGACAGGTAGTCGATCGACTAATCATGGTGCAGTCAGGGAGAATTTCTCTGCGTTATAGCGCGGAGAATGGTCGCCGTTTTCAACTGGGAGCAATGGAATGTGATGAGCAACTGTTTGGCGAAATGGAGTTTTTTACCGGGTATCGTTGCCAGCTTGATATCGTAGCCGAAGAGCCGCTGACCGTGGCGGTATGCAACTGTGACCGTCTGGAGGAAGCGCTGAACCAGCACCCCAGACTGGCGATATTTTTCGCCAGCGCAATGGCCGTTGATTATCAGGATATGCTGGAAATCTTCCTGCACCGGATGCTCTACCCTATCGTACATAACGTGGCGTATGACCTGTATCGCCAGCATCAGGACAAGCAGCCAATGGATGGTTTTCATAAAAAATACCAGGAAGCTGAGCGATTCGGCACCACCGACAGGGTCTACCGGCGGGCGGTGAAAGCGCTGACGGATGCCGGGCTGGTAACGCGCACGAAGCAAGGACTGGAGATTAAGGATCTGGATGGGCTGCGTAAATTTCTCGGCAATGACATCATTGACTGACACACCAACCCTGGCAAACGGAGCATTGGTGTGTCATTTCAGCGCAATCAGAACTTATAGGTGAGGTTGAAATAGTGACCCAGCCCGGTGGTACGCCCCGCTCCACCGTGGTTTTCCATCAATGCCATGTTGCGGAAATACTTTAAGCCATAACCTACTGCATAATGCTCTGAATGCCAGTAGATGCCGTTATACCATTCAATCGCGTTATTGCTATATAACGGCTGGTTAGCAATCTTGTTCGCGGCGAACTGGTAGTCAAAGTACCCCTGATAGTTCAAATAACTGCCGTTGGCGAATGTATAGAACGGCGTCGACCAGTTGGTCGAGAACATGTAACCATCCCACTTGCCTTCGTTATCTGCACCGTAATTTTCACGTACATAGTGCGCATAAATGTTCATTCCCACCAGACCAAACCACGGCACTTTAACATCCGTGCCAAGACCAACGTAATGCTCAAATAATTCCCGGTCACCAATGTTATTTACCGTTGCAATATAGAATTCGTTAAATGGCCCAACGGATAAATCTTTATTAAAAATGGCGTCCAGGGAAAAACGTGGAGATATCTTGGCAAAGAAGTTATCCCCCCCGTGACGATCGTCCTGCTCGCGATCCAAAATATCAAAGAAATCCACATAACCATACAGATCGATAATCCCGGATCGTGCGCCAAACTCCAGCTCAAGATAGGTGTCATTACGAATACCATAAGGCACTTTCGCATCCACACTTTGCATTAAGTTCATCTGCATCCAGTTAAAATCATTTTTGCGGATGTTGCCATCAGCATAATCAGCCGCAAGCGCTTGCGTACAGCACATCGCAATTACCGCACCCAGAACTGTTTTTTTCATCATTGATTTATTTTTCTTCAGCATTTTCAATTCCTTTGAGCAAGGTTGAGTGTCGCCCCACCAGATAAATGGCGTGACGGCGGGCTATCTAATTAAAGAGGTAAGCGTTATTGCTGTGTTTAATTACGTTTGAGTTTTAATGTACCCATCAACATAATAAAGATAATTAAATACAACACCGGTATTGCGTACATAATTTTCTGCAACCCCATAGTTTTTTCCATTAGCGCACTGATCGCCGGACTAAACATGGCGCCAGCACTACCGCTAATTAAAATATAAGAAACGTTCTGGCTACTCGCGCGCTTCACGAAAGAAACCCCGTAGGCAATAAAGGAGTTATACAGCGCTGCACAGACAAACCCGTAACTATAGGCCAGATAATCAAGCCCGGAGATATTTTCCTTCGTGACAATGATGGTGGTAATAACGCAAGCTAACAAAATAATGCTAAGCAAGAAATAATGTATCTTTACGCGGGAAACAATAACGGTTGAGACTAACGCGCCGACCAGCGCAGCACCCCAGTATTGCGTAATAATATTACCTGCTTCTTCGAAGGGAATACCAAATTTGTTCTTCACAAATAATGGTGCCCAGGTCAGGAAGGTATACAGCGCCAACATACCTAAGAACAGGCCAATGCCTCCGCTGATAATCCCTGGATTCCACTCGGATTTCACCGGGTCTGCGCTATCCGCTGCAGGAGCCGTTTCACAGGCGGTAAAGCGGGTGAGAGCCACAACGCCCAACGTGAGTAAGGCCACTATGCCTACGCTCAGATAGCTGTAACTCCACGACATATTGTGCGTCAGGGCGAAGGTGGTAATCAGCGGGAAAACTACGCCCGCGACGTTAAAGGTGGCGTCCTGCACCACCAGCATCGTACTTTGAATGCGATCCTGCCAAACCGAAACCACGATCGTTCCCGCCACGCACAGACCAATCCCGCCGCAGAAACCCACCAGGGTCATGGCGACCATCACCGGCCATAAGCCAGGGCTTAAGTGCATTGCCAGAGCGCAGAGGAACACTATCGAATAGATAATGAGCGTCATACGCTTAACGCCGATTTTCTCAATCAGGAAAAAGGCGGCGATGGTCCCGGCTAACGCCCCACCGTTAAGCAACGAAAATATCGAGGCGACGGTATTCACATCGGCACTGTAGCGTACTGCAATCGGTTCAATCAGCATACCAAACTGACTGGCAAATCCTGCCATAATAAAATTTGCCAGAAAACTAATCAGCGTAAGTGCTATTTTATTCTTCATATAATGCCATCTCTGATTGGTTCATTTAAATGCTGATGCTAAGCCGTAACAGCTGTATTTAGCGCCAGCTCTATCATATTTTTAAAGGTTAACTGCCGTTCTTCCGCCGTTGTTTCTTCTCCTGTCAGGCAATGATCGGATACGGTTAATATAGCCAACGCTTCAATATTAAACTGATGCGCTAAAGCGTATAACCCTGCCACTTCCATATCCACACCCAGCACACCAAACTTTTCCAGTGCAGGTATTAAATTTTCGTCAGGATCGTAATAAAGATCGCCACTGAAGACATTGCCGACTTTAACGTCAATACCGGCCTTCTGCGCCAATGCCCACGCCTGCTGCAATAATGGGAAATGGGCAGATGTCGCCATCGTGTAGCCCGCGCTACGTTTTAAATTTGTGACGGAATCCGTTCCGGCGGCGATGGCAAGAATAATATCTCGCATTTTGACATGATGTTGTGTTGCCCCCAGACTGCCGACACGAATAATTCGCTGTACACCGAAGTCATGTACCAGTTCATGAGCATAAAGCGTCATTGACGGAATACCCATGCCATGTCCCATCACCGAAACAGGTTGCCCAAAATAAAGACCGGTATAGCCCAGCATATTGCGTACATTGGTGACTTCGCGGTAATCCATTAGATAATTTTCGGCAATAAACTTAGCGCGAAGCGGATCGCCCGGCATAATAACGGTTGGCGCAAAATCACCCGCTTTGGCATTAATATGTGCAGTCATAACAATTCCTGAATTATGGGTATTGAAGATATGCAGGGATTGTAACCAGCGGATTGCAGAGGATTGAGGACAAAAGTCCTGCTCAGAGGATCGGCCTCTCATTTCTGAGAGTTAGTGTTGCGGGCTTGTGGCCCAGCGGAAAACTGCGCTCCCGGCAGAGTCGCTCGGATGTATCGCAAAACAAGTCTCTGCGAAAGGTAAAAGTCGAAGTGTCGATCTCGTTTTGTATCAATGTTAAACTCGCACACTTTCTATTAAACCTTTCTTAATTATGATAAAGCTACTTTCACGCTACATTTCCGTAGGGATTGTAAACACGGCATTACATTGGGCGGTGTTCGGCATCATGGTATACATCATGAAAAATGACCAGGCCGTGAGCAACGTGGTGGCGTTTTTGATAGCTGTGACATTTTCATTTTTTGCAAACGCAAAATTTACATTTAGCGCAAAAGCCACCGGCCGAGGGTATGTGCTATTTGTTGGATTTATGGGGCTACTAAGCTTTATCTCTGGTCAGGTATCTGATCACTACAACATTTCCCCTCTCATAACGTTGATAGAGTTCTCCTCCATCAGCTTGGTATGCGGCTTCTTATACTCCAGGTTCATTGTTTTTAGGGATCCGAAATGAAAATTTCTCTGATTGTGCCGGTGTTCAATGAAGAAGATACAATACCTATTTTCTACAACACGGTGCGTGGACATGAAGAACTAAAAAAATATGATGTTGAAATTGTGTTTATCAACGACGGTAGCAAAGACGCTACAGAATCAATCATTAATGCTCTCGCCGTATCTGATAAGCTCGTCGTCCCCATATCATTTACGCGCAACTTTGGAAAAGAACCAGCAATCTTTGCCGGCCTTGAGCGTTCCTCTGGTGAAGCAGTTATTCCGATCGATGTTGACCTACAGGATCCAATCGAAATAATTCCATTGATGGTCGATAAGTGGCTTGCGGGTGCAGATATTGTGCTGGCAAAGCGCGCAGACCGCTCCACGGATGGAAAACTGAAGCGCAAAACCGCTGAATGGTTCTATAAATTACACAATAAAATAAGCGATCCAAAGATCGAAGAAAATGTTGGTGACTTTAGACTTATGTCCCGCGATGTAGTTGATAACATCAAACTCATGCCGGAACGTAATCTCTTTATGAAAGGTGTGCTTAGCTGGGTAGGTGGCAATACTGATGTTGTTGAGTACACACGCGCGGGACGCATTGCTGGTAAATCAAAATTTAATGGCTGGAAATTATGGAATCTTGCTCTGGAGGGTATTACCAGTTTTTCAACGTTCCCATTGCGAATATGGACCTACATTGGTTTTTTTGTAGCCGCTGTATCCTTTTTGTTCGGTGCATGGATGATTATAGACAAGATTTTTTGGGGAAATCCGGTCGCGGGATATCCATCTATTATTGTTTCAATCCTTTTCCTTGGTGGGATTCAGTTAATTGGTATCGGTGTGCTTGGTGAGTACATAGGTAGAATCTACATCGAAACCAAACAACGGCCACGTTATATAGTTAAAAAACAAGACGGGATTTAAAATGTTCTCCAGATACGATAAAAAAGCATTGTTTATTTACTCAGGATTAGCCCTGTTGTTTATTTACCCGTTAATCCAGGCAGGCATATATTACAGAGATGATTTAGACAGGTCTATAACTGGATATTACGGCTGGCGTGGTTTAGGTCGACCTTTTGCAGATATTTTAACCAGATTTTTTTCTGCCAGTGGGCACTATAACCTGGACCTATTTCCTTATACCATGCTCGCATCATGTATTTTCTTAGGCGCATCTGCGCTTGCGCTCAGTAAACACCTGATTAAATCAGATATTCCGAACGCAAACATGGTTGCCGCACTTTTAATATTCAACCCATTCATTTTGCAAAATATTGCGTACAGATATGATAGTCTCGGAATGTCGATTGCCTTTTTCCTTACGGTGGTTGCATATACTTATAAAAATAAAAATCTGACGATAGAGGTTGCGACAAAATTAATCGCTGGCGTATTATCTTTAACTTTATATCAACCATGTGCCAATATTTTTATTGGTTTGCTTGCAATTGATGTAATCATCATCGCAACAAAAAAAGATGTAAAGGTCAAGGAATCAATAATTTTCTTATTCAAAAAAACAATTTTATTCGTATCATTTTTTCTTATCTATATGCTTTTCTTCTCGCCTAAAAATAACTCTCGAGCAGAATTAATACATCTAGACCAAGAGGGATTAGAGCATCTGGCCAAAACATTAATTGCCTTAAAAGAAATGGTTCTTTCTTATCTATATCACCCGGTTTACATTTACTTCGCAATCCCAATACTTATAAGTTGCGTGTTTATGCTCATTGCTTACCGTAATAATATAAAGCAAATAGCATCATTTATTTTGTACGGAGCTGTATCCTTTTTAATATTCATTATTTCACTTATGGGGCCAACATTATTACTTCAGGACGCACCAGTACTTCCCCGTACTTTAGTCTCATTTTCAGTTATATTGGTTATAATTGCTATCCCGATTATGCGTTTCGCTCCTCGTTTTAAATACGCTGCACTGATCCCAGTCATTGCTTCGCTTGCTTTTAGTGCTCAACTAAGCAACGCTATGAAGTCACAACAAGAATATGAAGATTTTGTTTTTAGCATGATTGCGCAAGACATTGCCACTCATAAAGACATCGTATCCATTGGTACTGTAGGCCAATTGAATAAAAATGAAAGAGCAAGGTTATTAATAGATAACAAACCACTTATAGGCCATTTCGTTTTTCCAGCTACTGAGTTTTTAGCGTCATATCAATTGGTCAACAAAGGGTTCACGCAAACCCTTCATGGTTATGGGGATGAGCAAGAAAATAAAAACAAACTATCTGATATCATAAAAAAAGGTATTAAACCGGTCTCGTCAAATGAATATTATACATTATTCATTTCGGACAATAACGCCATCGTGTTTTTAGGGAAATATAGCAATTAATTATTTCCAGCCCTCGCACTTAATGCTGAGGGCTTTATTTTCGAAGAGTCAGCACCAATCATATCCAGCGAAAAAGAAGTTACCCAGAGCTCGCTAGGGCTGAAGTGGTGAGTCTGATAGTTGCCCGGTAATTCCATTCCTTTGCCAATTTCAGGCAACGTAACAGCACTAACTCTCACAGCAACAGGTTTCAAATTTTCCTTATAAGCAAAAATGGGTCCATCAGCCAGCTATGCCATGGAAGAGTAACCCTCTTTTTCTGGCAACCCACATCCAGCATGGTGAACCTTACAATGTCAGCAAAGCGTTGCTGAGTATTGTCATACTCACGGCTTGTCGTTCAGGGGAAGCTCTAGCCATGAAATGGTCTGAAGTTAACTTTAAAAATGCTGTCTGGACTATTCTGCAGAAAAAATGAAAGCCAGTCAGATGCACCGTGTACCACTGTCAAAACAGGCAATGGCGATAATTGAAAATATGTGGGGCCTGCATAAAGAGCTCGTTTTCCCTTCTCCACGTAAACAGATCGTTTTATCAGATATGGTACTGACAGCTTTTCTTCGCAGAGTCAAAGCTAAAAGCGATGTTCCTGGCCGGGTTGCAACAGCACATGGATTTGTTCGAGTTTTCGTGATTGGTGCAGTGAGCACGGATACCGTTTTTTATTTTACCGTGGGGAGATGTCATTCATGACCCGTTGTCCATTTGACGTATAAGGAGCTATTGAAAGTCATTGTTTATGCGGCTTCGCTTTCTGCATATTCGAGACTCTGCAGATACTGTAGCGCCACAGGGTCAGCAATATATTCAACCAGCCCGTGGTGACGCTCCACCTCATCGATAATTCTGCTGAGCTCGACCCGGAAGAACTCCTTACGCAGGTTGATGCGGTTAATCCGGTAGCTTTCCAGATGGTCATGCAGTGTCTTTTCAAGCGTAGGAGCGTCATCGCAGGAAATCATGGCGTGGACGTCAAAATCAAACGGCACGGCTGCGCCACTTAACTCTTTCACGCGCTCCATAGGCTCCAGCCGTCGGGTCATACCAATTTTAAAAACGTTTTCACCGAAGGAGCCGATATTAGAAATCACATACACATGGCCCTGCTTCGTGAGCTGGGCCATGGATTTGGCGCGCTCATACTGCTGATGCACGTCCTGGATTTTTTGCTCCAGCTCCAGACGCTGTCGTTCCAGCTCTTCCCGGTGAGCACCTTCAGCAGCGAGCAGAGCCTCCCCCAGTAAGCGCTGCTGCTCAGCAAGGCGTTGCTCCTCCTCTTCCGCTTCGCGCTGCTGCTTCTCCAGTTCGTCCTGACGCTGTTTTTCTTCCCGCATCTGACGCTTGAGATCTGCCTGATATTCTTTTTCTTCCTGCGCTTTTTCCAGCAGGGCCACCTTATCCAGAAACTGCTGTTTTACGCTTTCCCAGCCGGCATTATCTTCAAGTTCCAGAAAGGTGATTTTCTCGCTTATAGCAGCATAAGCGTCTCTCTCTTTTCTGAGCTGGTCGTACTTGCTTTGCCAGTTATTCACCGTAGTGCCGGAAAGCAGTGTTTTGACTTTGAATTTATACGCGGAGTCCACAATACGCTGCAGTGCCCGGGAGGCTTTATTTCTGGCATTGTGAAAGTCATCCCACTGACCGGAAAGCTGTTTCTTTTCCTGATACAGGCCGCGAGCCACTTCAGTACTGACGGTTTCGTCAAAGGCTTTCTCTTTCTGGGCCAGGTCCGACGCGGCCTGTTTCGGCTATCCGATCATCGGCATCCAGGAACACCACCCATTCGCCACTGTGAATCGCCAGTGCGGCGTTACGCGCGGCATACAACCCCTGATTTTCCTGATGGATAAGGACCAGTCGCTCATCGGTGATAGCGCTGAGAATATCCTGAGCACGTTTGAGCAACTACATCTGAATAAAGGCGAGGTGTTTGAGCGCGGTGTGATAAATGTGTTCAAAGGCTTATCGTGGGATTTTAAGACCAATAGCCCATGTAAATTTGGGAAGAAGATCATCGTGACGGGGCTGGTCAAATTTGACCGGTGAGGATTTGGGCTTAACTGGGGCCGGCAGTGCGCTCGGTTAGCTGATCTTGAGCGGATGCTGATGCTTATGGATGGTCAGCCTGTCCCCGACAATCGCGCTGACGTTACCCGTCGGCTGAGCGACCATATCCATGAAAACCAGCACAGCAACCGTTACGAAGACGAGATGTTTTCAATCAAATACTTTCAGAAGGGGACGGCTCATATTACGTTCAGACGAGCAGAACTGGTTGATAAGCTGAACGACATTATCGCCCGGCACTATCCGGGAGCTCTGGCGGCAAGATGAAAGGGGTGTGACCTGTCCAATGCCTGCTCAACTGAGCCAGCGCAAGCCAGACGGTAATGGCATACTGGATGGCATACTGGAAACTGGCAGAAAAGAAAAAACCCAAGTCGCATAACGACTTGGGTTTCGTATTTGGCGGAAGCGTAGAGATTCGAACTCTAGAACCCTTTCGGGTCGCCGGTTTTCAAGACCGGTGCCTTCAACCGCTCGGCCACGCTTCCAATGAGGCGCACTATAAACATCCCGAACGGACCTGTAAAGCATCAATGCGTTCGTTTGCCTGAAAAACAGCCAAAATATTGTTAATCGACTGAAATAACAACAGATTGACCGTTTATTCAGCACAAATACTGGCTACAGCGCTTAATGTTTTTTGATGAACATATCTTTGGTGTAGTAATTTCCCCGGTTATCTGGCGCAAATCCTCCCACCCACGGCTTCACAAGATGCGTGCGGACATAGTGGTAAACCGGAATCGCTGGCACATCCTCTCCTAAAAGGTCTTCAGCCTGCTGGTAGTATTTGCCTCGCTCCTCCAGCGAAGTTGCTTTCGCCGCATTGCGCATCGCGTCATCAAAAGCGGGATTGCTGTACCTGGTGGTATTCTCGCTATCGCCGGTACGGAAAATATTGAGGAAACTTGAGGCATCATCATAATCGGCGATCCATGCGTAGCGCACGACGTCAAAATTACCGGTGTGCATGGTATCCAGCATGGTTTTCCATTCCTGATTTTGCAGCTTGGCTTCAACGCCGAGGTTTTTCTTCCACATTGACGATGCGGCAATGGCAATACGCTGGTGCGTTTCGAAGGTGTTATAGAGCAGATTTAGGCTAAGCGGATGCTCAGGGCCAAAACCAGCTTCAGCCAGCAGTTTCTTAGCTTCGGCAATGCGTTTTTCGAGCGGCCACGCCGCATATTCCGGCGCATGCAGTTGCACTCCCCCTATTTCCGGCTGGCTGATAACCCACGCCGCGCGTTGTCCCTGCCCCATCACCTTTTGTGCGATGATGTCTTTATCTAACGCCATATTCAGCGCCCGGCGCACGCGCGGGTCATTAAACGGCGCTCGAGTCGTATTGAACTGATAGTAATAGGTTGAAAGCTGAGGTGAGACATGGAGTTCATCGCCCATCGTCTTTTTCAACTGCGCGAACTGATTGACCGGGACGCTATACACAATGTCGATTTCGCCGGCCTTATAGCGGTTAACGTCTGCGGACTCTGAACTGATGGGCAAATAAGTGACCTTATCAATGACGGTGTGCCGATCGTCCCAATAATGCAGGTTACGCACGGCAACGATGCGCTCATTGACGACCCACTGCGATAACTTGTACGCCCCGCTGCAGACAAAATGTTCTGGCCGGGTCCACTTATCACCAAAACGGCCGATCAGCACTTTATCCAGCGGAACCAGTGACGGGTGCGCCAGCATCGCCAGAAACGCCGCCGTTGGCTGCGTCAGGGTAATTTCCAGCGTGCTATCATCCAGGGCTTTGACCCCGATATCGGCAGGATCTTTTTTCCCTTGGGCAATATCGAGGGCGTTTGCTACGTGCATATTGCCCAGATACGAGGAATAAGGTGAAGCTGTTTGCGGTGAGACCAGACGCTGCCAGCTCCAGACGACATCCTGTGCGGTAATGGCAGACCCATCTGACCAGGTTATGCCCGGACGTAAATGAAAGGTCCAGACGGTGTTGTCTTTGTTCTCCCAGGACGCGGCAAGCCGGGGTTCGATAGACCCATCCGACTTAACCGCCACCAGTCCGTCGAACATATCGCTGATTAAATTAAATTCAACGTTGCTTTCGACTTTATGCGGATCCAGCGACGCTGGCTCACTGCCATTGTTTCTGACCAGTTCCTGTTTTTCTGCAAGAATTGTTCCTGCGGGAACATTTGCCGCCATCGCCGCGCCGTTGATAGACATCAAACAGACAGTCAACAGCGTAAACGTCAATATCTTCGATTTATGTTGAATCATTCCCTTTACCTTATTGCTCTGTTTTATGTAGACACCGCTGTCACTGTCAGAGAGAAACAGGAATAACGCAATATTTTTCAGTTACCTGGCAGATATCTAACAGGCATTTTTACACATATAGTGCTAACATCTGATTCGGGAGCTTTTGTTGAAATAATATGCTTAAGCCTGGCGGGTTAAAATGCGTAAAGATGGGTAAAACCGCTGTGTCATTCCCCTTGATTTCATTATCCTCCATCATTAATTACATCTGTCATAAGAGAGTGACTCATGGATCGTATTATTAGTTCTTCACGCGATCGTACATCGCTACTCAGCACGCATAAGGTGCTGCGCAATACCTATTTCCTGCTCAGCCTGACGCTGGCATTTTCGGCGCTCACTGCGACTGCCAGTACCGTACTGATGTTGCCCTCTCCGGGGCTTATCCTGACGCTGGTGGGTATGTATGGTCTGATGTTCCTGACCTATAAAACGGCGGATAAACCGGTTGGTATTCTGTCAGCTTTCGCTTTCACCGGCTTCCTGGGCTACATTCTGGGACCGATCCTGAACACATACCTGTCTGCGGGCATGGGTGATGTTATCGCCATGGCTTTGGGCGGTACGGCGCTGGTCTTCTTCAGCTGCTCAGCCTACGTGCTGACCACGCGGAAAGACATGTCCTTCCTCGGCGGTATGCTGATGGCAGGGATCGTGGTGGTGCTGATTGGTATGGTTGCGAATATCTTCCTGCAGTTGCCGGCTTTACATCTGGCGATCAGCGCGGTGTTTATTCTGATTTCTTCAGGCGCAATCCTGTTTGAAACCAGTAATATCATCCGTGGCGGTGAAACCAACTATATCCGTGCCACCGTCAGCCTGTACGTTTCGCTGTACAACATCTTCGTCAGCCTGCTGAGCATTTTGGGCTTCGCCAGCCGCGATTAAGCAGCATCACTGATACGAAAAAAGAGAATGCCAATGGCATTCTCTTTTTTTATACCTTATTGACCCCGGCAGATATAGGTAGGATAGCGCCGGTCCTGAATAAGCCACACAGCAGGTGAAAGTTCAGAGATCGTCAGGTAGTAGCGTGAGGTCGGATAGGCGAAACTCCCCCATTGGGCATTCGGCGTATTGTCATTGTGGCGAAGCCAGGTTTTGGTGTAGGTCAATACAATGACGTTGTCATCGTCCCGCTGCTCCCACGTAAAGTCTACATCCCTGTCAACGATAAAATTTTGCCCGCCAGCTCTTGCCGCACCTTTATAGGTGGTCAACCCTGTACCGTCCCGATGAAAATAGAACTGAGCAAGGGCATTTACCTTCACTTCACTTGCTTTCCCTTCATTGCGCGTAAAGTTAAATTCAGTGCTGCAGGCCAGCACATCGCTTTTTCCCGTCGCGCCGCAATAGTAAAACAGCGCCAGCGCGCCGCCGACCAGGGCTCCGCCCAGTCCAAAAAGAAGCCTTATTTTCATTTTCCAGCCCCGTTTTTATAGCGAATGGTCTTGCACAGACGTGTTTTATTGACCGGGCAGGCCCCGATAAACAGTTCATCAGCAGTTGCAAGCGAAAAACGGGCGCTGAAAAAATAAATAGCATACTCCTCGCGCTCGCAAGCCACGTCATTGGCCTCCAGTCGCTCAGCTAATTTTGATAGCACTAACGGCCGTCCATGATCTTCGATAACCCAAATACTACAACGCGCGATTTTTTCCTGGACCGGCTTTAATTTCGCCGGAACAGTTATCTCCTGCGGGCGGCTAATGTAAAAGATCGCTCCCAACGGCACAGCAATCAATGCCCCTATTCTGAACCACTTTTTCAGGGATACTCGCCGGGGCAGAACGTCTTGTTGCGCTGAGGGGGGTTGCGGATCAACGGCTTGAATTTTCTCTCCAGGCTGAAAAATCACATCAGCATCAAAACGGAAACCATAGCGCGGGACAGTGACGATCAATTCGTGCCCCTCTCCCAGAGACTGGAAGCTTTTACGCAGTTCGCTTACCGCTTTATTGAGATTATTTCCTGATGGCGTAAAGCCAAATTCTTCCCACACGCGAGCGATCAATTCCTCCCGGCTTAAGTCGCGTCCTCGGTGTTTAATGAATTCCTGTAAAAGACGAACGGCTGGCGCCGAAAGTGTTAATACAGACTCGGGTTGTCCAACAAGACTTATTGCATGTGCTTCAGGATCAAATAACAACGAATTATTGCATATAAAAAACATCTTTTATTCTCGGCTGTTACCGCATGCTTTTTATTCCCTGGTACGTCGATATGAAAACCGCCCCCTGACCTGCTTATTTTTTCATCAGAAGGAATTTTCCTCCCATCCTTGGCCGCGGTATTTTCGCTTAACTATACAACCTTAAAGCCAGAAAAGCAGGATAAAAAACTGTATATAACGAGTTAACTAATACAAATTTTCACAAATCGCTGTTCTGGTTAAAGTTTCCCTGCCCTGAAGCGATACGAAAGCAGACGGTGTCCTGGTGTTAACGCGCCGCCTTTAAACTCAGAGCAGGCAGACTGATTGTGAAACAGAAAAAAAGAGTGAGCATGACAACCGCCTTTTATGTCGCCGCGCTGTCATTGCCATTTTTCTCAGAAATGACAATGGCCAATATGAGCGTGTATCCCATGGAGCTGAATGTAGACAGATCCGGTGCGGCGCAAATTAAGGTGGCTTCAAAAACGGATGATATTCAGTTCATTCGGGTGAGGCAAAAGAAAATTCTTAATCCCGGAACAGCCCAGGAAAAAGAAATTGACGTCGCTTCGTGGAAAGAAGGTGGCGTGGTGGTTACGCCCGAGAAATTTGCTCTGGCTGCAGGAGCGATGCGCGTTGTTCGTCTGGTATCGCTTATACCTCCGAAAAAAGAGACCACCTGGCGTGTCTATTTTGAAGGGGTAAAACAACCTGACAGCATTATTCCAGGCAAGGCAGAAACCCCTGCAGCAATGGCGACATTAGGTGTCAATGTGATCTGGGGCGCACTGGTCCACATTGCTCCAGAAGAAAACGTAATTTCACTGTCGATTGACCCTCGCCGGGGAACGTTAAAAAACAACGGCACATTGCGTGTGCCGCTCAGAGAGATTGGTATTTGTGATGCTGTTTCATCGTGTAAATGGATAAAAGAAGACGCGACGATTTATCCGGACACTGAACGGAAATTAAAAACGCTCACTATGAAACAGGGTCAGAAATATAAGTTCCGCTACTTCAACTGGGTGAATAAAACCGCTGAAGAAGCTGATTTACCCGTCGTGCAATAACACGACGGCACAGTAATAACCCACGTAGTTTGTTTAAAGAGCCAAGGTGCTCATTTGTAAATATGGAGATATCAATGCGTAACTATATTAAACCTCTGATGATTGTTGCCGCGATGGCCTCGTCCTTTAGCGCGCTGGCGATTCAAAAAGATATTACCGTCAACGCCAGCGTTGACTCACAGTTGGATATGACTCAGGCCGATAACACGCCACTGCCGGCCAGCATCGACATGCAGTACCTGCCAGGTCGTGGGCTGGAAAGCTACCGTCTGAACACCAAGGTGTGGTCTAACTCCGCCACCAGCAATGTCAAAGTGCGCCTCGTTAGCGCAGCTAAGCTCACCAATATGGATGGCGACGAGACTGTACCGATGACGGTGATTCTGGGTGATAAAACACTGTCTACCACCGATGCCGAATTTACCGGAACTGAACTGTTCCCAGGCAGCATTGAAAACGGTTCAGCGGTACTGCCACTGACCATTTCTCAGACCACCAAAGGCATTCTGAAAACCGGTCAGTACAGCGGCGTTGTCAGCCTGATGCTGACGCAGGCGACGACCACGGAAGGCGGTGCGTAACACCACAGTACATAAGGGATAACGTCAGAGGGTGCCCACCCTCTGACGTCAGGATGATGTCGAGGCTTGGTCATGGCGTTTCACAGAAATACTCTCCTCTTAGTTGCTTTATTACCCGCATCCATCCAACTCGCCTGCGCCGAGATGGCCGTCCCGGCAGGTTTCGAAGATCTGGCGAAAACGCAGCGTCTGTGGATAGAGGTTAACCTCTATGGCGAATCGCTTGGCCTTTTTGAAACGGATATCACACTTGAATCGGTAAGTTTTGTCGCACCCGAAACCGTGGTCGCGGCTATCAAACGTCAGTTTAATGACGCTCCTGCCCTCGTTGCCACCGTGTCTGCAGCTCTCGCCGTTCCACTTGCCCGTAACGGCAACCTGGCGTGCAGCAGCAATGGCTCCGTAACGGGATGTGATTACATTGATACCCATCGTGCGGCCATTATCTATGATGAGAATAACGCGCGCATTAGCCTGTTTTTGGACAAGAAATTTCTGCCTAAACAGACCACAGAAAACCAGTGGTATCAGCCTACGCAGGGCACTGAGAATGCGTTGATCCATCAACAAAATATCAATTTTGTTGCCGACAGGGATTACCAGTCAGCCACTGTTCAGGGCAATGGCGCGCTGGCCATGACGCAGGACGGCTACTTTAATCTCGACTGGACCTGGCTGGGGCAGCGTTCAAGGCACCAGCAGCAACAAGAAATAACCGTCAACAATGCCTGGTTTCGCCAGGATATCTGGCGTCAGTACTATATTCAATTAGGCGAGATGGATACCCGCGATCTGTTCAGTAATGCTGGTGGGAATATCAACCTCAGCCAACTGCCGCTGGGCAAAATTCGCGGCCTGCGCACAGGCTCGACAAGGGCATGGATCAATCCGGTTCAGCAGTCAAAGGGTACCCCCATCACCGTGCTGCTTTCCCATGATGCGCGTATTGACGCCCGCCGGGGCAATCAGCTGCTGGCCAGTTTCTATCTCAATGCCGGGGCTCAGACCCTGGACACGCGATCGTTCCCCGACGGGAGCTATACCGTGACGCTGTCCGTCTATGAAAATAACCGGCTGACACGTACCGAGCAGATACCGTTTACCCGCACCGGTATTACGCCGTTTGACCGCGTCGAGTGGTTCCTGCAGGCGGGCGAAACAGACAATAACAATCAAAACGATGAACGTAGCGCGGTCGCTCAGGCGGGTGTCCGCCTGCCTGTCACTCCAACGCTGGCACTCACCAGTGGCGCAGCGATAAAGAAAAACCAACGTTTTCTGGAAAATGCTCTCGACTGGAGTCGTGGTTTCAATGCGGGTCCGATCGATGGCGTACTCTCGACCCGGTTTAGCTACCTTTACGGCAGCGAAGGACAACGCGGCAATATTCAGCAAATCAGCTATAACGACGGCTTTTCACTGAGCTTCTATCGCAACGCGTTATCAGCGGAAAACTGCAATACCCGAAGCGCGGGATATGACGCCGTAAATGGCTGTTACCGAAGCCTGTCGGTGATGTTCTCCGTCCCTGTCGGCACCTGGTACGCCAGCCTGGGATATTCGGATAACCGCAACGAAGGACGGTACGTTTCTCGTCGGGAACTCCCGGACAGTGACGATCGCCACGATGCAGGCTTGCCCTGGGAGTCGGTTTATATGACACGCTCACGCACGCGGGCCTGGCAGGGTGGCTTGAGTACGGCTTTCAGCACACGCGGTCTGAACATCAACAGCAGCATTAACCTTTTCATGCGTAACGATGACTCGCGCGAAGGCAGGGATAAAGGCGGCTACCTGAGCGTGAGCCTGTCAATGGCGCATAACCGTCAGGGCAATGCGACAAGCTATACCTCTCTGGGCGCGACATGGCAGCACCAGCAGCATGATAAAAACCAGCTGAGCTATAACGTGGCGCACAACTGGTATGCCGACGCACGTGGTGAAAATGAGTATGGACTGAGCGCATCAGGTATTAACAGCGATTCACTCAATACCTCTGCCTACACGCGCCAGGGCGGACGATATGGCAACGGGAGCCTGACAGTCAGCGATGCCTGGGATCGTCAGGATCGGCGCCATACCCTGAGCAGCAGCGGCAATTACAACTCCACGCTTGCGCTGTCGCGCTCTGGTCTGTGGCTGGGCCGCTGGAGCGACGGACGTCCTGCTTCAGCCATCGCGGTTAACGTTGCCACACCGGAAGATTCCCAGGATCCGAGTATTGCCGTGTCGCTGGATAACGGCGGCAGTGCAGACATTCCAGGCAATAGCCGCGCCCTCTTCGCCGTGCCGGGCTATCAGCAGACTACGTTGACGATTAACGAATCGCTGGATGTCTCGCGGGGTGCCAGCAGTGAAATCACACAAGGTTCAGGCAGCAGAACGTTGTTTATGGTGCCAGGCAAACTGCTCCGCCGGGACGTGCAAACCACGGCAAGCTACACCTGGCTCGGCCAGTTAACTGACGAGCAACATTCGCCGTTTATCGGCGGCGTGCCACTGAACGTTAACGGCTGGAGCGACCTTGGCAACGGCGGGTTTAGCGCTCAAAGCGACGCTCTGCTGCATAACCTCTACCTGGTGCGTCAGCAGCAGTTTTATCAGTGCGAGCTGAATGTAAAGACTATGCGCGACGTCGTGCGTTACGTCGGGTCGATCCCTTGCCGGGAATTAACCTTCTCTGCCCTGCCGGATACTGTCCAGCAACAGGCACAGCTGATGCTCGCCGGACGATCGGTACCAACGGGTCCAACTGCCATGAATGCAGACAACGTCACAAAAGGGAAATGATGTGAACAAGCACTTAATTATTTTACTTTTTTTAAGCCTGTGGGCGGGTCAGACTCAGGCAGCGGCCCCTGCCGGAAGAAACACCAGCGTCGATATCAGCTTCGATCGCATGGCCCCCCCCGCGCGCTTTGATATCTGGGTTCATGAACCGAGCGGCTATGATGTCGCCGATCCGCAAAAGTGGGGACGTAATACTCTGACGTGTCTGTCCCGTACCGACTCCACAGTTGGCGCCTGCATGACCGCCCCGGCCTGGTTCACGGCGAACCCGGGGACACCTTATGCCATCAATTTACGTTTTACGCATGCCCTTACCAGCAAAACGGTGGATCTTAAGGTCTATGGCGACCACTACATGTTTTTCAATAATAAAGTCTTTACCTATCCCAGTTTTATCACGGGAGGGACAGAGATTGTTGCAAACTGGACCAGAGAACCCTACTTCGATTTCTATATCGTGAAAAGCGAACTGGAAAAGCTCGCTCTGCCGGGTATCTGGACCGCAACGCTGAGGCAGAACCTGCGTCAATGGGATAGTGGCAACTGCGGCGGGAACTTCGCTGACCCCAATACCGGATGTCCAGGCTATCGCGCCATTGCTAGCTGGCAGGCCACGATGCGCATTGAGGTTGTCGATCCGGGTAATCAGCAGATTTATCTGCCGGCATTTCCGCACTCAACGCCTATCGTTAACCTCAACCTGACCAACTTCCCGGGGCGGCCGGGTGGCAGTGAAATCCAGGGTGAAAACACGCTGGATATGTGCCTGTACGACGGCAAAAACAGTACCAGCACCCGCACTTATCTTCGGTTTGAGGACGACGGACTCCCCTCAACGGACCGTGCTGAAGAGGCATTTTCAATCCGGCGACGCGGCGGAAGTCAGACCGATGCGCGGGATCGTCTCGACTATCAGGTCTTCGTCACTAATCCTGTCACGGGCGCAACCGAAACCGTCGCCAACGGTAAAACCCTAGTCTGGCAAGGCACCAACGATCCGCAGCATCTGCGTCAGGTCGTCCTGCCCGGCGGACGTGAGAGCGTACTGTGCGTACCAGCCCCTATTGTTTTGAAAACCCCTGCGTTTGCAGCCAGCAGTAAAAACGCCGGGGATTACACCGGCACGCTACGCATCATCTACACACCCAGTACGTTATAAAGAGGCCGCCGTGAATTACGTCATTCTTGATAATAATCGTTTTTATGCCGAAGGGTTGCGCTACGCCCTTCTGCGCCGTAACGCTCACACTCAAGTTGAGAGCGGCGCGTTACAGTGGCACCGTTCGCTGTTAGCCTGCGACACCCTCGTTATGCGTTGCCGCTTTTCCGTCGCGAGGACGCATCTGGCGCTGGTCGACATTCTGCTTCAACTGGAGGCCAGGCGCTGGGAGGGAACGGTTTATCTGGTGTGCAATGAAAAAGGCTGGGCACTGGCCACGCATTTACGAAAGCGTTTTGCCACGCTGACCTTACATATCATTGATGACAGAATTGCCGTCGTGGATGCGGCGTATCTGCTTGCTAAAGAGCCCCGTCGGGTACGCAGTCTGAATTGCTGCCTGACTGGCATGGAGTTCAATGTTCTCGACAGGCTGGTTAACGGTCAATCGGTAAAACATGTTGCGCATATGACGCAGATTAGCGAAAAACAGGTTTCGACGTATAAATGCAACGCGCTGAAGAAGCTTAATGCCAACAATCTGCTACAGCTACTTCTGTAGGTCGAGGTTTCTCACACCGCCCCTTATTTGCTAAACTAAGGGCGGTTTTTACTTTATCGACAGAGCACTATGTTCATTTTTGCAGGCCATGAAATTGAGACCGATAGCGAAGGCTATCTGAAAGACACCACACAATGGAGCGAGCCGCTGGCGGAGAAAATCGCCGAAAACGAAGGTATCGTTCTCTCCCCCGAACACTGGGAAGTGGTGCGTTTCGTTCGCGAGTTTTATCTGGAGTTTAATACCTCCCCCGCTATCCGCATGCTGGTAAAAGCGATGGCCAACAAGTTTGGCGAAGAAAAAGGCAACAGCCGTTATCTCTATCGCCTGTTTCCGAAAGGCCCAGCTAAGCAGGCAACTAAAATTGCCGGCCTGCCGAAACCGGTGAAATGTATTTAATAGCGGATACTAAATCCCTTTAGCTCGTCGCCAGGGCGGTGCGGTTCGCTGAGAACCCGATCAACCCTGGCGCTGCGCGGTCCCCCGGCTTTCAACCACTTCATCAGTTGTTCCACCCGCTCGCTTTCACCACAGGCGACAACTTCTACGCTGCCGTCATCCATATTCTTCGCATAGCCGGTCAACCCCAGCCGTTGCGCTTCATGCTGGGTGGTGTAGCGAAATCCTACCCCCTGAACCCGGCCATAGACCCAGGCGATGATGCAGACTTTCGACATTGCGGTTCTCCTTATCAACATAAATGAAAGAACAGGTACCGATGGACAGATGATCGGCAATCTCCTGATCTGTCCATAGATTAGCAGGGGATAACAGAATAAGTTGTCGCACCTGTTCAGTGAGATTAAACCGTCGCTCGATAAGCAGAGGTCCCGCCATACCATCATGCAGTAGCGCCAGACGCTGATGATTGACCTCATCATCTGTGCTACTCTACGCGCCATTTTATTTTAATGGTTTCAGGTTGGTACTTTCATCCAACCCGCGTCACTGTTTGTGAGAGGTTGCTCCGCATGACTGAATCTACAATTCCACATTATCCTCGTTTAGTGTTAGCCAAGGGGCGCGAAAAATCATTACTTCGCCGCCATCCGTGGGTATTTTCCGGTGCTGTCGCACGTATGGAAGGTAAAGCCAACCTCGGTGAAACCGTTGATATCGTTGACCACCAGGGGAAATGGATAGCGCGCGGTGCGTTCTCTCCGGCGTCGCAGATCCGTGCGCGCGTCTGGACCTTCGATAAGTCTGAATCCATCGACATTGATTTCTTTACCCGTCGTCTGCAGAAGGCGCTGACATGGCGTGACTGGCTGGCGAAAAAGGACGGTCTGGACAGCTACCGTCTGATCGCCGGAGAATCCGACGGCCTGCCAGGTGTCACTATTGACCGCTTCGGCAACTTCCTGGTATTACAGTTGCTCAGCGCGGGTGCTGAATACCAACGCGCCGCGCTGATTAGTGCTCTGCAAATTGTTTTCCCGGACTGCGCTATTTATGACCGTAGCGATGTGGCCGTGCGTAAAAAAGAAGGTATGGCGCTGACCCAAGGGCCCGTCACGGGCGAACTGCCGCCTGCTCTGCTGCCTATCGAAGAACACGGGATGAAGCTGCTGGTTGATATTCAGCACGGTCACAAAACCGGCTATTACCTCGATCAACGCGATAGCCGCCTGGCGACGCGTCGTTATGTGGAAAACCAGCGTGTCCTGAACTGTTTCTCCTATACCGGCGGCTTTGCGGTCTCAGCATTAATGGGCGGATGCCGTCAGGTGGTCAGCGTCGACACCTCTCAGGAAGCACTCGATATTGCCCGCCAGAACGTGGAACTGAACAAGCTGGATCTGAGTAAAGCCGAGTTCGTGCGAGATGATGTGTTCAAACTGCTGCGCGCCTATCGCGATCGCGGTGAGAAATTTGATGTCATCGTGATGGATCCGCCGAAATTTGTCGAAAACAAAAGCCAGTTGATGGGCGCCTGCCGCGGTTATAAGGACATCAATATGCTGGCTATTCAGTTGCTGAACCCAGGCGGCGTACTGCTAACATTTTCCTGCTCCGGGCTGATGACGACCGATTTATTTCAGAAAATCATCGCTGATGCCGCAATAGATGCTGGTCGTGATGTACAATTTATAGAGCAGTTCCGTCAGGCCGCCGATCATCCGGTGATCGCTACCTACCCGGAAGGGCTGTATCTGAAAGGGTTTGCCTGTCGCATCATGTAACTTGAAAAGTGGAATATTACCCTTACATAGAGGGTATCTATTTCCCGGGAGGTGACTATGATTGCCAGCAAATTCGGTATCGGCCAGCAGGTCCGCCATTCCCTGTTAGGTTACCTCGGAGTGGTCGTGGATATCGACCCGGAATATTCGCTTGATGAGCCGTCAGCCGATGAGTTGGCGGTTAACAGCGAACTTCGCGCCGCTCCCTGGTATCACGTGGTGATGGAAGACGATAATGGTCTGCCAGTGCATACGTATCTGGCCGAAGCACAACTGAGTAGCGAGCTACAGGAAGAACATCCGGAGCAACCGTCAATGGATGAACTGGCGCGCACAATCCGTAAACAGCTTCAGGCTCCGCGCCTGCGTAATTGATACTAACACAGGCCCGATGGCGCTTCGCTTATCGGGCCTGTGCGTTTCATCCGGCGACAGTCAAACTTTACTTCGCCAGTCCCAGTCGCGGGATCTCAATCGCCGGGCAACGATCCATCACCACCGTCAGCCCCGCATCACGCGCCAGCACGGCCGCCTGCTCGTTAATTACGCCAAGCTGCATCCATAGCGTCTTCGCGCCGATGGCGATAGCCTCCTGAGCGACGCCCCACGCCGCTTCAGAATTACGGAAGACATCGACCATATCCACTTTCTCTGGCACATCCGCCAGCGTTGCATAGCCCTGCTGCCCCAGCAGCATTTTTCCGGCAACCTTCGGTGAAACGGGAATAACGTGATAGCCCTGGTCGAGTAAATACTTCATCACGCGATAGCTTGGGCGATCGGGTTTATCGCTTGCGCCAACCAGTGCAATCGTGCGGGTAGATGTCAAAATGCCAGCAATATCGGTCTCTTTCATCGTTTTCCTCCAGGCTGTTTAACAAAGTGTACGACAAACCTGCCCCCGCAACCATTCATCCCATACTGGCGTATGAGAGCTAAACTCAAAAATATGTCTATATGTTAGTAAACGTGATTATCGAAAAATTTAGATACATGTTTGCAGCTATTTTCTGGACAGGAGAAACCTATGAAAGCCGGCATTGTGACAGCCTTAATTGCCCTGTGTTTGCCGGTAACCGTTTTTGCTACCTCATTACGCCTGTCTAATGATATTGACCTTTTGGTGCTGGACGGAAAAAAAGTTTCCAGCTCATTACTGCGTGGCGCCGACAGTATCGAGCTGGAAAATGGTCGCCACCAGCTCGTATTTCGCGTAGAAAAAACCATTCGCTTGTCCAGCCACGAAGAACGTCTGTATATTTCGCCTCCGCTGGTCATCAGCTTTGATACGCAACTCGTCAGCCAGGTTAATTTCCACCTCCCGCGTCTGAACAATGAGCGGGATACAGCGCATTTTGATGACGTTCCACGTGTGGAATTGCTGGATGGGGACTCCATGCCTATCCCCGTCAAGCTGGATATTCTGTCAATCACATCCACAGCGAAAATAGTGAATTATGAAATGGAAACTGAACGCTATAACAAAGCGGCTAAACATGCGTCATTACCGCAGTTTGCTACGATGATGGCCGATGACAGCTCGCTGCTTTCCGGGGTATCTGAACTGGATCGCGTGCCGCCTCAGTCGCAAACGCTAACCGAACAGCGCTTAAAATATTGGTACCAACAGGCAGACGCACAAACGCGAAGTAACTTTTTGCAATGGGCTCAGAAACAGCCTCCTTCATGACATTTATGTTCGCATACGCATTTTTTTTGTCTTTCTCTTGCAGCGTCAAGAGCTTCCAGTACTCTGTAACCAGGTTAACTTGGGAGCTGTACTATGGAATTAACAACTCGCACATTGCCAGCGCGTAAGCATATTGCGCTGGTTGCACACGATCACTGTAAAAAGATGTTGATGAGCTGGGTGGAACGCCACCAGCCGTTGCTGGAAAAGCACGTTCTGTACGCCACAGGAACAACGGGAAACTTAATCCAACGCGCAACGGGAATGGACGTCAACGCCATGCTGAGCGGTCCGATGGGGGGTGACCAGCAGGTGGGTGCGCTGATTTCAGAAGGGAAAATTGATGTGCTGATTTTCTTCTGGGATCCGCTGAACGCCGTACCTCACGATCCTGATGTCAAAGCCCTGCTGCGTCTGGCGACGGTATGGAACATTCCGGTTGCCACCAACGTGTCGACCGCCGATTTTATTATCCAGTCGCCAAACTTCAACGATGCAACGGACATCTTGATCCCAGATTACGCCCGCTATCTGGCAGAGCGCCTCAAATAAACGCAGGGCAGGCGGCAATTGCCGCCTGCTATTCAGGGTTTTCTTGCTACCGGAACATCCAGTTGTTTAAGCTCATCCACAAAGCACGACGGTGTTTCTTTATTAAACAGCAGCCATACCCGATGCCGTGCACGCGTTAGAGCCACATACAGCAAGCGTCTCTCTTCAGCATCCGGGAAATCCTCCACCGCCGGAAGCAACGCCTCTTCCATAATCGACTCGCGGGCCGGGGCGGGAAAACCGTCATTCCCATCATGAAGCCCCACAACAATAACGTAATCTGCCTGCTGTCCCTTACTGGCATGGATAGTCATGAAATCCAGCTGTAGCTTAGGCCAACGGGTAGCTGCTTTCTCCAGACTGGCAGGTTTCAGATGATGGTATCGCGCCAGCACCAGAATTCTCTCTTCTGCCTTCACAAATCCCGACAGCTTATCCAGCAGCAGATCCAGCTGGCTTTCATCGAGCAACGTGACGGCTTTTTTATCGCCTGCCATCAGACTGTTGAGCGGTTTCGTAAGCTGATGAGGGTTTTGCTGGATAAACTGGTTTGCGACTTCACCAATGCGGCTATTAAAACGGTAAGTCGTATCCAGATTACAACGGTCGCCCTCACCGAAGTTTTGCTGGAATGCGGTGGTCAACGAAAGCTGTGCTCCGCTAAACCGGTAAATTGCCTGCCAGTCATCCCCTACGGCGAACAGCGTAGTCTGTGAGTTTTGCTTGCGCAGTGCGGCTAACAGGGCGGCACGCTGAGGAGAAATGTCCTGAAATTCGTCGACCAGAATGTGTTTCCACGGACTGATAAACCGGCCTTTTTCCAGAATGACAATGGCCTGATGAATCAGCCCGGAAAAATCGACGGCATTCTCATCCTTCAGGGCGCCCTTCCAGGCCTTGAGCAGGGGAGACATCAGCTTAATGCGTTTACTGAACAGATCGCGAATCTCCTCCGGAGCATTGGCGATCATCTCCGCCTGCGCTCCGCCATGCATACGCATCAGGCTAACCCAACGATCCAGCCGGGAAGCCAGCCGGCGCTGTAATTTTTCGTCATCCCAGAAGTTACCTTCGGGTACAGACCACTGCATCTCTTCTTCTAACCATTGCCGCCAGCCTTTGGCCTGTGCCTTTTTCTCACTGCACTGTTGACGCCAGGTCGTGATAAAAAGTTTGCTACGCGCGGCAACATCATTTTCCAGCTTGCTAACCGTCGGGACTTTTTTGCTCCCCTGCGAAATAATGTGCAACGCCAGTGAATGAAACGTCCTCGCAGTGATCTCTTCCGTATGCAGACGTTCACGGATGCGATCGTCCATCTCCTGGGCCGCTTTGCGTCCAAACGCCAGCAGCAGGATTTGTTCCGCCGCCGCTTCCCCTCGCGCAAGTAGCCAGCCCGCACGGGCGACCAATACGGATGTTTTGCCGCTTCCGGCCCCCGCAAGAACCAGTAATGATTGTTCGCCGTTCACCACCGCCCGCGCCTGGGCCGGATTCAGCGGCGAGGACTCAATTTGCTGGAAAAAATCGGCATGTTCTTCCAGCATGGCATCGGTATACGCCTGGTTGTGCTGCAAGCGACAAGCTTCAATGTCCTTCAACCATGCCTGGCATTGACGTAACGCCTCACGGCAATTTTCAAATTCTTCCAGCCGGTTGATCGGGAGCGGCAATGCGGCAAAGGCGCGGCGGATCTGCTGCTGTAGCCCTGACGTCTGCTCGCGCGTCAGCCATTTATTCTCACTGGTGCGGGTGGCGATCGCCTCCAACTGCTGCTGTAAAACTCCCGCAGCGACGTCGCTCATTTCCTGACTCCACTGCTGCCAGAGCGAATTCAAATGGTGATGGAAGCGCTGGGTTTCAGCCCATTCTGTGCCGTGAAGACGAACCACCTTATCATCCGGGAGCACAAACTCCAGCTCACCCCATACCAGGCCGCGTTTACAATGAATAGCCAGTAACTGATTGAAGGGAATAAGATACTCGTGACGATCGCCGGAAACCTTAATCCCGGCATTGAGAATAACGGCCCGATCGTAAGGGTGTTGTGCCAGACGTTTTCCAAGAGAAGTTGCTTTCAGTTCCATAAGACTCAAGCGGATCCACACGAAGAGGTTTGCTTATCAGTGTAACCGCCAGAGAAAACGTGCTCCAGCCCAAAAAAACGTTACAATTGCCGAATTCACAGAAAACCAGAGTTAACCGAGGGTTTATGCGTACTGTTCTGAATATTTTAAATTTTGTGCTCGGGGGATTCGCCACCACCTTAGCCTGGTTACTGGCTACGCTGGTCAGTATTGTGCTGATTTTTACTCTCCCCCTGACCCGCTCATGCTGGGAAATTACCCGACTCTCGCTGTTTCCCTACGGTAACGAAGCGATTCATGTCGATGAGCTTAATCCAGCGGGCAAAAACGTCCTGTTGAATACCGGAGGCACCGTGCTCAATATTTTCTGGCTGATTTTCTTCGGCTGGTGGTTGTGCCTGATGCACATTGTCTCCGGTATTGCCCAGTGCATTACGATTATTGGTATCCCGGTTGGCATTGCGAATTTCAAAATCGCGGCGATTGCACTGTGGCCGGTGGGTCGCCGGGTAGTGTCAGTTGAAGTTGCTCGCGCAGCGCGTGAAGCCAACGCGCGTCGTCGCTTCGAATAATCAGGACCGATGGCCTTTATGTTAAGTCCTCTGCTCAAACGCTATACCTGGAACAGCACCTGGCTGTACTACGTGCGGATTTTTATCGCGCTTTGCGGCACAACAGCGCTGCCCTGGTGGCTGGGTGACGTTAAGCTGACCATCCCGCTCACGCTGGGTATGGTCGCTGCCGCGCTTACTGACCTGGACGATCGTCTTGCAGGCCGCCTGCGCAATTTGATCATCACGCTGGTGTGCTTTTTCATTGCCTCGGCCTCGGTCGAACTGCTCTTCCCATGGCCATGGCTGTTTGCCCTTGGGTTAACGCTTTCCACCAGCGGCTTTATACTGCTGGGGGGATTAGGGCAGCGCTATGCAACCATCGCCTTTGGCGCGTTGCTGATCGCCATTTACACAATGCTCGGCACCTCGCTTTACGATCAGTGGTATCAGCAACCGATCCTGCTGCTCGCGGGCGCCATTTGGTACAACCTGTTAACCCTGACCGGACATCTTCTGTTCCCTATTCGCCCGTTGCAGGACAATCTGGCGCGTAGCTATGAACAGTTAGCGCACTATCTGGAACTGAAATCGCGTCTTTTTGATCCCGACATAGAAGATGAAAGCCAGGCGCCGTTGTATGATTTGGCTCTTGCGAATGGGCAACTGATGGCGACCCTAAACCAGACAAAGGTGTCACTGCTGACCCGCCTGCGCGGCGACCGCGGACAGCGAGGAACACGTCGCACGCTACATTACTATTTTGTGGCGCAGGATATTCACGAACGCGCAAGCTCCTCGCATATTCAGTACCAAACGCTTCGCGACCATTTCCGCCACAGCGACGTGATGTTCCGCTTCCAGCGCCTGATGTCGATGCAGGGGCAAGCGTGTTCGCAACTGTCTCGCTGTATTTTATTACGCACGCCTTATCAGCACGATCCGCACTTTGAGCGCGTCTTCACCCATATTGATGCTGCACTTGAGCGCATGCGCGCGAGTGGTGAGCCTGCCGACCTGCTCAACACGTTGGGATTTTTGCTGTCAAACCTGCGGGCCATTGATGCCCAGTTGGCTACCATTGAGTCTGAACAGGCTCAGGTACTTTCGCGCAATGAGTCTGAAAATCAGCTTGCCGATGACAGCCCGCATGGGTTCAGTGATATCTGGTTGCGTCTGAGCCGTAACTTCACGCCTGAGTCCGCCCTGTTTCGTCATGCTGTTCGCATGTCGCTGGTGCTATGCGTCGGCTATGCCATTATCCAGATAACCGGAATGAACCACGGGTACTGGATCCTGTTGACCAGTCTGTTTGTCTGCCAGCCAAACTACAACGCCACCCGACATCGTCTGGCACTAAGGATTATCGGCACATTAGTCGGGATCGCCATTGGGTTACCGATCCTGTGGTTTGTACCTTCTCTCGAAGGGCAATTGATCCTTCTGGTGATCACCGGCGTGTTGTTTTTTGCCTTTCGTAACGTCCAGTACGCGCATGCCACCATGTTTATCACTCTGCTGGTGCTGTTGTGCTTTAACCTGCTCGGTGAAGGTTTTGAAGTTGCACTTCCGCGCGTCATCGATACGTTGATCGGCTGTGCCATCGCCTGGGCTGCTGTCAGCTTTATCTGGCCAGACTGGCGTTTTCGGAATCTGCCGCGAGTGATTGAACGGGCCACTGACGCTAACTGTCGTTATCTTGATGCTATTCTCGAACAATATCATCAGGGGCGTGATAATCGTCTGGCATACCGTATCGCCCGCCGTGACGCGCACAATCGTGATGCGGAACTTGCTTCGGTGGTGTCGAACATGTCGAGTGAACCGGATGTCACGGCCCAAACACGCGAAACGGCGTTCCGCTTGCTGTGTCTTAACCATACGTTTACCAGCTATATTTCCGCCCTCGGCGCACATCGCGAGCAGTTAACCAATCCTGACGTTCTGGCATTGCTGGATGATGCCGTCTGCTATGTAGATGATGCGCTTCACCATCAACCTGCTGATGAGCAGCGCGTATACCAGGCGCTGGAAGATCTGAAGCAGCGAATTCAGCATCTCGAGCCACGTCCGGACAGTAAAGAGCCGCTGGTCGTACAGCAAGTTGGGTTACTGATTGCCCTGCTCCCGGAGATTCGGCGATTACAGCAACAAATTGCTGTGCTGCCATCTAATACCCCGGTTCCGGCGTAAGAGAACTCACCCACTCCACCAGCTCCTGGCGACGCGTCGCCGGGAGCGCGGCTTCATGCACCCCGTCAACCGCTCCTTCAAGGGCATAGAGTATTTTTACCGTTAAGGCAGGGTTATTTTGCCGAAGTTTCAACCAGCACATCTGAGCTCCCAGCGATCGCAATGTCCCCTCATCCTTAATTCCTGCTTCATTTAGCAAGGTCTCCAAATGAAACGTCATATTCGGTAATTCCCGCAGGCGATGTTGTGCAAAGCGACTCTGTTTTTCCTTAACGGCTGCATCGAGTGAAAATTGTGATAGCGATACTAACTGCTGCTGGTTCTGCCACAGGGTATCGTTCACCTGGTAATAATTGAGTACAACTGGTCGCCCGCGCTTGATAAATGTTAGCCAGACAGGAGAATTTTTTACACAGTACTGGGCGCTCTGCTCACAGGCGCGAAGATATAACTCACCGCTGGCTACCATGGCAAAGACCGTATCACCAACCGTCAGACTATAGCCGCCAAACAGTGAGCGGTAGTGAATTGTTCCCAGAGAAGCCAGATATTCTTGTGATTTATAGATTCTTGCATAAGACTTTTCTTTCATAAAAATCCTTTTAAATCATAACGTAAGCAAATAATTTGCAGTAGCAGATCCGTTAATGACGAAAATAGGCAACTTATGCGTATGGGGCAAGATGAATTTTATTTTTCCCGTGATGATGACTAAAAATTGCGAACCTGTTTCCGAAAATAAGGTTGATCTTTATTGATGGCAGGGTTACTGTATATCCATACAGTAACTCACAGGGCTGGATTGATTATGTACACTTCAGGTTATGCAAATCGTTCTTCGTCGTTCTCTTCCGCATCGAGCAGCATTGCGCGCGTTTCAGCAGAGAACGCTACCGCTGGGCTTATCAGTGAAGTGGTCTATCGCGAGGACCAGCCCATGATGACGCAGCTCCTGCTGCTTCCCCTGCTGCAACAATTAGGGCAACAATCACGCTGGCAGCTGTGGCTGACGCCTCAGCAAAAATTAAGCCGTGAGTGGGTGCAGTCGGCCGGGCTTCCATTGACCAAAGTCATGCAAATCAGCCAGCTCTCCCCCTGCAATACGCTGGAATCGATGATTCGTGCGCTGCGCACAGGTAACTACAGCGTCGTCATCGGCTGGTTGACGGAAGAATTAACCGAAGATGAACATGCCGAACTGGTAAAAGCGGCAGATGAAGGTAATGCGATGGGGTTTATCATGCGTCCTGTTCGCGCTCAGTCACTTGCGGGGAGACAGCATTCCGGGCTAAAAATTCACTCGAATTTGTATCATTGAGTAAAATTAGGATTTATCCTGGAATTTTTTTTCATGTTTTAATTTGCCATTGAGCTGTAACGCGTTTTCCGGCTGAAGGCCTGTCTGAAGCGGTTTTCAGGAAATCTTCAGTACATTTATTCATCTATAAATGTTAAATATTGTGTACACAAGCCTTTTTTTTTCATATGCCTGACGGACTTCACACTTGTAAGTTTTCAACTACGTTGTAGACTTTACATCGCCAGGGGTGCTCGGCATAAGCCGCAGATATCGGTAGAGTAACTATTGAACTGGTCCCCGGGTGAAGGATTTAACCGTGTTATCTCTCTTCGGAGATATTCATGGCGAATTTTGGATGATAACGAGGCGCAAAAAATGAAAAAGACAGCTATCGCAATTGCAGTGGCACTGGCTGGTTTCGCTACCGTGGCGCAGGCCGCTCCGAAAGATAACACCTGGTACACTGGTGCTAAACTGGGCTGGTCTCAGTACCATGATATTGGTAACAACCAGATCAACAACGCTGGTCCTACCCACGAAAGCCAACTGGGTGCTGGTGCGTTCGGTGGTTATCAGGTTAACCCGTACGTTGGTTTTGAAATGGGTTACGACTGGTTAGGTCGTATGCCGTACAAAGGCTACACCGACGCTACCCATCAAAACGGCGCTTTCAAAGCTCAGGGCGTTCAGCTGACCGCTAAACTGGGTTACCCAATCACTGACGATCTGGACGTTTATACCCGTCTGGGTGGTATGGTTTGGCGTGCAGACGCTAAAAACAACGAAGGCTTCAAAGACCACGACACTGGTGTTTCCCCAGTATTCGCTGGTGGCGTAGAGTATGCAATTACTCCTGAAATCGCTACCCGTCTGGAATACCAGTGGACCAACAACATCGGTGACGCGAACACCGTTGGCGGTCGTCCGGATAACGGTCTGTTGAGCGTTGGTGTTTCCTACCGTTTCGGTCAGCAGGAAGAAGCAGCTCCAGTAGTTGCTGCTCCGGCTCCGGCTCCAGAAGTACAGACCAAACACTTCACTCTGAAGTCTGACGTTCTGTTCAACTTCAACAAAGCAACTCTGAAACCAGAAGGCCAGCAGGCTCTGGATCAGATGTACAGCCAGCTGAGCAACCTGGACCCGAAAGACGGTTCCGTAGTGGTTCTGGGCTTCACTGACCGCATCGGTTCTGACGCTTACAACCAGGGTCTGTCCGAGAAACGTGCTCAGTCCGTTGTTGATTACCTGATCTCTAAAGGTATTCCTTCTGACAAAATCTCTGCACGTGGCATGGGCGAATCCAACCCGGTTACTGGCAACACCTGTGACAACGTGAAAGCTCGCGCTGCACTGATCGACTGCCTGGCTCCGGATCGTCGTGTTGAGATCGAAGTTAAAGGTATCAAAGACGTTGTAACTCAGCCTCAGGCTTAAGTTATCGTCTTATGAAAAACCCCGCTTGGCGGGGTTTTTTTTTTCACTTTTTATCAATCAAAGCACGCCTGTACACAACACATTTAGCCATTCTGTGGTTATTCTTTTCCCAGCAGCGCCTGTAAATCCTGCTTCAATGTCGACATTTTATTCGCGTACTTCTCTTTATGCTCTGCGTCTTCAATCAGTTGCACAATGGTTTCAGAAAGCGTTTTACCGCGCCGCTGCGCAAGCCCCGCTAAGCGCTGCCAGACCATAAATTCCAGATCGATAGATTTCTTTCGCGTATGCTGATGCTCCGCGTTAAAGTGCCGCTTACGCCTCGCCCGTATGGTTTGTTTCATACGATTTAGCAACGCAGAGTTCATGTGTTCTTCAATCCAGGTATTGACCCGAACCGGTTCATTTTCGAGGGTTAGCAACAAATCAACGGCTTCTTCGGCAGCGCTGGCCTCTACGTAACGGGTGATTAATTCCCCCTCACGATGCTTCTTCACCAGATACTTCCATTTCCAGCCGCTTTCAAGGTTTTCAAGTTGTTGATATTTCATTGCGATCTCAATGTTACCGTGTAACTCTTATCAGAATATCAGCTTTTTCGGCATCTGAAGAAAAGAATATCCAGCCTGTGAACTGTCGCGCGTCATCGCATTCGTTTCACAGCGCTTTCCACGTGTGCAGTGATGATGGTTACGGTATAATCTCGTTTTTTACAACAGACTAAAAAACATCAACTTTGACCATTACGAAACTTGCATGGCGTGATCTGGTTCCTGACACCGATAGTTATCAGGAAGTATTTGCACAGCCGCACGTCACTGACGACACCGATACCTTACTTAGTGATACTCAGCCACGTTTACAATTTGCGCTAGAGCAGCTTCTTCAGCACTGGACGACGTCTTCGTTCATGCTGGTAAAAGCGCCGGAGGAGCTTGAGTACATCAACCTTATTGCACAGGCCGCGCGGCCTCTGCACTCGGATGCCGGAAGTCTCACCGGAGGTCATTATGATATCTCCGGTCACACTATCCGCTATCGTACAGCTGAGACAGCAGAAGACAATTTTGCGACATTAACCCAGGTAGTCTGCGCTGACTGGGTTGAAGCCGAACAACTGTTTGGCTGTCTGCGTCAGTTCAACGGCGAAATTACCCTACAGCCAGGCCTTGTGCATCAGGCCAACGGTGGTGTGCTGGTTATTTCGTTGCGCACGCTACTGGCCCAACCGCTGCTGTGGATGCGCCTGAAAGCCATTGTCAGCCACGAGCGTTTTGACTGGGTAGCTTTTGATGAGTCTCGCCCGCTGCCCGTCTCCGTTCCACCTATGCCGCTTAAACTCAAAGTGGTATTAGTCGGTGAACGTGAATCACTGGCAGACTTCCAGGACATGGAGCCGGAGCTGGCTGAGCAGGCTATTTATAGCGAGTTTGAAGATAATCTGCAGATAGTGGATGCCGAAACCATGACGCAGTGGTGTCAGTGGGTAACACATACCGCTACGCGCAACAATTTGCCCTACCCGGCCCCTGATGCCTGGCAAGTGCTGATCCGTGAAGCCGTTCGTTATACCGGCGAACAGGATACATTGCCGCTTAACCCGCTGTGGATCACCCGTCAGTTCAAAGAAGTGGCCCCGTTATGCGAGGGCGAAACCTGCAACGCTGAGCAGTTCAGCCTGATGCTAACCCAGCGTGAATGGCGGGAAGGTTTCCTCGCCGAACGAATGCAGGATGAGATCCTGCAGGAACAGATCCTGATCGAGACGGAAGGCGAGCGTATTGGCCAAATCAACGCCCTGTCGGTGATTGAATTTCCTGGTCACCCCCGCGCGTTTGGTGAGCCTTCTCGTATCAGCTGTGTGGTTCATATTGGCGACGGCGAATTTACGGATATTGAGCGCAAAGCCGAGCTTGGCGGAAATATTCATGCGAAGGGTATGATGATTATGCAGGCGTTCCTGATGTCGGAACTCCAGCTTGAACAGCAAATCCCCTTCTCTGCCTCGCTGACCTTTGAGCAATCCTACAGTGAAGTGGACGGCGACAGCGCGTCCATGGCAGAACTTTGCGCATTGATTAGCGCCCTCGCCGACGTTCCTGTTAATCAAAGCATCGCCATTACCGGTTCTGTCGATCAGTTTGGTCGGGCACAACCTGTTGGTGGTCTGAACGAGAAAATTGAAGGCTTCTTCGCCATCTGTCAGCAGCGTGAGCTGACAGGCACACAGGGCGTTATCATTCCTTCAGCGAATGTCAGACACCTGAGCCTGCAGCCCGCTCTGCTACAGGCCGTAGAAGAAGAAAAATTCACTATCTGGGCGGTGGACGACGTGACCGATGCGCTGCCACTGTTATTAAATCTGGTGTGGGATGGTGAAGGCCAGACAACGCTGATGCAAACTATCCAGGAGCGTATTGCTACGGCAACGCAGCAGGAAGGTCGTCATCGTTTTCCCTGGCCGCTACGTTGGCTGAACTGGATTATTCCGAACTGATCGGACTTGTTCAGCGTACACGTGTTAGCTATCCTGCGTGCTTCAATAAAATAAGGCTTACAGAGAACATGGTAGATAAACGCGAATCCTATACAAAAGAAGACCTTCTTGCCTCTGGTCGCGGTGAGCTGTTTGGCGCAAAAGGGCCACAACTGCCTGCACCAAGCATGCTGATGATGGACCGTGTCATCAAGATGACCGAAACCGGCGGCAACTTTGACAAAGGTTATGTTGAAGCTGAACTGGATATCAACCCGGACCTGTGGTTCTTCGGATGCCACTTTATCGGCGATCCGGTGATGCCGGGCTGCCTGGGTCTGGATGCCATGTGGCAGCTGGTTGGATTCTATCTCGGCTGGCTGGGCGGCGAAGGTAAAGGCCGCGCGCTGGGCGTAGGCGAAGTTAAATTCACCGGCCAGGTTCTGCCGACTGCGAAGAAAGTGACTTACCGCATTCACTTCAAACGCATCGTTAATCGTCGCCTGATCATGGGCCTGGCTGATGGTGAAGTGCTGGTTGATGGTCGTCTGATCTATACCGCAAACGATCTGAAAGTGGGTCTGTTCCAGGACACTTCCGCGTTCTAATCAAGGTCAGCTTAGCAGCCAGACATTAACGTTTATTCGTCTTGTCTGGAGGGCAAAAAGGCGAAACCTCCGCTCTGCGGAGGTTTCTTTTATCTAAAGAGACAGAATCAGGCCATTAAAACCCTATCCCCCATGGCTTCTCGCCAGCCTCCCAGCCAGTATGACCTCTGATTCAGCGTCTGATAGGGACACATTTCTTTTGAGCGTCCGGCAATGCCGGCCTGATATCCACGTTGATGTGCCCGTTCCAGGCGATCTCGTTTTTGTCTCTTCATGCCTCGTTTCCCTCATCTTTTGGGTCTGGTGGAAAAGAAAACAGTGATTACTAAGTGTGCAATCACACTAAAACGAATACCCCTAAACATCAGGCTCGTCAATGCGCAAAATTCACGCCAGTGTCATATTTGTGAGCTACCCGCAAAATCATTTGTACAAAAATAGTCTGTCAGAACAGCTATCTCCACGGCTAAAAAAATAAAAAAAACCGCCCCGGGCAATGAACCAGGGGCGGCATAATTTACAATTATTTAAGCTTAAGGGATGCGTTTCAGCTCCTGAGCCATTGCCGTCGCTTCCTGGCTCCAGGCGTTGGCCAGAACCTTCACCATCTCATCGTAGCCGTCTTTAGTCTGTACAGCTTCGATGTGGAATGGACGCTTGATCAACTGCCCCTGGTGATTCAGCAGCCATTCACCGCTCACGATGACCTTACCATCGTACCGACCGTGGAAGCCGGTCACGGTAACGTTCAACGTGTCCTGAGTGCTTCCCAGCGGCTGCGAAGCGACAACCCAGCCAGGCAACTGCATACTGAGGTTCGTAACCAGGGTATTGCGCAATTGCTGATCTAATGGGCTGGCCCAGAGATTATTATTCGCTATCACATATTGCACATCGCTGGTCTGGTAAACCACCCCATTACCCGCCAGATAGTCCGGGACCGCAATCTGTTCAACCCACAGCAGACGGTTACCCTGGTTAGCTGAGCTCTGTACGCCCCCTTGCGCGATAGGGAGCTGGTAATAGCTTTTATTTTCTCCGCTGGAGCTGCATGACGTCAGCCAGACCGCCATCATCGCCACTAGCCACTTTTTCATTGTTTCGCCCTCTTCGGCTCTGGATCTTTTTTGTCCTTCGCTTCAAATACCAGCGCATTGCTCTTATCGTTCAACGTTTTCAGTACCGGTTGCAGTTCTCGCAGTACCTGATCAAGACGCTGCATATCCGCCACCATCTTGTTGTAGGCGGCGGACCCCGGCTGGAAGCCCTGCATACTACGGTTCAGTTCGCGCAGCGTGTTCTGCATATCCGCCGGAAGATCCTGCATCGACTGACTGGACGTGATCTTATTCATGTTGTCCAGCGTGGTTTGCAGATGCTTCATCGTACGCTGGCTTTCCGACAACGTATTGGTCGCCTGCTCAATCATCGGGTTCAACGGCAGATTGTTAATCTTATCCAGCGCTTCCATCAGTCGCTGCTGGATCTGCGCCAGACCACCGCTCACGGTCGGAATAATTTGATAACCGTTAAATTCGCGCACACCGGTAATCGGCGGTTCTTTCGGGTAGAAGTCGAGATCGACATACAGAGCGCCAGTCACCAGGTTCCCGGTTTTCAGCGATGCCCGTAATCCTCGTTTAAGCAATTCTGCCAGATGAGCGCCAACATCAGTATCTTCTCCCAGCTGTGCCTTCAGACGTTCTGGTTCGATACGTACCAGCACCGGAATGCGGTAATCATTGTTGAAGACCTGACGCATATTCGGCGAGAAGAAAGGTACTTTGCTTACCGTACCCAAACGGATGCCACGGAATTCCAGTGGCGCACCGGGCTGCAGGCCACGAATTGAATCTTTAAAGAACATCAGGTAATCAATATGATCGGTATACAGTGAATCCTGAATACTTTTTTGGTCGTCATAGAGATTAAACGCAGACTGCTGTGCGACCGGTTCGCCTTGTTCCAGCCCTTCTGGCACATCAAAACTTACGCCACCGCCAAACAGCGTGGAGAGAGATCCCATTTCCACGCGCATACCTGCCGAAGTAAGATCCACGGCGATCCCACTGTCCTTCCAGAAACGCACATTGCTGGTCACCAGACGATCGTTAGGCGCATTGATAAATAGCTGATAGCTAATCGTACGCTTTTGCGCATCAAATGTGCTGGTTTCAACCGAACCTACACGATAACCACGGAACAGAACCGGGTCGCCCGGGCTCAGCTGACCGGCTTTTTTGCTGTCCAGAATCACACGGATCCCTTTCGCATCTGGCGGCGCCAGCGGCGGTGAATCCAGCAGTTGGTAATTTTCCAGCTTGCTGCCTTTATTGCCAGGCTGCAGTTCAATATAAGCCCCGGACAATAGCGTGCCGAGCCCACTGATACCTTCACGTCCAACCTGCGGCTTCACCACCCAAAAGACAGAATCTTTATGCAGCAGCTTTTCCATTCCGGAGTTAAGACGAGCTTTAATTTCCACATGGGTCAAATCATCAGTCAGGGTTGCGCTCTCGACGATACCGACATCCACGCTGCGGCTCTTAATCGTCGTTTTGCCCCCTTCAATACCTTCGGCATTGGTGGTAATCAGCGTGACTTGTGGCCCCTGATGACTGTAGTGATAAAACAGGACCCACGCGCCAATGAGGGCAGTGACTATAGGGAATATCCACACGGGCGACCAGTTTTTTACCTTTTGCACTTTGGCTTCCCCACTTTTAGATTCCATGCTGTCAGGACTCCTCATGATCTGGTTCACGGTCCCACGACAGACGGGGATCAAATGTCATCGCAGAAAACATTGTCATAATGACGACTAAAGCAAACATCAAAGCACCCATTGCAGGATAAATGTTCATTAACCCTCCCATGCGCACCAGCGCGGAGAGTACGGCAATTACAAAAACGTCGATCATTGACCAGCGACCGACAAATTCTACAACCTCGTAAATTAAATGCATTCGTTCACTGTCGCGTTTGCCGTGCCCTTTGGCATCCCAACACAGCCAGGCAATGGCGATCATCTTCAACGTCGGCACCATAATACTGGCGATAAAGATAACCGCAGCCACCGGGTAAGAACCTTCGCTCCAGATTAAAACCACGCCCTCGAGTATCGTTGAAGGCAGCTTTGACCCGAGCAGATCGGTGATCATGATCGGCAGAATATTGGCAGGAAGATAAAGCATGATCGACGTAAACAGTAATGCCAATGTCCATTGCAGACTGTTTTTACGTCGCACATAACCTTTCGTCTGACAGCGTGGGCATACCAGCTCGTCTGCCGGAAGAATAGCGGTGCAGCAGGAACAGGAACGCAACCCTTGTCGGATGCCGGGCACACCAGGCTTTAATTCCTGCTTAATGGCTGGCATAGGGGCAATATCATCCCACAGCCAACGGCGATCCACACACTGAAAAGCCCGCAACTGGAGCATACAAAACATGCACCACGGGATGAAGCTGCTGCCCACACCGATATCGCCGTAGGCCATCAGCTTAACAAAGCTCACCAGCACGCCCGCGAGGAAAATTTCTGCCATTCCCCAGCTTTTTAACTGAAACAAAATACGCGCCAGCCATGTTTTAAGCCGCTCAGGCATATGAACCCGATTCACCAACAGCAAAATGGTCAACAAGCAAAAAGCGGGAACCAACTGAACGAATAAGATAAAGAAGGTACCGAGGCTGGCGTAATCTTCCGAAAAGAGAACGCTGGGGATTTGCAGCAGCGTCACTTCGCTGCTCACCCCCGCAACATTCATATTCACAAAGGGAAAGAGGTTTGACAAAAGCAGCATAAATAATGCTGCTAACACATAGGCGGTAGGACGCTGCCGTGGCGCGTCCCACTCAACCGTTAACGTAGTGCCACATCGTGGACATGCCGCTTTCTGACCATGCTCAAGGCGAGGTAACGCCACCAGCATGTCACACTGCGAGCACAGAATATGCTTCGCGGCATGGTGATGTTCGCACATATGTGCTCCTTTAAATTATGCGCCGTTCTTCAAAGACTCAAGATACTCCCAGCGCTCAAAGGCTTGCTCAAGTTCTTGTTCAGCTTCGTTCAGATTAGCTAATACCTGTTGCGTTTGCTCATGCGGCTGACTGAAAAAAGCGGCGTCAGCTACCTGAGCTTGTAATGCTTCCAGTTTAGCTTCCAGTTCTTCAAGCAGCGCGGGGAGCAGCTCCAGTTCGCGCTGCAGTTTATAGCTTAGTTTGCTCGTGCTGCGTTTGACAATTTCTGCTTTAGGAGCAACGGTTTCCTCTGTTTTTTTCGCAACTGGCTGTTTAAACGCCACATACTGCGATTGCTGGCTGCGGGCATCATGATAACCGCCGACATAACGACCAATTTTACCGCCGCCTTCGAAGATCCAGCATTCGGTGACGGTATTATCCACAAACTGACGGTCGTGGCTCACCAGCAGCACGGTGCCCTGGTAGCTATCAATCAGCTCTTCAAGCAGTTCCAGCGTTTCGACGTCCAGATCGTTCGTTGGTTCATCGAGAATCAAAAGATTACTGGGTTTGAGAAAAAGACGCGCCAGCAGTAGGCGATTGCGTTCCCCACCAGAGAGCGCACGTACTGGCGTCATCGCCCGTTTCGGATGGAACAGGAAATCCTGGAGGTAGCCCAGCACATGGCGAGGTTTACCGTTAACCAGCACCTCTTGCTTACCCTCAGCAAGGTTGTCCATCACGGTTTTATCCGGATCCAGTTCGGCGCGGTGCTGATCGAAATACGCCACTTCCAGCTTCGTGCCGACGTGAATGCGTCCGCTGTCAGCCTGAAGCTGACCTAACATCAGCTTCAGCAGCGTTGTTTTACCGCAGCCGTTAGGTCCAATTAGCGCAATCTTGTCGCTACGTTGCACCTGCGCGGAGAAATCTTTTACCAGTTGCTTTCCATCAACCTGGTAATCAACATTCTCCATTTCGAAGACAATCTTGCCAGAACGGCTCGCCTCTTCGACCTGCATCTTCGCCGTGCCCATCACTTCGCGACGTTCTCCACGCTCGCGACGCATGGCTTTCAGCGCCCGCACGCGGCCTTCATTACGGGTACGACGCGCTTTGATGCCCTGACGGATCCAGACTTCTTCCTGCGCCAGCTTGCGATCAAATTCCGCGTTTTGGAGATCTTCCACCCGCAGCGCTTCTTCTTTATCCAGCAGATACTGATCGTAGTTCCCCGGATAGGTCACCAGCTTGCCGCGGTCGAGATCGACAATACGCGTCGCCATATTGCGAATAAATGAACGGTCGTGGGAAATGAAAATAATTGTCCCATTGAAGGATTTCAGGAACCCTTCCAGCCAGTCGATAGTTTCAATATCCAGGTGGTTAGTTGGTTCATCCAGCAGCAGTACGCGCGGGTTGCTCACTAACGCGCGGCCCAGCGCCGCCTTACGCAGCCAGCCGCCCGAAAGCGAAGAAAGCGCGGCGTTAGGATCCAGTCCCAGTTGTGCCAGCACTTCATTAATGCGGCTTTCGAGCTGCCACAGATTATGGTGATCGAGCATTTCCTGAACCCGCGCCATTTCATTCAGGTTTCTGTCGCTGGGATCGGTCATCACCAGGCGCGAAATATCGTGATAACGCTTCAGATATTCAGCCTGTTCCTCAATACCTTCGGCAACGAAGTCATAGACGCTGCCCTCAACATTACGCGGCGGATCCTGCTGCAGACGCGCCACAACCAGGTCCTGCTCATAAATAATACGCCCGTCGTCAAGACCCTGTTCACGGTTGAGGATCTTCATCAGCGTCGACTTACCTGCGCCATTGCGGCCAACCAGACAGACGCGTTCGTTATCTTCGATATGCAGTTCTGCATTATCAAGAAGCGGCGCATCGCTGAACGACAGCCATGCACCATGCATACTGATCAATGACATTTATTTATCCTTTCAGGCTGCGGTAATCAGCCAGCAATTGTGGATCTGACGGTTACGGGCAAAATCCTGGGAAAGCGTTTTTTGGGTGATTTCTTGTGCTTTTAATCCCAGTTCAGCCAGACCGTCGAGATCCATACGGAACCCACGCTTGTTGTTGGAGAACATGATCGTGCCGTCTTTACGCAGCAGACGTTTCAGATCTTTCATCAGCGCCAGATGATCGCGCTGTACATCAAACGAGTCTTCCATACGTTTTGAGTTAGAGAACGTCGGCGGATCGATGAAAATCAGATCAAACTGTTCATTGGCATCGCGCAGCCAGCCCAGGCAATCGGCCTGAATTAAACGGTGAGCGCGACCACTCAGGCCGTTCAGGCGCAGGTTACGCTCAGCCCACTCCAGGTAGGTACGCGACATATCAACTGTCGTGGTACTACGCGCACCGCCCAGTCCGGCATGAACGCTGGCACTGCCGGTGTAGGAGAACAGGTTAAGGAAATCCTTACCTTTACTCATCTGGCCCAGCATACGGCGCGCAATACGGTGATCGAGGAACAAACCGGTATCAAGATAGTCTGTCAGGTTGACCCACAGGCGCGCGTTGTACTCGCTTACCTCAATGAATTCACCCTTCTCATTCATCTTCTGATACTGGTTCTTCCCTTTCTGCCGCTCACGAGTTTTCAGCACCAGTTTATTTGGCGCGATTTCCAGGACCGACAACGTTGCGGCAATGATGTCGAACAGACGTTGACGTGCTTTTTGTGCATCGACCGTCTTCGGCGGAGCGTATTCCTGAACCACGACCCACTCACCGTAACGGTCCACTGCAACGTTGTATTCCGGCAGGTCAGCATCATACAGGCGATAGCATTCAATTCCTTCCTGACGCGCCCATTTTTCCAGCTTCTTGATATTCTTGCGCAGGCGGTTGGCATAATCTTCCGCGACCGTGGCTGGCTTGCTGTCCGCAGTGGTCTCTGCAACGTGATAGTTTTTCTGTACGCAATCCAGCGGACCGTTTTTCGCTTTGAACTGCTTATCAGCGCGCAATTGCAGGCTGCTGAGCAAATCCGGAGAGGCGCTGAACAGCGACAAATTCCAGCCGCCAAACTGGTTTTTCATCGTACGGCCCAGCAAGCTATGCAGGGCAATCAGCGCCGGTTCGCTATCCAGACGTTCGCCGTAGGGCGGGTTACTGATCACCGTACCATACGGTCCCTTCGGCAGTGGATTACTCAGTTTGGCGACATCTTTAACGTCAAATGTCATCAGATCGGCAATACCTGCGCGGCGGGCGTTACTACGCGCTTTTTCAATCACCCGCGCATCGCTGTCGGAGCCATAGAAGTGCGAAGTATAGTCAGCAAGCCCCTTACGCGCACGCACCTGAGCTTCGGCTTTAACCTCTTGCCAGACGGCTTCATCGTGCTGTGCCCAACCGCTAAAGCCCCAGTACCCGCGATGCAGGCCCGGCGCGCGATCGGTTGCCCACATCGCCGCTTCAATCAGCAGCGTGCCGGAGCCGCACATCGGATCGAGTAACGGTGTGCCCGGCTGCCAGCCAGAACGCATAACAATAGCGGCGGCCAGCGTCTCTTTAATCGGCGCCTGACCCGCGCGATCGCGATAACCGCGCTGATGCAAACCGTCACCGCTCAGATCGAGCGCAATGCTGGCGGTATCTTTGTTCAACCAGACATTGATTCGCAGATCCGGAGATTCACGATCCACATTCGGACGCGGCAGATTTTTGCGGGTAAAGGCATCGACAATCGCATCCTTGACCTTCAGCGCGCCGTACTGGCTGTTACGAATGGTCTCGTTCAGGCCGCTAAAATGGACGGCAAACGTAGCACCAGGATTAAATATCTCTGTCCAGTCGATTGCCTGAACGCCGAGGTACAGATCAAGATCGCTGTAGACCTTGCACTCTCCCATCGGCAGGATAATGCGCGAGGCCAGGCGGCTCCACATCAGGCTCTGGTAAACAAGCCGCGTGTCGCCCTTAAAATGGACCCCACCCTGAACGACCTGACACTCCAGCGCGCCGAGGTTTTCCAGTTCAGTTTTTAACAGCTCTTCCAGCCCGCGGGCCGTACTGGCAAACAGAGAATTCATAATGTCACTTTTACTCCTAGAAAATTGCTGCGCATTATAGCTAATATGGGCTGTATGTCATAAAGTTGAAGGCTTATTTTCGTTCAAGGGGCTGTGCAGTGGTAACGTTGACCCGACTTTTTATTCATCCGGTTAAATCAATGCGTGGAATTGGACTCACGCACGCCCTGGCAGACGTGAGCGGTCTCGCCCTGGATCGTATATTTATGATTACCGAACCCGACGGGACGTTCATTACCGCCCGACAGTTCCCGCAAATGGTCCGCTTTACCCCTTCCCCTTTCCACGATGGACTTCATCTCACGGCTCCAGACGGCAGCAGCGCGCTCGTGCGATTCGCAGACTTCGCCACCCAGGATGCGCCGACTGAAGTGTGGGGAAACCATTTTACCGCGCGTATTGCGCCAGCGGCTATCAACCTGTGGCTGAGCGGCTTTTTCTCCCGTGACGTGCAGTTGCGCTGGGTGGGTCCGCAACTGACACGCCGGGTGAAGCGCCACGCTGATGTTCCTTTGTCCTTTGCCGATGGTTATCCCTACCTGCTGGCCAACGAAGCATCTCTGCGCGATGTGCAACATCGCTGTCCGGCAAGCGTCAAAATGGAACAGTTTCGCCCCAATCTGGTGGTTTCGGGGGCTGATGCCTGGGCAGAAGACACCTGGAAAGTGATTCGCATTGGCGACGTCATTTTTGATGTGGCAAAACCCTGTAGCCGCTGCATTTTCACTACCGTTAGTCCAGAAAAAGGCCAGAAACATCCGTCTGGCGAGCCGCTCGCCACGCTGCAAACCTTCCGGACAGCGGTGGATAACGGCGACGTTGATTTCGGCCAGAATCTTATCGCACGCAACAGTGGCGTTATTCGCGTCGGCGATGAGGTAGAGATTTTGGCAACCGGTCCCGCCAGAGCTTACGGTGCGACGGAGTCAGACGATACAGCACAGGAACAACAACCCGATGCCACGGTACTTATTGACTGGCAGGGACAGACCTTTCGCGGAAATAATCAGCAGGTATTGCTTGAACAGCTGGAAAATCAGGGTATCCGGGTGCCCTATTCATGCCGGGCAGGAATTTGCGGATGCTGTCGAATTCGACTGTTGGAAGGCGAAGTTAGTCCGCTGAAAAAATCAGCGATTGGGGATGACGGGACGATTCTGTGCTGCAGTTGCGTTCCCAAAACGACAATCAGGCTGGAGAGTTAAACCGCCTGTTCAAGGCTGAAACTGTCGGCAATAACCTGCGGTTTCAGTCGGTCATTCATTATTTTAATCGCGTCGCCAAGTTGCATTGTTCGCCCGGCAATAACCACACCAGGTTGTGCAAGCAGACAAAGCGCGGCATTTTCACCCGGTTCAACCACTAACAGGTTTACCTGTTCATCCGTATCGCTTAAATCCACACAAGCAGCATCCCCCACGACTGGCGACCAGTTAATACCGTGTGCGACAAAGTGCCAGCTTTTTGGCATTTGCGGTTTAAGGTAACGAATCGCCACCAGCGCATTAAGCACCAGTTCCGCCTTTTGCTCTTTGGCTAAATCCAGGTAGCGACATTTTTCTTCAAACGAAAAATAAAGCGCGGCGTCATCAACACAAAAACCCGACGGAGAAAATGCATCTGGAGTGAGCATTTTACGAGCAAAACGCGAACGGAATAACATGCCATTGGCCAAATCGAGCATCATACGATCGTGCTCTTCATCATAATACCAGCGCCAGTTATCGTCGGGTTTAATTCGCATCAGTTTCTCTCCTTTCCTTAATCATCACCATTACGACAGTATCCTTTTGCCGCTTCGTTTATTGCCTTAATAATAAAAGCTCAGAATGTTTAAATAAGCAACAGTAAAGGAATATAAAACAACCAGGGCCAGAAATAAAGCCCTGGATTGTGATTAAGGTAGCATTCAGATATTGGTGACGATTTCTTTAATCAACGGTGGGCCTTTAAAAATAAAGCCCGAATAAATCTGTACCAGGGAAGCACCAGCAGCTATTTTCTCACGCGCGGCGATTACTGAGTCGATACCACCAACCCCAATAATCGGCAGCTGACCTTTTAATTCCTGAGACAACTGGCGAATAATTTCTGTACTTTTTAATTGTAACGGTCGACCGCTGAGGCCGCCCATTTGATCGCAATTTTTCATTCCCTGAACGAGAGAACGATCGAGAGTGGTGTTAGTCGCAATTACGCCATCAATATTATGACGAACTAAACTGTCAGCAACCTGGATCAGTTCTTCCACAGAAAGATCCGGTGCGATCTTAACCGCCACTGGAACATATTTATGGTGGATCGCTTGCAGATCATTTTGCTTATTTTTAATTGCCGTCAGAAGATCATCCAGCGCCTCACCATATTGCAGCGTACGTAATCCCGGCGTATTCGGTGAAGAGATATTAATCGCGATATAACCAGCATAAGCATAGACTTTTTCCATACAAATCAGATAGTCATCTTTGCCGTTCTCTACCGGAGTATCTTTATTCTTACCAATATTAATCCCCAGAATACCGTCAAAATGCGATTTTTTGACGTTCTCAACCAGGTTATCAACCCCCAGGTTATTAAACCCCATGCGGTTGATCAAACCTTCTGCATCGACCAGACGAAACAGACGTGGTTTATCATTACCCGGCTGAGGACGCGGCGTCACGGTACCAATCTCAATGGAACCAAATCCCATCGCGCCGAGCGCATCAATGCACTCCCCGTCTTTATCCAGTCCGGCAGCAAGCCCGAGTGGATTTTTAAACGTCAGCCCCATACAGGTAACCGGTTTTGCGGGTACTTTCTGGCGGACAAGCGCTTCGAGCGGCGTGCCGGTAATGCGACGTAATTGCTGGAATGTCAATTCATGAGCGCGCTCTGGATCGAGCTGGAAAAGGGCTTTACGAACGAAGGGGTAGTACATGAACTCTCCTGGATTCCCGGTGTGCAAACCGGGGGCGTATTATGTGCGATCGCGAGCAAAAAGGGAATTGACCTGCGGCAATAAATAGCAATCGTTTTCCTGCTTCCTCCTTTTTATTCATTTTTCAACTTTTCTATCCCGTATAAATCATTTCGAAAAAGAAAGTCTCTCTGCCAGACTGCACAAATTGTTATCAATGTTAATCAAAAGCAAACAATTGGTTATAAGGGGAGAATAAAATTATGCGCGTCATCACTCTGGCGGGAAGCCCACGCTTTCCCTCTCGCTCCAGCGCGTTGCTGGAATATGCCCGAGAAAAATTGAACGGCCAGGATGTCGAAGTCTTTCACTGGAACCTGCACAACTTTGCCCCGGAAGACCTGATCTATGCCCGTTTTGACAGTCCGGCGCTGAAGACATTTATCGAACAACTACAGGATGCAGACGGGCTGATTGTCGCAACGCCGGTCTACAAAGCCGCTTACTCTGGCACACTGAAAACGCTGCTCGATCTACTCCCCGAGCGGGCGCTGGAAGGAAAAGTGGTTTTGCCGCTGGCGACCGGCGGCAGCGTGGCGCATTTACTGGCCGTCGATTACGCGCTGAAACCGGTGCTGAGCGCGTTAAAGGCTCAGGAGATCCTGCACGGCGTGTTTGCCGATGATTCACAGGTCATCGATTATCAGCATAAACCGCAGTTTACGCCCAACCTGCAGCAGCGCCTGGACAGTGCGCTCGACACTTTCTGGCTGGCGTTGCATCGTCGCGATCTCCAACTCCCGCAACTGAACGCCCTGCGAGGTGCCGCCCATGCTTAATCTGCTCAAGCGTCACACCCCATGGCTGGCATTAACCGGGCTGCTGTCCCTGTCATCCTTGGCGCATGCCGCAGAATCGGCTCCGGATGCCCTGCGCATTGGCTACCAGAAAGGAAGCGTCAGCATGGTGCTGGCAAAAAGTCATCAGCTACTGGAGAAACGTTACCCACAGACCAAAATCTCGTGGATTGAGTTCCCGGCTGGACCGCAAATGTTGGAAGCACTCAATATCGGCAGTATCGATCTCGGCAGTACCGGTGACATTCCGCCAATTTTCGCCCAGGCCGCCGGAGCCGATCTGGTTTATGTGGGCGTCGAACCGCCCAAACCGAAAGCCGAAGTGATTCTGGTGCCGAAAAATAGCCCGATCCAGAGCGTTGCGCAGCTCAAAGGGCATAAAGTCGCCTTCCAGAAAGGTTCCAGCGCCCACAATTTACTGCTCCGGGCGCTGCAACAGGCAGGGTTGAAATTTACCGATATTCAACCGACTTATCTGACCCCCGCCGATGCGCGAGCGGCCTTCCAGCAAGGAAACGTCGATGCGTGGGCTATCTGGGATCCCTACTATTCGGCCGCATTACTGCAAGGTGATGTGCGCGTGCTGAAAGACGGCTCAGACCTCAAGCAGACCGGTTCGTTTTATCTCGCTGCACGTCCTTATGCCGAAAAAAATAGCGCTTTTGTTCTTGGCGTACTGGATACCTTTAGCCAGGCGGATGCGTTAACTCTCAGCCAACGCCAGCAAAGCATTACTCTGCTGGCTAAAACCATGGGCCTGCCCGAGCCGGTAATTGCGTCTTATCTGGATCACCGTCCGCCAACCACCATTACGCCCGTCAGCGCCTCTGTTGCCGCCCTACAACAACAAACCGCCGATCTGTTTTATGACAACCGTCTGGTGCCGAAAAAAATCGATATTCGCCAGCGTATCTGGCAACCCACTCAGCAGGCAGGAGAAAAATTATGAGTCTGAACATGTTCTGGTTTTTACCCACCCACGGTGACGGTCATTATCTGGGAACGGAAGAAGGTTCGCGCCCGGTCGATCACGGTTATTTGCAACAAATTGCGCAAACAGCCGATCGTCTGGGATTTACTGGCGTTCTGATCCCAACCGGTCGCTCCTGTGAAGATGCCTGGCTGGTCGCAGCGTCGATGATCCCAGTCACCCAGCGATTAAAGTTTCTGGTCGCGCTTCGTCCAAACGTAACCTCGCCGACGGTCGCCGCCCGCCAGGCCGCGACGCTCGACAGACTCTCTAACGGCCGGGCGTTATTCAACCTGGTAACCGGCAGCGATCCACAAGAGCTGGCGGGTGACGGCGTGTTCCTTGATCACACCGAGCGCTATGAAGCCTCTGCTGAATTCACTCAGGTCTGGCGGCGTTTGCTGCAAGGTGAAACCGTGGATTTCAACGGCAAACACATTCATGTCCGCGGCGCGAAACTGTTTTTCCCTCCTGTACAACAACCCCGGCCACCGCTTTATTTCGGCGGTTCGTCTGATGTCGCCCAAGATCTTGCTGCCGAGCAGGTTGATCTCTATCTGACCTGGGGCGAGCCGCCTGAACAGGTGAAAGAGAAGATTGAACAGGTGCGGGCCAAAGCGGCGGCGCTCGGGCGCAAGATCCGCTTTGGTATTCGTCTGCATGTGATCGTCCGGGAGACAACGCAAGAGGCGTGGCAGGCAGCGGATCGTCTGATAGCCCATCTGGATGACGACACCATTGCCAAAGCCCAGGCCGCCTTCTCAAGAACGGATTCGGTTGGTCAGCAGCGAATGGCTGCACTGCACAACGGTAAACGCGACAAACTGGAAATCAGCCCGAACTTGTGGGCAGGAGTAGGACTGGTGCGCGGTGGCGCGGGTACCGCGCTGGTCGGAGATGGTCCGACGGTCGCGGCGCGTATCAACGAGTATGCCGCACTGGGAATCGACAGTTTTGTCTTGTCCGGGTATCCACATCTGGAAGAGGCATACAAGGTTGGCGAGCTGCTGTTCCCACATCTGGATGTCGCTATACCAGAAATTCCGCAGCCGCAGCGCCAGCATCAACAAGGTGAAGCGGTGGCAAACGAATTTATCCCACGCAAAATCGCGCAAAGCTAAGGAGCCTGCTGATGGCAACGCCGAAAAACAGGTGGTTACTGCGCCTCGCGCCCTGGTTTTTACCGGTTGGGTTGGTCGCGCTCTGGCAGCTCGCATCATCAATGGGCTGGTTGTCCACCCGCATCCTGCCCTCTCCGGAGGGCGTTGTCGAAGCCTTCTGGACGCTTTCCGCCAGCGGCGAGCTTTGGCAGCATCTGGCGATCAGCTCCTGGCGCGCGCTGGTAGGCTTCTCCATCGGCGGATCGATTGGCCTGACGCTGGGACTGATTAGCGGTCTTTCGCGGTGGGGAGAACGCCTGCTGGATACTTCGGTGCAGATGCTGCGTAACGTGCCGCATCTGGCGCTGATCCCACTGGTGATTTTGTGGTTCGGCATTGATGAATCCGCCAAGATCTTTCTCGTCGCGCTGGGCACGCTTTTTCCGATTTACATCAACACCTGGCATGGGATCCGCAATATCGATCGCGGTCTGGTAGAGATGGCTCGCAGCTATGGGCTGTCTGGTTTTTCACTATTTATTCATGTGATCCTCCCCGGCGCCCTGCCCTCGATTATGGTTGGCGTGCGTTTTGCTCTCGGGCTGATGTGGTTGACGCTTATTGTCGCGGAAACCATTTCAGCCAATGCCGGCATTGGTTACCTGGCAATGAACGCCCGCGAATTTCTGCAAACCGATGTGGTCGTGGTGGCCATTATTCTCTACGCCCTGCTCGGCAAACTTGCCGACGTCAGCGCCCAATGGCTGGAGCGGATCTGGCTGCGCTGGAACCCGGCTTACCATGTGAAGGAGGCTACCGTATGAATACCGCTCGCCTAAACCAAGGCACGCCGCTTTTACTGAGTGCCGTGACGAAACAATACGCCGCCAATACGGTGCTCAATCAGTTAGATTTGCATATTCAGGCCGGACAGTTTGTTGCCGTGGTTGGCCGCAGCGGAGGAGGTAAAAGCACGTTGCTGCGTCTGCTGGCTGGGCTGGAGTCTCCCACCTCAGGTGCATTACTTGCCGGAACCACCCCGCTGGCAGAAATTCAGGAGGATACGCGAATGATGTTTCAGGATGCGCGTCTGCTACCCTGGAAGACGGTTATCGATAATGTGGGTCTGGGTCTGAAAGGTCACTGGCGCGTTGCGGCCCGGGACGCGCTGGCCGCAGTTGGGCTGGAGAATCGTGCTCAGGAATGGCCTGCTGCCCTGTCCGGTGGACAAAAACAGCGCGTGGCCCTGGCGCGGGCATTAATTCATCGTCCCGGTCTGCTGTTGCTGGATGAACCTCTCGGTGCGCTGGATGCCTTAACCCGCCTTGAAATGCAGGAACTGATTGTCTCTTTATGGCAAGAGCACGGTTTTACCGTACTGCTGGTCACCCATGACGTCAGTGAAGCGGTGGCAATGGCCGATCGCGTGTTGCTTATTGAAGATGGAAAAATCGGACTGGATTTAACGGTGGATATTGCGCGACCACGCCGGATTGGTTCGGTGCGTCTGGCAGAGCTGGAAGCAGAAGTGTTGAACCGGGTAATGCAGCGTAGCGAAACGGAACAGCCGATCCGCCGGCATGGATAAGCATTCAGAAAAATCAGGCCCAGTAAGCGCAAGCGCCACCGGGCCTTTTGCCGGATAGCGGCGTTACCGCCTAATCCGGCTTACAAAACGACAGGTCAACGTTTCAGGCTAACGCTTTGGTTACCTTCTCGAACAGATCGCCGGAGAGATTCTCCAGACCTTTCAGCTGCTCCAGCGCCGCGCGCATCTGCGTCTGACGTTTAGCATCATAACGTTTTAAGCGAATCAGCGGCTCAATCAGACGTGACGCCACCTGCGGGTTACGGCTATTGAGTTCAGTCAGCATGTCGACCAGGAACTGATAGCCGCTGCCATCTTCCGCATGGAATGCCGCTGGGTTGCTGCCCGCAAAGGCGCCAATCAGAGATCGGATTCGGTTCGGGTTACTCATACTGAAGGAACGGTGCTTCAGTAAGCCACGTACCGTTTCCAGCACGTTTCTCGCCGGGCTGGTGGATTGCAGGATAAACCATTTGTCCATCACCAGACCGTCATGATGCCACTTATCGTCATACTCCTGCATTAGCGTGTCGCGGCAAGGCAGTTGCGCCGCGACTGCCGCGGACAGCGCCGCCAGCGCATCGGTCATATTGTTTGCTTCACGGTACTGCTTGCTGACCAGCGTGTCGGCCAGATGGGTTTCACCAAAGGCCAGGAAACGCAGGCAGGCATTACGTAGCGTACGCTTGCCAATATCGGCATGCTCAACGCGGTACTCATCAAGATGATTAGCGTTATAGATGGCGAGGAATTCATCAGCCAGTTCGGCCGCCAGCGTGCGAGTTAACGCTTCACGTACTTCCGTTATCGCCACCGGATCGATGATGTCGAACAGTTCAGCAATTTCATTCACCGAAGGCAGCGTCAGAATCTCTGCCGCCAGTGCCGGATCGATTTTTTCATCCAGCAAAATCGCCCGGAATGCATCGGCCACGTGTACCGGCAGCGACAGCGGCTGTCCCTGCTGATGGCGAGCTACGTTGAGCTTAATATAGGTCGCCAGCAAGCTTTGCGCCGCGTCCCAACGAGAGAAATCGTTACGCGCATGACGCATCAGGAAGGTCAGTTGCTGATCGCTCCATTTGTATTCCAGTTTTACCGGTGCGGAGAATTCGCACAGCAGTGCCGGAACCGGCTGGAAGTAGACGTTATCGAAGACAAACGTCTGCTCAGCCTGAGTGACATTGAGTACGGAATTCACCGGGTGTCCGCCTTTTTGCAGCGGGATCACTTTCCCTTGGTTGTCATACAACTCGAGGGCGAAAGGAATATGCAGCGGCTGTTTTTCGGCCTGATCCGGCGTGGCCGGCGTGCGCTGGCTGATAGTCAGCGTGTACTGCTCAGTGGATGGATTGTAGTCATCACGCACGGTCAGAATCGGCGTACCGGACTGACTGTACCAGCGGCGGAAATGCGAAAGATCGACGTTGGACGCATCTTCCATCGCCTGCACGAAATCATCACAGGTTGCAGCGCTGCCGTCATGACGCTCAAAGTACAACTGCATCCCTTTCTGGAAGTTAGCCTCACCGAGCAGGGTGTGGATCATACGAATAACTTCAGCGCCCTTTTCGTACACGGTCAGGGTATAGAAGTTGTTCATTTCAATGACCATATCCGGACGGATAGGATGCGCCATTGGGCTGGCATCTTCGGCAAACTGCAGGCCGCGCATGGTGCGCACATTGCTGATCCGGTTTACCGCGCGTGAGCCGAGATCGGAACTGAACTCCTGATCGCGGAACACGGTTAATCCCTCTTTCAGGCTCAACTGGAACCAGTCGCGACAGGTCACGCGGTTGCCGGTCCAGTTGTGGAAATATTCGTGACCGATGACGCGCTCAATATCGAGGTAGTCTTTGTCAGTGGCGGTATCGGTACGTGCCAGCACATATTTGGAGTTAAAGATGTTCAGACCTTTATTCTCCATCGCCCCCATGTTGAAGAAATCGACCGCGACAATCATATAAATGTCGAGGTCATACTCGAGGCCAAAGCGCTCTTCATCCCATTTCATGGAGTTTTTCAGTGAGGTCATCGCCCACGGCGCGCGGTCCAGGTTGCCGCGATCGACGTACAGTTCCAGCGCCACTTCACGCCCGGAACGGGTGGTAAAGGTGTCGCGCAGGACGTCGAAATCACCAGCTACCAGCGCAAACAGATAACACGGTTTCGGGAACGGATCCTGCCACTGTACCCAGTGACGACCATTTTCCAGTTCCCCCTGCGCCACACGGTTACCGTTGGAGAGCAGGAACGGATATTGGGTTTTATCGGCGATAATTTTGGTGGTAAAACGCGCCAGGACATCCGGCCTGTCGAGATACCAGGTAATATGGCGGAACCCTTCCGCTTCACACTGGGTGCACAGCGCATCGCCGGACTTGTACAGTCCTTCCAGCGCGGTATTGGCCGCCGGGCTAATTTCATTCACGATACGCAGCGTAAAACGTTCCGGCAGTTGACTGATGACCAGAGCGCCCTCTTCTTCTTTATACTCTGCCCACGGCTCGTCGTTCACGTGGATCGACACCAGGGTCAGATCTTCACCATTCAGGCGCAGGGGCGCATCGGACGCGCCATGACGGACAGCCTGGCTCACGGCGGTGACCACGGTTTTTTCAGCATCCAGGTCAAAGGTCAAGTCAATATCAGTAATCTGGTAATCCGGCGCACGATAGTCGTGACGGTATTTGGCTTGTGGCTGTTGTGTCATAAAAAACCTTTAGCATCTTTGGTAGAGTCTCGGCTTCAGTCTATTCCTGTTGCGTAAATCGCGCTACGCAGAATGTTCATCTTTTCAGGCACAAACACCCTTTTTGCTACATTTTTATAACACGCGGCACGAATTGCCCTCGACCAGAAAGACAGCTTATGGTGTGATCGGGGTTCAATAAATCGCTAAACAAGGTATACTCCAGCGGTTTTCTTAGTTGTTTATTGTACTAAACGCTCCCGTGAGAGGATGCTACTGCGCACCTATGACACAATTCGCTTCTCCTGTTCTGCACTCGCTGCTGGATACAGACGCTTATAAGTTGCATATGCAGCAAGCCGTTTTTCACCACTACTATGATGTACAAGTAGCGGCTGAATTTCGTTGCCGTGGCGATGACCTGCTCGGTATTTATGCCGATTCTATTCGTGAGCAGGTGAATGCTATGCAACACCTGCGACTGCAGGAGGACGAGTACCAGTGGCTCTCCGGCCTGCCTTTCTTTAAAGCTGATTACCTCACCTGGTTACGTGATTTCCGCTATAACCCGGAACAGGTTTGCGTCACCAATGATAACGGTAAGCTGAACATCCGCTTAACCGGGCCGTGGCGTGAAGTGATCATGTGGGAAGTCCCGCTGCTAGCGGTTATCAGCGAGATGGTACACCGTTACCGTTCGCCCGAATCAGGCGTCCCGCAGGCACTCAATGAGCTGGAAAGCAAACTAGTAGAATTCTCTGCTTTAACGAAAGATGTCGATATGTCCCGCTTCCATCTGATGGATTTCGGTACGCGTCGTCGTTTTTCACGTGAAGTACAGCAGGCTATTGTTAAACGCCTGCAGCGAGAGCCCTGGTTTGTCGGCACCAGTAACTACGATCTGGCCCGCCGCCTGTCATTAACCCCAATGGGCACGCAGGCGCATGAGTGGTTCCAGGCTCATCAGCAAATCAGCCCTGAGCTTGCCACCAGCCAGCGCGTTGCCCTGGCCGCCTGGTTAAATGAATATCCTGACCAACTCGGCATTGCGCTGACCGATTGCATCACCATGGATGCGTTTTTACGCGACTTTGGCGTCGAGTTTGCGACCCGCTATCAGGGTTTACGCCATGACTCAGGCGACCCGGTGGAATGGGGTGAAAAAGCCATCGCCCATTATGAAAAACTGGGCATTGATCCGCTGAGCAAAACGCTGGTGTTTTCAGATAACCTCGATTTGAAAAAAGCGATTGAGCTCTACCGCCACTTCTCTTCTCGTGTGCAGTTGAGTTTTGGTATTGGCACACGTTTAACCTGTGATATTCCCCAGGTTAAGCCGCTCAATATTGTGATCAAGCTGGTGGAATGTAACGGCAAACCCGTGGCGAAGTTATCTGATAGCCCGGGTAAAACCATCTGCCACGATAAAGCGTTCGTACGCGCGCTACGCAAAGCCTTCGATTTGCCGCATATTAAAAAAGCCAGTTAAACCTTCCAGGGAGCCAGTTTGGCTCCCTTTTCACGCTAATTTCCGAAATCTTTCACTCCAGCTACGAATTCTGCTTGTCTGATTGCAGATGCCAGGTAACATAGGTATCCCCCCATTACGGGTGGACATGTGTTTATATATCCGACTATTAACAGAGAGAATATTATGAGCGTTGTGCCTGTAGCCGACGTACTCCAGGGCCGCGTAGCCGTTGACAGCGAAGTCACCGTGCGCGGATGGGTGCGTACCCGCCGAGATTCAAAAGCTGGCATCTCCTTCCTCGCCGTTTATGACGGTTCCTGCTTTGATCCTGTACAGGCCGTCATCAATAATTCTCTGCCCAATTACAATCAGGACGTACTGCGCCTGACGACGGGTTGTTCAGTTATCGTAACGGGTAAAGTCGTTGCATCTCCTGGACAAGGACAGAGCTTTGAAATTCAGGCCACTGAGGTTGAAGTAGCCGGCTGGGTTGAAGATCCTGATACCTATCCAATGGCGGCTAAGCGTCACAGCATAGAGTATCTGCGTGAAGTGGCGCACATGCGCCCACGTACCAACATGATTGGTGCCGTCGCGCGTGTACGTCATACGCTGGCGCAAGCGCTGCATCGCTTCTTCCACGAGCAGGGTTTCTTTTGGGTATCGACTCCGCTGATCACCGCTTCCGATACGGAAGGTGCCGGTGAAATGTTCCGCGTGTCTACGCTGGATCTGGAAAACCTGCCGCGTAACGATCAGGGCAAAGTCGATTTCGACAAAGACTTCTTTGGTAAAGAAGCCTTCCTGACCGTTTCCGGTCAGCTGAACGGCGAAACCTACGCCTGTGCTCTGTCCAAAATTTATACCTTTGGCCCGACGTTCCGTGCAGAAAACTCTAATACCAGTCGTCACCTGGCAGAGTTCTGGATGCTGGAACCGGAAGTGGCTTTCGCCGACCTGAACGATGTTGCAGGCCTGGCTGAAGCGATGCTGAAGTACGCGTTCAAAGCCGTACTGGCTGAGCGTGCGGATGATATGAAATTCTTCGCCGAACGTGTCGACAAAGACGCGATTTCACGCCTGGAACGTTTCATTGAGGCTGACTTCGCGCAGGTGGATTACACCGACGCGGTAAGCATTCTGGAAAAATGCGGCAAACAGTTCGAAAACCCGGTTTACTGGGGTGTGGATCTGTCTTCTGAGCACGAACGTTACCTTGCTGAAGAGCACTTTAAAGCGCCGGTCGTCGTTAAAAACTACCCGAAAGATATCAAAGCGTTTTATATGCGCCTTAACGAAGACGGTAAAACCGTTGCAGCAATGGACGTACTGGCTCCAGGAATCGGTGAAATCATCGGTGGTTCTCAGCGTGAAGAGCGTCTGGACGTACTGGATGCCCGTATGCTGGAAATGGGTCTGAACAAAGAAGATTACTGGTGGTATCGCGACCTGCGTCGCTACGGTACCGTTCCACATTCCGGCTTCGGTTTGGGCTTTGAGCGTTTGATCGCTTACGTGACCGGCGTGCAGAACGTCCGTGACGTTATTCCGTTCCCGCGTACCCCGCGTAACGCCACGTTCTAACCCTGCATTTTTGATACAAAAGCCAGCATTGCTGGCTTTTTTTGTCACCGCTTCACGTTTTGGGATCCCCCTCCCGCGTTTAACACAACCCTTCGCCTTCCCCCTTCCTGTTACGTAATATTTCACCGCAACATATTTGAACAAAAAATAATCATCATTTTTATTGTGGATTAGCATTTCCTGATTAAATAGTACATTTTCTGACCATTTGCACGGCATTCCAGACGTCCAGAAATAGCCATCTGTAAAGCAGGAACTTTATGGCAGAACAGATAAAAAAGGAGGTTATCTAAATTAAATATAAGAAAATCATATAAATAGAAATAGAAGCGGTGATTTTTAGCGTACGCACATCTGAAATTTGAAGTTGTTCACAAAGTTGCACAAAAATAATATTTTGTTACACATTTTTTCTTTTTGAAACTAAATCTTTATATTTGTAGCACTTTGACGGTAGCGAAACGATAGTTTGAATGGAAAGATGCCTGTCAGACACATAAAGACACCAAACTCTCATCAATAGTTCCGTAAATTTTTATTGACGGAAATTATTGGCGGCAGTGGCAGGTGTCATATAAAAACCGATGAGGGTAATAAATAATGATGAAGCGCAATATTCTGGCAGTGGTTATCCCTGCTCTGCTGGTAGCCGGGGCAGCTAACGCTGCAGAAGTTTATAACAAAGATGGCAACAAGCTGGATGTATACGGTAAAACCGTAGGTCTGCACTATTTTTCTGATAACGCTGGCAACGATGGCGATCAGACTTATGCCCGTCTTGGTTTCAAAGGGGAAACTCAGATTAATTCCGATCTGTCCGGTTACGGTCAGTGGGAATACAACTTTGCCGGTAACAACTCTGAAGGCGGCAGCGACGCTCAGAACGGTAACAAAACCCGTCTGGCATTTGCTGGTCTGAAATATGCCGATCTGGGCTCTTTCGACTACGGTCGTAACTACGGTATCGTTTACGATGCCCTGGGTTACACCGATATGCTGCCAGAATTTGGTGGTGATACCGCGTACAGCGACAACTTCTTCGTTGGCCGTGTGGGTGGTGTTGCGACCTACCGTAACTCTAACTTCTTCGGTCTGGTTGACGGCCTGAACTTCGGTATCCAGTATCTGGGTAAAAACGAGCGTGATGGCAATACCGGTCGTTCTAACGGCGACGGCGTTGGCGGTTCTGTAAGCTACGAAATGGATGGCTTCGGGATCGTTGGTGCTTACGGTGCGGCTGACCGTACCAACGCGCAGGAAAACTCTTTCTACGCTAACGGCGGCAAAAAAGCTGAGCAGTGGGCAACCGGCCTGAAGTACGATGCTAACAACATCTACCTGGCGGCGAACTACGGTGAAACCCGTAACGCAACCCGCCTCTCCACTACCCAGAATGGCGTGACCACCAGCGGCTTCGCCAACAAAACGCAAGATTTCTTTGTTGTCGCTCAGTACCAGTTCGATTTCGGTCTGCGCCCGTCCATCTCCTACAACAAATCTAAAGCGAAAGACGTAGAAGGTGTAGGCAACGAAGATCTGGTGAACTACATTGAAGTAGGCGCAACCTACTACTTCAACAAAAACATGTCCACCTATGTTGACTACCAGATCAACCAGATCGATTCTGACAACAAACTGGGTGTGAACTCTGACGACACCGTAGCACTCGGTATCGTTTACCAGTTCTAATAGCAGACCTCTTTGTTAAATGCCTTAAAAACAGGACTTCGGTCCTGTTTTTTTATCTCTGCTAGCGGATTCTTGCGTCTTAAAAAAACACCTCGGCTTTTCGTCAGTAACGGTTGGCATTTTGTAAATCTACCGTTAACCTGATAGCGGACTTCCCTTCTGTAATCACTATGGAACCTCGTCATGTTTGAGAACATTACTGCCGCTCCTGCCGACCCCATTTTGGGTCTGGCTGATTTGTTTCGTGCCGATGACCGCCCAGGAAAAATAAACCTTGGGATCGGTGTATATAAAGATGAGACAGGTAAAACGCCGGTACTGACCAGCGTTAAAAAAGCCGAGCAATATATACTGGAAAATGAAACCACCAAAAATTACCTTGGCATCGACGGTATTCCAGAGTTTGGTCGCTGCACTCAGGAATTACTGTTTGGTAAAGAAAGTTCGCTTATCAACGACAAACGTGCGCGTACAGCACAGACTCCTGGCGGCACTGGCGCACTGCGTGTGGCCGCTGATTTCCTGGCAAAAAACACCTCAGCTAAACGCGTATGGGTGAGCAATCCAAGCTGGCCAAACCATAAGAGCGTCTTTAACTCTGCCGGTCTGGAAGTTCGTGAATACAACTATTACGATGCCGCGAACCACTCATTAGACTTTGATGCGCTGCTGGCAAGCCTCAGCGAAGCGCAGGCTGGCGACGTGGTGTTATTCCACGGCTGCTGCCATAACCCAACCGGTATCGATCCTACGCTGGAGCAGTGGCAAACGCTGGCTCAGCTTTCTGTCGAAAAAGGTTGGTTGCCGCTGTTTGACTTCGCATACCAGGGCTTTGCCCGCGGTCTGGAAGAAGATGCAGAAGGTCTGCGCGCATTCGCTGCGCTGCACAAAGAGCTGATCGTCGCCAACTCCTACTCCAAGAACTTTGGTCTGTACAATGAGCGCGTAGGCGCCTGTACGCTGGTTGCAGCCGATGCTGAAACCGTCGACCGCGCGTTTAGCCAGATGAAATCCGTCATTCGTGCCAACTATTCCAACCCACCAGCACACGGTGCGTCGGTTGTGGCAACCATCCTGAGCAACGATGCCCTGCGCGCTATCTGGGAGCAGGAACTGACTGATATGCGTCAACGCATCCAACGCATGCGTTTGCTGTTTGTGAATACGCTGCAGGAGAAAGGTGCGAACCGCGACTTCAGCTTTATCATCAAACAGAACGGCATGTTCTCATTCAGCGGCCTGACCAAAGAGCAGGTTCTGCGTCTGCGTGAAGAGTTTGGTGTCTATGCCGTCGCTTCCGGACGTGTGAACGTAGCAGGAATGACGCCAGATAACATGGCGCCGCTGTGCGAAGCGATTGTCGCAGTACTGTAATTTATCGCGTACTAAAAAGGCCGCAATAGCGGCCTTTTTCATTTATCTGCGGTGTTACCAGACTGGCATTTCATCCTGCAGGAACGGATTATGTAGCCGTTCGTTGCCCAACGTCGAAAGTGGGCCGTGACCCGGAATAAACGTCACGTCATCGCCCAACGGCAACAGTTTACGTTTAATCGAATCAATCAATTGACTATGATCTCCGCGAGGAAAATCGCTGCGCCCTACGCCGCCTTTGAAAATCACGTCACCAGAAATCAGTAGCTTTGATTGTTCATCAAAGAAGACCACATGTCCCGGCGTGTGACCCGGGCAATGCAGTACCTGCAACGTCACGTTACCCACGCTTACCCGGTCGCCTTCATTCAACCAGCGATCGGGCGTCAGCGGCTCACAATCGCCCAGGCCAAACATGCGACTCTGAGCAGGAAGTCCTTGTAACCAGAACTCATCTTCTTTTTCCGGACCAATAACCGGTACACTATAATGCTGTGCCAGTTCAGCCGCCGCACCTACGTGATCAAGATGACCATGGGTGAGCAGGATCTGCATTAGCGTCAGGCCACTGGCATCGACTTCCTGTTTGATTTTCTCAGCATCGCCGCCGGGATCGACCAGCGCAGCCAGACGGGTTTGCTCACACCAGATTAACGAGCAGTTCTGGGCGAATGCAGTGACCGGAATAATACGATAGTTCATACGGCTCCTGTTTCATTAAGCTTATGGATCACCAATGACGCGCCGGTCCGGTGTCAATATGCACAAAGTTACTGCGTGGGTAGTATCCTACACCACCTGCGCGCATAGATAACGCAGCTTTGCGAATATTACTTAATGCGATGCCTTCAATATGGAAATCCATGGCCTGCCCTTTCGTGTGGTAGCTTTTCTTTGCCACACCGCGGCTGTGCGCACGTAATTCATTATTGGTATCAATAGAGCGGTAACCAGAAATAAGCTGTACGGGTTTACGCGTGCCCAGCAGGCCCTGCAGACGGAAGAGTTGATCGAACAATCCCGGATCGATGGATTTCACTTTATTCGCACGAAAATCACGGAAAAAGTGATTAAGTTTAGCTAATTCGTCCTGAATATAGCCCCTGCCATCAAAAAACTCTGCTTTTATTGACTCACCGGTATGCAGGTTATTCAGAGTCAAAATGCGCGGACGTGGGGTGGAGAGTGTAGCAAACGCAGGCGTAGGCAGGATGGCAGCGCCGAGGGCAATGCCACCAAGCGCCAGCAGTTTGCGGCGATTAGCGTCAAATTTGTCCATGGTTTTAAGGTCTACAAGGTCAATGTTATCGTATGTATGCTCTAGCGCACGCGGGAAACCTTATCTGGCTAAGTAGTCCACGTCAAGGCTCCCAACCCCAGGAAATACGGGGCTTGCAGCCATTTCGCCCCGTTTCCAGCATAACTTACGACAATTATTTTCCTCGAACTGCTTCATTTATCTGATTAATTGTTCAGCTTTTGACACAATTTGTGCACTGGATCGCGCTGTCTGATCGTAATTGTAAATATCTGTACGATACTGCGTGCGACCATCCGGGCCAACAAATGCGGTCAGATAGTAGAGGTTGACGGGGATATTCTGGCGAATATTCACGTACCTTGTATCCCCTTGCTTCAGGGCATCCGAGATGCGCGTATCATTCCACCCCGCATCCTGTAGCAGCATATTCGCCAGCTCAGATGCCTTGTTCACGCGCACGCAGCCGGAGCTTAACGCCCGCGAATCCTTCTGGAACAGAGTGTGGTTCGGCGTATCGTGCAGATAAATAGCATCCGAACTCGGCATATTGAATTTATAGCGTCCGAGCGAGTTACGCGCTCCCGGAGCCTGCTGGAAGCGGAACGGCAGATTGGAGGCGGTGATGGTGGCCCAGTCAACCTGCCACGGATCTATCGTCTCTTTGCTGTTCCAGCCGCGCATTACGGTATAGCCGTGACGCTCAAGATACCCTGGGTCATTCCAAACCTTAGGCAGAATATCCTTCCGGGCCAGCGTCGGAGGCACGTTCCACGGCGGGTTAACGACCACGTTATTCAGCGCACTGCTCATCATCGGCGTTTTACGATCGGGACGTCCGACGATAACGCGCGAGGCCAGTACCTGATTGCCGTTTTGATAATACACCAGCGAGTAGGCAGGAATATTCACCATGATACCGGTAGACAGCGTACCCGGCAGCAGGCGCAAGCGCTGAATATTTAACGCCAGCACGCCCGCACGTTGAGCGGGCGTCACGTTCAGCCAGTCACGCGTGGCAGGGCCAATCGTGCCATCGGCCCCAAGCCCCTGCCACGTCTGAAACCGCTTAACCGCGTCAACAAGTTCACGATCGTAAGCGCTACGGCCTTCTTTGGCAGCCGTACTGACAACAGACTCCAGCATCCCGGTGCGGCGCAAAATTTCACGCAGCGCAGGGATATCCTTACTCCACTCCCCCGGACGCAGCGTCGCGGTACTGGTCAGTTGCGGCCAGGGCCGCGTATCGCCCACCAGCTTGAGCAGCGATTCATGCATGGCTGCGTACTGCGGATGTTGCGGTGCCAGGCTGGCGACAAACGAAGTCAGTTGACCGTTATCCAGCGCGACTTGCCATTGGTTGATCACGGAAATCGGCGGCGTCGTCAGCGCATAGGGCTTATCGCTATAGAGCCAGCGATTACCTTTGACGGGGATGTTGGCAATAAAGTGCAGATACCCCATCATCGCATCTGAGAGCACGATATCTCGCGCCTGACCGGTTACTGCTGGGTCAGTCAGTAAAGCGACCCAGGTGGTGAACTGCGGCTGAAAGCCAGCAATCGCCACTTCAGCTAACTGTTGCTGAAAGGCTTTTACCGCATCACGATTTTCCCACATCGGTTTCATTTGGCGTGCGGCATACAGTAGTTCCAGTTGGCTCATATAAACCGGTGTGAAGCCCGCTGGAAGTTGAGATTGTAATTCGGCGCGGGCTTTATCAACTGACACGCCCTCGGGCAGTGGTTGAATACCTGCCATGATAGCCGTCGCGGAAGATTGAGCCTGCGGCTGTGATAACGCTGTTGGCTGTTCACTGACGGTCGCTGAGCTATCGCCAGGGATCATTTCAGGCTCATCGGCCTGCGCATTGAACAGTGGAGCGAATGTTACGGCCAGGCACAAACTAATTGCCGACAGCCGACGACCACACATTTTATTAAGCAACATCCCTTGCCCCCTGTTTTTTTATCATACTTTGAGTAGCCAGGCCGTATGTCTTCCCCTTATTTTGGCGGGGCCGAACCTGTAAAACGCCAATACAAGCTGAAGTATGACGAGCAAGCCTGTGACGCGTTAGGCTTACCTTTAGTATATAAACATGAAAAAATTTTTGCCTAACCTAATGTAAAGAAGTTTAAAGAAATTACACCAGTTATTGAGAATTTCCGGAAAAAAGAAGGCGGCCATTTAGCCGCCTTTTATTTAGCTTGCCTGCGAGGAGGCATCTTCGGTACCAGGCAGCGGCTCAGGTAACTGAGGCGCAAACCCGCGCAGACCTACCACGTGAACGTGTTCGGTGTTCTGGAAGACTTTACGCACCAGTTTGTAGGTGGTGCCTTTCTCCGGGCTAATGTTTTCTGGGGCTGCGATAATCAGCTGCATTTGCAGACGCTCGCACAGTTCAAACAGAGTCGCGATAGAGCGTGCATCAAGTCGCGCAGCTTCATCAAGGAACAGCAGACGGCAAGGAGAAATATCTTTCCCGCGCAGTCTACGCCCTTCGTCTTCCCAGCTTTGCACAACCATCACCAGAATAGACATCCCGGTCCCGATCGCTTCACCCGTTGACAGCGCGCCAGATTCAGCACGCAGCCAGCCGTCAGAGCCACGGTTAACTTCAACTTCCATTTCCAGATAGTTACGGTAATCCAGCAGCTCTTCACCAATGGTTTGCGGCGTACGTTGCCCCATATCAATCTGCGGATTCAGACGCTGATACAACTTCGCCAGCGCTTCAGAGAAGGTCAGACGATTGCTGTTAAACAGATCCTGGTGCTGCTCATGCTGTTCGGAAAGTACGTCCAGCAAGGTAGCATGCGTCTCGCGTACGTTGACGTTCAGACGAACGCTGTTTACCTGGCCAAACGACACGCTTTGCAGCCCCTGGTTCAGCATGCGAATACGGTTCTGTTCGCGCTGAATGGTCTTACGAATGATATTCGCCACGCTGCGAGAGCTGATCGCCAGTTTCTGTTCGCGGGACGTTAATTCTTCCGTCAGACGGCTCAGCTCAATCTCCATCTGTTCGATCGCTTCAACCGGATCATCGGTACGGATGATATCCTGGCGAATACGTTCACGCAGATGCTGATAAACCGCGACAAAGAACTGAATTTTACGCTCTGGGCGTTTTGGATCTTCAGACATGCGCAGTACATCGCGCAGGTGTTCGTTATCCGCAACCGCCAGGCGCAGCGCACCGAGCGCCTTATCCGACATCGAGCGCAGTTCATCACCGGAAAGATACGCCAGCTCACGACGGTGCAGGCGGCGTTCAACGCCGTTATCTTTCACCATCCGCATCACCGCACACCATCCGGCTTTCGCGGTAACCACCTGCTCGCGCATCTCAAAATAATCACGTTCCAGCTTGCGCAGCCTGCGGGTCAGATTTTCCATCTCCGCTTCGCAGAAGGTCAGCGCTTTTTCCAATTGGTTACGGCGGGCACGGTTATTGCTGAGCTGCGCATGCAGTTCATCACGACGAATACGCGCGCGCTCTTCGGCACCGCTGTCCGCACGAACGCCAATATCCTGCAGTTCACGTTGTAAATCGTTAAGCAGCTCTTTTTTGGTGTCATAGGAGCTTTTCAGCGACGCCATGACCTGGTTGTACTGGCTTAACTGTGCAGCGTGACTGCGTAGCGCTTCACGGGCGCGGGTACGTTCAGCTTCCGCCTGTTCCAGGCGCTCACGCAGTTTTTCGTTCAGATCGCTGTTGCCGCTAAGCATTTCAGCAGAGTCGGAATAGCTAAAGTGCGCCCGGCGCTGCACCACTTCGGTCAGGGCAAAAGCTTGCTGACGCGCATCGCGCTGCATCTGTTGGGAATACGCGTAGTCTTCCTTCAGTTGTTCAAACTGCTCAGGGTCATTTTGCAGGACCGAAACAATCGGTTCCAGTTTGGCTAACTGGTTGCCATGTTGCTGTACAAAACGCGCTGCTTCCTGGGCTTCATCCAGGCGCTCACGAATTTCGTCCACGCGATCGGCCAGCGTGTCATCCGCCAGCAGATTCAAACGCGGGAGAAGGCGGTTAAGAGCGGAGACCCCCTCTTTCGCCTGCTCAAACTGCATACGGCTTTGCTGATTATCATTTTCATGATTGCTCAGCGCACGTTCCAGTTCAACGCGACGGCCATTCAGTTGGCGAATTTCCGCTTCCGGATCGGCTTCAAACGCCACCGACAAATGACTGCCAATGAAACGACTGAACGCCTGATGCAGACGCTGGGTTTTCTGGACGTCAAAGGAGAGAGTTGCGAAACGTTCAGACAGCCCTTCACGCTCGGCATGCAGGGTTTCGATACGGCTTTCGCGCGCTGCACGGCCAAAAATCGGCACCGTCGGGAAGCGGGAATAACGCCACTGACGCTCGGCGGTTTTCACCACTACCGCTTTTTCCAGCTCATCAACGCTGAAAACGCTGTCATCAAACGACTGCGGATCCCCTTCGATGAAATAGAGATCTTCCGGACAATCCGTCAGCCCTTCAAGCTGCTCGGTAATCAGCGTCAGATCCGGCACCACGATGGCATGACGCGAAGGACCGTACAGCGCAGAGAAGTACGGCGCATCTTCAAGGCTAACGTCGTCATAGATTTCTGACAGCAGAACGCCGCCGAAGCGCTCCGCCAGCGCGTTCAGACGCTGATCTTCCGCCCCGCCCGGCTGACTTAAACGTTCAATTTCTTCATCAACTGCATTTTTGCGCGCACCGACTTCATCACGCTCAACAATGGCTTCACGCTCGCGCTCCAGCAGTTGTTGCAGATACTCGGTCACGTCCTGGCTTGAGGTAAACTCTTCGCCACACTGCTCGCTAAGCTGATTCAGGCTATTCTGCGCGGCCAGCCAGACAGGCGCACGTTTCATCAGATGCTGGATACGAGACTGCAGCTGTTCCTGCTCCTGACGCAACGTCATACGCTGTTCGCTGGCAGAAGAGACGCTGTCCGACAAGGCGGCGATGCGTGCTTCCAGCTCCTGGTGCAGCGCTTCCAGCTCATCGATATCGAACTGTTTACCCTGACGCTTGCAGAATTCAGCCAGCAGACGCTCGGCGTCTTGCTGTTCGCGCAAACGCTGCTCCAGCTCGCTAAGTCGCATACGCAACGGCTGAACCTGTTCCGCCAGGTGGCGCTGTTCAACGCCTTCCCGCAGCAGTTCACGCGCCACGCTCCAGGCTTCACCACGCGCCAGCGGGCCATTGATAGCCGCCACCAGCTGATAAGCCTGTTCGAACTGGCTGTGCGCGGTTTGCGCCACGCTCATTTTTTGTTCCAGCGTCAGCAGTTTTTCAGTGGCTTCCTGCTCTTTAGCCTGGAAGGTTTCCAGCCATTCAGCAGCGCTGTCGGCGGTCAGATCCGGTAAATGGCAGAGCTCTTTCGCCCGATTCAGCGCCTGGATCGCCTGGGTATACTGGATGGCTCGCGTTTGCTGGACGTCCAGCGCTTGCTGATAATCGGCAAGCTGGCTTTTCAGCTCATCCACTTCCAGTTCCGCGGCTTCTGCGCGGGCTTCGTTTTCATCCTGGCGGTCAACGGCTTCCGCGACCACCTCATTTTGTTCTTCGAGACGGACCTGCAGTTCTTCGAGATCCGCTTCGTAGCGTTCAATTTTTTCCTGCTGACGCAGCGCGGTTTGCACCAGATTCAGGTGATCGCTCGCGGCCTGGTAATCAGCTTCCAGATCGCCTTCCGCGCCGTTATGCTCGCCCAGTTCGCGCGCCATATCCACGTGCTTATACTGCTCCGCGGCCAGCTGCTTACGTGAAGTATGCAGCTCACGACGATATTCCAGCGCTTTATCAAGATGGATACGACGTTCGTTGGCGTGACGCATATAATCCGCGGCCACATAGTTGGTCGCTTCGCTGATCAAATGCTTAAACAGATCGCGGTCAGACTGAGTTACGCGAATCGCTTCCAGCGTCATGCGGTTTTCACGCAGCGCAGCTTCCATATCCTGGAAGGCTTTACGCACGCCGCTGTTTTCCGGCAGCAGGTAGTCACGTAGTGAACGGGTAATGGCACTGGAGATCCCGCCGTACAGCGAGGCTTCAATCAGACGATAGAATTTACTACGGTCAGACGCGGAACGCAGACGACGGGCGATGATGCCCAGATCGAACATCAGTGAGTGATAATCAGTGATTGAGTTGAACTGTTTAAACTGCACACCTTCCATCTCATCAAGCTTCTCTTTCAGCTCAGAGAGGGACAGCACGCGCGCCTGGCGTTCATTCAGCGTTTCCGTCACCAGTTGGGTTGGCTGCACCGACATCGGCAGCCCCTGAATGGCAAACGGTTTGATATCCACTTTACGATCGCGACCGGCAACCTGTTGCAGACGCACCCCCACGACCACGCGCTGATGGCGCGAGTTGAGGACGTCGAGCATTGAGTAACAGACGCCCGCTTTCAACTTACCGTGCAGGCCCTTATCACGTGAACCACTGGTTGCACCGGCTTCGGTGGTGTTACGGAAATGCAGCAGGGTTAAGTCCGGGATGAGCGCTGTTACAAATGCCGCCATGGTGGTGGACTTACCCGCACCGTTACCGCCGGACAGCGTGGTAACCAGTTCATCAAGGTCGAACGTACGGGCAAAAAAACCATTCCAGTTAATCAGCGTAAGTGAGCGAAATTTACCGCGTTCAATCATTATTCTTCTTCTCCACTGTCCGGCTGATTCTCTTCGGGCTCATCGTTGAGCTGCAGGCGGTTCTCGACCGGCATCGCTTCGCCATCACGAATTAAGCGACGCTGCGCTTCGCGCGGATCGTCACCGCTGCGCACGTCCGCGCCAAAGCGGAAGACTGATTCCGTAATACGGAATTTGCTGCTGTCGTGACCCATAAACCACACCATGCCTAAACGGCGCAGACGGTTTAGCGAAGAACGAACTTTTTCCTGTAGCTTCTGGCGATCAACATCCGAACCGGTTGAACGGTTGTTCACCAGTTTCAGCAGCTTCGCTTCATCAGCCAGCGTTAGCAGCTCGTCGTACAACTCTTGCTGGGTAAAAATCCCTTCATTCGCCAGGCGTTCCGGGCTGAGATAGAGATAGCAAAGAATTTTACCGACCATCATGTCCAGTTCAGACAGGACCGAACGGGGAATGAGCGTCGTTGAACGCGGGCGAAGGTAGAAGAACCCTTCCGGCGCACGGATCAATTCCACGTTATAGCGGCTGTAAAACTCTTCAAAATATTCCTGAAAATCCATCAGGAAGGCATGATTATCCAGTTCATCCAGACCGATATGGCGGCCCGAACGTAAGGCGCTGTCCAGCGCCGGAAATAACGGATTCGCCAGCGCCTGCGCCAGCTTTACCGGCATCACTTGTTCAATATTTGTCAATGACATGCGCCTGTACCTTGGCTCCGTAATCATTAATCGGCTGCCATTTGGCTGGCAGTCCGGTGAAGTCTGCTTGCGCTACGCCAAGGCGTACCGCCTGATCGATAACTATGCGCGCGACGTCGAAATGACGCGCACGTGGGTATTGCGCCAGATACTCGCGCACGACCAAACCGAGATCCAGTGGTGTTTGTCTGGATTTGTAGATAGCTAGCTGTTCTTCGATGATCGCCGCCAACTGTTCACGGATCTCGTTAAATTCTTCATATTCCAGATCTTCCGGAAGCTCGCCGGTGACCTCTTCGTCACGCAGCACCATCTCTTCGTCACGCATATCCAGCAGACGATCGGCGTTGGCATAGGTTAGCGCCCACGGATCGTCAAAGTATGTCTGCACGGACTGGCGCAGACGCTGGGCAAAGACGCGGTTTTTATCCATATCGATCGCGGTACGGATAAACTTATGCACGTGACGATCGTAGCCGATCCATAAATCAATGGACTGCTGACCCCAACTGATAATGCGGTCGAGCTTACTTTGTAAGTCAAACACCAACCGATCGACGAAATGCAAATCGTCATGCGTCATCGTGGCGTCCTGGATGTGTAACAGGTGAGCCTGTAGCTTATCCCCCGCCGCTTCCAGCGTATCCTGCAGTTCACGCAGCGTACCTGACGTTTCAGAGAGCAGCAGTTCACAGCTGGAGATCGCCGCCCGCCAGTCTTTATTAAGCAACTGTGCGATGTCGTCTTTTACCTGCTGTTGCTGTTCATCCATGATGCGCTGGGTCAGATCGATACTGTCGAAAATCTCCGCCACCGAGTATTTCAATGGCGCGTAGACGTTGCGATGCCAGTGGAACTCATCGCCACCTTCCGCTGCCGCATCCGCCGCGCGCTTTAGTTCACCAGCAACAATCGACAGCTGCATTGAAAGACGTAGCGTAGAGAATTCACGCTGACGAATGTAGTAATCCGTGATGCCAATTCCCAATGGCGTTAAACGATATATAGCGTTGCCTTCCGCCTGCTCGCTGGTAAAGCGGTTCAGCAGACGTTGACGCACCATATCGTTGATCGCGTTGTTGGCGCGTACGCCGATGGTTTCGCTGGTTTGCTCAAACGCATCACTCACATGGCGGAACGCATCCACCAGCTCACCTTCACTCATCTCGCCGTCAAGTCGCTCACCGTTCAGGGTCGCGACCGCCAGCAGGAACGAAAGTCTGTCTACCGGCAGAGAGATGGAGAAGTCATTTTTTCTGGCCCAGGCAACCAGTTCGGGGACTGTCTGGGAAAATTCACTCATAAATTATCCTTGCATCTGCGGCTCGGGCCGAACTTTTAATCGCGGTGACATGAATATAGCGCCCAAGGCTGATATACGGTTCCTGGCGGCAATAGCGCGTTTCTAACTCAAGTAACATTTCAAAGTCGTCATGCTGTTTATGTTTATCTCGCAGATAATCATGAAACACGCGGACGCCCGTTTTACCGGTTATCTGCCAACCGATCTCGTCCAGCCACTGGTAGACCTGCCCCGGATCGCGCGGGTAGTCCGGTGAAAGCGTGCGCTTTTTACGTTTCGGCATCCCCACCTGCACATAGTCAAAGTTCCCTGCGACCATGTTATGCATCAACAGACCGTTAGCATTGTAGAACATTAACGACAGCGCGCCGCCAGGACGCAATACTGACCACAGAGTCTGCAACACGTTGACCGGATCTGTCACCCACTCCAGCACAGCATGAAACAATATCAGATCAACCGGGCTTTCCAAATGCGAAGCAACATTCTGAGCAGCGCATTGTATAAAATGCATGTTCCCGCTCACACCTTTTGCCTCTGCCGCCTGTTGCGCTCGGGCGATCATCTCGCCAGACAGATCGCATAATGTGACGAAATGTCCTCGTTGCGCCATTTTGATGGCCGTTTGCCCTTCACCACCACCGGCATCCAGAATGTGCAGTTTTTGCTCACCGAACGTTTCCAGTAATCGATCCAGATCCTGCCAAAGGATAGCCTGTCTTAATTGACCTTTGGTGGTGCCGTAAATGTTACGGGAAAACTTCTCTGCAATGTCATCAAAATTGCGATCCCGCATCGGGCTCTCCGCATACTGGCTTTAGGGTGACTAAGTAAAACCGCTATTTTGTCACACCCACGCCGAGAATGAACCTTCCTGGTGTAATATCCCTGCAGATCCCCTGCTGTATGGTTAAAAAAGGAACCAAAAAGGATGCTTTTTACGCTGAAGAAAGTGATTGGCGGTATGATGCTGCCGCTGCCACTGATGCTAATTATGATGGGTATTGGCCTGGCGCTGGTCTGGTTCAGTCGCTTTCAAAAAACAGGGAAAGTGTGTATTAGCCTGAGTTGGCTGGCACTGTTACTCCTTAGTTTACAGCCCGTCGCCGACAGACTGTTGAAACCGATTGAGGACAGTTATCCAACGTGGCAAGGTTCGCAAAAAGTGGAATATATTGTGGTGCTGGGGGGAGGGTATACCTGGAATCCGCAGTGGGCGCCGAGTTCAAATCTGATCAGCAACAGCCTTCCACGTCTGAATGAAGGTATTCGCCTATGGCGCGCAAACCCGGGATCGAAGCTCATCTTTACCGGCGCTGCCGCAAAGACGAATAACGTCAGTACCGCAGAAGCTGGCGCCCGAGTAGCGCAGTCGCTGGGGGTGCCAGCCGATGAAATCATCACCCTGGATCACCCCAAAGATACCGAAGAAGAAGCCGCGGCGGTAAAGAAGGCCATCGGCAATGCGCCGTTCCTGCTGGTAACCTCTGCCTCCCACTTACCGCGGGCGATGATCTTCTTCCAGCAGGCCGGCTTGCATCCGCTGCCAGCGCCAGCCAATCAGTTAGCAATTGATTCACCGCTTAATCCGTGGGAGCGCGCTATACCTTCACCCGTCTGGTTGATGCACAGCGATCGCGTTGGTTACGAAACCCTGGGACGCATCTGGCAGTGGCTGAAGGGATCGGAACATTGACAGGAATGCTGCCTGATAAGGTGTTCACATGTTTATCATGCGAGCCACGGCAGCAATGATTTCGTTGCCAGGTCAAAGTTGGAACGATTAAAGCGTCCGGTGTTGACCAATTGCGTCACTTCATCCCATAACACATACAACCAGCGCCGCCAGATGAATGACTCCGCCACTGGCGCGCGCTGCAGGTATTGCCAAAGCAGGCTTTCCGCCAGCGCATTATCCATCAAGCGGAACAGTTCATATTCCCTTGGCGCCCACAGCATCAACCCCGGTCCCACCATAGCCAGAAGCTGATCACTACGGGCGTCTTTGAGCATGCTACGTAAACTGAAATTACCGTGGATCAGCACGCAGTTATCATTGAATCCTTCAAATAAGGCAGGCAAACACTCACGCGTGCGAAACAGGATCCGCTTGTCCTGCATCGTTAGCCCGGTATTGTTGAACTGATTTAACGTGGTCCACAGCACCTCAACCCGCTGACGATACCAGGATGGCCAGATATTCTCTTGCGTGTTATCCACCATTCCCACGCAGCCAGCACTATCCTGCCGATGCCATGACAGCAGACCTTCTACGATCTGATCTTTTAAATGTTCCCAGCGTTCGGGCGTTCGGGCAGGCGCTTCCACCGGCACTCCACGTAAACGCTCAAGCAGTAGCACATCAGGACCGGGATGTTCCTCGTGGGTTAAGACCCCATAAATGACGGGCATACGCACCGTACCACTGCGCGCCAGCATGGAGGTTTTCCATGCCAACTGCTGCGCCATACCCGGCGTGGTGAAACTTCTCGCCATCAGTGGCATCGGATTTCCCTGGCTGTCGTACAGTGACCACAGGGCCGTATCCACTTTTTCATTCACGCATTCTATACGACTGAGTTTTTCACCCAACAGATGACTGAGTTCGGCACGCAACTGTTCCATTTCGGATTGCCCTCATAAATGCTACTGCTTTCATAATGAGCGTCGTGCAGACAGATGTCACCCGGATGAGATCAATTGATGAAAAGAAAAGTGGCGGGAAAGCGTAACGATATGACACTCCTCCCAAAAATTGGCGTCCTCAGGGGAGTGTCGTGAGAAAAACTAACGCATTTCGGCGCGAACGCGCTCAAGATCTTCGGCAGTGTCTACGCCGGTACCGGGTACTTCTTTTGCGACGGCAACATGAATTTTTTCGCCGTACCACAGCACACGTAGTTGCTCCAGCATTTCAATATGCTCAAGCGGGCTGGGCTGCCAGTTAACATAACGGCGGATAAAACCGGCGCGATAGCCGTAAATACCCAGATGTCGCAAGAAGGTGTCACCCACCGTTTCCAGGCTTTTAGCGAAACGGTCGCGATCCCACGGAATGGTCGCGCGTGAAAAATAGAGTGCATAACCTTCGGCGTCCAGAACGACTTTCACCGCATTCGGATTAAATGCCTCTTCCGCACTGTGAATCGGGGCAGCAAGGGTCGCCATACCGACCTGGCGCTGCGCCAGATTCTCAGCGACCTGGCGAATAATGACCGCCGGGATCATCGGCTCATCACCCTGTACGTTCACAATAACGGTATCATCGCTAAAGCCACATTTCTCGACGACTTCCGCCAGACGCTCCGTACCGGACTGGTGATCGGCGCGGGTCATGCATACTTCACCACCCACCGCTTCTACCGCGCGAGCGACATCTTCGTGATCGGTCGCAACAATAATACGTTCAGCGCCAGATTCACGCGCACGCTCCAGCACATGCACGATCATCGGCTTGCCATTGATATCCAGCAGCGGCTTGCCCGGCAAACGTGTGGACGCATAACGCGCAGGAATAATGACCACAAAACTCATGATTTACTCTCATCAGCAGTCAGAACGCGAGCTTCGGTTTCCAGTAACACGGGAATGCCATCACGCAGTGGGAAAGCAAGGTTATCCAGTTTACAAATCAGTTCCTGTTTTTCCTGGTTAAACCAGAGTTTGCCATTGCATACCGGGCAGGCAATGATTTCAAGCAGACGATGATCCATAGTTCCTCCAGATGGACCGGATTGTGAATCCGTAAATATTAACATAATCGCTTACCGTGCTGGGTCTATTTCCCAACCATGGCGTGCATCAGCAAATAAACCTTCAGGATAGCGTCCCAGCGTCACACGTGTTGCCTGCTGCCAGCGGGCAAAATCATCAATCGCCTGAAACAATCCTTTTTGCAGAGTAACCCCAGGTTTGACGCCATCCTGTAACCACAGCGAAATCACTTCCAGTACGCCCGTTTTGCGGTGCATTTTGGCATCCATCCGCCCAACTAACTGCCCGCGATGCAGCAGCGGCAAGACGAAATAACCATACTGACGTTTCGGTGCTGGCGTGTAACATTCGAGACGATAACTAAAATCGAATAGCTGCTCTGCCCGTTTACGATCCCAGACCACCGGATCAAAGGGTGATAATACTGCGCTATGCGTCGCCGTTAATTTACCCGTCAATGCCTGCTCCAGCAGCGGCTGAAGGTGGCTATGCAGCCACAGGGTTCCTAACCCTTCGACATCGACAGGAATAATCTGTTGCTGCTGTGCACGTACGTTGCACCAGTTTTTTAGCGCCGGACGCTTCAGGCGATAGTAGTCTGCCAGCCATTGTTCGCGAAAAATCCCCAGACTGCGGGCACTGTTATCCAGCATGAGGCTTTCTGCTTCTTCCTGTGAAAGCCGGTCGCGTTCATCATCCCAGTGCGGCATGACGCGATGGGTTAAATCATACACTCGCTGGAAATTACGCCGTTCCACCACCATCACTTTCCCGGCGGTGAACAGGCCTTCAAGATGACGCTTATGCGGTTTCCATGCCCACCAGCCGCTGGCCCCCTTGTGCAGATGCTCAAAATCGGCAGAGCGTACTGGTCCGTTATGCTGGATGTGCTGGAGCAGTTGCTCAATCTCATGCGCATGTTCTTTCATCCACTCCGCTTTATATTTCCAGCCCATTTTCTCCGGGGCCAGCATGCGGTGACGTATCAGCATAAAGTCGCTACGCGGCAAAAAGCAGGCCTCGTGCGCCCAGTATTCCATCAGTTCGCCCCGATGCAACGCGTCATCCAGCCACTGGGGCGAATAATCACCCAAACGACTAAACAGCACCAGGTAAGGGCTGCGCGCCACAATATTGATGGTATCGATTTGCAGTAACGACATGCGCGAAATGGTAGCAAGAATATCTGCTGGGGTTGCCCGACGGCGTGTTTTTTTCAGCAGCCCTTGAGCGGCAAGGTGAAGATGACGGGCATCCGTCAAAGAAAGACGCGGCAACGACATTTATGGCCTCATAAATGATTCGCTGCCGCAGCGTGAATCAGTTAGCGAGTCAGCGAGATTAAGCTATCCAGCAACATATCAGGCCGATCGCCTGACAAATGAGCGTCAACAGGTAAATACCACCAGTTTTCATCGGCAAATGCACGGCACTTAACCGCATCTTTTTCCGTCATCACCAGCGTTTGCCTAGCGTCTGCAAACGCACTGACGTCACTGTAGGTCAGAGACTGATGGTCTGCCAGCGCAATACTTTTTTGCACGCTGGCACCGCATGCTTCCAGCGTGGCAAAAAAACGCGGTGGATGGCCAATGCCCGCCATGGCGACAATATTGGACAGCTGCGACACATCGCGGCGTTCACCCGTACGTAAATTAACGGCCAGCCCCGGTTCAAGTCGCATAGGGATTTCCCCTGGCTGCGCAACGCCACCGTTAACGATAGTCGCATCCACCGATTTAAGCCGGCCTGCGCGTTCCCGCATGGGACCCGCGGGAAGCCACCAGCCATTGCCAAACCGACGTTCTCCGTCAATAACCACGATTTCAACATCTCGCGCCAGACGGTAGTGCTGTAGCCCATCGTCCGTCACAATCATCTGCACATCGTGTTGGGCCAAAATGGCTTTGACCGCATCCGATCTTACCGGGGATACCGCTACGGGCACGCCGGTACGTTGGGCGATCAGCACAGGTTCATCACCCGCTTCTGCCGTAGTGGTATCTGCGGTCAGTAATAGCGGGTAAGCAGCCGCTTTCCCGCCATAACCACGCGACACCACGCCCACGCGAATCCCACGTTGACGCAGTTGTTCAACCAGCCAAATCACCACTGGTGTTTTGCCATTGCCGCCCGCGGTCAGGTTTCCGACCACCACAACCGGGACTGGTGCACGCCACGTGCGTTTAATCCCAAGCTTGTAACATAAGCGGATCCCCCCGCTCACCAGGCCATACAGCCAGGAGAGTGGGAGTAACAGTCGCCACAGCGGCGACTCACCAGACCAGATTCGAGCGATCATTGACCGAATTGCATTTTATGTAATTGTGCATACACCCCACGCTGCTCAATCAGCTCGCTATGGGTTCCACGCTCAACAATAATACCGTCTTCCACCACGATGATTTCATCCGCCTGTTCAATGGTAGAAAGGCGGTGAGCAATCACCAGGGAGGTACGGTTTTTCTGAAGCTCATCCAGAGCAGCCTGAATCGCGCGTTCAGACTCGGTATCGAGTGCCGACGTTGCTTCATCAAGGATCAGAATCGGACTGTCACGCAACAAGGCGCGGGCAATAGCGATACGCTGGCGCTGACCACCAGATAGCAGGACGCCGTTTTCGCCAATCACCGTATCCAGGCCATTGTCCATCTTATTGATGAAATCCATGGCGTAAGCCATTTTCGCCGCTTTTTCGATCTGCTCACGGCTGTACAAATCGGTACGCGCGTAGGCGATGTTGTTGGCAACCGTATCGTTAAACAGGTGCACATTCTGCGAAACCAACGCGACCTGATCGCGCAAGGATGCCAGGGTATATTCACGTAGATCGTGTGCGTCCATCAGAATTTGCCCTTCATCAATATCATAGAAGCGCGTGATCAAGCTGGCGATGGTGGATTTCCCTGAACCCGAACGGCCAACCAGGGCAACGGTTTTCCCCGCTGGAATATTCAGGTTGATGTTGCGCAGCGCAGGTACTTCACGTCCCGGATAGGTGAATGTCACGTTGCGGAATTCGAGATTGCCGGTAGCGCGTTCGATTTCGCGTGTACCTTCATCTTTTTCCTGCTCGCTATCCAGAATCGTAAATAAGGTCTGGCAGGCCGCCATACCGCGCTGGAACTGCGCGTTGACGTTGGTCAGCGATTTCAACGGACGCATCAGCGCGATCATTGAGGAGAAGACAACCGTAATTGTCCCTGCAGTCAGGTTTTCCATTACGCTTGGGAAGCTGGCTGCATACAACACGAAGGCCAGAGCCAGAGACGCAATCAGCTGGATGATAGGATCGGAGATAGAAGAGGCGGAAACCATCTTCATGCCCTGCAAACGCATCTTATTGCTGACTTTATCAAAGCGCTTAGTTTCGACTTCCTGACCACCAAAAATCAGAACTTCTTTGTGGCCTTTCAGCATCTGCTCAGCACTGGTCGTAACCTGACCCATAGTGTTTTGCATATTTTTACTGATGCTACGAAAGCGCTTGGAAACCACACGGATTGCCACTGATACAATCGGTGCCAGCACAATCAGGATCAATGACAGCTGCCAGCTGTAATAAAACATCATGATAAACAGGCCAATAATTGAGGCCCCTTCACGTACCACCGTGATCAGCGCGCCGGAGGACGATGACGCGACCTGCTCTGAATCATAGGTAATACGTGACAATAGCGTACCTGTAGACTGTTTATCAAAAAAGGAGACCGGCATGCCCATCATATGGCCAAACAGGCGGCGACGCATGGTCATGACCACTTTGCCTGATACCCATGAGATGCAATAGCTGGAGACATAGCTGGTTAAGCCACGAACTATCATCAGTCCAATGACCACCAGCGGCATCCACAGCAGCACCGAGCGATCCGTTTTACCAAAACCATCATCCAGTAATGGCTTAAGGAGCGATAACATGAAGGTATCGCTGGCCGCGTTAAGGACTAACGCTATACCCGCCACGATCAGACCCGATTTAAAAGGCGCTATGGTTGGCCATAGTCGGCGAAACGTCTGCCACGTAGAGAGATCTTTATCGTTATGCATTCAAAAAACCAGCATTTGTTAGAATAGCCGCATATTCTACCCGTTATCCTCCGACACGCCAAACCACTGATGATACCAACGAGGTAAAATCTGATCCCGCAAGCTGTTTATTCGCCAGTTTTTTTGATAAAAATCCAGCGTAATCTGCCCCTGGTGTGGTGTATCCAGCCATTGATAATTTTGTTGCCGATAACGTTGCTTCACTTTCCTGGACGGGAGACGCCAGGCATTGTAACGGGATGCGGAGGCTAGCGCGGCCTGCCCGCCGACCCGCTGAATCAGCGCCTGCGATGATGAGGTATTGCTACCATGATGTGGAACCTGTATCACCGTAGACTGCAGATGCTGCCAGTAGTGACTTAGCATTTTTTGTTCAGCGGGAGACTCAATATCTCCGGTCAGCAGAATACTCTGATGCCCGTCATCGACCTTAACCACGCAGGAGTGGTTATTTCCCAGATCTTTATTTCCACGCACGGGCCAATGCGCACTAAAGGTTAACCCTTGCCATTGCCAGCGCTCCCCGCGTAAACACGGGAGATGCCCTTCCCAACCTAATGGGCTTCTTATCCATAGCGACGGCCAGGTTTGCTGCAGCGAGCGCAACCCGCCCCGGTGATCCATATGCTCGTGGCTTAAAATAACGCCTTCTGGCTCCAGGTTGTGCCAGCGTAACCAGGGAATAATCAGCTGTTGCGCGCTATCGCCTTCAGGCCATGCCAGACCGGTATCGTAAAGAATCGCTTTCCCATTGCGCGCAATTACCATCGCCAGCCCCTGCCCGACGTCCAGCATATGCACTTGCCAGACATCAGTACGTGACGTTCGCCAGAACGGGGCGCTCAGTAAAAGGAGCACAGTGACGCAAACTACCGGTATAGTTCGCCACGCGTTCAGCCGATATGCGATGAACAGGAGTCCGGGTAAAAATGCAAGCCATTGCCAACGTGCATCAATATTGATCCACCCTTCAGGCAGGCTCCTGAGCCCCCAAAATAGTAGCGCGAGGGAGCGATCCGCTAAATACCATAGATTCGACTCAATCATCGCCAGCCCGGTTAAATGCACGATCATGCCTGCTAATATCAACGGTACGGAAATAAACGTAACCAGCGGTACAGCAAACAAATTCGCCAGAAATGAGGTCAGGCTAAAACCGTGAAACATCGCGATTTGCACAGGCAGAAGCAGGAGCATAATTCCCAATTGCAAATGAGCAAGCGCCAGAAATTGGCGTCCAACGCGCGACAGCGGCCAATCCGGCATCGGAACCCATTGATACCAGAACAGCAGCGCCGCAACGGCAAAAGCAGACAACCACAGACTTTGTGAAAGAACGGCGACAGGATCCACCACCAGAATGGCTGCCAGACAGCAGATCCACACCGAACATCCACTCCACTGCCTGCCGCTGAGTTTTAGCCCTCCCCAGACCAGTAGCGCAACAACCGTACGTAATGCCGGGGGCTGTAGCCCCGTTAACCAGGCATAGAATGTTGCGCAGACGATCCCGCCAACTAACGGAACCTGCCAGCAAATCCATCTGGTTGGCATAAAATATTGCCCCGCGCGAATTAATCCTGCTGCCAGAAGTGCGGCAAATGCAATATGCAGTCCGGAGATAGCCATCAAATGGGCCGTACCGGTATCACGCATAATGGTTTTCACCGCTTGTGACACGGACAAGCGCTCCCCCATTCCCAGGCCCAGTATAACCTGCTGCCAGGGATAGTCAGCGAGCGCGCTTTTCAACGAGGAGAGATACCGCGAACGCAAACTGCATTGCTGTGTGATAACCGAAGCCTGCAAAAATCTTCCCGTCAGCAGCTGGTGCTGCGCCAATGCGTAACGCTGGCTATCAAACCCGCCCTCGTTCAATTGACCGTGTATAACACGAACCTTCAACGTCATCGCCCATGTCTGGCCCGCACAAACGTTGCCGGGTAAGTACTGCCCATACAGAGTAATTCCGATGGCAGGAAATACCCGCTTCCCCTGCAGATGCGTGATCTGGCCGTAGTGCGTTGTCATATTATCGGTTCCGGTTATCCGCACGATGGCCTGCTGACTTTTTGCAGGCAGCGTATTACCGGCCCACAGCGCATCTTTCGCAGCCAGAACTCCCCAAAGAAAAAATAGCAGGGTTAATCCGACGAAACGTACAGGGCTGTGAGAAATAAGACAGAGCAGAATTGCCAGACCAAATATAACGCCGATGCACAGCATGTCAGGTAACGCAGGTAATAGCATAAGCGGGAGAATGCCGAATAATGCACTCGTACTAACCGTTGTTATTTTCATCAGTCACCTCCCTGTAGCAGGAAGTGTGCAGTAATGCTCGACGGTTGTCTGGTGCCAATTTAGCGTTATACAGTATGCATTCCGCTAACATTTAGCGGCGCTTGTAACGTGCAAATTAACTGGGACGGGGATTCCAGGATGGGCTGGCAGAAATGAAAAAAGCACCCATGCGGGTGCTTTTCTCGGCGTTAAGTCTCGCTAAAAACTTAACCGTAAATATTGGCGCGATCGCGCAGTTCTTTACCTGGTTTAAAGTGCGGAACGTATTTTCCTTCCAGGTCCACTTTATCGCCGGTCTTCGGATTACGTCCGGTGCGCGGTGCGCGGTAATGCAAAGAGAAACTGCCGAAACCGCGGATTTCAATACGCTCGCCCTGCGCAAGAGTCGAGGCCATATGTTCCAGCATCTCTTTAACTGCATCTTCAACCGCTTTCGCGGGAATATGAGGTTGCTGGGTTGCAAGTCTTTCAATCAATTCTGACTTGGTCATGATTCCTCCGGTTCCTTAAAGGCATAATTAGCTGCTGCATTGATTAAGGGCGGCCTTAGCCGCCCTTTGTCATTGATTACAGGACGAATCCTGTAATCTGTCAAGCTACTCGTCACCCTTTGTGCTGTTAACAGCACAAAGGATTTGGGAGCACTCGATATTACTCGCCTTTAGCTGCTTTGAAAGCTTCAGCCATTGCGTTGTTAGAGAAGTTAGCATCTTCCTGTTTGTTAACAGTTGCGATTGCATCTTTCTCATCAGCTTCGTCTTTAGCACGAACAGACAGGCTGATTGCGCGGTTCTTACGATCAACGCCGGTGAATTTAGCTTCAACGTCGTCGCCTACGCTCAGAACCAGAGTTGCATCTTCAACGCGGTCGCGGGAAGCTTCAGAAGCGCGCAGGTAACCTTCAACGCCGTCAGCCAGTTCTACGGTTGCGCCTTTAGCATCAACTGCAGTGACTTTACCGTTTACGATTGCGCCTTTCTTGTTCAGTGCAACCCAGTTGTTGAACGGATCTTCTGCGAGCTGTTTAACGCCCAGAGAGATACGCTCACGCTCTGCGTCAACCTGCAGAACAACAGCTGCGATTTCGTCGCCTTTTTTGTATTCACGAACTGCTTCTTCGCCTGCAACGTTCCAGGAGATGTCAGACAGGTGAACCAGACCGTCGATGCCGCCGTCCAGGCCGATGAAGATACCGAAGTCAGTGATAGACTTGATTTTACCTTCAACACGGTCGCCCTTGTTGTGGGTTTCCGCGAACTGCTGCCATGGGTTGTTTTTGCACTGCTTCAGACCCAGGGAGATACGACGACGTTCTTCGTCGATATCCAGAACCATAACTTCCACTACATCGCCAACGTTAACAACTTTGGACGGGTGGATGTTTTTGTTGGTCCAATCCATTTCGGAAACGTGAACCAGGCCTTCAACGCCTTCTTCGATTTCAACGAAGCAGCCGTAGTCGGTCAGGTTGGTCACGCGACCAGTCAGTTTGGTACCTTCCGGATAACGCTTAGCGATAGCTACCCATGGATCTTCGCCCAGCTGTTTCAGGCCCAGAGATACACGAGTACGCTCGCGGTCGAACTTCAGCACTTTAACAGTGATTTCGTCGCCAACGTTTACGATTTCGCTCGGATGCTTAACGCGTTTCCATGCCATGTCGGTGATGTGCAGCAGGCCGTCAACGCCACCCAGATCAACGAATGCACCGTAGTCAGTGAGGTTCTTAACGATACCTTTAACTTCCATGCCTTCCTGCAGGTTTTCCAGCAGCTGATCGCGTTCTGCGCTGTTTTCGGATTCGATAACGGCACGACGGGAAACAACAACGTTGTTACGCTTCTGATCCAGCTTGATTACTTTGAATTCAAGCTCTTTGCCTTCCAGGTGCAGCGTGTCGCGGACCGGACGAACGTCTACCAGGGAACCCGGCAGGAACGCGCGAATACCATTCAGCTCAACAGTGAAGCCACCCTTGACTTTGCCATTGATAACACCAGTAACGGTTGCAGCTTCTTCGTAAGCTTTTTCCAGCGTGATCCAAGCTTCGTGACGTTTAGCTTTTTCACGGGACAGCAGGGTTTCACCGAAGCCGTCTTCTACTGCATCCAGAGCAACGTCAACTTCGTCACCAACCTGGATTTCCAACTCGCCCTGGGCGTTTTTGAACTGCTCTGCCGGAATGGCGGACTCAGATTTCAGACCAGCGTCAACCAGTACTACGTCTTTGTCGATAGCAACAACAACACCACGAACGATGGAACCCGGACGGGTTTCGATTTCTTTTAAGGATTCTTCAAACAGTTGAGCAAAAGATTCAGTCATGTTTAATCTTCAGGTTTCATATTTAACGTCCACCTGGCTCCATGCCGGATGGGGTTGTTTAACATACCCGCTGTCAATCCATTGCAACGGGGGTACTGCAAATTCGGTCGCACTTAAGCGAGTGCCAGTTTTTGGCGCGCGTATTGTAACGCTTTTTCAATCACTTGCTCAATGCTTAATCGGGTTGAATCCAAAACTAAAGCATCAGCAGCGGGAACCAGCGGCGCTACAGCACGGTTACGATCGCGGAAATCGCGTTCTTCGATCTCGGCCAAAAGGCGTTCAAAGTTAACACTAAAGCCCTTTTCCTGCAACTGTAGCATACGTCTATGCGCACGTTCTTGCGAGGAGGCGTCCAGGAAAATTTTCACTGGTGCATCCGGGAACACCACGGTCCCCATGTCTCGTCCGTCGGCAATCAGGCCGGGCGCTTCACGAAACGCGCGTTGGCGGCGTAACAGCGCTTCGCGTACGCGAGGAAACGCAGCGACCTGAGATGCGGCATTCGCTACTTCCTGGGTGCGGATTTCGCCGCTGACATCTTCACCTTCCAGAATGACTTCCAGGTTGCCGTCCGTTGAGATAAAACGCACATCCAGGTGTGAGGCAAGCGGTACCAGAGCATCTTCAGATGTGACATCAACATGGTGATGCAACGCTGCGAGCGCCAGTACGCGGTAGATCGCGCCTGAATCTAACAGATGCCATTGCAATGCTTCCGCCATTGCCTTGCACAAGGTGCCTTTTCCTGCACCACTTGGGCCATCAATGGTAATAACCGGGGCAATTGCCGTCATCTTTTTCTCCTTAAACGGGCATACGTTAACGTGAACGCCGCGCATTATACGCGCCAACGCTAATAATCGTTAACACAGAGTGTAAAAACCCGATTAGTCTGTAACGATGTGAGGAAGAATTGCGCAATTATAGCGGGCTGGCGAGAAACCAGCCCGGAAGATGACACTGATTTACTTTTTATCTGCAGCGATGCGCTCACGAATATGCGGAGCGCGATCGTCAGATGTGAGGATCAGGCAGGTGTACTAATACGCGCCAACTGTTCGAAATAATCCGGGAAGGTTTTGGCGGTACATTTAGGGTCCAGAATGGTCACCGGCGTGTCAGACAACGCCACCAGCGAGAAACACATCGCCATGCGGTGATCGTTGTAGGTCGCGATCTCCGCAAACTGTAACGTCGCCGGTGGTGTGACACGAATATAGTCTTCGCCCTCTTCAACGATCGCGCCCACTTTACGCAACTCGGTCGCCATCGCGAACAGGCGGTCGGTCTCTTTGACGCGCCAGTTATAGATGTTACGTAAAGTCGTGGTGCCTTTAGCGAACAGCGCTGCCGTGGCTATGGTCATCGCCGCATCGGGAATATGGTTCATATCCATGTCTACCGCGTTCAGCTCACCGTGAGTACAGGCAATAAAGTCATCGCCCCAGGTAATGGCCGCGCCCATTTTTTCCAGCACATCAGCGAAGCGGATATCACCCTGCATACTGTTGCGGCCAATCCCGGTGACTTTTACCGTACCGCCTTTAATGGCTCCCGCTGCGAGAAAATAGGAAGCGGAAGAAGCATCGCCTTCAACCAGATATGCACCCGGTGACTGATACTGCTGCTGACCCTGCACAACAAAGCGCTGGTAGTTCTGATTCTCAATTTCAACACCAAACGTTTTCATCAGGTTCAGTGTGATATCAATGTAAGGTTTGGATACCAGCTCGCCTTTAATGGCGATCGTCGTATCCTGCGGCGCCAGTGGCGCAGTCATCAGCAGCGCAGTCAGGAACTGGCTGGATACGCTGCCGTCTACCTCAACCTGTCCCCCGGTAAAGCCACCGCGCAGACGTAAAGGCGGATAGTTTTCCTGCTCCAGGTATTCAATGTTGGCTCCGCCCTGGCGTAACGCATCAACCAGATGGCCAATCGGGCGCTCTTTCATGCGCGGCTCGCCTGTCAACACGATGTCATTGCTGCCCAGACATAGCGCAGCGGCCAGTGGGCGCATTGCGGTTCCGGCATTGCCAAGGAACAGTTCCACTGCGCCTTCGGCATGCAGCGCACCGCCATTGCCGATAATCTCGCAACGCGTACGGTCGGCAGAAAGGGTATAGCTAACTCCTAACGCATTCAGAGCATTAAGCATATGGCGGACATCATCGCTGTCCAGCAGGTTGGTCAGGACAGTGGTGCCATTTGCTAATGCAGCCAGCAGCAAAGCGCGGTTAGAAACACTTTTGGATCCAGGCAGATTGATGGTGCCATCCACCCGCGCAATGGGTTGTAACGTCAGGGATTCCATGAAACTCGACTCTCAAAAACAGACATAAAAACCCCACAGACTGGCTGTGGGGATGAAAATACAGCAGATTAACCGCGGCGGCGCTCGAAATCGACCATGAAATCGGTCAGCACTTTTACACCTTCTAGCGGCATTGCATTGTAGATGGACGCGCGCATACCACCGACCACACGGTGTCCTTTCAACGCGTGCAGACCCGCAGCGAAAGACTCTTCCAGGAAGAGTTTATCCAGTGCGCTGTCAGCAAGCTGGAACGGTACGTTCATGCGTGAACGGTTCGATTTTGCCACGTCGTTACGGTAGAAATCGCTGTTATCGATTACGCCGTACAGCAGTTGCGCTTTTTGCTGGTTAATTTTATCCATCGCGTTAACACCGCCCTGCTCTTTCAGCCATTTAAAGACCAGGCCAGACAGATACCAGGCAAAGGTTGGCGGCGTGTTGAACATGGAGTCGTTGTCATTCAGCACGGTATAGTCGAGGATTGACGGGCATGACACATGAGCCTTACCCAGCAAATCTTCACGTACGATGACAATGGTCAGCCCGGCCGGGCCGATGTTTTTCTGCGCCCCGGCATAAATTACGCCATAACGGCTCACGTCAAGCGGTGCAGAAAGAATGGTAGAGGACAGATCCGCCGTAACCACCACATTGCTGGCAAAATTCGGCGTTTCATCGATCGCAATGCCATCAATGGTTTCATTCGGGCAATAGTGCAAATACGCCGCGTTGTCAGAAAGCTGCCATTCGCTCATTGGCTTAACAGCGCGCAGTCCGTCAACGGTGACTTTGGCGTCAATAACGTTTGGCGTACAGTATTTTTTCGCTTCTTTAATTGCGCTGGCGGCCCAATAACCGGCATCGACGTAATCCGCCGTGGTTTTGTCACCCAGAATATTTAACGGGATACCCGCAAACTGCCCGCGCCCACCGCCATGGCAGAACAACACTTTATAGTTGGAGGGGATGCTGAGAAGATCGCGAAAATCCTGCTCCGCTTCCTCTGCGACCTGGATGAATTCTTTGCCACGGTGGCTAATTTCCATCACCGACGTGCCAAGACCGTTCCAGTCGCGAAGATCCTGTTGAGCCAGTTTAAGTACTTCTGCCGGTAACATTGCCGGACCTGAACTAAAATTGAAGACCTGAGCCATTTCCCCTCACCACGTTGTGTTGTTGTCCAATCAACATCCTGTCATTGGCGATAATCCGGTGACAGACATTGGTATAAGTTATTCCTGTGGATATCGGTTTTATCATTCAGTGACACGCGCCGCAATGGGTAAAACTGACCAGGGTAAAAATGTGTCATTGGTCACACAACAGAATCTATCGGATTGACGGGTAAAAACCGAGATTTTCGCTGTCAGGTGACCCGTTTTGCCCGACTGGCCTTCGACCATTCTGGATTTGCACAGCGTGGACATAATTGATGATCTCCGGCGTTCATTTGCACCACTTCACTACACCGTATACAGGCATAGTCCCCAGCTTCAGGTATCACTTTAAATCGCTGTGTACAGCGTTTAGGCAAAATACTGAGCCCCGGCTTTACGTCTTCATCGGCAAAGAAATAGACGCTGATTTGCCCATTAGTCTCCAGGATGGCCAGTCTCACCTGTCCCAATTGCTCCACGCCGTTCAAACGCAATTCCATAAAGAATTCGAATTCCGTCATATTGGCGCTATTGAGCTTCGACCATGCCAGCTCGCCGTCCTCAATGATCACAACGGGCTTGCCCTCCAGCAAATCCTCCATTTTCTCGCTATGCGCCATCAGCCACATAACCAGCCGATACAGCACGGCAAGCGTAATAAAGACCACCAGCACCGGCAGCATCGGGACATCATCATAAAATGCCACGTCTCCCGCCGCGGACCCCAGCGTAAGGATGATCAGCACTTCAAAAAGCGACATCTGGCGTACGCCGCGACGTCCGGTGATTTTTAAAAACAGAAAAACCAATATAAAGGTATAGAGGCTGCGCAGAGCAACTTCTCCCAGAAAATCCATGGGCACCTTATCCAGTACCATTCGGTGTAAATCGAAAGCTTTCATCATTATGCTCTAAACGTGGTTGGCTGTAGGAAAGCATAGCTAATACTTTTATTTACGTCTGAACTCCGGCGACGATAGCGCCATTCATTTAAAACCCGTATCATTGCGCGCTTTCCGTACGACAAAAGTGATTTTCATGACGCAAACATTTATCCCCGGCAAAGATGCCGCTCTGGAAGACTCCATCGCTCGCTTCCAGCAAAAATTGCTCGACCTTGGTTTTCAAATTGAAGAAGCCTCGTGGTTGAATCCCGTCCCTAACGTCTGGTCTGTACATATTCGCGACAAAGAATGCGCGCTGTGCTTCACCAACGGTAAAGGCGCGACGAAAAAAGCGGCGCTGGCTTCCGCGCTGGGCGAATATTTTGAGCGTCTGTCGACTAACTATTTCTTTGCGGATTTCTGGCTGGGTGAAACCATCGCCAACGGTCCATTCGTGCATTATCCGAACGAAAAATGGTTCCCGTTGACTGAAGAAGACGACGTACCTGAAGGTCTACTGGATGCTCGTCTGCGTGCGTTTTACGATCCAGACAACGAACTGACTGGCAGCATGCTTATCGATCTGCAATCCGGTAATGAAGAACGTGGGGTTTGCGGCCTAGCGTTTACCCGTCAGTCGGATAACCAGACCGTCTATATTCCGATGAACATTATTGGCAACCTGTACGTTTCTAACGGCATGTCTGCGGGTAACACCCGAAACGAAGCGCGCGTTCAGGGCCTGTCTGAAGTCTTTGAGCGCCATGTGAAGAACCGTATTATTGCGGAAAGCATCAGCCTGCCGGAAATCCCGGCCGAAGTCATGGCGCGCTACCCGGCAGTGGTGGAGTCCATCGCCAAACTGGAAGCGGAAGGTTTCCCAATTTTCGCCTACGATGGCTCGCTGGGCGGCAAGTATCCGGTGATTTGCGTTGTCCTGTTCAACCCGGCCAATGGTACCTGCTTTGCCTCCTTCGGTGCGCACCCGGATTTCGGCGTTGCGCTGGAGCGTACCGTCACTGAACTGCTGCAGGGCCGTGGTCTGAAAGATCTTGATGTCTTCACCCCACCAACCTTTGACGACGAAGAAGTAGCTGAACACACTAACCTTGAAACCCACTTCATCGATTCCAGCGGCCTGATCTCCTGGGATCTGTTCAAGCAGGATGCTGACTATCCGTTCGTTGACTGGAATTTCTCCGGTACCACCGAAGAAGAGTTCGCCACCCTGATGGCCATCTTCAATGCTGAAGATAAAGAAGTGTATATCGCCGACTACGAGCACCTGAGCGTTTACGCGTGCCGCATTATTGTTCCGGGAATGTCTGACATCTATCCGGCTGAAGATCTGTGGTTAGCCAACAACGCCATGGGCGCCCATCTGCGTGACACTATTCTCTCGCTCCCGGGCAGTGAATGGGATAAAGAAGACTATCTCAATCTGATCGAACAACTGGATGAGGAAGGCTTTGACGACTTCACCCGCGTACGCGAGCTGCTCGGTCTGGCAACCGGTGCGGATAACGGTTGGTACACCCTGCGCATTGGCGAGCTTAAAGTGATGCTGGCGCTGGCCGGCGGCGACCTGGAGCAGGCGCTGGTCTGGACAGAATGGACGATGGAATTCAACGCCTCTGTCTTTAGCGCTGAACGTGCCAACTACTACCGCTGTCTGCAAACGCTGCTGTTGCTATCTCAGGAAGAAGATCGTCAGCCGCTACAATATCTGAACGCGTTTGTTCGCATGTACGGTGCCGAGGCGGTTGAAGCCGCAAGTGCAGCATTAAGTGGCGAAGCGCCGTTCTACGGGCTTCAAACTGTTGATAGCGATCTGCAGGCTTTCCCGGCGCATCAGTCTCTGCTGAAAGCTTACGAAAAACTGCAGCGCGCGAAAGCAGCACATTGGTCAAAATAGTGACAATCAGCCTGCGCTGAGTAGGCTAAAGGTATTGTCTGGGCTATATTACGGGGCGCTTAATGCGCCCTGTTTTTTATTTTGGTCAAATCAAAAAATAAATGTAAAAACAAGGTTAAATATTAGTAGTTGATATTAAGAAAATTAGCTTATTAATGTGGTTTTTTATCTCAATTACTCCATTTTAATTAACCGCCCCAGAGGAGACAGAAAGAAAAAATTCAACTCACTTTATAATTTTTAAAATTTATTTTTATTTGGATAATCAACAAGTTACACCGTAATCGCATAAAAACCATGCGCCTTACGGGCCTATAAGCCAGGCGAGATATGATCTATATCAAATTCTCATCTATAATGCTTTGTTAGTATCTCGTCGCCGACTTAATAAAGAGAGAGTTAGTGTGAAAGCTGACAACCCTTTTGATCTTATTCTTCCTGCTGCAATGGCCAAAGTTGCCGAAGAAGCAGGCGTCTATAAAGCAACGAAACATCCGCTTAAGACGTTCTATCTGGCAATTACTGCCGGTGTATTCATTTCAATTGCCTTTGTTTTCTATATCACCGCCACAACCGGTACCGGCACAATGCCTTTCGGCATGGCGAAGCTAGTAGGTGGTATCTGCTTTTCCCTGGGGCTGATTCTCTGCGTTGTCTGCGGTGCAGACCTCTTCACCTCAACCGTACTGATTGTCGTAGCGAAAGCCAGTGGTCGCATCACCTGGGGCCAATTGGCGAAAAACTGGCTTAACGTTTATGTCGGCAACCTGATTGGCGCCCTGATCTTCGTGTTACTCATGTGGCTTTCTGGCGAGTATATGACCGCTAACGGCGCGTGGGGTCTCAACGTCCTGCAAACAGCCGACCACAAAGTGCACCATACTTTTGTTGAGGCGGTAAGTCTTGGCATCCTGGCGAACCTGATGGTGTGTCTGGCAGTATGGATGAGCTATTCGGGTCGCAGCCTGATGGACAAAGCGTTTATCATGGTATTACCGGTCGCAATGTTTGTTGCCAGCGGTTTTGAGCACAGTATCGCAAACATGTTTATGATCCCTATGGGTATTGTAATTCGCGATTTCGCCACCCCGGAATTCTGGACCGCTGTTGGGTCTTCTCCGGAGAATTTTTCTCACCTGACCGTGATGAATTTCATCACCGATAACCTGATTCCGGTTACGATCGGCAACATTATCGGCGGCGGTTTGTTGGTCGGGTTGACATACTGGGTCATTTATCTGCGTGGTAACGATCATCATTAATCTGATGATGCCCATTACACGCAGTAAATAAAAAATCCACTTAAGAAGGTAGGTGTTACATGTCCGAGCTTAATGAAAAGTTAGCCACAGCCTGGGAAGGTTTTACCAAAGGTGATTGGCAGAATGAAGTAAACGTCCGTGACTTCATTCAGAAAAACTACACTCCGTATGAGGGTGACGAGTCCTTCCTGGCTGGCGCAACTGATGCGACCACTGCACTGTGGGACAGCGTGATGGAAGGCGTTAAACAGGAAAACCGCACTCACGCGCCTGTTGACTTTGACACCTCCGTTGCTTCTACCATCACTTCTCACGACGCTGGCTACATCAACAAAGCGCTCGAGAAAATTGTTGGTCTGCAGACTGAAGCTCCGCTGAAACGTGCGATCATTCCGTTTGGCGGCATCAAAATGGTTGAAGGTTCCTGCAAAGCGTACAATCGCGAACTGGACCCGATGCTGAAAAAAATCTTCACCGAATACCGCAAAACCCACAACCAGGGCGTATTCGATGTTTACACCAAAGACATTCTGAACTGCCGTAAATCCGGTGTTCTGACTGGTCTGCCAGATGCCTATGGCCGTGGCCGTATCATCGGTGACTACCGTCGCGTTGCGCTGTACGGTATCGACTACCTGATGAAAGACAAATACGCTCAGTTCGTCTCTCTGCAGTCCGATCTGGAAAACGGCGTAAACCTGGAAGCCACTATCCGTCTGCGTGAAGAAATTGCTGAACAGCACCGCGCACTGGGTCAGATCAAAGAAATGGCTGCTAAATATGGCTGCGATATCTCTGGTCCGGCAACCAACGCTCAGGAAGCTATCCAGTGGACTTACTTCGGCTACCTGGCCGCGGTTAAATCTCAGAACGGCGCAGCAATGTCCTTCGGTCGCGTATCCACCTTCCTGGATGCCTACATCGAACGTGATATCAAAGCAGGCAAAATCACCGAGCAAGACGCTCAGGAAATGATTGACCACCTGGTCATGAAACTGCGTATGGTTCGTTTCCTGCGTACCCCTGAATATGATGAACTGTTCTCCGGTGACCCGATTTGGGCAACTGAATCTATCGGTGGTATGGGCGTTGATGGCCGTACTCTGGTTACCAAAAACAGCTTCCGCTTCCTGAATACCCTGTACACCATGGGTCCTTCTCCGGAGCCGAACATCACCGTTCTGTGGTCTGAAAAACTGCCTCTGAACTTCAAGAAATTCGCCGCTAAAGTGTCCATCGACACCTCTTCTCTGCAGTACGAGAACGATGACCTGATGCGTCCGGACTTCAACAACGACGACTACGCTATCGCTTGCTGCGTAAGCCCGATGGTTGTTGGTAAACAAATGCAGTTCTTCGGTGCGCGTGCAAACCTGGCGAAAACCATGCTGTACGCAATCAACGGCGGCGTTGATGAAAAACTAAAAATGCAGGTTGGTCCTAAATCTGAACCGATCAAAGGCGACGTTCTGAACTTCGACGAAGTTATGGAGCGCATGGATCACTTCATGGACTGGCTGGCTAAACAGTACGTCACTGCACTGAACGTTATCCACTACATGCACGACAAGTACAGCTACGAAGCCTCTCTGATGGCGCTGCACGACCGTGACGTTATCCGCACCATGGCGTGTGGTATCGCTGGTCTGTCCGTTGCTGCTGACTCCCTGTCTGCAATCAAATATGCGAAAGTTAAACCGATTCGTGACGAAGACGGTCTGGCTGTCGACTTCGAAATCGAAGGCGAATACCCGCAGTTTGGTAACAACGACTCTCGCGTTGATGACATGGCGGTTGACCTGGTAGAACGTTTCATGAAGAAAATTCAGAAACTGACTACTTATCGTAACGCTATCCCGACTCAGTCTGTTCTGACCATCACCTCTAACGTGGTTTATGGTAAGAAAACCGGTAACACCCCAGATGGTCGTCGTGCTGGCGCGCCGTTCGGACCGGGTGCTAACCCAATGCACGGTCGTGACCAGAAAGGTGCTGTTGCCTCTCTGACCTCCGTTGCTAAACTGCCGTTTGCTTACGCTAAAGATGGTATCTCTTACACCTTCTCTATCGTTCCGAACGCACTGGGTAAAGACGACGAAGTTCGTAAGACCAACCTGGCTGGTCTGATGGATGGTTACTTCCACCACGAAGCGTCCATCGAAGGTGGTCAGCACCTGAACGTGAACGTCATGAACCGTGAAATGCTGCTGGATGCGATGGAACATCCGGAAAAATATCCGCAGCTGACCATCCGTGTTTCTGGCTACGCAGTACGTTTTAACTCCCTGACTAAAGAACAGCAGCAGGACGTTATTACTCGTACCTTCACTCAGACCATGTAATTGGTTTTGACTGAAATCGTACTTTAAAAAGCGTACAATAAAGGCTCCACGTAAGTGGGGCCTTTTTAATAGCCTGCTTTGTCAGCTATCTATACTTATGGATAGCAGCCAAAACAGACTCGACACAGTTAATAACTGTGCACTAACACTGGCCCCGGATGGGCCACACCTGGAGAAACACCGCAATGTCAGTTATTGGTGACATTTTTCAATAGATAACCGAATGAAATAAAAGGATTTATTTCTGGTCACGTCCACACATTGACCACATCGAAAGAGAAAGCCCCGCAATTGCGGGGCTTTTCTTTTGACTCACAGCCAGGGCATTTGATGCTGACCGGTCATCGTCGGGTGCGGCGGAGCCGGTACGACTTCTCCCGGCGAAACGATGAAACGCTCAACGGTTTCTGTCGTGACAAAAGTACAACTGCAGTTGATGTTTGTGCACTGATGATACCGCTCTTTTGTGGTGTCAGAAAAATAGCGACTCGTGCGGGCATGGGCGGCGTAATGGCATTTCGGGCAATGAAACATGATGAGCACCTCTGAGCGTTTTCAATACAGTGATTTTACTCATTTTAATCTTATAAAACAAACACATATAGTAAATTACTGCGCTATTTCTTCGCTCTCATACTCCACATCAGAAACCTTAACCTCAAGCTCTAAGCCCGTCGTGAAGCCACTCCCGTTAAGGTTGTGCACCACACGGCTGATTATCCATGCCTGCTCGTCTATCACGCGCTTAAAGCCTTTCACGGCCACCGGCGTTTCGGGAAATAAATCAGCCCGGCCAGTGGCAAGCGTAATGGAAAATTCCGCCACGCCTCGCTGTATCTTGTCCCACTTTGCCTGAGCCGCGCGCATGGCCTGAGCCTTTGTGGCATAGATGGTCGTGAGTTCAAGAACGTTGTCAGACTCTCCGGCCATATACTCACCTTCCCGCGCTTCCTGCTCTTTTTTCTTCTTAGCCTTTGCTGATGTTTTGGTGGCTTTCGGGTGCTGCAGCGCGCGCAGGTGCTGCTCTTTGGGTTTACGTTTGAGCTTTACCTTTTGCTTTTGTGGTTTCGGGTCTCTGGTATGCAACCATTTCGCCGTCACGCCGGTGTACGCCTCCCGGTCTGCAATGGCGAACTGATGGCGGTCGCCGTCGCCACGCTCAACGGTCATTTGGGGGATCGGCTTACCACTGGCCGTCATCGCACTACCGGCTTTCAGGAATAATAATTTCCCGGCTTTCACCGACACGGATGCACCGTTACGCTCAGCAAGTCGGGACAAAAACGCCGCGTCGGATTCCTGCGTCTGGTCGATATGGGGAATGGCGATGGCTTTCAGGGCGTCAGCAACACTGGCCGTCAGCTTATTACGCTGCGCGATGGTCTCCACAATCACCCCGAGCGTGGTGTCGTGCCATGACTGCTCGCGCCGCGAGTTCAGTGAGCCGCGAAAATCTGCGCTACGTCCCCGGATGGTCAGCATATCAGGTGCGCCCCGGTGCTCGATTTCATCAACCGTGAAACTCCCCTTGTTAACCAGCGCGGAGCCCTGCCAGCCCAGCCACAGCGTCAGCAATGCCCCGCGCGGCGGCAGCTCGACCAGCCCGTCGGTATCATCGAGCGCAATATCGAGCTGGTCAGCCTCAAATCCGCGATTATCGGTCATGGTCAGGCCGATAAGCCGGTCGCTGAAATTCTGCGTGATATCCGCCCCGTCCAGCGTGAGCATATACGCGGGCGCGACTCGCGCCCCGGCCTGAATATTCATTCCCGTTATCATCCTGCCAGCCCTCCCGCCCATTCACTGGCAGACGAGACCAGATTATCCGCCTGCGTTTTCAGGTCGCCATACATGGCCGCGAGCGACTCGTCGACGCGTTTCAGGGACAAAGTGAACTCGATTTTTCTCGCTGCGCCGTCGCTGAAAAGCTCGGTGTGGTTATGAGTCACTTTATCGATAACGTACATCCCGTGGATCATGCCGGTTCCGTCAATCAGCGGCCACGCACGCCCCTCATCGGCCATCAGCTCGATGGCCTGCAACGACAGACGCCCGCCGGTGATTTCAGGGTAAAGCGTCCCCGACAGGGTGCGCGAGGTCTCCCCCTCCCCGAGAAACTGATAAGCCGGTCGCCTGCCGATACGGTCATTGGACACCCACCGGTAGTCCTTCGAATACTGCATCGACTGATGCGGCAGGGTGCGCCGTTCAAACACAAAAAAGCCCAGCACCATTAACATTTTGCCCCCTCTCTCAGTCGAGTCTCATGTTGGATCGCTGACGCGCGCGCTTTTCACGGTCAAGTTTGTCGACGGCGTCGCGGAGCTGGCGGTCAAGGTCGCCACCCGGCGCAACGCCGCCCTGCAGAGTGATGTTGTATTCGCTTTTGCTCTGGTCGATATAAGAGCGGCCTGCAGGCGCAGTGACCGGCTGATACGCCTGATACCCGCCATAACTCGCTGTCGCAGGGATATACCCGTCACCCGGTGAAGCCTTATCCGCTTTGGCTGCAGTCTGGTCGAGGTCGGTCGACTCTTTTTTGATAACGCCGAGTTTCTCCAGCAGCCAGTCAACCTTGCCGCTCAGGCTGTTAAACAGGTTGAGCGGCGTCATCAGCGCATCAGCCAGCGCCTGACCAAATGCCACGCCGACATTTTTGCAACTGTCGAGCGTGTCCTGCGTGGCTTTCACCGGTGCAAGCAGGTCTTTAAACCACTGGCAGACAACGCCCAGCTTTTCCGCAATGGCATCAAACACCGGCGCGAGCGGGGAAAACATCGCCCCCACCGGGGCAAAGGCGGCTTTCAGCCCCTCCACCACCCCCGAGAAAAATGCGCCAATCGGCTCCCAGTATTTACGGATAAGCAGCGCCCCGGCCACCACCGCCCCGGCAACCGCCAGCACCGGCAGACTTATTGCGCCAATAGCCGTGACAATCGCGCCGCCGACCGTACTGAAAACCACCCCGAGCACGCCAGCCGCCGCAATGATGGCATTAATCCCCATCACCACCGGCCATGCGATAAGGCCAATCCCGCCCATCACACCAATAAGCGCCAGCGCACCCCCGACCACCACGCCGAGGGTGGTCGCCAGCCCCTTATTTTTCTGGATCCAGCCGTCGAGTCTGAGCACATACTGCGTGGCCGTCTGCGTCAGCTTACGCAGTGAGCCCTCCTGCTGGTCAAACAGGTCGGTCCCGACCGCCTCATAGGCTGACTGAAATTCTTTGAAGTCGCCGCCGAGATTATCCTGCATAACCTTAACCAGCTCCTCAGTTTTGCCGTCCGAGGCTTTAAACGCGGCGGTGAGCTTATCGAGCTTGCCGGTTGAGGCCGCCGTCATCAGCACAGCGGCCGCCGAGCTGGCTTCCTCCCCGAAAATGGTTTTCATGTATTCCGCGCGCTGACCCGTCCCGAGATTATTTTTCTCAAAACTGCGCTGCATTTCTTTCAGGATGGAAAATATCGGGCGGGTGTTGCCCTTGCTGTCGGAGGTTTTCACCCCGAGCTCTTTGATAGCATCGTAGGCTTTGCCGGTCGGTGCCTGCAGGCGACTCATGACGGCACGGCTTCCCGTTCCCGCCATCGAGCCGGTGATTTTAGAGTCGTGCAACGCCCCCACCATCGCGGCGGTTTCCTCGATACTCACCCCGGCATTTTTCGCCACCGGCGCGGCATAGGTCAGCGCATCGCTCATCCCGTCAAAGTCGGCGGCGGTTTTGTTCATCGTCATCGAGAGAACATCACCAATATGCGCGACCTTGTCGTTTGAAAGCTGAAACGCTGATTTCATCCCGGTCAGCAGCGCGGCGTTCTCTTCCATCGTTCGCCTGTTGGACAGCGCCATATTCAGCGTGACCGGTGTCGCCGCCTGAATCGCCGCCGCATCCCCGCCGCTTTTGGCGATAATAATCTGCGCCCCCGCCGCATCATCAGCAGATGCCGCCGTATTGTCCCCGAGCTGGCGCGCCTGTTTGCGCAGCGCCTGCATTTCGGGTGACTGTTTATCGACACCGAGCACCGCCTGCAGCTCTGAGTTCTTCTGCGCAAACTCATAGCCCGGCGTCAGCAGTTTAACCCCGGCCATCGTTCCCGCCGTCGCAATACCGACACCGGCAGCGCCCGCCGCCGCCGCATTACCGGCCAGTGATTTACCGGCCTGATACCGTTCTTTCACCCGGCTTAACTTCGCCTGCTGTGCGCTGACTTTCGCCAGTGCCTCGCGCTGACGGTTAAGCTGCGCGGTGGTTTCAGCGATGCGGGATTTAAGCCCCCGCTCATCATTTGCCAGATTACGGGTATTAATCCCCACCGCACCGAGCTCGCGCTGCTGGCGCTTTACCGACTCCGTGAGGCTGTTGTATTTCGTCTGCAGCCCTTCGGCGGCACGCTTCGCGGATTCAAGCACCTGCGCCTGCGCACGCGTCGGGCGCTCCGTATTTTTAAACTGCGTGGCGAGAGCTTCGGCTTCCTGTTTCGCTTTATCAAGCGCGTGACCGGTCACGGCAAGCTGTGCGCTGGCTTTTCGGAATCCGTCGATACGGGATGCCTGCGCATTCAGCTCGCGCAGGCTTTTCTGTGAGGTACGGATGTCACCGGACAGGGATTTGCTGGCGTTCTGAATGGCTTTGAGCGGTCGGCTTGCCCGGTCGACGGCATTCAGCAGCACCTCGATTCTGACGTTATTGCTCATGATGGTTTCCGCTTCGTTGCAGCGCCTTGTCGCGCCATGTCAGGAGCTCGGTCACGCTCAGGGAATGTAACTCTGATGGCGGCCAGTGGAAAATCACCGCGATATCCGCCATCAGGTCATCGACCGACAGGTTTTTCGGAAAGGTCAGCGACCCGAAGCAGGCGACAAAAAACCGACCACCTTCCCGGCCAGCGAAATCAGATCAGACGCATCGAGACGCGTGACTTCGTGCTCAGTCAGTGCGGGATACGTCATGCGCGGCAGCACTTTAATCAGCGCATCAACGTCGGAATTCGCCAGCGAGGCCAGCGACACCCCGCGCAGGGTTCCGGCATTCGGTTTGGTCAGCGTGACCTGTTCAATTTTCTGCTCACCGCGCATCAGCGGGGTGTCAAAAATAACCACATTCGGATTGACGGTTTCAGTGTCAGTAACGGCAGTTTCATTGATATTTTTCATAGGTATTCTCATCAGGAAAAGTGACCGGCCAGCCTCACTGACCGGGTAAGGGATTACAGTCCAATCGCCCGGCGGTGCTCCGCCAGACGGTCGACGCCGTCGACTTTCAGCACCATGTTAACGACGTCAATCTCGATGACTTCGCGGCCATCAATCGTGAGCTGGTAATAGGCGCACTCGGTCGACATTTTGGTCGTGCCGCTTTCGCCCTGCTTATTCTCTCCGCCGTCATATTCTTTGTGACGGCCACGCATTACCACCTCGACGGCAGAAATCGCGCCGGTGTCATCACGCTGGAAAGAGCCGGTAAAACGCAACGGCACACTGTCAGCGCCCGGCGAGGCATACTGCGCCCACAGCTCAACGTCGGGCAGACCGCCGAGCGTCCATTCCAGCGACAGCGCGTCGTCATCGAGTCCGAGGTCAATTGATACCGCGCCCGGCATCCCGCCGCCGCGATATTTCTCCAGCTTGCGGGTCAGTTTTGGCAGGGTGACGGACTCAACGACGCCCATGTAGCTGAGGCCATCGTTGAACATATTCAGATATTTAAGTTTGCGGGGTAACGCCATGCTCGAAGCTCCTTAGCTGTTGACCGCATCCGACAGATTCGCCAGATAGGTGTCGGTGATGCGCTGGCGCAGGGTCAGGTTCTCCAGCGGCGGGACGGGGGTGTAGTCGTAATCGATATAAAGCTTCCCGACTTTCAGGGTCGCAGTCTCGTTTGACTCCGGGTCATACCAGCAGGAGCCGTCAACGATATACCCGTTATTTTTCAGCTCGCGGAATTTGGCATTGATGCCCGACACGATGTCGCGAATCAGGGTCGGGGTGATGGGCTTATCCATCGCCCACGCATGCGCCTCCGCCATCGTGTCGGCCAGTACCTGCGCGGTGCGGGTGTAGTTCTCATACAGGAAAAGCGGGTCATCTGAGCAGGTGCGGTTTCCCCAAAACTTGAAACCATCATTGCGGATAAGCGTCGTAACACCGGCTTTGTTAAGCAGGTTGGCGTCGGTCGCGGGCTCCTGCAAATCCCACGACACCGAGGCGCTGACGCCGGTGACGCCATTCACGCCGACGTTTGACAGGGTTTTATGCCAGCCGACGGTCTGGTCAATTTTGGCACGCAGACCGAGCGCGCGCGCCGTTGCCCAGGCTGTCGCAGTCTCATTCATCGTGGTGTCCCATGCCAGAAAATCAGGGAAGATAACCATCAGCTCACGCTGGCTGAAATTCTCGCGGTAGTTGATGGCATCAGAAATGGTTTTACAGCCCCACGCACTGACATAGCCAAAGGCGCGCAGGCTCTGGCAGGTGGACGCGAGCGCCGTCGCCACTTCCTGCGTGTCCAGACCCGGCACGCCGAGAATGCGCGGCTTCACGCCGGTGACAGTCTTCGCCGTCAGCAGTGCTTTCAGGCCGGTATATTTGCCGTTTTCATCTGTCGTGCCGATGATGTTGGAAATAGTTTGTTTCTTCCCGGCCTCCGGGTCGTCAGCTTCTTCGACACCTTCGGCCACGCGCACGGCCACAATGACCGGTTTGCACTGGTCAGCGATGGCCTGCAGGGATGTCGACAGCGTCCCCTTTTTGCCTGCCTTGCCGATAGCACTTTGTACGTTGGTAATGAGCACCGGCTCATTGAGGGGAAATGTCTTTTCGTCAGCATCGCTGGCCGTGCAGACCATGCCGATGATGGCCGTTGAGACGGTGGAAATGGTGCGCACGCCATCGTTAATCTCGATGACCTCTACGCCATGATGAAAATCACTCATCCGTTTAACTCCGTGGTTAAGGGTGAGTGTATTTTCTGTTGTGTGATGATGGCGGGCTATTTGTCAGGGTTGGATAAGGTCTGACACAACCGGGGAGCAGGAAAGCGCGGGCAACCGCCCGCCTGAGTGATGCCGGTTATGCGGGCAGTTCCGGCCATGTGATATCGGGGGCATCTTCGGGTTTGACCCTGTTGAGCATGACGCGATACTTTTTCCATGCGAGTAAACGCGCGGCTTCGTCTTCCGTTGCCATATCCAGATCAACGGCATCCTGCAGCGGGGCAATAGCCGATATTGCAATCATCAGCAGGTTTGCTTTTTCCTGCGCCGCCTGCCCCTGACGAAATGTTTTTTCCGCGTCGGCATCGTGGATCCACTTAGCGCCATCCCATTTTACATACTCCCCGTCAGGTGCAACCGACACAACGTTATCAGGCAGAGCGCCCAGCTTTTCAATAACAACGGGCTGACCGGTGCTGATGTCATAGACGGTTGTCCCGCGGTGGTCTTCCACCCGAGACCATTTATTAGCCTGAGCATCGAAAACAGCCACAAAACCCGCCGTCACTTTTGGGGGCGCAATATCGGTGCTGTAGGCAGGCAAGCCTGTATTAGCAGGAATAAATCCATCACCCTGACCAATAAATTCATTCGTGGCAGATGAAAGGTTATAGATTGTAATTACCCGGTTTGAATCGGTCATTTTAAAAGCCATTATGCAAGCCTCACTAAATAATTAAATGCGGTGTTTTTTACGGTGTTTTCTGCATGACCAGACGGCGAAACGGTCACGCCGTGGCTGTGCGCACCAATGTAGACAGAGTGGGCATGCGCTCCGATACCAACAATGTGATCGTGCGCGCCAATACCAACAGAATGAGCATGCGCCCCACCTGCATAAGTTCCCTGAGTTCCCACCCCGCCAGCCCACTGCCCCCCGGCACCGACTTTCGCTGCCTGCTGGGAAGTGTTGAGAAAATAAACATCTAACGAGTGGGCGTGTTCGCCTCCGCTGTTTGTTGATTTCGTGCCATAGTCAAAAGCCGAAACAGATTTATTACCGTAATCAAATCCCGTTGTATCGCGGTTTCCGAGGTCGGTGCTTGCGACCGTTGCACCGTGGTCGTGTGACTTAATGCCGTCCAGCTCCTGAGACAAAACCGCACGGCCATCAGGCCTGCCCTTAATCGTCTGGCCGCGCATATCTGGAATAACGCCAGAGGGATACGCCACAGCCAGCAACGGATAGACTGATTTATCAAAAGGTTGTCCCTGCATTAAGGCGTGAGCGGGCGGAACGGTATCGGATGGCCACGGGATCGGTGCGCCGACAGGAAAAGCATCATCGGGTGTCCACGTCGTCCACGGCTGCGTGGAATATTTGCTCCGCGAATAGCTTCGGGAACTGCTGTACACGCGATAAACCTGCGTTATCCCTGCGCCCTTTAACACCATCAGCGAACCGGCGTTATTTTCCGGGTAATGCAGCGCAGCACTGGTATTGGCATTTGCGGGCTGAAAATACAGACCCGGCGTCTGGTAATTATCCAGATTCTGGTCAGCACCAAGCTCGATGCACTGACCGTCAAAAATATCCTGTGACGTGACGCTGATATCACCGGCCAGCGAATGCCCGTTAACTTTTCGTTCAGACGGGACGCGACCATTCGCATTATCATTCACCGCCTTAACCGCTTTCGGTGTCGCGGCGAGGGTCTCAGATGTGCTGTCGGTGGCGCTGCTCAGTTTCACCAGACCTTTCTGCGCTGTGCTCGCGTCCTGAGCCGTATATTTACCATTAGCAAGGTCATACGCCGTCTTAACCGCTTTCGGCGTCGCGGCGAGCGCCTCAGACACGCTGTCGGTGGCGCTACTGAGCTGCACCAGACCTTTCTGCGCCGTGCTCGCGTCCTGAGCCGTATATTTACCATTAGCAAGGTCATACGCAGCCTTAACCGCTTTCGACGTCGCTGCGAGGCTCTCAGACGAGCTGTCGGTCGCACTGCTGAGCTGCACAAAACCTTTTTCTTTCAGCGTGGCGTCAGGATGGCGGCGGGACTGCTCATGCTCTGCCAGTTTGTCGTCGACATAATCCTGTGTCGCCATCACCGTTGTCGCGTCAATGGACAGCTCCACCGAGGCGATACTGTTGACAATAATCACCATGCGACAGGTCTGCGCACGCCCCGAGCCCTCCGCCAGTTCAGGCTTGTAGCTCTCCGCCATATTGGCAATGGCTATCAGCGTGCCCGCATCATCATACAGACCCAGCTCACGCATCCAGAAGCCGCCCACCTCGGGAGGAATGACCAGCTCAGCCACGATATAGTTTTTATTTTTGTTGTCCTGGCTGATTTTATTCAGCGCATGACGCCAGACTTCATTGATGAGTTTTACCTGCCCGACGTTCGGCTCCGGCAGTACGCCACCGCCATCCCCGACGGCCATCGCGGTAAAGTTAACCTTTTTACCCCCCGGCACCGTGGCCGCCGCCAGTTTTGCAGCTCCGGCGGTGGTAATAATTGTTTTAAATTTCGTGCTCATTATTCCTCACTCATCCGGGATAAACCGTAATAATGTCGCCGTCATACACCACACCACCGACATACATATGACCGGGAATGTCCTGGATAATATTCAGGCCAATCAGGTGACGGCTGGCAGGTTTCGCATCCGCAATCAGGCGCTCCATTTCAAAATACATTTCCTCAGAAATACCGCTTTCCAGCACACCGATATCAAGCCGGAATGTGCCGGGCGGGTCGCTGGTCTCCCACCATTCCGTGACGTTGATGACATAACCGAGTGGCTCCACCACCCGACGAACAGCACCGATAGTGCCTTTGTGACAGTGAATAAAGTACGCATCACGGATGACCGCGCGCTTCGTTTCTTCCGGCCAGTTCTCATCCCAGCGGTCGACAGAAAACGCCCACGCCAGCCACGGCAGCAAACTTGCCGGGCAGGTGTCAGGATTCCACAGACGACGCAGCGGGACGGGGGTGTTTTCGATATCCGCGCAGGCACGCGCCGCCGCCACCTCAAGCGGTGACGAGCCCACCGGCAACAGACGGGTATCACTCATCCGAGCCCCCGATCACAATGCTGTAATCAGTGCAAAATGACGCCTGCGCACTGCTGAGCACGAGGTCAGCCACCGGCGCGGCCAGCTCCACACGCTGGACACCCTCGACATGCAGCGCGGCATAAATGGCAGACAGACGAATGTCACGCCCGAGGCGGTGCTGCGCACTGATATAGCCCTCCAGTTTTTTTACGGCAGCGGCGCGAATGGGTTCACTCTCGGGACCGGGATAGAGATAAAGCGTGGCGGTTATCTGGTAGTCAACAATGTCGGCTGACTGCACCGTCACACGGTCGGCGACCGGCCTGACATCTTCGGCATTAAGTGCGTTACGGACAACAGTGAGCAGCTCATCAGAGGCGACGCCGTTGTTTTCACGCGACAGCACAGAAATCGTCACGCAGGCGGGTGACGGGCTGGTCACTGAGATATCTGCGACCCGCCCGTCAGCGCTGCGGCCATGAAACTGATAAGCGCCGACAGACCCGGCCACGCTCATTCCTTCAAACGCCTGCTGAATACGCAGACGGTAATCGGTGTCCGATTCCATAACGGCAGGTGTGGGCGGCAGCGTTGTCTCATCTGCAGGCGTGATAACAAGACGCACGACGCTGAAATTTGCGCCGATATTATCGAGGTCATTACCGGCGGCATACGCCAGCATGACCGCGCGCGATGATTCATTCACGCGCTGACGCCAGATAACCTCACGGTAAGCGTTCTCCTGCAGTAACTTAACCATCGGCTCAGATTCAAGTGTCAGCGTGCGCGCGACTGCCTCCTGCTGTTCCTCGGGATACAGTGAGACAAGCGTCGCCTTTCGCTCTGCCAGAATGGTTTCATAGTCCAGCTCATCCACCACATCAGGCGCAGCGAGCAGGCTCAGGTCAACAATAGCCATAGTGTTTAACTCAGTGGAATGGTGATAGAAAAAGGCTGGCCTGACGCTGACCGCGTGCCGGTGATATCGACATACATCGCGCCGTCATTCTCCCCGCGCTCAAAGGTGATAGTCGTCAGGCTGACGCGCGGCTCCCACTTCTGGATCGCGGAATAACACGCGGCCATAATCTGCAGGCGCAGTGCCGGGGTCTGCGGCTGGTCAGTCAGTGCCGACAGCAGCGAGCCGTATTCACGACGCATGACACGCGAGCCCACCGGCGTGACCAGAATGTCGCGCACGCTCTGCCTGATATGCTCAACCTCAGAAATACTGAGTCCGGTATGACGGTTCATGCCCAGATAGCTCGTTGTCATTTTGTCCCCACCGTTCTGTCATCGCCCCGTTTCACGCCGCCGTGGTCATGGTCATCCACCTGCACACCGTTTGATTTAAACGTGCCGCCGTCATGCTCAATGTTGCCGCTCATCTTCCCGCCCTTTTGCACCTCAAGCGTGGCCGTGGTCAGCTTGTTGGTGCAGACCACCTCGGGGGTATCGAGCGTAATGCGGGTGGACGCTTTGACCAGTACCAGCGGCACCGTTGCGGTAATGGCGTCCGACGCGGTAACGTCAGCGGTTTTGATACCACTCACCGTGAGCGCCCCGCTTTCGGGCTCGTACTCAATAACCGCTCCGTCAGGAAAGGAAACGTGAAAGGCATCAGGCGAGGCCGACGGCGCGGGATGGTCATCAGAGAAAATACCGGGCAGCACAAAGGCGGTATCGAGCTCGCCACCAATGGCAAGAATAAGCACCTGCTCGCCAACCGAGGGAGCCCACCAGACAAGCGAGCGACCGGCGCGGCAGGTCAGCCAGTTTAGCCAGGTGGTTTGCATGCCGCCGGTCTGGACACGACAAAGCCCCTCATCGGGATTGACTGCAGTCACAATGCCGGTGCGGATAAGGTTACGGATCGCGCGGGCGATATCCTGAATGGAATTTAAAGTATTCATGGGGAAATAATGCCGCCGGGCAAGGTCAGCGGCAATCGGTCAGGGTTTTATCATTGATGAAACAACATTTAGTTCGAAGAAAGCCACACTCTGCACTACTTAGACCTAACACATCAAAAATCATGGTAATTACCAATTACCAATTACCAATTACCAATTACCAATTACATCATCGCAACACAAAATCCGCCAAAAGGCGGATCTTTAAGAAACAAAAGAATCAAGAAGTGAAGGTTATTCTACCTTTATCACTTCCTCGGAACGCAACCATTGATAAATTAGCTGCGTCATTTGATAAAGAGATAAAAGCATAAAAGAAATAGCTATAAAAGGAACTAATGTAGGAATTATCAAAACCCATATACACGTCGACAAACCAAGTGTAAATTGAAGTATAGAAGAAGCTATACTGCAGACAATAGAAAATACCAGCATCGTAGTGATAATGACCAAAGGCTTATACAAATCGCACTTTTTAATTTCATCCCCCACATTCAACTTCATATGCTTTATAAACATTTTCTTATAATCATCAGAGTCGAACATTTTCTCTTTTAGGTTGATGACTACAAAAGTCAAAAGAGACAAAAGGAAAGATGATATACCCAAAAAAGCAGAGAAAAAATACCCTCTCATACTAGTGCCATATACAATAGACAATTCTAAAGCAGAACCAGTAATCTTGATACCTGCGAAAAGTGAGGTACCATAGAAAACAGCCCCAAGAAAGAGACCTACAAAAACGTTCCTTAATATCATATGCCCTCCAATTGCTTCATTTGAGAAGACTGTGAGACATGATTATTTGTTTCATATCAATGTATAACTGGCTACTCAAGAACGCACTTATTTTTATGCCATTAAGCATATTCATATAGTCGTCATGCTCTAAATTTTCAACGCTATTTGCTTTATCAATAACACCGACTGTCTCTCCAGCTGTGTTAATTGAGTGCTTCCCCTTAAAACTAATGTTTTGAGCTTGATCGTTTATCAAGTCTTGAAGATAGTCTACCAAATCATCTTTAGCTTTAGCGGACTGTATAGAGAGATTATTTGTTCTCATTGTCACGCGGACACTTTTTGTTTTACTATAAACAGATGAATTTAGATATCTTGAAGCGGTGGTTGAGTTGACAAACGTCGCATTAATTTCATCAACAAAAGAATACTTTTTTATTTTATCCATGAGTGTAGCATTATCAACCAACCGTTCAATGGAAAATTTTTCAGTACGTTTTTTTGATGTTAACTTAGTTCTTAACGCACTGTAATAAAAAGATTTAAGTTTACTATCAAAAGCCCCTAAGCGCATTGACCCCTCATTATGAACATATATTCCCTTAAGGTTTTTTTTGTTCAAAACAATTAAGTTTGCCTCGCTAATAGCGTTCGTACCAATTCCATTAGTTTTCAATGCGAAATCTTTATTAACTGGACTAGCGGAAACGTATGATTTTGATTTTTTAATTGTTAATATCACACAAGAGAATGCATCACTATCCTCAAAAAATCTGAAATAAACACTTTTATCTGCATCGGAATAATCCATACTTGTAGTGAAATTTTTTGCATTTTCCGCAAGAAAAGAAGCAGCAGTATATCTTCCACTTGTACAGGCCAATTTTACAGGGGTGCAGTAAACCTTCATAAAGATCCTTCTAAGCTCAGCATTTGGTAAACAATTCGCTTTCTAATCATTTGAACAACAGTCTTCACATTTCTTGTATTCTACATAACAAAAAGACTCTTGACACATGTAAAATATTCATCGCGGGTCACACTAATTGCACGGATGAGACAAGGAGGTTCACTATCTACTTAAGATATCTATTACGCCCCATCCTCGCAACGTTCTATACGATAGCATAGTAACCGTCATAATTTTATCATGTTGCAGTACATTAACTAAAATGCTTTACAAGCTGTGTGTCAATAATCTTTTTAGTTTCCCGATTGAATCCAAGTAACTGGCGTTCCGTGTATTGCACATCCTGAGCATGGGGGTTAGGTCTGTCTTTGAGTCCATACTGGTGAATGCGTGCGATACGTTGTACTTTGCCGGTAAACTCCACCACTGCAGCATCATTACGGCCACTGGCTTTCATGTAGCGACTTGTTCTCAGCTTCTGAAACATCGCCCGTTTTATTCGCCCTTTTTTTGCCCTGAGTGGCTGGCGCTTTCGCGCCTGATACGGCTTGCCATCAGGCGCTTTTTGCTGTTTTATGCGTTGCTGTTGCGATCTGCGCAGTTCCTTCGCAATATCAACGGCCAGCCTACGCCGCGACGCTGGTGACAATGCCCCGATAAGCCCAGCCAGTTGGTTATCAAAAGGCGTTAACTCACTCATCCCACTTACTCACCAGCTCACCATTGATATACAGCTCAGTCGGTCGTGTAACAGGCGTCGGCAGTGGTGGCTCCGGGGCATAGCTGACATGTAACGCACCGTTTTCTTCCCGGACAAGGGTGCGCTCCGTCAGTTGCAGGCTGATACTGATATCAACATTATCCCCGTCATTTAAATCCATTTGGAATCGATAGCCCTTTTTGCGCCCCTCATCGAGCGTACATATATCCGGCTGGTTTTCTCGCAGCCATGCCACCACCGGCACGAAAATCAGGTCGGGGTCGCCGACAAAATCACACACGATTACATTCAGCGTGTATTTCTTTTCATGGGACAGCGAAGCGGCGAGACGCGCATCGATATTCCCCTCATCGGCAAAGATACGCATCATCTCGGGGTTATTCAGGAGCTGCGGGACGGCGTCATTCAGCGCTTTGCGCAGGCTTTTCATTTTCTGCATCGATTTTATCCTGACAGTCTTTGATGGTTTCGACCTTAATCGCACAGGCGGTGAGCGCGTGCTCAAGCCTGCGAATATCGGCACTCAGATCACCGTTGTTGACGGGGTCGCTTCCCGGCATCGGGCAGAGGCTCACCTTCGGGCAGGCGTTGTAAACAACGGGCGGCGGAGGCGCAGCCTGTTCGGATGTGCAACCGGCGCACAGCATCAGGCAGCTTATCGCTATACCAGCGGCGTAACGTTTCGTTTTCATTCATCATCCTCGTTATGGTTTCTTCCCGCTTCACCGCCTGGTCACCGGCAACGGCCAGTTCATCTCTGAGTCTGACCTGCGCATCCTCATTCGCCCTGGCAATTCGCTGCGATACGGCAAGCTGATTTTTCAGCATGCCAATCGTCGTCTTTTGCGCACTGGCGACACGGTTCGCTTTCTCAAAGGAACGGGATAAATTCGCGTTATCGTGGCGTAGCCACAGCACCACGGCGAACAGCCCGGCCAGCAGAATAATCAGCACTTTCATTGCATCCCCTTCACGCAGTAAGCCCGTTCCCGCGCGCGGCGGTTCTCCAGCCCTTTGTTTTTTGTGCCGTTGACATACACCCAGCGGGTGAGCTGGTCGCACGCCTGCCACCACTGATGACGTTTGATATACGAGACCAGCGTCGACCTGCAGGCCGCACCGGTTCCGACGTTAAACGCAAAACTGACCAGCGAGTCATAGACGCGCGGTGGCATATCCACCGGCACACAGACCGCGAGCCGTTGCTCGACGTTAAGTACATCGGCAACGAGATTATCCGCCGCCTGTCGCTCTGTGATATCCCCTTTCGGGACCACCCCGGCAGTGTGGCCGATGCCCGACGTCCACACTCCCGCGCTGCACTGGTAAGGTGTCAGGCGACATCCTTCGAGGTCGGCAATCAGTGCCAGCCCCTCGGGCGAGGTGTTCAGCAGACGAAAGTCTGGCATCAGCGCTGCCAGCGCCAGCACGGCGGCCACACTGCAGCGTTTAATGATTGAGCTCACGGGCAGCCCCCTTATCGGGTCCGAGTGAGGTCAGGTAGCGGTAGGTTTTGCGCTTAAACCAGTAATTCGTCAGCGCGGTAAAAATGGCGCAGGCACTCCCTACATAGAGCGCAAGCTTTTCGGGGGACATCGCCCCGAAATACGCCAGCCCCACGGCCAGCCAGTAAGCGATAAACGTCGTGATTTTTTCCACACTCAGTCCCATAAATTCACCGTCTCGGTTTTCGGGGCGCTGTCAGTTTCGGGCAGTTCTATTGCCGTGCCGTGCGGCAGAATAACGCCCATTTCCGACACCCCCGGATTCGCCTGCAGCACCGTTTCAACGACGCCCTCAGTGCGCCCGTAATACCGGGCGCAAATCGCATCGAGGGTGTCACCCTGCATCGCCCTGACCTTCATCAGATTTGACCGACAATACAGCGCGGCTTGTCCTGAATACGCGCCACAGACCAGCGCATATCCCGCCACAGCTCATCGATAACCGCCTCGGTGCTTTCCGCTTTGCGGTCGCCTTTCGCCGTCGCATCGATGCCGCGATAACGCTCAAACAGCGTGGCGCTGGTCATGGCGCAGACGGCGCGGAAATAATGGAAGCAGCGCACGCTTTCGCCATCGATATCATCGGCAGGCACATCAGCCAGCGTGTCATGCCCTGCGGCCATTTGCTCAACCCGCCACAGAGCAAGCTCCGCATTGGTTTCAGCCATACCGGCTTTAATCGCATCATTAAGGCGCAGCGCGGAAACGGTCTGCTCCAGACGCATCAGCTCGCGCACACGCTTCGGATCCACATCAGGGAAAAAGAAGGTGTTTTTTATTACCGGCTCGCTCACGCCCGGTGGTGGTATCACCACGCCCGGCACATCCTGCGGCTCTTTTTTTGGCTCAATAATCACTGTCGTCATGACAACCTCGGGTAATGGGTGGGCGGTGGACGCCGGTCGCAGTCAGGGCAATCAATACCCGCATTGACCGGCGTGCCGCCCGGCTCGGGGAGCGTTCTGTTAACCTGCAGCTTTTGCCGCTTTCGGGGGACGCCCGCGCCGTGCCGCCGGTTTGGCTGCAGGTTTGCGCGTGCGCGGTTTATTCTGTTTTGGTGCGGGTTCTGCTTTGGGTTTCAGCGCACGCTCGAGCTGTTCAATATCTTTTTTCACACCGACAGTTCGCTCTAACTGGATCGCACGCTGCAGGTGCGCCAGCGCGTCAGTCAGACGGCCAACCTCACGCAGCACGTAGCCGGTAATTTTGTGCAGCTTCGCGCGCACGATATCCGGCATGTCTGCCCGTTCGGTCAGTGCGATGGTATCGAGCAGGAGCGACAGCCCGACAGGCTGTTTCGCATCGAGCAGGCGCTGCGCTGAAAGGGCGACCTCTTCGGCCAGCAGATACGGAGTGGTGCGTCGGTGGCCGCCGGTCGGCATGGTCAGGCCATAGGTCATCGCATAGCGGGCAATCTCCAGCGCACCGGCGATGTCATCCGCATCGAGACGCCACAGCATGACGGTCATGACAATGTCATCCTGCGCCCCTTTTCCGGCGCTGAGGACACCCGACACCCACGGCAGATAGAACGGCAGCAGCTCACGCTTTTTGTCTGCCTTGCGTTCATTGGAGCGGATTTGTTTTAACGTGCGACAGTCTGCGGCCAGCTTGACGAGCATCTGCTCATAGGCAGTTGCATTGCGCAGCGGAGCAGCAGCCCGCCGCGCAGTTTCAGAGGCCGAGACCCGCATCATGTGACGCGCTGCGGGACTCGTCATGGCTTATTCCCCGATTTCCGGTGCGGCAGGTGAGGTGAAGTCACCGAGAATGATGTTTTCAATCAGGCAACCGGCGGCGTAAGCCTCGACCACATAGTCAATATTCATCGACTCGTAGTTTTCGACACGGTCCTTTTTCGGCTCCTCGATGATGGCGCGGCGGTGTGCATCATCCATGAAGTAAATCGACAGGTTATCGAGGCGAGTCACCATCAGGGCATTCGCCGGGAAATACGGCACGCGCACAGCAGGCAGGTTGCCGATACGCTTCTGGCTGATGATGATGTCAGCGGCCAGCGTTTCGCTGTTTTCCTGCGCCTTGTTAACGAGCGGGAAATATTTATCCGCCATCAGCTTACGGCCAGTAATAACGACGAGCTCCGGGTCATCCTGATAAATCTCATCAATCAGGTTGGTGGTCGCATCCATCACCAGCGCATCGAGGTTTTCATAGTCACCGTTTTTACCCACGCGGATCACATCGGAAATGACCTTGCCGTCATCATCGGTGACGTTGGACATCACGCGCGCGGCAGCTTCATTGCGGTATTTCTGCAGCCAGCCCACCGCGACATCCTGCAGCATCGGGTTCGTTTTGCGGTTGGAGGTCTCCGCACGGGTAATACCATTGAAACCTGCCATGATGAAATCGAGCGACTGACGCTTGATAATCGCGTCACGGATACGGGTCTGAAAGTCCTGGAAACGCGCCCACAGGTCGAGCTGTTTGTAACGAATATGGAAGTCAAAGTTGATTTGTGCGCATTCGTATTTGTTGGATTCGAGCGCAGTGAAATCAGCGGTCTTACGCTCGTCATCGGCGGCGGTGTCCGTGGTGCTCGCAATAGTGCCATTGACGCCAACCCCGACCTTTTCGCCTTTCAGCTCGTCGACCGGCACGATATTGATTTTGGTCAGAAACGCGGATGACGCCTGCAGAGTGGTCATCAGGGTCTGCGTCACGGACGGCTCAACGGTGAATTTTTTCGCCACGTCATCGGTGTCGACGCCGTTCAGCTCCGCCACGCGGGACAGGTAAGCATTGAATTTAAAGCGGGTATCTTTACGCATTGTTATTCCTGTTTTTCTAAAAAGGGGCATCAGGCCGGGTGATGCGCACCCGGCAGGTCTGTCAGCAGTTGGTCAGCAGCTCGTCACCCGTCCCGCCTTTCGATTTCTCGCGGCGCGGCTGGCGATAGCTTTCGGTGTTATCTAGGGAGCTTTTCAGGGCGTTAAACGCCTGCGCGCTCTGCGTGGTCTGGCTGGTCACGTCCTGCTTTAGCTGTGCAAAGGCGGTTTCCAGCTCAGTGACGCGCGTTTCGGTGGCGGTCAGGTTGGTCTGTACCTGCTCAGAGACGGCGGTCACCGCTTCATGCACATCAGCAAGACGGGCGTCATCACTGACCTGTTTGCGGCTGAAAATCGATTTGACCTTGTCGGTCAGGCTGTTGAGCATGGTGTCGGGGACATCCTCGAATTCCAGCTCAGCAAGGGAGGCCACCGAGAAGAGATCGCCCGGCTGGTCTTTTTTACCGGCGAGCGGGTTCTGCGCAGCACGGCTGCAGAATTCGAGATATTCGGTGCCGAGGCTTGCCGGGTCATCGGTCACAGCGAGACCAATCAGATAGCATTTACCGGTATTTGAGAAATTCGGGCGAATTTCCATGGAGGTATAAACCTTCTGACCGGCACGCACCATGCTCACCAGTTCATCGAGCGGGGCAATCCTGGCAAACAGTGCCTTTTTGCCGTTCAGCGCAGAGTCATCACTGATGATTTCCGCTTTCACTTCGGTCACATCGCCGTAGCGTTTAAACGGACCGTCAGGCCAGAGGCTTTTGATGTGTTCGAGGTTAATACGGCAACCGTAGACGCGCGGGTCAAAGGTATCCGCCATATCCTGAATGTCATCACCGTTGATGACACGACCATCGCAGGTGTCACCCTCGACGCCGATGCGAAACCATTTAGAAACTTTCTTTGCCATTGTTCAGGTGTCCTGATGTTGGGTTTTCGGTTCGGGTGTAGTTTCCCGACTCCGCCCCGCATCAGCCACCGCTTGCAGACGTGTACCCCCTGACACAACAGTGGGTTAGCGATAATGCCCCGCTATTTCCTTAGCCTTGCCCCGTATTCACTGACACGAGGCAACTATGACCATTTCGACTGACCTCTCCCTTTTGCACGACCCGCGCCGACAGGCACGCCTGCTGTTCTGGCAGGGGTTTTCCGTGCCACAAATCGCCGACACGCTGCAGGTCAAGCGCCCGACCGTGCAGAGCTGGAAACAGCGTGACGGGTGGGAGGAAACCGCCCCGCTTAACCGCGTGGAATCCACGCTTGAGGCGCGCCTGATTCAGCTTTATGTAAAGCCTGACCTCACGCCGCATGACTTCAAGGTCGCTGACTTTCTGTCACGCCAGATGGAACGGCTCGCGCGCGTCAGCCGCTACGGCCAGACCGGAAACGAGGCAGATTTAAATCCCAACATTGCCAGCCGCAACAAAGGCGATCGCCGCAAGCCAAAACGTAATTTTTTCAGCGATGAGGCTATCGAAAAGCTCGAAGAGATTTTCTTCGATCAATCCTTTGAGTATCAGCTCAACTGGCACAAGGCCGGTATCGCGCACCGTATTCGCCACATTCTCAAATCACGCCAGATTGGCGCCACGTTTTACTTTGCCCGCGAGTCATTGCTTCGCGCCCTGAAAACCGGGCAAAACCAGATATTTCTGTCGGCCAGTAAGACGCAGGCTTACGTGTTCCGAAAGTACATCATCGCCTTTGCGCGCATGGTCGACGTCGACCTGTCAGGCGACCCGATTGTCATCGGCAACAACGGCGCAGAGCTGATTTTTCTCGGGACAAATTCCAACACGGCGCAGAGTCATAACGGCGACCTGTATGTCGATGAAATTTTCTGGATCCCCAACTTTCAGAAACTGCGCAAAGTTGCCTCGGGGATGGCGTCACAGTCGCACCTGCGCACCACCTACTTTTCAACCCCCTCGACGCTGGCACATGGCGCATATCCGTTCTGGTCAGGTGAGCTGTTCAACCGGGGACGCAGCAGCGCCGCCGAGCGTGTCGACATCGATATCAGTCATAAGGCGCTGGCCGGGGGCGTGCTGTGCCCGGATGGCCAGTGGCGGCAGATTGTCACCATCGAGGACGCGCTCGCCGGGGGATGCACGCTGTTTAATCTGGATCAGCTGAAACAGGAAAACAGCGCCGACGATTTCCGCAACCTCTTCATGTGTGAGTTTGTCGACGACAAGGCATCGGTATTCCCGTTCGAGGAACTGCAGCGCTGCATGGTCGATGCGATGGAAGAATGGGAGGACTTTGAGCCGTTTTCTGACCGTCCGTTTAACTGGCGTCCGGTGTGGATTGGCTATGACCCGTCGCACACCGGCGACAGTGCAGGTTGCGCGGTACTGGCTCCGCCACTGGTTGCCGGTGGCAAGTTCCGCATCCTTGAGCGTCACCAGTGGAAAGGGATGGATTTTGCGACACAGGCCGAGGCTATCCGCGAGCTGACCGAGAAATACTGCGTCGAGTATATCGGCATCGATGCGACCGGCATCGGCCAGGGTGTTTACCAGCTCGTGCGCTCGTTCTTCCCGGCGGCGCGCGCCATTCGCTACACGCCGGAAATGAAAACCGCGATGGTACTGAAAGCGAAAGACACCATCAGACGCGGGTGTCTGGAATACGACGCCGGGGCAACTGACATCACACAGTCATTTATGGCTATCCGTAAAACCATGACCAACAGCGGGCGCAGCTCCACCTATGAAGCCAGCCGCAGCGAAGAGGCCAGCCACGCGGATATCGCATGGGCAACCATGCACGCCCTGTTAAACGAGCCGCTTTCCGCCGGTAGCGGCATGCATTCAACGTCAATTCTGGATATTAACTGACATGAAAAAACAACAGAAGAAACCCGCCACAACGGCCGCCAGCGCACCGCAAAAAATGGAGGCGTTCACCTTTGGCGAGCCCTCCGCCGTTCTGGATCGCCGCGATATCCTCGATTATGTCGAGTGCATCAATAACGGGAAATGGTACGAGCCGCCGGTCAATTTCTCTGGTCTGGCAAAAAGCCTGCGCGCCGCCGTGCATCACAGCTCGCCGATTTACGTGAAACGAAATATTCTGACGAGCACCTACATCCCGCACCCGCTCCTGTCGCGTCAGGATTTCAGCCGCCTCGTGCTGGATTATCTGGTCTTTGCCAACGGCTATCTTGAGAAACGCATGAGCGTTACCGGCCAGCTTTTAAAACTGGAAACATCACCCGCTAAATATACCCGTCGTGGCGTCGAGGATGGCGTTTACTGGTACATATCGAGCTTTAACAACCCGCACCAGTTCGCACCCGGCTCGGTGTTTCACCTGCTGGAGCCTGATATCAATCAGGAGCTTTACGGCATGCCGGAATATCTGAGCGCACTCAATTCGGCCTGGCTGAATGAATCCGCTACCCTGTTTCGTCGCAAGTATTACCAGAATGGCGCGCACGCGGGTTACATCATGTATGTCACCGACGCGGCACAGAGCAGCACCGACGTCGAGTCGCTGCGCTCTGCAATGCGCGATTCAAAGGGACTCGGGAATTTTAAAAACCTGTTTTTCTACGCGCCCAACGGGAAACCGGATGGCATCAAGATAGTGCCGCTGAGTGAGGTCGCCACGAAAGATGACTTTTTCAATATTAAAAAGGTGAGCGCCGCTGACCTGCTCGATGCACACCGCGTACCGTTCCAGCTTATGGGCGGCAAGCCGGAAAATATTGGCTCAATGGGGGATATTGAGAAGGTGGCGCGGGTGTTTGTGCGTAACGAACTGAACCCACTGCAGGAGCGCTTTAAAGAGATTAACGACTGGCTCGGGATGGAGCTAATCCGTTTTAAAGATTACATTCTGGATAACTAATATTAAAGCCGCCAGTATGGCGGCTTTAATTGAATCTAACCTTTGGAGGACTTAGGGTCATCTTTCCTTTGATAAGTCCTTTCCTCTTGGATCTTACCGTCTACCTTGTGAATTTTGACAGACGCCTTTTTATCAGACATAAACTCCTGAGTTTGCTTGATCATTTCGGCTTTAGTGTCTGCCGTTTTGCTTGGCTTCGTGTTCCCTTCTTTCTGCAATTTCCACTTATCACCGTCTTTAGTGATGTGATAATTGTCCATCAAAGACCTCCAACCGTGAGTTAGGCACAAGGTATGCCGATGAGATTTTATCCAAAGCGAAGCGGCATAGTTGTGATTATGATCTCGTACTAAATTAATCATGCTTTCCGCTTCAGCGCGCAATGCTATCCCCGCCTCGCCTGCCCGCTTTATGGGTCGGTTTTAATGCAGTTGCATTAGCAGCCTCAACAAGCATCGGCACTGGCACTGGCTGTCAAAAATCCCCTTCAAAAATGAATGCAAACTCATGCGACTGATGCATGCGCCGCTAGAAAGGCGATAATTTTGTTAGAACAACCTTCAATATCAGTTGTATAGGTATCAATAAAAACACTCAACACGGGTGGTTATTGAGGCCACTGACACCCTGTTGCTTTCCTATCTAAGGTTCAACACCTTCACGCACTACGAAAACTGAATAGCATATTGATTGAAAGAAGACCACTTCATTAGAAAAACATTATTCATGTACCAATTTATATAGTTTTGATTCTTGGACTCACCATTAATAAGAAGGAAAAAATCAACTCGCTTATCAATTAACTTTGATATATAAACAACAAATTCAACACTTGAGTATTTTTGAGTAGCTAAAAGATGAAGTATCGCATCAGACAAATAATCAGCATTATGCGAAAACACATTATCATTTAACAAAACAACCCCACCAATTGAATCTTTTAAACCCAAAACCTCCTTTGTTTTACTTATCTGTTTATTTGCTGTCTTAATTACTTTTGTTTTAATATTTTCGTAAGCAAAATTCATTATATTGTGTCTAAAGCGCTCTGAATCCGGATGTTTTGTAATCAAATCCTCTAAATGAACTGTTCCATACCAGTTTTTTGCAAGCCAGTCATCCGTTTTAACCAGTTCATTCAATTTTTCATTAACATTGCTGACCCTGTCAGTAAAAAGACTTTTCATCTCTAATATGATTTTATTATCCGCAATAAGATAATCTGCCATTTTATGGTTCTGACCGTCACCTTTTCGAAACTTATGTTGTATATCATCAATGGAAATTCCTTTCTCAAATTCAACAATAAATTTTTTAACATTAATTTCTAACTCGCTGTACTGTTTCATTTCCATCACCTTTGTGAACTTAATTTCCTATTTCGGTTTACTTAACGCGAACGGCGTAGAATTCCACTTTCACTTACCGCCACTTCCAGTAAATCAAATGTGAATGATTCTTCATGCAAAACGCCATGATTATCATGCCAAATACATTTAGCATGTACCTCAGTAGACTCAGATACCATCATTTTAAATCCACCACTTTTCAGGCGAACAACATCAGCAGGTTTGAACATTTTGCTTCTCCAAAGTTTTTTAGACAATCCATTATATCATAGCGAAACTGATGTAGATTCACTGCACAAACAATATAAAAAACAAACAGTTACAAAACACCTTTTAAAATGTATTGATGCGGTGATTTTTCATTGAAAACCAGGCCATTCCTCGCAGATCGCATAATTAAATTTCTTATCGCCATAAATTACCGTTGCTCCACGGGCTAACGCGCTGAGTTCCCACTGTTCCGGGGTAATCCCTTCCTGAGCCAAATCGAAACGAATTTTCGGAATTTTATCCCTTTCAGCTTTGGTTAGCCTGGCTGATGGAGCCTGTTCAGCAGTTTTAAGCGGTGCTGCATTTCTTTGTTGGCGGTTTTTCTGAGGCGCGCCAGCTTTTAACGCACCGTTAAGCACCTTCATAACATCTGGCTCATCCCAACCAATAACCCCTTTATCAATCAGATTTAACACCGTTGCGGCTTGCTCAGACGGTGTAGGTGTCATAACTGGAGTATCACCGCCAGTGAGCTTTCCACAGTTATTGACAGGACTCCGAGGCGCGGCAGAGCCGCTTTTTAAGGTCAAAGGCTCAACGGCCAAAATCTTTGGAACAATGCGCCATTCGGCTGTACGGGTTACATGTATGCGGCTCGCCCCGAGGTGAGGGGCATAAATGCCGACCACTCTCTCGATATCTTCCTCATATTCGTTGACCTCATCAGTCACCTTACGGGCGACCCTGACGGCCTGTTCATCACGCGGCATGTTTGCCCCACCCTGCGCGATGATATATAGGTCAAATTCACCTTCATCAGCAGCAGCCCGGACAGCCTCGACCCGGTCGTCAAACTCACTGGCGATACTTACGCCGCGCGGCAGCTTGCGCAGTTCGCGGTAAGCGCCCATTGTCGGCAGGCCAATTGGTTTAAACTGCGGGATGCGCCATGTAGACGCCCATGCAGTCACGGCTGCAGCCGTATCTTTCAGAGGCTTGCCGGTGTCGTGGTCGAGCTGGCCGTCGAGTGCGTAGCCGTCGATATTTTTGGCAATGTATTTAGCGATATAACCCGCCGCACCGCCCTGATTAATATGACGAGACTCAAAGCGCTGTTTCGCCGCGCCCTTTTCGTGCCCATCCTCTTTGAGGGCATAACGACGCATAATTTCGTTAATAGCTTTACGCTGACCGGGTTTGCAAAACAGCATCATGTGCCAGTGTGGCGTCCCGTCGTGGTGCGGTTCGACAACACGCATCCCGTAAACCTCTAAATCGTTATCTTTGAAAGCGGTACGTATCAGGCTCCAGATTCGGCATAGATAGCGCTGGCCGTCTTTGGGGGTAAATGCGGTTTCATTCCAGCCATGATTGAGCTGCACAGTTTTGTTTTCACCTTTGCCGACCTGTCGGGTCGGGTGATACTTCGATGGCGTGGTCAGCGTGATAAACATCCCCACGTCACCAACGCTGGCCGCGTAGCGTTCAATCCCAGCGATAGTGTTCATCAGTTCCATACGCCGTATTTCAGGGTTAGAAATACTCCCCATGACCTTACTGATGAGGTCGATACGTTCGCCGGTGACTTTGTTTTCCAGCTCGCAGGATTTCAGGTATTCGAGATTAGCCAGGCGGCGCGCGTGCACATCGCGGATCGCCATTTTGCTTGCGTAAGGTGAGCGGTCTTTGTTGACCTCACCGGCCGCAATAAGCAGCGCCTCGCGCCAGCGCATCCGCTGCGCCTTGAGCTGACTGACCCACCACTCATCTTTTATCAGACGGGAAATAGCAGAAAATGCCATGCGGATCGTCATCTGACCCTTACGGTATTTTTTCCAGTACATCGGGGTGAAGTTAAAAGCGCGAGCAATACCGGCCACCTGACCGTATAAATGCGCCTGCGCCTCATCGGTGAATAAAGTTTCTTTCCCGCCGTGCGCCTCCTCCCATGCGTCGCTTAACTCTTCGTATTTGCTCCAGAGTTGAGAAGCAATTCTGGCCGCAAATTTCTTAAGCTCTTTGTCATTCATATCCGGCAGGCGCGCATACTGGTCACGCTCGGACAAAAAACCAATCGAGGCGGATTCATTCATCCCGCACAGCTCATTAACACGCTCAAGACGCGGCAGCAGCTTGCGCTCAAACGTGTTTTTGAGGAAATACAGCCCACCCAAAGGGCTCTTTGTGCGGCGAATGAAGTTATAACGCGAGGTAAACAGCGTTTGCAGGAAAAACGGCAGGCGATCAATCCGGTTTAAAACACCTTGCACCTGACGGAGTTCGGCACGTGTAAGGGGTCTGTCGCGGCCAACTGCCTCGCGGGATTTATTCCACGGATAAGCACCGACGAAATTATCACCGGTGCTTTTTGGTAGTGGCGGAGGTGGTGAAGGAGCTACGCGGCCACGAGTCATAATCGTCATGACTCGCAACCCGAATTAACTAAACAACAATCTGAGGCAGCATCAAGAAACGCTTCTACAAATTTAGCTGCAGCTTGCGGGACTATTGCGTTACCAAAACCGCGCAGTCGCTCCACCCTTGCGGATAACCCATCAAGAGTCTCGCCATAACCGGCAGGTAGCATTCTAACTTGACCATCTGCTCCCTCGTCGGGTCTCCATTCAGACCAAAAGTGTGAAGCCACATCTGGCGATAAAGAGTGTCGTTTCTCATCCTTCCATCCTTTCTGTAAAAAGACTTGCTCAGATTCCCCGTATCCTTGCCAGCTCGCGCTGTAACAGTCGCCCACGGTCGCACCGAAGCAAATTCGCTCTCTTTTGTGGTACGCGCCGTCGATTGCAGCAGGCAAAACTGCCGCTGCGCAGGCGTAGTTTTCTTTTTCCAGCTCAACGAATAAATCATCGAGCCAGAATTTGTTAATTGCCGCTCTAACTTGCTCTCCAAACAAGACTGGAGGACGACACTCAATGATGAGCCGGGCGAAAGTCGGCGCGAGGTGTCGGGGGTCGTTTTGAGCGAGTTGTTTTCCGGCTGTGCTGAATGGCTGACAAGGTGGGCTTCCGGTCCAGCAATGGAAAGTGTCTGGCACACCAGCGAGGCGCAAAGCGTATGACCATCCGCCGATTCCGGCGAAGAAATGGCACTGCTTAAATCCTTTAAGGTCTGATGGGGTAACATCGGTAATACTCCTGTCATCAACGATTCCATGCGCAATTAACCCCGCATCGATAAGATTGCGAAGCCATTGCACAGCAAAATGATCATATTCGTTGTAATAAGCTGTCACTGGTTTGCACCGCCAGCCATGAAAGCATCAAGACACTGCTGACCCAATTGCTCAACTTGCACGTTTAAATCTGCAAAGCAGCGCGCGTCACCTGTCAGGATGCCGTGTACTAACAGACCAGATGCGAGCTTGGAAATTGTTGGATAATAACCAATAACACCGAGCCACTCTTTACCGGCGCTCTTTCCTGATTTTGCGGTTTTCTTTTCCTGCAAAATAAATTGAAACTGGTCACTAGTGACGACGAAACGGTCGCCCACCTCAATATAAATTGACATTATTTACCACCTTTCCGATTTAATTTTTTTAGCTCACACGCGCAATATGTAGATTGTTCAGCCATGAATTTTATTAACTCATCCGCCGTGGTTATTCTCTTGTGATAAATAGCACGTTTGGCGAGCAGGTCGACAACATCAGAAAACAGATTTAACTCATTCGAATAAATAGCGATAACTGACCCAACCATCACGCCAGATTCTTTATCACTTTTGAGGTCAGACAGAGATAAATCACCATTTTTGAGAACGGCAACTTTTAAACAGCCATTGATAATCACAGATTTCAGCAAAGACATTAAACAGCCTCCCCACGGGCGAGACCTGCGTTATGAAGTACCGTTGATTCCTGGCTGAGTAACTCGACAATCTCAACACGCCCCAACTCCTGCGTAACGATATGTTGAATCAGTTTATCCAGATGAGATGAGAATATAGTCGCCGCGTCGGCCTGCGCTTCTGCTCTGGCCTGCTGAAGCAATAAAGAAAAATTACCGCTTTGCTTTTCCGTTCCTGTAAGCATGACTTTCTCCTGACAAAAAGAAGTCCCGCACAATCAAGTGCGTTTAAAATTCGTATTATTTAATTAATGCAAATATTGCTCAGGCTTTACCGATGTTAATATCGTCGGCGCATACTCAAACAGGCTAAATAACTCACGCAATGCACGAAATAACCTCTCACGCCAATAACATGATTCTTCATTAATTCGCCAGTAAGGCTGATTAAATTCAACCTCACTTAACCCTGCATGTAAAAATAAAGAACGTCGCTGACCTACTGTTAGAAAACTAATATATGCAGACTCACTTGCGCCAACCTGACGACGTTTAGAAAAAGCTGTACGCAATTCATCGATAGCACACACCAGACGCTCACGGTCTACATCATTCATTTCTTCGAGACGCATCATTGCATGACGTTGTTTTAACTGAGCATGAAAACAGACCGTCAGGCGGTCACGTTCCATCATTTGATTATAGAAATCGCAGCTATCATGCCAGCGCGGTTCCGCCAGATGTTTTCCGATGACGTGGCGCAGGGATTGTGGCTGTTTTTGAACTAAAGCAAGAGTCATTACCGCCATAACGTTAACCCTCTGGATTTTATGAAGTGTTTAGCCATGGTAAAAAATCCCGGCTTACGGGTGCGGATGATGATGCCTTTACGTCCCTTACCATGGGTAATCTTGAACGTCATCGGGCGTGGGCTTTCGCTACGCAGTAACTGAGCAATGCAACGAGGTTCATTCATGAGCTTTTCCCCTAAGCAACCGCGCGACCATGAGCCGACTTGCTGTAGCTAATACGGTTTTTCCAGTCATGCCACTCGGTCGGAGCGTCCTGCACCAACTGTGCAGCGTATTTATCCCACTCGCGGCGGTTTACCCATAACTCCGCTTGACCACCCGGTTTTAAAGGATCCGTCATGTAAAAAGCAGGCAATTTGCCGGACTTAGCCATTTCAGCCACTGCTCGAGGACTTTTGCCGATATAAAGCGCAAACCCCTCTTTAGAAAGTAAGTCAGATGGATGTTCAGAAATACGGACCTCCTTCTTCTTAACAGAGCTTTCTGCGCTTCCTCCATCAACCGCAACACCAGAAATTTCTACATCTGTTGACAATTTGCTATCCTCCATAAGATTTGCATTTCACCAACTGGAGCTACTTAGAGCCACTTAAAGTGAATTGCCAATGTTTAACTGCACATATAATTGGAGATTAGCAAAATTATGTCAAGTGAACAAAGCGAGAAGTTAAAACTCATCCGTGAATCTGAACGTTTAAAAACAAAGGAACTTGCTGAATTAATTGGAATAAATTACTACACCTATCACGGCTACGAGTCTGGAAAATCCAAAATGCCGATGGACGCAGGTATGAAACTCTTTAAACACCCTCGATTTCGTAAGTACCGCGATTGGTTCATGTTTGATGAGACTGACCCCGAAGCCGGACAGATAGCTCCGGCGCTCGCACACTCTGGGCAAGATTTAACAACCTCGCAGCACTCAGACCAAAAGACTGGTTAACCATTCACCGTGCGCATGTTTATTACAAAGTTTGTTTACTTGTTAACAAATACGGCGAGCAACGTAACCACAGGAGATTCAAACCGCAAAAAATAGCGTCAAAGGCACAAAAGAAGAATTTATACACCGCATGGAGAATCTTATGAGCATTAAGAAACTCGATGACGGTCGATATGAAGTGGACGTAAGGCCGCAGGGTGCAGACGGAAAACGCATCCGGCGCAAATTTAACACAAAGGGCGAGGCGCAAGCCTTTGAACGCCATGTACTGGTTAACTTTCACAATAAAGAGTGGATTGAAAAACCAGCAGACCGAAGAAGAATTACCGAACTTTTAGAACGTTGGTGGATATATCACGGCAAGATGCACCCCCGCGGGGATATCGAAAGGGGTCGACTTACAACAATAGCCGCAAAGTTTGAGGAAATGGGTATAACCAGAGCTGATCAACTAACCAAAAAATCGATAACCGATTACCGGGTGTTGATGATGAATGAGGGGTTGAAACCAGCCAGTGTAAACCGACATATGGCAATGATGAGCGGCGTATTCACAAAACTGATTGATGCAGAGGAATACAACTGCCCTAATCCGTTCAGGGATATCAAGCGGTTGAAAGAGGCTTCTTTCGAAATGGCTTTTTTGTCAGGTGAGGAAATTGAAGCTCTGTTAGCCCGCCTTGATGGCGACGAGCGCAACGCCGTTCTAGTTTGTTTGTCAACCGGCGGCAGGTGGGGTGAGGTTTCTGACTTAAAAGCCGAGCACATCATAAATCAGATGGTTACATTCATGAAAACCAAAAACGGGAAGCGCAGGACAATCCCCCTTTCGCTTGACCTAATAAAGCGAATCAAGAAGAAAAACTCAGGCAGGCTCTTTAACGCCAGTTACTACAAAGTACGCACCGCCTTAAAAGAGGTTAAACCCGATTTACCAGATGGACAGGCCGTACATGTTTTGAGGCACACATTTGCCACACATTTTATAATGAATGGAGGTAACATAATCACATTGCAGCGCATATTAGGTCATTCAAACATACAGCAAACTATGACCTACGCACATTTCGCGCCGGATTTCCTGCAAGATGCAGTGACTCTAAATCCGGTGTCTGGAATGTCCATAATGCGTCCATAAACCAGAGCTACTTAGAGCGAATTAGAGCGATATGAGTAATTTAAATCACTGTAATACAACAGAAAACCCCGCTGCATCGGGGGCTACCAAGTCAGTTATTGGTCGCATTCACTCCTTTGAATCCTGTGGCACTGTTGATGGCCCGGGCATCCGTTTTATTACCTTCTTCCAGGGCTGCCTGATGCGCTGCCTGTATTGTCATAACCGTGACACATGGGATACGCACGGCGGCAAAGAAGTCACCGTCGACGAGTTAATGAAAGAGGTCGTGACCTATCGCCACTTTATGAACGCCTCCGGTGGCGGTGTGACAGCGTCCGGTGGCGAAGCTATCCTGCAAGCTGAATTTGTACGCGACTGGTTTCGTGCCTGTAAAAAAGAAGGTATTCATACCTGTCTGGATACCAACGGTTTTGTTCGCCGCTACGATCCGGTGATCGATGAATTGCTGGAAGTCACCGACCTGGTGATGCTCGATCTCAAACAGATGAACGATGAAATCCATCAGAATCTGGTGGGCGTATCTAACCATCGTACGCTTGAGTTCGCACGTTACCTGTCCAATAAAGACATCAAGGTGTGGATCCGCTACGTCGTTGTGCCTGGCTGGTCTGACGATGACGACTCCGCGCACCGCCTGGGCGAGTTTACCCGCGATATGGGCAACGTAGAGAAAATCGAACTGCTGCCATACCATGAGCTGGGCAAACACAAATGGGTGGCAATGGGTGAAGAGTACAAACTTGACGGTGTTAAGCCACCGAAGAAAGAGACCATGGAGCGCGTGAAAGGCATTCTTGAGCAGTATGGTCATAAAGTAATGTACTAAGGTATGACGACCACGGCGTCGCAGCGCTCTGCTTGAGTAGCGCGACGCCAACGTTCGATGCCTACGACATAAAATATTCTGAAAGTTTATTGGTCACGCTTTCAATAGAGAAAATACGTTTCTGGTGTGCTTTACGACACTGCACGTAACGCTCATCCTGCTCTTCCAGAGCACTGAGTATGCGATCCGCCACCATCATCGCACCAGCAATTTCAGCAAAACCAGACTCACCTTCCCCCTGTAATGCAACCGCCGCCTGCAAATTCCAGTCAGAAAGCCGATTTAATGGAGCAAACGATCCGCGAGTTAACGAGAGAATTTTTATGCCTTGTTCCTTCGCTAGCGTCAGCGACTGCATCATATCGGTAGAGATTTGTTCTGTATGAATAACAATAATCCCTGTTTTTTGGCTGTCCGCCAACGGAGAGATAGCCGCCGGATAAAATCGGTCGATATAACTGGCTATTTTCCCCATCTGCACCAGATTGATTTGCAGGAATAACGCCACCGGCACCGCAGTACCTACCGCATAAATTGCAATATTACTGAGCTGATTTAACCAGGTCGCAACCGCCTGCAACTCTTTGCTGTCAATGATGGCATTGCTGTCACAAACGCTTGCCAGTACCGCCGCCGTCTCCTCACTTCCTCCATCATTCGGCCGTGCAGCTCCTTGCTCCAGTGCAAGAGCCGTTCTGAAATCAGAAAACCCCTTAAAACCAAAGGCACGGCAAAAACGAGTGATGCTCCCCTCACTGGTATCAATAGAATCGGCCAGCTCGGTTATCGTATGCCGCATCACAAAATCAGGATTTTCAGTGATAAAACGCCCTACCTTTTCCAGTATCGGACTCAGCTCTGAAGCCCCATTTCTTATGTTAATCAATAAATTAGTATCTATCTGACTCATTTTTCGCCTTTTTGCACAAAATGCAAATGCTGTCACATACTTTGCCCGGCTTTGCGATAATAATTTTTATCGCACCAATGATAATTAAAAATAATTATTTTTACAAACAGGAGAACGTCTAATGAAAGGTCTGATCGTCTGTCGTACCGGTATGGGCAGTTCGCTAATGCTGAAAATCAAAGCCCAAAAAGTCATCGATAAACATGGCTGGGATATCGATCTTGAACACGATGTCCTGTCAGGGCTACGAACCTGGCAAAACATCGACTTCGTGATCACCATGAGCGACCTGACCGATGAGGTAGAAGCCGCCGGGTTCAGAGCAATCGGTATCACCGATCTGATGAACAGCGAAGAAATGGAATCTGCGCTCACCAGCGTTGTTCAAAACAACTAACCTCTCCGGGGGAAATATGGATCTCCTAAAGTTCATTGTATTCGACATTTTGGGTGTAACCCCACTTTTAGTTGGCTTTATTGCGCTAATTGGTTTGCTTATCCAGCGTAAACCCATCGAAAAAGTGCTTTCAGGTACCTTTAAAACCATCGTCGGATTTCTGGTATTTGCCGGCGGAGCAGGGATTGCGGTGACATCCTTAGGTAATTTTCAGACCTTATTCAGCGATGGATTCGGTCTGAAAGGTGTGATGCCGTTAGCCGAAGCGTTAACTGGGCTGGCACAAACCAAGTTTGCCATGTGCGTTTCACTCATCATGGTCGTTGGTTTCGGCTGGAACTTGTTTTTTGCCCGCGTAACGCCGTTCAAATACATCTTCCTGACTGGCCAACATAATCTGTATCTGTCTGCCCTCTTAACCGTTACGCTTAAGGCGCTTGGCTACAGCGATGTAACAACAATCATCGTCGGTTCCATACTGCTGGGGCTTGCGGCCTGTGTCTATCCAGCTATCGCTCAGCCGTGGATGCGTAAGATTACCGGTAATGATGAAATCGCGATGGGTCATTACGTTACTCTGGCCTACGCGCTATCGGGATGGATCGGTTCGAAAGTGGGTGATCCTAAGCAGTCAACAGAAAAGCTAAATCTTCCCGGATGGTTGGGGATTTTTAAAGACTACATCGTCTCCGTGTCCATCTCTGTCAGTATTTTCTATTACATCGCGGCGCTTGCCGCAGGCGAAGAAGCGGTAACGGCCGCCGCCGGTGGAATGCATTGGCTGGTTTATCCGCTATTCCAGTCACTCACGTTTACCGCATCGCTTTATATCATCATCACCGGCGTTCGCTTGCTGTTGTCAGAAATAGTCCCGGCATTTCTGGGCATCTCTGAAAAATTTATCCCGAACGCCAAACCCGCACTGGATTGCCCAGTCGTCTTTCCGTATGCCCCAACCGCCACCGTTTTAGGTTTCATCTCTTCCTTTGTGGGTGGATTGGTGGTTATGGGGGTACTCGCATTAATTGGGCAAACGGTCATTATCCCCGTCGCCATCCCCTACTTCTTCATTGGTGCTACCGCCGCCGTCTTCGGTAATGCGTCAGGAGGCTGGAAAGGGGCCATCGCCGGTAGCTTTGTCACTGGCATATTAATTGGTATTGGCCCGGCACTCATCTATCCCATCATGGAGTCGGTTGGATTGTCCGGTACTAGCTTCCCGGAGACAGATTTTGTCGCCCTCGGCTTAGTGGTTTATTACATCGGCAAAATGTTGCCCTGATAAGGAATGAACATGAATATTGACGAATTAAAATCCCATGCGCTGGCTGCTCGCCGGGATATTGTCACCATGATTTATGAATCAGGCATTGGCCATCCTGGCGGTGCATTGTCCATCATCGACATTCTGACCTGGATTTACGATCAAGAGGTGGACTTCTCCTGCACCCCTCGCGCTCGCGTGGTCATGAGCAAAGGTCATGCGGTTGCTGCTCAGTACGCCATGTTGCATCAAAAAGGCAAAATTGAGCGCAGCGAATTTAATACTTTTCGACAAATTAACTCACGTTTACAGGGGCACCCTAGCATCAAATCTCTGCCCGAAGTCGATGCAACAACCGGCCTGCTGGGCCAGGGATTATCCATTGCCTTTGGTATGGCGGCGGCCAAAAAACAGCGGGGGGAATCACAGCGCGTTTTTGCCATCATTGGCGATGGCGAAATGCACGAAGGGCAAATCTGGGAAACGCTACAACAGGCAGGCCATATGAAGATGGATAACCTGGTGGCAATTATCGATTACAACGGTTTTTCCTCCCACGACCCCGTTAATCAGGTGGTGAATCTGGAACCTCTGGCCGACAAAGTGCGTCTTTTCGGCTGGCACGTACTCGAACTCCATAACGGTAACGATATGCATCAGGTTGCCGACACGCTGATGCTTTCACGCCATCTGAAAGGAAAACCTGTCGCCATTATTGCGCATACCACCAAAGGCAGTGGCGTTAGCTATATGGAAAATAACGGTGACTGGCATTCAAAAACCCCAACCACCGAACAATATCAGCAGGCTATGGAGGAGTTGCAGTGATGAAAGCCCCACGTGATGAAATTGGTAACGCACTCATTGCCCTGAAAAAAAAGGGCTATCCCATTGTCGCCATTGATAGTGATTTAGCCAGCTCCACCCGCACTGACCAGTTCCAGGCCATCTATCCAGACGCTTTCTTTGAAATGGGTATTGCGGAAGGATCGGCAATGAGTTTTGCCACTGGCCAGGCGCTGGAAGGAAATATTCCGTTCTACGTTAACTTTGCGATGTTTGTGACAGGCACCGCCTGGACTCAACTGCGCCAGGCGTGCTACGCCAAAGCTAACATTAAATTAGTTGGCAGCCACCCAGGAATGGATGATGGACCTGACGGCGCATCGCATCATGCGCTGGAAGATCTGGCCCTGACGCGCGTACTGCCGGGGCTCACCATTCTAACGCCTGCCGACGCTGAAGAAGTTGAGGCCGCATTTGAACAGGCAGTAAACATTCCCGGTCCGGTCTATATTCGCGTAGCCCGAGAACCTATGCCCGTGCGCGATAAATCTACCGTTCCGCGAGTGACCGATATCGCCGCCGTGGAGGACTCAGGCAATGACTTCGCCATTCTCTATGAAGGGACCGTTCTGGAGCAGGCAAGCGCAGGTTATGTGCAGCTGTGCGCCCAGGGAAAACGTGGCAAGCTGATTCACGTCGCCATGCTAAAACCGTTTAACCGCCAGCGCTTTCTGCAACTGATTGCCAACTGCCCGCAGATCGCAACGATTGAAAATCACACGATCACCGGTGGGCTTGGCGGACAGGTTGCTGAAGTATTGGCGGAGGAAGGATTAACCACGAGATTAATCCGACTGGGGACACAAGATACGTTTACGGAATCAGGCAATAGCCGCCAGTTGAAAGAGAAATACGGTATTTCGGCGACCGCACTCTTTGAAGCCCTGAGATAGTTCGGGTTGGCAGACCGCAATGCGGTCTGCTGCTCTGAAATAAGGAGAACACAATGACATCTGCGCTATTTTCTGCCTGTCAGTTTCGTGAACAATGCCGATCCTGGCAGGAGGCCGTGACGCTGGCTTGCCAGCCTCTGGAAGAACTGGGCGCGATTACGTCCGCCTACGCTCAGGCAATCATCCGTGAAACAGAACAACTGGGTCCGTGGTACATCTTAAGCCCTGAGTTTGCCCTGCCGCACGCTCGTCCGGAAGAAGGAGTGATAAGCAGTGAGACACATTTGTCGCTCTTGTGTCTGAAAGAGGCGGTGCCTTTTCCAGGGCATCCAGATGTGCGGTTAATTATTGTCCTGGCGGCTGCCAGCAGCACCCGACATATTGAAATGATTCAAAAACTGGTTTGCTGGCTGGATGAAGGGGAGCATTTACAACAGCTGACGAGTATGACCAGTCAGGCGCAACTTCACTGCACGCTGAAAGCATGCGAATACCTCGCAACTTCCGGCATACCCGCAATGGGAAAATGAGTCACGGTATGCAAACATTTTGCCTTGCATACCGTCTGGCGCGCTTTATACGTGAGCCACCGGAGTCGGTGTATGTCTGGCGCTACGCAACAACATCAGCAGATAAATAAACGATACGCTGGCAATCATAATGAATAACAGATTATCGGAATAATTCTGCATCAGCATTGCGGTGAATGAAGGACCAAGCAGGCTGCCAACGGTATAGCTTAATAACAATGCCTGATTCATGGCGACCAACTGATGATGTTCAACCTTTTCACAGGCCCAGGCCATCGCCACCGGATAGAGGGTAAAACCTGCCGCACCCAACATAAACAACGCAGGCGCCATCGCCGCCTGATTCAGCATGGCGATACTTCCGACGATAACCACGAAGACCTGGACGCGTAAAACCAGCAGGCGTCCCAGCTTGTCTGCCAGGCGGCCAATCGGCCATTGCCCCAGAATACCGGCGCTAACCAGAACCGCCATCCAGAAACCAATGCTGGCGTTGCTCACCCCTTGATGGTTGAGATACAGCGGCATCAGGCCATACAAAGACCCCAGCACAATCCCGGAAATAATACAGCCGTTAACGCCCAGACGCGCCTGACGCAGCCTCAGCATGGAGGTAATAGGGGTAGACTGCTGTTCATCACCCTGCTGATTGGCAATGCGCGTAAAGAGCAATGGCAAAACACCAGCCAGGATCGTACCCGTCACCCACGGCAGGACGTTCATCAATTCTGTTGATACTTTACTAACCAGTAGCTGGCCTAAAAACGTCCCCACGTAATAGATCATCATATAGGCGGCAAGCAAGCGTCCGCGATTACGCGAAGTCCCGCTGCACATCAGCGCACTTTCCACTACCACCCAAATCATGGCGCAGCCAACACCGGCGATAAAACGCCAGGTCATCCAGCTCCAGAACCCCACCATAACCCCCAGGCCGATACAGCCCGCGGCAAAAATAAGCGAGGCAATGTAATAGCTGCGATTAAAACCAAGGTGTTTTATTAAATACCCGGTCAGCAACGTCCCTACCAGATTGCCGGTAAAGTAGGAAGAACTCACCACACCTACCTGCCAGGTGGGCAAATTTTCATGGGCGAGCCAAAGCGGGACGAGCGTGTTTAACACGGCGATCGCCAGGGTCAGCAGAAGCAGCCCGCACAGCAACAGCATGACGGGACGGGTATAGATGGACATGAATAAAAACCGTGAGGAAGTTCAAATTTCATGCGCATCATGCCACTGCCAAAAACATTGTCAATCGGCGCAATCAAAGGGCTGAAGCGCTTTCCGGACGATCGATTTGCATTACTGATTCTTAATGTGAATAGATAAAAAACACAAAAACACATCTGCTTGTTTTTATTGATCTAAAACAAAAATCTCGCGTTGCGTTCAGTCGAAAAATTTCATGGACTCCCCTTACTTTTATTTCTTACTAAACTCTATGCGGGATGCAGATCTGCATTGTCTTCAAAATAGAACAGTGAGTTCTTATTTAGGTATCTAATCCATATATCGTTCTTTCTGTAGACTTAAACTCATCAAATTTCCCCCACTGATGCAGAACAGGAGAAATATCATGACTAAACCTTACGTAAGACTTGATAAAGATAATGCGGCAGTACTGCTGGTCGACCATCAGGCTGGCCTGCTCTCTCTGGTTCGGGATATCGATCCCGATAAATTTAAAAACAACGTGCTTGCCCTCGGCGACTTAGCAAAATACTTCAAACTCCCAACCATTCTGACAACCAGTTTCGAGACAGGACCAAACGGGCCACTGGTACCGGAACTGAAAGCTCAATTTCCCGATGCGCCTTATATTGCTCGCCCCGGAAACATTAACGCGTGGGATAACGAAGATTTCGTGAAAGCAGTGAAAGCGACCGGTAAAAAACAGCTGATTATTGCCGGTGTCGTGACGGAAGTTTGCGTTGCTTTCCCTGCGCTCTCGGCTATTGAAGAAGGTTTTGATGTCTTTGTCGTAACCGATGCGTCAGGTACGTTTAATGAAATTACTCGCCATTCAGCATGGGATCGAATGTCCCAGGCCGGTGCTCAACTGATGACGTGGTTTGGTGTCGCATGTGAGTTGCATCGCGACTGGCGCAACGATATCGAAGGTCTGGCGACGCTGTTCTCTAATCACATTCCTGATTATCGCAATCTGATGACCAGCTACGACACGTTAACTAAACAGAAGTAAAAAAAACCGGGGCTATGCCCCGGTTTGTCATTTAGCTAGCAACCGCCATACCGACGGTCATATGCAGCCCGTAGAACACGCCACGACCAATCAACTCGCCGACTAACAGCAGAATAAACGCGACGGAAAGCAGCGGAACTGCAGGCTGGTAGCCTTTCACTTGCGGTACAATCCAACAGCACAGCGCTAATGCCAGAGCGACAATCCGCCACGCCATCAGCGAGCCGTAATCCGGAACCAGTGCAGACGCCTGTTGAATGGAACTGTGGATCGTCGCCAGTTCAGCCCCCTGCATTACAGACATGATGGCGCTCACGACCAGAGCAAGCACTGAAATAGCCGGCAACAGGCGCATCGCCCAACCGTCCACGCCAGCAATTCTCAGCAACAGATATCCCAGCAGCGGACCGCCCATAAACATCGTCAGGAAGAAGCCCAGCGGCGTCCAGATGCTGTACCAGGTCGGCACAGTATCGATGGTGTTATACACGCGCACCATCATCCAGACAAAAACCACGCCCAGTACCATGGTGACAACTAACCACAGATTGCGTAATACGGGCGACATTTTTTTCAACGTTGCCAGCAGCCAGCCGATGCCGCCAACGGCAAAGAAGATTGAGCCGCTGGCAATTTCATTACTCAACGCAGAAGACCCTACACGATTGAGTGAGTTAAAGGCGCGCATCGGTGAGCCCAGGTGGAGCATGGAAGCAATAAAGCCAATGCCCATTAATACCCACAGCCCGAACATGCAGGCAATCACGCGCTGCTGCGATTCAGGGCGTAAGTCCCCTTTCATCAACGCCAGCGCAAGAACGATAAAGCCACCAACTACACACTGTCCGAAGACAGTGAAGATCATCAGCGGCCATTCATGCCATCCACTTCCCATCTTACACCTCCTTCGGATTGGCCAGATAACCTGTAGTATCCCCGGTCGGGCGGCTATTGGCGTTAGGTTTGATGACAATACTTGGTTTGGTAAAGTGCGCGCCCGGCAGTGGCGCTACCGCAGCCAAAGTACCGTGTTTTTTGCGCAGCTCTTCAATCGGACCAAAATCCAGCGCACGCAGTGGGCAGGACTCCACGCAGATAGGTTTTTTGCCTTCAGCGACGCGCTCATGGCAGCCATCACATTTAGTCATATGACCTTTTTCAACATTGTACTGTGGCGCGCCGTAAGGACAGGCCATGTGGCAATACCGGCAGCCAATGCAAACATCTTCGTCGACAACGACAAAACCATCTTCACGTTTGTGCATCGCGCCGCTCGGACAAACCTTGGTACAGGCCGGATCTTCACAGTGGTTACACGCAATGGAGAGGTAATAAGCAAAGACGTTCTGATGCCAGACGCCGTTGTCCTCCTGCCAGTCGCCGCCTGCGTATTCATAAATGCGGCGGAAGCTGACTTCCGGGGTTAAATTTTTGAAATCTTTGCAGGCCAGTTCGCAGGTTTTGCAACCGGTGCAACGGCTGGAATCAATAAAAAATCCATACTGGGTTGTCATCGGTTACTCCTTACGCCTTTTCAACCTGAACAAGGTTCGTGTGTGACGGATTCCCCTTTGCGAGAGGAGACGGACGCTGGGTCGTCAGGACGTTAATGCAACCGCCCTGATCCACGCGTTTTGCATCCGGGTCATACCAGGCCCCTTCGCCCAATGCCACCACGCCGGGCATCATACGTGGCGTCACTTTCGCCTCGATATGCACTTCACCACGATCGTTAAAGATACGTACCTTGTCGCCGTTGTTAATACCGCGTCGCTGCGCATCCATCGGGTTGATCCACATTTCCTGGCGGCAGGATGCTTTCAGGACATCGACGTTGCCATAGGTCGAGTGAACGCGAGACTTATAGTGGAAGCCGGTCAGCTGCAAAGGGAATTTCTCCACCAGCGGATCGTTTAAGCTTTCAAAGCCTGGGGTATAAATCGGTAGCGGATCAATTACATCACCTTCCGGCAGTTCCCAGGTTGCCGCGATCTCGGCAAGCTGCTGCGAATAAATTTCGATCTTACCTGACGGCGTGGTCAGCGGATTGGCTTTAGGATCCTCACGGAATGCCTTGTACGCCACATGATGTCCTTGCGGATCGCGCTGTTTAAAGATCCCTTGCTGACGGAATTCTTCAAACGTAGGCAGTTCAGGAATCACTTTGCGCGACTGCTCATACAGATGGCGCATCCACTCTTCCTGAGTACGACCTTCTGTAAACTGCTGCTCAACGCCAAGGCGCTTCGCCAGCTCGCTGGTCATCTGGTAGATAGTCTTGCATTCGAAGCGTGGTTTGATCGCCTGATCGGTGAAAATCACATAGGACATGTTCCCGCATGAGGCATCCAGCGCAAAATCCATCTGTTCGGAGGCAGTGCAGTCCGGCAGCAAAATGTCTGCGTATTTCGCCGAGGAAGTCATATGACAGTCGATGACGACGATCATCTCGCACTTCTTCTCGTCCTGGAGGATTTCATGCGTGCGGTTAATATCAGAGTGTTGGTTAATCAGACAGTTACCGGCATAGTTCCAGATCATCTTAATAGGAACATCGAGCTTGTCTTTGCCGCGTACGCCGTCACGCAGGGCCGTCATCTCCGGGCCTCGCTCAATCGCGTCCGTCCACATGAACATCGAGATGCTGGTTTCAACAGGGTTTTCCAGCGTTGGCATACGCTCAAACGGCAAACTGTATGAGCCCTCACGCGCCCCGCTGTTGCCGCCGTTGATCCCAACGTTACCGGTCAGGATAGCGAGCATAGAAATGGCGCGGGTCGCTATTTCACCGTTAGCATGACGCTGCGGCCCCCACCCCTGGCTGATGTATGCCGGTTTAGCGCTACCTATTTCACGCGCCAGTTTGACGATACGTTCAGCGGGAATACCGGTAATCTGCGCCGCCCACTCCGGGGTCTTGGCAATGCCGTCCTTACCCTGCCCAAGAATATACGCCTTATAGTGACCGTTCTTCGGTGCGTCGGCCGGTAAGTTTTTCTCGTCGTAACCCACGCAATATTTGTCGAGGAACGGTTGGTCAACCATGTTTTCGGTGATCAGGACATACGCCAGACCATTGACCAGCGCCGCATCAGTACCAGGACGGATCGGGATCCATTCATCTTCACGCCCCGCACCGGTATCCGTATAACGGGGATCGATAATGATCATGCGGGCATTGGATTTCTGTCGCGCCTGTTCAAGGTAATAGGTTACCCCACCCCCGCTCATACGGGTTTCACCAGGGTTATTACCGAACAGAACCACCAGCTTGCTGTTTTCAATGTCGGACGGGCTGTTACCGTCAGCCCAGCCGCCGTAGGTATAGTTCAACCCGGCAGCGATTTGCGCTGAAGAGTAGTCACCGTAGTGATTAAGATAGCCGCCGCAGCAGTTCATCAACCGTGCCACCAGCGTTTTACCCGGCGGCCACGAGCGCGTCATGGTGCCACCCAGCGTACCGGTACCGTAGTTCAGGTAGATAGACTCATTGCCGTAGTCTTTGATAAGACGCTGCATATTGCTGGCAATGATGTCGTAGGCTTCATCCCAACTGATGCGCTCAAATTTTCCTTCGCCACGCTTACCAACCCGTTTCATCGGGTATTTCAGACGATCGGGATTATAGACTCGGCGACGCATGGAACGACCACGCAGACAGGCGCGGACCTGGTGCAGACCGTCATAGTTGTCATCGCCGGTGTTGTCGGTTTCGACATACTTTATTTCACCGTCGACCACATGCATACGCAGCGGGCAGCGGCTGCCGCAGTTCACTGTACACGCGCTCCAGATCACTTTCTCATTAATCGGTGTCGGATTAAGGGCTTCTGCAGCATTTGCAATACGGGTAAATGGCAGGGTAAACGCGCTACTGGCCACCGCCAGTCCGCCTATCGCCGTCGTTTTCACCAAACCGCGGCGACTAACCTCAGCTGCCAGCACGGCATCGGGGATCTTAGTTTTCATAGTGGCTCACTCTGCTGCTCACAATAAACAAAATACAAATATTCGATGTATAGTTTTTTATATAACGTTAATATCGATATACAGGCTGGTAGAAACTGAATTTGCTAAAAGACAGAGAAAAATACTGACTTTCATTCGAAGTCAGTATTACCCCTATGGGAGTAGTCGTTATTGTCCGACGTCAAACGGGCATAAAAAAAGCGCCCTGAGGCGCTTTTTTAGCAGAGAAAGGTAACTTAACCGATGAATTCCAGGCCATTCATGTACGGACGTAATACTTCCGGAACCTGAATGCGGCCATCAGCCTGCTGATAGTTTTCCATTACCGCAACCAGCGTACGCCCAACCGCCAGACCGGAACCGTTCAGAGTATGCACTAAACGGGTCTTTTTGTCGGATTTGCTGCGGCAACGCGCCTGCATACGACGAGCCTGGAAATCCCACACGTTGGAGCAAGAGGAGATTTCGCGATAGGTGTTCTGCGCCGGGATCCACACTTCCAGATCGTAAGTTTTGCATGCGCCGAAGCCCATGTCGCCAGTGCACAGGATGATTTTGCGATACGGCAGACCCAGCAGTTGCAGGACCTTCTCGGCATGGCCGGTCATCTCTTCCAGCGCGTCCATCGAATCTTCCGGGCGAACAATCTGCACCATCTCAACTTTATCGAACTGGTGCATACGGATCAGACCACGCGTGTCACGACCGTAAGAACCTGCTTCAGAACGGAAGCACGGCGTATGCGCAGTCATTTTGATCGGCAGCGCATCTTCATCGATGATTTCGTCGCGCACCAGGTTGGTCAGCGGAACTTCTGCTGTTGGGATCAGCGCATAGTTGCTGCTATCAGCTTCTTCATCCAGCGGACGGGTATGGAACAGATCGCCAGCGAATTTCGGCAGTTGGCCTGTACCGTACAGCGTGTCATGGTTAACCAGATACGGGACGTAGTTTTCGCTATAGCCATGCTGTTCGGTATGCAGATCCAGCATGAACTGAGACAGCGCACGGTGCATACGCGCAATCTGCCCTTTCATAACAACAAAACGAGAGCCGGTCAGCTTAACCGCCGCGGCGAAATCTAGACCCGTGTGCATTTCACCCAGGGTAACGTGATCGCGCACTTCGAAATCAAACTCACGCGGAGTACCCCAGCGGCTGACTTCGACGTTGTCATTTTCATCTTTACCCACCGGAACGTCGTCCGCTGGCAGGTTAGGAATAGTCAGCGCAATGTCGCGGATCTCGGCCTGTAAGGTATCAAGTTCAGCTTTCGCGGCATCCAGCTCTTCGCCCAGTTTGTTCACTTCCAGACGTAAAGACTCGATATCTTCCCCGCGCGCTTTTGCCTGGCCGATGGATTTCGATCGCGAGTTACGCTCTGCCTGCAGGTTTTCAGTTTGTACCTGCAGAACTTTACGACGCTCTTCAAGAGCGCGCAGCTTATCTACATCCAGCTTAAAGCCCCGGCTTGCCAGTTTTTCTGCGACTGCGTCTGGCTCATTACGCAGCAGATTGGGATCGAGCATGCTTATCCTGTGCTTATCGAATTAAAATAGGAGAAAGTGACCACAGCCTGCGGTCACAGGGATACAGAGACAACATTACCGCAACGATAACACTAACGGTAGCGTTTTATAGGGCTATTTTGATCCTGTCCGGCGAGCCAGGCGAGCTTTTCGCCAATCTTGCCTTCAAGACCTCTGTTTGTGGGGCGATAATAGCGCGTTTGTGCCATTTCCTGCGGGAAGTACTCTTCTCCGGCGGCATAGGCATTAGGCTCATCATGGGCATAACGATACTCCTGACCGTAGCCCATCTCTTTCATCAGCTTAGTCGGCGCATTGCGCAGGTGAACCGGCACGTCGTAATCCGGACGTTCGCGGGCATCAGACAGCGCGGCTTTGAAGGCGGTGTAAACCGCATTACTCTTCGGCGCACAGGCCAGATAAACAATCGCCTGAGCAATCGCGCGTTCGCCTTCCGCGGGTCCCACGCGGGTAAAACAGTCCCATGCGGAAATCGCCACCTGCATGGCGCGGGGATCGGCATTGCCGACATCTTCTGAGGCAATCGCCAGACAGCGACGGGCAACGTACAGCGGATCGCCACCAGCGGTAATAATTCGCGCATACCAATAAAGCGCCGCATCTGGGGCGCTTCCACGTACCGACTTGTGTAATGCGGAGATGAGATCGTAAAAACGATCGCCTTTATTATCGAAACGCGCACTACGTTCACCGGCAATTTCGGTGAGCAATTCTGGTTTCAATACGCGCTTGCCGGAATCATCAACTTCGGCCATATCGGCCATCATTTCCAGCGTATTCAGCGCCCGCCGCGCGTCACCATTAACCAGTTCGGCAATAGCCCGACGCGTTTCTGGCGGCAGAACAATATCCTGGCCGCCATAACCACGCGCTTTGTCTGACATCGCCTGGTCCAGCACCTGTTCAATGTCGTCGGAAGTTAACGATTTCAGTAGATAAACGCGTGCACGCGACAACAGCGCCGAGTTGAGCTCAAACGAGGGGTTTTCAGTGGTGGCGCCAATAAACGTAATGGTACCGTCTTCAATATGCGGTAAAAATGCATCCTGTTGGCTTTTATTAAAACGGTGAACTTCGTCCACGAACAGGATCGTGCGTCGACCCGCATTACGGTTCTGACGCGCACGCTCAATCGCTTCACGAATTTCTTTCACGCCAGACGTAACTGCCGAAATTCGTTCGACATCGGCGTTGGCGTAACGGGCAATAACTTCGGCAAGCGTCGTTTTCCCGGTCCCCGGCGGTCCCCATAAAATCATGGAGTGCAGATGCCCGGCCTCGATAGCGCGCGGCAAGGGTTTGCCAGCAGCCAGCAGGTGCTGCTGGCCGATATACTGCGCTAAATTTTCTGGCCGCATACGCGCGGCCAGCGGCTGAAAAGTATTATCAGAAAAGTCGAGCGACAGATTGCTCACTCACACGCCTCTACTTACGTTGATCGTCAACCGTTACACCTTGCGGCGGGGTAAAGGTGAATTTAGAGGGTTCAATCGCACCATTCTGCTGAGATTTCAGCTGATAGCTGCTGCGCTGATCGTCTTGTTCAACGGCGCTGAACTGGTGGATCGTCCCGTCACGCCCAACATTGATAGTAAACTGCTTAAGGTTACCGCTGCTGGTTTTTGGCGTCAGCACGAAATCATCGCCATTTTGCTTAATATTGTACTGCTGCCAGTCGCTGGCCTGGTTACGTGCAATCAGCATGAACGGCGTGTTGCCCGTGGCGTCTTTCAGCCATGTCGCAGTCGCCTGCTCAACAAACGGATTAAAGAACCACAGCGTTTTACCATCGGAAACCAGGATGCTCTCGTCAGGCTGCGTCATATGCCAGTTAAACAGATTAGGACGTTTAACCCATAAGTCACCCTGACCTTCCTGCACCGCCGCACCGCTACCGTCCGTGACCTTCTGAGTAAAGCTGGCATGGAAGCTACTGACTTTATCCAGGCGGCTTTTCAGGTCGCTGGCAGCATCTGCCCAGACGCTGCTCACCACAAAGCTCGACAATAATGCACAGGTGATTGCGATTCTTTTCATTGTTATTCCTCAAAATACGTCACTCCCAACGGGGAGATCCCTCTGCTATCCATTTCAGGCCAAAAATCAGCATGAGGAAAGTAGAAAATACTGAATTACTTAACTTTGCAATCATTCGAAGGGCGGCGGAGCCAGCACTTCACGATTACCATTATGCCCTTGCTCGCTGACAATTCCCTGCGCTTCCATCTGTTCGATGATGCGCGCCGCTCGGTTGTAACCGATACGGAACTGACGCTGGACGCCGGAGATTGAGGCTTTGCGTTTCTGGGTAACAAAGTTTACCGCCTGATCGAACAGCGGATCTAACTCTTCGCCACCATCAAAGCCGCCACCGCCGCCTTCGCTTTCGCTGTCAGACGTAATGCCGTCAACGTATTGTGGACGACCGCGCGCTTTCCAGTCCTGAACCACAGCGTGAACTTCTTCATCACGAACAAAGGCGCCGTGTACACGCACTGGGATCGTTGAGTTTGGTGCGGAATAAAGCATGTCACCCATACCCAACAGCGATTCCGCGCCGCCCTGGTCAAGGATGGTACGCGAGTCAATTTTACTGGACACGGTAAAGGCGATACGCGTTGGGATGTTCGCTTTAATCAGACCAGTAATAACGTCAACCGACGGTCGCTGGGTCGCCAGCACCAGGTGAATCCCCGCCGCACGCGCTTTTTGCGCCAGACGAGCAATCAGTTCTTCCACCTTTTTACCCACGGTCATCATCAGGTCGGCGAATTCATCCACCAGTACAACGATATACGGCAGTTTTTCCAGCACCGGATGCTGAACATCCATACTGTCGCCCGGCTTCCAGTACGGGTCCGGAATCGGACGTCCCATACGGGCGGCTTCAGCAATTTTTTCGTTATAACCGGCAAGGTTACGCACGCCAAGCGCCGACATCAGCTTGTAGCGACGTTCCATTTCATTGACGCTCCAGCGCAGGGCGTTGGCGGCATCTTTCATGTCGGTCACAACTTCAGTCAGCAAATGCGGAATGCCTTCATAAACCGACAGTTCCAGCATTTTCGGGTCAATCATGATAAAGCGAACGTCTTCCGGCTGCGCCTTGTATAACATGCTGAGGATCATGGCGTTCACCCCAACCGACTTACCGGAACCGGTTGTCCCTGCCACCAGCAGGTGCGGCATTTTCGCCAGATCGGCAACCACCGGTTCGCCCGCAATATCTTTACCCAGTACCACGGTCAGCGGAGATGAGTTATCACGGAATTTGGCGTTATCCAACACTTCGCGCAGATAAACGGTTTGACGTTTTTTGTTGGGTAACTCCAGCCCGACATACGGTTTGCCCGGAATTACCTCGACCACGCGTACCGCTGCGGTCGACAATGAACGCGCCAGATCTCGCGACAGGTTGGAAATACGCGCCGCTTTAACTCCAGGAGCAAGATTAAGCTCAAAGCGGGTAATAACCGGACCAGGTGAGTAGTTCACCACATCGGCTTTAATGCGGAAGTCCGCCAGACGAGCCTCCACCAGACGAGCCATTTGCTCCAGAGCGAAAGTATCTATCGGCTCAACCTCACTCGGCGGCGGCGTGAGCAGATCCAACGATGGCAGCGGCGTATTTGGACGGTGCGCCGGACGACTGTCGCCATTACGCATCAGGAGCGGATGGATCAGGCTATCCTGCGGCGGCGCTGTAACAGGCTGCGCCGGCTGCTGATAATGCTGCTGCGGTGCGACTGGCTGCGCTGGCTGCTGATAATGCTGCTGTGGTGCGACAGGCTGCGCCGGTTGCTGGTAATGCTGTTGTGGTGCGACAGGCTGCGCTGGCTGCTGGTAATGCTGCTGCGGTGCGACTGGCTGCGCTGGCTGCTGGTAATGCTGCTGCGGTGCGACAGGCTGCTGGTACTGCGGCGCAGGCTCCGGCATTACGCCTGGAGTAAATAGCGGCTCATGTGGACCATCATCCACCAGCGTTTTCATTGGCGAAAATTCAAAGTCATCAAGCGAGAACGGATTCGCTCCGGCAGGCTGTTCACCGGAATAGCGCTGCTGCTGGGAAGAGGCAAACTGGCGAGCCAGTTCTGCTTCTGCAGCTGAATCATCATCAGTCTGACTGGCATCATCCTGATACTCCTCGCCATAGCGGTGCTGCTGCGACTGGGCGAACTGACGCGCCAGCTCAACTTGCTGCATTGCGTCAATTTCTTCGTCACTGTACGCATCTGTATCAAGATGCTCTTCCCGCGCTTTCTCTTCAGCCATACGTTGTGACGGCAGTTTTATGCCATACGACGCCAGCTCCCGACGAGTAGGCACGCGCACACGATTCGGACGCGGTAACTGCGGACCAATCCCCTCTTTCACCTGTGGACGCGGTGCACCGCTACCCGCAAGACTAAAGACAGGAGCTGCGGCAGCCGCACCCGCCCCTAAAGCGGCGTTTTTCACCCCAGCGGCCAGCGGGGCAGCGGCAGCAACTGACTCAACGGGCGGTATGGATGCTGCCGTCGGCATAGACGGCTTAACACGTTCAGGCTCTTGAGCAGGCTCTGGAATCGGCTGATACCAGGCGGCCAGTTGCTCGCGCTCACGTGCACGTTTCTCTTCAACTTCTTCAAAATAGTAGAGTGGCGGACGAGTCGGTTTAACCTCTTCAACTACCGGCTCAGGTTCCACTACAGGCGGTTGTTCAACCGCAGGCTGCTGGAGCGCAGCGTTTTGTTGAAAGGTTGATTCCGGCTGATAAACAGGTTGCTGCACGGGCTCCGGCTGATATGCAGGTTCCGGCTGCCAGTTGTGCTCCGCGGTAAATCCCTGCGGCTGCGGACTCTCCTCCACTACCGCCTGCTGCCATGGTTCATACTGCTGCTGCACCGGTGGCTGAGCGTAGTGGGCTGGCTGAGGATAACCCTCAGGCGCTGGCGCAATCACCGCATCACCGGTTTGCGGACCAGGCACGGCTTGCCAGGCTACGGCTGGGGCCGGTTGCTCCATAACGGTATTGGTCACTGGCGATGTTTGCAGCAGCGGATCAACCGGTGCGCTCCAGGCCTGAGCTGCCGTTGTCGCTGCAGCTGCGGCGGCAACTGGCTCTGTCACCGAATGACCATTCAGCAGTGGGTCAAGTTCGTCATATTCAGGCAGCGTCGCACGATTACCGGAGAACAGCACATCGTTAGGATCGGCAACAACGCCACGAGCGCTGTATTCAATTTCGTCTTCATCATCCATGCGTTTGCCGGAAAATAGCGCGGCATCAGTATGACGGCCAAGCGGGTTGGTAAATTTCTCCGCCAGACGCTTACGGCGTGCTAACGCACCGCGCAGAATACGCGCCCGACGCGATTCATCAGGTTTGCCATCAGCGGTGTCGAAAGACTCATCTTCATCTTCATATTCTTCGTCATCGACCCAGGTATCGTCGCGACGGGTACGGTTGCTGGCAAACGTCAGGATATTGAGTAACCAGCCGCCCAGTTTTTCCGCAATGCTCACCCATGACCAGCCGGTAAACAACGTTAATCCCGCAGCCCAAATGCACAATAGCGTCAGCGTACCGCCGCTACTGTGCAGTAATGGTTGCAACGTGGTGCTGAGCAGGCTGCCGATCACGCCGCCAGAGGCGAAATACCAGATGTCATCGGCATTGATTGCGGCAAGCCCGCAAGAGGTAAGGATCAGCGCCAGAACGCCAATAATACGCAGCGAAACGGCAAAATAATCGACGTATTCGTCGCTGGCCTGGTGTCGCCATGCAAACCAGCAGCCGCCGACAATGATGACGGGAATGGTGTAGGCCATGACGCCAAAAATAAAGAACAGTGTGTCTGCCAGCCATGCTCCGGGTATTCCCCCCAGATTATGGATAGGTTCGTGCCACGCGGTTTGCGACCAACTGGGATCCGAAGGGTTAAAGCTGAGTAAGGCAGCCATCAACCAGACGGCAAAAAGGGCAATAAGGATCAGTAGCGCTTCCAGGAGTCGGCGCCCGCTGCTTAACTTCGTCAATGTGACGTCTTTGTCTTCAGTGTATTCCTGGCTCAAAAACGGCTCTCCAGGTTTCAGGCTTTTCCTGCCCGATGCTAAAACGGACAACAGCACCGGGTTGCCCCGGCACTGTTGCTGTATGGATTAACAGGAGTGTAATCAAACTGCGTCGATTTTGCACCTGTTCCGTGTTAGCGCGTCTTAATTACCAGACGATTGCTCTGTTTGACTTCTTCCATTACGACATAAGTACGTGTGTCATTCACGCCAGGCAGACGCAGCAGGGTTTCCCCCAACAGCTTACGGTACGCCGACATATCCGGTACGCGTGTTTTCAACAAATAGTCGAAATCACCGGAAACCAAATGACACTCTTGAATTTCTTCAAGTTTTTGTACTGCAGAGTTAAATTGCTCAAACACATCCGGGGCGCCACGATTCAGAGTAATCTCAACAAAAACCAGAAGTGATGCATCCAGATAATGCGGGTTTAACAGCGCTGTATAGCCCTGAATAAAACCCTGTCTTTCCAACCGACGCACACGCTCAAGGCAGGGCGTTGGTGAAAGTCCCACACGTTTAGAAAGCTCGACGTTAGAAATACGCCCATCCTTTTGCAGCTCATTAAGAATGTTACGATCGATACGGTCGAGATCTTTGCCAGGGCGCTTCTTACTATCTACCATTATTATTGTCTCTCTGTATTCCTTCCCTACTCCTGCCTGACTCTACCAACATCACTGTTCAGAGTCGCTACCCATCAAAATAAACCGCAACCCAGAGGGATTTTCGGTTTGTAATGCCTGGGCTTATGGTGAGAAGACCGTTGCCTGTCGGCGGCTATCGACATCACGAATGGCATCTGTCCACACCATGCGTAGATTTCGCTAACACGGTAAACATGGTAACTACATGCATGATTATGCAGCACATACATGACACATTTTTTTTCTTCCTTGACTGTTTTCGCAAAACAGCAGGTGATTGTCAAAGCAAAACATCAATTTTTAGTACAACATGCCAGTTATTCATTCGCAGCGATGGAAAATCGTCATTTTATCACCTTATAACTGACCGATTTTTAGTAGAAATCGTTATAGTATTACGACTTATTCCCCCGCTCATCGGTTTCTGCTATTACACAAATTGTTAACAAAATCGCCATACTCTTTTTTTACGCCTGTAAATTCCCTACAATCCTGCTCATTGCCTGCCAACAACTATGGGGATCTCATGGGCGTAACCAAACACAGTAAACTTCTTATTCTGGGCTCAGGCCCTGCGGGATATACCGCTGCGGTCTACGCTGCACGCGCTAACCTGCAACCGGTACTGATTACCGGTATGGAAAAAGGTGGTCAACTGACCACAACAACAGAAGTGGAAAACTGGCCTGGCGATCCGCACGATCTCACTGGCCCGCTGCTGATGGAGCGTATGCACGAACATGCGACCAAATTTGATACAGAAATCATTTTTGATCACATCAGCAAAGTTGATCTGCAAAACCGCCCTTTCCGTCTGACCGGCGATAGCGGAGAGTACACCTGTGACGCACTGATCATCGCTACCGGCGCTTCAGCACGTTACCTGGGCCTGCCTTCAGAAGAAGCATTCAAAGGCCGCGGCGTTTCCGCCTGCGCGACCTGCGACGGTTTCTTCTACCGTAATCAAAAAGTTGCGGTGATTGGCGGTGGCAATACTGCGGTTGAAGAAGCACTGTATCTGGCGAATATCGCATCTGAAGTGCATTTGATTCACCGTCGCGACAGTTTCCGCGCAGAGAAAATTCTCATCAAGCGTTTAATGGATAAAGTTGAAAACGGCAACATCGTGTTGCACACCCACCGCACGCTGGAAGAAGTAACCGGCGATCAAATGGGCGTAACCGGGCTGCGCCTGCGCGATACGCAAAACACTGACAATGTGGAGTCACTTGACGTTGCCGGATTGTTTGTCGCTATCGGTCACAGCCCGAATACCGCCATTTTCGACGGTCAGCTTGAACTGGAAAACGGCTACATCAAAGTTCAGTCCGGTATTCACGGTAATGCCACACAAACCAGCATTCCGGGGGTCTTCGCAGCCGGTGACGTGATGGATCATATTTATCGCCAGGCGATCACCTCTGCGGGCACGGGCTGTATGGCCGCGCTTGATGCAGAACGTTATCTCGACGGTCTGGCGGACGCTTGCAAATAAGTTTTACAAATCAGTAACAAAAGTAAAAAAGGCGACTATAAGTCGCCTTTATTTTTGCCTCGTTGTAACATTGCCCTGCCCAAAAATTCCAATAACTCACCTGCTAAGCGTGCAATGAATAAAACCCGTCAAAAAGAGCTGACCCGCTGGTTAAAACAGCAAAGTGTAATTTCCCAACGATGGCTGAACATTTCACGCCTGTTGGGGTTCGTGAGTGGTCTGTTAATCGTCGCTCAGGCCTGGCTCATGGCCCGCATTCTGGACCATATGATCATGGCCAACATTCCCCGAGAGGCGCTACTGCTTCCGTTCATCGTGCTGGTATTGATTTTCATCCTGCGGGCATGGGTCGTCTGGTTACGCGAACGGGTCGGGTTTCACGCAGGGCAACATATTCGCTTTGAAATTCGCCGCCAGGTGCTTGACCGTCTGCAACAGGCTGGTCCGGCCTGGATACAGGGCAAACCGGCCGGGAGCTGGGCCACGCTGATCCTGGAACAGATTGACGATATGCATGATTACTATGCACGTTATCTGCCGCAAATGGCGCTGGCCGTATGCGTCCCATTATTGATTGTGGCGGCGGTATTCCCGTCAAACTGGGTAGCCGCTCTTATTCTGCTCGGAACAGCCCCGCTGATCCCGTTATTTATGGCAATGGTCGGAATGGGCGCTGCCGATGCTAACCGCCGCAATTTTCAGGCTCTTGCCCGCCTCAGCGGTCATTTCCTCGATCGTCTGCGGGGTATGGAAACGCTAAGAATATTTGGTCGCGGTGAAGCCGAAACGGAAAGCATCCGCGCTGCGTCGCAAGATTTCCGCCAGCGCACCATGGAAGTCCTGCGCCTGGCCTTCCTGTCATCTGGTGTCCTTGAGTTCTTTACCTCTCTGTCTATTGCGCTGGTGGCGGTTTACTTCGGTTTTTCCTACCTCGGAGAACTCGATTTCGGCCACTACGGGACGGGCGTCACGCTGGCGGCAGGCTTCCTCGCGCTCATTCTGGCACCGGAGTTTTTCCAGCCCCTGCGCGATCTGGGCACGTTTTATCACGCCAAAGCGCAAGCCGTTGGTGCAGCTGATAGTCTGAAAACCTTCATGGAAACCCCGCTGGCTCATCCAGAGCGTGGCGACATTGAGCTGGCGACGAAAGACGCCGTTTCACTTGAGGCACACGATCTGATTATCACTTCGCCGGAAGGTAAAGTGCTGGCCGGCCCGCTCAACTTTACCCTGGCAGCCGGTCAACGTGCGGTGCTGGTTGGGCGCAGCGGTTCCGGTAAAAGTTCGCTGCTTAATGTCCTGTCCGGTTTCCTCTCTTATCGGGGATCGCTGCGCATTAACGGCTTTGAACTTCGCGACCTGTCACCTGATTCCTGGAGTAAACAGCTGTCATGGGTTGGGCAAAATCCGCAGCTTCCTGCCGCCACGTTACGCGAAAACGTTCTGCTGGCTCGCCCCGATGCCAGCGAAGAACAGCTACAAGCCGCACTTGATAGCGCCTGGGTCAGCGAGTTTTTACCGCTGCTGCCGCAGGGCGTGGATACGCCAGTCGGCGATCAGGCGGCCCGACTTTCCGTCGGGCAAGCGCAGCGCGTTGCCGTTGCTCGCGCCTTACTCAATCCCTGTCAGTTACTGCTGCTGGACGAACCCGCCGCCAGCCTTGATGCGCACAGCGAACAACTCGTGATGCAGGCGTTGAACGCGGCATCTCGCCGCCAGACCACGCTGATGGTGACGCACCAGTTGGAAGATCTTGCTGACTGGGACGCTATCTGGGTGATGCAGGACGGACAGATCGTTGAACAAGGTACCTGGACCGAACTTAGCTCAGCCAACGGGGCTTTTGCGACATTACTGGCTCATCGTCAGGAGGACATCTAAATGCGCGCTTTGCTACCTTATCTGACGCTGTATAAACGTCACAAATGGATGTTAACGCTGGGGATCGTTCTGGCGATCGTCACGCTGCTGGCAAGTATTGGCTTACTGACGCTTTCAGGTTGGTTCCTGTCGGCTTCTGCGGTGGTTGGCGTCACCGGGATTTACAGCTTTAACTATATGCTCCCTGCCGCAGGCGTACGCGGCGCAGCGATCACCCGCACCGCGGGGCGTTATTTCGAACGACTGGTCAGCCATGACGCAACGTTCCGTGTGCTGCAGCATTTGCGTATTTATACCTTCAGCAAACTACTGCCGCTCTCTCCTGCGGGCCTGTCCCGTTATGGACAGGGTGAATTACTTAACCGCGTGGTGGCTGATGTCGACACGCTCGATCATCTGTACTTGCGCGTGATCTCCCCGCTGGTGGGGGCTTTTGTCGTCATCATGGTGGTCACGCTGGGGCTAAGCGTTCTCGATTTCACGCTGGCTATCACCCTCGGCGGTATTATGCTGCTGACCTTATTTATTCTGCCCCCACTCTTTTATCAGGCAGGCAAAAGCACCGGACAAAGTCTGACGCATCTGCGTGGGCAATATCGTCAGCAGTTAACCTCCTGGCTACAGGGCCAGGCTGAATTGACCATTTTTGGCGCCAGTGAACGCTACCGCGCTCAAATGGAAGCCACCGAGCTGCAGTGGCACGAAGCCCAGAGACGCCAGTCTGAATTAACGGCGTTGTCGCAGGCGGTCATGCTGTTAGTCGGCGCGCTGGCAGTGATTATGATGCTATGGATGGCCTCAGGCGGCGTGGGCGGTAACACCCAGCCAGGCGCACTGATCGCGCTGTTTGTCTTCTGTGCACTAGCCGCGTTCGAAGCGTTAGCGCCTGTCACCGGCGCGTTTCAGCATCTCGGCCAGGTTATTGCCTCTGCGCTGCGCATCACCGAACTGACCGAACAGCAGCCAGAAGTGACCTTCCCGGATACGGGTTCCTCGGTTTCAGAGCAGGTAACCCTTACGCTACGCGATGTGTCATTCAGCTATCCAGGACAGGCGCAAAAGGCGCTCGATACACTTTCCCTGCAAGCCAACCCCGGTGAACACATTGCGATTCTCGGTCGCACCGGCTGTGGTAAGTCAACGTTATTGCAATTGCTAACCCGCGCATGGGATCCGCAGAGTGGCGAGATCCTGATTAACGAACAGCCGATTGCGACCCTTAGTGAAGCCACGCTGCGCCAGAGTATCAGCGTCGTGCCACAGCGCGTGCATCTGTTCAGCGCTACGCTTCGCGATAACCTGTTGCTGGCGGCACCGCACGCCGGCGATGACGCATTAGCCGCGATGTTGTGCTGCGTCGGTCTGGACAAACTGCTTGAGGATGATGGACTCAACGCCTGGCTTGGCGAAGGCGGTCGTCAGCTTTCTGGCGGCGAGCTCCGTCGTCTGGCTATCGCCCGCGCCTTATTGCACGATGCTCCGCTGATGCTGCTGGATGAACCTACCGAAGGGTTGGATGCCACAACGGAAAGTCAAATGCTTGAATTAATTAGCGATGTCATGCGCAACAAAACCGTATTAATGGTTACACATCGTCTGCGTGGCCTGTCACGTTTTGATCAAATAATAGTAATGGACAACGGACAAATTATTGAGCAAGGTAATCACGCAGATCTGTTAGCCAGGCAGGGGCGTTATTACCAGTTTAAGCAACGTCTGTAAGCTATTATTGAACGATCAAACTCGCGTAGTGGAGTTTCGCTGTCATGCGCCTGGTGCAACTGTCCCGCCATTCCATAGCCTTCCCGTCACCGGAAGGCGCTTTACGCGAGCCTAACGGTTTGTTGGCGCTTGGCGGCGATCTCAGCCCTGCCCGCCTGCTGATGGCCTATCAGCGCGGTATTTTCCCATGGTTTTCACCTGGCGACCCCATCCTTTGGTGGTCGCCCGATCCGCGCGCCATTCTTTGGCCCGAGAAATTTCACCTCAGCCGCAGCATGAAACGCTTTCATAAAAATTCGCCTTATCGCGTGACGCTCAATTACGCGTTTGGTCAGGTGATTGAAGGCTGCGCGAATGACCGGGAAGAAGGCACCTGGATAACGCATGATGTGGTGGATGCTTACCATCGCCTGCACGAACTGGGGCATGCCCACTCAATTGAGGTGTGGCGACAAAATGAATTAGTGGGCGGTATGTATGGCGTGGCGCAAGGTACGCTGTTTTGTGGCGAATCGATGTTCAGCCGTCAGGAAAATGCGTCGAAAACCGCACTGCTTGTTTTTTGCGCTGAATTTATCCGTCAGGGCGGAAAATTAATCGACTGCCAGGTATTAAATAGCCACACAGCCTCGCTGGGCGCCGTCGAAACACCGCGTCGGGAGTACCTTGAGCACCTGAGCAGACTGCGCCAGCAGCGGCTACCGAGCCATTTCTGGATTCCCAGGACGTTATTTTCACCTCAGGAGTGAATGTTTTCGGCACATTTTTTGTCGGGGTGTTATAATTGTCGCGCAGAGTTGGTTTAGCCCATTACCCCGCCGCCGTTAAGGAACAGTTCGCGTCAGGCAACGCCTATCGTTTATCTCCTCGTTCCCTTACACGTTGCGCTTTAAGTGCGGCTTTGCCGTGTGTGGATAGAGTAATGCGCCAAACCCGATTTGCTGTGTTTTAAACGCACAAATCTTTACTTATTAAAAGAACTTCGGCATTATCTTGCCGGTTCAAATTACGGTAGTGATACCCCAGAGGATTAGATGGCCAAAGAAGACAATATTGAAATGCAGGGTACCGTTCTCGATACGTTACCTAATACCATGTTCCGCGTAGAGTTAGAAAACGGTCACGTGGTTACTGCACACATCTCCGGTAAAATGCGTAAAAACTATATCCGCATCCTGACGGGCGACAAAGTGACTGTTGAGCTGACCCCGTACGACCTGAGCAAAGGCCGCATTGTCTTCCGTAGTCGCTGATTGTTTTTAACGCCCGAATGGCGTCCAGATAATAAAAGGTCGGTTTAACCGGCCTTTTTTGTGGGCTGAAGCCTGGTATTTAATCCTCAATCATCCGCGCATATTCTTCCGTTAAGAAATCCACTAATGCGCGCACTGACGGTAATAATCCCCTGCGTGATGGAAAGACTGCGTGAATAATTTCTCGCTTAGGTTCCCAACCGTCGAGCAACGCCACCAACTCACCCGCAGCTAATTGATCTTTTACCATCAACTGTGGAAGTTGAACAACACCTACGCCGGCGACTGCGGCTTCGCGTAACGCCAGCATATCGGTGGTGATCATACGCGGCGTGAAATGCACCTCCGCCCGCGCGCCCTGCGGGCCGAATAACTCCCAACGATGCACATGTTTACCAGAGGCCAGACTCAAACCTGGCCAACGGGTCAGCTCTGCCGGAGAGTGTAGCGCCCCCATCTGCTCAATTAACTGCGGGCTGGCATACAAGCGATGTCCTCTGTCCGCCAGGACGCGCATCACCAGGTCGCTATCCTCAAATGGCCGAGGTCTGACGCGAATCGCCACATCCAGACCTTCTCCAACGACGTCAACACGACGGTTAGTGGCCTCCAGTTGTACTGATACGTCAGGATAACGTGCCATAAAACGGGCAAGCATTGGCCCGATATGCACATGCAGCAATGTGACAGGACAAGTCAACTTCACAACGCCACGCGGTTCAACCTGTAACGCTGCAATGGCATCCTGCGCCGCCTGCGCCTCCACCAGCATCGCCTTACAGTGTTCGTAAAAGGTTTGCCCGACTTCAGTCACGTTAAATTGCCGGGTGGTTCGCTGAATCAGTCGTACCCCCAGCCTCTCTTCGAGTTGCGCTATTCGTCGGCTCAGTTTTGATTTTGGTTCATCAAGCGCCCGACCCGCCGCCGCGAATCCCCCTTCCTCTACAACATGCACAAACCATGCAAAATCATTGAGATCCGGCCTTGCCATTTCATTGTCCTATTTTTGAGACAGTGAGAGCTATTTTAGCTACTACTCAGCTCGCTGTCATGAATATAAGCTTATTCACATCAAAACAACGCCACTGAGGAGACACATATGAAACAAGTAACAGGCGTCTACACCGCACCTCGCCCACACTGGGTTGGCGATGGATTTCCGGTTCGCTCGATGTTCTCTTACCAGTCTCATGCTAAGCAATTAAGCCCGTTCCTGCTGCTTGATTACGCGGGTCCGCATACGTTCACGCCGGGTAACGAAAAACGCGGCGTAGGTGAACACCCTCACCGCGGTTTTGAGACGGTGACTATCGTTTACAGCGGCGAAGTTGAACACCGTGATTCAACCGGTCGCGGCGGCATTATCGGCCCTGGCGATGTGCAGTGGATGACCGCTGGTGCAGGAATATTACACGAAGAGTTCCACTCCCCGGAATTTACCCGTCAGGGCGGTGAACTGGAAATGGTGCAACTGTGGGTCAATCTGCCGGCAAAAGACAAAATGGCCGTACCGGGTTATCAGGGCATCAGCAGCGATGTTATTCCCACCGTCGCCTTGCCCGATGATGCAGGCAGCGTTCGCGTGATCGCGGGTAGCTATCAGGATACGAAAGGCCCGGCACACACCTTTTCACCGCTGAACGTCTGGGATATGCGCCTGCAACGTAATCATCCGCTGACGTTGTCCCAGTCTGAAGGGTGGAGCACCGCTCTGGTGGTATTAAAAGGGAATATCACCGTAAACGGCACCACGCCTGCCAGCGAAGCACAACTGGTAGTGCTAAGCCAGCAGGGGAAAACGCTACACATTGAAGCCACCAGCGACGCCAGCGTGCTGCTGCTGTCTGGCGAACCGTTGAACGAGCCGATTGTAGGTTACGGTCCGTTTGTGATGAATACGAAACAAGAAATCGCTGAAGCCGTCCGCGATTTTAACTCCGGCCGCTTTGGCCAAATCTGAATCGAAGGAGAAGAATATGTCCAGTCCTGCAAACTTTAATGGTTCACGTCCGGTCATCGATGTGAATGATTCTGTCATGCTGCTTATCGATCATCAGAGTGGGCTGTTCCAGACCGTCGGCGATATGCCAATGCCGGAACTGCGTGCGCGTGCCGCCGCGCTGGCTAAAATCGCAACCCTGGCGAAGATGCCGGTAATTACCACGGCATCGGTACCGCAGGGGCCTAACGGCCCGTTGATCCCAGAGATCCATGCCAATGCGCCACATGCCCAATACGTAGCACGTAAAGGCGAAATCAACGCCTGGGATAACGAAGACTTCGTGAAAGCGGTCAAAGCAACGGGTCGTAAGACGCTGATTATCGCCGGTACGATCACCAGCGTGTGCATGGCGTTCCCGGCCATCAGCGCGGTTGCGGAGGGCTACAAGGTCTTCGCAGTGATCGACGCTTCCGGTACTTACAGCAAAATGGCGCAGGAAATCACCCTGGCACGTGTTGTTCAGGCTGGCGTGATACCGATGGATACCGCCGCCGTCGCTTCTGAAATTCAGGGGACATGGAACCGTGAAGACGCCGCTGAATGGGCGGAAGTGTATACCAAAATCTTCCCGGCTTATCAGTTGCTGATCGAGAGCTATAGCAAGGCCCAGGAAGTCGTGACCAACGGCGAAAAACTGGACTCGCAGCGCTAATCATATTCTCCGCGCCTGTCCGGGCGGAGGAATATGTACATTGCGTAACCAAACGAGAGTTAACACGTAAATTCTGCTTGACCGTTTTAGCGCAACTCCCTATAGTAGCGCCCCGTTGCCCCCCAAGCGGTCAGGCAGCAATACAATATGGTGAGGTGTCCGAGTGGCTGAAGGAGCACGCCTGGAAAGTGTGTATACGGCAACGTATCGGGGGTTCGAATCCCCCCCTCACCGCCATATTCGAGAAAGAGCTCGTACGTAAGTACGGGCTTTTTTTTCGCATGTTGCATTTGCCGTTTGCCGGATGCAGCGCATGCGCCTTATCGGGCCTACATTTCAACATCTCTGCGTAGCCTGATAAGCGTAGCGCCATCAGGCATGTCGGTTATTGTCGGCTGAGCAGAGTTAACACTTCGTAATGCGCGGTATGTGGGAACATATCAAAAAGTTGGACGCGTTCAATGCGATATCCAGGCAACTCGCGGATATCCTTTGCCATGGTTTGTGCATTACAGCTGGAGTAAACGATAAAACGCGGTGCCATGCGGGAGAGAAAATCGCACAGCGGCTTCCCAATCCCCCGACGAGGCGGATTCACCAGCACCAGGTCCGGCACTTCTCCCTGCGCGGTAGCAAACAGGGTTGAATCCAGCGCCTGAAAATGCAGATTCTGCAACCCAAGCTCCTGCGCCGACTGTTTCGCACAGGTAATGGCCTCTGGCGCAATTTCAATACCCGTCAGTTTCATCTGCGGCGTGGCGCAGTGCAAACCAAAACCCCCGACGCCGCAAAACAGATCCCACATGTGATTAACCGGAAGCTGTCGCACCCAGTCGCGCGCCGTGGCATATAAATACCCAGCCACCACGGGGTTGGTCTGGAAGAAGCTCTGTGGGCGTATCCACAATGGCACATCGTTAAAGCGTTCAGCCAGCGCCTGTTGTTCCGTCAGGAAGATTTCGCTCTCCCCTTCCATAATCGCCATATGCACAGGTTGAATATTGGCGGTGATCACTTTTAACTGCGGAAGCTGCGCCTGTAACCATGGCAGCGCCGTACGCAGTTGTGCCAGTTTCGCATCGGAGCGCAGAACAAAACGCAGCATCATACCGCCATCAAACCGGCTTTCCGTTAACAGCAGATATTTCAGCTCCCCGCGTTTGCGCGCCACGTTATAGGGCGTCAACCCCGCACGGGCGATAAACGGTTTAAGTGCGGCAAACACCGGCGCAAAAGACTCAGGATAGAGCGGACACTCGCACAAATCCTCCGGCGTACCGTCACGATGCAGCATCCCCAGCAGCGGTTTTTCCACGCTGCCGCTGACCACCATTTTGGCTTTATTACGAAAAGCGCTCTCCGGGCCGCTGACCGGCGCGCACCATTCTCCGACCGGATAATCGGCCAGCAGATTCTGCAGATCGGCTGTTTTGGCGAAGAGTTGATCGGCGACAGGCTGCGTTATCCACTGACAAGAGCGGCAGCGTTCGGCGTCATAAAGTGCGCACTGCATACAAAAACCTACAAATTAACAGGGGGCGAAGATTATACACGTTATTGCAAGCGGAAGAACCGCCTGCTGGACGCAGGAACAAACAGCAGTAGCAACACCAGCATATCCGGTAATTTTTGCATCACCAGCGTATGCAGGATTTCACGTCTGGACTCTCCCGCAATACTGAACAGTTCCGGATATCCATAGCCCAATGAGGCCGCCCACAGATAGACGCTGGCGATAATCTGGGTCAGTAGATAGACCCAGCGCGCCCAGTTCCGACCTTTAACCAGCGAAAATGCGCAGTAAATTTCGATAAACAGCAGCACCAGGCTACCCAGAAACACCAGCGTCAAATTCCAGGTCTGGACGCTGCGATGAATAAACTCGCTGGTTCCGCGAAACCCAAGCGTATTAAAAATCATCAACAGATCGAGACAGCGGATCATGATAATAGCCAGCGCCGCCACCTGCACTAAAGTAGGGACGTTTAAACGGGCATGTGATGTGGATGATTTCTTAAAAAATCCCAACGCGTCGTCTTCCATGAAAACGGCGCAGCCACCGCAGCTGCGCCGTATAGACAGGTTGGCAGATTTTAGTTTTTTCAGCCGCGTCTTGCACGTTGGATATCGCGAATCCGTTGTTTTTCTGTTCGCGCCATCAGATACCACGCGATAAATCCGATAATTCCTACCACGCCAAGTATCAACGTCGCCAGCGCGTTGATCTCCGGATTGACCCCCATACGTACGCTGGAGAACACCAGCATGGGTAACGTTGTGGCGCCAGGACCAGAGACAAAACTGGCAATGACCAGGTCATCAAGCGACAGCGTAAAGGCCAGTAACCACCCTGAGATCACCGCCGGCATAATCATCGGCAGCGTGATGACGAAAAAGACCTTCAGCGGCGTGGCGCCTAGATCCATCGCCGCTTCCTCAATGGAGTGATCCAGTTCGCGTAAACGCGAGGAAATCACTACCGCCACGTACGCTGTACAGAATGTGACGTGCGCCAGCCAGATGGTCAACATACCGCGATCCGCTGGCCAGCCGATGGCGTGCGCCAAAGCCACAAACAGCAGCAGCAGCGACAAACCGGTAATGACATCCGGCATCACCAGCGGTGCGGTGATCATAAAGGCGAAACCATTTGATCCACGAAAACGACCAAAGCGCACCATCACCACGGCGGCGATGGTACCGAGAATTGCCGCCATCGTCGCAGCACAGGCGGCAATCGTTAAGCTCATGCCGACGGCGCTTATCATCGCGCTATCGTGGAAAAGCTCACCATACCAACGCGTTGACCACCCCGCCCAGACCGTCACCAGCTTGGAGCTGTTAAACGAGTAGATAACCAACATCAGCATCGGCGCGTACAGGAAAGTAAAACCCAGTACCAGGATAAAAATACGCCACGGCGAGCGAACGACCGGTAAGTTATTCATCCGTGTTCCCCCACGCTTTTTTGCTGATATTTATGGAACCACATGATCGGCACAATCAGTAACAGCAGCATAATAATGGCGACGGCAGAAGCCACCGGCCAGTCACGGTTATTGAAAAACTCCTGCCAAAGCACACGCCCAATCATGATGCTGTCCGGGCCGCCCAGCAGTTCCGGGATCACAAACTCCCCAACCGCCGGGATAAACACCAGCATTGACCCGGCGATAATCCCGCCCTTGGTCAACGGCACGATCACGCTAAAGAAGGTTTTCAACGGTCGGGCGCCTAAATCCAGCGCCGCTTCCACCAGCGAGTAATCAATACGCGTCAGCGCGGTATAAATCGGCAGCACCATAAAGGGCAAATAGGCGTAAACAATACCGATATAGACCGCCAGATTGGTGTGCAGAATCGTCAACGGTTGGTCGATAACGCCCAGCCACATCAGAACGTTGTTCAGGACACCGTTATTTTTCAGGATCCCCATCCAGGCGTATACACGAATCAAAAATGACGTCCAGGACGGCAGGATCACCAGCAGCAACAGAATATTGCGTGTCGAGGGTTTGCTGTGCGCGACCGCCCATGCCAGCGGATATCCCAACAGCAGGCAACAGACAGTCGAAATCCCCGCTACCTGCAAAGATTGCAGATACGCATCAAAATAGAGCGGATCGTCCGTCAGTTGCAGGAAATTGCCTAAATTGAGGGTGATAGATAACTGATCGTCAGCCCATGAAATGAGGTCGGTATACGGCGGAATAGCCCGCGCCATTTCAGCCAAACTGATTTTGAAGACGATCAGAAACGGCAGCAGAAACAGGAGCATCAGCCACACATACGGCAGCGCGATGACCAGCTTGCGCCCGTGCTTCATTTGCAGCCGCGACATAAACAGCGTGAAACGCCCCACGTTATCCACGCGCGCCGGAGGTTCAAGTGTACTCATCTTCGCTCCTTAAACCGTCAACACCACACAGCTGTCCGCATCCCAACATAAACGGACTTCGTCACCCCAGGTGGGTAATCCCTTGCGATAACGATGTTCATTTTGTAGCTGAGCGCTCAGCATCTGGCCGCTTTTCAAACGTACGTGGTACACCGACAAATCACCCAGATAGGCAATGTGCACCACTTCGCCTACCGCGAAGTTATATCCCTCTGGCGGAGGGGCTTCGCAGAGCATGATTTTTTCCGGGCGCAGCGCAACATACACCGGGACGTTATCGACAACGGAAGCGTCTGCGTCCACTTTCAGCGGATGTACCAGTCCTGGAGACTCAATAACCAGACCATCTTCCTGACGTTCTTTCAGCAGCCCCTCAAAGACGTTAACCGAACCGATAAATTCTGCACTGTAACGCGTAGTCGGATGCTCGTAGATCTCTTCAGGCTCGCCGATCTGGACAAATTTTCCACGGTTCATGATCGCAATGCGGCCCGCCATCGTCATGGCTTCTTCCTGATCGTGCGTCACCATCACGCAGGTCACGCCGACACGTTCAAGGATATCCACCACTTCCAGTTGCATGCGGTCACGGAGCTTTTTATCCAGCGCCCCCATCGGTTCATCCAACAGCAGCAGCTTCGGGCGTTTCGCCAGGCTACGCGCCAACGCCACGCGCTGACGTTGACCGCCAGAAAGCTGATGCGGCTTACGTTTGGCGAACTCCTGCATATGCACCAGGCCCAGCATCTCACTCACCCGGCTGGCGATTTCAGCCTTCGGCAGCTTGTCCTGCTTGAGACCAAAGGCAATGTTCTGCTCTACCGTCATGTGCGGAAACAAGGCATAGGACTGAAACATCATATTAATCGGACGCAGATAAGGCGGAACATGCGCTAAATCGACGCCATCAAGCATAATTTGCCCGGTTGTTGGCTGTTCAAATCCCGCCAGCATCCGCAACAGGGTCGATTTACCGCAGCCGGACGCCCCGAGCAGAGCAAATATTTCGCCTTTGTAGATAGTAAGATTGACGTCATCAACGGCGTGCTGGCCGTCAAAGGACTTGGTCAGGTTGCGAATTTCAAGCAGCGGGGTCAGCGCCTTGCGGATTTTCGCTTGTGGGCGTGGGGTTGCATCATTCAATTAGGCGCTCTCCGGCATAAAACAAAGAAACGGTGCAAATAACGCACCACGGTGGTGCGTATTGCCGGGTTATATGTGTCCGGGTTCAACACTGCCCGGCAGGCGTAAATCCTGCCGGGTCACGTCCCGTACATCGGGTTATTTCCCGCTTTTTACCTTCGTCCAGGCGCGAGTACGTACACGGTCGATCTTCGGATCCTGTACTTTCAGCGTGAACAGCTTGGCGCGAACATCGGCAGGCGGGTAAATGCCCGGGTTGTCGCGAACGTCCTGGCTGACCAGTGCTGTCGCTTCTTTGTTGGCATTGGCATAGAACACGTGGTCAGAAATATGCGCAATTACATCAGGGCGCAGCAGGTAGTTGAGGAACTGATAGGCTTCGTCTTTGTTTTTCGCATCGGCTGGCATCGCGAACACATCAAAGAAGGCCATCGCACCTTCCTTAGGAATTGAGAAGGAAATATTGACGCCATTTTTCGCTTCTTTCGCCCGGTTTGCCGCCTGCCATACATCCCCGGCCCAACCAATCGCCACGCAGGTATCACCGTTTGCCAGGTCGTTAATGTACTGCGAGGAGTGGAAGTAGCGAATATTTGGGCGCAGTTTCAACAGCAGATCGGTTGCCGCTCCGGTGTAATCATCCGCTTTGGTACTGTTTGGATCTTTACCCAAATAATTTAGCACGGTGGCAAACACTTCTTCGGGCGCATCGAGGAAAGAGACGCCGCAGCTTTTGAGTTTTTCCAGATTTTCTGGCTTGAGGATCAGATCCCAGCTATTAACCGGCGCATCCGGCCCCAGTACCGCTTTCACTTTATCCACGTTATAGCCAATACCGGTTGTTGCCCACATATACGGCATCGCAAACTTGTTGTCCGGATCGTGTTTACCCACCAGCTTCAGCAATTCAGGATCGAGGTTTTTCCAGCCAGGCAATTTGCTCTTATCCAGCGGCTGGAAGACGCCCGCGGTCAGTTGACGCTCAAGGAAACTGGCGGATGGAACGACAAGGTCAAAGCCGGTACTGCCAGCCATGAGCTTACCTTCCAGCACTTCATTGGAATCAAATACGTCATAGATAACTTTAATTCCGGTCTCTTTTTCAAAATTAGCCACCGTATCTGGGGCAATATAATCAGACCAGTTATAAATATGCAGCGTTTTTTGTTCAGCAGCGAGCGTGCCAGCAGAGATGGCCATCAGAGCACCCGCAACCAGGCCTGGTAACCATCGTTTATTTAAGGCGGTCATAATCTCTTTCCTTCTGAAAGTTCGTTAACAACCGAACAAAAATGTCACACTCTAATGATATGCAAGAAACGTGCATATTCTTTCAAGCGGCACCCATGAAAAGAGAGGCCTCTCCTCACGCCGCTATTGCGCGCTGGTATCCCCCCATGCATTCAATATGCATTGTGGCCACAGGTCAGGCCACAAGGGGCTGTTTGAATGATGACGTTGATAAGCTTCGCAAGAATAACTTTAGCCAGGATTTGTGGATATAGCCCAGATTAAAAAACGTCTTTTATCAATTTTTTATGCATGAATTGTCTATGACATACAGCGGAAGGCGCTGAATGGAGGTGAATAATTCTTTAATGAACGGTTAAATGCAGAATAAAAACAGGCAATACGCAACCGCTTTGGCAGCGGCTGCGCAATATATGTCCAGATTCAGGAAGAATTAATGGAGGAAATGAACTTCGGCGTTGCTGTTTTGCGCTTCTTCTTCAGCGTTAAATAACAGCTGATGCGCACCGGCCTCGAGGATCACCATCGATATTTGCTCTTCACTCTGGCGAACAAAATATTCGAACTGCTCAAACGTCACGCCCGGGATAACGGATAAAGACTGGCAGACCACCAGCTTTGGCAGATTATCATCCTGCATATCCAGAAAGGCTTTCACCGTCAGTGAACTGGCGTTAATCGCAGACAGATCAGCGGCCAGCGGCAGTAGTGCAGAAGGTCTGACTTCTGCCATCGCGGAAAACAGAATGACGTTATCGACCAAATCAACTTTTGCATCAAAGATGCCGTCAAAATTCTGCATGTGCGGCAAATGCAGCGCCTGACAGGTATCGCATTCAAAAAAACTCATGCCCAGGTCGTCGAGCCATTGACGCAACGTATCCAGAGTGGGAACGACCAGTGATGTCATAATAATGTGCGACCTCTATTGATGAAAAAATACCGGCACAGCTTACGCAAAAAGAGCGTGTCATACTACGATCGCAATCGATATTGTGCTTAGCCGCCGATTTTAAGGCAAAATTCAGGCGTAGCGTGACGCTCAATCCACTGGATCATCTTGCCGGCAATGTCTATTCCGGTAGTTTTCTCCACCCCTTCCAGGCCAGGAGAAGCGTTGACCTCCATGACCAGCGGCCCACGTTCAGCACGCAGAATATCAACGCCAGCAACGTCCAGACCCATTGTCTGAGCGGCTTTGAGCGCAATTTCCCTTTCGCGCGGCGTGATATTCGCAATAGTGGCAACCCCACCGCGATGGAGATTAGAACGAAAATCACCTTCTTTGGCCCGGCGCTCAATGGCGGCCACCACCTCGTCACCTACCACGAAACAGCGAATATCTCGCCCTTTCGCTTCTTTGATATATTCCTGAACCAGAATATGGGCATTCAACCCACGAAAGGCATCCACCACGCTTTCTGCGGCCTGGCGCGTTTCCGCCAGTACTACGCCGATCCCCTGCGTACCTTCAACCAGTTTCACCACCAGCGGCGCGCCGCCAACCATGTCAATCATGTCGCTGGTATCGTCCGGAGAGTGAGCAATCCCGGTGATGGGTAAATCGATTCCCTGACGCGCCAGCAGCTGCAGCGAACGCAGCTTATCGCGCGCACGCGTAATCGCTACCGACTCATTCAGCGGATAGCTACCCAGCATCTCAAACTGGCGCAACGCCGCGGTACCGTAAAAGGTAATCGCTGAACCAATCCTTGGGATCACTGCATCGAAATGAGGAAGCTGGCGGCCCTTGTAATGAATAGAGGACGCCGCCGGGCTGATGTTCATATAGCAAGAAAGGGGATCGATAATTTCAACCAGGTGACCACGCTGCATCGCCGCTTCACGCAGGCGCTTACAAGAATAGAGCGTTCCGTCCCGGGACAAAATGGCAATTTTCACCCTGCACCTCTCTGAATGACCTGGTAAAAGCTGGCGTATCATACACTGCGTTAAAATCTTTAGCGCGTAGCCCATCCCTGTTTATGCAAATATTCCAGGATAAAGGGACGACTTTCTTTAATGATGGTGCGGCGAATATGGTCGCTCCAGGTGTCACGGCGCGTATTGCTCCCGCGGGTCAGATAGTACTGCGCGAGCTGCTCATCATATTGCGACAAAACGTCTTTGTTGAGTGGCTGATACTGATTTTCGTGCACCACAAGCGACGCTGGCAGTCGCGGCTTGATATCCGGGTTATCAGCAGGCCAGCCGAGGCACAGCCCAAACAACGGCAGAACATGTTGCGGAAGCTTCAGCAGTTCAGTGACCGGCTCAATATTATTTCGCAGACCGCCAATAAACACGCCGCCAAGCCCCAAAGACTCTGCCGCCGTCAGCGCATTTTGCGCCATCATCGCGGTATCAACAACGCCCAGTAGCAGCTGTTCCGCCAGCCCGAGTTGCGCGTCAGGGCAAATCTGCAAATGGCGATTAAAGTCAGCGCAAAACACCCAGAACTCGGCGGCCTGCACCACATGTTTTTGTCCGCCGGATAAAGTAGCCAGTGATTCACGCAGGGCGTTATCCGTTATGCGAACGATGGTTGTGCATTGTAAAAAACTGGAGCTTGAGGTCCCCTGAGCGGCGGCAATAATCGCCTCCCGCTGCGCATCCGAAATGGCATCATCGGTGAAATGGCGAATGGAACGGTGGCTACGAAGTAAATCAATGGTTGGCGTCATCTCTTTTTTCTCTGTCTGAACGTGAAGAATCACCAGGGGTTCGTGACATCAGCTGCGGCGCAACCAGTTGAGCAATACGCCACGTTAATACCACCGCGGCGGGAAGCATCAGCAGCACACCCAGAAATATCATCACCACGCAGGCTAACGGACTGCCAAGCGGTGCGGGTAAAGTGAGGTAATCGCTAAGCGACAGCAGCGCCAGCGATAACAAAACCATCCCGATTATTTCCAGCATCAATACGCTTTTGGGTAATGCACCAATTGTGCGCATAAGCGGCCTCCCGGCGAAATGGCTTTCATTATAAAACGTTCCGGCTTGTCGTGTTTAACAGTTATAGCTTGAGGATATCAAAGCAACAGGCTGAACCTGCTTTTCATCTGTCACAAATCGCGGCATCATAACAAGTATTGCCATCCGGCCTGATAAGTTCGAGGAGAGAGAGATGTTTGCCGTTATTTTTGGTCGTCCAGGGTGCCCGTATTGCGTGCGCGCAAAAGAATTAGCAGAAAAATTAAGCAATGAGCATGACGATTTTAACTTCCGCTACATTGATATCCATGCCGAAGGTATTACGAAAGCCGATCTGGAAAAGACGGTAGGTAAGCCAGTTGAAACCGTTCCGCAGATTTTTGTTGATCAAAAACACATCGGCGGCTGCACGGATTTTGAAGCGTGGGCAAAAGAGAACATGAATCTGTTCGCCTGATCGCCGTTTCTACGCCCTCCGCTGGAGGGCGTCTTCAGTTCTTTTTCCGTCGATGATGCTGATTGAACAAGTTGCTGATAAACAAAAAACACAATGCGCCAAGCGCGCACCAAAACACCGCACTAAACAACCATGCCAGCTCTTGCCACAACGAACGCGTCGGCATAAAAACGAACCGCATCAGTAACAGACAGCACGGCGCCGCCAACATGGCACCAAGAAGGGGTTTGAGCACCTCCCGACGATGGGAGAAAAAGCTTGCTGCAGCACCAGGCAGGATAAAAAACAACAATCCGACCTCAGGATGCCCTGCCGCTCTGAATGCCCCTTTCACGTTCAGCGTTAATGAAAGACACACCACAATAAAGAGCACAAAGCAGCAGACCGCACCCGCCCAACTTTGCTTATGTTTCAATTGTTCCTCCTGACACATTCTCTATCGAACACTCTTTTCGCCCGCAGGCGTCCAGTCAGATAAAGTAACCAGGCATTCCATGCCAAAAACACACTCACACGATTCTTATAGCCGTTGATACGTAATGAGATTAAACTAACCGCATATATTGTTATGCTGCATTATTTGGGGCTGTGTACGAAGCTGTCGCCCCTTAATTTCTGGCAAAAACATTAGCGTAAATTGCCATTTCTTTCAATAGCTTACTAGTAAACAAGAAGTTAGTCTCCGTGAATATAAACGTCGCAGATTTGTTAAATGGGAATTACATCCTGTTATTATTTGTGGTCCTGGCACTGGGCCTGTGTCTGGGTAAATTACGTCTGGGTTCAGTCCAACTCGGTAATTCCATTGGCGTTTTAGTGGTGTCCCTATTATTAGGTCAACAGCACTTTAGTATTAACACCGATGCATTAAATCTCGGCTTTATGCTGTTTATTTTTTGTGTCGGCGTCGAAGCCGGTCCCAACTTTTTTTCGATTTTTTTTCGCGATGGGAAAAATTATCTAATGCTTGCTCTGGTGATGGTCGGCAGCGCCATGCTGATCGCCCTGGGGCTGGGTAAGCTATTTGGCTGGGACATCGGCCTGACGGCAGGTATGCTGGCCGGCTCGATGACCTCAACGCCGGTGCTGGTCGGCGCGGGTGACACCTTGCGCCATTCCGGAATGTCGGGGACATCGCTTTCAACCGCCCTCGATAACCTGAGCCTCGGTTATGCGCTCACCTATTTGATTGGTTTGGTCAGTCTGATTGTTGGCGCGCGCTACCTGCCGAAACTTCAGCATCAGGATCTGCAAACCAGCGCCCAACAAATCGCACGTGAACGAGGTCTGGACACTGATGCCAACCGTAAGGTTTATCTGCCGGTAATTCGTGCCTATCGCGTTGGCCCGGAACTGGTGGCATGGGCCGATGGCAAAAATCTGCGCGAGCTGGGTATCTATCGCCAGACCGGTTGTTACATCGAACGCATCCGTCGCAACGGCATCCTGGCCAACCCGGATGGCGACGCGGTACTGCAAATGGGCGATGAGATAGCCCTGGTGGGTTATCCTGATGCACATGCCCGCCTCGATCCCAGCTTCCGTAATGGTAAAGAGGTGTTCGATCGCGATCTGCTCGATATGCGCATCGTCACTGAAGAGATTGTGGTGAAAAACCACAATGCCGTTGGCCGCCGCCTGGCCCAGTTGAAACTGACCGATCACGGCTGTTTTCTCAACCGCGTGATCCGTAGCCAGATTGAAATGCCTATCGATGATAACGTCGTGCTTAATAAAGGCGACGTGCTGCAGGTCAGTGGGGATGCTCGCCGCGTCAAAACCATTGCCGATCGTATCGGCTTCATTTCCATTCACAGTCAGGTGACCGATCTGCTGGCCTTCTGCGCCTTCTTTATCATCGGTCTGATGATCGGGATGATCACCTTCCAGTTCAGTAATTTCAGCTTCGGCATCGGGAACGCGGCTGGACTGCTATTCGCCGGGATAATGTTGGGCTTCCTGCGTGCCAACCATCCAACGTTTGGCTATATCCCACAGGGGGCGCTGAACATGGTCAAAGAGTTTGGCCTGATGGTATTTATGGCAGGCGTCGGTTTAAGCGCGGGCAGCGGCATTGGCAATGGCCTTGGCGCCGTGGGTGGTCAAATGCTGATTGCCGGCCTGGTTGTCAGCCTGGTGCCGGTTGTCATCTGTTTCTTATTCGGTGCTTACGTATTGCGCATGAACCGCGCCCTGCTTTTTGGCGCCATGATGGGCGCGCGTACCTGCGCTCCGGCAATGGAAATCATCAGCGATACGGCACGCAGCAACATCCCCGCATTAGGCTATGCCGGGACCTACGCAATTGCCAACGTACTGCTGACATTAGCGGGGACACTCATCGTCATTGTCTGGCCTGGGCTTGGTTAGCGCTGAAATTTACTCTTAAACGAAAATTTTTTGCAGGTAAGCAGAACTTTTCTTCAAGACGTCAGTCATAACTATTGCCACTGCTTTTCTTTGATGTCCCCAATTTGTGGAGCCCATCAACCCCGCCGTTTTGGTTCAAGGTTGATGGGTTTTTTGTTGCCTGAAATTCGTAAGCTTTATAATCAGTCAGTTAGAGCGTTGCTTAGGTGTTAGTGGCGACAAAATGGCGGCAGCGCTACGACAACCAAGGCAGTTCCAACCCAGAAGGTCCGTAGATATAACCACCACTAATCCAAAACTTACCGCCATGCTTGGGGCCATAGATGTAGTTTCCGCTTATCCAATACTTCCCTGAATTTCTTGGCCCATAGATGTACCCACCTGAAATCCAGAAGCGACCGGACTCCTTCGGCCCGTAAATGTAGTTATTGCTTATCCAATATTTACCAGAACTCATAGCTTCTCCATACTTGCGCACACCGGCGTTGCAGATGCTTGAAAAAGTAGCATGCTTAGACCATCCGAAATGGTTTACAGCTAGCAAATCGACACTCATCCACTTTGCACATCGCTCATCAGCCATAAAAAAACCCGCCAATGGCGGGCCGGGTTCAGTAAGCAAATTGTTCCTGCATACCTTTTGGATGAGGCGGTGCTGCGCTGATTTTTTGAGGACGGCATACTGAGCGCACAAAAGTCTCATGCGTCACGAAAGTATGCCCGCATTCGATGTTAGTGCACTGGTTGTAGCGTTCTTTGGTCTCATTGGAAACCTGGAAGCTGCTTCGGGTATGTGCCGCCTGCCCGCACATAGGACAATTCATCATAATAATCAGCCCTCATTATTAACCAGTTCGCAATAATGATACATCATTGTTCGCAATTTGGAACTAATCATTCCATTGCGAACTCATCTATTTTCACTTCAAGCTCCATGCTGGTCGTAAATCCATTATCCGGGCTGACAGAATGCGTCAGGGTGGTAATGGTCCATTCTGCATCATCGATCGGCTGCTTAAACCCCGTGACCTTCACCGGCATTTCCGTATAGAGATCAGCCCGCCCCTCAGCGAGCTGCAGGGAAAATGAAGCAACCCCACGCTGCAGACGTTCCCACTGCATTTTTGCTGCGCGCTCTGCATTGCTCCGGTTGGCGTAGGTACGATTAAGAACCAGCACGTTTTCATCCGTTCCCACCAGATAATCGCCCTGTTTTGCTTCCGGCTCTTTGGGTGTGGTGGTTTTCTTTCGACGACGCTTAACACTGGTTGTCTCTTTTTTCCTGGGTTCACGCGTATGCAACCAGCTGGCAATAACACCGGTATAGGCACCACGATCAGCAAGGGTGAACCGATGACCGTCACCGGCTTTGCGCGTGATGGTGATAACCGGCAGCGGCTTGCCGCTCGCCGTTCTTCCCTGTCCCTGCCGGATAAACAGCAGATTCCCGTCCTTAACGGAAGCAATCGCCCCATACTGTCTCGCCAGTTTCATCAGAAAACTTGCATCGCTTTCATTGGTCTGGTCCAGATGATCCAGCGCCTTATCCGTCAGGTCTTTACCCAGCGCCATTTTGAGGTTATGCCGGGCGGCTATTTCCTTTACCACCTCCCCCACCGTTGTCTGATGCCATGATTTTTCGCGCCGTGTATTGAGGGTTTCACGGAAATCTGCGCTACGCGCCCGGATGGTCAGCCGGTCAGGGGCACCGCTGTGTTCAATTTCATCCACAGTAAAAGCCCCTTTAGGGAAAAGCGGCTGGCCTTTCCAGCCCAGCGCCAGCTGAATCACTGCCCCACGTCGCGGCAGGGCGATCAGCCCGTCGGCGTCGTCCAGCTCCAGATCAAGCTGGTCCGCTTCAAAGCCCCGGTTATCCGTCAGCGTCAGACTCATCAGGCGGGTATCCAGCACGGTCGTCACGTCCTTACCTTCAATGACGATACTGAAAGCCGGGCTTTTGCTGTTCAGATTCAGAAGATCAGAATTAACGTTCACTGCAGCAATCCTCCTACCGTGTTCTTAATCCCCCCAATCGCAGAGGCAGCAGAGTCCTGCAGGTTGCTGAGCTGGTCACTCAGGCTCCCGAACATGTCAGACAGCGATTCATCAACCCGTTTGAGGGTGATCGTAAACTCAATGCGCCTGGGCATTCCACTGGCAAAAAACTCCGTCTTTGTCTGGCTCAGACTTTCAATAACAAACATGCCGTAAATGGTTCCGCTGCCTTCAATCAAAGGCCAGGCTTTTCCCTGCTCTGCCATCAACTCCAGCGCCAGCAATGACAGCCTGCCTCCAGTCACTTCCGGCAGCAGAACCCCGGACAGTGTCAGTGAATCATTATCCGGGCCAAGAAACTGCGTTGACGGGCGGCGGTTCACCCTGCTGTTGGCTGCATGTCGCCAGCTGCGCTGATACTGCAGCTCCTGATAAGGGACAGTGCGCAACATAAATACATATAAACCCAGCACCATCATCATGATTCATACCCCCCCTGATCGCTGAAATTGCTGCGCGCTTTTGCCCTGGCTCTGCGTTCCCGCTCGTCAAGCTGGCGTGCCACTTCACGGGCAATATCCTGCGCACTCTGTCCCGGCTGCGCGACGATATGAATGGGCGCATTTATCTCATAACGAATAACTGACGGCGGGCTGTCAGCCTTCACTGGCTGCGTCTGGTATGCCCTCGCAGGCAGACTGAACGGATGAAGCGGAGCCACTTCTGCAGGTGTCGCAGCTACCCCCATCGCGCCAGCAACGACAGAGGCCAGCGCAGCAGTACGCCGCCTGCTGGTGACATTTGCCGGTCCGTTCACAATTTCAGGGCCATTTTCTCCAACAATGCCAAACTGCCCGCGTGGAATAATCCCGCCCGTGTCGTACATCCCTGCGTAAGCCGGGAACCCGCCCGGCGGCAACACCACTTTGCCGTCACTGTTCACTGTGGCGGATTGCTGCTGCGTGACCTGCGCAGGCAGTTTCGCCTTTGCTGCCTCCTTACTGACAATACCGAGCTTTTCCAGTAGCCATGACACACCGGATTTAAGAGACTCCAGCGGGTGCATCACCCTATTCAGACCTTCCGCCAGCGCCTCACCAAACCGTCGCCCCATTGCAGCTGCGCTGTTCAGTTCTTCGGAAGTGGATTTAACCGGCGTAAGTAAATCATTGAACCAGCCCCACAAGGCCTGCACCCTGTCACCCATCCACTGAAACATGGGTCTGAGTGGCTCAAAGGCGGCGCTGATGGGTGCAGCAGCGGCTTTGAACCCTTCCACCACGCCACCCAGAAATGCACTGATGGGCTGCCAGTATTTCCACACAACCAGCGCCACACCAGCCAGCGCAGCCACAACCATCCCTATCGGACTTAGCAGCGCGCCCAGCATGCCGGAAATACCAAACAGCGCGCCGCGAAGTAATGCCAGCGGACCAGAAACAAGAAAACGCAATACGCCACCGGTAGCTGTCAGCCCACCCCGCAACGCCGCCAGCGGATTCATCACCATACCGATAATATTACGGATGCCTGACATACCGGCACGGAACACGGCAAGCGGCGCACCTGCCACCGTTTTCAGTGCATTACCCGCTATTCCAGCTGAGCAACGCAGGTAATTAAGCGGGGCACTCAGTAACCCGACACTGCCACCGGATGACGCCATACCCCGACGCAACAGGGAAAGTGGCGCACCTGCCAGCCATGACAGGGCACTGCCAGTACGTGTTACTGCTGCTGCAACGGAAGGTAATGTTTTTACCCCCAACACAGACAGGCCAAACCGAATCACCGCAATCGGCCCCAGCACCGCAGCCACCGCCACAGCAAGTGTACCCAGCCCAACGGTGATCGCCGCCGTAGCTGCCGCCACTTTCATCAGCGTGCCAGCCAGCTCAGGATTCTGCTCCACCCAGCGACGCAGCGCCCCGGTCACACCCTTAACCATGCCCATAATATCCATCAGTGGCTGACGCAACGTTTCCCCCAGGCTGCTGAAAGCGTTCTGCGCACCCGTCTTAACCAGCAACCACTGCGCAGACAATGAATCCTTGTTAATGTCGGATTCTTTCTGCATGGAGCCATTAGCACCACTGCCTGATGTGAGTTTCAGCTGACGCTGCAGCTCCGGCAGGTTATTAGCCAGCTTTGCCGCATCATCGCCAAACTCTTTACCAAAAATCATTGTCACGGCTGACAGGCGTTTATCCTGCGGCAGATTGTTGACCTTCTCCAGAACCCGCTGGATGGTGCCCATGGCATCGGTGGTCATCTGCTTTTCAATCTCCGCCGGATTGAGTTTCAGCAAATCCATACCTTCAAAGAAGCGTTTACTTTGCATGGTGGCAATGGACAGCTCACGCACCATGGCATTAGAAGCGCTGGCGGCGATTTCCGGGGCGGCCCCCAAAGAAAGGAATGTTGAACCCAGCGCAGCAGCCTTTCGGAAGTCAAGGCGGTCAGCCACGCCCCCCATACGCTGCAGGACGTTGATAATGTCCCCGCCCTTTGACATGGCGTTATCGTCCAGGTAGTTCAGCGCATCGCCCAGTTGTTCAATATTGCGCGTCGGCACTTTATAGAGCTGCGCGATTTTTCCCAGCCCTTCCGCCAGCTCATCGGCTGGCAGCTCAAAAGCCGTTGCAGCTTTTGCCGCCGTGGATGCAAAGGCCAGCAGGTCACGTTTCTGGTCTTCGTAAGGATCGTCCTGGCTGGTCACCCCCATGCGCGCGCCCCCTTCAACCAGCGCGGCATAGTCTATAGCGCCATTCTCCATCGGCAGCTGTTCACTGGCGGCCTTGATGGCATCCTGCATGTCATAAAACTGTTTCGTGCGGTTGCCGTTATCGTCCCGCAGCCCGTTTATCTGCTTTGCCACGCCTTTCATGGCATCTTCCATGCTGGCGTAGCTTTTCACTGCAGCCATAACCGGCGCACCCATTGCCAGCCCGGCAGCAGTGGTGGTGGCTCCGGCTCCGGCTATGCGATCCCGAACCTCAAGACGGCGCGAATACTGATCACGAACCGCATTCATTCTCGCCTGCTGTTCACCCAGGCGTTTCAGGGATTTTTGCTGTCGCTCCAGTGCCAGTCGGGTTTCATCGGCGTTCTGCCGTAGCTCACGCTGTGCGCTGCTCAGTTTCTTTGTATCAAGCCCTGCCTCATTCAGCGCAAGGCGCTGACGCTGCACTGACTGACGCAGCCCGTTATATTTTCCCTGTAAATCGGTGACGCGATTTTTAGCCTGCTCAAGCAGTCTGGCCTGTGCTGCCGTCGGGCGGTTGGTCGCAGTAAACTGCGTGACGAGTTTTGCCGCTTCTTCGCGGGCGGCTTTAAGGCTGTTACCTGTGACTGCCAGCTGCGCGCTGGCCTTACGGAAGCCATCAATTCTGCCCGCCTGAGAATCTAACTCTTTCAGCCGGGCGCGGCTTTGCTGAATAGCGGCAGCCAGCTCTTTTGAGCTGGCCTGCGCGGATCGAAATGGGCGGGTGAGCTTGTCAACCGCATTCAGAATCACCTGCAGACGCAGGTTATTGTCACTCATCGCTGGCCCCGCTTCTCTGAATCGCTTTGTGCCGCCACTCCAGCACCTCAGTCAGCGGCATAACGTCAGTGATGGACGGCGACCAGTGAAAGATGGTGGCGATATCTGCCACCAGGTCATCAATCGTCAGGCTGTCGGTAAACCGGCAAGCACCGACTTCTTCAACAAAAAAGTCACCACCTCGACCGACAGCGCGGTGAGATCGGCGGGGTCCAGTTCAGCCATTTCCTGTGCGGTCAGCGTTGGGGTGGAAATACGCGGGATCACTGCCATCATGGCCCCCACGTCCATATCCATAATGGCCTGCAGGCGGGTGCCGCGCAGCGCACCGGACTGAGGCTTACGCAGCACAATTTCGGTGATTTGGGTTTTACCGCGCAAGATTGGCGTATCCAGTTGTACGGTTTTTTCAGTCAGCTTGTCGCTCATGTTCGTTTCCTGTTAATCAGATACTGGCGCGGATCACCGCGCCGTTAAGTTAAATCAGAGGCCGAGGGCGTTACGGTGCGCTTCCATCAGGTCCACGCCATCAACGATTTCTACCATGTTGACCAGATCGACCTCATAGAGCACCTCACCGTTAATGGTCAGCTTCGCGTAGCTGTTGGTGCTGCTGACTTTGGTTGTGCTGCTCTCGCCGGTTTTCCACTCGCCGGAATCCACTTCTTTATGACGCCCGCGCACAACCAGCTCAACGGCCTGCACTTCGCCGGTATCGTCACGCTGAATGGAGCCGGTGAAACGCAGCTGGATGCCGTCAACCGTGGCCTTGCCCATCTGCTTAAATAACAGCAGTTCGGTGCCGCCGATTGAAAATTCCGTGTCCAGTGCGCCGTCATCCAGCCCCATGTCCACATCCACCGCGCCCGGCATACCGCCGCCGCGATACTTCTCAAACTTGCGGGTGAATTTCGGCAGGGTCAGAGACTCAACGATCCCCTGCCAGTTGTTCCCGTCGTTGAACAGGTTCAGGTGTTTTAACTTGCGTGGTAAAGCCATGATTCCCCCTTATGCAGCGACGCGGCTGGCAAAATCGACCAGGTAGCGATCGGTGATGCGCTGGCGCAGCATCAGGTTTTCAAGCGGTGGCACCGGCGTGTAGTCGTAGTCGATGGTGAGTTTCCCAGCTTTCAGGGAGTCTTTATCGTTCACGGACTCATCCAGCCAGCAGTCAGCCCCGATGAGATACCCCTGATTCACCAGGCTGCGGAGCTTGGCGCGGATACCTTCGATGATGTCGCGAGCGAGTGACGGGTTAAGTGGTTTATCCACTGCCCACATGTGCCCCTCTGCGATGGTGTCAGCCAGCACCTGCGCTGTGCGGGTGTAGTTCTCAAAGGCAAACAGCGGATCGTCACTGAGGCAACGGGAACCCCAGAAGCGGAAGCCATCTTTGCGGATAAGCGTGGTGACGTCGTTCTGGTTGAGCAGTCCCGCATCGGTTGCCGGGTCCTGCAGATCCCAGAACACATCGGCGGAAATGCCGGTGACGCCGTTCACGCCCACGTTGGACAAGGTTTTGTGCCATCCGGTCTGTTCGTCAATTTTGGCGCGCAGGCCGAGCGCACGGGCGGAGGCGTAAGCCGTCGCTTCTGCATTCAGCACAGTGTCAAAGTTGATAAAGTCAGGCCAGATCAGCATCCCCTCGCGCTGACTGAAATTGTCACGGTAGGCAATTGCTTCTTCTACCGTTTTGCAGCCGTAGGCGGACAGATAGGCAAACCCGCGCAGGCTCTGCGCTACGCTCAGCAGCTCAGTGGCAACCGCCTGCGTGTCATGCCCCGGCACGCCGAGAATGCGGGGCTTGACGCCCAGCTGCGACTGCGCCGAAAGCAGCGCTTTCATACCCGTTTTTTTACCGTCAGCAGTTACGCCGCCGATAATGTTGGAGGTTGTTTCCGCTTCGGTTTCGCCCTGTGCCACGCGCACAACGACGGTCACGGGTTTAGCCTGGTCAGCAATCGCATCCAGCGAACGGACCAGCGTGCCGGACTCGCCCGCTTTACCGCTGGCGGTCAGCACATCGGTCAGCAGAACTGGCTTATTGAGGGGAAACATGGACGCATCAGCATCATCGCCGGTGCAGACCATGCCCACGATGGCGGTGCTCACCGTGGTAATGGTGCGGGTGCCCTCGTTGATTTCCTCAACGCGCACCCCGTGGTGGTAATCCTGAGCCATAAGGCATTTCTCCGGTTTACAGGGGTGCGTCTATGTTCAGATTGATATGCGCGCGGCGCACGCTTCGGGCTTTGTGTGGGGAAGGACACAATTCATAAGCAAATAAAAGTGGGCCAGTCGCCCACGTTAAAGTTTCTTTCAAAGGTTCCTATGCTGCAGGCTTAACTGGCCACACAGGTTTTGCTAGATCAACCTTCGTTACCTCATAGCGATATTTTTGCCACGTAGTCAGTCTTGGTTTGTCTGCATCGTCTATATAACCACCCTCCAGAGCATCCTTAAGTGGCTCTATAATTGCAGTCGCCTCAGAAATCAAAGTCTGCTTCTGCGCGCTCACCTGTTCGATTAGCTGTTCCTGCGTCGGGGGAGGATTGGCAAGCAACATCGCTTCATGGGCACTAATTTCCTGCCACCCTTCCTGTATTTCCTCACACCAAGAGTCAGCATTCATTTCCATGATATCGATGCAGAAAATCACCCCGACCACGTCTTTAAAGAATTTTTGCTCTTTGATTACCGTATTCATTAGCGAAGCTCCGACCAGGTTATAATTGAATTAATGTTACTTGCTGTAAGGTTGTAAGTTGCTCCTGGTGGCACAATCGCAAATACGTTACCCCTGATGTCAAACGAGCTGTCAGTCACGGCAAAACTTGAAGCCTCTGTGCCATTAACGGCAAGTGACAACTGAACCCCATTCTGACGTGATGCCATTATTCCGGCGATTGAAACTGCAATGGGCCTGCCTGTTGAGTTGGTATACGTAACCCCGGCACTACGGCTGGCTTTCACGTTCTGCCATGACTGAGTTATACCCAGCAGCGTTGCGCTAACATTAGTAACATCATCCAGGAGCGCCATAGTTCCGTCACGAAGTGGAATATTAATAGCTCCACGGTAAGTGTCGTTTGTATAAACAACAATTCTCTGACCGTTTTGGGCTGACAGAATTATTTTTGCGGCACCATATTTTGCTACGAGCCCTTCTCCAGAAGATACTGGTCCTGTAAAAGATTGCTCTGCAGCGCTCGATTTATCAGCAAAATTAACCAAATCAGATGTAAGAGCCATCGTCCCAGCTTTTGTAGGAACATTTATAGCGCCACGATACTGCCCCCCGTCATAGATAACTATTTGCAAACCGTTTGTGGCATTGAGCGATATTTTACGTGTAGTGCCATCAGGTGACGTCGCTGTCACGCTGTCCTTTGAAGAGAGTGGCCCCGCGAAATCCTGCAAAGCGAGACTTCCTCTATCTGCGAAATAGGTCAAACCAAGGTATTGAAGAAGTCCCGCAACATCCTTGCCACTCAGGTTGGTCAGCGTGGCGTCTTTCTGCTGCTTTCCAGCAAGCGCATTCGTCATGGTAGTGGCGAAGTTCGGATCGTTACCCAGTGCAGCCGCCAGTTCATTCAGTGTGTCCAGCGCCGCCGGGGATGATGCCACCAGTGCCGCAATAGCTGATTTCACAAATGCCGTGGTGGCAACCTGCGTATTGTTCACGGTCTGCGCAGCAGTGGGTGCCGTTGGCGTTCCGGTCAGGGTCGGGCTTGCCAGTGGAGCTTTCAGCGCCAGTGCGTTATTTAGGGCCGTGACCACAGCCTGCACAAAAGCTGTGCTGGCAATCTGTGTGGTATTGGTTCCTGCCGGTGCAGTTGGTGCTTTCGGCGTCCCCGTCAGCGTAGGGCTTTCCTTAGTGGCGTACTGAGTATGAGGGTCCGCTGCGGCAAGGTGTTTAGCCATCAGATCATCCACATACACCCTAAGCTCCAGCACCTTGTCATCCACATATTTGCGGGTTGCCAGAACCACAGCAGGGTCAATTCTCAGGGTGATGTTATCGGTGCTGCTGGTAATCAGTACCATGCGCACGGTCTGCGTGCGTCCGCTGCCCTCCGCCAGCTTCGGCTTGTAGCTCTCCGGGCAGTTACCCACAGCAATCAGCGCGCCGGTTTCATCAAACAGGCCGACTTCACGGATCCACCACCCGCCCTCATTTTCCGGGATCACCTGCTCTGCAATAATCTGGCTGCTGTTCTGCGGGTCGATATACAGCATATTCAGCGCTGCGCGGCGTTCCTCAGCCACTAACGCGGTCTGTTGCGCGTTGGGTGTGGGCAGCACACCGCCACCGCTACCCACCGCCATATGGGTAATTTTCAACGGGACACCGAGCGCGGCGGCGCTTGCCAGTTTCGCCGCGCCGATATCCGTCAGCAGGGTGTAAAATTTTGCGCTCATGGGTTCACTCTCATCGTGTCAATAACATGGACCGCCCCGCCCTCATAAGCGGTGCCGCCGGAAATAATGGTTTCGTTGATATAGGGGTAGATCGTGATTTCTTCGCCGGTGTAGGTGGCTGCACCCACAAAATACGGGCCGCCTGTCTGCAGGTTGATGGACATACCAACTAGATGACGGCTGCATGGTTTGGCGTCACCGATCAGGCGCTCCAGTTCCAGATAGGTTTCTTCTGTTATGCCCTGGTCCTGCACGCCAATATCCAGACGGAACGTCCCCGGTGTTTCGCCGGTCTGCCACCACTCAATGATGCGGATCAGGAAGCCAAACGGCTCCACCACGCGCCGCACGGCGCTGGTTGTTCCCTTGTGCTGATGGATATAAAACGCGTCCTGCACAACGCGGCGCTTGACGCTTTCTGTCCAGCCCTCATCCCAGCGGTCAACAGAAAACGCCCAGGCCAGATAAGGCAGGAATCTGATCGGGCACGTTGCCGGGTTCCACAAATCCCGCAGTGATACCTGCAGATCGGTAATCCCGCTGCAGGTCTGCGCCAGTCGGCGTTCAAGCGGCGACGAACCCGGCGGCAACAGACTATTCATCCGTGCCCCCGTTGGTGACGCTCCACTCTGTACAGGACGCCGCCTGCGTCTTATCCAGCACCACATCCTCCAGCGGGGACGCCAGTTCCACACGCTGGACGCCCTCCACATGTAACGCGGCATAAATGGCGCTGCGGCGGATATCACGTCCCAGCCGCGTCTGACTGGCGATGTATTTCTGCAGGCTGGCTTTTGCTTCTGCCATCACCGGCTCAGCCTCCGGCCCCGGATAAAGGAAGATCGTTGCATCCACGCTGTACGGAATAATTTCAGCGCTGCGCACCGTCAGGCGGTCTGCCACCGGGCGAACCTTTTCACTGTTAAGCGCCTGCTCAACCACCGCCAGCAGGTCAGCCCCTGCCGTACCGTCACCCTCGCGGCTCAGCACGGTAAGCACCACCTCAGCCGGTGCCGGACTGGTTGCGCTGGCATCAGCCACCCGCCCGTCGGCGCTTCTGGCGTGGAACTCATAGGCTCCCGTCGGCCCTGCAACGGACAGCCCCTCAAATGCTGCAGGAATGCGCTGGCGTAATGCTTCATCACTTTCCATCACTGCGGCGACCGGCGGCACCGCGTCATTATCGGTAGGGACTACCGTCAGGCGCTTCACGTTGCAGTTACCTGCCAGTTGTTCAAGGTCATTTCCCATGGAATAGGCCACCATGACCGCCTGCGCAGCCTCATTAATACGCTGGCGCAGCAGGATTTCGCGGTAAGTATTTTCCTGCAGCAGTTTAGTGACAGGTTCTGACTCCAGCGCTAACGTGCGCATAACAGCCTCCTGTTCATCAGCCGGATGGAGGGCCACAAAGGCGGCCTTACGCTCTGCCAGCAATGCCTCAAAGTCCGGCACGTCCACAATTTGTGGCGGCGGTAGCCGGGAAAGATCAATGACTGCCATTGTCTGCTCCTGTTGATACGGAAAGGGAAACTGGCGCGCCGTTATTGCTGTGCCCGGTAAGCTCAACCGCCATAGAGCCGTCAAAATTGCCGTTGATGATGATGGAGTCCAGCGTAAGGCGCGGCTCCCAACGGTTCAGCGCCACATAGACCGCAGACATAATCTGCAGGCGCAGCGCCGGGTTCTGCGGCTGGTCAATCAGGGCAGACAGCAGGGAGCCATATTCCCGGCGGGCAAGACGACTGCCCTGCGGCGTCAGCAGAATATCCCGCACCGACTGGCGCAGATGGTCTGTATCTGCAATGGCCTGCCCGTCATTCCTGCTCATACCGATATACAACGTCATACCGGACCTCCCGTGTTAGCGCCGCCTTTCAGAACGCCTGTATGCTCATGGTCATCAACTACGATCCCGTTAGAACTCATTGCGCCGCCGCCCTGGGTGACGCCGCCATTGATCACCACCTCGCTGTTAATGCGCGTGGTGTCAGCCTCCACCACAAACTCACCGGTTTTGTAGGTGACGCTGTCTGATGCCTCGATCACCATGGATTTGATGCCCCTGACATGCCATCGTCCGGCGGCGGGTTCATACTCAAACCATCCCCCGTCCGGGTACTCCGTCACGCAACCGTCCACCGAATCCGACGGCGGCGGAAACTGATTGGAGTAGATGGCGGGCAGCACAAAAGCTGTTTCCAGATTGCCACCCATGCTCAGGACCACCACCTGCTCATCCGGCGACGGACACCACCATGTACGGGCACCACCGGCGCGCAGCGTCAGCCAGTTAATCCAGTTGGTTTCAAGCTCGCCCACTCTCACCCGGCACAGCCAGTTTTCCCGGTCCACTTCGGTCACGGTGCCGGTGCGGATCAGGTTGGTGATAAGGCGCATAATTTCGGTCAGTTGTGCATTCATAACGAAAGGTTGCCATCAGAGGGAAAAGGGAGGCAGCGCGGGCGCTTGTACCAGCGGTGGCACAAAGATCACCCCGCCAGCCAGCGCAGCAGGGTGTCACGGGTGACGGTTTCCACTTCTTCATTCACGCCCAGCAGGCGGCGCTCTGCGTAGCGAACCTCCGGGCCTTTTCGGCTGACGCGATCCCGCAGGCCATAATGGTGAACACGGGCAATGCGCTGCACCTTGCCATCAAACTGCACGCTGGCGGAGTCCGCACTGGCGGTGGTTTTCAGGTATTTTGCGGTGCGAAGCTTTGCAAACATCTGGCGTTTGATGCGTCCCTTCTTGCTGCGGGCTGTCACCCGGCGCGGCTCATAGCCGCTGCCGTCAGGATTACGCTGCAGCCTGATGTTCTGCTGCTGCGTCCGGCGCAACTGTTGCGCCAGTTGCCGCATCATACGGCTGCGCGCGGCAGGCTCCAGATTCGCCAGTAGCGCCGTCAGCCAGTCATCCACCCTCTGCAGTTCATCCACGTTTCACCGTCCACATTTCTTCGGGTTCGTCCGGCTCCGGTGCCGCTTCAACGCTTGACACGCTGCCGTCAGTGCTGACCAGCACGCGCTCCGTCAGTTGCAGGTTCAGGCTGATATCGCACACATCGTTGCGCAGAATATCCACTTCAAAGGTGAACAGTTTTTCGCGCAGCTCCGGGTTATTGATAGCATCCGGCTGGTTGTCACTTAGCCACAGCAGCACAGGAGCCATCAGCAGATTCTGATCGCCGCTGAAATCCTCGATCACCACGTTCAGGGTGTAGCGGTATTCCCATGACATAGAGCTGGCACCGGTTGCCACCAGTGAGCCGTTATCAACGAAAAGGTGCAGCTTGTCCGGGTTGTCGCGGACATAAGGCACCGCTTTATTCAGCGCGCTGCGTAAGGACTGCGGTTTGTTCACTGTCTCGCTCCTGACACGCAATAATCGTGTCCACTTTGTCAGCACAGACCGCCCAGGCGGCCTCGGTTTCATCCAGCACCGCGTTCAGATCGCCGTTACTGCGCGGCGCTGACCTTTCCAGACGGCACTGCGTCACTCTGGGACAGCCACTCACGGTAAGCTGCACCTCCGGCGAGGGCCGGACGCTCCCGCAGCCGGATAATGTCAGCAGGCAAAGGAGTATCAGCCCAGCGGCGCAAATCCTCATTTTCACGTTTCAGTTCCTCGATCCGGTGCTGGCGGCTGCGCAGAAGTGCGGTGGTCTGTTCCGCTGCCGCATAAAGCCGCGCCTGCTCCCGGCTGTTGGTTTCGGTCAGAATGGACAGGCCGATCAGTTGGCTGTTTTTCTTCGTCAGCTCCTGCGTTTTGCTTTTCAGCGCCGCGCCCTGCGTCTCGATAGTGTGGCTGGCATTGTTAAGCCGCCACGACTGCCAGCCCAGCGCCGCAAGTGCCAGCGCCAGAACCACTGCCAGTAAACGATTCATTCCCGCAGTGCCTTTAGCTCATCTTTTATTGCTAAGCTCATGGCTACTGTAAAAACACACACCATCCCCGTGAGCTTCCATCCGGCAAGCAACATGACAAAGGCAAGAGCGAGACGCTGATACCAGGTGAGAGGTACTTTATCCATTAGCCCCAGCACCCTGCTGAGCAACTGACGGACGCGTAGCCGATCACTCCCCGTCAGGGTGCAGGAGTACAAACCAGCAAAACAAACCAGTGAAAAAGCGGCATACTCAAACCACATAACCAGCGCCAGTGGGAAAAGCGCATGAGATGCCGGGAAATTCACATCAACCATCACAAGGAGCGCCAGAACCGAGAGCGGCAGCCAGTAACTTTTTAACCATTTCATTTCGCTATACTCCTTTTAAGCACCAGGCCATTTCCCGCGCGCGGCGGTTGTCCAGCCCCTGATTAAACACACCTTTGACATATACCCAGCGCGGCAGCTGATGGCAGGCATCCGCCCAGCGCCGCTGATTCAGCAACTTAACCAGCGTGGAGCTGCAGGCGTTGCCGGTGCCCACGTTGAAAGCAAACGACACCACCGCGTCATAGACCTTTTGCGGCACCGGCTGCACCACACATTTTTCCAGCGCCCGCTCCACGCGCAGCACGTTGGTGATAAGTCCCTGCGCCGCCTGCCGCTCCGTTATGGTTTTTCCCGGCACCACACCGGACGTATTACCGATCCCGTCAGTCCAGACACCTGCGCTGCACTGATAAGGCTGCAGGCGGCATCCCTCGTAATCGGCAATCAGTTTCAGCCCCTCAACGGAGGTATGAAGCGACTGGAAACCGGGCAGCGTGGCGGCGATAGCCAGCACCGCCCCAACAATGCAGCGCTTAACGATTGAAGGATTCATATTCCCCCCGCGAAATTTTGCCGCCACGTAACAATTTGAAAGACTGGTGTTTGTAGTACCAGTTGATAGCCAGCATCAGCACACCAATCAGTACGCCGCCAACCGTTGACGCGTCCTTGAGCGACAGATCGCCCAGCCATGCCAGCAGCACGGCGATGCAGTAAGTGATAAAGGCGCTGATTCGTTCAAGCGTCATAATTCAGTCCCATAGCTGGACGGTCTGCGCCGTGGTTGACGCCGTAATGTCCGGCAGCTCCACCTGCAGCCCGTGCGGTAAAAATGGGCCGTACTCAGCCAGCCCCGGATTTGCCTGCAGAACCTGCTCAGTGACACCCTGCGTGCGCCCGTAATGACGCCAGCAAAGCGCGTCCACCGTGTCATACTGATGCGCACGCACTTTCATCAGATAAGCTCCACCGTACAGTGCGGCGCATCCTGCACCCGGCTGATAGCCCAGCGGGCATCACGCCACAGATCGCCGCTGGCCTCCGCCAGTTCCTCCCCTCGCTTCACGCCTGACGCAGTGGCGTCATAGTCCTGATAACGCTCATTGAGCACAGCACGCGCCCAGCAAAAAACGGCGTTGTGGTAGTGCTGGATACGCTCGCTTTTGCCGTCCAGCATATCCGCCGGTACATCTGCAAGTGTCCGCCAGCCCAGCAACTGCTGGCGGTTGCGGAAGTCGTACAGCTCAGCGTTAACCTCAGAAATAGCCGTCAGCACAACCTGCTTTAAACGCGGCTGCGTCACCGTGCCGTCAGTTCGCATCACACTGCGAAATTCCGACAGGTCCACATCAGGCCAGAACGGCGTATTTTTGATGACCTCCGCCTGTTCCGGCACCTGTTCGGGCGCAACAAACTTCATGCGGCTTTCTCCTGAATAAGTGGGCGGTGGACGGAATTTTGATGTGGCAGTGCCTTTCGCCATCCCGTGCCGCCCGTGCGCGGGGCACGTTCTTTAGCGGCTGTCATTGCGCAGTCTGCGCTCCAGCTGCTGCTTTTCTTTTTTCACACCGCAGCGGGGATCAAGCTGCAGCGCATGGGTAAGGTGATTCAGGGCAGACGCCGGATTGCTTTCGCTCAGTACAGCGCCGATGGCTTTATGCAGTCGCGCCCGCGACTGGTCCGGCATATCCAGATCGGTTGTCAGGTCCAGTGTCTGCAGAAGCAGATCGGCATCAAAACCGGCAGCAGCAAGCAGAGCGCTTTGCGCCGCGTCTGCCATTTCTTCTGCCAGCACGGTCTGCACGTTACGGTTGCCCAGCGGCATAACCCAGCCATGGCGCAGCGCATGACGCCCGATTTCCAGCGCACCGGCATAATCACCGGCGTCGATACGCCACAGCATCACGTACATCAGCACGTCATCCTGCTGCGCGCCTTCGGCAGCCAGCACGCCCTCTGCCCAGGCAGAATATTTCGGTAGCAGTTCCACCTTGATTTCCGCCTTTTTCACCGTGGACTGGACACCCTTGAGGCGGCGGCGGTCTTCTGCCAGCTGCAGCAGCATCAGGTCATAGCCCGACGCATGGCGAACACTGCCGCCCTCACGGGCGGCCTGTTCAGCCTGAATGCGCAGGCGGTGCTGCCGTGCGGGACTCAGGCTCATGCGTTATTCCCCACTTTCCGGTGCGGCAGGCGCGCTGAAATCACCGATTTCGATGTTTTCTACCAGCGCCGCGCAGCGGTAGTCCTCGACCACATACGCCTCGTTGACGGATTCAAAGTTTTCAATCCGGTCGCGTTTCGGGTTGTCGATAACTGAACGGCGGCGGGTGTCTTCCTGCCAGTAGATGGACAGGTTATCCAGACGGGTGATCAGCAGGGCATTTGCCGGGAAGAAAGGCGCGCGCACAGCCTGCAGGCCGCCCATGCGTTTCTGGCTGATGATCAGATCGGCGGCGATTTTCTCGCTGTTGTCCTGCTCTTTGTTGACCAGCGGGAAATACTTGTCAGACAGCAGTTCACGTCCGCAGACAACAACCAGCTCGTCATCATCCTGATACTCCACATCGATCAGCTCGTTGACGGTATCCATCACCACCGCGTCAAGATTTACATACTTACCACCCGGACCTACTTTTACTGGTTCTGCAGTAGTGGTGCCGTCTTCTGCGGTTTTGCTGCCCATGACGTGATCCGGCGCGTCTTCGCGGATTTTCTGCAGCCAGCCTTTATTGACGTCCTGCAGCAGCGGGTTTTCAGCACGGTTGGAGGTTTTGGCGCGCTTCACGCCGTTAAAGCCGATCATGATGCGGTCCAGCGCCTGACGCTTGACGATGGCGTTGCGAATACGCACCTGGAAGTCCTGGAATTTCGCCCACATGTCCAGTTTTGCGTAGGTCAGCACCGTATCAAAGTTGGTCTGCTCGCATTTGTATTCCACGTCTTCCATCAGCGTCGGATCGGTAGGCTCGCGCTCTTTGGTGGTGGTATCGGTGGTTCCGGCAATGGTGCTGCCAACGCCCAGCCCCAGCAACTGACCGGACTGCTCAGTGACCGGCGTGATGTTAATAACCGTCAGGAAAGCGGCGGACTGCTGGATCTGGTCTTCCAGCGTCTGCTGCACGGACGGCTCCACGGTAAACTTGCTGGACAGTTCTTCAACTTCCACACCGTTCAGGCGCGCCAGTTGCTGCAGGTAAGCGTTAAAGGCAAAGCGGGTTTTCTTTTTCATCGGGTTTTATGCTCCATCAGCAATTGGTCAGGGTGCCTGCCGGTGCGTCACCGCCCGGCGCGCGCTGGCGGTAATCTTTGCGGCTGTCTTCACGGCTCAGCTGCTGCTGTAACTCGGCAAAGGCGGTCTGCTGCTCCTGCAGGGAGGACTCCAGCTCAGAAAGGCGCTGGTCCTGATCGGACAGGGATTTATCAGTGCGCTCGCTCAGGATCTGCTGCTCAGTAGCGACCAGCTCCACGGCTTTATGCACATCAGAGAATCGCGCATCGTCGGTCTGCTCTTTTTTGGTGAACAGCGCGGTGACGCGGGCAAAGAGGGACGGCTTTTCGTCCTGGGCTTCTTCCAGTTCAATCAGCGTTTCAACCGCTTCCGAAAACAGGTTTTCAGGGTTCAGCTTACGGTTTGCCAGCGGGTTATGTGCTGCACTGGCGCTGAAAGCCAGCATTTCGGTGCCCAGGCTCGCAGGATCGTCCGTCGCACCCAGCCCCACAAGATAGGCTTTGCCGGTGTCGGCAAACTTCGTGCTGACCTCCATGGAGGTGAAAAGCTTCTGGCCTTTCTTCACCAGTTCCACCAGGGCGTCCGTGGGTTCGATATCGGCATAAAGCGCCATCTTGCCCGCCAGCGGGCCGTCCTGGATTTCTTCTGCAACCAGCCCCGTCACCCTGCCGTAGCGGTTAAAGGTGCTGTCCGGCAGATAAGACTTGATGTGCTCAAGGTTAATCAGCGCGGTATAGACCGTCGGGTTGTAGCTGGCAGCCATCTGTACCAGCCATTCACGCTGGATCTCGCGCCCGTCAGTGGTGGCACCTTCCACCCCGATACGGAAACGCTTTGCTTTCACTGTCATGAGCCGTGCTCCGTTAGAAATAACTTACTGGAGCCTTATGTTTGCGGTGATGGGGGGAGTGAGACAACGCGCTGTATTTGTACGGTAAACCACACAAACCGCAGCCGGGGAAAGCCTCCATCCAAGGCCGTATGTTTGGGCCATGAACACGACACTGACCCCCGCAGACCTCGATCCCCGTCGGCAGGCCATGCTGCTGTACTTTCAGGGATACCGCGTAGCCCGCATTGCTGAAATGCTGGGCGAGAAAGTTGCAACCGTTCACAGCTGGAAGAAACGCGACAAGTGGGGCGACTATGGGCCGCTGGATCAGATGCAGCTCACCACCGCCGCACGTTACTGCCAGCTCATTATGAAGGAGCAGAAAGAAGGGAAAGACTTCAAGGAAATTGACCTGCTGGCGCGCCAGTCAGAGCGCCACGCCCGGATCGGTAAATTTAACGATGGCGGCAACGAAGCAGACTTAAACCCGAAAGTTGCCAACCGTAACAAAGGGCCGCGCCGCCAGCCCGAAAAGAATGTTTTCACCGATGAACAGACCGAAAAGCTGGAAGAAATCTTCCGCAACGGCATGTTTGAATATCAGCGCCACTGGTGGCAGGCAGGCGTAAAACACCGCATTCGCAACCTGCTTAAATCACGTCAGATTGGGGCAACATACTTTTTTGCCCGCGAAGCGCTGATTGATGCCATCACCACCGGGCGCAACCAGATCTTCCTCTCAGCCAGTAAGGCGCAGGCGCACGTCTTTAAGCAGTACATCATCGACTTTGCAAAAGAGGTGGATGTTGAGCTGAAAGGCGACCCGATGACGCTCAGCAACGGCGCGTGCCTGTACTTCCTCGGCACCAACGCCCGCACGGCGCAGAGCTACCACGGCAACCTGTACCTTGATGAATATTTCTGGATACCGAAATTCCAGGAGCTGCGCAAGGTTGCCTCCGGTATGGCCATTCACAAGAAATGGCGACAAACCTACTTCTCCACGCCGTCCAGCCTGACCCACAGTGCCTATCCGTTCTGGTCCGGCGCGCTGTTTAACCGGGGCCGTGCCAAAGCGGACAAAGTGGATATTGACCTGACCCACAGCAACCTTGCGCGCGGCCTGCTCTGCCCTGACGGACAGTACCGCCAGATCGTCACCGTGGAGGATGCGGTGCGCGGCGGCTGTAACCTGTTCGACCTCGACCAGCTGCGCATGGAGTACAGCCCGGACGAATACCAGAACCTGCTGATGTGCGAATTTATTGACGATCTGGCGTCAGTATTCCCGCTCAGCGAACTGCAGGCGTGCATGGTGGACAGCTGGGAAGTCTGGACCGATTTTCAGGCTCTGGCGCTGCGCCCGTTTGGCTGGCGCGAAGTCTGGATCGGATACGACCCGGCGAAAGGCACGCAGAACGGTGACAGCGCCGGGTGCGTGGTGGTGGCACCGCCAACCGTGCCGGGCGGCAAGTTCCGCATTCTGGAGCGACACCAGTGGCGCGGGATGGACTTCCGCGCCCAGGCTGACGCCATTAAAAAACTGACGCAGCAGTACAACGTGACCTATATCGGCATCGACTCGACCGGCGTCGGTCACGGTGTCTACGAGAACGTGAAAGCGTTCTTTCCTGCCGTGCGGGAGTTTGTCTACAACCCCAACGTCAAAAACGCCCTGGTGCTCAAGGCCTACGACATCATCAGCCACCGCCGTCTGGAGTTTGATGCCGGACACACTGACATTGCGCAGTCCTTTATGGCTATCCGCCGGGCCACCACCGCCAGCGGCAACCGCCCTACCTACGAAGCCAGCCGCAGCGAAGAAGCCAGCCACGCAGATTTGGCCTGGGCAACGATGCACGCACTGTTTAACGAACCGCTGCAGGGCGAATCCGCCAATACCAGCAATATTGTGGAGATTTTTTGATGAGTGAACCCGAAGCCTTAACCAGCCCAACGCCAACAGAAGCTACGGCGCCTAAAAACGCAGGCGTCACTGCCGAGGCTTTCAGCTTTGGCGATCCGATCCCGGTGCTGGACCGCCGCGAGCTGCTGGATTATGTGGAATGCGTACAGATGGACAGATGGTATGAGCCGCCAGTAAGCTTTGACGGGCTGGCGCGAACCTACCGCGCCGCTGTGCATCACAGCTCACCGATAGCGGTTAAACGTGACATTCTCAGCAGTACGTACATCCCGCACCGCCTGCTCAGCCAGCAGGCTTTTGCCCGTTTCGTCCAGGATTATCTGGTGTTCGGTAACGCCTATCTGGAAAAGCGCACCAACCGGCTCGGCGGCGTTCTCTCACTGGAGCCAGCACTGGCGAAGTACACACGCCGTGGCGTGGACCTCGACACCTACTGGTTTGTGCAGTACGGCCTGACCACGCAGCCCTATGAATTTACACAGGGCAACATTTTTCACCTGATGGAGCCGGATATTAACCAGGAGATTTACGGGCTGCCCGGCTATCTCTCCGCCATTCCGTCAACCTTGCTCAACGAGTCCGCCACGCTGTTCCGCCGGAAGTATTACATCAACGGCAGCCACGCGGGTTTCATCATGTACATGACCGACGCAGCACAGAACCAGGAGGACGTGAACAATATCCGCCAGGCAATGAAAAGCGCCAAAGGACCGGGTAACTTCCGCAACCTGTTTATGTATTCACCCAACGGTAAAAAGGACGGCATCCAGATCATCCCGTTATCGGAGGTTGCTGCAAAGGATGAGTTTCTGAACATCAAGAACGTCAGCCGCGATGACATGATGGCAGCGCACCGCGTACCGCCGCAGATGATGGGTATTATTCCCAACAATACCGGCGGCTTTGGTGATGTGGAAAAGGCCAGCCGTGTCTTTGTTCGCAACGAGCTGATGCCGCTGCAGAAGCGACTGCAGGAGCTTAACGACTGGCTGGGCGAAGAAGTGATCCGCTTTGAGCCTTACGACCTGGGTTTAAAAAGCAAGCGCAACTAACCTACTTCAACACCACTTCAAATATATGCCCATTCACAGCGCCCCGGCAGCATTCTGCGGGGCGCTTCTTTTTTGCTGCTGCTCCCTTTCCCTTAGAGATTGAATCCGCCAGCGTGCCTGATATTGTGCCGGATTTTCACCATTTCACCCCATTGCGCGCGCTCGTATCCCCGCCACGCCTGCCCGCTTTATGTAGTGGTTTTCATGCACCTGCATGAGACAGGCAAAAGCCCGCCAGTTCTGGCGGGCCTCAGCATAAACGATCCTTAAACGATCATGCGTTTTCATGCGGCATAGTCATGCACTACGACGAAATCAGTCAAACAGAGAATAATTTGCATCAAATTCATGACTTGTGGCTTCGACTTTCGTAATAACTATCAAGTAACCAAGTCCATCAGATAAAGACACCGGATACTCCAGCTCAAGCCAGAAACAGTCATCATAAGTTCTTCCCATCCAGTATCCGCCGCCGCACTCTTTTGGGCGTTGAAAGAAAACCCACTGACCTGGAATGATTGTTTCCAGCGTTTGACCGCGATATACAATTTGATACTTGTTGTCTTTAGACCCCATAGCTAACGCCTCGCATAGCTCGTTGTTCAACCTTGCGAGCGCCAGAACTACGTTCTGCCTCTCACAACGTTATCTAATGTAACCAGCTGTCGTCCTCCCAGACCTGCTGCATAATTTCCATCACTCGCTTTTTGTCTTCATCCAGTTTTAACCCGCTCAGTTCAACACCATTGGCACTGCCCTTACGGATACGAATTGCTGTTTTGGGATACAGAGGGCGCAAATTACGGTAAAGCTCGGATTCAAGGGCTTCCAGTGTGGCCTGGCTAATCTTCTGCTCTTTATCGATCATTATTTCAATGCGCATACAGATTCCCTTTAACTGGTAACGTCCATTGACCGGCTGTATTCATGGCTGCGAATTTTCGCCATCAACTCGTCTGTCAGTTCGGACACCCACTGGATAGCCAGCCGCTTTTCTTCGTCGCTGCACTCACTAGCCGCTACAAGCTTGATAAAAAAATCAATACGCTGGAGCTTCAATGACTCCAAAAGATAGTCCTGCATCTTCCCTCCTATCATTACACGGATACACAAATACTGTATATATATCCACTGTTTATATAAACAGTATAGTAGGAAAGAAAAAATGTAAAACTCTTTTTTGTCAGTTAATTGGATGTACTGACGCCAGTCAATAAAGCACGAAATGTTAAACAGCATCCTTAGTACCATTGACGCCATTTGTCATCTTCCTGCAGCCTCTGGTTACGGTAAAAAATACGTAAACCGGCACCGGATGGAATGCTGCCGCCACGCAGAAGCAAATCAATCTCAGGTGCACTACCTTCAAACCCTCTGGCAGTCAGTTCTGCCTCAAGCTGCAGGCGCTGCTGCTCCGAAATACTCTGTATGTATGCTTTTTTCCGCTTCGGTTTTACCAGTCTCAACCTGGCTGTCAGCTCCCGCCGTTCCTTCTGGCCCATGTTGTGGAGATATTCCTGCAGCTCCTTCTCATCCATGGTTTTAATATCGGGTAAATCACCCCCTGATTTGTTCAGATTTTCAACAGGGGGACAGTTATTGCCACGAGTCCAAGGGGCGCAAGCGCCCTGGTCGGCTGCCGCCTCCTGAACGTCAACGGCCTTGCGAACCTTTTTCCACTTCACCGCGTGCGTGCAAATCTTGCCCTCTACAATCGGGGACCAGATGCCATAGATACGGATACCATGATCGCCGTAGGCGCTCGGTTCGTCGTTAAGCTCATAAGCCGTGCGGACAAGGTGATGTTTGCGGGGCACCAGTACACCGCCCTGCTTCATGATGTAGGTGGCAAAGCAACCCGCATCTGCAGCTGCCAGTACCGCATCCAGACGCGGGTTATCCAGTACCGCCGCACCCGCTTTGCGTTCACCCTGCACTCTCGCCGCCTGACCAGCCAGCAAGCGCAGCTCGCGGTATGCCTGACGCCCCGGAATACCAAAGAAACGGAACTGCTGAACACGGTGCAGTGACGCCCAGGCGGTGACATGCTCGGCACTGTCACGCAGTGATCTGCCGGTTTCTTTGCTGATTTCTTTAGCCAGCCCGCGCCCGTCGATGTTCTTGCTGATGTATTTGGCGATGTAGCTGGTCGGTGTACCCTTGCGCGGGTTGATTAGCTCGGACTTGAAGCGCGGTCCGGTATTGGTGCCCAGCTCCTCGCGGTCTTCACGAATGGCAAACTTGCGCAGCATCGCAGTGATGGAACGGCGGTCTTTTTTGCGCATGAAGCACAGAAGATGCCAGTGCACGGTGCCGTCATGGTGCGGCTCTGCCACGCGGACGCCATACCAGCGCAGACCCGCCTTGTGCATTGCCTTGCGGAAAGCAGCGAACGTATCAACCAGATAGTCACTGCTCTGCCGGACGGTAGCACTGGTCCACTTCGGATTAGGTCTGCCGTTGTTGAGGGTTGCGTGGAAGCGTGACGGGCAGGTGATGGTATAGAACACTGCGCAGTCTCCGCGCATTTCCGCGATCAGCTCCAGCCCTTTGACACAGGCCATCATTTCATTACGGCGGTGCGCCGGGTTGCTGTTGCTGGCGTTCACCACATCTTCCATATCCAGCGTGTCACCGTCTTCGTTGACCAGCTCATGTGAGCGGAAGAACTCCAGCGATTTGCGGCGCTGCTCGCGTTTGTGGATCACGGCTTCATAGCTGACATACGGGGACGCTTTCTTGTTGACCAGGCAGACGGCGCGCAGTTGTTCCTCCCGCCACTCACAGCGCATCTGCCACAATTTGCGATACCACCAGTCCGCGCACAGCATGCGCGCCAGCGACGGCGGGATAAGCTCATAAGGCACCGGCTTGCGGCGGCGCTTTTTGCGGCGCAACTTATCAAAGGCAGGCGGGATGACCTCAAGGCGCATGGCTTCTGCAGCAACCCTTTCCCATGCCTGGCGGATTTCTTCTGGTTTTACATCTTCAGCAACAAACAGATCACCGCAGGCAGCATCAAGGCACATGCTCATATGTGCCGCAACCAGCGTGGACAGACGTTTGACCTGATCCTGACTCATTTCAGGCAGTACCAGTAGCCCCTCCAGCCCGTCCTGACTCGCCATGAACCGGAAAGACGCAGACACCTGGCTGTCACGCATGCGCTCCAGCCGCTCAAGACACGGTCTGATTGTTTCGCGCAGATAGCGGGAATAAGCCTTAGCCCTGCCCAGGCTATGGAAGTATTTAATCCGCTCCAGCAGAGGCTTGCTGATATGGGCAGGCATGGCGCTTACATCGGCAATAATCACCAAATCGGGATTAACGCGCTGCTGTTCGCGGGCCATTTTTGCATGGCTAATCAGCTGATCCTGCTCTATTTCACGCTGGACAGGATCGCGGGATTCATTGAAGAAATAACGTTCCCAAACCTTATCACTCAGCGCCTCACGCCGCAGATGCTCCTGCTCGTTATCCGTAGCGTACAGAGTGATGAGGTTTGAAAGCGCAGACTCCGGCGCTACTTCCGCCGGTTCCAGATACGGGTTAACCGCCTTTTTTGGGGTATTCCATGGAAAGGCTGCGGCGGCCTCATTCGAGCCGCCGGTCGCCACCATTTCGAAGCTGGTCAACTTCACAGGCCAGCCCCCATCATGTAAGACTTGATGAATACTACTGCCGCCTCTGCGTTTAAGGCGTTTCCGTAGGTTCGAATTCGTCCCACTCTGGAGGCAGCCCCATTAACCAAAGGCTCAAGGCCGGATTTAACTGGCCTCCATTTTCCATCTGTGCATTTGAGCCAGTCAGCATCTTTCCAGAAGCCGTTAACCGGACCGGGCCTGCAATCTGTGCCACCACATCCAGACGATCTGTCGATATTTTCCCGTTGCGAATCCTCCCCCCAGGATATCCCCCCTTGTGGTCGCTGGCTGTTGGCGTGGGCCAGCCAGCCATTTTTACCTGTTGCGCAAGGCTGCTGCCGGACATGCCCTCGGTAATCCCCCGCCCTCCCCGCCTGCTGTCGCTGGCGCTCGGAGTTGTCCAGCCCGAAAGCTGCGCAGCTGTCTGCAAGTTCAATCCTCCCTGACGGCCCGCGTTGCTGGGATGCTTCCAGGCATTCGCTGTGGGTGTGGGCCACCCAATAAGTTCTGTCCCGGATGTTCGGGGCACCGACGCTCGCAGCCGGAAACGCACTCGCCCCGAAGGCATAACCCAGGGCTTCCACGTCAGTCTGTACAAGGTCGATCCAGTCATTTGCGTCAGCACTTGCAGATTGCTCGCCAAAGACAACGACAGGGCGACGCTGCCCGACCAACCAATGCATGGCGGGCCATAAGTGCCGCTCGTCAGCAAACCCTTTTCCTTTGCCTGCCGCGCTGAAAGGCTGGCATGGGCAGGAACCTGTCCAGACCTCCCTGCTGTCTTCCCAGCCCACACGGCGCAAGGCATATGACCAAATACCAACCCCTGCAAAGAAATGGACCTGAACAAATCCTCGTAAGTCATCGGGTCTGACATCTTCAATACTCCTTTCATCTACGACACCCGGCATAATGCGACCGGCAGCCATGTGTACACGCAACCGCGCAGCTGCAAACGGGTCTATCTCGTTGTAATAAGCCCACGCACTCACACCCGCACCTCATGTTTAACGCAGCAGTCATGACCGCCTGCAGGGTCAAAACCAATCCAATAACGGGGTTTCGAAGTAGCAATAATTTCCACTGCGGACTTACCATCACCGGCAGACACACCCATGCTGCGCTTTGCCGTCAGCCGATAGCGGGAGAAATTGCGATAAAGAGAACGGGTCAAAGATGTATCACTGTTGGACACAATGACCGGATGACCTTCTGATGAACGACGCTCAAGAATAGACGCCAGATGATACTGATCATCCTCAGTAAATCCGGCGGTGTGATAACCGGTAAACGTTCCGTCATATGGCGGATCGCAATAAACCACATCGCCAGTCTTCAGCAGTGCCAGTGTTTCGTCATAGCTGGCACAGATAAACGTTGCACGTTGTGCCTTTTCTGCAAAAGCGCGTATTTCGTTTTCGGGGAAGTACGGATTTTTATAATTACCGTAAGGAACATTAAAGTGACCGCTCAAGTTATAGCGGCACAGTCCGCGATAACAATGGCGATTAAGATAAATAAACATGGCAGCGCGGCAATCCACAGGCCAATCACGTCTATGGTTAAATTCTTTTCGAATATCGTAGTAATCTTCTGCCGATTTATTTTTAGCAAATAAATCCTTGCCAATTGAGATTAATAATTCAGGTCCGCTTTTAATGGCATTGTAAAGACTTATCAGGTCTGGATTAATATCCGCGACAAGATAATGAGGATAGTCTGTCGCCATCATCACAGCACAGGAACCCGCGAAAGGTTCAACCAGCCGCGGGCCAGCAGGAAGGTGCTTAATCAATTCCGGCATGATAGCGGTTTTATTTCCCGCCCATTTCAGGATAGTGGTCATATAGCTCCCCCTGAAATGACATAGGAGAGAGCCTCAAGCGGCGTTAATGAGCGAATAGAAAGAATTACCCATTGCCCTTCCACTGCCACAACTTCATTAATCGGCAAAGTGTGGGTAATAACAGCGGCCCATTCCCGACCAGTATATGAACCGTGTTTCCATTCGCAGAGAGAAAGGACATCACCTACTTTGTAGCCGCGATCATCTTTGCGAAGCTCTGCCTTTTTGCTGCCAGCGACTACGGCATTAAAATACTTAGGTGCAATTTTTATCTGATGGATGCGCATAGTCATACTGCACCTCCGTTATAGTGTTTGCCTTTCAGCTCTGCGATTTCCTGACAAGTGACACAGCACTGCACGCCTGGAATGGCGCGACGGCGTGCTGGCGGGATCGGTGCATCACAATCAATGCAAAGCACACGGGAAACGCCCGGCGTTCTATTGCGGGCGGTGTGGATGTGGCGCTGACGTTCTTCTTCAACGCGCTGCTGTACAAGGTCCATTGAATCAGCCATCAGTGGATCTCCTGCGCTTCGTTCTGAATGTTTTCAGCCGCAATACGCAGCAGCTCCGCCGCTTCAACGTGATTAAGCTGGCGTGACGTGATATGGCAAGCCAGGCTATCAAGACGGGCTGCCATTACCGCAGCACGTGCACGGCGTTCTTCCATGCGCGCATCAGTCAGCATCTGGTTAAGGCCAGCATCATCTGGTCCTGTTTTGGTGATTCGGGTTTCAATATTTCGCATTGTTGTTTCTCCTGAATTTGGGCAATAAGATGCCCGGCGGGTTTACGCCTTTAATTTCGGTTGTGAATTAGTTCGGCATGGCTAGCCGATTTGGAAATAAACTCACCACTGTACGGAAATGGTTCATTGCTTTAATCAGCTCCCGCTTTTCGTCAGTCGTCAGCTCACTAACATTGACGCTATGACGTTCCGCCGGAATCTTTGCCATAAAGAATATTGCGGCTAGTGCGCGTTTATTCTGCTCATGGTTAATATCCCGTTGGTCCCGCATATCGCTAATAAAGCGCTCCAGTTCTGAATCAATATTTAAGCCAAACACTTTCGCCCTTAATTCCGCGATGTGGTTTAACCCATTAAGGCGGAGGCCAGCGCTTAGCGGAACAGTCGCAGCATCGCCTTCAATAGCCATGGTTTCCCCTGCTTTTTAGTGGACAGCTCAGCCAGCAACGCATCCTGAGAGCGGCACGGATGCCAGCGCTTGCCATCCTTCCCCATAATCCAGCCATGACCGCAGTGCATTGCAGGACTTTGCTTAACGAGCAGTGATGCAAAAGATGGTTCTTTAGTCAGCATAGCCACCTCAGATCAGACCGAACGAAGCGCCCAGGCCCGTCACGGTATCTACCGCGCTTGCCATCGCCGGATTCGCCTGCAAACGCGCATGCAATGAAACTGCTGTGAGTGCCATAAGGCGCGTAACAGAGTTGATGCTATTGATTACATCGCGGCGGCCTGCACTGGTTTTTACATCACCGGAAACTGCGCCTGCAGCTACACGCCCAATCTCCGCAGTTGCACTCATGACGTAATGCGGCAGGTTCTCTTTTGCCACTTCATTCAATGGCACGCACGGCAGGCAATGGATTTGAGCAAGAAAACCGTCAACCAGCGTTGAGTCCTCTGTGATATCAGTCAGCAGCCAGATCTCCGGCGGCGTGAGTTGATGCGGTTGCTCCGGGTTCAGCTTATTGCGTAGCGTCTGGACGTTCATTCCTGCACGCTCCGCCAGTTTCGTCATATTGTGACGCAGTGCGAAAGCCCGACAGGCTTCGCTGAAATGTGGATGTTTAGAAATGCGATAGTCAAACATAGTCAAATGCTCCGCTATATCTCAGAATGGAACTAATTAATGGTTACATTGCAATCTGAGAGCGCATCTACGGTCAGTGCGACGATGTTAATCATCACTTTCTCTCGCTTCTTGTCCTTACGCAGACGGTGGCGAGGCAAACGACCATCAGCAAGCATGTCGTTAATGGTGTCTACAGGCAGTCCTGTTAGCTCGCTGTAGCGTTCAATTGTGACGTGGGGTGTATTCAGAGTGATTGAAATGTTAGGGGTCATGATGCAACATCTCCTATTGGCTTGTGGTGAGCCGGTAGTAATCGTGACAAGTACCCAAATGAGAACAAAACTGATACTAGGATCGCATAAGAGATATGTCAACATCAAAGTACCCAAGTGAGATCAAAATAAATCCCAATCAGGGTGGTAAGGCTGCGATTGAAAGATTGGTAGAAGCTTATGGATTTACAACACGGCAGGCTTTAGCTGATCACTTAGAAGTGTCAAAAAGCACCTTAGCTAACAGATATATGCGGGATACCTTTCCTGCAGACTGGATAATCCAATGCGCTATTGAAACAGGGATTTCACTCAATTGGTTAACTACCGGGAAAGGTCCTAAGCAAATTTTTCAAAAAGCATGTACTGAAGAGATCGCAAAGTTCCGCCTTACTGCAGGAAAAATGGTTGAAGATGGCTCATACGTTTTTGACTCGTCATTCCTTCCACACGGTCTCTCATCTCCGATTGCTGTTCTTGATGGCTCAAACACCTATATTTGCGAGCAGACATTTACTGATGTTCTGGATGGTCACTGGTTGATCGATATTGATGGAACCTATTCAGTAAGATTAATTACAAGGCTACCAAAAGGCATGATTAAAGTTTCTACTACTGAAAATAGTTTTGAATGTGCATTTTCTGATATAGAAGTGATTGCCAAGGTAAGAAGCACAACTGTTTCACATTGATTAAGTAAAAGGATTTAGAAATGGATTTATTTCTTATTGTAGTTTTCTTGTTAGCTATACTAACTCCTATCCTTGCTGTCATTTTATTCAAGAAGAGCAAAAGACACAAAGCAGAGATTGATACTCTTACCGTTAGCAATGTAGCTCTTTCGAATCAATTGAGTGAAAGTCAAGAAAATTTAGCCCAAGCTATACGTGATTACTCAGAGTTGGAAGGTAGAGCAGCTCCATTATGGCAATATGAAGAGTTGCATAATGCTGTGTTAGATGCTGAGAAAAAGATAAAAACAGCTGATGCAGAAGCAAAAGATAAAATTAACGAAGCTCAAACCAAAGCAAATAAACTTATCATCGAAGCAAACAATCAAGCCCGTTTAACAATAAGCAATGCAAATAGTGAAGCGGTATCCATAACAAAAGATGCTCGAGAGACTCGATTAAAAGCAAAAGAACGATTGGATAATGCAAATAGCAAAGCAAATGAACTAATATCAAATGCCAATGATAATGCCATGAAGATAATTTCAGATGCAGAAATTAGGGCAAAAGAAATTGCAGGCTCTGCATACGAAGCAAAAGAATTTGCTGAAACCTATCAGGCGGTAGCCAAGTCCATGAAAAATAAAATTGAGGGGTATGGTGATGAATGGATAGTTCCAAACCGTAGCGTACTAGATGAACTAGCAGACAATTATGAATTTACCGAAGCGGGCAAGGAGCTTCAAAAAGCCAGAGAGTTAACTAAATCTCTTATCAAAACAGGCAAGGCAGCAAGCTGTGACTACGTTGAGACTAACAGACGAAATACTGCAATTAATTTTGTACTGGATGCTTTTAATGGAAAAGTTGATAGTGTCCTCTCTAAAATCAAGCACAACAATTTCGGGAAGCTTTCTCAAGAGATTAAGGACGCTTTTCAACTGGTGAACTATAACGGTTCAGCTTTTAGATCTGCTCAGATTACCGATATCTACCTTCAATCCCGCCTAAATGAACTAAAATGGGGTGTTGCGGTAAATGAAATTATGCTTGAAGAAAAGGAGGAGCAAAGGCGAATTAAAGAACAATTGCGCGAAGAAGAAAAAGCGCGCAGGGAGTATGAAAAAGCGATAAAAGAAGCAGAAAAAGAAGAGAAAGCAATTCAACAGGCTATTGATAAAGCGACCAAAGAATTAATGCTCGCAGGCGAAGAGCAACGCTTAGTCCTGGAGCAAAAACTAGCTGAACTGCAAGCTAAATATGAAGAAGCTGAAGCCAAAAACCAACGAGCTATTTCCATGGCGCAACAAACACGCTCAGGTCATGTTTACGTAATTAGTAACATCGGGTCCTTCGGCGAAGACGTATACAAAATCGGCATGACACGCCGTCTTGAACCATTGGATCGTGTACGTGAACTTGGTGATGCTAGTGTTCCATTCTCATTCGATGTACATGCAATGATTTACAGTGAAGACGCACCATCATTAGAAAATCACTTGCACAAAGTGTTCAATGACAAGCAATTGAACAAAGTTAACTCCCGTAAAGAATTTTTCAATGTTGGCATTAAGGATATTAAATCCACGATTGATAGTATGAACATCAATGCACATTGGACAATGTTTGCTGAAGCTAAAGAATACAGAGAATCTTTAGCCATCGAAAATGAACGCAATTTAGTTACCAAAGAAAATGAAGAACTAATAGTTGCGTAGCATGTATGATTTACGTTAATCATACATTGATTACTGTTTAAATATACAGTTAAATTTAGCCCTCAGATATGAGGGCTTTTTTATGACTGTACGAAAACTCAACACTGGAAAATGGATTTGTGAATGCTACCCTGCGGGCCGCAGCGGACGCCGCGTACGTAAACAATTCGCCACTAAAGGTGAAGCGTTAGCATTTGAACGGCACACAATGGAGGAAACTGAAGCTAAGCCCTGGCTGGGTGAATCGGTAGATCGCCGAACTCTGAAAGACGTCGTTGAACTCTGGTTCAAACTGCACGGCAAATCCCTGACTGCTGGTGAGCATGTTTACGACAAGTTGGTCCTGATGGTCGATGCACTCGGAAACCCTCTCGCTACTGATCTCAACTCGAAATTATTCGCTCATTACCGCGACAAACGCCTGACGGGTGAAATCTACTTTAGCGAGAAGTGGAAGAAAGGTGCCAGCCCAGTCACTATCAATCTGGAGCAAAGTTATCTGAGTGGTGTTTTTAGCGAGTTGGCCCGACTCGGTGAATGGACAGCACCAAACCCTTTGGAAAACATGCGCAAGTTCACTATATCGGAAAAGGAAATGGCCTGGCTGACGCATGAACAAATCACAGAACTTCTGAATGACTGCCAACGCCAAAGCGCCCTTCTCGCTCTGGTCGTTAAAATCTGTCTGAGTACCGGAGCACGCTGGCGCGAAGCTGTAAACCTCACACGCTCCCAGGTAACTAAGTACCGCATTACTTTCGTCAGGACCAAAGGCAAAAAGAACCGCAGCATACCGATCAGCAAAGAGCTGTATGAGGAAATAATAACCTTGGATGGTTTCAAGTTCTTTACTGACTGCTACTTCCAGTTTTTATCTGTGATGGAGAAAACCTCTATTGTACTTCCACGCGGGCAGCTTACCCACGTTCTGCGTCATACGTTCGCAGCACACTTTATGATGTCTGGTGGAAACATTCTTGCCCTCCAGAAAATCCTAGGCCACCACGATATAAAAATGACCATGCGCTATGCTCATCTGGCCCCCGACCACCTTGAAACGGCCCTTCGCTTTAACCCGTTGGCAACATTGCCAAGTGGCGATAAAGTGGCGACAGCGGTTGACAATCCCCCGTAATCGTCACTTCTCACCACCAACCCAACTTATTGATTATCCTGCAACTCATTGTTTTCACTAACCCATTTACATAAATGGGTTTTTTGTTGCCTGAATTTTGCGTTCGCTGACTCCCTCCCCCGAAACTCTCTCACATTTGCAGCATGCCGGTTATGACGCATACTTTTAGTCAGAGCTAAAGGTAATAGGTGGTTGCTATGTTACTCGCAGGCAAAGTCGCGGTAATTTTCGGTGGCAGCGGCGCTATAGGCAGTGCAGTTGCGCATGCTATGGCGCGTGAAGGCGCTCATGTGTATCTGGGCGCGCGCAGTCAGGAAAAGCTGGATTGGGCGGCCAGTAGCATTCGAACCGCGGGCGGTGCCGTCGAAACCTTTGTCACCGATGTCCTCGACGAATACGGTACCTCAAAACAAGTTACTCACCTTGCGCAGCAAACCGGTGGAATAGATGTGGTGGTTAACGCAACCGGCTTTATGCATGAACAGGGCAAACGCATCGAGGCATTATCCCTTTCTGAGTTTATGAGCGGTATCACCCCTTTCCTCTCGGCGCAGTTCAATATCGCAAAAGCCGTAACACCACACATGGGCGGCAATCGTGCTGGCGTCATTCTCACCGTTGTTGCGCCCGCGGCCCCGATGGCGATGCCTGGACATCTGGGACACATCGTTGGCTGTGCGGGAACAGAGGCCTTTATTAAAGCGCTTGCCAGCGAACTGGGGCCGGCGAATATTCGGGTCGTCGGCGTGCGCTCGCATGCGATTGTGGATGCCGTTCAGGCCGGTTCCTATACCGGGGAAATTTTTACTGCTAAAGCGCAGTCAATGGGTATTACCGTCGCACAATGGTTAGCTGGTGCGGCGCAAAGTACCATGCTTGGGCGCCTACCTACGCTTGCACAAATCGCTGAGGTAATGACCTTTCTGGCTTCAGACCATGCCGGAGCAATCACCGCAACGGTGGTGAATATAACCGGCGGCGCTACGCACAGCTGACCGTCGCGGGCAACCCCGCAATACGCTCCACCATCAGCAAGATATCTTCTCGCCGCAGTGGTTTTTTGTCCGTGACAAAATGCAGCGTCATCCCTTCAATAAACGCATCCAGCGCCCGCGCCGTAACCGGAGCAAACCACTGCTCCAGCGTTTGTTGGCTGCGTAACATCCAGTTTTGCATCACCGTTTTTAGTGCCGGTTTACGGCTGGCGAAGGCATACAGCTGATACATGAGTTCCATGTTATCGGGTGTCGTGACCTGGGAGCTGTAAATCATATCGGTAATCGCATGGCAAGCCTGCGACGCATCCGCAACGTCGGCAAAAAAAGCCTGATACTGCAGCATCATCCTGTCAGTAAAATGCTCAAACGCCTCCATTAAAAGCTCATCAATTCCCGAAAAGTAATAGGTCATAGAACCCAAGGGCACCTGAGCAATTGTCGCAATCTTCCGATGTGTAACCGCATGAATACCATGGGCTATTACCGCATCCAGAGTCGCCTGAACTATTTTTTCCCGCCGCTGCGGATCGTTCGCACGTCGCACTGCATTACCTCTTCTTGCATTTGTGTACAAATGTACACAACCTTGCTAAGGTTGTCTTCTTTCCTCTTTTCTTCGGCTCGAATTCATGACTGGCATCTCATCACGCAAAGCCTTAAGACGTCGCACCTGGGCACTGTTCACGTTCTTCTTTTTACCAGGATTATTAATGGCTTCCTGGGCAACGCGTACCCCTGCCATCAGAGATATCCTCTCCATCTCAACCGCCGAAATGGGCGCGGTGCTGTTTGGACTCTCAATTGGTTCGATGAGTGGCATTCTTTGTTCGGCCTGGCTGGTGAAACGATTTGGCACGCGTAAAGTGATCCGTACCACCATGTCTTGCGCTGTCCTCGGAATGGCAATCCTCAGCGTGGCACTCTGGCTGCATTCCGCATGGCTTTTCGCATTTGGTCTGGGCGTGTTCGGCGCCAGCTTTGGCGCAGCAGAAGTTGCCATCAACGTCGAAGGTGCGGCTGTTGAGCGCGAAATGAATAAAACCGTACTGCCGATGATGCACGGTTTTTACAGCCTGGGAACGCTGGCGGGTGCCGGAGTCGGGATGATGCTTACCGCCTTCAGCGTACCGGCGACCGCGCATATCTTGCTGGCGGCGATGGTGGCTATCACCCCTATTTTCATCGCCATCAAAGCCATTCCTGACGGCACGGGTAAAAATGCCGCTGACGGGTCTCACTCCGGCGAAAAAGGACTGCCTTTTTATCGCGATATTCAGCTATTGCTGATTGGCGTCGTGGTGCTCGCAATGGCATTTGCTGAAGGTTCCGCCAACGACTGGCTTCCGCTGCTGATGGTGGACGGACATGGATTTAGCCCGACATCAGGCTCGCTGATTTATGCCGGATTTACGCTGGGTATGACCGTTGGACGATTTACTGGCGGCTGGTTCATCGACCGCTACAGCCGCGTCGCGGTAGTGCGCGCCAGTGCGCTAATGGGTGCTCTTGGGATTAGCCTGATTATTTTTGTCGACAGCACTTGGGTGGCGGGTGTTTCCGTTATTTTGTGGGGACTCGGCGCATCACTGGGCTTCCCACTGACCATTTCGGCTGCCAGCGACACCGGCCCCGATGCGCCAACCCGCGTCAGCGTTGTCGCCACTACCGGCTATCTGGCGTTCCTGGTTGGACCACCGCTGCTGGGCTACCTGGGTGAACACTACGGCCTGCGTAGCGCTATGCTGGTGGTGCTGGCGCTGGTGCTTGTCGCCGCCATCGTCGCGAAAGCGGTGGCAAAACCGGATCTCAAAAATACCACTGTGATGGAGAACAGCTAATGCGTATCAAACTGATTGCAGTCGACATGGACGGCACATTTTTAAGCGACCAAAAAACCTATAATCGTGAGCGCTTTATGGCGCAATATCGCCAGATGAAAGAACAAGGGATCCGCTTTGTGGTCGCCAGCGGCAACCAATATTACCAGCTCATCTCCTTTTTTCCTGAACTGGCCAGTGAAATCTCATTTGTTGCCGAAAACGGCGGATGGGTGGTCAGTGAAGGGGAAGATGTCTTTAACGGCGAGCTGGCAAAAGACGATTTCCAGGCCATCGTGGAACATCTGCTGACCCGTACGGACACCGACATTATCGCCTGCGGTAAAAATAGCGCTTATACCCTGAAGCGGTACAGCGATGAGCATAAGACGGTCTCCGCCATGTATTATCATCGTCTTGAATTTGTGGATAATTTTGACAACCTCAATGACGTTTTCTTCAAGTTCGGGCTAAATATTTCAGACGATCGTATCCCCCAGGTGCAGGCTGACCTCCATGAGGCGATTGGCGACATTATGGTACCGGTACATACCGGCTACGGCAGCATCGATTTAATTATACCCGGAGTGCATAAGGCAAACGGTCTGCGTCTGCTGCAACAACGCTGGAATATTACCGACGATGAGGTTGTTGTGTTTGGCGATGGCGGCAATGATATTGAGATGCTGCGTCAGGCAGGATTTAGTTTTGCAATGGCGAACGCCCATGAGCCGGTTATCCAGGCGGCAAAATATCGCGCAGGGTCGAACAACGAAGAGGGCGTGCTGGATATTATCGACCGCGTGTTAAAGAATGAAGCACCGTTTACGCAATAACGCCTCAGCACAGACGGCAACAAAATGATGGCATGATCTATTCATAATCCGCCTCAAATTAACCCGCTGGATTATTACCTCCAGTGAATATTCAGACGAGCGGATTATGAAGAAAAGTGTACTGATAGCGACATTGTTGCTGGGTTTTGCGGGGACAACATTTGCGCAAAGCGTTACCGTTGATGTACCAAGCGGTTATAAGGTGGTGGTAGTGCCCTCTTCCGTCAGCGTTCCGCAAGCGGTCAGCGTTACCACCGCGCCACAAACGGTGTATGTTGCTCCGACGCCTGCCCCGGCCCCTGTCTATCGCGCACATCCTTATGCGCGACATGTTGCCAGCGTCGGTGAAGGAATGATCATCGAACACCAGATTGACGATCACCACTAAGTTTTTGCCTGGCCCGGGCAACCGGGCTTTAACCTTCCCGTGAATCCCCTACCCGTTTATCTTTCAGAAAGATAACCATCAGAATCACCCACAGTACGCCGCTTGCCAGATTGAACAGGCTGAACAAGCCGTTTCCTCCGAGCAGATAAGCGTGTTTACTCAGCTCAATACCGACGGTAAAAATCAGCATCTGCAACATACCCATGGCGGCAGAAACCGTGCCCTTACTCATTTCACTGGCAAACAGCGTCAGACGTACCAGTCCCGCATTCGCCACGCCAATACCAAACGCATAGATGCTTAAACCCGCTGTCATCCATAGATACGCATGGGATGACACCACCGTGGCCGCAGCGGCAATCACCAGCCCGACGGCGATTGGCCAGCCGCCCATGATAATCAGCGAACGTACGGTTTTTCGCGAGGTCAGGCGCGCCAGTACCAGGTTACCGGCAATCAACGCGCCAAAAATCGGCACCTGCAACAGGCCATATTCGTAACTGCTGAGATGTTCACCGCTGATGATAATAATCGGGGACTGCGCAATCCACGCCAGTAACGGCAGGCTGACAAAACCCAATGCCAGCGCGCCTGCAACAAAGCGCACGTTCCTCAGCACCAGCTTATAATCTTTGCCCAGCTCTTTAATCGACAGCTTTTCACCAAGCCGGGTTGCCGTCTCCGGCATCGCGCGTTGCAGACCAAAAAAAGAGATGGCGGCCAGGGCGGCAAACAGGATAAACATCCCTTCCCACGGCAGAACATGTACCCAGGCTGCGCCGACCAACGGCCCCAGCAGGGGCGCAATCAACGCTACGTTTGCCATCAGCGCGGTAATTTTTATGCACACCGCTTCTTCAAAGGATTCCTGAATTGCGGCGTAACCCACCGCGCCAATAAAGCACAGGCTTATCCCTTGTAAAAAACGCAGGAAGGTAAATTGCTCAATATTCTGCGCAAGCAGGGTTGCAAGGCAGGTCACAATGAACCAGAGCACGCCGGTTAACATCACCGGGCGACGTCCAATTCGATCCGACAGCGGTCCTAATAACCACTGCAAAAACATGCCGCCAGCCAGATAGGCGGTCATGGATGTGGGCACCCAATCTAATCCGGCATTATATTGCTCCACCACCGCCAACATTCCGGGCTGGATCATATCGTTGCCGATATAAGTAGAGAATTCGTAAAGCACCAGACAGAGAGGGAAAAGTAATGCCTGACGCCCCAAACGGGCGCCTGAAGATAAACGGTTCTGCATGCAGTCTCTTAACTATAGAAAAATCGCGCAAAGTGTAATAAATGCGCCGTACTGGTGATAGTGAATTATGTGATTTGAAAGCAAATTGCGCACATTTTTACACTCATTTGCTCAGGAACATTTTGCGTTAAGGTTAATTTAAGTTGAGGCCGCTATCATGTTCATTAAGTCTCATTAATTGTCTGAAAAATAGTCATTTAACAGACAAATAAGACAAGACCGCTTTTTATCCCGTGAAAGCAATTTTATGCTCTCCCCTCATGGGCCTTTTTAACGATTACACTGAGTCTGGACGATATGCTGGAAAATCTGAACAATTCACTTTTTTATCTCATCAATGCCACGCCGGACTCTGCGCAATGGATGATATCGCTTGCCATTTTTATTGCCAAAGACCTGATTAACATCGTACCGCTGTTAGCCGTTGTGCTTTGGCTTTGGGGGCCGCGGGCCCAGGTTACTCTCCAGCGCCAGTTAGTTATAAAAATGGCGATTGCGCTGATCGTCGGTCTGACGATTTCATGGCTGATGGGGCATCTGTTCCCTCACGATCGTCCGTTTGTTAACCACATCGGTTACAACTTCCTGCATCATGCGGCGGATGACTCTTTCCCGAGCGATCACGGTACGGTTATCTTTACCTTTGCACTGGCTTTCCTGTTCTGGCATCGGCTGTGGACGGGCGCTCTGCTGATGGTCGTTGCTGTGGCGATTGCCTGGTCGCGGGTCTACCTTGGCGTACACTGGCCGCTGGATATGCTGGGAGGATTACTCGCCGGGCTGATTGGCTGCCTGAGCGCCCAGATGATCTGGCAGCGGTTTGGCACGCCCCTGTACCTCGGCTTGCAAAATGGCTATCGCGCCTGCTTCGCTCTGCCCATCCGTAAAGGCTGGGTGCGTGACTAACCCACGGTAAAAAGAGTAGTATTAAGCGCGATACTGAGCACTTATTCTACTCTCCAGGGGAACTATGGAAACTCGACGCGACGAGCGTATTGGTCAATTACTGCAGGCGCTGAAACGCAGCGATAAATTACACCTCAAAGAAGCCGCGACGCTGCTGGGCGTATCTGAGATGACCATTCGTCGCGACCTGAATAATCACGATGCTCCCGTCGTCTTGCTCGGGGGCTATATTGTTCTGGAACCCCGCAGCGCCAATCACTATTTAATCAGCGATCAAAAATCCCGACTGGTTGATGAAAAGCGCCGTGCCGCCCAGATGGCGGCAAGCCTCGTGCAGGCACATCAGACTATCTTTTTCGACTGTGGTACCACCACGCCGTGGATCATTGAGGCTATCGAAAATGAATTGCCTTTCACCGCAATCTGCTACTCGCTGAATACGTTTCTGGTGCTGCAGGAAAAACCGCAGTGCCGCGTCATTCTGTGTGGTGGCGAATTCCATGCCAGCAACGCAATTTTCAAACCGCTTGATTTCCAGGAAACGCTGAACAACCTGTGCCCGGATATCGCTTTTTATTCCGCAGCTGGCGTTCATATTGAGAAAGGCGCGACCTGTTTTAACCTGGAAGAGCTACCGGTGAAACACTGGGCGATGTCGATGGCGCAGCATCACGTGCTGGTGGTCGATCACAGCAAATTTGGTAAGGTGCGTCCTGCGCGGATGGGTGAAGTAAAACGCTTTAATACCATCGTCAGCGATAGCCGTCCTGACGAGGCGTTTGTTGAGCACGCGAAAGCGCAACGTATCAAACTGATGTATTAAGCGATACTGCCGGATGGCGATAGCGTCATCCGGCAAACGCTAAGATTAAGAGAACCAGCCGCCAAACCACTGGTGGAATTTCATCATCACAAAGTCCCACATGCGACTAAAGAATCCCCCCTCTTCCACGGCCTCCATCACCATCAGTGGACGCTGCTCGATGGATTTCCCGTTCAACTGGAAGTCGATAGTCCCCACAACCTGGCCTTTCTTCAGCGGCGCGGTTAACTGTGGTTCGGTCAGGGTAAAGCTGGCCTTCAGGTTTTTGAGCTGACCACGCGGGATAGTCACCGAGCCCGCTTCTCCGGCGCCCAAATTAACCTCACTCTTATCGCCAAACCAGACGCGCTGCGTCACGAAAGTGGCATCCGGTTTAATCGGCGTAACGGTTTCAAAGAAGCGGAAGCCCCAGGTCAGCAACTTTTCTGACTCATTAAAACGAATGCGGTCGGTTTTCGCCCCCAACACCACGGAGATCAGGCGCATATCCCCCTGGGTCGCAGAAGCGACCAGGTTGTATCCCGCCCCGGCCGTAGTACCGGTTTTCATACCGTCCACGTTCAGGTTGGTGCTCCACAACAAACGGTTGCGGTTCGGCTGGCGGATTTTATTAAAGGTAAATTCTTTCTCTTTGTGGATAGCGTACTCTTCCGGTACATCGTGGATTAGCGCTTTCCCGAGCAGGGCCATATCACGTGCGGTACTGAACTGTCCTGCCGCATCCAGGCCATGCACGGTCTGGAAAGTGGTATTGGTCAGCCCCAGTTTTTTCGCGTAGCCGTTCATCAGACCAATGAAGGATTCCTGGCTGCCAGCAACGTAATCAGCCAGTGCGATACAGGCATCGTTACCAGACTGGATGATAACGCCTTTGTTCAGATCGGACACTGCAACCTGATCGCCGGGCTTGAGGAACATAACAGACGAACCGCGCAGGGCCGGATTACCGGTCGCCCAGGCGTCTTTGCCCACGGTGACCATATCGTTGAGGTTAATTTTCCCGGCCTTCAGCGCCTGACCGACCACATAGCTGGTCATGATCTTAGTCAGACTGGCAGGATCCAGTTTCTCATCAGCATTACCTTCCGCCAGTACCTTACCGCTGGCGTAATCCATTAGGATCCACGCGCGCGCGTCGACGCTCGGTGGGGCCGTTGGTTGCTCCGCCGCCTGTACGCTCGGCGCCAAAAGGATTAAGAGTGCAGAACCTGCAGCAAAGCTGCGAAGTGAAGAGAAGTATTGCGTCATAAATGCCACCCGAGTATCCATTCCAAAAAACCACGTCATACCACACCGTGTTTACACAAAACCAGCCAGGCGACCCTGGCCAAACCATGCAGAAAAGGTCTGATGGATGACGTGTAAAATAAGTGCGGTGAGTAATAACGCACTAACGAGCTTAAAGAAACCGTAAGTTGGTAAAGTTTTTAAAGTTTATGCAATAACACCGCGCTGCGCTGCTCCTGGCACGATTTTTTTAGACTTTGTTGCGTAAATATTAGGTTTACCCCACCATGTGGGCTAGTCAGATGGCATCAGCAGCCATAAAGCTGCTCAATTAATTTGCGGGGTTACTATGATTACACTGTGGGGTCGCAATAACTCGACCAACGTAAAAAAAGTATTGTGGACGCTCGAGGAACTGGAACTGCCGTATAACCAAATTCTGGCGGGCGGACAGCATGGCGGTAACCGCGATGCCAACTATCTGGCACTCAACCCGAACGGACTGGTCCCGCTACTACGTGATGATGAAACGGACGTTGTTCTGTGGGAATCCAATACCATTGTCCGCTATCTGGCAGCTCAGTACGGACAAAAGCGTTTGTGGATTGACGCCCCGGCCGCGCGCGCCGTCGGTGAAAAATGGATGGACTGGGCAAACCAGACGCTGAGCCCTGCGCATCGGGTTATCTTGTTTGGCCTGGTCAGAACCCCTGCCGAGAAACGCGACATGGCGGCAATCGAGGCGGGTAGCCAGGTGTGCGATAACCTGTTTGCCATTCTGGATAACGCGCTGGCGGACCAGCCATGGTTCTCCGGGGCTGAATTTGGCACTGCCGATATCGCCGTTGCGCCGTTCATCTATAACCTGTTCAACGTTGGCCTGAGCTGGACCCCGCGCCCACATCTGGAGAACTGGTATCAGCAACTGACCGAACGTCCGGCGTTTCAAAAAGTCGTAATGATCCCGGTCAGCTAACTAAATCAGGGACTCACTTTCAGTAATTCCCCGTCGGACTCGTCGGTTAGTACGTATAAGTACCCGTCTGGTCCGACGCGCACATCACGGATCCGTTGTCCCCTTTCCTGCAACAGACGACCCTCTTCGGTGACGGCATTCCCTTTGACGCTCAGCACGATCACTTCTTTATCTTTCAACGCGCCAATGAACAACTTCTGCCGCCACTGTGGGAAGGTATCGCTATTATAAAAAGCCATTCCGCTGACCGCCGGTGACTTTTCCCAGTAAAAGATGGGTTGCTCTGTTCCAGCAACAATTGGGCCTTTTGCTTCGGGAATTTTAAGACCACTGTAGTTAACGCCCCAGGTCGCAAGCGGCCAACCATAGTTTTTCCCTTTCTCCGGGATATTGATTTCATCGCCCCCGCGTGGACCATGCTCATTGAGCCATAGCGTATCGCTCCAGGGATTCATCGCCATCCCCTGCGGGTTGCGGATACCATATGACCAAATCTCTGCCCGCGCTCCGGCCCTCTTCACAAACGGATTATCCGGCGGAATTTTTCCCTCATCGGTCAGTCGTACGACCTTGCCCTGCAGCTTATCCAGATCCTGTGCGGTAGAACGTTGATTGTTTTCACCAAGGCCAATAAACAGATAACCGTTGCCATCAAAAACCATACGTCCGCCAAAATGGTTTCCGCTGGAGAGCTTCGGCTGTTGGCGAAAAATGGTCTGGAACCCTTGCAGATGTTTGAGATCGTCGCTCAATCGTCCGTAACCAACCGCTGTCCCGGCGTTACCTTCACCGTCAGCTTCAGCAAAGCTAAGCCACACCCGGCGAGATTGTTTAAAATCTGGAGCTAATGCCACATCAAGCAATCCCCCCTGACCATTCGCCCAGACTTTGGGTACGCCGGTTAGCGGGTCGGAAAGCCCCTTCCCTGACTGCCAAAGGCGAAGCTGGCCGCCTTTGAGCGTAATGAGCATACCGCGATTGTCGGGTAAAAACGCCAGCGACCACGGATGATCGAGTTTCGTTTGCAGCACTTCCACCTCTACCGCGCCGGCATAAGAGGAAAATAGCGCGAGTGGGGCAGCACAGAGAAAGAGTCGACGCATAACACCTCCTTAATGGCTCTGCATAAAGCGTAGCCAGCAAGGGGAATTATCCCGCCACATTTACATAATCTTAACGAAAAGGGGGAGCGCCCTCCCCCCTGATTCAGACGTGTTCCAGCGTTGGATAAGATTGCAAACACTGGATACTTAGCGTCAGCGTTGTCAGGCAGTTTTCCAGTTTCTCTGCGTTAACGGCGATAAAGGTTGGACAATCGTGATGTCCACTCATAAGACAAACAGCGGCGGCGGCTAACGCCCCTTCAGCACGATGAAGGGCATTCCACTCTTCCTGATCAAGATGCATACCGTGAAGCTGTGATTGCTCGTGCAATTCGCGATTCAGTACAAAAAAATTATCACGCAGACGATCGCTCTCGCTGACTGACATGTAGCCTTTCGCTTTTCTCAACAGCAGATAAGCGGCAAGTTCGACACGGGCGTTTATCAATTTGTTGAGAAGATCGGTTCTCAGTCTGTCAACAACCATACTTTGTTCCTCCTCTTTCCAACTATGGTGCAACTTAATAGTATGGTCATTTTTTGAACAAAGTCGTGTCCAGGATCAATCCATCACCTAAAATTAACATAATTTACAAATAATCTTTAATTCCACGCCGGGCGTGGCGACTGATGGTATGAGATTGCGATACAATTTTTATTCAGAACTCTGTAGAATCCGTGCCCTGAATATTCCAATAACTGAACAATTTTTACGCTATGAGCAATGTAACCCACCAGCCGAAAATCGGCTTTGTCTCCCTCGGCTGCCCGAAAAACCTCGTCGATTCTGAACGCATCCTGACCGAACTTCGTACCGAAGGCTATGATGTTGTGCCAAGCTACGACGACGCGGATATGGTTATCGTTAACACCTGTGGCTTTATCGACAGCGCGGTTCAGGAGTCGCTGGAAGCAATCGGCGAAGCGCTGAACGAAAACGGCAAGGTGATCGTCACCGGCTGTCTGGGCGCGAAAGTCGATCAGATCCGTGAAGTCCACCCGAAGGTGCTGGAAATCACCGGGCCGCATAGCTACGAACAGGTTCTGGAGCACGTTCACCACTATGTGCCCAAACCAAAGCACAACCCGTTCCTGAGCCTGGTTCCTGAACAGGGCGTCAAGCTTACTCCGCGTCATTATGCCTATCTGAAAATTTCTGAAGGCTGCAACCACCGCTGCACGTTCTGCATTATTCCGTCGATGCGTGGCGATCTGGTGAGCCGTCCGATTGGCGATGTCCTCAGCGAAGCCAAACGTCTGGTGGATGCGGGCGTAAAAGAGATACTGGTTATTTCTCAGGATACCTCCGCGTACGGCGTGGATGTGAAGCATCGCACCGGTTTCCATAACGGCGAGCCGGTCAAAACCAGCATGGTTGATCTGTGCGAGCAGTTATCAAAACTGGGGATCTGGACTCGTCTGCATTACGTCTACCCCTACCCGCATGTTGATGACGTGATCCCACTGATGGCGGAAGGGAAAATCCTGCCGTACCTGGACATCCCGCTGCAACATGCCAGCCCGGGTATTCTTAAGCTGATGAAACGCCCAGGCTCCGTGGACAGACAACTGGCACGCATCAAGCAGTGGCGTGAAATCTGCCCTGAACTGACGCTGCGCTCAACCTTCATTGTCGGTTTCCCGGGTGAAACGGAAGAAGACTTCCAGATGCTGCTCGACTTCCTGAAGGAAGCGCGTCTGGACCGCGTGGGCTGCTTTAAATACAGCCCGGTAGAAGGCGCTGGCGCCAATGACCTGCCGGACCAAATCCCGGAAGAGGTGAAAGAGGAACGCTGGAACCGCTTTATGCAATTGCAACAGCAAATCTCCGCTGAACGTTTGCAGGAAAAAGTGGGCCGCGAAATTCTGGTTATCGTTGATGAAGTTGACGAAGAAGGCGCGATTGGCCGCAGCATGGCTGACGCCCCGGAAATCGACGGCGCGGTATACCTGAATGGCGAAACCAAGGTGAAACCTGGCGATATCATCCGCGTGAAGGTCGAAAACGCTGATGAATACGATCTGTGGGGCACCCGCGTTTAAATAAGCGCAACCCAACAGTAGGCCGGATAAGCGTTACGTCTTATCCGGCCTGTGATTTATCCTTTAATTTTCGGGTCCAGCGCGTCGCGCAGACCATCTCCCAGTAAGTTAAACGCCAGTACCGTCAGGAATATCGCCACCGCCGGGAAAATCGCCACGTGCGGCGCGATCACCATATCAGCGCGGGCTTCATTGAGCATTGCCCCCCACTCCGGGGTCGGCGGCTGCGCACCCAATCCCAGAAATGACAGGCTCGCGGCAGAGATAATCGACGTGCCAATTCGCATGGTAAAAAAGACCACGATCGATGAAACCGTACCCGGCAAGATATGGTTGAAGATGATGGTCGCATCGCTGGCGCCGATACTGCGCGCGGATTCAATAAAGGTCTGCTGCTTTAGCACCAGCGTATTTGCGCGCACCAGCCGCGCGAAGGCCGGAATGGAGAAAATGGCCACGGCAATAATCACGTTTGCAATGCCGCTGCCCAGCACGGCGACCACGGCTATCGCCAGCAAAATGCCCGGAAAGGCGAACAGCACATCGCAGATACGCATAATCAGTCGATCCCACCAGCCTTCGTAGTATCCCGCCAGCAGACCCAGCACGGTGCCAATCGCCGCGCCAATAAATACGGCAAAGACCCCCGCCGCCAGCGAGATTTGCGCCCCCACCAGCACGCGGCTAAAAATATCCCGCCCCAGCGAGTCAACGCCGAACCAGTGCAGCATCGACGGTCCGTCATTCAGACGGTCATAATCGAAGTAATTCTCGGCATCAAATGGCGTTAACCAGCGAGCAAAAATCGCCACCATTATCAGCAGCACGACAAATAACCCCGCTAACATCGCCATGCGCTGGCGACGGAAACGACGCCAGAATTCATGCCACGGCGTGCGTATCTGCTCAGGCTTAACAAGGGGCATCGCATTTAAAATCGCCTGTCGGCGCCAGTTAAAAAATCGCATCCTTACTTGTACCTGATAGCCGGATTAATGGCGGCATAGAGCACATCCACCACTAAGTTAATAAGAATAAACTCCAGAGAAAACAACAGCACCTCGGCCTGAATCACCGGGTAGTCGCGCATTTCGACTGAGTCCACCAACAGCCGCCCAAGCCCTGGCCAGTTAAACACCTTCTCAACCACAATCGAGCCGCCAAGCAAAAAGCCAAACTGTAGCCCCATCATGGTGACCACCGGGATCATCGCATTGCGCAAACCATGTTTTAACACCACCCAGGTTTCACTCACCCCTTTGGCCCGCGCTGTACGCATATAGTCTTCACTGAGCACATCGACAAACGAAGCGCGGGTAAACCGGGCTAACACCGCAGCCACCGCCGCACCCAGGGTAATAGACGGAAGGATATAGTGCCGCCAGGTATCAGCGCCAACGGTGGGCAACCAGCCAAGCTCAACGGAGAATATCTGCATGAGCAGCATGCCAAGCGCAAACGCCGGGAAAGAGATCCCGGTGACGGCGAGCGTCATACTCAATCTGTCCGGCCAACGATTACGCCATACAGCAGCAATGATCCCTGCCGTCATGCCGAATAACACCGCCCACGCCATGCTGGCAATGGTCAGCCATAGCGATGGCATAAAACGACTGGCTATCTCTTCGGAAACCGGGCGACGAGAAACCATTGAGGTTCCAAAATCGCCTTGCAACACGTTAGTAATGTAATGCCAGAACTGAATATGCAGCGGCTGGTCCAGACCCAACTGCTGACGCACCAGTTCGATAACCTCAGCATCAGCCTCCGGTCCGGCAATCAGCCGGGCCGGATCGCCGGGTAGCAGGTGAACAAATAAAAATACCAGCACCGCTACAATCAACAGAGTTGGAATCAACCCCAGCAGGCGCTTGAAAACATAGTTAAGCATCACACTCCCTTCGCCGGCCCCTGTGTGGCGGGGCCGGATGAATAGCTTATTTTAAATCCGCATCATCAAAGCTAAATCCGGTATCCGGCATGATCCAGAACCCGGTCAATCTGGTGTTGTGCGCCGAAATCAGTTGTTCCACAACCAGTGGGATCCACGGCGACTCTTTCCAGATAATATCCTGCGCATCCTTGTACAGCTTCGCTTTCTGGGCCAGATCGTTGGTTTGCAACGCTGCCGCTAAATCACTGTCCACCTGCTTATTGCTGTAGAACGCCGTATTAAACAGCGTTGGCGGCCAGTTTTGAGATGCAAACAGCGGTGACAGCGCCCAGTCTGCTTCACCCGTAGAGGCAGACCAGCCGGTGTAGAACATGCGTACCCCGCTCTCTTTCTGCGCTTTACCTTCGACTTGCGCCGCGCGCTGACCGGCATCCATCGCCGTCACCTGAGCCTTAACGCCCACCTGAGCCAGTTGCTGCTGGGTAAATTGCAGCACTTTTTGCGCGGTACTATGGTTATGAGAAGACCATAGCGTGGTGGTAAAACCGTTCGGATAACCCGCTTCTTTCAGCAGTTCGCGCGCTTTTGCCGGGTCGTATGGCCATGGCGTATAGCTTTGCGCATAGGCGATCGACGGAGGGAGAACGCCGGTTGCTGGCGTCGCGTAACCGGCAAACGCCACTTTCACCAGCGCCTGACGGTTGATGGCATAATTCAGCGCTTCACGCACCTTCGGGTTATCGAACGGTTTTTGCGTGACGTTCATGCTGATGTAACGCTGCATAATAGACGGACTGGCCACCAGTTCCAGGTTTTTATTCTTCGCCAGTAGCGCCGCCTGTTCGTAAGGGATCGGGAAGGCAAACTGCGCTTCCCCGGTCTGCAGCATTGCCGCACGCGTGTTGTTGTCGGTCACCGGACGCCAGGTAATCGTATCCAGCTTTGGCAGCCCTTGCTGCCAGTAACCCGCGAACTTCTTAACCTTTACAAAATCCGTCTGATTCCAGGTCTCAAGCTGATACGGCCCGGTCCCCACGGGATGGAAACCGATCTCCTTGCCGTATTTCTCCAGCGCGGCGGGAGAGATCATCGCCGTAGCCGGGTGCGCCAGAATATTGATAAATGCAGAGAACGGCTGCTTCAGCGTTATCTTCACCGTCGACGGATCGACGACCTCGGTTTTATCGATATTCTTATACAGGTTGTAGCGTTTCAGATGGTTTTCCGGGTTGCTGGCCCGGTCGAGGTTAGCTTTAACCGCATCGGCGTTGAAGTCGGTGCCGTCCTGAAATTTCACGCCCTGTCGCAGCTTAAGGGTATAAGTCAGGCCATCATCAGAAACCGTATAACTCTCCGCCAGCACATTTTTCAGCTTCATCTCTTTATCAAGGCCAAACAGCCCCTGGTAAAACGACTTCGCTACCGCCTGCGACAACGTGTCGTTTGCGTCGTAGGGATCGAGGGTGGTGAAATTGGATCCTACCGCCACTACTACATCTTTGGCGGCCCAGCCAGGTGTGGCGGCCAGCGCAGAGGCTACTCCCACAGCAACCAGCCATTTTCGAGCAACAATTTTTGTCATGTTATTCTCCTTAAACCCTGCCTGCCTGTTATAAACGCGAAAGCGCATTTTCTGGTTGCGGACGCGCAACATAATGCCCCGGACCAACTAGCTGTAGTGAAACGGGGGAAATCTCTTCACCGCGTTTGCGGATATTACTGGGGATATCATCCGACAGCAGCACGCGCTGGGGCCGGTGATGTGAGGGATCGGCGACCGGGACTGCCGCCATCAGTTTGCGGGTGTACGGATGCTGCGGATTTTCAAACACCGCGCGTCGGGTGCCGATCTCGACGATTTGCCCAAGATACATCACCGCCACCCGATGACTGATCCGCTCCACCACCGCCATATCGTGGGAAATAAACAGGTACGCAATCCCCATTTCTCGTTGGAGGTCGAGCAACAGGTTGATAATTTGCCCGCGAATTGAGACATCCAGCGCCGAGACTGACTCATCGGCAATAATCACCTTGGGATTGAGCGCCAGCGCCCGGGCAATACAGATCCGCTGACGCTGACCACCGGAAAACTCATGCGGATAGCGCCAGGCATGCTCAGGGAGCAATCCTACGCGTTCCAGCAGCCATGCAACCCGTTTTGCCGCCGCATCGCCTTGCAGTAGCCCATGCACCCGCAGCGGTTCTAAAATGGAATATCCCACGGTCTGACGCGGATCGAGCGAAGCATAGGGGTCCTGGAAGATAAATTGAATATCCCGACGCAGCGGCTGTAGCTTACTGGCGGCCAGGGTATCGATACGCTGTCCGTTGAAAACAATCTCCCCGCGTTGAGACTCTACCAGACGTAGCAGCGCCCGACCGGTGGTGGATTTCCCGCAGCCTGACTCCCCCACCAGCGAGAGCGTCTCTCCGGGCCACAGGTCAAAGCTAACGTTTTCCACCGCATGCACCTCGCGGGTCACCCGATTAAGAATGCCGCTGCGCAGCGGAAAACGCGTCACCAGATTACGTACCTGCAAAATAGGCTCGCCTTCAACCACGGTATCCTGTTCAGTCTGTGGTTCTACATGGCTGGGATCGTGTAACGAAATGAGTGGAAACCGGCGCGGATACGCTTGTCCGGTCATCGCCCCAAGCTGCGGCACGGCTGCCAGCAGCGCTTTGGTGTAAGGATGCTGGGGAGCGTGAAAAATCTGCTCAACGCTGCCGGTTTCTACCGCCTCGCCCTGATACATCACCAGCACGCGATCGGCAATATCCGCTACGACGCCCATATCGTGGGTAATAAAGATCACTCCCATCGACATATCCTGCTGCAACACTTTTATCAGTTGCAGGATCTGTGCCTGAATAGTGACATCCAGCGCGGTAGTCGGTTCATCGGCAATTAAAACCGCAGGGCGACACGATAGCGCCATGGCGATCATTACCCGCTGGCGCATGCCGCCAGAAAGCTGGTGCGGATAGCGCGATAAAATAGCCTTCGCCTCGGGGATACGCACCTGGTCGAGCGTCCGTTTCGCTTCCACCATCGCCTCTTCGTGGCTGGCCCCCTGATGCAAACGGATTGACTCAGCAATCTGCTCACCCACGGTAAATACCGGATTAAGCGATGTCATGGGCTCCTGGAAGATCATGGCGATATCTGCGCCACGCACGTGACGCATCCGCGACGCGCTCTGTTCACCCAGCTCAATAACCTGTCGGTTACGGCGTCGAAGGAGCATTTCATCGCAGCTCACCTCGCCGCCTGACTGTTCAATCAAACGCATCAGCGACAAGGCTGTTACCGACTTTCCTGAACCGGATTCGCCCACTATCGCCAGCGTTTCACCACGCTTCAGGCGAAATGACAGATTACGCACCGCACTGATGCGCTGCTGCTCCTGCTCAAAGACAATGTTCAGGTTGCTGACTGCCAGCACGTCGCTGGCGTCAAGCTCATCACTGTGTGGCAACGGTATCTCCTTTTTCCCGATAAATACCGGTGGTTGGCGTATCGCCTGCATATCCCCAGGCACGGTACATGCCTTCGCTGTTAAACGGCAAGGCGACGTTGCCCTCGTGATCGACGGCAATTAAACCGCCGCTACCGCCGAGCGCCGGTAATTTTTCCATTACTACGCGTTCGCACGCCTCCGATAAACTCAGGCCGCCATAGTCCATCAACGCCGCAATGTCATAGGCCGCCAGCGCACGAATAAAGACTTCACCGGTTCCGGTGCAGGAAACGGCCACACTTGCGTTATTGGCATAGCAGCCAGCGCCGACCAGCGGACTGTCACCTACCCGACCCGGTAATTTGTTGGTCATCCCGCCGGTCGATGTTGCCGCCGCCAGATTGCCAAACATATCCAGCGCGACCGCACCCACAGTACCCATTTTGTTGTTTTCATCCAGCGGGGTCGCGCTATGATCCAGCACCGTTTCACCCGCCGATTGCGCTGCCAGCAGTTGAGCGTAGCGTTCTGGCGTCGAGAAAATATCCGCCGAAACGCGCTCCATACCCTGCGCAATGGCAAAGTTTTCAGCCCCTTCACCTATCATCATGACGTGGGGGCTGTGCTCCATCACCAGGCGAGCCGCGAGAATTGGATTGCGCAGATGGCTAACCCCGGCGACGGCTCCCGCGTTTAGCGTATTACCGTCCATCACACAGGCGTCCAGTTCATGGGTTTCATCACGGGTATACACCGCGCCAATTCCGGCATTAAACAACGGACACTCTTCCAACAAACGCACGGCTTCGGTGACCACATCCAGTGCGCTACGACCGTCTTCAAGCATCCGTTGGCCGGTTTCAACGATATCCGACAGCGCTTGTATATAACGCAATTCTTGCTCCTGGCTCAGTAACGCGCGGGTGATAGCCCCTGCGCCGCCGTGAATTGCAATGACTGCTTTACCCATTTTATTCGTCCATTAGGTGGCGGGTACCGGGGGGTTATAAATATCAGAATTTCGGTGACTTATTGATTCGATTTTTGAATATAGAAAGATGCAGACGTCATGTAAAGGTAAAGGCCCGCACCTCACACCCCGTCCCATCAGGTCATTCAGATGTGTTTAACGGAAAGGTCATCTCTCGACATTGTTGCTAAATCATTCAAGCCGATCGGTAATCTGTTTTTTTGCATAAAACACAAAGCGTTCTACAGACGGCATACACGCTGCCCAGTTATGTTTGGTTAACCCCAGATATTCCGCACGCGCCGCTTGCAGCAAATCAGCATGCTCAGCGGGTAATTGCGGCAGAAGCCAGGATGCGGCCTCATCTTTAGCGACAATATTACCCGTAACCACGCTATACCAGATACGTGCCAGAGCAAGGATGATATTACGCTCATCCCCCTCTAAATCAGCCGGTTTCTGCCACATCTCAAGGATATGCCGAAATGTTTGCAATACATCGCTAAACGGAATGACGTTAAATAACGTCTCAGCCGGTTCACCGAACAGCGGTACGCTGGCGCGCCGGGCCTGGGTCAGCAGAATAGAAAGATCAGGATCCACCATTGCCGGTTCAAACACGCCAGCGCGAATATCATCACGCAACCATTCGCCAAACTGCATTTCTCTCGCCGGAGGGAATCGCCACGGCACGATCTGCGAGTGCAGAACCACGGTCACTTCCAGCGCACGATATGGCCCGGAGGTGCCGGGAGGCGCTGAAATGGTCAGCAAATCCTGCATCAGTTTTTTTCTTTGTCGGGCATTTATGGGTTCACGCAGGGTGACCAATAAATCAATGTCGCTTTGGGGTTTTAAGCCGCCTTCAACCGCAGAGCCATACAAATGAAGAGCAATGAGATTCCCCTCGAAAATCTGACGGATGCACGCACTGGCGGCCTCCACCTGTCGTCGAATTGCGTCTGGAATAATATTAGCCATTTAGCCCCCAGGGAAAAAAGAGCGGAAATATTGAGTCTATACTGCATTCTTCTTGCTGCGCTATCCCTGACACAAAACCTTTACCAGATCTGATTCTAAGCCTGAGGTAGCATACTGCCCGCGTCCATTTTCTGACATAATGAGCAGATTCGATTTTGCCCCGCAGGAGTCTTCTCATGGAATTTACCGCCGGACTGATGCCGCTTGAAACGGCTCTCTCTCAGATGCTTTCGCGTATTACCCCGCTCACCGCCGTCGAAACGCTGCCGCTGGTTCAATGCTTTGGCCGCATTCTGGCCACCGACGTTGTCTCCCCCATTGATGTACCGGGATTCGATAACTCAGCAATGGATGGCTATGCGGTACGATTAGCCGATTTACAATCTGATCAGCCGCTTGCGGTGGCGGGTAAAGCCTTTGCCGGTCAGCCTTTCCATGGCGAGTGGCCTGCGGGAACCTGCATCCGTATTATGACCGGCGCCCCGGTGCCTGCTGGTTGTGAAGCGGTGGTGATGCAGGAGCAAACGGAACAAACTGACGACGGGGTGCGTTTTACCGCCGAAGTCCGCCGCGGGCAAAATATTCGTCTGCGCGGTGAAGATATTGCAAACGGCGCGGTGGTGTTTCCCGCCGGGACTCGCCTGACAACCGGCGAGCTTCCCGTTCTGGCTTCGCTCGGTGTTGCCGATGCTCCCGTAGTGCGCAAAGTCCGCGTGGCGCTGTTCTCCACCGGTGATGAACTGCAGTTGCCAGGTCAGCCGCTGGGAGACGGGCAGATTTATGACACTAACCGTCTGACCGTTCACCTGATGCTGCAACAGTTGGGCTGCGAAGTGATCAACCTGGGGATTATTCGCGACGATCCCAACGCGCTTCGTGCCGCGTTTATCGAAGCCGACAGCCAGGCCGATGTCGTCATCAGTTCCGGCGGCGTTTCAGTAGGCGAAGCGGATTACACTAAAACTATTCTGGAAGAGCTGGGAGAAATTGCCTTCTGGAAGCTGGCTATCAAACCGGGCAAACCGTTCGCGTTTGGCAAACTGAGCAACAGCTGGTTTTGCGGTCTGCCGGGTAATCCAGTGTCTGCGGCCCTCACCTTCTATCAACTGGTACAACCGCTCCTGGCGAAACTCAGCGGCAACACCGCCTGTGGACTGCCGCCTCGCCAGCGCGTGCGCACCGCCTCACGCCTGAAGAAAACACCTGGCCGTCTGGATTTTCAGCGCGGCGTATTGCAGCGTACCGCTGAAGGCGAACTGGAAGTCACCACTACCGGGCACCAGGGCTCGCATATTTTTAGCTCTTTTAGCCAGGGTAACTGTTTTATCGTGCTGGAGCGCGATCGCGGTAACGTCGAAGCCGGCGAATGGGTTGAGGTCGAGCCGTTTAACGCACTGTTTGGAGGCCTGTAATGGCAGAACTCAGCGACCAGGAGATGATGCGCTATAACCGGCAAATCATTCTGCGCGGCTTCGATTTCGAAGGTCAGGAAGCGCTCAAGGAGGCGCGGGTACTGGTCGTTGGTGTGGGGGGACTGGGATGCGCAGCAACTCAGTACCTTGCAGGCGCTGGCGTCGGGCATTTAACCTTGCTCGACTTTGACACGGTCTCCGTGTCGAACCTCCAGCGCCAGACGCTGCACAGCGATGCGACCGTTGGACAGCCAAAAGTGCTATCCGCCCGCGACGCACTGGCGCGGATTAACCCTTATATCGCCATTACGCCGGTGAATGCCCTGCTGGACGAGAGCGAGATTCACACGCTTATTACTGAACACGATTTGGTGCTGGACTGTACGGATAATGTCAGCATCCGCAATCAGTTGAATGCCGGATGCTTCGCCGCCAGGATTCCGCTGGTTTCTGGTGCGGCAATTCGCATGGAAGGACAAATTACCGTATTTACCTACCAGGAAGGAGAGCCCTGCTACCGTTGCCTGAGCCGTCTGTTCGGTGAAAACGCCCTGACCTGCGTAGAGGCCGGAGTGATGGCCCCGCTGATCGGCGTGATCGGCTCGTTACAGGCGATGGAAGCCATTAAGCTACTGGCTAACTACGGTAAACCAGCTTCAGGAAAAATCGTCATGTACGACGCCATGACCTGCCAGTTTCGCGAAATGAAGCTGATGCGCAATCCCACCTGTGAGGTCTGCGGGAGTTAGCAGAGAAATCGTCGGCACCACACTATTGCCAGAGAGCGATGCTAACGCCTCCAATCAGGCCTACAACAGCGCATTGTGTAGGCCGGATAAGGTGTCAGCCGCCATCCGGCAAAACAGACTTACAGAGAAGTGCGTCCAAATGCGCTCTGCCAGTCGTGCTCGAACTTCGCTACGGCGGCATCCACGGCCGGAGAGCTAATCATCTGCTGAGCGACATCCAGCGGCAGCGTGATGGACTCGCAACCTGCCAGCAGGCAATCCAGCGCCTGACGCGGCGTTTTAAAACTGGCGGCCAGTACTTTGGCGTGCGGGGCATGCATTTTCAGTAAGGTCTGCAGATCGGTCACCGTCTGAATGCCGTCCCCCCCCTGCGCATCCACACGGTTAACGTATGGCGCAACGTATTCGGCCCCCGCAAGCGCAGCTAATAGCCCTTGAGCAGCGCCGTATACCGCGGTACCCAACGTCGGGATCCCTTCTTCTTTCAGCAATTTAATGGCCGTCAGACCTTCTGCCGTGACCGGCACTTTGACCACGATATCCGCAATGATTGCCCGCAGCTTACGCGCATCGCTGACCATGCCTTCGGCGGTGGTCGCCATTACCTGAGCAAACAGGCGTCCTTGCCCTCCCATCGCTTCCTGCAGTTGCGGCAGTAACACGTCCAGCGTCTGCTTACCTGCCGCCACAATGCTTGGGTTAGTGGTCACCCCTGCCAGCGGAAAAACCCGCGCCAGAGCTTTTACCGCGTCAACGTCAGACGTATCTAAATAGAGTTCCATAACCTTTCCTCAAACGAATAATTAGCATGAATAAAAGGTAGCACGGCGAAACCTCACGGTTAGTTGACGTACGTCAATATAACTTTCATTCGAAAGTAATTTAATCTTTATACGAAAGACGAGAGGCCGCTTATGATTTTCAATATCCAGCGCTATTCCACACATGATGGTCCCGGTATCCGTACTGTGGTGTTCCTTAAGGGATGCTCACTGGGCTGTCGGTGGTGCCAGAATCCGGAAAGCCGCGCCCGCACGCAGGATCTGCTCTATGACGCACGTTTGTGCCTCGACGGTTGCGATCTCTGTGCTCAGGCCGCACCGAAGGTGATTGAACGCGCGCTGAGCGGATTGCTGATTCATCGCGAAAAACTGACCGATGATGCGCTCACGGCGCTGACCCACTGCTGTCCAACCCAGGCGCTGACCGTCTGCGGAGAGGAAAAAAGCGTGGACGACATCATGGCGACCGTAGTGCGTGATAAACCGTTTTACGATCGCAGCGGCGGGGGTCTCACCCTGTCTGGCGGTGAACCCTTTATGCAGCCAGAACTGGCGGCAGCGCTGCTCAAAGCCAGCCACGATGCAGGTATTCATACAGCGGTTGAAACCTGTCTGCATGTCCCGTGGAAGTATATTGAACCGTCATTACCTGACGTCGACCTGTTCCTGGCCGATTTAAAACATGTCGCCGACGCGCCGTTTAAACAGTGGACCGATGGCAGCGCCTCTCGCGTACTGGAAAATCTGAAAAAACTGGCCGCCGCCGGTAAAAAAATGGTTATCCGCGTCCCCCTGATTCAGGGGTTCAACGCTGACGAAGCCGCTATTCAGGCCATTACCGATTTTGCTGCCGACGAGCTTCACGTCGATGAGATCCATTTTTTGCCCTACCACACGTTGGGCATCAACAAATACCACTTACTCAGTCAACCCTACAACGCACCGGATAAACCGCTTGATGCGCCTGCGCTGCTCGAATTTGCCCAGCAGTACGCCAGCCTGAAAGGTTTAACCGCGACCCTACGAGGATAATCGCCATGACCACTCTGAAACTGGACACACTCAGCGACCGTATCAAAGCGCATAAAACGGCCCTGATCCACATCGTGAAGCCGCCGGTTTGTACCGAGCGCGCCCAGCACTATACCGAGATGTATCAACAGCATCTGGATAAACCTATCCCGGTTCGCCGCGCGCTGGCGCTGGCCCATCATCTGGCGGAACGCACCATCTGGATCAAGCATGACGAACTGATCATTGGTAACCAGGCAAGCGAAGTGCGTGCCGCACCAATCTTCCCGGAATATACCGTGTCGTGGATTGAAAAAGAGATCGATGACCTCGCCGACAGGCCGGGCGCGGGCTTTGCGGTAAGCGAAGAGAACAAACGCGTGTTGCACGAGGTGTGTCCATGGTGGCGTGGTCAGACCGTGCAGGATCGCTGCTACGGGATGTTTACTGACGAGCAGAAAGGGTTGCTGGAAACCGGCATTATCAAAGCCGAAGGTAACATGACCTCCGGTGATGCACACCTGGCGGTAAACTTCCCGCTGTTGCTGGAAAAAGGTCTCGACGGCCTGCGCCACAAAGTTGATGAACGTCGTTCCCGCATCAATCTGACATGTCTGGAAGACCTTCATGGCGATCAGTTTCTGAAAGCGATTGATATCGTGCTGGAGGCCGTCAGTCTGCACATTGAGCGCTTTGCCGCGCTGGCACGTAAAATGGCGGCCACGGAAACTCGCGCCAGTCGTCGTGATGAACTGCTGACCATGGCGGACAACTGCGATGTTATCGCCCATGAGCCGCCAAAAACGTTCTGGCAAGCGCTACAGTTGTGCTATTTCATCCAGTTGATCCTGCAAATTGAATCAAATGGTCACTCAGTGTCGTTTGGTCGCATGGATCAGTACCTCTATCCGTTCTACCGTCGTGACGTAGAACTGAACCAGAGCCTCGATCGTGAGCACGCCATTGAGCTGCTGCACAGCTGCTGGCTGAAACTGCTGGAAGTGAACAAAATCCGCTCCGGCTCCCATTCGAAAGCCTCGGCGGGTAGCCCGCTGTATCAGAACGTGACCATTGGTGGCCAAAACCTGGTTAACGGTCAGGCAATGGATGCCGTCAATCCGCTCTCCTACGCTATTCTGGAATCCTGCGGTCGCCTGCGTTCTACTCAGCCAAACCTGAGCGTGCGTTATCATGCAGGGATGAGTAATGATTTCCTGGATGCCTGTGTACAGGTGATCCGCTGCGGCTTCGGGATGCCTGCCTTTAATAACGACGAAATCGTCATACCTGAATTCATTAAGCTTGGCATTGAACCGCAGGACGCCTATGACTATGCGGCCATTGGTTGCATCGAAACCGCTGTTGGCGGCAAATGGGGCTACCGCTGTACCGGTATGAGCTTTATTAACTTTGCCCGCGTGATGCTGGCAGCGCTGGAAGGTGGTCGCGATGCCACCAGCGGTAAAGTATTTCTGCCACAGGAAAAAGCGCTCTCGGCTGGTAACTTCAACAATTTCGACGAAGTGATGGATGCCTGGGATGCGCAGATTCGCTACTACACGCGTAAATCTATCGAAATTGAGTATGTCGTCGACACCATGCTGGAAGAGAACGTACACGATATTCTGTGCTCTGCGCTGGTAGATGACTGTATTGAACGCGCGAAAAGCATTAAACAAGGCGGCGCGAAATACGACTGGGTATCGGGTTTGCAGGTGGGTATTGCCAACCTCGGCAACAGCCTGGCTGCGGTGAAGAAACTGGTCTTTGAACAAGGCGCTATCGGTCAGCAACAGCTGGCCGCCGCGCTGGCCGACGATTTTGACGGTCTGAGCCACGAACAATTACGCCAGCGGCTGATCAACGGCGCACCGAAATACGGCAACGATGACGATAGCGTTGATACGCTGCTGGCCCGCGCTTATCAGACCTATATCAATGAGTTGAAACAGTATCATAATCCACGTTACGGACGTGGCCCGGTTGGCGGCAATTACTACGCGGGTACCTCGTCTATCTCCGCAAACGTACCGTTTGGCGCGGCAACGATGGCCACGCCGGATGGTCGTAAAGCGCACACTCCGCTGGCAGAAGGCGCAAGCCCGGCTTCCGGAACGGACCATCTCGGCCCAACAGCGGTAATTGGCTCGGTGGGTAAACTGCCGACCGGTTCAATCCTCGGCGGCGTGTTGTTAAACCAGAAGCTGAACCCGGCCACGCTGGAGAATGAATCCGATAAGCAAAAGCTGATGATCCTGCTGCGTACCTTCTTTGAAGAGCACAAAGGCTGGCATATTCAGTACAACATTGTCTCCCGTGAAACGCTGCTGGAAGCCAAAAAGCACCCGGATCAGTATCGTGACCTGGTGGTCCGTGTAGCAGGTTATTCGGCCTTCTTCACCGCGCTGTCTCCAGATGCGCAGGACGATATCATCGCACGTACTGAACATATGCTGTAATCCCCCTTACCCGGCGGCATTTCGCTTGCCGGGTATTCTTCTTTCGAATGAAATAAATTTGTGCTTTAGCTCACATTGTTATTAAAATGTTTCTGGTCGCAGTTATGAGCCAGGAGCAAGTATGACCATCAAAGTTATCGTCACCGATATGGACGGAACTTTTCTCGACGACGCCAAAAAATACGATCATGCACGTTTTATGGCGCAGTATCAGGAACTGAAAAAACGAGATATTGAATTTGTCGTGGCCAGCGGCAATCAGTATTACCAACTGATCTCCTTTTTCCCGGAACTCAAAAATGAGATCTCTTTTGTTGCCGAGAACGGGGCGTTAGTCTTTGAACATGGCAAACAGCTGTTTCACGGTGAGCTGACCCGCCACGAATCCCGCATTGTCATTGGCGAACTGCTCAAAAATACGCATCTCAACTTTGTGGCTTGTGGCCTGCAAAGCGCCTACGTTAGCGAAAATGCCCCCGAGTCCTTTGTCGCATTGATGTCAAAACACTACCATCGCCTGAAACCCGTGAAGGATTATCAGGACATCGATGATGTGCTGTTCAAGTTCTCGCTGAATTTACCGGACCAACAAATCCCATTAGTGATCGATCACCTTCATTCTGCCCTTGACGGTATAATGAAGCCCGTCACCAGCGGCTTTGGGTTTATCGACCTGATCATTCCAGGTTTGCATAAAGCCAACGGAATCAGCCGTCTGCTAAAGCGCTGGAACCTGTCCCCGCAAAACGTGGTCGCCATTGGCGATAGCGGCAACGACGCAGAAATGCTGAAAATGGCGCGCTACTCTTTCGCCATGGCCAATGCGGCAGAGAGTATCAAATCGATTGCCCGCTATCAGACCGACGACAATAACCATCAGGGCGCGCTGAACGTGATTCAGGCGGTGCTGGATAACACTTCCCCTTTTAATTGCTAATCCTGCCCAACCGGGGTATCCCCTTGCCCCGGTTTCCACGCTTTTTCATGTTTCTCACACCATCAAATTTTAAACTTGCGTTAACTAAATTTTAACTTATATTATCACCTGTAAGTTAAATTAGTTTCGAATGAAAGTTAATGCGAGGTGGATATGGCTTTTACTTTTACCAGCGACACGTTGCCCACCGATCACAAAGCGGCAATCCGGCAGATGAAAAAGCAATTGCGTGAACAGCTTGGAGATGTTCAGTTGATTTTCAATCAGTTGAGCGAGGCCATTGCCAATCGCGTGGCGGAAATCAACGACCTCAAAGCGCAAGGCTCTCCGGTATGGCCTGTGTTGTCCTATGCGGATATCAAGGCGGGTCGCGTGAGTACTGAGCAGCGTGAAGAAATTAAGCGTCGCGGATGCGCGGTCATTAAAGGCCATTTCTCTCGCGAACAAGCCCTCGATTGGGATAGGTCAATGCTGGACTATCTGGACCGCAACCATTTTGACGACGTTTACCAAGGACCGGGCGATAATTTCTTTGGTACCCTGAGCGCATCGCGGCCTGAAATCTACCCCATCTACTGGTCCCAGGCGCAGATGCAGGCCCGTCAGAGTGAAGAAATGGCAAATGCGCAGTCATTTCTCAACCGTCTTTGGACATTTGCAGGCGAAGGTAAGCAATGGTTTAACCCGGATGTCAGCGTTATCTACCCCGACCGCATACGCCGTCGTCCACCGGGAACGACGTCCAAAGGGCTGGGCGCGCATACGGATTCCGGCGCGCTGGAACGCTGGCTTCTACCGGCATATCAGCAGGTCTTTGCTAATGTTTTCAATGGTAAGCTGGAAGATTACGACCCGTGGCAGGCCGCGCATCGCACTGAAGTAGAAGAGTACACGGTGGATAACACCACCAAATGTTCAGTATTCCGTACCTTCCAGGGCTGGACTGCACTCTCTGATATGCTGCCAGGTCAGGGGTTGTTGCACGTGGTCCCTATCCCTGAAGCAATGGCCTGGGTACTGTTACGCCCATTGCTTGACGATGTGCCGGAAGATGAACTTTGCGGCGTAGCGCCCGGCAGAGTTCTGCCGATTTCTGCGCAATGGCATCCGCTGCTGATTGAAGCGTTAACCAGCATTCCGCAACTGGACGCCGGAGACTCCGTCTGGTGGCATTGCGATGTGATCCACTCCGTCGCGCCGGTAGAAAATCAGCAGGGTTGGGGCAACGTGATGTACATCCCTGCCGCACCGATGTGCGAAAAGAATCTGGCCTACGCCCATAAAGTGAAGGCCGCGCTGGAAAAAGGCGTATCGCCGGGTGATTTCCCACGCGAGGATTATGAAACTCACTGGGAAGGACGCTTCACGCTGGATGATTTGAATATCCATGGCAAGCGTGCGCTGGGGATTATTTAATTTGTAACTTACACAAGTTTCCCTAAGTATTTCGCGTTACAGGAAGGCGGCCAGCCTGTAAATCCCCGCAAGCTTACACAAGTAAGTGACCGGGGTGTACAGGTGCAGCCAACACACCTGTAACACGAAAGACGACGGGAAAATTATTCGACGCCCTTGCTACGCAGGTAATCTTCGTAGTTACCGGTGAAGTCGATTACGCGTTCCGGCGTAATTTCAATCACGCGGGTTGCCAATGAACTGACGAACTCACGGTCGTGAGAAACGAAGATCAGCGTGCCCTGGTACATTTCCAGCGCCATATTCAGCGACTCGATAGATTCCATATCCAGGTGGTTGGTCGGTTCATCCATTACCAGGATATTCGGCTTCTGCATCATCAGCTTACCGAACAGCATGCGTCCTTTTTCACCACCGGACAGCACTTTAGCAGGTTTCTTGATATCGTCCTGGCTGAACAGCAAGCGACCAAGGAAGCTACGTACTACCTGCTCATCGTCGCCTTCCTGTTTCCACTGACTCATCCACTCGAAGACCGTCAAATCGTTTTCGAATTCGTACTCATGATCCTGAGCGTAGTAACCAACCTGGGCGTTTTCAGACCATTTCACGGTACCGTTATCCGGCTGTAATTCGCCGACCAGCGTTTTCAGCATGGTTGATTTACCCACGCCGTTGGCACCAAGAATGGCAATTTTCTCGCCAACTTCCAGCAGCAGGTTAAAGTTTTTAAACAACGGACCTTCATCAAAACCTTTCGTCAGCGCTTCCACTTCAAGCGCGTTACGGAACAGTTTCTTATCCTGTTCGAAGCGGATGAACGGATTCTGACGGCTGGACGCCTTCACTTCGTCAAGCTTGATCTTATCAATCTGACGCGCACGAGAAGTCGCCTGACGAGATTTAGATGCGTTGGCGCTAAAGCGGCTGACGAAGGATTGCAGATCGGCAATCTGCGCTTTCTTCTTGGCGTTATCGGCCAGCAGACGTTCACGCGCCTGGGTTGCCGCCGTCATATATTCGTCGTAGTTACCCGGATAAACACGCAGTTCGCCGTAGTCCAGATCCGCCATGTGCGTACAGACCATGTTCAGGAAGTGACGGTCGTGCGAAATGATGATCATGGTGCTGTCACGCTCGTTCAGCGTCTGCTCCAGCCAGCGGATGGTGTCGATATCCAGGTTGTTCGTTGGTTCGTCGAGCAGCAGAATGTCGGGGTTAGAGAACAGCGCCTGTGCCAGAAGCACACGCAGCTTCCAGCCGGGGGCGACTTCGCTCATCGGGCCGTAATGCTGTTCTACCGGAATACCTACGCCCAGCAGCAGTTCACCCGCACGCGCTTCCGCAGAGTAGCCGTCCATTTCGCCATACTGAACTTCAAGGTCAGCAACTTTATAGCCGTCTTCTTCGCTCATTTCGGCCAGGGCGTAAATGCGATCGCGCTCCTGCTTTACTTCCCACAGTTCACCGTGACCCATGATCACGGTGTCAAGCACGGTGAACTCTTCAAAGGCGAACTGATCCTGACGCAGCTTACCAATACGCTCGTTCGGATCGAGGGAAACGTTGCCCAGCGTCGGTTCGAGGTCGCCGCCGAGAATTTTCATAAAAGTGGATTTACCGCTACCGTTCGCGCCAATCAGGCCGTAACGGTTGCCGCCGCCAAATTTGACGGAAATATTTTCAAACAGCGGCTTACTGCCGAACTGCATGGTGACGTTGCTGGAAACTAACACTGGCGTATCCTGAAAGAGAAAGAAATATGTGACGAACCGCTTATTATGCCATAAGTCTGCAATAAGATCGCGCCTTGATGCTGAAGGGATAAAGTGAAAGCAAAAGGAAAAAAATGTGATTTAGTACACATCCGAATTCCTTGTTGCTCAGATTGCACATATAATGCGTGCCCAACACTACATAAATCTCAACCCACTAGCCTGCCTGGCACTGAATCTCGCATACATGAACATGAATATGAAATTAACAACGCTTTTCGCGGCGGCACTCGCAATAGTTGGTTTTTGTAACACCGCTTCTGCCGTCACGTACCCGCTGCCTACCGATGGCAGCCGTTTGATCGGCCAAAACCAGGTCATCACTATTCCTGAAGGCAACACCCAACCGCTGGAGTATTTTGCGGCGGAGTATCAGATGGGTCTGTCTAATATGCTGGAAGCCAACCCGGGCGTGGATACCTTCCTGCCGAAGGGCGGCACCGTCCTGAACATACCTCAGCAATTGATCCTGCCGGATACCGTGCATGAAGGTATTGTTATTAACAGCGCTGAAATGCGTCTGTACTACTACCCGAAAGGCACCAACACCGTTATTGTTCTGCCGATCGGTATTGGTCAGTTGGGCAAAGACACGCCAATCAACTGGACCACCAAAGTAGAACGTAAAAAAGCGGGCCCAACCTGGACGCCAACGGCAAAAATGCATGCGGAATACCGCGCTGCGGGCGAACCGCTGCCAGCCGTTGTTCCGGCAGGTCCGGATAACCCGATGGGCCTGTACGCGCTGTATATCGGTCGCCTGTACGCCATCCACGGCACCAATGCTAACTTCGGCGTCGGCTTACGCGTAAGCCACGGTTGCGTGCGTCTGCGTAACGACGACATCAAATTCCTGTTTGAAAATGTGCCGGTCGGCACCCGCGTACAGTTTATCGATGAGCCGGTAAAAGCCACGACTGAACCAGACGGCAGCCGTTACATCGAGGTACACAACCCACTGTCCACCACTGAAGCACAGTTCGAAGGCGGGGAAATCGTACCGATTACGCTGAACAAGAGCATTACCAGCATCACCGGTCAGTCTGACGTCGATCAGGCCGTCGTTGAGCAGGCGGTACAGAACCGTTCAGGTATGCCGGTTCGTCTGAACTAAGCATCAAAACTGTCCTTTCGCCTTATCGGGCCTACTTAACCTGTAGGCCCGATAAGCGCCAGCCCCATCGGGCACAATCCTCACATCACCTGCAATAAACCATACCCTACCAGCGCCGCCCATATCAGCATCGGCACCGAATACCAATGAAAACGCCACCAGATCCGTCGATCGTTTGCCATCCGTAAAGCAATAAGATTCGCCAGCGATCCCGGCAACAACCCAAAACCGCCCACATTGACCGCCCAGGCCAGCAGCAGCGTTGGCGGGACGTAGTTCAGCAGCAAAATCGTGCTGGGAACATTACTGATAAACTGCGACAGGCCAATGGCCGTCAACCAAAGCCCCGGTGCTGACAGCGTGCCAATCTGGTGGGTAATCTCCTGCAAGGCCGGGAGTTGCGTCAGCAAGTGCACATCAATGAACATCGCCATAAACACCAACAGCAGTGTCCAATCCACGCTGAGGATCACGCGGCGAGCCAGCACCATGAATCCTGCCGCGACGATCGCCAGGCCCCACAGCTCTTGTTTTAACTCCAGTGCCGCCAGGAAAATGATATACAGCCCCAGACAGCTCCACACCAGGCGCGGTTGCCAGTCAGGCGCGCGCGTACCGGTATGATAATGCAATGCTTTATGCGGGAAACTGAACCAGCACAGCACCACCAGCGTCAGCATCATGGTCCCCGCAAGCGGCGCCATCTGCCAGGTAAACGCGGTAAACGATAAGCCGGAGCGTCCCCACATCAGAATGTTTTGCGGATTACCTATTGGCGTAAGCAACGATCCGGCGTTTACCGCCAGCGCCTCAAAGATAATCAGGCGATTTACAGGAATGGCACACAATTTTTTCAGGGTGATCGTCAGCGGAACAACAATAAACAGCGCAACATCGTTGGTCAGAAACGTCGACAGCAGCGCCGCCGCCAGCACCATAAATATCGCCAATTGACGTTCGGTGTTAAAGCGCCGGGTCATCTTGCGCCCTAACACATCGAAGTAACCGCTTAGCTCCACGCCTTTGGTCAGTAACATCAGGCCGCTAAGCGTAATAATCGTGTGCCAGTCTATCGCCCCCGGCCACGACCGTGGCGTAAATGGCACGAACAGGCTCAGTACAACCCCGACGATGATTAACAGCTGAAAAAAGCGATCGCGCTGTAAGGCGCGTAGTAAAGGAAAACTCATTCAGAGCCTGTGCCTTGCTGTTGCGTAAACCGGCTAAAAGCCTCCAGCGTTTCCTTACTGACGTGATGCTCCATTCCCTCCGCGTCGCGACGGGCAATTTCCGGGCTGATACCTAACATCAGCAGGAAATTCTCCACAATCTGGTGACGCTCCCGACTCTCCAGAGCCAGTCGTTCACCTTCTGCGGTTAAAAAAACGCCCCGCCAGGGGATCATTTCAATCAACCCAACTGAAGCAAGACGCTTAAGCATTTTAGCAACCGTCGGCTGGGAAACCCCAAGCCGTGCTGCCATATCTACCTGGCGCGCTTCACCCACCTCAATAATGAGATCGGAAATCAGCTCTACGTAGTCATCAATCAGCTCACGGCGATGTGCCTCCCGGACCTGACGAAATCCTTCAACGTGTTCTTCGACATTCACCAATTGCGTCACTTTTTTTGTTGTTGGCATACCTGCGCGACGACTCATTCTGCTTCCTCGTTACTGTGACGCGTTAACGGCATCTGATTAGAGAACGCTCATTGTAAACCAGAGTTGCGTGGGCACAAAAAATTAACGTTTTAGCAATAGCTATATAATATAGCCTGTGCTATATCTGTATATAATAAAGACATCCCTCAAGGACTGATGGGATCGTGAAGTCAGGAGGTTTATATGAATGAATTTAAGAGGTGTATACGCGTGTTTAGCCACTCTCCCTTTAAAGTACGGTTAATGCTGATCTCTATGCTGTGCGACATGATTAACAGCAAACCAGAGCAGGATAAACCTGCAGATAAATAATGCGGCGTCGCGGTACGCCGCTTCATTTTCCTGCCGTAACTCGGATACGGTGATCGTTTTCGTGCCAATAACCCTTCTTTTTGTCAGTTTTGCCACGCCCCTCGCAAAACAATTTCTTAGTAGTAGTTGACCTTCTCTTGCACACACTCTATCTTTTCGCAGCCCTGCATATATTGCGGCTCGCGGATGCGGACCCTATCCCCCTTCTCGCTCTCTCAGGCAGGCAATGACCCTTAGCGCCAGGGTAAGCACATGGCGTTTTTGTAACAGTGGCATATGAATTTAACCCTCAAAGATTCAATCATTGCTCGTAGCCGGGCGATTAGTCCGTGGACTGGCCTCTATTTCTTACAGTCTCTGCTGATCAACCTTGCGCTGGGCTATCCGCTTAGCCTGCTCTATAGCGTTGCTTTCACCTGTATATTGATGCTGCTGTGGCGCAGCGCGCCGCGTGCGCAGAAAGTGCTGATTGGCATTTGCTCGCTGGTAGCGGCAATGTACTTCCCGTTTGGCCAGGCTTACGGTTCGCCGAACTTCAATACCTTGCTGGCGCTGCACTCAACCAATATGGAAGAGTCTACTGAAATCCTGACCATCTTCCCCTGGTACAGTTATCTGGTTGGGGTGTTTATTTTCGCCCTCGGTGTTATCGCCGTACGCCGTAAAAAAGAGGTGCTGCAGCGTAGCTGGAACAAGTTCGACAGCATTTGTTTGCTGTTCAGCGTTGTCGCGTTCTTTGTAACCCCGGTGCAAAACCTGGCCTGGGGCGGCGTGTTCAAGCTGAAAGACACTGGCTATCCGGTTTTCCGCTTTGCCAAGGACGTTATCGTTAATAACAACGAAGTGCTCGACGAACAAGAGCGTATGGCGAAGCTGGCGAGCGTGAAAGACAGCTGGACGGTAACCGCCGTGAAGCCGAAGTATCATACCTACGTGGTGGTCATCGGCGAAAGCGCCCGCCGCGATGCGTTAGGCGCTTTTGGTGGTCACTGGGATAACACGCCGTTTGCCAGTTCCGTTAACGGCTACATCTTCGCGGATTACATCGCGGCAAGCGGTTCGACCCAAAAATCACTCGGCCTGACGTTAAATCGGGTGGTCGACAATAAACCCCAGTTCCAGGATAACTTTGTCACTCTGGCTAACCGCGCGGGATTCCAGACGTGGTGGTTCTCCAATCAGGGACAGATTGGTGAATACGATACGGCCATCGCCAGCATTGCGAAGCGAGCTGATGAAGTTCAGTTCCTCAAAAGTGGTGATTTCGAAGCGGATAAAAATACCCGTGACGAAGCGTTGTTGAAGATGACCGCCCAGGTGCTGGCAACCGAGCGCACTCAGCCACAGCTTATCGTGCTGCATTTAATGGGCTCGCATCCGCAGGCCTGCGACCGTACGCAGGGTAAATACGAGACTTTCGTCCAGTCGAAAGAGACATCTTGCTATCTGTACACCATGACGCAGACGGATGACCTGCTGCGCCAGCTTTACGATCAGTTACGTAACAGCGGTAACAGCTTCTCGATGGTCTATTTCTCCGATCATGGCCTCGCGTTTAAAGAGCGGGGGAAAGAGGTGCAGTACCTGGCGCATGACGATCAGTTCCAGCAGAATTTCCAGGTACCATTTATGGTGCTGTCGAGCGATGATAAAGCGCACCGGGTGATTAAAGCCCGTCGCTCCGCCAATGATTTCCTCAGCTTTTTCTCGCAGTGGACGGGGATAAGCGCGAAGGAAATCACCAACAGCTATCGCTTTATTTCAGAGAAAAAGGCTGGCCCGGTGTATATCACCAACTTCAAATTGCAGAAGGTGGACTACAACCATCTGGGTACCGACATCTTTGAGACCAAATCTCGTTAATCTCTGAGTTGCGCACAAAAAAAATCCGCCCCGAGAGGCGGATTTTTGTATCACCGAAGTGATTAGAAGCGGTAACCCACGCCAGCGATCCAGGTGCCAACGTCAACGCTACGAATACGGCTCTGCTCGTAGGAGAAGTCCAGAGCAACGTTTTCGATCGGGTTGAACTGCAGACCAGCACCGTAAGAGAAACCGTAGTCACTGGTGGTGTGGTTATCAGCCGGGGATGCAGCGTTCTGGAATTTACCGTAGCCAACACCCACTACACCGTAGATGCTTGCCCAGTCGTTCAGACGGTAAGCCGGGCCAGCAGTGATGCCGTAGTACTGGGTTTTGTTGTAGTCGCCAGACGCATCGGTACGATCTTTTTCAGTGTAAGTGAAGGAACCGATAACACCCAGCGGGTTGCTGTCCTGCTCGTAGCGATACTTCAGGTTAAAACCGTTCATTTTGTTCGCTGCGCCCTGAGCATCGCTCTGAGCGTAACCACCGGTAACGGTAGAAGTCGCAGCTACAGCAGTACCTGCGGAGAAAGCCAGAACAGCGGCCAGTGCTGAAAGACATGCAATTTTTTTCATAACCACCTCAAATGTGCTTCAAGTAAATCCTAAGTTTTAAATATACCAAAAATTGATGGGAAACTCTTTGCGATTCGCGATGTCTAACGGGGTCTTTCATGTAACAGAACGTTTCAGAAACCCGCTATCTCTTTCAATTAACATCACTTTTCTAACCTAAAATGCCATTATTGCGCGCACAATATGGCACATTCATCCAGAATATTCCTAATCACACAGATTATTAATCCATCACTTTCATGCCATTGTACGGAACTGAGCAATTTTTTTTTCAACGAATACTCAACCAGCGGTGCGTATTTCCATTACACTCGCTGTTTTACTTTTCTATACATCACGTCATCCGTGTCGTAGCAAATTTGCAACGTCACGCAGATGAAGGCGTGTAATTATCATTTGACAGGAGAAAGGATGCCGGGGTCGTCACGTAAAGCGCCAGTCTGGTTGCCTATTTTGGTTTTGCTTATTGCTATGTCCTCCATTCAAAGCGGAGCATCTCTGGCAAAATCGCTATTCCCACTCGTCGGTGCGCCGGGCGTTACCGCATTGCGCCTTGCGCTGGGCACCCTCATCCTTATTGCCTTCTTTAAACCCTGGCGTTTGCGATTCGCCAAAGAACAACGCCTGCCGCTGCTGTTTTATGGTCTGTCTCTGGGCGGGATGAACTATCTCTTCTATCTGTCAATCCAGACCGTCCCGCTGGGAATTGCCGTAGCGCTGGAGTTCACCGGCCCGCTCGCGGTAGCACTGTTTTCATCCCGACGTCCGGTGGATTTCATTTGGGTTGCACTGGCTGTACTCGGGCTTTGGTTCCTGCTGCCGTTAGGTCAGGACGTTTCTCACGTGGATTTAACCGGTGCTGCGCTGGCGCTGGGCGCTGGCGCCTGCTGGGCAATCTATATTCTTACCGGGCAGCGTGCCGGCGCGGAACATGGTCCGGCGACCGTTGCGGTAGGGTCATTAATTGCGGCGCTGATTTTTGTACCCATCGGCGCGCTCCAGGCTGGGGATGCCTTGTGGCACTGGTCCATTCTGCCGTTAGGCCTGGCCATTGCGGTCCTCTCCACTGCGCTTCCCTACTCGCTGGAGATGATTGCGTTGACGCGGCTGCCAACACGCACTTTTGGTACTCTGATGAGTATGGAACCTGCACTGGCTGCGGTTTCAGGAATGATCTTCCTCGGTGAAACGCTGACGCTTGTCCAGACGCTCGCTCTGGGCGCCATTATTGTCGCATCAATGGGTTCGACGCTCACTATTCGCAAAGAACCACAAATTAAGCAAGTTGACGTGAATTAACCACTTAATATTCTGCATGGTTTGCATAATCATGCAGAATATCCAATTGTAAATCTGCGTGATAATTATTCTAATAAATATAATTTTCTCATCTGCATATTTCTTGAAATTTTTACATTAACATAAAAATAACACACCTCCATTAATAACCACTATATCCATATGATTTTATTAGTTATTTCATATCCACCCATCTCTTCGCTATTAAAGTGATAGGTAACACCAGAAAAATAAATCCAAAATTCACGCTATACTTATTCCCGTTGAAGAGCTGGGACATAATTATCAAGAGGATATGAAAATATGAGTACCGCAAAACTGGTAAAAACAAAAGCATCTGCCCTCCTTTATACCCGCAACGATGTAACAGATAGCGAAAAGAAAGCGACCGTAGAGCTGCTGAATCAGCAAGTGATCCAGTTCATCGACCTGTCTTTGATCACCAAACAGGCTCACTGGAACATGCGCGGCGCGAACTTCATTGCTGTGCATGAAATGCTCGATGGCTTCCGTACTGCCCTGACCGATCACCTCGACACCATGGCTGAGCGCGCCGTACAGTTAGGCGGTGTGGCATTGGGTACCACCCAGGTTATTAACAGCAAAACGCCTCTGAAAAGCTATCCGCTGGATATCCATAGCGTACAGGACCACTTAAAAGAGCTGGCCGATCGTTATGCCGTCGTCGCTAACAGCGTCCGTAAAGCCATTAGCGAAGCAAAAGACGAAGATACAGCAGATATCTTCACCGCCGCTTCACGCGACCTCGACAAATTCCTGTGGTTTATCGAAGCCAACATTGAATAACAGCAGACATAAGAATTACCTATATAACCCTCGCCCTGGCGGGGGTTTTGCACATCTATGGTGCATGACATTGATCGTTCGTCACTCCAAAGTAAATTATTTGTAATAATTACTTCACACAATCGTTAACGAAAGATTGTTTTATCAACAATTTTTACGCTAAATAGTCATACCGTTTGCACTGTGTCAGGTACGCACCAAATGAGTGCCCCAAAACAGTGCAGATTGCCCACTTTGCCCTACTTATTGTGCAGAGAAACGAGACACCCTCTTGTTAAAACAATGAGTTGCAAAACTGGCACGATTTTTTCATTAAGCCATATGTTCTCGCAGGGGATCGCCCCGTGGATATAAAAGGAAATCCTATGAAGTCTGTATTAAAAGTCTCACTGGCTGCACTTACCCTGGCTTTTGCGGTGTCCTCCCATGCCGCAGATAAGAAACTGGTTGTCGCAACCGACACCGCATTTGTACCGTTCGAATTCAAACAGGGTGACAAATACGTTGGTTTTGATGTGGATCTGTGGGCTGCCGTGGCCAAAGAACTGAAGCTGGATTATGAACTGAAACCAATGGATTTCAGCGGCATCATCCCGGCTCTGCAAACCAAGAATATCGACCTGGCGCTGGCGGGTATCACCATCACTGATGAGCGTAAAAAAGCGATCGACTTCTCTGACGGCTACTACAAAAGCGGTCTGTTAGTGATGGTCAAAGCGAATAATAACGACGTGAAAAGCGTGAAAGATCTGGATGGTAAAGTCGTCGCTGTGAAGAGCGGCACGGGTTCCGTTGATTACGCGAAAGCTAACATCAAAACCAAAGATCTGCGTCAGTTCCCGAATATCGATAACGCATATATGGAACTGGGCACCAACCGCGCAGACGCCGTACTGCACGACACGCCAAACATTCTTTACTTCATCAAAACCGCTGGCAACGGTCAGTTCAAAGCAGTAGGCGAATCCCTGGAAGCCCAGCAGTACGGTATCGCCTTCCCGAAAGGCAGCGATGAACTGCGTGAGAAAGTGAACGGCGCGCTGAAAACGCTGAAAGAGAACGGCACATACAACGAAATCTACAAAAAATGGTTCGGTACCGAACCTAAATAACAAGAACGTTCTGTAACGCCCGGTAGCGCCAGCGCCGCCGGGCCTGCAATTTTGAGTCATCGCGTTATGGCTCATTACTTTTCTCACCACGGTAACAGGAACGAAATATGCAGTTTGACTGGAGTGCCATCTGGCCCGCCATCCCGCTTTTGATTGAAGGCGCCAAAATGACCCTGTGGATCTCGGTCCTCGGTCTGGCAGGCGGTCTGATAATCGGGCTTGCAGCAGGGTTTGCGCGTACTTTCGGCGGTTGGATAGCCAACCACGTAGCGCTGGTGTTTATCGAAGTCATTCGCGGTACGCCAATCGTTGTGCAGGTGATGTTTATTTACTTTGCCCTGCCAATGGCATTTAACGATTTACGCATTGATCCCTTTAGCGCCGCCGTTGTCACCATCATGATCAACTCCGGCGCCTATATTGCGGAAATCACCCGCGGCGCGGTGCTCTCAATCCATAAAGGATTCAGTGAAGCCGGACTGGCGCTTGGGCTTTCACGTACAGAGACTATCCGCCACGTTATTTTACCTCTCGCGCTGCGTCGTATGCTGCCACCGCTGGGCAACCAGTGGATCATCAGCATTAAAGATACCTCGCTGTTTATTGTCATTGGCGTCGCTGAACTGACCCGTCAGGGCCAGGAAATCATTGCCGGTAACTTCCGCGCACTGGAAATCTGGAGCGCCGTTGCGGTGTTCTATCTGATCATTACGCTGGTGCTGAGCTTCATTCTGCGTCGTCTGGAAAGAAGGATGAAAATCCTGTGATTGAATTTAAAAACGTTTCTAAGCACTTTGGCCCAACCCAGGTGCTGCACAATATTGACCTGAACATTCAGCAGGGCGAAGTGGTGGTAATTATCGGGCCATCCGGGTCCGGTAAATCAACCCTGCTGCGCTGCATTAACAAACTGGAAGAGATAACCTCTGGCGATCTGATCGTCGACGGTCTGAAGGTAAACGATCCAAAGGTAGACGAGCGGTTAATCCGCCAGGAAGCCGGGATGGTGTTTCAGCAGTTCTACCTGTTCCCGCATCTGACGGCGCTGGAAAACGTCATGTTCGGACCACAGCGCGTACGCGGGGCGAATAAAGAACAGGCCGAGAAACTGGCTAAAGAGCTGCTGGCGAAAGTAGGTCTGGCCGAGCGTGCGCATCACTACCCTTCTGAGCTGTCTGGCGGTCAACAGCAGCGTGTGGCGATCGCCCGTGCGCTAGCGGTGAAGCCGAAAATGATGCTGTTTGATGAGCCAACCTCAGCGCTGGACCCGGAACTGCGCCACGAAGTTCTGAAAGTTATGCAGGATCTGGCGGAGGAAGGGATGACCATGGTCATTGTGACCCACGAAATCGGCTTTGCCGAAAAAGTGGCTTCACGCCTGATTTTCATTGATAAGGGACGTATTGCCGAAGACGGTAATCCGCAGGCCCTGATTGAAAATCCGCCCAGCCAACGTTTACAGGAATTCTTGCAGCACGTTTCCTGATAGCTCTCCCTCCCTTCGCCTGAAGGGAGGTTTTTCACCAGAATCCTCTCATTTCATTTCTCCCCCGCCCTGACATCTATACTTATCCTTTTGAATTTATTTTCTCATGGGAGGAGTCATGCGCTGGATCCTGTTCATCTTTGTTTGTCTGGTGAGTCTCCCGACTCAGGCGGTGACGATACCTGGCGTCACTACGCCAACGTCAACCAACGCGCAAACCGCGCCGGCGAAAGAGCCGAATGTTGAACAGAAGAAAGCGGCCTACGGCGCACTGGCTGATGTGCTGGAAAATGACGCCTCGCGCCAGGAACTGATCGGTCAGTTACGCAAAGTGGCGACAGCGCCCCCTGCCGAACCGGTGCCAACCATTGTTCCGCCCACGTTAACGGAAGAAAAAACGGTGCTGGAAAACGTCACGGATGTCACCCGCCACTACGGTGAGGCGCTCTCCAGCCGCTTTGCTCAGCTTTACCGCAATATTACCGATGCACCACACAAGACCTTCAACCCGCAAACGTTCACCAATGCCCTGACCCATTTTTTAATGCTGGCGGCGTCAGTGTTCGGTTTTTTCTGGCTGCTTCGCCTGTGCGCGCTGCCGCTGTATCGCAAAATGGGGCAATGGGCACGACGGAAAAACCGCGAACGCAGCAACTGGCTCCAGCTTCCGGCAATGATCGTCGGCGCATTCATTATCGATTTGCTTCTGCTGGCGCTGACTTTGTTTGTCGGGCAGATACTGAGCGACAGAATGAACGCCGGTAGCCGCACTATCGCCTTTCAGCAAAGTCTGTTTCTCAATGCCTTTGCGCTGATTGAGTTCTTCAAAGCCATTCTGCGCCTGATATTTTGCCCAACGGTGGCCGAACTGCGCCCGTTTAACATTCAGGATGCCGGTGCGCGCTACTGGAATCGCCGTTTAAGTTCATTGAGCAGCCTGATTGGATACGGACTTATCGTTGCCGTTCCCATTATCTCGAATCAGGTCAACGTGCAGGTCGGCGCGATGGCCAACGTCATCATCATGCTGTGTATCACGCTATGGGCGCTGTACCTGATTTTCAGAAACAAGAAAGAGATAACGCAGCATTTGCTGAATCTGGCGGAAAGATCGTTAGCGTTTTTCAGCCTGTTTATCCGCGCCTTTGCGCTGGTATGGCATTGGCTGGCCAGCGCCTACTTCATTGTGCTGTTTTTCTTCTCGCTGTTTGATCCGGGCAACAGCCTGAAATTCATGATGGGCGCTACGCTGCGCAGTCTGGTAATCATTGGAATTGCCGCCTTTGTTTCCGGCATGTTTTCCCGCTGGATAGCCAAAACTATTACCCTTTCGCCACACACCCAGCGCAGCTATCCGGAACTACAAAAACGGTTGAATGGCTGGCTGTCGACGGCGTTAAGCGTGGCCAGGATCCTGACGGTGTGCGTCGCGGTAATGCTGCTACTGAATGCCTGGGGATTGTTCGACTTCTGGAACTGGCTGCATTACGGCGCAGGAGAAAAAACGGTGGATATCCTGATCCGTATCGCACTGATTTTATTCTTCTCCGCCATCGGCTGGACGATCCTTGCCAGCCTGATTGAAAATCGTCTGGCTTCCGATATTCACGGCCGCCCGCTCCCCAGCGCCCGTACCCGCACCCTGCTGACGCTGTTTCGCAACGCGCTGGCGGTGATCATCAGCACGATCACCATCATGATTGTGCTATCCGAAATTGGCGTCAATATCGCGCCCTTACTGGCCGGGGCCGGGGCGCTGGGGCTGGCTATCTCTTTCGGCTCGCAAACGCTGGTAAAAGATATTATTACCGGGATCTTTATTCAGTTCGAAAATGGCATGAACACAGGTGACCTGGTGACTATCGGCCCACTCACCGGTACGGTTGAACGGATGTCCATCCGCTCTGTGGGCGTCCGTCAGGACACCGGGGCGTACCATATCATTCCCTGGTCATCGATAACGACCTTCGCCAACTTTGTGCGCGGGATTGGATCGGTCGTCGCCAATTACGACGTAGACCGCCATGAGGATGCAGATAAAGCGAATCAGGCGTTGAAAGACGCTGTGGCTGCAGTGATGGAACAGGACGATATTCGCGGGCTGATTATTGGCGAGCCGTCGTTTGCCGGGATTGTGGGGTTAACCAATACGGCCTTCACGCTACGGGTCTCATTTACCACATTACCGCTGAAACAGTGGACGGTACGTTTCGCGCTCGACAGCCAGGTGAAGAAATACTTCGATCTGGCCAACGTACGCGCGCCGGTACAGACCTATCAGGTTTTGCCTGCACCGGTGAATGGCCCTGCGTCGGCAGCAAGCGAACCGCTGCCGCCAACCGAGCCAACGCTTTAGCGTTTACGCGCCATAAAACGGCGACGCTGATCGTTATCCATAAAGGTCCAGGCAATAAAGCGACTCTGCTTTTGCCCTTGGGCCATCTCTTTCTTAACCACTTTCACCGCGCCCGCATCCGTTAACGCATGGTACAGCGGAGGCAAATTCTCACCGCGCGAAACCAGCGTGGTGAACCACATCACCTGACGGCCAAAGGCCTGGCTTTCGGCGATCATTTTTTTGATGAACGCCACTTCACCGCCTTCACACCACAGCTCCTGCTGCTGCCCGCCAAAGTTCAGCGCATCATCTTTATCCTGCCCCAGATTACGACGTTTGCGCTCGCTTCCGGCGCGGGCTGAAGCCGCAGAATCATGGAATGGCGGGTTACACAATGTGGCTTCGTATTGCTCATTCTTGTGAATGATACCGTTGAAGATTGCCGTAGCATCTTTCTGGCGACGCAGACGAATTGCGCGAGTTAACCCCGGATTGGCATTTACGATCGCCTGAGCGCTGTTAAACGCTTCGCTACTGGTCTCACTGCCGGTGAATCGCCAGCCGTATTCATGCACGCCGATCAGCGGATAAATACAGTTTGCCCCAACTCCCACGTCCAGCACGCTCGCATTTGCCGGAATGGTTCCGCTGGTTTCACCTAACAGGTCGGCCAGATGGTGAATGTAGTCAGCGCGACCAGGAACCGGCGGGCACAGAAAACCGTCTGGAATATCCCAGTTTTTCACCGCATAAAAATGCGCCAGCAGTGCTTTATTGAGCGCCTTCACTGCCTGCGGATTCGCGAAATCAACACTCTGCTCGCCGCCTGGCGTGAGGGTGAGAAATTGCGTCAACTCGGGTGTAACCTGGCATAAAGTCGCAAGATCATAACGGCCATTGTGGCGGTTACGTGGGTGTAATCCCGGTTTCTGGGGGGACATAGCATTCTCCTTTTAACAGCGGCGTAAGATACCCGCATAACGCCACGCGGTAAACACACAGCAAGGAAATTTGCTTTTTTTATACCTATTTGATGGCTTGCTGATTGTTCAAAAAACAGACATCTCATCACCAGTTTTTTGCGGTAAATGTTATCCACTGACGGCCTAAACTTATCAGGCACGACCTGTTGTTTCTCAGAGGATATCACCATGAAGAAATGCCTCACATTCCTTGCCGCTACCGTACTGACCGGCATGACATTTGCGTCCTTTGCTGCACAGCCCTACACCAGCCCCCAAACCGGCCAGCTACAAGCTTCCGGCACTGTTTTCGCTACCGGAGCTTCTAACCTGAGCGATCTCGAAGACAAGCTGGCAGAGAAAGCGAAAGAGCAAGGCGCAAAAGGCTTTGTCGTCAATTCTGCGGGCGGTAAAAACCAGATGTACGGCAGCGCAACTATCTATAAGTAGTCCCTCACCTTAGCCCAACTGCATTCACCCCGAATGCAGTTTGCTACCTACTGTTCACGTCGTTCACCGCTTAAATTGTAATCATCGTGTAGCAATTTTGAGTCCAATGTAAATAAATGTATTTATTTTTGAATTAATGAATGCTAAAACGTCGCACTGATTAGTAATGCTTATCAAAATCATTATCAATTACACGTTCACTCCCGCGAGGCCTGCAGGGTATAACATCCACAGAGATGTCCCTTCGCGCGAGTGAAACCGTCTACTCAAAAAATAATAAGTCACTCACTAACATGGATAAAAATCGCAATTTGCCTGCCAGTAGTTTTCATTCACTGACTTTTTTTGCCGGTCTGTGTATTGGCCTGTCTCCGGTAGCTCAGGCTGTCGCCGCGGGCGATCAAGATAAAAAACAAGAAGATACGTTGGTTGTTGAAGCGGCCAAACCTTCGTTATACGCCCCAACGCAGTCTGCCGACCCTAAGTTCTCCCGCCCGGTAGCGGATACAACCCGCACCATGACAGTGATTTCTGAGCAGGTGATTAAGGATCAAGGTGCAACCAATCTGACCGATGCGCTGAAAAACGTACCGGGCGTTGGCGCGTTTTTCGCCGGTGAGAACGGTAACTCCACCACCGGTGACGCGGTGTACATGCGTGGTGCGGATACCTCGAACAGTATTTATATCGACGGTATCCGAGATATTGGCAGCGTTACGCGCGACACTTTCAATACCGAACAGGTTGAAGTGATCAAAGGCCCCTCCGGCACCGACTATGGCCGTAGCGCGCCAACGGGCTCCATCAATATGATCAGCAAACAGCCGCGCACTGACTCAGGGATCGATGCCTCGGCCAGCGTCGGTAGCGCCTGGTTCCGCCGTGGTACGCTGGACATTAACCAGGTCATCGGCGAGACCACCGCTGCACGGTTAAACCTGATGGGTGAAAAAACGCATGATGCCGGTCGCGATAACGTTAAGAATGAACGTTATGGTGTGGCCCCCTCTCTCGCCTTTGGCTTAGGCACTGAGAACCGACTGTATCTGAACTATCTGCATGTCACCCAGCACAACACCCCGGATGGAGGTGTCCCGACCATCGGTCTGCCGGGATATTCCGCGCCTTCCGCGGGGACTGCTGCACTGAATCAGTCAGGAAAAGTGGATACGCATAACTTCTACGGTACCAACTCTGATTACGACGATTCGACGACCGATACCGCAACGATGCGTTTTGAACATGACCTGAACGACAGCACCACTATTCGCAACACCACCCGCTGGTCACGCATTAAGCAGGATTATCTGATGACGGCGGTGATGGGCGGCGCGACTAACATCACTCAACCCACCAGCAGCGTCGACACCTGGACCTGGTCACGCCTGGCTAATACCAAAGATGTCAGCAATAAGATCCTGACCAACCAGACCAACCTGACCTCAAAATTTTACACCGGATCCATCGGTCACGACATCAGCACCGGCGTGGAGCTAACGCGTGAAACGCAAACCAACTATGGTGTAAACCCGATCACCCCGCCGCCGGTAAATATCTATCATCCCGACAGCAATGTGAATATCGGCGGATTGTCTCGTAACGGCGCTAATGCTAACGGGCAAACCGATACCTTCGGTGTATACGCCTTTGATACGCTACAGATTACCCGTGAGTTTGAACTAAACGGTGGTATTCGCCTCGACAATTACCGCACGGAATATGACAGCGCCACCGCTTGCGGCGCTTCTGGTCGCGGCGCGGTCGCGTGTCCGACAGGCGTGGCGAAAGGTTCTCCGGTCACCACCGTGGATACTGCCAAATCAGGCAATCTGGTGAACTGGAAAGCGGGCGCGCTGTATCACCTGACCGATAACGGTAACGTTTACATTAACTACGCCGTTTCTCAGCAACCGCCGGGCGGCAGCAACTTTGCCCTCGCTCAGGGCGGAAGCGGTAACAGTGCGAACCGTACCGATTTCAAACCGCAGAAAGCGAAAACCAGCGAGATCGGCACCAAATGGGAGGTGCTGGATAAGCGCCTGCTGTTAACTGCCGCGATTTTCCGTACGGATATTGAGAACGAAGTTGAGCAGAACGACGACGGCACATATTCCCAGTACGGGGAGAAGCGCGTTGAAGGTTACGAACTCTCGGTAGCAGGGAACATCACTCCCGCATGGCAGGTTATTGGGGGTTACACCCAGCAGCGCGCGACGATCCACAGCGGCAAAAACGTTGCTCAGGATGGTTCTTCATCCCTGCCGTATACGCCAGAACATGCGTTCACGCTGTGGAACCAGTATCAGGCTACCGATGATATCTCTGTTGGCGCGGGCGCTCGCTACGTGGGCAGTATGCATCGCGGTTCCGACGGGGCCGTGGGTACGCCATCCTACACCGAAGGTTACTGGGTCGCCGACGCAAAACTGGGGTATCGCGTGAATCGCAATCTCGATTTCCAGTTGAACGTCTATAACCTGTTCGACACCGATTATGTATCCTCCATTAACAAGAGCGGATACCGTTACCATCCGGGTGAGCCAAGAACCTTCCTGCTCACGGCAAATATGCATTTCTGATCTTTTACGTGGGGCGTAAGCCCCACTTTCAGGAGAAACACTGATGATGTATCACATTCCCGGCATTCTGTCGGCGCAGGATGTCACCTGGTTTCGCGAACAACTGGACGCTGCCGACTGGGTTGATGGACGCGCAACCACCGGCGCTCAGGGTGCGCAGGTTAAAAACAACCAGCAGGTGGATACGCAAAGTGAGCGTTACAGCGTTTTACAACAGGCGGTACAAAACGCGGTGAACAACAGCGCGTTATTCTTCGCCGCTGCATTACCGAAAACGCTTTCCACACCGCTGTTCAATCGCTACCAGCACAACGAGACCTACGGTTTTCACGTTGACGGCGCGGTGCGTAGTCATCCGGAAAACGGCTGGATGCGCACAGATCTTTCCGCCACCTTATTCCTGAGTAATCCCGACGATTATGAGGGAGGAGAGCTGCTGGTCAATGACACCTACGGCCAGCATGCGGTAAAACTTCCGGCAGGCGATCTGGTACTTTACCCTTCCAGCAGCCTGCACTGCGTTACGCCGGTGACCCGTGGGGTTCGGGTGGCATCCTTTATGTGGATCCAGTCGATGATCCGGGACGACAAAAATCGCGCCATGCTTTTTGAACTGGATAAAAACATCCAGTCCCTGAAGACACGTCATGGGGAGAGTAGCGAGATCCTGTCGCTTCTCAATCTCTACCATAACCTGCTGCGCGAATGGTCTGAAATCTGATACCGCTGACGCGTGGTCGTTTTTCAGCCATCACATTCGCTATACTTATTCTGTAGACATCAGCAGGAGGTAGGTATGGCATCCGGATGGGCAAATGACGACGCTGTTAACGAACAGATCAACAATACTATTGAAGATGCTGTTGCCCGCGCCCGCGGTGAGTTACCGACGGGGGAAAGTCTGTATGAATGCGAAGAATGTGGTAATCCAATCCCTCAGGCCAGACGGGAGGCCGTGCCCGGCGTACGCTTGTGCATCACATGCCAGCAGGATAAAGATTCACATAGCGCAGGATTTTCAGGATATAATCGCAGAGGTTCGAAAGACAGCCAGCTACGTTGACTTATCTTTACCGAAAGTTTCAGCGCATACGATTTCCTTTACGAGCACGCTTTTTTGCACTCTGTGTAGCAAAATGTGCCGTTGTCGGTTTCTCTGTAAAGCGCAATGACAAGAACTGTAAATCCCTCTTTCGAATTTATTAATATTCAATAAGTTATTTGTCATTCAATTTTTTTGATTGACGTCGTCAATTCTATTCGATTTTATCTCGCATAAAAAAACGTGATACTTCTCACATCGACGAAACAACGTCTTCTTAAAGAACACTGACTAACAGAACAAACCTGCGAGAAATTAATCATGAAAAATATCAAATTTGCTGTTGCCGCCATCGCTCTGTCTACCCTGTCATTTGGCGTTTTCGCTGCCGAGCCAGTTTCCTCTACTCAGGCGCAAAACATGAACAAAATTGGTGTGGTATCTGCTGACGGCGCCACCACGCTGGACGGCCTGGAAGCAAAACTGGCTGAAAAAGCGACTGCTGCTGGCGCAACGGGTTACAGCATCACTTCTGCTATCGGCAAAGACAAAATGAGCGGCACCGCGGTTATCTATAAATAACCGAAAGATTACCTGTACGACCCAATGCTCCAACCCTCATTGACCCTGTTTGTTACCCTTTGTTTGCCCGTCCGCCACTGGACGGGCTTTTTTTTTGCTTAGTGTTCCAGTCGTTGACGGAATTCCTGCAACACGGCGTCTGGCATCCCTATTTGCAACGCCGCCTCGCAAATCGCCTGCCAGCTTCCGGCATCCAGCGGAATACCTTGCTCCAGCCGTTCTTCACGAGTATTCACCTCCCACTCCCCTGGCAACAGGATCGGGACATCTTCAGCATGGGGGGACGCTTTCACCCACTTAGCAAATGCCGCGACCTGGTTGTCGCAGTCCGGCGCGCCAAACAGTTCCGGATTCATAATGATGGTCGTCATACAGTTAATGATGGCGTCCGCGCTGGTCTGCAGGCTCTCTTCATGTGTAGTTTTACCACCAGAAAGCGCTCCCCCCATAATTTCGCACATTGCCGCCAGCGCATAACCTTTGTGTTGGGCGAAGGTCAGCAACGACCCCAGCGGAGAGACCTGCATTACGGCGGGATCGGTTGTGGGTACCCCATTAGCATCAATCAGGCATCCCGGAGCCACCGGCTCGCCCTTGTGCCATGCCACGCGGGTTTTGCCAAACGCGATGGCGCTGGTTGCATAGTCCAGCAACAACGGGAACGTATTTTTACGCGGGAACACCACGCAGAAGGGGTTGGTGCCAAATCGACTATCGCGGCCATGAAACGGTGCGACCATCGGGATCCCTACCACATTCACAAAGTGCACCGAAACAAAACCCGCCGCCGCACATTGCTCCGCCCAGTAGCCAATGCGTCCAATATGGTGCGAATTATGTAATGCCACGGCAGCGATACCGTACTGGCGCGCTTTTTCGATCCCAAGCGTAATTGCCTCGTGGGCCGCCACCTGACCAAATGCGCAGTCGCCGTCAAGCGTAATCACCGCTCCCGCATCGTTGACCACTTTGGCATGGCGGTTGATCTGCAGGTGTCCCTGCGAAAATGAGCGAATATAGCTTGGGATCATGCCGATACCGTGGGAGTCGTGGCCGGCGAGGTTAGAGGCTATCAGATGATCGGCCACCAGCCGCGCCTCCAGTTCATTGCTTCCCATCTGGTGAAAAACGGCCTGGATAAAGGCGTGCAGCGTTGGCACATGGAAGCGATGTCCACTGTTCATTGTTATCTCCTGTTGTGTCGCGTGTTGATTGTGGTTCTTATTTTTCAACAAACTATGCTGCGCCACAGCGCTCAGGAGATCAATAAACGTGCAGAAATTTCACGTTGCCGGAAGGCGTGAAGCGACGGGCCAGGCAAATGACCCGTCGGGAGAAAGAAAAATCAGAAGCTTTGCTCGACGCGGTCAAGTCCTTCAGCCAGCGTCGCGGATTCACCGGTTGCTACCAGGCAGCAGGCCATCTGGATTTTCAGCGATGCCGGAACCGGCTCACTGCCCGCCAGACAACGCTCAATCCAGCGCGCGGTAGTTTCCGGGTCTTTAGCCACCGGCAGTGGGACCGGCTCATCGGGCATCTCGCTCTGCCGGTCCTGTAGCACTCGCACGCCGGACGAATCTATCAGGCTTATCTGCGGGCAGCGCTGCGGGTTGGCGTACACTTCACCCTCGGTACCGTGCATCAACAGGGCACGCCCACCGATATCGCCGAAAAATTTCGCCACGCGCGATACGTATTCCGGGTGGGAAACGCTGGAAAGACGCAGCGCGGCATCTTCGGCAAACGGCGTGGCTAATTTAGCCAGCGTATGCGCACTGTTACGCACGCCCATTCGCCAGCGCATCGCCAGCTGTTTTTCCAGCGGAGGACACAGCGCACTCACCGGGATAAACACCGGCTCATGACCATCCAGCTTTGCCTGCGCCTGCCCGGCATGCAGCGTCGGCGCAATCCCCATCAGTTCGAAAATGGTTTCAGTCAGCACGCGGGTTGGATCCTCGCTGACACCGTGCACCACCACCGGGAAGCCCAGCTTATGCAGTAAAATCGCCAGCAGCGGAGTCAAATTTGCCTGCTTGCGCGCGCCATTGTAGCTGGGAATGACAATCGGCATGGGTTTGGCCACTGGCGGAGTCAGGCGAATGGTGTGGTTCTGCATCGCTTCGTAAAAGCCCAGCATCTCCGCTTCGCCTTCGCCTTTAATACGCAGCGCAATCAGTACACCGCCCATCTCAAGATCGGGCACTTCGCCGTTCATCATATGGGTATACAGTCCGCGAGCGGTATCCTTATCCAGGTCACGCGCGTGATTTTTTCCTCGCCCAATCTCTTTGATGATTTTGCGGTAATCCATCGATAACTCCTTGCCTGTTGCTCGCATCGTTAACGCCGACGGCGACGCGTGGGTTTCGCTTTTTCTTTTGGTTTTACTATAACGTCTGGCACAGCAGGTTGCTCTATCGGAAATATGGGTAATGCGTTCAGTAAACGCTTGCCATAGCTTTTGGTCAATAAACGCTTGTCATAAATAACCACTTCTCCCCAGCAGCCGTGGCTACGAATGAGTCGCCCAACCTGCTGGATCAAATTGAATGACGCCGCGGGCAAGCTCTGCACCTCAAAGGGGTAGCGGTTCAGGCTTTTCAGCCACTCGCCCTCGGTGATCACCACCGGGCTGTCGATAGGCGGAAAAGCAATTTTGTGAATATGCACCTGGGTCAGCAAGTCGCCTTTCAAATCCAGACCTTCGGCAAAAGATTGCAGCCCAATCAGTACGCTACGCTCGCCGTTGGTCACCCGCTTGCGGTGCAGCTCCACCAGTCGATAGCGCGGCTGGTCGCCCTGTACCAGCAACAGCAGACGCAGATCGGTAACGTGCTCAAGAAAACGCTGCATTGCCCGACCGCTGGCAAAGAGTACCAGCATGCCCTGATGCTTTTTACTTTCCAGCTGTTCGCGGAAATAGGCGGCCATTTCCGCGATATGCTGCTCTTCGTTATCAATTGACGGTTCGTAGCGCATCTGTGGAATGACGATTTTGCCTTGCTCAACGTGATTAAACGGTGAATCCAGCGCGATAAAGCGGTCCCCTGCTTTTTCTTTCAGCCCGCTCATCTCCTGCAAACGCGAGAAGCTGTTGAGCGAACGCAGCGTGGCGGAGGTCACGATAATATGCGGTACGCTGCGCCACAGCAGTCGTTCAAGCTGATCGCTCACACGGATCCCCACACAGTGGAACCAGACGTGGATCTGCCCGTCACGCACTTCGCGCGTCGCCCATTTACTCACCGGCGCGCCTGACGACTGCGCGAGCGAAGCCAGCCGCCACAGTTTGCTTTGCGCCTCAAACATGCCCAAAGCCCGATTCATCTGCAAAATAACCCGATGCAGACGCACAATATCGTGGGTGCCGGTTTTTTCGCTGAGATCGTTGAGGAACAGTTCCGCCAGACCGCGCAGCATTTCTGTTAGCTTCGCCAGACGCTGACAAATCTCCATCACTTCCGCAGGCAGTTCGCCCATCGCGAAACGGTGTTCCGCCTCCTGGGTCGCAGGCATATACAGATTAAGAATGTTATTGAGCGATGAAATCAGCTCATACAGTTCCTCACAGTGACCGTTCAGACGCTCGGCATTCGCCAGCGGCGGCGTGGTTTTTGGGCGAAACTGTTCCAGGCAGGTGGCTACTAATTTGCAAAACAGATCCAACTGCAGCCGATACCAGGGGGCGCTGATTTCTGCGCTCATCTCCAGCGCATCACGCGCGACGTCCGGCAAATGGTGACCTTCATCAAGAACCAGCAGCAGGTTCTTCGGCTCCGGCAAAACAGCTTCGCTTTCCATGGCCGCCATCACCAGCGCGTGGTTAGCCACCACCACTTCGGCTTCCTGAATCTCACGGCGGGCGACAAAAAAGGGGCATTCACGATAGTAGTGACAGTTACGATTCAAACAGCTGGCTTTATCAGTGCTCAGGCGCTGCCAGAGTCCGTCGTCGATAGCGATATCCGTGTGATCGCGCAGCCCGTCCCACTTGTAGCTGTCGAGATCGCCTTTTAGCCTGGCGCAGCGCTTTTGTTCTTCCTGGTTGTTGGGCGTCAGGTCATCGTCGAGAAAGGCCAACAGATCCTGCTGATTGGGTTCGCTACTGGCCAGCGCCGCTAAATTACGCGGGCAGACATAACGCCCGCGACCAAACGCGGCGGTAAAACGCAGATCGGGGATAATTTTGCGCAGCAGCGGTAAATCTTTGCTGTAGATCTGATCCTGTAAAGCAACGTTGGCGGTACTGACCACCAGCGTTTTTTGTTCTTCACGCGCTATGGCAATACCGGGAATCAGGTACGACAGCGTTTTCCCCACCCCGGTCGGCGCTTCAATTGCCAGATGCCGCCCTTCTTCCCCGGTGAGCGTTTTCGCGACGTCAGCAATCATCTGCCGCTGGGGCGCACGGGGAATAAAGTCGGGGATCTGTTCCTGAAGCGCCTTATACCAGGCGGCAATTTGCGCTTTTAGCGCAGCCGTTAGTGCCATGAGAAAACCTGAAATACTGTATAAACAGCCACTATTGTGGCACTTTCTGATACGTGTCGCAAAAAGAAAAGCCCGACCTTTCGGCCGGGCTCGCAATTACTGCGCTGTAGACGGTTTGCGCGGACGGCGCGGTGGACGAGGCTTATCGCCCGCCGGTTTGCCTTCGCCGCTACGCGGTTTCGCTTTTGGCGCACCGCCATCCTGACGACGCGGCTGCTGACCACGCCCTGCTCCACCCTGACCGCGACCACCGCCGCCACGCTGCTGGCGACCATTCTGGATCGGCTCGGCTTTGATGGACGGGTCTGGCTCGTAGCCTGGCATCGCAATTCGCGGGATCTCTTTTTTCAGCAGCTTCTCGATGTCACGCAGCAGCTTGTGTTCATCGACGCACACCAGAGACAACGCTTCGCCGGTAGCGGCCGCACGACCGGTACGACCAATACGGTGCACGTAATCTTCCGGGACGTTTGGCAGCTCGTAGTTCACCACGTGCGGCAGCTCTTCAATATCCAGACCGCGCGCGGCAATATCGGTTGCCACCAGCACACGAATATCACCGGATTTAAAATCAGCCAGCGCACGCGTACGCGCCCCCTGAGATTTATTACCGTGGATCGCCGCGCTGCGAATGCCGTCTTTATTCAGCTGTTCCGCCAGATGGTTTGCACCATGTTTGGTACGGGTAAACACCAGCACCTGCTGCCAGTTGCCCTGACCGATCATCTGCGACAACAGTTCACGTTTACGCTTTTTATCAACGAAATGAACGTGCTGAGTCACCTGCTCTGACGCGGTATTACGGCGCGCCACTTCGATTTCCAGCGGATTGTGCAGCAGCTTTTCGGCCAGCGACTTAATATCATCAGAGAACGTTGCTGAGAACAGCAGGTTCTGGCGTTTTGCCGGCAGTTTCGCCAGAACGCGACGGATATCATGAATAAAGCCCATATCCAGCATGCGGTCAGCTTCATCCAGTACCAGAATCTCAACCTGATCCAGTTTCACCGCATTCTGGTGTTCCAGATCGAGCAAACGACCAGGCGTGGCGATCAGCACATCCACACCGCCGCGCAGCTTCATCATCTGCGGGTTAATGCTCACGCCGCCGAAGACCACCAGCGAGCGAATATTCAGATACTTACTGTAATCACGTACGTTTTCGCCAATCTGGGCCGCCAGTTCGCGGGTTGGCGTAAGGATCAGCGCACGCACCGGACGACGGCTTTTGCCATGCGGCTGATGGGTAATCAGGTGCTGCAACAGCGGCAGGGTAAAACCTGCCGTTTTCCCCGTACCGGTCTGGGCGCTAGCCATCAGATCGCGGCCTTCCAGCACGGCAGGGATCGCCTGCTGCTGAATAGGGGTAGGTTCACGGTAACCCTGCTCGGCAACGGCACGTAAAATATCAGGGTTTAAACCAAGGGAATCAAAAGACATAACAACTCCGAACCCCCCTGACCGTTACCGGTGTCGTTTTCAGGGAGATACATATAATAAAGATGACAAAAACCACAATGTCATGAAGGGGCGGAGTGTAGCAGTTTTTGTGATATGCCGCATAAATTATCCCTGCGCTGAAAAATAACGGTCCGGACTGGACAAGGTTACACATCAGTCATAATCTTAATCAATCGATTGATTAAGATCTGAGTCGTGCTATGAATACACCCACCATGACAACCAAAGGTGAACAGGCGAAAAATCAGCTCATTGCCGCCGCGCTGGCGCAGTTTGGCGAGTATGGTCTGCACGCCACAACGCGCGATATCGCCGCGCAGGCCGGGCAAAATATTGCTGCTATCACCTACTATTTTGGCTCAAAAGAGGATTTATATCTCGCCTGCGCCCAGTGGATTGCGGATTTTATCGGCTCACAGTTTCGCCCGCACGCTGAAGAAGCCGAGCGTCTGTTTGCTCAGCCGGAACCGGATCGTGGCGCGATGCGCGAACTGATCCTCCGCGCCTGCAAAAATATGATCATGCTGTTAACCCAGGACGATACCGTTAACCTGAGCAAATTTATTTCGCGCGAACAGCTTTCCCCCACCGCGGCTTATCAACTGGTGCACGACCAGGTTATCAATCCGCTACATACTCACCTGACGCGCCTGATTGCTGCCTATACCGGCGGCGATGCCAACGATACCCGAATGATCCTGCACACCCACGCCCTACTCGGCGAGGTACTGGCCTTTCGTCTGGGGAAAGAAACCATTCTGTTGCGTACGGGCTGGTCACAATTTGATGAGGATAAAACCGCGCTGATTGACCAAACGATCACCTGTCACATCGATCTTATTCTGCAAGGTTTAACGCAAAGGAGTCAGGAGTCATGAAAAAACCTGTCGTTCTCGGGCTGGTCATCGCGGCCCTCGTTGCCGTGATTGCCGGTGGAACGTGGTGGTATCAAAGTCGGCAAGATAACGGTCTGACGCTGTACGGCAATGTCGATATCCGTAGCGTCAACCTGAGTTTTCGCGTCGGCGGCAGGCTGGCCTCGCTGGCGGTTGACGAAGGCGATGCCATTACCGCCGGTCAGGTGCTGGGCGAACTGGACCGAGCACCGTATGAAAACGCATTAATGCAGGCAAAAGCGAATGTTGCCGCCGCCCAGGCGCAATACGATCTGATGCTGGCAGGGTATCGTGAAGAGGAGATCGCGCAAACCGCAGCGGCAGTCAAACAGGCGCAGGCAGCCTATGATTACGCGCAAAACTTTTACAATCGGCAGGTGGGATTGTGGAAAAGCCGCACTATCTCCGCCAACGATCTGGAAAACGCCCGTTCATCACGCGATCAGGCGCTGGCCTCTCTGAAATCCGCACAGGATAAACTCAGCCAATACCGCAGCGGTAATCGTGTGCAGGACATCGAGCAGGCGAAAGCCACGCTCGAACAAGCTCAGGCCGAGCTGGCCCAGGCAGAGCTTAATTTGCATGACACCACGCTGACCTCGCCGTCTGACGGCACGTTACTCACCCGTGCGGTCGAACCCGGCAGCATGCTGAACGAAGGGGGCACGGTACTGACGCTGTCACTCACGCGTCCGGTATGGGTTCGCGCCTACGTTGACGAACGAAATCTGAGCCAGGCGCAGCCAGGACGCGAAATCCTGCTTTACACCGATGGCCGTCCGGACAAACCGTATCACGGTAAAATCGGCTTCGTGTCGCCCACCGCCGAGTTTACCCCAAAAACAGTCGAGACCCCTGACCTGCGCACCGACCTGGTTTATCGCCTGCGTATTGTGGTGACCGACGCGGACGATGCGCTGCGCCAGGGAATGCCGGTAACGATAAAGTTCAGCGATGAGGCACGGCATGAATGACGCCGTCATTACGCTGAATGGACTGACGAAAAACTTTGCCGGAATGGATAAACCGGCTGTCGCCCCGCTCGACTGTACCGTTCATGCGGGCTACGTGACCGGGCTGGTCGGGCCGGATGGCGCTGGCAAAACCACGCTGATGCGAATGCTGGCAGGGCTGTTGAAACCCGACGCCGGTAGCGCAACGGTGATTGGTTTTGATCCCATCAAAGACGACAGCGTGCTGCATGCGGTACTGGGGTACATGCCGCAGAAATTTGGTCTGTATGAAGATTTGACCGTCATGGAGAACCTCAATCTCTATGCAGATTTACGTAGCGTTACCGGTGAAGCGCGAGAAAAAACCTTTGCCCGGCTACTGGAATTTACCTCACTGGGGCCGTTTACCGGACGACTGGCCGGCAAGCTTTCCGGCGGCATGAAACAGAAGCTCGGACTTGCCTGTACGCTGGTCGGTGAACCCAGCGTGTTGCTGCTGGATGAGCCTGGCGTAGGCGTCGACCCTATTTCCCGCCGCGAACTGTGGCAAATGGTTCATGAACTGGCCGGGGACGGCATGCTGATCCTCTGGAGCACGTCGTATCTGGATGAAGCTGAACAATGCCGTGATGTGCTGCTGATGAACGAAGGTGAATTGCTGTATCAGGGCGATCCCACTCAGCTTACGCAAACCATGTCGGGTCGCAGCTTCCTGATGAGCAGTTCGCAGGAAAATAACCGCCGACTGCTGCAACGCACGTTAAAACTGCCGCAGGTTAGCGACGGGATGATTCAGGGGAAATCCGTCCGCTTAATCCTGAAAAAAGAAGCGACGGCCCAGCAGATTCAAAACGCTGACGGCATGCCGGAGATAACCATCAACGAAACCGCCCCCCGCTTCGAGGATGCCTTTATCGATTTACTCGGCGGGGCCGGAACATCGGAGTCCCCGCTGGGCGCTATCCTGCATACCGTGGAAGGCACGCCTGGTGAAACGGTGATCGAAGCCAAAGCGCTGACCAAAAAATTTGGCGATTTTGCCGCTACCGACCACGTAGACTTTGCCGTGCAGCGCGGCGAGATTTTTGGTTTGTTAGGACCCAACGGCGCGGGCAAATCCACTACCTTTAAAATGATGTGCGGCCTGCTGGTCCCCACTTCGGGTAAAGCGCTGGTGCTGGACATGGACCTGAAGGTCAGCTCCGGTAAAGCGCGCCAGCATCTGGGTTATATGGCACAGAAATTCTCCCTCTATGGCAACCTGACGGTTGAACAGAATCTGCGCTTTTTCTCCGGCGTCTACGGCCTGCGCGGTCGGGCGCAGAAGGAGAAAATCGAGCGGATGAGCGAGGCATTCGGCCTGAAGAGTATCGCCTCCCACGCCACCGACGAACTGCCGCTGGGCTTTAAACAGCGCCTGGCGCTGGCCTGTTCGCTGATGCATGAACCCGACATTCTGTTCCTCGATGAACCCACTTCCGGGGTCGATCCGCTCACCCGTCGGGAGTTCTGGTTACATATCAACAGCATGGTGGAAAAAGGCGTCACGGTGATGGTGACCACCCACTTTATGGATGAGGCAGAATACTGCGATCGCATCGGGCTGGTGTATCGCGGCAAATTGATTACCAGCGGTACGCCGGACGACCTGAAAGCTCAGGCTGCTGACAGTGAGACGCCAGACCCGACCATGGAACAGGCGTTTATCACGCTAATCAATGACTGGGATAAGGAGCATACGCATGAGTAACTCCGTTCTCTCCTGGCGTCGCGTACGCGCGCTGTGCGTGAAAGAGACGCGCCAGATCGTCCGCGATCCCAGCAGTTGGCTGATTGCGGTGGTAATCCCGCTGCTGCTGCTGTTTATCTTCGGCTACGGGATCAACCTCGACTCCAGCAAGCTGCGGGTAGGGATTTTGCTCGAACAGCAAAGCGAAGAGGCGCTGGATTTTACCCATACCATGACCGGTTCACCGTATATTGACGCCACCATCAGCGATAACCGTCAGGAATTGATTGAGAAAATGCAGGCCGGGCGCATTCGCGGGCTGGTGGTGATCCCGGTGGATTTCGCCCAGCAGATGGCGCGCCCCAACGACGTGGCGCCGATCCAGGTGATCACCGACGGCAGTGAACCGAATACCGCTAACTTTGTGCAGGGTTATGTCGAAGGCATCTGGCAGATTTGGCAACAACAGCGGGCGGAAGATCGCGGAGAATCATTTGAACCTTTGATCGACGTGCAGACACGCTACTGGTTTAACCCGGCGGCCATCAGCCAACATTTTATTATTCCCGGGGCGGTAACCATCATCATGACGGTTATTGGCGCTATCCTCACCTCATTAGTGGTGGCGCGCGAATGGGAGCGCGGAACCATGGAAGCGCTGTTGTCTACCGAAGTCACCCGCGTCGAACTGCTGCTGTGTAAACTGATCCCCTATTACTTTCTGGGCATGCTGGCGATGCTGCTGTGTATGCTGGTGTCGGTGTTTATTCTCGGCGTGCCTTATCGCGGTTCGTTGCTGATCCTGTTTTTCATTACCAGCCTGTTTCTGCTCAGCACGCTCGGCATGGGGTTGCTTATCTCCACCATCACCCGCAATCAGTTTAACGCTGCGCAGGTCGCGCTAAACGCCGCCTTCCTGCCCTCGATTATGCTGTCGGGTTTTATCTTCCAGATAGACAGCATGCCGGCGATTATCCGGGCAGTAACCTATATTATTCCGGCTCGTTATTTCGTCAGCACCCTACAAAGCCTGTTTCTGGCGGGAAATATTCCGGTGGTACTGATTATCAACGTGCTGTTTTTAATCGCTTCGGCGGTGATGTTTATTGGCCTGACGTGGCTTAAAACCAAACGTCGGCTGGATTAAGGGGACGGGCATGTTTCATCGCTTATGGACATTAATTCGTAAAGAGCTGCAATCGCTGTTACGTGAACCGCAGACGCGAGCCATTCTGATTTTACCGGTGCTGATTCAGGTTATTCTGTTCCCGTTCGCGGCCACGCTGGAAGTCACCAACGCCACTATCGCTATCTATAACGAAGACAACGGTAAACATTCGGTGGAACTAACCCAGCGCTTCGCTCGCGCCAGCGCCTTTACGCACGTTCTGCTGCTGAAAAGCCCGCAGGAGATCCAGCCCACCATCGACACGCAAAAAGCCCTGTTGCTGGTGCGCTTCCCGGCCAACTTTTCGCGTAATCTGGATACTTTCCAGCAGGCTCCCATGCAGATTATTCTCGACGGGCGTAACTCTAACAGTGCGCAAATTGCCGCGAATTACCTGCAACAAATCGTTAAGGAGTATCAGCAGGAGCTGATGGACGGCAAGCCGAAACCGAACAACAGCGAGCTGGTGGTGCGTAACTGGTATAACCCGAATCTGGATTACAAATGGTTTGTGGTTCCGTCGCTGATCGCCATGATCACCACCATCGGCGTCATGATCGTCACTTCGCTCTCGGTTGCCCGCGAGCGCGAGCAAGGCACGCTGGATCAGTTGCTGGTCTCCCCGCTTACCACCTGGCAGATATTCATCGGTAAAGCGGTGCCCGCGTTAATTGTGGCAACGTTTCAGGCCACCATTGTGCTGGCGATCGGCATCTGGGCTTATCACATCCCGTTTGCCGGTTCACTGGGGTTGTTCTATTTCACGATGGTGATTTACGGGCTGTCGCTGGTCGGCTTTGGTCTGCTGATTTCATCACTGTGTGCCACCCAGCAGCAGGCGTTTATCGGCGTGTTTGTGTTTATGATGCCGGCGATTTTACTTTCAGGCTACGTATCGCCGGTCGAAAATATGCCGGTCTGGCTACAGAATCTGACGTGGATAAACCCAATCCGCCATTTTACGGACATCACGAAACAGATTTACCTGAAGGATGCGAGTCTGCAGATTGTGTGGGGAAGTTTGTGGCCGCTGTTGGTGATAGCGGCCACGACCGGCTCAGCGGCGTATGCGATGTTTAGACGCAAGGTGATGTAGCTTTTTGTCTTTCGCCAACAGCGAGACCACGGCGGGTCCGGCAAGGATCACCAGCCCCGCCAGGGCCAGCAAGACGTTGTTTTGCAGCACGCGCGACAGCAACCACAGTACGATCATCGCGGCACCGAAATACCACGTGGTAGTCAGTTCTTCCAGCACATCAGCTACGTCGCGCCAGCGCTGTTCATGGTGACGTTGCAAGGCCAGCATTAATAAAACCGTTACGCCGTAAACGACGCATAATCCCAGGCCGACGCGCACCAGCGTACCGCTCATCCAGCCCATTACCAGCAACGCCACTACCAGTAAATGCAACACAATCTGCCAGCAACTTAGACCCGTTGCGACACGAACACGTTGTTGCCACCTCATGGCTTTTCTCCTGAAGGATTTTCAACTAATTATTCAGAGTACCGGACTTTACGGAAAATTCCGCAACACCGCATCTTTTTGTGACGACGACTACACTATTTTATTTAGGAAGTGACGCCAACGGGAGGCTCATGAACGGATCAGGAGTTCAATTTTCATTCAATGTGCTCACCATTAATACTCACAAAGGGTTCACCGCCTTCAACCGGCGTTTTATTTTGCCTGAGCTACGGGAGGCTGTCAGAACGGTCGGTGCAGACATTGTGTGCCTACAGGAAGTTATGGGCGCGCACGATGCTCACTCGCTGCAGATTGAGAACTGGCCGGATACCACCCACTACGAATTTCTGGCGGACACCATGTGGAGCGACTTCGCCTACGGGCGTAACGCCGTGTACCCGCAAGGGCATCACGGTAACGCGGTGTTGTCGCGTTATCCTATTGAACATTATGAAAATCGCGATGTGTCCGTCGGCGCGAGTGAAAAGCGCGGGGTCCTCTACTGCCGCATCGTGCCGCCAATGCTCTCGCACCCAATTCATGTCATGTGCGTGCATCTCGGTTTGCGTGAAGCACACCGTCAGGCCCAGCTCGCTATGCTGGCTGACTGGGTCAATGCCCTGCCCGACGCGGAGCCCGTGGTGATCGCCGGAGATTTTAACGACTGGCGGCAAACGGCCAATCACCCGCTGAAAGCCAGGGCCGGCCTTGACGAGATTTTTACCCGCGCCCACGGTCGCCCGGCGCGGACGTTTCCGGTGCAGTTTCCCCTGCTGCGTCTGGACAGGATCTACGTGAAAAACGCGAATGCCAGTACCCCAACGACGCTGGCGCTGCGTCACTGGCGACATTTGTCCGATCATGCCCCCCTGAGTGCGGAGATTCATTTATGAAAAATGGCTGGCGTGAAGGCAATCAAATTCAACTGCTGGAAAACGGCGATCAATACTATCCCGCCGTCTTTGACGCCATTGAACAGGCACAGCAAAAAATTATCCTTGAGACCTTTATCTGGTTTGAAGATGCGGTCGGAAAACAGCTGCATGCCGCCTTGCTCGGAGCCGCCCAGCGCGGAATCAAAGCAGAGGTGCTGCTGGACGGTTACGGTTCGCCGGATCTTAGCGACAGTTTTGTCGAAGAGTTGACCGTAGCTGGCGTTGTTTTCCGCTACTACGATCCGCGCCCGCGTCTGTTCGGTATGCGCACCAATCTCTTTCGCCGTATGCATCGCAAAATTGTGGTCATTGATGACCGTGTTGCCTTTGTCGGCGGTATTAATTATTCCGCTGAACACATGTCTGATTACGGTCCCGAGGCCAAGCAGGATTATGCCGTTCGCGTGGAAGGTCCTGTCGTGGCCGACATCCTGAAATTCGTGCTGGATAACTTACCGGGACAGAGCGCCGTACGACGCTGGTGGCGACGTCATCACCGGGCAATTGAGAATCATCGGCCTGGCGAAGCGCAGGCGCTGTTTGTCTGGCGCGATAACGAAGAGCATCGCGATGATATTGAACGCCACTATTTGAAAATGCTGACCCAGGCCCGGCGAGAAGTGATCATTGCCAATGCCTATTTCTTTCCGGGTTATCGCCTGCTGCATGCCCTACGAAAAGCTGCGCGACGCGGTGTTCGGGTAAAACTCATCGTCCAGGGTGAACCGGATATGCCGATTGTGAAAGTGGGTGCCCGCCTGCTGTATAACTATCTGGTTAAAGGCGGCGTCCATGTCTATGAATACCGGCGTAAGCCCCTGCATGGTAAAGTCGCGCTAATGGACGATCATTGGGCGACGGTAGGTTCCAGCAATCTCGACCCGCTCAGTCTGTCGCTCAATCTGGAGGCAAATCTTATTATTCATGACCGCACGTTTAACCAGACCCTGCGTGACAACCTGAACCCCATTATTGCGCAGGACTGCAAGCGAGTTGATGAATCAATGCTGCCAAAACGCACCTGGTGGAACCTGACCAAAAGCGTGCTGGCCTTCCACTTTTTACGCCACTTCCCGGCGCTGGTCGGCTGGCTACCGGCGCATACCCCGCATCTGGCCGAGGTAGAACCACCCGCACAGCCAACTCTGGAAACCCAGGATCGTATTCCAACTGAGGATGCAGGAGGGGAAACCTGATGCCAAAAAACCACCGACGCTGGCGCTTAGCGAAAAAGATCCTCACATGGCTATTTTTTATTGCGGTCATCGTATTGCTGGTCGTTTATGCCAGTAAGGTCAACTGGCAGGAAGTGTGGACGGTAATTCGCGATTACAATCGGATCGCCCTGCTCAGCGCCGTAGGGCTGGTGATCGTCAGTTATTTACTTTACGGCTGCTATGACCTGCTCGGGCGCTACTACTGCGGGCACAAGCTGGCAAAACGCCAGGTCATGCTGGTGTCGTTTATCTGTTACGCCTTCAACCTGACGTTAAGCACATGGGTGGGCGGTATTGGGATGCGTTATCGTCTCTACTCGCGTCTCGGGTTACCGGGGAGCACAATTACGCGAATTTTTTCACTGAGCATTACCACCAACTGGCTGGGCTATATTCTGCTGGGCGGTTTTATTTTCACCTTCGGCGTCGTTGAACTGCCCGCGCACTGGTATATCGATGAAGGTACGCTACGCCTCTTAGGCATTGCGCTGCTGCTGATGATTGTTGTTTATCTGTGGTTTTGCGCTTTCGCTAAACATCGCCACATCACCATCAAGGGCCAAAAACTGGTGCTGCCCTCCTGGAAATTTGCCCTCGCGCAAATGGCGATATCCGGTACTAACTGGATGGTAATGGGGGCGATTATCTGGCTGTTGCTGGGTCAGAATATCAACTATTTCTTCGTGCTGGGCGTGCTGCTGGTGAGCAGTATCGCCGGTGTTATCGTGCATATTCCGGCGGGGATTGGCGTGCTGGAGGCGGTCTTTATGGCGCTGCTGGCGGGAGAGAACACCTCTCAGGGGACAATCATTGCCGCCCTGCTCGCATATCGCGTGCTGTACTATTTTATTCCGCTGCTGCTGGCGCTGATGTGCTATTTGCTGCTGGAGAGTCGTGCGAAAAAGTTGCGGGTAAAAAACGAGAAGGCGATGGCGAAATGATTCACCGGATGGCGGCTTACGCCATCCGGCAACAGAGAGTTAACGACGATTGCCGAAGATACGCAGCAGCATCAGGAACAGGTTGATGAAGTCCAGATACAGCGTTAAGGCCCCAAGAATTGCGTATTTACGCAGATTTGAGCTGTCACGCAGGTCGATCTGCTCACCGATATTTTTCAGCTTCTGCGTGTCATAAGCGGTCAGGCCGACAAACACAATCACCCCAATATAGGTCACCGCCCACATCAGCGCTTCGCTCTTCAACCAGAAGTTAACCAGCGAGGCCAGCACAATACCAATCAGCGCCATAAACAGCATATTGCCGAAACCGCTGAGATCGCGTTTGGTGGTGTAGCCGTACAAACTCATGATCCCGAACATCCCGCCGGTGACCACGAAGGTGCTGGCGATAGACGAGTAGGTATAGACGATAAAAATGCTTGATAGCGTCAGCCCGGTTAATACCGAATAGAGCATAAACAGCGTGGTCGCCATTCCCGCGCTGAGCCTTTGCACCATGCCGGACAGGACGAACACCAGCGCTAGCTGGGCAATGATCAGTCCAAAGAAGGTGATTTTGCTGGAGAAGACAAACATCATCACCGCGGGCGTATTTGCTGCATACCAGGCGATAAACGCCGTCAGCAACAATCCGCAGGTCATCCAGCCGTACACCTGCGCCATATACGTTTGCAGGCCGGAACGGGCCTGTACAATAGAATCGGATCGTGGGAATCGGTCCATGACAATCTCCTGAATCAGTATGAGCCTACACCAATTGTACTCTACCAGCGTTTTGCTGCTAGCTTATCGCTGTCGCGGGCATCAACCCAGCGCTCACCTTCTGGCGTGGCCTCGCGCTTCCAGAACGGTGCGCGGGTTTTCAGATAATCCATAATGAACTGCCCGGCATCAAACGCGCTGCTGCGATGCGCACTGGTCACGCCAACAAAAACGATTTCGTCACCCGGCCACAGTTCGCCAATGCGATGAATGACCGTTACTCGTCCCAGCGGCCAGCGCGCACGCGCTTCGTCGACAATCTCCGCCAGCGCTTTTTCGGTCATTCCCGGATAGTGTTCCAGCGTTAACGCCTGCACGCTATCGCCGAGATTGTGATTGCGGACTTTACCGGTGAAAGTGACCACCGCGCCATCTTCATCGCGTTCGGCCAGCCAGGGATACTCATCCCCGACGCTGAACGGCGCATGACCAACAACAATTCGCGTTTCAGCCATCTTAGCCTCCGGTTACCGGTGGGAAGAAAGCCACTTCGTCACCCGCATTAAGGGGATGGTCAAAACTGACCAGCGTCTGGTTTACCGCGGCCAGCAGCTTGCCGTCTTCCAGCGCCAACGCCCAGCGATCGCTTTTTGCCGCAAGACTCCGGCGCAGCGCTTCTACCGTTGCAAACTCAGCGGCGACTTCTATCGCATCCGTGTTCACCAATTCCCGTACCTGAGCAAAGAAAAGAACCTTAATCATGCGCATCCACCTTAAAATCTCCCGATTTGCCGCCGCTTTTAGCCAGCAAACGCACCGGACCAATTACCATATCCTTTTGCACCGCTTTGCACATATCGTAGATGGTCAACGCTGCCACGGAGGCCGCCGTTAACGCTTCCATTTCGACGCCGGTTTTCCCGGTCAGGCGACACAGCGTTTCAATGCGTACGCGGTTGTGTTCCGGCTCGGCGTGCAGATTAACTTCAACCTTGCTCAACATCAGCGGATGGCACAGCGGGATAAGATCCCAGGTCCGTTTGGCGGCCTGAATACCGGCAATACGCGCCGTGGCGAAAACGTCGCCCTTATGGTGGCTGCCGTCGATAATCATCGCCAGCGTTTCGCTACGCATGGTCACGAATGCTTCTGCACGCGCCTCGCGTACGGTTTCCGCTTTGGCGGAGACATCCACCATATGCGCTTCGCCAGCGGCGTTAATATGAGTCAGTTGCGACATACTTATTTCTTCAAATGTGGGTGGAAATTACACGGACGCGTACGGGCATCGAGCTGCGGCGCAATGATATTTTCCCATGCGGTACGACACGCTTTAGTCGACCCCGGCATGGCGAAAATCAACGTTTTGTTGGCCACTCCGGCAATCGCCCGGGATTGCAGCGTCGCGGTGCCAATCTCTTCAAACGACAGCATACGGAATACTTCACCAAACCCTTCGACTTCTCTGTCGAACAGCGGTTGCAGCGCTTCTGGCGCCTGGTCCCCTTCGGTTAAGCCCGTGCCGCCTGTAATGAGCACAACCTGCACATCCTCACTGGCAATCCATGCAGAAACCTGGGCGCGAATGGCGTAGCGGTTCTCTTTGACAATCGCCTTGTCGACAATCTGATGACCCGCCTCTTGCGCCGAGTCACGCAGATAATGGCCGGAGGTGTCATCTTCTTCGCCGCGACGGTTGGAAACAGTAAGAATAGCAATGCGTGTCGGGATAAATTCAGCGCTTACCTGACTCATGAAAAACTCCTTTTAGCGATCAGCCGCCAATGTAAGATAAGTTTTGCGTAATACCGGTATTGTTCTGATGCAGGAAATGAGTCTGCTTTTTCTCCAGCAGCGCGGCTGAAATGCGTTCTTCCAGCGCCGACTGCTGAGCGTCATCTTCCAGCAAATCACGCAGGCTTACGCCGCCTTCACCAAATAAACACAGATGCAGCTTGCCGACAGAGGAAACGCGCAGACGGTTGCAGGTGGCGCAGAAGTCTTTCTCATAAGGCATGATCAGACCAATTTCACCAGCATAGTCAGGATGACAGAAAACCTGAGCCGGGCCGTCGCTGCGCTGTCGGATCTGGTGGATCCAGCCGCGACGCAGCAGCTCATCGCGCAGGACCTGGCCTGAGATATGGTGTTTACGGAAGAGAGAGCTACCCTCACCCGTTTCCATCAGTTCAATAAAGCGTAGTTGGATAGGACGGGGCTGAACCCACGCCAGGAAGGTGTCCAGTTGATGATGGTTTACGTCGCGCATCAGCACGGTATTGACTTTCACTTTTTCAAAACCCGCATCAAAGGCGGCGTCAATGCCTGCCATCACCTGCTGAAATTTGTCCTGCCCGGTAATGGCGTGAAACTGACGGGCATCGAGGCTGTCGACGCTGACGTTAAGTGCGGTCAGTCCGGCATCGCGCCAGGCAGCGGCATCACGCGCCAGACGATAACCATTAGTGGTCACCGCAATCTGACGGATGGCATCGTTTTCGCGCACGGCGGCGATAATGTCGGTAAAGTCGCGACGCAATGAAGGTTCGCCCCCTGTCAGACGCACTTTTTCCGTTCCCAGACTGGCGAACGCGCGCGTGACGCGGCGAATTTCATCAACGGTCAAAAAGCCGTTATTGGTGACACCGCCGGGCTTATAGCCATCCGGCAGGCAGTAGGTGCAACGAAAGTTACACACATCGGTAATCGACAAACGTAAGTAGTAAAACTTACGTGCGAAAGCATCGGTAAGTTGAGAGCCCATGTACACCTTTCCAAATACGGGAGACGTAGTCATTTCTTCCTACGCCCTGGTGACAAACTTATTCAAGTATTGTCACGGCCAAAGCACCGTATCATTTGACCCAGGTGCAGAGGCTAGAGTGTTTATTCTCGTCATACTTCAAATTGCAGAAGCGTGGGCTTTATTCGTTCACCCCAGTCACGTACTTATGTCCGCTTACGGGGGATTTTCTCGCTCACTGCCTTCCTGCAACTCAAATTATTCAGAGTACATTGTGGTTATGCCGATACTAGCGTGTAAATGACGCTTTTGCCATGTACACTTTCGTTGTATAAACACATACATAGCGACATGATCGTGCAATTTCGCTACAGAATAAGCAAAAACCACAGTTTTGCATTGATATACATCATCTTGCCAGCAGGTGAATCTCGTCAGAAAGGAGTAGATCGCAGAAAAAAATTACGCCAGATTCCGCCTGGATAATTGCTGAAAACACACTATTTACGTTACTGTAGCGCCGATCAATTGATATCAGGAAAATATATGCGCACTCGCACGCTGGCAGATCTGGACCGCGTTGTCGCTCTCGGCGGAGGGCATGGATTGGGACGCGTTCTCTCCTCTCTTTCCCCTTTAGGTTCACGCCTGACGGGGATCGTCACCACGACCGATAACGGCGGGTCGACAGGTCGTATTCGTCGCTCTGAAGGAGGCATTGCCTGGGGAGACATGCGTAACTGTCTGAACCAGTTAATTACTCAACCCAGCGTTGCATCCGCCATGTTTGAGTATCGTTTTGGCGGTAATGGTGAGCTTTCCGGGCATAACCTCGGAAATCTGATGTTAAAGGCGCTCGATCACCTCAGTGTGCGGCCTCTGGAAGCCATCAATTTAATTCGTAGCCTGCTGAAAGTTGATGCGCATTTAATTCCGATGTCGGAGCTGCCGGTGGATCTGATGGCTATCGACGATCAGGGACATGAAGTCTATGGCGAAGTGAATATCGATCAGCTCACCATCCCGCCTCAGGAACTGATGCTGTCGCCAAAAGTCCCCACCACGCGGGAGGCAGTTGAAGCTATCGCCGAAGCGGATTTGATTTTGATCGGACCCGGCAGTTTTTACACCAGCCTGATGCCGCTCCTGCTGCTCGACGAATTGGCGCAGGCATTACGTCGCACACCTGCCCCGATGGTCTACATCGGCAATCTGGGTCGTGAGTTAAGCCTGCCAGCAGCCAGCCTGACGCTTAACGATAAGCTGGCAATCATTGAACAGTACGTTGGCAGGAAAGTGATTGATGCGGTGGTTGTGGGCCCGAAAGTGGATGTATCCACCGTTACCGACCGCGTTGTTATTCAGGAAGTGCTGGAAGCCAGCGACATTCCCTACCGCCATGACCGCCAGCTATTGCATTACGCGCTGGAGAAAGCGGTACAGGCGCTGGGGTAAGTGGAATTACCTGATGGGCTGCGCTTATCAGGCCTACAAACGCGATCTACTCCCACAGGCCGGATGAGGGGGTTCCCCCGCCTCCGGCACAATCTTACGATGCCGCGATAAACAACTCGCGCAGCTGATGCAACTGGTCGCGGATCGTCGCAGCCTCTTCAAATTCAAGATTCTGCGCATGCTGCATCATCTGCCCTTCCAGCTCATGAATCTTCTGCTGCAGCGCTTTTGGCGTCATATCCAGTTCGACAATTTCAGACTTCGCACCTGCGCGTGACTTCCCTTTGCCTTTCGCCTTAGTCTTCGCAATATTCTGACCCAGCGCCAGAATATCGACCACTTTCTTGTTCAGCCCCTGCGGCGTAATACCGTGTTCTTCGTTGTAGAGCTGCTGTTTCTCACGACGGCGTTCAGTTTCACCTATCGCCTTAGCCATTGAGGCGGTAATTTTGTCGCCGTAGAGAATAGCCTTCCCGTTGATATTACGCGCCGCACGACCGATGGTCTGAATAAGCGAACGTTCAGAACGCAGGAACCCTTCTTTGTCTGCGTCCAGAATCGCCACCAGTGAGACCTCAGGCATGTCCAGACCCTCACGTAACAGGTTGATACCCACCAGCACGTCAAACTCGCCCAGACGCAGGTCACGAATGATTTCCATACGTTCCACGGTATCGATGTCTGAGTGCAGATAGCGCACCCGCTCACCGTGCTCTTCGAGGTATTCGGTGAGATCCTCTGCCATCCGTTTCGTGAGCGTAGTGACCAGCACACGTTCGTTAATCGCCGCACGGATGCGGATCTCAGACAGCAGATCGTCAACCTGCGTCGCCACCGGGCGTACCTCAATGATAGGATCCAGCAGGCCGGTCGGTCGTACTACCTGATCGACGACGTCATCACCGGATTTCTCCAGTTCATAGTTGCCCGGCGTCGCTGAGACGTAGATGGTCTGCGGGGCCAGCGCTTCAAACTCTTCAAATTTAAGCGGACGGTTATCCAGCGCCGACGGCAGACGGAATCCGTATTCGACCAGAGTCTCTTTACGCGCCCGGTCACCACGATACATACCGCCAATTTGCGGGATAGTGACGTGGGATTCATCCACCACCAGCAGGCCGTCGGCAGGCAGGTAATCAAACAGCGTCGGCGGCGGCTCGCCGGGGCCACGCCCGGACAGATAGCGGGAGTAGTTTTCAATCCCCGAGCAGTAACCCAGCTCATTCATCATTTCCAGATCGAACTGCGTACGCTGACTTAGCCGCTGTTCTTCCAGCAGTTTGTTATTTGCCAGCAGGACCTTACGCCGCTCTGCCAGCTCAACTTTGATTTCTTCCATCGCCTGCACGATACGTTCGCGCGGCGTCACGTAGTGCGTTTTAGGATAGATGGTGTAGCGTGAAATCGTGGATTCAACCTGCCCGGTAAGCGGGTCAAACAGCGATAAACGTTCGACCTCTTCATCAAACAGTTCCACGCGCAGCGCGATATCGTCGGATTCAGCCGGGAAAATGTCGATCACTTCACCACGCACGCGGAAGGTTCCGCGCTGAAATGCCTGATCGTTGCGGGTATATTGCAGTTCCGCCAGCCGGCGCAGGATCGCACGCTGGTCGATAATCATCCCCACCGTCAGGTGCAGCATCATTTTCAGATACAGATCCGGATCGCCCAAACCATAGATAGCGGAAACTGACGCGACGACAACGACATCCCGACGTTCCAGCAGCGCTTTGGTCGCCGACAGACGCATTTGCTCAATATGTTCGTTAACCGAGGCATCCTTCTCGATGAAGGTATCAGAACTTGGTACGTAGGCTTCCGGTTGATAATAGTCGTAGTAGGAGACGAAATACTCCACCGCGTTATCCGGGAAGAACTCTTTCATCTCACCGTACAGCTGCGCGGCCAGCGTCTTATTGGGAGCCAGCACCATGGTAGGCCGCTGCAAGTCCGCAATTACGTTAGCGATGGTGAATGTCTTCCCCGAGCCCGTCACCCCCAGCAGCGTCTGATGCGCCAGACCATCCTCCAGCCCTTCTTCCAGACGGCGAATAGCCTCAGGCTGATCGCCAGAGGGTTTAAAAGCGGAATTTAGTTTGAACGGTTTACTCATGAGCAGCTACCTGAAGCAATGGGCGGGCAGGTGTGTAATTTTACTCGCAGTCGTATATTTTGCCAGTAAAATATACTGGATGAAAAAACAGTAACGCACCAGAATATTTCTGATACGCCATCAGAATGACCGTGACCGCAGGCTAAAATTTGGCCTCAGACAAGATAAAACACCAGCAAAAACGTGTTATCCCCAAAGCAATGACTTTTTTAACATTTGTCAAGCCGCCCGATGAAAGTTTTGTGGCAACGCATGACACTTCTGCGACAGCCATTGATTTTATCTAACATTCTGTAATTTAATGACTATTATCCCGAGCCGTCTTTCGCATCAATTTAGTCGCAGGCCGCGTCTTCTCTCGCTTACATTGTGTTTTCTAACTCTAATACACAAGGTTATCCACAGGAATAGTGGATAACTGCCTCCAGCCCGTATGGACTGTAGCCTGGCAAAAACGCCCTCACTCCCTTTTCCGGAGGGATAAAAAAAATTTATCGCTATTTTTTGATATTTATCAGCTAACGAAGCGGCCTGAAATGGCCGGGATCTTGCTCGCATTTTCATCATTTTCTTGCCTGCACCATTACGACACCGCCAGGCACTGGCAATGTGCACAAAACAACGCCAGCCCTCCGGCCAGCCAGACGTTACCGCCTGCGCGGCACACTCTCCTGCTGTTTTTTGACCCCAATCCCTCTTCTGGCAAGAGAATTGCAATTTTCTTCCGACGACCTGTACGTGGGGCGGATAGCATCATGCTGGAGGAATCTATGTTGAGTCTTCGCGCAGTGAATCATTATTACGGTAATCAACACTCCCTATGGGATGTGGATCTCGACCTGCTGCCCGGTAAATGTACCGGTGTGCTGGGGCTTCCAGGGATGGGAAAGACTACGCTGACCAATTGCATTATCGGCAATTTACCGATCGAAAGCGGCACCATGTTCTGGCATCAGGCTGGCGCGCCGCCGCGCGACCTGAGTCCCATTCCGGCGGCAAATCGCATCGCGCTGGGCATTAACTACGTTTCACAAGAGAGACGGATTTTTTCGCAATTGACGGTAGAGGAAAATCTGCATATTGCGCGTCAGGCGGTTGAGGAAAGCGAAACGATGAACAGCAGTGATATTTACCGCCTGTTTCCACAGTTGTTCGTACTGCGTCAGGCCAAAGGGGCGGCATTATCGGAAGATGATCAGCACCAGCTTGCGCTCGCCAGCGCGCTGGTCACACGCCCGCGCCTGCTGATCCTCGATGAGCCCACGCGGGGAAGTGGCCAGGCATATATCCACAAACTGGGGAACCTGGTTGTAAGGTTAGGCCAGGAGCTCGGCATCGCCATAATGCTCGCGGAGCAGAGCCTGCCGTTTATTCGTCGGGTCGCTGACTGCTACTGCCTGTTACACCGTGGGCGCAACGTGGCTCAGGGGCAAATCACACAGCTCAGCAACCCGCTAATCACCGACTGGGGGGCGCTACAGACAAAACGCTAAGATCGATATAACGTCCTGTCGATGCCCGCTCCGGCTCTTCTGCCAGCCAGGGAATTTCCCCCAGCAGCGGAGCCGCAAGCACACGCCTGAGCGTTGCCATATATTCAGCATGACGCTTGCCAGGTGGCGTCACATCATTGGCGACCCATCCGGCAAGCGTCAGTCCGGCCTGCTGCACCGCCTGGGCGGTCAGCATAGCGTGGTTGATGCAGCCGAGCTTAACGCCAACCACCAGAATAACCGGCAACTGCTCTGTTTTCACCCAGTCAGCAAAACTCAGCGTTGGCGAAAGCGGCGTAAACCACCCGCCGGCACCTTCCACCAGCACCCAGTCAGCCTGTTGTTCCAGCGCGCGTAAACCCGCAGACATTACAGAGGCCTGAATGGGGCGACCTTCGTCCGCGCTGATGATATGCGGTGAGGTAGGTTCCGCGAAGGTATAGGGGTTGATAGCCGCATAGTCCACCGTCACAACGCTGTTGCGCTGTAATGCCAGGGCATCGCTATTACGCAGACCTTCAACCGTCATTTCACTACCCGACGCCACTGGCTTATAGCCGACGGTTCGCAATCCCCTCTGCCCCGCCGCCTGTAGCAACGCGCAGCTGGCGATAGTTTTCCCCACTTCGGTATCCGTCCCGGTGACAAAAAAAGTGTTAGTCACGTTGAATCACTCCCAAAAATAGATGATAGGTCAGCGGATATTTCCCCTGCTGGCAGGACCAGGCTAGCTGTAGCTGGCGCAACTGTGAGCGGGTGAGGACGCGCGGCTCGCGGCCATCATGCAAATGCGTCGCGCCAATGCCCTTCAGCGAGCGCATGGCGCTCAGCGCATCGTCAAACCACAGCGTGACGGCATGAGACTGGTATTCAACGTCCCACCCATACAGGGCGTTTTCCAGTTGCTCCACGGGCAAAAAACGATTGGCGTGTTCCCGCTCATCAACCGCTCGCCACGCCTGACGAAGTTCCGGCATTGACCCCTGCGCCAGGGTACTAAACGCCACCGTCCCGCCAGGACGCACCACCCGGTAAAGCTCGCGTAACGCGCCGCGCAGGTCACTGCACCACTGTACGGCCAGATTGCTCCAGGCCAGGTCGAAAGTAGCAGCAGCCTGCGGAATGGCTTCAATATCCGCCAACAGATAGCGGTGGGCGACATCGTGACGCTGCGCTTCAGTCAGCATTTGCGCCGACAGATCCAGCGCGCAGACCTCGCTCCCCTGCTCCCGCCAGTAACGGCTCATACGCCCGGGTCCGCAGCCCGCATCTAAAACCTGAGAGAATGCCCGACCATCGAGTCGTGCCAGTAACGCATCGGCGCTCTGACGCTGGAGTTCCGCGTGTTGCTCATAGTGAGTAGCCGCGCGGCCAAACGCGGCAGCAATCGCCTGCTTATTGACCTGCGCCATGCAGCACCTCCAGTAAGCGATCGATATCCTGGACTTCATGCGCCTGGGTCAGCGTAAGCCGCAGCCTGGCCGTACCAACCGGCACCGTCGGTGGGCGAATAGCCGTCACCCAGCATCCCTGTTGACGTAATGCCTCCGCCAGTTGCAAGGCTTTATGATTGTCGCCCACGATCAGTGGCTGAATGGCGCTGTCTGACTGCGCCAGCGTTAAGTCCGGCGTATTCACCCCAGCGCGAAAACGCTGGATCAGCATCGCCAGTTTTTCTCTGCGCTCATCGCCTTCGCGGCTGCGGATCACCTCCAGCGCGGCGCGCAAGGCCTGGGCCTGCGCCGGAGGCATACTGGTGCTGTAGATCAGATGACGGGCAAACTGCAGCAGATAATCGGCCACGCTGTCTGAGCACAAGATTGCTGCGCCGCTGACGCCAAAACCTTTGCCAAACGTCACCACTAACAGCTCGGGTTTCACCTGCTGTCGGGAGCACGAGCCGCGCCCTTCCTCACCGCTGACGCCAATCCCGTGCGCATCATCCACCAGCAACCACGCGCCCTGCCGCTCTGCTACCGCGTGAATTTCCGCCAGCGGTGCGCTATCGCCATCCATGCTGAACACACCTTCAGTGACCACGAGTTGTTGCCCCGGACAGGGGGTTGTCAGCAGACGTTCCAGATGTTGCGGATCGTTATGGGTAAAGCGACGTAGCACGGCAGGGCTAAGGCTGGCAGCCTCCAGCAGTGAGGCGTGGCTGAGTCGGTCAGCAACAATCCGGTCCTCTTTGCCCATCAGCGCGGCAATGACCGCCTGATTAGCGACAAAACCGGAGATAAACAACAGCGCCCGTGAATAGCCGAGCCATTGCGCCAGCTCATCTTCCAGCGCCTGATGAGCAACGGAATAACCGCTCACATGACCCGAGCCGCCGCTGCCGACGCCAAAACGCTCAGCGCCTTGCTGCCACGCGCAGATAATATGCGGATGGTGGCTTAAGCCAAGGTAGTCGTTGCTGGAAAAGTTCAGGTACTGGCGACCGTCGGCCTGCAGCCAGCGACCGGCGCCCTGCGTCACCGCATAGCGCCGACGCAACGCATCAGCACGACGACGCGCCGTTAACGCATCGTCTATTTTTTGCTGCCAGGTCATACGGTTGCCGCGTTGTAGTATTCGTCGGTATCCGGGGTACGCAGCGCCTGTTCCAGGCGTTGCTGCTGTTCGTTATCGCCTGCCAGCACCGCCGTTTGCTGCGGATTGAGACCCAGCTTGCGAAACAACAGCAAATCCTTATCTTCGTTCGGGTTCGGCGTGGTCAGCAGTTTGCAGCCGTAGAAAATCGAGTTAGCTCCGGCCATAAAGCACATCGCCTGGGTTTGTTCGTTCATTTGCTCGCGTCCGGCTGAAAGACGGACATATGAAGTCGGCATCATGATCCGCGCCACGGCGATAGTACGAATAAAATCAAAGGCATCCACATCGTCGTTATCGGCAAGCGGCGTGCCTTTCACTTTCACCAGCATGTTGATCGGCACGCTTTCTGGCGGCGTTGGCAGATTCGCTAATTGCAGCAACAGACCCGCGCGGTCAGTCACCGTTTCCCCCAGTCCCACAATCCCGCCGGAGCAAACTTTAATGCCCGCCTCACGCACTTTATCCAGCGTATCCAGGCGCTCCTGGTACGACCGGGTTGTGATGATATTGCCGTAGAATTCCGGCGAGGTGTCGAGGTTATGGTTGTAGTAGTCCAGACCCGCATTGGCCAGCCGCTGGGCCTGATTTTCGTTCAGCGTACCCAGCGTCATACACGCTTCCAGCCCCAGTTCTTTGACGCCCTGAACCATCTGTTCCAGGTAAGGCATGTCGCGTTCGTGTGGATTCTTCCACGCCGCGCCCATGCAAAACCGCGTTGAACCGGCCTGTTTCGCTTTACGCGCTGAGTCCAGTACCTGTTCAACCTCCATCAAACGTTCCGTTTCCAGACCGGTTTTATAGCGGGAGCTTTGCGGGCAGTATTTGCAGTCTTCCGGGCAGGCACCGGTCTTAATCGACAGCAGCGTACTGACCTGAACCTGCCGCGGATCAAAGTGCTGACGGTGAACCTGCTGCGCTTCAAACAGCAGATCCAACAGCGGTTTTTCAAATAATTCGGTGACTTGCGACATTGTCCAGCGAGAAGAATGAGCCATATTGGTATACGTTTCGTTATGAGTTTGGTGTAGACTCGTAAACCTAAATCTTTTTAATTTGGTTTACAAGTCGATTATGACAACGGACGATCTTGCGTTTGACCAACGCCATATCTGGCACCCTTACACCTCCATGACCTCCCCGTTACCGGTTTATCCGGTGGCGCGTGCCGAAGGTTGCGAACTGATTTTAGCCAGCGGTGAGAGGCTGATAGACGGCATGTCGTCCTGGTGGGCGGCGATCCACGGTTACAATCATCCACAGCTGAACGCCGCGATGAAAACGCAGATTGATGCCATGTCACATGTGATGTTTGGCGGCATTACCCATGCCCCGGCCATTGCGCTGTGCCGCCAGTTGGTGGCGATGACGCCAGAGGCGCTGGAGTGCGTTTTTCTCGCGGATTCAGGTTCGGTCGCCGTAGAAGTAGCAATGAAAATGGCGCTGCAATACTGGCAGGCCAAAGGCGAATCCCGTCAGCGTTTCCTGACATTTCGAAACGGTTATCACGGCGATACCTTCGGCGCGATGTCGGTCTGCGATCCCGACAACTCGATGCACAGTCTGTGGAAGGGTTATCTGCCGGAGAACCTGTTTGCGCCCGCCCCGCAAAGCCGCATGGACGGCGAGTGGGACGAACTGGATATGGTGCCTTTTGCCCGCCTGATGGCCGCGCATCGCCACGAGATTGCGGCGGTGATCCTTGAGCCGATTGTGCAGGGCGCTGGCGGCATGCGCATGTATCATCCCGAATGGTTAAAACGCATCCGTAAGATGTGCGACCGTGAAGGGATCCTGCTGATTGCCGATGAAATCGCCACCGGATTTGGTCGTACAGGCAAGCTTTTTGCCTGTGAACACGCCAACATAACCCCGGACATTTTGTGTCTGGGCAAAGCGTTAACCGGCGGAACCATGACCCTTTCCGCCACCCTGACCACGCGTCAGGTCGCGGAAACCATCAGCAACGGTGAAGCCGGATGCTTCATGCACGGTCCAACCTTTATGGGTAATCCGCTGGCCTGCGCCGTCGCCTCCGCCAGCCTGTCGTTACTCGAAACCGGTGAGTGGCGCTCACAGGTAGCGGCTATTGAAGCGCAACTGCGGACAGAACTCGCCCCGGCGGCAGACTCCAGTTGGGTAGCCGACGTGCGCGTACTCGGCGCCATCGGTGTGATCGAAACCACGCATCCGGTGAATATGGCGGCGTTACAGAAGTTCTTTGTTGAACAGGGTGTGTGGGTACGACCGTTTGGCAAACTGATCTATCTGATGCCGCCGTACATTATTCAGCCCGATCAGTTGCGTCGTCTGACCCAGGCCGTAAACGAGGCTGTGCGCAGTGCAACATTTTTTAGCGATTAATCAGCGGTAAGCTCTACGGTTTCTGGCTACACTTTTTGGCTAACGAGAGGAGTCAGCATGAAACTAATCAGTAACGATCTGCGCGATGGCGAAAAGCTTGCGCATCGCCACGTCTTTAACGGCATGGGATATGACGGGGATAATATTTCCCCGCATCTGGCGTGGGATGACGTGCCCGCAGGGACTAAAAGCTTTGTCGTGACCTGCTACGATCCTGATGCGCCAACCGGCTCCGGCTGGTGGCACTGGGTGGTGGTAAATCTGCCAGCAGATACCCGCGTACTCACGCAAGGTTTCGGCTCCGGGCTGGTTGCGCTGCCGGATGGAGTGATTCAGACCCGTACGGATTTTGGTAAAGCAGGTTATGGCGGTGCTGCGCCGCCGAAGGGGGAAACCCATCGCTATATCTTTACGGTTCACGCGCTAGATGTGGAGCGTATTGATGTCGATGAGGACGCCAGCGGCGCGATGGTTGGCTTTAACGTTCACTTCCACTCGCTCGCCAGCGCCTCGATTACGGCGCTGTTCAGTTAAGCTGTGTTGTGCCGGATGTCGGCTTCGCCGCATCCGGCCTACTAAACAAGGCTTATCTACAGAAATTCAGGCAACAATTTCAACAATGCCCCCTGGGCTAACAGTTCGGTTGCGCACTCAATATCCGGAGCAAAAAAGCGATCCTGCGTATAGTGGGCAACCTGCTCGCGCAGAGCCTGGCGCGCCTGCTCCAGCAGCGGGCTTGAGGTTAACCCTTCACGCAGGTCAATCCCCTGACACGCCGCCAGCCACTCCACGGCAATCACGCCGCGCGTATTCGCCGCCATCTCCCACAACCTGCGGCCCGCTGCCGGCGCCATAGACACATGATCTTCCTGGTTGGCGGAGGTCGGCAGGCTGTCCACGCTGTGCGGATGCGCCAGCGCTTTGTTCTCGCTCGCCAGCGCGGCCGCGGTTACCTGAGCAATCATAAAGCCGGAGTTCACCCCGCCGTTTTTCACCAGGAACGGCGGCAACTGCGACATATGTTTGTCCATCATCAGCGCAATGCGTCGCTCTGATAACGCCCCGATTTCCGCAATCGCCAGCGCCAGATTATCTGCCGCCATCGCCACCGGTTCAGCATGGAAGTTGCCGCCGGAAATGACATCGCCCTCTTCGGCAAACACCAGCGGGTTGTCGGAAACCGCGTTGGCTTCTACCAGTAAGACCTCCATTACCTGACGCATTTGCGTCAGGCACGCCCCCATCACCTGCGGCTGACAGCGCAAAGAATACGGATCCTGCACTTTTTCACAGTTATGATGCGACTGAGAAAGTGCGCTGGTGTCGGTCAACACATGGCGGTACAGCGCTGCGGCATCAATCTGCCCACGCTGTCCTCGTGCGGCATGAATACGGGCATCAAACGGACGACGAGAGCCCAATACCGCTTCGGTGGTCAGCGCCCCACACACCGTCGCAGACGCGAACAGCTCCTGGGCTTCAATTAACCCACGCAGCGCAAAGGCTGTGGAAGCCTGGGTACCGTTGAGCAGCGCCAGCCCTTCTTTCGCCTCCAGCGTAATCGGCTCCAGTCCGGCCTTTTTCAGCGCTTCAGTCGCCGGAAGCCATTCCCCCTGCCAGCGCGCTTTACCTTCGCCCAGCAGCGTCAGAGACATATGCGCCAGCGGTGCCAGATCGCCCGATGCGCCCACTGACCCTTTCGCCGGGATCAGCGGATACACCCCGGCATTCACCAGCGCAATCAGCGCTTCAATCACGCTGAGACGAATACCCGAAAAACCCCGCGCCAGGCTGTTGATTTTCAGCACCATAATCAGGCGAACCATCGCGTCATCGAGCGCCTCACCAACGCCTGCCGCATGGGAAAGCACCAGAGAACGCTGTAAATTCTGCAAATCTTCCGTGGCGATACGGGTCTGAGCCAGCAGGCCAAAGCCGGTATTAATGCCATACGCCGTACGGCCTTCAGCGACAATATTATTGACGCAGGCGACGCTTGCGTTGATCGCATCAATCGCCCCGGCATCCAGGCTCAGTTTGACCGGCTGCTGCCAGATGTCGCGCAGTTGCGCAAAGCTCAGATGACCCGGCGTTAATGTCATGGTGTTCATATCAACGTTTCTCCTGCGTCGCCGCGACCATCGGCAAATTCAGCCCTTCTTCGACGGCGCATTCCACCGCAATGTCATACCCGGCGTCGGCGTGGCGCATCACCCCGGTAGCCGGATCGTTATGTAATACCCGGGCGATACGCGCTGCGGCTTCATCAGTGCCATCGCAAACAATCACCATCCCGGCATGCTGGGAGAAGCCCATTCCTACCCCGCCACCGTGATGCAGTGACACCCAGGTTGCACCGCTGGCGGTGTTAAGCAGCGCGTTCAGCAGCGGCCAGTCGGATACTGCATCAGAACCGTCGCGCATGGCTTCGGTTTCGCGGTTCGGGCTGGCGACGGACCCGGAATCCAGATGATCACGGCCAATAACAATCGGCGCAGATACTTCACCGCTGCGCACCATTTCATTAAACGCCAGCCCCAGTTTTTGACGCCATTCCAGACCGACCCAGCAGATACGCGCCGGTAATCCCTGGAAGTTAATCCGCTCACGCGCCATATCCAGCCAGTGGTGCAGATGTTTATCGTCAGCCACGATCTCTTTCACTTTGGCATCCGTTTTATAAATATCCTGCGGATCGCCGGAAAGCACCACCCAACGGAACGGGCCAATGCCGCGGCAGAACAGAGGGCGAATATAAGCAGGGACGAAACCGGGGAAATCAAAGGCGTTTTCCACGCCCATCTCTTTGGCCATCTGGCGAATGTTGTTGCCGTAATCAAACGTCGGCACGCCCATTTTGCTGAACGCCAGCATTGCCTCGACGTGCGTTGCCATTGAGCGTTTCGCCGCCTGTACCGTGCCCTGCGGATCGGACACCGCTTTCGCCTGATACGCTTCCCAGCTCCAGCCGGACGGCAGATAACCATGCAGCGGATCGTGGGCGCTGGTCTGGTCAGTGACCATATCCGGGCGCACACCGCGCTTCACCAGTTCCGGCACAACGTCGGCGGCGTTAGCGCATAGCGCAATGGAGACCGCTTTACCCTCCCGGGTGTACTTTTCGATACGCACCAGCGCGTCGTCAAGCGATGTCGCCTGCTCATCCACGTAGCGGGTACGCAGACGGAAATCGATCCGGCTTTGCTGGCACTCAATATTCAGCGAGCAAGCACCTGCCAGCGTTGCGGCTAACGGTTGCGCCCCACCCATGCCGCCCAGCCCGGCGGTCAGCACCCAGCGTCCGCTCAGGTTACCCTGATAATGCTGACGCCCGGCCTCAACGAAGGTTTCATAAGTCCCCTGCACGATGCCCTGGCTACCGATGTAGATCCAGCTCCCGGCGGTCATCTGGCCATACATCGCCAGCCCTTTGGCGTCCAGCTCGTTGAAGTGTTCCCAGGTAGCCCAATGTGGCACCAGGTTGGAGTTGGCAATCAGTACGCGCGGCGCATTGTCATGGGTTTTGAAAACGCCAACCGGTTTACCGGACTGGACCAGCAGGGTCTCATCGGTCTCCAGTTTGGTCAGCGCGTTGACGATGGCGTCATAACATTCCCAGTCCCGCGCGGCGCGACCAATCCCGCCGTATACCACCAGCTCATGCGGATTTTCCGCCACATCGGGATCCAGGTTGTTCATTAACATGCGCAGCGGCGCTTCGGTCAGCCAGCTTTTGGCCGTTAACGTGGTGCCGCGTGGGGCACGAATATCCTGCTGACGGTACTTGCTATGAGACATGGTAGAGCACTCCTCGCGAACGATCGGACAGATAAGTAACATATACTTGTCTATACAAGTTGTCGCAAGCGTGCTTTTAACAAAAAAGATACAATTTTATTATACTGCGGCAGCAATCACGCTTTTCAGGACATAAACCGCCCTTGCAGGCGATAGCGGGAACCCGGGAAGAGCAAACGGGCATGAGAGACAATGGATGACGCAGACCAGGTTTTACGGCGGATCAGCAAGCAGGGATCGTGTTCTTTGATATTCAGCAGCGCGCACTCTTCGGCACTGGCGCGGACCGCTTCAACAATATGCTCGCCTTCCGTTAAAGGGGCTATCAGCGACAGATAAGCGTGCGGCGTAGTCTGGCTGTAATCCTGCGCCAGATACGCTGGCACAATTTCGGCATTCACGCAGCGATCTTCAATCTGCACCGGCAGTTCGTTCTCGTAGTGCACCATGACAGAGTGAAAAATGGAGGTACCTTCTTTGACGTTTAACACCAAAGCCTGCTGCGCGCTTGCCTGGGTTCGTTCAAGCGTGATCACCTCGCAGCGGTGCTGATGCTGACGGGCGTTGATTTCATCCGCGATGCTGCGAATTTCAAACAGCGCAGACTGGCCCTTCGGCTCGGCGACAAACGTCCCTACGCCCTGCAAACGAACCAGTAACCCTTCATCCGTTAACTCACGCAGCGCCCGGTTGATGGTCATGCGGCTGAAACCATACTGCGCCACCAGCTCCGCCTCAGAGGGAATGCGATCGTGAGGTTGCCAGATACCGCTGGCAATCTTTTCGCTGATCTCCTGTTTGACCTTTTCGTAAAAAGGTGCCGGAGCAGAACGGGATGGGAGCATGCGTAAGCCTTCCTTAAGCTGAGAATGTGAGTGGGTACAGTTTACAGACATTACCCGAACCTGATAAGCGCAACGCCATCAGGTATATCAGTGCCACCAGTGCGCGATTTGCCAACCTAATCGCGCCGCAACGCGCGCCGCTCTGCCATCATCGTCAAAGCGTGGATTAAATTCAACCATATCCACCGCCTGCAGTTTACCGCTACGACACAGGGGTTCAATCAGATTCAGCAGCGTCGCCAACGGTACGCCCAGCGCAGCGGGTGCCGACACGCCGGGCATTTCCCACACCGGCAGCACGTCGAGATCGATAGTCAGATAGATAACATCCAGGTTGGCGACAAACTGCGCTAACTGCGCCTGCGCCGTTGCACAGAACAGATCCTCCACCACGGTCACACCGAGCCGTTGCGCCTCATCCCATAGCGCCTGGGTGTTTGCCGCCCGACTGACGCCGATACAGGCATAGTGAAATTCACGCTGCTGTTCATCGCAAAGCTGCGCCAGTTGGCGAAACGGTGTACCGGAAGTAGCCTGATCGGCATGGCGCAAATCGAGGTGCGCATCGAAGTTGACGATCCCCACTTTCGCCTGCGGGAACGCATCCAACACGCCTGCGCCGTGCGCAAATGCGGTTTCGTGTCCTCCCCCCAGAACAAAGGTACGTATATTCTCCTGCTGACAGCGCTGCACCGCATTGCGTAGCGCCTGCTGCGCGCCCTCAAGGTCGGGGGCCTGGGCCACAATATTTCCCAGATCTACCAGCCGATGATGCCCATCGTGGCTGGCTAAATTCGCCAGCGCCTTGCGCAGCACATCGGGCGCTCCGGCGGCTCCCGTCCGGCCCTGATTACGTTTCACGCCTTCGTCGCAGGCAAACCCGAGCAGCGCTATCTGCTCGCGATACATTTCTGGGCTAAATGTCGGGCTCAGCGTGATAGTCTGAAACAGGCGCAGCGCATTCGGCGATTCGGCGCGATCATCACGTCCCTGCCACAGCGCAGGTGAAACAGGTTGCCAGTGAGTCATACTATTTGTCCTTTGAATACGCGTTGGTAGAGCGGGTTGCGCCCCGGTTCATACAGGATCTCGACCGGGAGAGTGGCATCCCACACCACAAAATCGGCCACAAACCCGGCCTTCAATTGACCATGAGTGGTATGACGTCCCAGCGCCCGGGCCGCATGACGGGTGACGCCCGCCCATGCTTCTTCCGGCGTTAAGCCAAACTGAACGCAGGCCATATTCATCGCCCAGTGCAGGCTGATAAACGGGCTGGTACCTGGGTTAAAATCTGTCGCCACCGCCATCGGTACCTGATACTGACGCAGCAATGCCACCGGCGGACGCTGTTGCTCTTTAAGGAAATAGAATGCGCCGGGCAGCAGTACGCCGACCGTACCGCTTTGGCTCATCGCCGCTACGCCCGCTTCATCGAGATATTCAATATGATCGGCGGATAACCCGTGGTAGCGGCTTACCAGCTGTGCGCCACCCAGCAATGACAGCTGTTCAACATGGCCTTTAATCGGGATGCCCAACGCCTGCGCGGCCTGAAACACCCGCTCGCTCTGTGCCAACGAAAAACCCACGCTTTCACAAAACAGATCGACGGTCTCAAACAGCCCTTGTTCCCACAGCTGCGGCAAAATGGTCTCGCACACCAGCGTAATATAGCCGTCAGGATCATCCCGGTATTCTGCTGGAGTCGCATGGGCAGCCAACAGCGTGGGGCTTATTTCAATGATATTCTCCGCCGCCAGCGCCGCTGCCACACGCAATATTTTCTCTTCTGTCTGCAAATCCAGGCCGTAACCGGATTTTATTTCCAGCAAGGTAACGCCTTCTTTGATCAGCTGTTCCATACGCTGATGCGCTAGATGTAAGAGTTGCTCATCACTGGCGCTGCGGGTTGCTGATACGGTGGCATTGATACCCCCGCCCTGGGCGCTTATCTGCTGGTAGGAGACACCGTTTAGCCGCTGCTCCCATTCACCTGCGCGGTTTCCACCAAAGACCAGATGCGTATGACAGTCAATCAGGCCAGGTGTAATTAGCCTGCCCTGCATATCAAAGGTATTGTCATGTGTGAGATAGAGCGATGACTCCGGGACGATATCGCGAATCTTCCCCTGGCGGACGATCAGCGCATGACCCTCCACCAGCCCATACGGGGTGTTACGTTCGGGATCCATGGTCGCCAGACGAACATTGCGCCAGATAACATCATCAGGGAAGAATTGCTGCATTCGACTCACCACTTGTCATAGGTTGTATAGACATTTATTTTTGATTATACGGATGTTGTCAACCTGAAGGACCGTAATTGTTATGTATTTGTGATATAAGAACTCTCCGCGCCGGGCATTACGGCGATAAAAACAACTTTTTACCTTTTAACCTTCCCGTTTCGCTCAACTTAGTATAAAAAAGCAGGCTTCAATGGATAACTTTCAAAGCCCGGAGCAACCTGTGAACATATCATCAGTTTCCCGTCTGGCGCTGGCAATGGCTTTTGGCGTGACGCTGACCGCCTGTAGCTCTACGCCGCCCGATCAAATTCCTTCCGATCAGACCGCGCCAGGTACCTCTTCGCGCCCGATCTTGTCGGCCAATGAAGCGAATAACTTCGTTGCTGCGCACTATTTTTCCGCGCTGACGCCTAACACCGCGCCGTGGAGCCCTTCTGCTATTTCTCTGCCTGCACAGCCTGACTTCGTGGTTGGCCCGGCTGGGACTCAGGGCGTCACCCATACCAGCATTCAGGCTGCGGTTGATGCGGCAATCATCAAGCGTACTAACAAACGTCAGTACATCGCGATTATGCCGGGCGAGTATCAGGGCACGGTATATATCCCGGCAGCAACGGGAAGTCTGACGCTGTACGGCATGGGCGAAAAACCGCTGGATGTAAAAATTGGCCAGGCTATTGATGGTGACATGAGCACCGCAGACTGGCGTCGTACGGTGAACCCGGGCGGTAAATACATGCCGGGTAAACCGGCGTGGTATATGTTTGATAATTGCCAGAACAAGCGCGGCACAAATATTGGCGTGATGTGTTCTGCCGTCGTCTGGTCGCAAAATAACGGTCTGCAATTGCAGAACCTGACCATCGAAAACAATCTGGGTGACAGCGTTGATGCGGGTAATCACCCGGCCGTTGCGCTACGTACCGATGGCGATAAAGTGCAGATCAATAAGGTCAACATCCTCGGTCGCCAGAATACGTTTTTCGTGACTAACAGCGGCGTACAAAACCGTCTGGAAAACGATCGTCAACCGCGTACTTTGGTAACCAACAGCTACATTGAAGGGGATGTGGATATTGTTTCCGGTCGCGGCGCCGTGGTGTTCGATAACACCGATTTCCGCGTTGTGAACTCCCGTACGCAGCAGGAAGCCTATGTGTTTGCACCAGCGACGCTGTCAAACATCTACTACGGCTTCCTCGCCACAAATAGCCGCTTCACGGCGAGTGGTGATGGCGTGGCACAGTTGGGCCGCTCGCTGGATGTCGATTCGAACACTAACGGTCAGGTCGTTATCCGCGACAGCGTGATCAACGAAGGCTTTAACATGGCAAAACCATGGGCTGACAGCGTTATCTCGAAGCGTCCTTTTGCCGGTAATACCGGTGCACAAGATGACAAAGGTGAAATCCAGCGCAACCTGAACGACACCAACTTTAACCGCATGTGGGAATACAACAACCGCGGTATCGGTAGCAAAGTGGTTGCCGAACCGAAGCAGTAATCACAGCCATCAAACCGCTGGCGGGAACACTCCCGCCAGCCCCCTTCACCGCTTTCAACGTCTTTTCTTCACACAGGTCATATTTTCACCAATGCAGGTTTGAAATCGATCTATTTATAGCCAAAATAATTCGAGTTGTATGAAGGCAAGCCCAGGCGCTTACGTAAGTAAGTTACAGTAACGTTTAATTGGACAAATATTGTTTTGCCGCTAAACTCACTTTTTAACCTAAAATAGATAAAAAGCCAAGCCATATTAATTTTAATGTATGAGCATTGTCAATATATATCACTTTCCGGAAAAGGAAAATTACCGTAAATTTTTCTAAAAATAAATCAAAAAACCCGTTACGATATTTCCAATATATAATATATATATTGTGAAATTTTATTCAAAAACAACTCATCTGACCAGTAACCTTTATTCCTAATTATCCCATCACAGCTTTTGGCTTCTGGTGATTTACGAAAAATGCCGCATATAATATTTCGGCACAGTGAGTGCAGGGTTAATTTTTTACAGCAACTAATATCTAAGGATTTATGGATATGAAAAACATGATTCATTCATGGAAAAGGAAATCAGCGCAGTATCGTGAGCTGAAAAAGCAGAAAGGCGTGACGCTGCTTGAAATTATCATTGTACTGGGCATTATCGGTATTATCGCCGCAGGGGTGATTATTCTGGCACAGCGTGCGTTTAAAGCACAGGATATTTCTGAGATTATTGACAATACCAACTCCGTTCGTGTTGCAATGGCCGAGGCGTATAAAGACCAGGCAGTATATCCAACCCCGACAAATAGTATCACTGCTTTGACGAAAGCAAATATCGCCACTGCAGTTAGCGATACCCCAATTTCTACCCTGGTGAGAATGGGTAAACTTGATGTACCAGAAGCCTTTAACGGAATTTCCAGCGATGCGTTTGAAATTGGTGCGGCAAAACTCACTACCGATGGTACAAATAAAGGTTTCTATATTGTTATTAACGGTCTGTAAGTAGAAGACTGCCGTAACCTGGCATCGCAGATAGGCGCCCAGTGGGATTACGTTGCAAGCGGTTCAGCAATCGCAGGCGCACAAGCTGGTGTTGGTGTTGTTGACATGAGTGCAGCCGTTAGTCCGGTTATTCTGAAAACCCTCGCAACGGATAACCTGAATCCGACAAACATTGCGAGTGCAAACTTCTGTGCCGCTACGCCTGAGGGTGCCAGTGCTTTAATCCTGGGTAGTCGTTAATACGCTTATATTTTATGTTGTACTTATTCTGCCCCCCTAAAGGGGGCAGTTTTGCTAAATGGATTTAATCGATGATAAGTAAGCGCAACGCTAATATTTACGAACGTCAGGCAGGCGTCACCCTTCTTGAAATGATTGTTGTGCTTGCCATTATCGGCATGTGCCTGATGACTTATGCCAATTATAAACGAAAAGAAGCCCAGCAAAGTCACCAACTGATTGTCGCTGATATGATCGCCCGTGATATTTCCGGCGTGATGCGCTTTGTGGCACAAGACAAACTGGCTACCATGAATAGCGCACAACAAGCCAACCCACTATACGGAAAAAATACTCACGTCAATATCGCGAATTATGATAACCGCGTCACTAACAGGACATTACAGGATTCACCCGACAGGGATGATAATAATTTTTATTCCGGTTGGTCTGCTGCTGTGTCAACACAAACCGATGTATCGCCCACCCGGGGTTCTCGCTATCTGTTTCTGGGTAGCGAATGTAGAAATGGCAATATTGAGAAAGGGAAGCTGCCCTTCAAGCTGACGGAGTCTATGCTGCCGTGTGAACTGCGCCCTGGCGCCGAATCGCTGGGTCTGGTGCTGGAACGCGTGGACTTCGTCAACAACAATCGCACCAGCGGGTTGGGCATTGAACGTGTCGACTTCTATCTCGTCTACCAGAACGAGGTCGAGAACGAAGGCCTCCATTTTGCCGGATTTATTAAGCCGCTGGAAAAAGCGCTGAAAAGCGTCGATCTCGGTTATCTGCAGGCGGTGGTGTTTGAAGTCAACAATAGCGGTAATTTTAACCTGGTAACAACGGCCGCAGACCAACCGCTGCAGATGGGGGACGTTCCCAATAATCTGGACAGGCTCGATGCAAATAAACGTTACGGCATTCGCTTAAGCTTAGACAAAAACAGTGAAGATATTACTGCCGATGGTTCTGTTCCGGCTGCCAAGCTGTGCTGGAACGATGCCAAAGGCGAGGCCGGACCGTGTATTACGGCGATTGATGAAGACCGCCTGCTGATTACCAGCAGCGATGCAACGGACAAAGATAAAAACGAACCGGCGATGTGCTGGAGCAGAGAGCAAAACAAGAGCACGCTGTGCCTGGCGGCAATGAACAGCAACGGCGTCAATCCGGATGGCAGGCTTAATCCAGACGGCACGCCGTATAATCCAGACGATCGCATTCTGCATCTGCGTACCAGCGCGGATAAAACAGACGGTAGCGAAGTGGATCCTGCTTCGCCGAGCTCGCTCAAAGGCACCACCGGCACGCTGTACGCCAATATCGTGATGGAAAATACCTCGCGCAAGCATCCGGAAAAATGGTATGTGGCTTACAATGAAACTGATGCTGACAGGCTTAAAAACGGTATCCAGGATGATGATGACACCCTTAGATTCCCTAATCAATTTGCAGATGCTTTCCATGGTCAGTATGAGCTGGTGACGCCCACCACCACCTTTTATCAATCATTTAAAAACAATTATCCGCAGGGTAAAAACCGGATGTTGCTGATGCTGACTATATAAACTGGAATAGTGAGGATAATTACAAAAATCTCTTCACTGAACCAGGCGTGATTCGTTTACCGTTGCAAACGTGTCCTAAAGTAACCGGTATCGATAAAGATCGTAAAACCAAGCTGCGTAGCCTCTATCCCCGCCTGTCGGTCGCCATATCATCTGTCGCGGCAGATGAGGATGATGGGGCAAACAAAACCGGTGGCTATTTCGACTATACCCAGCAGGGGGCAACCCGGACGAATAGCTACAAGAGTAAGAACGATCCGAAACCTGTGGGCGCGGTAGCAGCTGTGGCGATCCAGGCCAACATTGTGGTGAACAAAGATATTGTCTCTGCCAACGTCCCGGATAAAGCGAACGTAAACGGAATCTTTGAGGACTGGATCGCGGAGAAATGGTTTAAAGGCACAAGTAATAATCTGGACGAGCCCTTCTGGTTAATCAGCGCCGCGTCGGCAACGATTACCCCTGATGGCAAAAAAAATGTGAATAAAATAAACCCACAGTCTCTCTCAGTGGTAATTAACCAGTGGTGCAGCACAATCCCGCAGGGGGGAATGATTTCATCCGAAGGTCACGCCTGGACTGAGGCGGAGCCGAATAAGTATGTGCTCCATTCTCTTGTTGCGGAAGATAACGATCTTAAGTTTTATAAAGAAAACGGTAATGAACTTGATATTCCGGACCATGAAAGAATCACCTATTAATCATTGGAAGAGTAAGATGAAAAAAACATGGATAATTGGGGCTGCCGTGTCCGCATTATTAGGCAGCCAGGGAAGTTTTGCCGCCAGCGCACCAGCCGGGCAAAAAATTGACGCAGGGATGTTAACCACCACGCCAGTGAAAGAAAGTACAACCACACCGCGAAATCCCTTTTCCGGGGATGATACGGTGAAAAACGTCGCGCCTGTCAGTGCGCCAGTAGTGGAAATAAAAATTGATTTACTGGAAGAAGAGTTATTAAGCCAGCAGCTCTCAAAATGGGCGCAGCAAAATGGCTATAAGCTGCTCTGGAACAGCTCAACTGATTTTGTTATTTACAAGGCAATTCATTTGCAGGGTAAATCAACACAGGATGTGCTGGTTAAACTTGGACAAGTATTTACGTCAGAAAACTACGGGCTGGTGATTAAAGACTACCAGGCGAATAACGTACTGATCATTGATGAGCAGTAATTACGCAAGGGAATAATGCTATGAAAATTAAAGTTTCGCTTCTGGCGTTGACGCTGGCTCTTCAGGGTTGTACGTCTATTGATACCAAGTACGATAAAAGTATTGTCCAGCAGGAAACCGGCAACCCGACCACTCCGGATGAGATGAAAACGACCGGTTATATGAAATATAACGAGCCTTATCTGGGCAAAAAGGTTGAATATAACTCCCGTAAACAGGCGCTGCTGCGTAAGCAGGTGAGTATTCAGTCTTACGAGCCTACCGATCTGGCGACAATTCTTGAGGCGGTGACCGCGCAAACCGGTATTAGCTACCGTATTAATACTTCCGTTCCCGGTGGAAAATCGGATGCGGGGGAACCGGAGTTCCGCAGCGTTAAGTTCAACGGAACGTTTGAGGAATTTACCCGCTATATTTCCGCGCTGTATGACGTGAATCCGCTGCTGGATAACAACGGCGTGCTGGTCGTCTCTTATTTCCAGAACTATGTGCTGAAGCTCGATTTTTACGGCGAAGACAACAAGTTTGAGACCAGTCTCGATCTGTCCGGTAATGAAGCCACTTCCGGCGGCGGTCTGAAAGGCAAAGCCGAAACCAAGTTTGAATCCAGCTTCTGGGACGACGTTGAGGATATGGCGGAAAAATTTGTCTCCAGCGGCGTTTACAGCATTTTTAAAGACGCCTCGATTCTGACGATCACCGCACGTCCTTCGGAGTATCACGCGCTGAATGAGTCGCTGAAAAAATTCCAGGCGGATAATACCCGTCAGTTTGTCGTGACTTACAAAATATTTACCCTTGATAAGCGCAAAACGAAAGAGCTGGGCGGTGGGGTCAATATGACCTTCAACGACGGGACCTCCTCTTTTGGTATCGACAGCTCAGAAATGCTGATGAAGCTCTCCGGCGGCTTAACCGCAGGCTGGACCAATCAGCATATGAATATCAGCTCTCAGTTGGATGCCCTGTACGAACTCACCGGCAGTAAGGTGATCCAGAGCGGTTCGTTTATTACCCGTAATAACATCCCTATTCCGCTCAACATGACCACGTCGCAATATTATGTTTCAAGTCGCACTAGGGAAGAAGACTCCAATTCAGGAGACGTCAGTACGGAGGTGGAAACCACGGAACTGGTCACCGGCACCAGCTTTATTCTTACCCCGCGTATCTTAACCGACGGGCGAATTGAAGTGGCCAGCGGCTTTACCAAGCGCTACCTCAACTCAATCGATACCTTTGATGAAGTTCAGTTGCCGTCGGTAAGCACGACGGAAATGTTTAACATTTCCACAATTACGCCGGGTAGCCTGCTGCTGGTCAGCAAATACGAAGCGAAAGAGGATGCTGACGGTCAGGGATGGTCGGTGCTGGCAGGCTCGGTCACCAACAACGATCATGTCGAAACGGTGGTTATGGTAGTCGGTATTGATAATTACCGTGCCCCAACGCAGACCCGATGAGGGCATCATGCTTAAGCACTTATCAGAAAATCGGGTATTAATTGATCTGGTCTGGAGCTACGAGCCCACCTCTCACGAACCTTATTATCTTGACTGGCTGGCACATATACGGCGAACCCATCGCCAGTTAACGATCTTGTCGGATGAAGGGGAAATGGTTACGGGTTTCTGTACTAAACACTCCACCTTATATGAGCCTTTCGCCCTGTGGATGAAAGCCCTGTACGGTGACGGTATTTATTACTATGAGCAGGCGGAAAGCTACTATTTCCTGATTATCTCGCGCGGTGCTCCCGTTTCGGGCAGCGATCGTCTGGTCTCCAGACGCTTCTGGATGAAGCTGAAAGAGCAGCTGAAAGAATCGCCACAGTATGCGGAGCTACCGTTAATTCAGTTAACGGAACAGCACTTTGAGGCGGTGATTGAAGGCTGTACTGAACATCAGCGGCGGCAGAAAAAACGGCGACAGATGATGATCGGCGCTCTGTTAGCAGGCGGCATCGTATTTTTACTGGTGTTTATGACACTGCTGAAATTATTTATAAAAGGATGAGAACGTGGCGGTCTCTGAAAATATCTATTTCTGGAAACGTCGTAATATTATAGGGGGCGGTTCTACCGGGCGAGGAGGTAATATTATCGTCTGGGTCGTTACGCTACTGATTTTATTAGCTGGCGGCGGCGGGGCGGGCTATTACTATTTTATCTGGAAACCGGAGCAGGAACGATTGGCCAGAGTCCAGGCTGAACAGGCTGCCCGCCAGCAAAAAATCAAAGCTATCGAAGATTTTTATCGCAACTCGCTTACGGGCGGCAGCATTTCTGATGCCAGCCTGCTGCTGGAGCAGCTCTTGCTGGCGAATAAAAAACTGTCGCAGGTAGGCTTTGCGCCAAAAAGTATTGAATGTACCAGTACGGGCTGTTCACTCAGCTATGCGCTGAATCCAGGGCGGATATTTAGCGTGGCCGATATTAATCTCTGGGGCAAAACCTGGTCGCCCAGTTTTTCAAAAAACACGCTGGACTATACGGGCGTTGAGTCCGGGATGAATAAACACCCATGGCTCAGCGCGTGGCAGAGTAAAAATACGGTTAATCTGCCGGTCTGTACCGATGTATTAAGTTATATCAGCACCTGGAACTCATTAGGCGGACGAAATACCGAACTGGTATTAACAGGAATGCCCTCCTCTGCCGTTGGGCAAAATGAAAGCGCGCTGAAAAGTACGGTAACGTCATTCGGCATGCTGTTCGCCGGTTGGACGATCACCTCACCGACTAAAATGGATTTCTCAGGCGTGTCGTTGGTGTTGAATAAACAACCCTTTGCCGACGCGTTTATTATCAAATCAATCGTATTCAATGAAAACTCAACGCTCGTTACCGGAGGACTGGCATGCAAAAAGGGAAATTAATCATTGCGGGAATAGTGTTGACGCTTTCACCTGCTCTTTACGCCGCAGATACGGCAGAAATCATCCCCGCGCAGCAGGTTGTGCAAGCGGAAGGCACGCCGCCGTTAAGCGACGTATCGCCGATGCAGGATCACGTTGTTGAGATGATAGAAAAAGATTTCAACTTCGAGAGCCAGTACCGCGAGCTGGCGAATCAGCTTGCGCTGGAAAAAGTCCGTAGCGAGCTGCGCAAGCTGCGCGGTGAGAAAAAGGCGGATAGCGCAGCGGTTATGCCGGTGAGCACCGCCAGCACAATGGATGATATTAGCGCTTCCCCTGGAGCAACGTCAGAATCTGCGCCTGGGCTGCGGCCGCTGCTGATTTCCGAAATCGCGGGTCAAAAACGCGTGGCGATTGCCGGCGCCGACGGCGGCGTGAAGATGGTGCCGCTGAATCAGCGTTTTAGCTACGGCGGTTATGACTATATTGCGCGTCATAACCAGGCAAATGACGTGACGGTCGAGGTTGTGGGTAAGTGATCGATTATATCCAGTTTAACGAGGAGAACATTCATTCTCAGGAGTGGCAATTCCAGGAGTATGACGGCGATATTCTGGTTGCTGAGCATGCGGATGAAGCCTGGTTACTGGTATCCACGCCTTTGATTGATAATCTGGCGCCAATGCAGGCGGTGTGCCACCGCCTGCAGGTTTCCCATAATATTCAGGTTAAGGGAATAGCGCAGGTTACTGAGAAAAATTATTACCTGATCGTAGAACAGCTGCTGTCGGCAGGAAGTAAGCTGCTTGAGCAGGAAAGCAGTAACACACAACTTGCGCTGGAAGAGATGCTGAAAAAGGCCGTGGCGTTGAAGGCCAGCGACCTGCATATCACCCGTAATGATATGGTGGCGAATATTGAGCTGCGCATTAACGGCGTGCTTTGTCCGTTTATACAGATGAAGGCGTCACGCTGCGATGAGCTGGTGTTCGTGCTCTACAACGTTGAGGCAAGCACCCGCGACACCACCTGGAACCGCAATATTGCGCAAAACGCCAATATCCTCTATTCGCTGGCGGGGAAAAGCTACCGCTTCCGCTATGCGCACTATCCGATATTTGGCGAGACCAGCGATTGCTATCACGCGGTATTGCGTATTATTCCATCGGGTCTGGACAGAGCCAGCGTCGCGAGTCTGGATAAGCTTGGCGTTTCCGATGAGGAAATTAGCGACCTCAAAAGGATCCTGAGTAACCCCTACGGCGCTTATATTATTGCCGGAACAACCGGTTCGGGGAAATCCACTACCCTGAAAAATCTGATGGAGTGGATGCAGATCAACCGCTATGACAATCGCGGCTGTTTTCTGACCGTAGAAGATCCGGTCGAATATCAGATCTATGGCGCGACGCAAAGTTCGGTATTAAGCGGCGAATCCGGAGGATTCCATTCGGCGATCAAATCTTCGCTGCGTCGCGACCCGGACGTACTGATGGTAGGGGAAATTCGCGACAATATCTCTTCTAACGCGCTGGCCGGGGCGGTGGAAAGTGGTCACTACTGCTTTACCACCGTGCACGCAGGCAACATCGTTTCGTTATTGCAACGCTTATCCGCGCTCGGTATTACCAGCGATAAGCTTTCAACGCCGGGCTTTATTGCGGGCTTACAGTGCCAGAAGCTAATACCAGTACTGTGCCCGCAGTGTAAAACGTCGTTACGGACCACCGCCATTAAGGGACGCGAATTCCAGCTTTATGAAAAAAACGCTGAAGGCTGTCCGGCCTGCAAACACACCGGTATTGGCGGACGCCAGTTGGTGATGGAGTATTTGCTGCCAGTGTATGACGAGCTGGAGGCCATTGCTGAACAGAAGTGGCTTAAAGTTTATACCGTCTGGCGCGCTAAGCGATTAAAACAGACCGGCCTGAGCGAAGGATTCGAAATTAAAGAAAAAACGATGGCGGCGGTACTTCAGGGACGCGTGTGCGCGACCTGGTTTCAAATGGAATTTGGGCAAGTCGTTCAGGAAGAGCTGGAGGTAATAGTTGAAAAAATTCGGTAAGAAACAGCGTATTTATCTTTATCAGTTTTGCGCAGACATGATTAACGCTGAACTTCCGCTGTATGACGCGTTGCAAAAATTACGCGCGGAAGGGGAAAAACTGCTCGGCAAAGGATTTGCTAAACGTCTGGAAGAGCTAACTGCGAAAATGGCGAAAACCACCTCCATTGCGATGGTTTTCGAGGGGCTGGTCCCTGAATCTGAACTGAGCGTGATTAACGCGGCGGAGCGCAGCGGCAGCCTGGCCGACGGCTTTATCACCCTGGTAAACGTGATTAATTATAACGACGAGCTGCGCAAGAAAATCGTCGGCGCCATCACCTTCCCGCTCATTATGCTGGTCCTGTCGCTGGTGGTAATAGGCGGTTATGCCTATAAGGTGTTCCCGGCTTTTGAAGGCGTTGTACCGGTTGAAAAATGGCCTGGCGTCACCAGCGCGCTCTATATTTTTGGGATGGCGCTGTGTAATGGGCTGTGGATATATATCCTCATTGGTTTTATTGCGCTGGTTACCGTGATCAAAATAGCGATGGGCAAAATGACCGGGAATATTCGTAATCAGTTTCTTGACCGAATTATGCCGTTCTCAACGTATAAGCAGTTGACCGCCTCTATTTTTCTCAACAACCTGGCGCTGATGTTAAAAAACGGCATTCCGCTCAACGATGCGCTCAGCATTATTAGCCTGAACTCCAGCCGCTGGCTGCGCTGGCACCTGGCCGGGATGCAGAAGAAAATGGCGGCAGGCGTCAGCTATGGGGAGGCGCTCAATTCGGGTTTACTGAACACGGAAACGCTGCTCAATATCAGCCTTTACGCCGCGCTACCCTCGTTTAATGAGGTGCTGCTGGCGGTATCGAATAAATCACGTGAACACATTCGGGAATATATCACTAAACTTTCCGGGTTATTAAAAGCGCTCTCCACGCTGATATTAGGCGGTTGCGTAATATGGGTTTTTGCCGCGTTGTTTTCGCTCAGCGACAAGTTGGCGGCGATGGGCGCCAGCGGTTCTTTTTAGGAAAATTAAATCATGGAACTGTTAATGCCATGGATGGTGGCTATTTTTATCCCTCTTGGATTGCTGTTTGGCAGCTTAGCCAACGTGATTATTTATCGTCTGCCGCTGATGCTTGGCGTAATAGATGAGGATGATTCAGAAGGGGCGGCTGTTAATTTGTGGTGGCCGCCGTCGCACTGCCCTGCCTGTAAATCAGATATTAAGCCCTGGGATAATATTCCGGTTCTCAGTTGGCTGTTACTGAAGGGCAAATGCCGCCAGTGCGGCATTGCGATCCCGGTTATTTATCCGATTTCTGAACTGGCGATGGGATTGGTATGGGGGGCGCTGGCCTGGTTTTACCTGCCGCAATGGTCTCCTCAACTCGCGCTGGCATATGCGCTGTTGTTTATGGTGCTCTACAGCGCGGCGGTTATCGATTTTAAACATCTGATTCTGCCGGACACGCTGGTCTTCACCGTGCTCTGGGGCGGGCTACTGCTTGCCGCATCGGGGTACTCCATGGTGCGGGTGAAGGACGCGGTTTATGGCGTCGCCGTCGCCTGGCTGCTGCTGTGGGGCGTGATGAAGCTGTGGGAGACGTTCTGCAAACGCGACGGTCTGGGCTACGGCGACGTCAAGCTCTACGCCGCCTGCGGGGCATGGCTTGGCTGGCAGCGCCTGCCGGAATTACTCTGTTTTTCGGCGCTGGCCGGGCTGCTGTTTTACGCCTGCGTGCGGTGCTTTTATACGCAAGAGGATGACAAACATCGCTTTTATATTCCGTTCGGTCCGGCTATCGCGCTGGTCGCGTTTTTACTGCTGCTCTGACGGAGGTCGATCGTGTCGTGTCTGATATGGAGCGTATGGCTGACAATGTCGCCGCTGGCGACGACCAGCTGCGAGCAAGCCTGGCAGCAAGCTTTCGTTCCGTCATTACAGGCGGCGCAAATGTGGTCAGAAGAGAACCTGAGGATGCCATCCAGCGCTGCGGCGGTGGATGATGATAACGCCCCAGTACGCTTTATCTGGCCCGTGGCGAAGCGCCAGATCAGCTCAGGATTTGGACAACGCCTGCACCCTGTGCTGGGGCGCATGATGCAGCATAAAGGGATGGATATTCCTGTGCCATTCGGCAGCAGCGTGCATGCAATTGCCGACGGCGAAGTGGTGGAGAGCGGCTACGGTCGCGGCACCGGATACTTTATCACTCTCCGTCATGCAGACGGCTGGCTGAGTCGCTATTTTCATCTCGCCTCTGCGCGGGTGCGTAAGGGCGAAAAGCTGACGGCGGGCGAAGAGATCGCCGCATCCGGCAGCAGCGGTTTTAGCACCGGTCCGCACCTGCATCTGGAAATTGCCTGGCGGGGCGTGGCGCTCGACCCGCAGCCCTTGCTGAACAACACCCCGATGCTGGCGCGCGCCGGGCGTGCGTCTGCGGAAGAAAAATCCGACTCTCAGCCTCGGGTGGTGCTGGTTTCTCAGGGACCGGGCGGAACCCGGATCACCGTCCGGTTTAACAACAAAACGCGCACCGTGGCACCAGGTAGTATGGTGTTTGGCAACTATCAGGTCGTGCTGTTGCGCAGTGGTAAATATCAGATTATTTCCGCTGTATAACAAGGAGCTACATAATGGAAAAAAAGAAAAGGATCGCTTTATCGGCGGGGTTGCTGGCGGCAGCGCTGCTTTTTAACCCAGGAGTGTTGGCAAGTGACGACACTCAGGAGCCAGAGAACAGCAAAGGGCATTTTGGCTTTCTGCCTCCGCAGCCACCGCTGAAACTGCCGGGATCACATTATTTTCTCGTTAAGGTTTCGAGTGATTTTAGCCGCCTGGGACAGACAGCGGGTATTAACTATCAGATCACAGGCGTGAATGTTTACTGGAAAACTAAGGGAATCGATCAGGAGCGGGGGCGTTCGCATGCTTCTCTTGTTGGGCCAAATCTGCCAAATTGTTCATTTGGGAACGAAGCCCCGTGTAACGTTACTTTGGCTAATGCTGAAGATGGAAATGAGGACCGTAGCTCTGGTGGAAAACTGTATCAACTTGGATCAACAGAGCATCTGGAAGGGTTAGTATGGGTTTATTCTAACCATCTATTCAACGGTGATACGGTAGGCTCCCCCAAATACCTTGACGATGGAGTTTGTCCCGATCTAGTGAGAAATCAAGATTTAAATCATGCTTTTAATGGCAGGAGAACGCGATTTTTTCGGGGTTTTTATGATGGATTTGAATACTGTGGAAATGGCATAGAGAACATCCCAGGCACCACGCGCACACTTCGACCTGATGGAACCTATGATGCTAAAGTTACTAATCCAGATAACGATGTCCACCTTTCTGCTATGTTCAATTCGCAAGATTCAAGTATCTGTAATGATGCAGGTCCATTATATTGCGGTGGCTCTGGCAATACCCCCAGCGGCTATATCTATATCCCCAGTAATAATCTGAAGTATATGGTTATTGAGGTAATGGGGTTTGAAGCTCAAAGTCACGATCTTCATACTTTTCCCATTATAGCGTTTAAATATACCAACATTGCTCCTGACGATCCTGACAGCTATAAGATGGAATTTGTCTCGTCGCAGGACAAGACGGGGGTTAATTTAGGTGAACCTATCAGCTATATGGTACCATTTTATAATAAAGGTTTTAGCTCTTACAGAAATATAAATCTGTTTGCGTCCGACTTTCACTGGAATGGAGATATAAGCAACGACGGACACGACGACAAATATGTCGGTTACGGCAACTACGGGCCTCTTCTGGATTTCAAAAATATTGACTATCTGGAGGTGAACCTTAAATCTCTCGATCATATGGTGTTAAATGGTCCCTCCCGTATGGCAAAGAATAACGTGTCCGTGGACGGTACACGAGGTGGAGTGGGGGTTAGTCTTCGCAAATATGACTGGAAATGTTCAGAAGGCCCTGAAGTAGTCCCTGACGGGGCAGAACTTAATGGGGCAACAGAAGAGGAATACCTTAAGGCTAATTGTGCCTACAAGACGCGGTATTAATAGCTGACCGGCGGCGTCTGCGCCGTATGAGTTAATTTGTTACCCGCGAGGTTCACACGGATGTAAACCTCGCTTTTTATCTTTGGACAGGCTTTTCCTGCTCTAACTGATGGCGTTAGTAGGCGTTCACCACGACCCACATCGGTCCCTGACCCACCGCATAACGCCCCTTCTCTGCCAGCAGCCCCTGCTCGCCAGCAATCTCATACACCGCGATATGGTGCGATTTTTGCCCGGCGGCAATCAGGTACTTACCGCTGTGATCGATATTAAAACCGCGCGGCTGAGTTTCAGTAGGCTGGAAACCCTCTTTGGTCAGCACGCTGCCATCTTCAGACACGCTAAAGATCGTAATCAGGCTTGCGGTGCGGTCACAGGCGTACAGATGACGACCATCCGGTGTAATGTGAATATCCGCTGCCCAACGGGTATCAGTGAAATCAGCCGGCATCATATCCAGCGTCTGCACACACTCAATCTTGCCGTACGGATCTTTCAGCGCCCAGACGTCAACGGAGCTGTTCAGCTCATTCACACAGTAGGCAAATTGCTTATTCGGATGGAACGTCATATGACGCGGGCCAGCACCTTCAACGGTGGTCACTTCCGCCGGTTCCTGCGCCACCAGATGTCCATCATCGCTTACCTCAAACAGACAGATACGATCCTGTTTCAACGCCGGAACCCACAGGATACGGTTATCCGGTGAGATGTTGGCCGAGTGGCAGCCGTCCAGACCTTCAACCACGTCAACCTGTTCCACCGGCAGGCCATCTTCCAGACGCGTGACGCTCACGCTCCCGGCGTTATAAGAGCCGACAAACACGAAACGTCCCTGATGATCGGTAGAAATATGCGTCGGGCTACCCGGCAGCTCAGACTCCGCCGCGAAGGTCAGCGCACCGTCATCAGGCGCAATGCGGTAAGCCAACACGCGAAACTCCGGGCGCACGCCAACATAGAGGTAGCGCTTATCCGGGCTGACGACCATCGGCTGTACCTGACCCGGCACATCAACCACCTGCGTCAGTGTCAAAGAACCATCATGATTCAGGCTCCAGACGTGGATTTGCTGACTTTCAGGGCTGGCGGTATAAACGGTTTGCTTCATGAATACTCCTTTGCTTTTTGGCAGGTGGCTGCAATTGCCTGACACACGCCTAAGGTAGACGCTTTTAACGGTGAATGCTTAATTAAGGCGCAGAATTTTGTCCGGCTCCCGTCTCGGTGTACCATTCCAGTAGATAAAATTCTCAACCTTAATCTGGAAATAACTATGACCGCACGCGTGATTGCCCTGGATTTAGACGGTACCCTGTTGACTCCGAAAAAAACCTTACTGCCATCCTCTGTTGAAGCGCTCGCGCGCGCCAGAGAAGCAGGATACCAACTTATCATTGTCACAGGTCGCCATCACGTTGCTATTCATCCTTTTTATCAGGCACTGGCGCTGGATACACCTGCAATTTGCTGCAACGGCACCTACTTGTATGATTATCAGGCAAAAAAGGTACTGGAATCCGATCCCCTACCGGTAAACCAGGCATTACAGCTGATCGAAATGCTGGATGAACATCAGATCCACGGGCTGATGTATGTGGATGAGGCCATGCTGTATGAGCGCCCAACCGGGCATGTGGTGCGTACCGCTAACTGGGCGCAAACCCTGCCGCCGGAACAGCGCCCGACCTTCACCCAGGTGCCTTCGCTGGCGCAGGCCGCACATGACGTTAACGCCGTCTGGAAATTTGCCCTCACCGACGAAGATATTCCGAAACTGCAGCAGTTTGGTAAGCATGTTGAACAACAGTTGGGGCTGGAGTGTGAATGGTCCTGGCACGATCAGGTCGACATTGCCCGTAAAGGCAACAGCAAAGGACGACGCCTTACCCAGTGGATTGAAGCACAGGGCGGGTCAATGGAAAACGTCATTGCCTTTGGTGACAACTTTAACGATATCAGCATGCTGGAAGCTGCAGGTACCGGCGTGGCGATGGGTAATGCGGACGACGCGGTCAAAGCCCGCGCCAACATCGTAATTGGTGACAACACCACCGACAGCATCGCGAAATTTATCTACTCCCACCTGCTGTAATCACGCGGTAATCGATACGCTCTTAATTTGCGCGTACAGCCACAGGCCAGGTTTGATACCCAGTTCATCCCTGGCCCACGGGCTGATCCTCGCCCACAGCGTTTTACCGCCCACTTCAAGCTGAACCTCCACCTGACCATTATCGTCATAGCACTGCGCGACTTTCGCCCGCAGCACGTTACGAATACTGGTCTGCTGCGGCGGTTGAAGCACCAGCGAAACATCAGATGCCTGAATACGAATACGCAGCGCAGTTTGCAGCGGTTGATCCAGCTTATTGACCCATAGATGCTGATCGCCAAGCGCCAGTGCAGTCATTGCGTAATGTGGATGATGTTCCAGCACGCTGACTTTCAGAATGCTGCTTTGCTGTTCCTTTGGTAGCCACGGGTGCATCACGCTGCTGCCCCAGACATCTTCCAGCGAACCGAACGCTTTGACCTGCCCGTTTTCCAGCACCATCACTTTGTCAGCCAGGTGCAAGATTTCATCGAGCGAGTGGCTGACGTACAGCATCGGAATATTAATTTCACGCGCCAGGCGTTGCAGGTAAGGCAACAGTTCACGCTTACGCGGGATATCCAGCGAGGCTAACGGCTCATCAAGCAACAACAGTTCCGGCGCGGTAAGCAGCGCCCGACCGATGGCTACGCGCTGTTTTTCACCGCCAGAAAGCCCGCCGGGCAGACGGTCAAGCAGCGATTCAATGCCCAACAGGGCCACCAGCTTATCAAACTGTCCGGCCATACTTTTCGCCATACCGTAACGCAGGTTGCCGCGCACTTTATAATGCGGAAACAGGCGCGCATCCTGGAAAACATAGCCCACCCGGCGTTTTTCGGGCGTTAAACAGATACCGTTCTCGACGTCGTTCAAAACCCGTCCGTTAAGCACGATGCGCCCGGACTGCGGCTGCGTCAGGCCGCTGATGGCGTTAATCAGCGAGGTTTTACCCGCGCCGGAAACGCCAAAAATAGCGGTGATCCCACTGGCTGGCAGCGTTTCGTTGAGCGTCAGGCAATGCGTCCCCAGCGTTTGGGAGAAATTAAGTTCCAGCATGATTACCGCCCCGTCCGTTCACGGCTAATACGCGCCAGCCATTCAGAAATCAGCAGTGAAATCAGCGCTAACACAATAGAAATGATACATAACCTTGCCGCCGCACTTTCGCCGCCAGGGGTCTGGATCAGGGTATACATCGCCGACGGGATAGTGCGGGTTTCGCCAGGAATATTGGAGACAAAGGTAATCGTTGCGCCAAATTCCCCGAGGGAACGCGCGAACGCCAGCACCGTACCGACAATAATGCCGGGTAGCATCAGCGGTAAAGTAATCGTCACAAATACGCGCCAGCGTCCAGCGCCCAGCGTGCGGGCTGCCTGCTCCAGCTTGACATCGACACCTTCCAGCGCCAGACGAATAGCCCGAACCATAAGCGGGAAAGACATCACCGCCGCAGCCAGTACCGCACCGCGCCAGCTAAAGGCAAAGGTAATGCCAAACCAGTCATACAGCCATTCGCCAATGAATCCGCGGCGTCCCATGGCGACCAACAGCAGATAGCCCACCACGACCGGCGGCAGTACCAGCGGCAAATGCAGAACGCTGTCGAGCAGCGCTTTGCCCGGGAACTTGCATCGCACAAGCAGCCAGGCAAAGAAGATCCCAAACGGCAGACTAAACAACACAGCCAGGGAAGAAACTTTCAGGCTCAGTATAACGGCCTGCCATTCAGGATCGGTCAGTATCATTACTTGGTCGTAAATCCATAACGTTTAAAGATTTCAGCAGCCTGCGGTCCTTTCAGGTAATCATAGAACGCGCTGACCGTTGCGTTTTTGTGCCCATCAACAATTGCGATAGGGTATTCCACTTTTTTGTGTGAATCTTCCGGGAAAGTCGCAACAACTTTTACACCCTTGCTGGCGACAGCATCGGAACCATAGACGATCCCCAGCGGCGCTTCGTTACGCTCTACCAGCGCCAGCGCACCGCGCACATCTTCGGCAGGTGCCAGTTTCGGGGCCAGGGTATCCCATGCCCCCAGTTTTTGCAGCGCTTCTTTAGCATAAATGCCCGCCGGAACATGTTCCGGATCGCCAACGGCCAGACGCCCACCATTTAACAAACGGGTCCAGTTGGTTTTGCTGTCGATGGTGAAGTCTTTCTGCGCACTGTCTTTCGGTGCGACAACCACCAGGCTGTTACCCAACAGCGTTTCACGCGTTGCGGTATCAATCGACTTTTTGTCTACCGCGTAATCCATCCATTTCTGATCGGCAGAGATAAACAGATCGGCCGGTGCGCCTGCTTCAATCTGGCGCGCCAGCGTGGAAGAAGACGCAAAAGAGGAGACAACATCAACGTTCTTCTCTTTTTTGTATTGCGTCGCAATATCCTGCATCGCGTTAGTCAGTGAAGCCGCTGCGAAAACAGTAATTTTTCCTTCATCCGCCAGCGCATGCCCGGCAACAGTAAGAGAAAGTGTTGCCCCGGCAAACAAGCGTAACCATGTACGTGCCATCTGTAACTCCTTTGAGTTTCGTTATGTAGTCGCAAATATAACGAGTAAACCAGGATTTTCCCAGTGGTTATTGATACCAATTTGAGGTTACACGAAGAAAATATCGGCAGGGAAAGCAGGATCTTGAGAAACGGTAGACTGAGAAAACGGGTTGGGAGGCGTAAAAAATATAAACGCCCGACTGAGCGGGCGTTTGGGGAATCAATGATTCTGTCTGGACTGGTCTTTTTGACCGATACCGGAGAAAATGTTGAACACTTCACCCAGTCCGTAAATCAGACCCAGAATGATGGCCATTACCACAGGTACCATGATTACGGCGAATACCAGACTTTTCAATAACTCTAACATGGTCAACTCCAGATGTAGTCCTTAGCTGTATTCTAACCACATAACGCAGAAAAGCACTCCCCTTTTGTGCGGTCGGCTTTGCTCAGGCACGGTTTTCCGTCACAATACCCTTTTTTGCCAGGAGCTTGTGATGCAGGCCGAAATCCTTCTTACGCTGAAACTTCAGCAAAAACTGTTTGCCGATCCCCGTCGCATTTCTCTGCTTAAGCATATTGCGCTTTCCGGCTCTATCAGTCAGGGCGCGAAGGATGCAGGTATTAGCTACAAAAGCGCCTGGGATGCGATTAACGAAATGAACCAACTCAGCGAGCAGACGCTGGTTGAGCGCGCCACAGGCGGCAAAGGCGGCGGCGGCGCGGTATTAACGCGCTACGGCCAACGCTTAATCCAGTTGTATGATTTGCTGGCGCAGATCCAACAAAAAGCCTTTGATGTTTTGAGCGATGACGATGCGCTACCGCTCAATAGCCTGCTGGCGGCTATCTCTCGATTTTCACTGCAAACCAGCGCCCGTAACCAATGGTTTGGCACAATCACCGCCCGCGACCACGATCAGGTCCAGCAGCATGTCGACGTCCTGCTGGCCGATGGCGAAACGCGCCTGAAAGTGGCGATCACTGCGCAAAGCGGCGAGCGTCTGGGTCTTGAGGAAGGCAAAGAAGTACTGATTCTGCTGAAAGCGCCGTGGGTGGGAATCACTCAGGACGACGCCATCGCTCAGACCGCCGATAACCAGTTGCAGGGCACGATTAGCCATATTGAACGCGGTGCGGAACAGTGTGAAGTGCTGATGACGTTGCCAGACGGCCAGACGCTGTGCGCCACCGTTCCGGCCCAGGACGCCGCAACGCTGCAAGAAGGCGCTAACGTCACCGCCTGGTTTAATGCTGACAGAGTGATTATCGCCACGCTGTGCTGAGTAGATTGACATCAGCCTGAAGAACACGTATCCCTGTTATTAATCGCTGCAAATAATGGGATACAAAATGTCATCGTTGCAAATTTCGCAAGGCACATTTCGTCTTAGCGACACAAAAACGCTCCAGTTAGATGCGTTGACGTTAAACGCGGGTGATAGCTGGGCGTTTGTTGGCGCTAACGGGAGCGGGAAATCCGCGCTGGCCCGCGCACTGGCGGGTGAGCTGCCGCTTCTGAAAGGCGAGCGCCACTGTCAGTTCACGCGTATTACCCGACTCTCCTTTGAGCAGCTACAAAAGCTAGTCAGCGACGAGTGGCAGCGAAACAACACCGATCTTCTTAGTCCCGGTGAAGACGACACCGGGCGCACCACCGCCGAAATCATCCAGGATGAGATCAACGATCCCGTCCGCTGCGCTGCGTTGGCGCAGCAGTTTGGCATTTCTTCCCTGCTCAACAGGCGTTTCAAATACCTTTCCACCGGTGAAACACGCAAAACCCTGCTCTGTCAGGCGTTAATGTCCGCGCCGGATTTACTGATCCTTGATGAGCCCTTTGACGGGCTGGACGTGGCGTCACGCCGTCAGTTAGCAGAACTGCTCGCGGAGTTGCATCAGGCCGGCTTTACGCTGGTGCTGGTACTTAACCGCTTTGATGAGATTCCCGAATTCGTGCAGTTTGCTGGCGTACTTGCCGATTGCACGCTGACAGAAACCGGCGCAAAAACCGACCTTCTGCAACAGGCATTAATCGCTCAGCTTGCCCATAGCGAGCGGCTGGAAGGAATTCAGTTACCTGAACCGGACGAGCCTTCGGTGCGCCGTACGTTGTCAGATAACGAGCCGCGAATTGTGCTTAACGATGGCACGGTCTCGTATAACGATCGCCCTATCCTTCACCATTTGAGCTGGCAGGTAAATCCGGGGGAACACTGGCAAATCGTCGGCCCCAACGGTGCGGGAAAATCAACTCTGCTCAGTTTAATCACCGGCGATCACCCCCAGGGCTACAGCAACGACCTGACCCTGTTTGGCCGTCGCCGTGGCAGCGGTGAAACTATCTGGGATATCAAAAAACACATCGGCTACGTCAGCAGCAGTCTACATCTGGATTACCGGGTGAGTACCACAGTTCGCAACGTTATTCTCTCTGGTTATTTTGATTCAATCGGCATCTATCAGGCCGTTTCCGACAGGCAGCAAAAGCTGGTGCAACAGTGGCTGGATATCCTTGGCTTCGATAAACGTACCGCGGATGCGCCATTTCATAGTCTTTCCTGGGGACAGCAGCGGCTGGCACTGATTGTTCGCGCGCTGGTTAAACACCCGACGTTGTTGATCCTTGACGAGCCTTTGCAAGGGTTAGATCCGCTCAATCGCCAACTGATTCGCCGTTTTGTGGATGTGCTAATCGGTGAAGGTGAAACTCAACTGCTGTTCGTCTCTCACCACGCCGAAGATGCCCCAGCCTGCATTACCCATCGACTGGAGTTTGTGCCCGAGAACGACATCTACACCTATCGACTAACGTCTCTGCGTTAGTTTTCATTGCAGGGCGTTTATCACGCCCTTTTTTTCTGCTTTTTTTCAGACAAACGCTGAAATAACAACCTAACATAATGATTTAAAATAAAATAACCATTAAAAATGCGTGAAACTTATGGAGTGTAAACGATTCCACTAATTTATTCCATGTCACACTTTTCGTATCTTTGTTATGCTATGGTTATTGCATACCATAGGCTTAACGGAGCGAATTATGAGAGTATTGGTTACAGGTGGTAGCGGTTACATTGGAAGCCACACTTGCGTGCAGTTGTTGAAAAACGGTCACGAGGTGGTGATCCTGGACAATCTCTGCAACAGCAAACGCAGCGTTTTGCCCGTCATTGAACGTTTAGGTGGCAAGCAGCCGATCTTCGTGGAAGGGGATATCCGTAACGAAGCGCTGATAACCGAAATTCTACACGATCATGCCATTGACACGGTCATTCATTTTGCGGGTTTAAAAGCCGTTGGAGAATCCGTTGCCAAGCCGTTGGAGTACTATGACAACAACGTCAATGGCACCCTGCGTCTGGTGAATGCAATGCGCGCGGCCAACGTGAAAAACTTCATTTTTAGTTCCTCCGCAACCGTCTATGGCGATCAGCCACAAATTCCTTACGTTGAAAGCTTCCCCACCGGCACTCCGCAAAGTCCGTACGGCAAAAGCAAGCTGATGGTAGAACAAATCCTGACCGACCTGCAAAAAGCACACCCCGACTGGAGTATCGCCTTACTGCGCTACTTTAACCCGGTTGGTGCTCATCCGTCGGGCGATATGGGGGAAGATCCGCAAGGTATTCCCAACAACCTGATGCCTTACATCGCACAAGTTGCCGTGGGCCGCCGCGAGTCCCTTGCCATATTTGGCAACGACTACCCAACTGAAGATGGCACCGGCGTTCGCGACTACATCCACGTGATGGATCTCGCCGACGGCCACGTCGTCGCGATGGAAAAACTGGCGGGCAAACGGGGTGTGCATATTTACAACCTCGGAGCAGGCATCGGCAGCAGCGTACTGGACGTGGTCAACGCCTTCAGCAAAGCCTGCGGTAAACCCATTAATTACCATTTCGCCCCGCGCCGTGATGGCGATCTTCCGGCTTACTGGGCAGATGCCAGCAAAGCCGATCGCGAGCTTAACTGGCGCGTGACCCGCACACTGGATGAAATGGCACAAGACACCTGGCACTGGCAGTCACGCCACCCGCAAGGATATTCGGATTAAGGACCAATCATGACGCAATTCAATCCTGTCGATCATCCACATCGCCGTTTTAACCCGCTCACCGGGCAGTGGATCCTCGTATCACCGCATCGCGCCAAACGCCCGTGGCAAGGGGCGCAGGAAACCCCGTCTAAGCAGGTACTGCCTGCACATGACCCGGACTGTTTCCTGTGTGCTGGCAATACGCGCGTTACCGGTGATGTAAATCCGGATTACACCGGAACCTATGTTTTTACCAATGATTTTGCGGCGCTGATGTCCGATACCCCGGACGCGCCGGACAGTCACGATCCGTTGATGCGTTGCCAGAGCGCGCGCGGTACCAGCCGCGTAATTTGCTTCTCGCCAGATCACAGCAAAACGCTGCCAGAACTCAGCGTCCCTGCGCTGACAGAAATCGTAAAAACGTGGCAGGAGCAGACCGAAGACTTAGGGAAAACCTATCCCTGGGTGCAGGTATTTGAGAATAAAGGCGCGGCGATGGGGTGCTCGAACCCGCACCCGCACGGTCAAATTTGGGCCAACAGCTTTTTGCCCAACGAAGCTGAACGTGAAAATCGCCTACAGAAAGCATACTTCGCCGAACAGGGCGCGCCGATGCTCGTTGATTACGTCCAGCGTGAACTGGCAGACGGCAGCCGTACGGTCGTTGAAACTGAGCACTGGCTGGCGGTTGTCCCTTACTGGGCCGCGTGGCCGTTCGAAACGCTGCTGCTGCCGAAAGCGCATGTGCTGCGTATTACCGATTTGACCAACGAGCAGCGTGCTGACCTGGCGCTGGCGTTGAAAAAACTGACCAGTCGTTACGACAACCTGTTCCAGTGCTCATTCCCCTACTCCATGGGCTGGCACGGCGCGCCGTTTAACGGTGAAGAAAACGAACACTGGCAGTTGCACGCGCACTTTTACCCGCCGCTGCTGCGTTCCGCGACCGTGCGTAAATTTATGGTCGGTTATGAAATGCTGGCAGAAACCCAGCGAGATCTGACTGCAGAACAAGCGGCTGAGCGACTGCGTGCGGTCAGCGACATCCATTTTCGCGAATCCGGAGTGTAAATAATGAGTCTGAAAGAAAAAACACAATCTCTGTTTACAGAAACGTTTGGCTACCCTGCCACCCATACTATTCAGGCACCGGGTCGTGTAAACCTGATCGGCGAACATACCGATTATAACGACGGCTTCGTTCTGCCCTGCGCCATCGACTATCAAACCGTCATCAGCTGCGCGGCACGCGACGATCGAAAAGTACGCGTCATCGCCGCTGATTACGACAATCAGGTTGATGAGTTCTCTCTCGATGCGCCGATTATCGCCCACGATAGCCAGCAGTGGTCAAACTACGTGCGTGGCGTGGTAAAACATCTGCAAAAGCGCAATAACGCCTTTGGCGGCGCGGATCTGGTGATCAGCGGTAACGTCCCGCAGGGTGCGGGCTTAAGCTCTTCTGCCTCACTGGAAGTCGCTGTTGGTACGGTATTCCAGCAGCTTTATCATCTGCCGCTCGACGGCGCGCAGATTGCCCTGAATGGCCAGGAAGCTGAAAACCAGTTTGTCGGTTGTAACTGCGGCATCATGGATCAGCTGATCTCCGCTCTTGGCAAGAAAGATCATGCGCTGCTGATCGACTGCCGTACGCTGGGCACCAAAGCCGTTTCTATGCCTGAGGGCGTAGCGGTGGTGATCATCAACAGCAACTTTAAACGCACGCTGGTCGGCAGCGAATACAACACCCGTCGCGAACAGTGTGAAACTGGCGCGCGTTTCTTCCAGCAGCCAGCGCTGCGTGATGTCAGCCTCGAAGCGTTTAACGCTGTCGCCCACGAGCTGGATCCGATTGTTGCCAAACGCGTGCGCCACGTCATCACGGAAAATGCGCGTACCGTTGAAGCCGCACAGGCACTGGAAAAAGGCGACCTGCTGCGCATGGGCCAGCTGATGGCGGAATCTCACGCCTCAATGCGCGATGACTTTGAAATCACGGTGCCGCAAATTGATACGCTGGTAGAGATTGTCAAAGCGACCATCGGTGATAAAGGCGGTGTGCGGATGACCGGCGGCGGCTTCGGCGGCTGCATCGTGGCGCTGATCCCGCAAGATTTGGTTCCTGCCGTTCAGCAGGCTGTCGCCGCACAGTACGAGGCAAAAACCGGTATTAAAGAAACATTCTACGTCTGCAAACCTTCACAAGGAGCCGGACAATGTTAAACGAAATCCCCGTGCAGGCTCCGGACGGTCAACCGTTTCGCCTGCTCACCCTGCGCAATGACGCAGGGATGGTAGTCACGCTCATGGACTGGGGGGCTACCCTGCTCTCTGCGCGTATACCGCTTAGCGATGGTAGCGTGCGCGAAGCATTACTCGGCTGCGCCAGCCCGGAACAATACCCGGAACAGGCTGCATTTCTGGGGGCTTCGATTGGCCGCTACGCGAACCGTATCGCCAACAGCCGCTATACCTTTGCTGGCGAAACCGTTGAATTACTGCCAAGTCAGGGCAATAACCAACTGCACGGCGGACCAGACGGTTTCGACAAACGTCGCTGGCAGATAGTCAATCAGAATGACCGTCAGGTGCTGTTCGCCTTAACGTCTGACGATGGCGATCAGGGCTTCCCAGGCCATCTTTGCGCCACCGCGCAGTATCGCCTGACTGATGATAATCGTATTTCGATAACTTATCGTGCCACGGTCGATAAACCCTGCCCGGTGAATCTGACGAATCACGTCTATTTTAACCTCGACGGCGATAAAACGGATGTGCGCCAGCATAAGCTGCAAATTCTGGCGGACGAGTACTTACCGGTTGACGAAATGGGTATCCCGTATGATGGACTGAAATCCGTCGCCGGTAGCACGTTCGATTTCCGCACCCCTAAAATCATCAGTAGTGAATTTCTGGCCGATGACGATCAGCGCAAGGTGAAAGGTTACGATCACGCCTTCCTGCTTCAGGCACAGGGCAACGCGCGTACGCCGGTCGCTCAGTTGTGGTCGCAGGATGAAAAACTGCAGATGGTGGTCTACACCTCGGCCCCGGCATTGCAGTTTTACTCCGGTAATTTCCTCGGTGGTACGCCTTCCCGCGGGCCAGAGGCCTACGAAGACTGGCAAGGCCTGGCGCTGGAAAGTGAATTTCTGCCGGACAGCCCGAACCACCCTGAGTGGCCACAGGCGGATTGCTTCCTGCGTCCGGGTGAAGAGTATGCCAGCGTGACGGAATATCAGTTTATTCCAGCTTGATCGTTTCCCCTCCCAGGCCCGATGACGTATCTTTTCGGGCCTGGTGCTTGTTAATCACAGTAGAACCGCTCAAATCCCCACCACTCAAAGACAAAATCGCAACCTTGAGTTCACAAGAACCTTACACTGTAGCGCTATTTTCGCTATGGTTATGCGTAAGCATTGCCGCTTACACATTACGGCAATATAATGAGAATTATTATCATTCGATATGATTTATAGGAGTGAATGTATGGCTGTAACTAAGCTGGTTCTGGTACGTCACGGTGAAAGTCAGTGGAACAACGAAAACCGTTTTACCGGTTGGTATGATGTTGATCTGTCCGAGAAAGGCGTGGGCGAAGCAAAAGCGGCAGGAAAACTGCTGAAAGAGGAAGGCTACAGCTTTGATTTTGCTTATACCTCCGTGCTGAAACGTGCCATCCACACCCTGTGGAACGTACTGGACGAACTGGATCAGGCCTGGCTGCCGGTTGAGAAATCCTGGAAACTGAACGAACGCCATTACGGTGCGCTGCAGGGTTTGAACAAAGCAGAAACCGCGGAAAAATACGGTGATGAGCAGGTTAAGCAGTGGCGTCGCGGCTTTGCGGTTACCCCGCCGGAACTGACCAAAGACGACGAGCGTTATCCGGGTCACGATCCGCGTTATGCGAAGCTGACCGACAAAGAGTTACCGGTTACCGAAAGCCTGGCGCTGACCATCGATCGCGTTATCCCTTACTGGAATGAAACCATTCTGCCGCGCATGAAAAGCGGTGAGCGCGTAATTATCGCCGCTCACGGTAACTCTCTGCGTGCGCTGGTTAAATACCTGGATAACATGGGCGAAGATGAGATCCTTGAACTGAACATCCCGACCGGCGTACCGCTAGTGTATGAGTTCGACGAAAACTTCAAGCCGATCAAACACTACTATCTGGGTAACGCTGACGAGATCGCAGCAAAAGCGGCGGCCGTTGCGAACCAGGGTAAAGCGAAGTAATTTTCGCGGTAAGTTGAAGACAAAGCGTGGATTTCTCCACGCTTTTTTATTTCGGCACGACCAGAAAATGTAGGCCGGATAAGGCATCGCCGCCATCCGGCAGTCTGCACCGGAATGCCTGATGGCGGCGATGCCTTATCCGGCCTATGGGACTTGGTTAACCGCGACGCGCTTTTACCGCATCCGCCAGTTGACGCAACACCGCATCGGTATCTTCCCAACCAATGCATGCGTCGGTGATACTCTTACCGTAGGTCAGCGGCTCACCGCTATCCGGATTCTGATTACCTTCCACCAAATGGCTTTCGATCATCACGCCAATAATTGCTTTTTCGCCACCGGCGACTTGTCCGCAAACATCTTTCGCAACATCCATCTGCTTTTTGAACTGCTTGCTGGAGTTGGCATGGCTGAAGTCGATCATCACTTGCGCAGAGAGTCCTGCTTTGACCAGACCTTCTTTCACGTCCGCAACGTGCTGAGCGCTGTAGTTCGGCTCTTTGCCACCGCGCAGAATGATATGGCAATCACCATTACCACTGGTATTCACGATCGCTGAATGACCCCATTTGGTGACAGACAGGAAGCAGTGCGGTGCCCCTGCAGCGTTGATTGCATCAATCGCCACTTTGATGGTGCCATCGGTACCGTTTTTAAAACCAACCGGGCAGGACAGACCCGATGCCAGCTCGCGGTGCACCTGAGATTCTGTTGTACGTGCCCCAATCGCGCCCCAGCTCATCAGATCGGCGAGATATTGTGGGGTGATCATATCGAGGAATTCACCCGCAGTCGGCAATCCGCTGTCGTTGATATCCAGCAGCAGTTTACGCGCAATGCGCAGCCCATCATTGATCTGGAAGCTGTTGTCCATGTGCGGGTCGTTGATAAGCCCTTTCCAGCCAACGGTGGTACGCGGTTTTTCAAAATAGACGCGCATGACGATTTCAAGCTCACCTTTTAACGCTTCGCGCAGCGCCAGCAGACGAGTGGCATACTCTTTGGCAGCTGCCGGATCATGAATAGAGCACGGCCCAATCACCACCAGAAGGCGATCGTCGCTCCCTTTCAGAATTTTATGAATCGCCTTACGGGCATTAGCCACCGTATTGGCGGCATTTTCAGTAGCGGGGAATTTTTCCAGCAGTGCGACTGGTGGTAATAACTCGTTGATCTCTTTAATGCGTAAATCGTCGTTCTGATAATTCATGATTATTCCAGCGTTGCCATACTTATATAAATGAATGCAATCCCTCCAATCTATATCTTCAGTCATAAAGTGTAAACGGGGTTTTACACTTTGGACGGATTAATCCTGGAATTGGCCAAAAAAACGCAATAAAGTAGCGAAAAACGAGATCCAAACTACAATTTCTAACTGTAACAACTTTAATTTTCATAGATTTCAAGATTCTATGCTGGTTTTAATTTCCATAGCAAAACGATTAACCACATATTAATGATGTAACTGGCACATGCACTGTTGGAAGACGTTATCCGACATATCGACCTTAACAGGAGCATATTATGCATATGACAAAGCTGGCTTCACTCTTCCTTACCGCTACACTCAGCCTCGCCAGTGGCGCGGCACTGGCTGCTGAAAGCAACGCGCAGTCCAATAACGGTCAGGCAAATTCCTCGGCTGATGCAGGACAAGTCGCCCCAGACGCCCGCGAAAACGTGGCGCCAAATAATGTCGACAACAGTAACGTGAATTCAGGTGGCACAATGCTGCACCCGGACGGTTCATCAATGAACCATGAAGGGATGACCAAAGATGAGATGCACAAAAACACTATGTGTAAGGACGGTCGCTGCCCTGATGTGAATAAGAAGGTTGAGACCGGAAACGGCATCAACAATGATGTTGACACAAAAACTGATGGCACCACGCAGTAACGCTGAAATTAAAGCTAATAACGGGAGAGCAATAGCTCTCCTTTTTAATTTTATCATCCCAAAAACGGTATGATGGCATACAGTAAAGATGAGAATAACAAAGGGATGGCATAATGGCGCACGCACATACTCATACTTCCTCTGAGCAACCCAAGGACAATAATGCCCGCCGACTGATGTTCGCATTCTGCATTACAGCCGGATTTATGTTGGTTGAAGTGGTGGGTGGAATACTTTCTGGTTCACTGGCCTTGCTGGCCGACGCCGGGCATATGCTCACGGATGCTGCGGCGCTGCTTTTCGCGCTGCTGGCCGTCCGGTTTTCCCGTCGCCCACCCACAATACGACACACCTTCGGCTGGCTGAGGCTCACGACGCTGGCCGCATTTGTTAATGCCATCGCATTGGTCGTTATCACCATTTTAATCGTCTGGGAGGCGATTGAGCGCTTCCAGACACCTCGCCCCGTGGCTGGCGGCATGATGATGGTTATTGCTGTCGCGGGTCTACTGGCCAACGTGCTCGCTTTTTGGGTTTTACATCGCGGCAGTGAAGAGAAAAATCTGAACGTCCGCGCCGCGGCGCTGCATGTGATGGGCGATTTACTCGGCTCTGTCGGGGCAATCATCGCTGCGCTGATTATTATCTGGACGGGCTGGACGCCCGCGGACCCAATTCTCTCGATTCTGGTTTCCGTGCTGGTGCTGCGTAGCGCCTGGCGATTGCTAAAAGATAGCGTTAATGAATTACTGGAAGGTGCCCCGCTGACGCTGGATATCGCCGCACTGCAGCGCCATCTCAGCCGGGATATTCCTGAAGTCCGCAACGTTCACCATGTCCATGTCTGGATGGTGGGCGAAAAACCGGTAATGACACTGCATGTTCAGGTGATCCCGCCACACGATCACGATGCGTTGCTGGAGCGTATTCAGCATTTCCTTATCCATCACTACCAGATTGAACACGCCACAATCCAAATGGAGTATCAGCCATGCAATGGGCCGGACTGTCACCTGTATCAGGGCGTGTCCGGCCATTCACATCATCACCATTAATACCATTAATGAGAAAGCGCGTGGGAACCCCGCTCACGCGCACTGTTAATCCACATCCTGCTACCGTTCAGGGCGATAACCGTCAGGATCATATATTCCAGCGACATGGCATATACGCCTTGCAGGGCAAAGATCACCACGCTAATGACGTTAATGATCACCCACAGCAGCCAGTTTTCAACGTATTTGCGCGTCATCAGGATCATCGCCGCAATCGACAGCACCATCATGCAGGAGTCCCAGAACGGGAATGCATCGGGTTGTAGTTCAGGCACAACAACCTGTAATCCCAATGCCTGCATAATATTCACTGCAATGCCTGTCAGGAACGCAAAGACCGGATCGATATAGATCGACATCAGGCCGATCGCCACCACGCAAGCCGCCAGCCAGCCGATCGCTTTTGGAAGCGGTAGCCAGCGAATTTTCAGTTCCGCTTCATGCTGGTTGGTTTGCCGGGACCAGGCATACCAGCCGTAGATATTTGCGGCAAAGAAGAAAACTTGCAGCAACAAGCTGGCATAGAGCTGGATCTGAAAGAAGATAATTGCAAACAGCGTGACGTTTATCAGACCGAAGAAGTAATTGCTGATTTTCTCAAGGCTCGCCAAGCCAATACACAGCAACCCGGCGATCGTTCCCACGGCTTCGATCCACGACAAATCGTAACCACCCGCGCCAATCGGAATATGTACCAGAATGTTCTGCGTGCTAAAAAAGTCCATCTTTTCCCCCAGAGCAAAAATAAATAATTACGCTCGAAGTGTAGCCGCAAATTCCAACATACGGTTTAACGGCAACAGCGCCCCTTCTCTCAGCGAGTCCTCAACATGTATCTCATGAGCCGCGCCGCCATGTTCCAGGCCCTCAGCAATCGCTTTCAGGCCATTCATCGCCATCCACGGACAATGCGCACAGCTGCGACAGGTTGCCCCCTCGCCAGCCGTCGGAGCTTCAAGCAGCTCTTTATCCGGAACGGCCTGCTGCATTTTGTAAAAAATGCCCCGGTCAGTCGCCACAATCAACTGCTTATGCGGTAACGATTTAGCCGCGTTGATGAGCTGGCTGGTTGAGCCAACCGCATCTGCCATATCAACGATAGACTGAGGGGACTCCGGGTGCACCAGCACCGCGGCATCAGGGTAAAGCCCTTTCATGCGTGTTAAGGCCTGGGTTTTAAACTCGTCGTGGACGATACAGGCGCCCTGCCAACAGAGCACGTCTGCGTCGGTCTGTTTTTGCACGTAGTTGCCCAGATGTCTGTCCGGAGCCCAGATGATTTTTTCACCTAAACTATCAAGATGTTCAATAAGTTCAACCGCGATACTGGAAGTCACGACCCAGTCCGCACGTGCTTTAACGGCAGCAGAGGTATTGGCGTAAACCACCACGGTACGATCCGGATGCGCGTCGCAAAATGCGCTGAACGCGTCAATCGGACAGCCCAGATCTAATGAACATTCCGCCTGTAAGGTCGGCATCAGGATGGTCTTTTCCGGGCTGAGAATTTTGGCAGTTTCTCCCATAAACCTCACGCCCGCAACCAGCAGCGTAGAGGCAGAATGCTTTGCACCGAACCGCGCCATCTCCAGAGAATCAGAAATACAGCCCCCGGTCTCTTCCGCTAACTGCTGAATTTCAGGATCGGTGTAATAATGCGCGACCATAACGGCATCACGCTCTTTCAGCAGGCGCTTGATTTTTTCACGATAAAATTGCTTTTCATCCACACTTAGCGGTACTGGCTTCGGCGGAAACGGATAAATTGCTGCTTCTGGATCAAACATCACGCTCATCTTGCTTTCTCGTTTCACTGGCTTAACGAAATAACCGATTAAAAGCGTGACGCACGCCATATTCGGTTTGATTTGTTTTGTATGCTAAACAAGATAGCGGATTGGCGCAGAAAAGTCACAATAATTGCGTGTGATGAATGCCGGATGGCGTCTGACGTCTTATCCGGCCTACACGAGAAGTGTCGTCTGTAGGCTGATAAGCAAAGGACATCAGGAAATCTTATAAATCGCAGATAGCAAAAAGGCGCCTTTAGGGCGCCTTTTTACACTGGTGGGGCGTGCAGGATGACTCGCTTCGCTTGCCCTTCGGGCCGTCGCCGTGAACGGCTCCGTTGTCTCACTGCGTTCGACCCGAACCTGCTGCAGGTTCGAATCTTATAAGTCGCAGATAGCAAAAAGGCGCCTTTAGGGCGCCTTTTTACACTGGTGGGGCGTGCAGGATTCGAACCTGCGACCAATTGATTAAAAGTCAACTGCTCTACCAACTGAGCTAACGCCCCCGTATGGGGTTTACTGCTTCAATTATTCAGGATGGTGGGTCGTGCAGGATTCGAACCTGCGACCAATTGATTAAAAGTCAACTGCTCTACCAACTGAGCTAACGACCCGCTCGGATGTCACCTGAAAATTCTTTACTCGATACCAATATAAGAATTGGTGGGGCGTGCAGGATGACTCGACTTCGTCTCGCCCTAGCGGGCCGTTGCTAAAGCAACGTTATCCTTCACGTTTAACACCTGAGTACAATGTTAAAGTTGGTGGGGCGTGCAGGATTCGAACCTGCGACCAATTGATTAAAAGTCAACTGCTCTACCAACTGAGCTAACGCCCCGAGTGGTGGGTGATGACGGGATCGAACCGCCGACCCCCTCCTTGTAAGGGAGGTGCTCTCCCAGCTGAGCTAATCACCCGATACTACGCTGGATACTGCATTAAGTGGTGGGGCGTGCAGGATTCGAACCTGCGACCAATTGATTAAAAGTCAACTGCTCTACCAACTGAGCTAACGCCCCACTTTTTTCGCCGCTTTCGGGCTGTTTGATATCCCTTGGCAACGGCGGCATATATTACTGATTTCAGATTTTAGCGCAACAAAAATTTCGATGTAAATAACTCAACTGCTTAGGAATCACACGACGCGACCAGAAATAACACGATTTCTGGTCGCATGGTGGTCATTACATCGCGCCAAGGCGTTTTTGCGCTTGTTTTGCGCCATCAGTGCCAGGATATTTAGTGATAACCTGCTGATAAACCGCTTTAGCTTTTGCTGTGTCACCTTTGTCCTGCATGATGACGCCGACTTTATACATCGCGTCTGCAGCCTTAGGTGATTTTGGGAAGTTTTTAACTACCGAAGCAAAATAGAACGCAGCATCATCTTTTTTACCCTTGTTGTAATTCAACTGACCCAGCCAGTAATTCGCATTGGGCAGGTAAGTAGAGTCCGGGTACTTTTTGATGAAGTTCTGGAATGCTTCAATCGCGTCATCCTGGCGGGATTTATCCTGCACCAGAGCAATCGCTGCATTGTAATCGGTATTCGCATCGCCAGTTTGCACGGGAGCCCCTGACGTTGCTGCAGCTCCCGCATCAGGTGCAGGGGTTGCCGCCCCACTCTGATCGCCACCTGTAGACTGTGCCGCAGGCGCACTACCGCTGCCAAGATTATTCATCTGCAGCAATATCTGCTTCTGTCGCTCAACAACCTGATTCAGTTGATATTGATTTTCCTGAATTTGACCACGCAGGGAATCGATATCGGACTGATTATCGGAGAGTTGTTGCTGGAGTTGGGTTAAAAGCTGACTGTGAGCGTTAGAAATACGCTCGAGTTGAGTGACACGGTCTTCGACCGAGCCTGAGCCGACACTACTGATTGGCGCCTGTGCAAAAGCGGCCCAAGGGGCCGCTATGCCAACCAGTAACGACAGACTCAACAGGTGATGTCTGAAGTTACTGCTCATGCAATTCTCTTAGTAAACCAGTACGGCGCGACGGTTTTTGGCGTAAGCCGCTTCGTCATGACCCAGTACTGCAGGTTTTTCTTTACCGTAAGAAACGATGGAGATCTGGTCAGCAGAAACGCCTTTACCCTGCAGGTACATCTTAACGGCGTTCGCACGACGCTCACCCAGGGAGATGTTGTACTCAGGAGTACCACGTTCGTCCGCATGACCTTCTACGGTGACTTTGTAAGACGGGTTGCTACGCAGGAAGTTAGCGTGAGCATCCAGCATTGCAGCGAAGTCAGAACGGATATCGTACTTGTCCAGATCGAAGTAAACGATGTTGTTCTGCTGCAGCTGTTGCATCTGAAGACGCGCTTGCTCTTCAGAAGACATGTTGCCGCTGCCGTTTGCATCCATACCAGTGCCGGCACCCAGCATGCCTTCGCTGCCGTCATTGCTGGCGTTCTTGTTAGAAGAACACGCTGCAATAGCCATAACAGGCAGAGCAATCATCAGCCCTTTCAGCACTTTGTTCAGTTGCATTTCAATGATTCCTTTATTAATCAATTATTTATTATCACAGATACGGCGACCAGGCAGGGAATTTAACCTGACCATCAGTTGCCGGAAGACGCGCTTTGAAACGCCCATCTGTAGAAACCAAATTCAGCACGGATCCCATCCCCTGAGAAGAGCTGTAGATTACCATAGTGCCGTTAGGTGCCAGACTTGGCGTTTCATCCAGGAACGTTGACGACAGGACTTGTACGCCACCCGCTACCAGATCTTGTTTGGCAATGTGCTGCTGACCATTGGCTGAGCTTACCATTACCATAAACTTACCGTCGCTGCTCACATCCGCATCCTGGTTTTGCGAACCTTCCCAGGTAATACGCTGCGGAGCACCGCCGTTGACGTTAACTTTATATACCTGCGGACGACCGGCCTGGTCAGAGGTAAAGGCCAGGTTTTGGCTGTCCGGGAACCAGGTAGGTTCCGTGTTGTTGCTGCGACCATCCGTCACCTGACGGATCTGACCGGAACCAATGTCCATGACATACAGGTTCAGGCTACCGGTTTTAGACAGGGCAAACGCCAGTTTGCTGCCATCCGGAGAAAACGCAGGTGCACCGTTGTGACGTGGGAACGACGCTACCTGACGAACCGCGCCATTAGACAACGTCTGAATAACCAGCGCAGAACGACCGCTTTCGAAAGTGACATATGCCAGCTTTGAACCGTCCGGAGACCATGCCGGAGACATCAGCGGCTGCGGAGAACGGTGTACCACGAACTGGTTGTAGCCATCGTAGTCGGATACACGTAATTCGTATGGGAACTGGCCGCCGTTCGTCTGAACAACATAAGCGATACGGGTACGGAATGCACCTTTAATACCGGTCAGTTTTTCAAACACTTCGTCACTTGCAGTATGGCCCGCGTAACGCAACCACTGCTTGTTCACTTTATAGGTGTTCTGTGCCAGTACGGTACCCGGTGCGCCACCGGTATCTACCAGTTGATAAGCAACGCTGTAGGAACCATCCGGATTTGGCGTAACCTGACCTACTACCACGGCATCAATACCCAGCGCAGACCATGCGGCAGGTTGAACTTCCTGTGCGGTACCCGGCTGCTGTGGCAGGCGAGAACGGTCTAACGGATTAAATTTACCGCTGTTACGCAGGTCAGCGCCTACGATACCACCGATATCTTCAGGTGCAGCACCCGGCCCTGCCCACTGGAATGGGACAACACCAATCGGGCGTGCCGAGTCCACCCCCTGGGTGATCTCGATACGTACTTCTGCGTGCAGCACCGCTGCCCACAGCATCAGAAAACCAAATGCTACTCGTAATGCCTGCTTCATCATATCTCCCTTATCTGGACGGAAAGCCCACGATAATTTAGCAGAATGTTAACAAACTCAAATACACAAAACTACCAGAACGCTGTCTCAACCTTAGACCGTTTCCCCTGAATTCTCAGGGACGTTATTACAGTTTAAAGTCCAGCTTGGCATCTTTTACTTTTTCATAAACAGCCTGGCTAGGCGGTTTAGGAATTCTGGCTGTTTTCGCAGCCGTCAGCGCAGCCTGGCACAATGCCGGATCTCCGCCCTCTTCGGTCACATCCAGTAACAGACCATCGGGTGCTAACTTGATATGTAATACGCAAGATTTACCCGCATACAAATCGGCACCATACAGACGGCTCTGGATCGCATTACGAATTTGAGATGCGTAAGCACTGATATCAGCGCCAGATGCACCGCCATTTGCACCACTTGTACCACTATCTTTCGCCGGTTGACCGTTTCCTTTCGCTCCACCACCCGATTTCGGTGCATTCTTACCGGAGCTTAAGTCGCCTAACAAGTCGTCAACGCCAGAGGCTGCAGCTGCTTTTTCGGCCGCAGCCTTTTTCGCAGCCGCCGCTTTATCTGCCGCAGCTTTCTTATCGGCAGCGGCTTTCTCGGCTGCAGCTTTTTTATCTGCTGCTGCTTTTTCCGCTGCGGCTTTCTTATCAGCCGCAGCCTTTTCAGCAGCGGCAGCTTTCGCGGCAGCGGCTTTTTCTGCTTTCTCTGCAGCAGCTTTCTCGGCTGCTGCTTGCTTAGCGGCTTCAGCCTGAGCTTTCTTCGCGGCGTCTGCGGCAGCCTTAGCAGCTTGTGCTTCGGCAATTTTCTTCGCATCAGCGGCGGCTTTAGCGGCTTCAGCCTCTGCTTTTTTCTGTGCGTCTGCAGCGGCTTTCTTCGCGGCATCTGCCGCTTGTTTCGCCTGAGCATCAGCTTTGGCCTTCGCGTCTGCAGCAGCCTTCGCCGCAGCTTCTTCAGCCTGTTTCTGTTGCTCTTGCGCTTTCGCGGCGGCGGCTTCGGCCTGTTTCTGCTGTTCCGCCTGTTCGCGCACTTTTTCCTGCGCGGCTAAACGTTCTTTTTCAAGTTGCTTCAGTCGCTCTTGCTCGGCCGCCTGCTTCTCGCGAAGTTCCTCAGCTTGCTGCTGCGCCTGTTTTTCACGCTGCTCTTCTGCACGTTTAGCACTTGCCTGCTGTTGCTGTTGCCTGTCGTACTGTTGCACAACGGCGCCAGGATCGACCATAACGGCGTCGATGGACGAACCGCCACCGCCGCCGGCTGAAGCATCAATGTGCTCATCGAACGAACTCCAGATCAGCGCTGCAAATAAAATGACATGCAGCACCGCTGAAATAATTATCGCCCTTTTGAGCTTGTCGTTTTGTTCGGTTGCCTTTGACACTCTCGGTTCCCAAAAAACTGTTCGCCTGTTACGCGCTATCTTTCAAGCCAGCAAAACGCAGTCATCAGATTGGCTGCGTCATCAAGCCAACCGATTTTACGCCTGCACTGTGTAACAAGTTCAGCGCTTTAATTATTTCATCATAAGGCACGTCTTTCGCACCACCGATTAAAAAGACCGTTTTCGGATTGGTCTGCAGGCGACTTTTCGCTTCCGCGATAACCTGCTCCGGCGGCAGTTGATCCATACGATCTTTCTCAACGACCACGCTGTATTGCCCTATCCCGGAAACTTCAATAATGACCGGCGGTTCGTCGTTACTGCTGACAGCTTGCGATTCGGTCGCATCCGGCAGGTCGACTTCCACACTCTGCGTAATAATCGGCGCGGTTGCCATAAAGATCAGCAACAGCACCAGTAGTACGTCGAGCAGCGGTACAATATTGATTTCGGACTTGAGTTCGCGACGACCTCGTCCACGCGTTCTGGCCATGGCTTACCCCTTGTTGCTCTCGCTAACGGTAAACGCCTGGCGGTGCAGAATCGCGGTGAACTCTTCCATAAAGTTGTCGTAATTCAGTTCCAGCTTGTTCACGCGCTGATTCAGTCGGTTGTAAGCCATAACCGCCGGGATTGCCGCAAACAGACCGATAGCCGTTGCAATCAACGCCTCCGCGATACCCGGTGCGACCATTTGCAGCGTTGCCTGTTTTACCGCGCCTAACGCGATAAATGCGTGCATGATCCCCCAAACGGTACCGAACAGACCGATATACGGGCTGATGGAGCCGACGGTGCCGAGGAATGGAATATGCGTTTCCAGCGTTTCCAGTTCACGGTTCATCGAGATACGCATCGCACGGGATGCCCCCTCAACGACCGCTTCCGGCGCATGACTATTCGCCCGATGCAGACGCGCAAACTCTTTGAATCCGCTGTAGAAAATTTGTTCCGAGCCCACCAGATTATCACGACGCCCCTGGCTTTCCTGATACAGGCGCGACAATTCAATGCCGGACCAGAACTTGTCTTCAAATGCTTCGGCTTCACGTGAAGCCGCATTAAGAATACGGGTCCGCTGGATAATAATGGCCCAGGATGCGATTGAGAAACCAATCAAAATCAACATGATAAGTTTAACCAGAAGGCTTGCCTTCAGGAACAAATCAAGGATATTCATGTCAGTCACTGCTTAAACTCCGCGACAATAGACTTGGGAAGCGCACGAGGCTTCATTTTGAGTGGATCAACGCAAACAATCAGAACTTCGGCTTCATTCAGCACGGTGTTCTCTGCGTTGACAATGCGTTGCGTGAAAACCAATGAGGTGCCACGCATTGACGTAATTTCGGTTTGGACTTCGAGCATATCGTCGAGCCGGGCAGGCGCAAAATACTCCAGCGTCATCTTGCGCACCACAAAGGCTACACGTTCGGCCAACAGGACCTGCTGACTGAAGTGATGATGACGCAGCATTTCTGTGCGTGCTCTTTCGTAAAAAGCGACGTAGCTGGCGTGGTAAACCACTCCACCGGCATCGGTGTCTTCATAGTAGACACGAACCGGCCATCGAAACATATACTTGTTCATTCTTACTGCCTCTTTGTTGGCTTCGCCCACTCACACCGGTCGCTTAACTTTGTAAGCGCTTGGTGACTCGCGTTCTTGCCGCCGCGATGCTTCAAGAATGTCGTTGTATATCGCGCTGTATTCACTTTACATCCCGGTAATGCAATTAAGTTGCGTCCTGATGGTCCAGTGTCGCCACCGCACACAACTCCAGGGCACAACCTTAGGTTAATGCTTTCAAACTTCGCTACTATACGCGCGGGAATGGTGGTTTGGAATGGGGGAAAGTAAACGGAGAGTAAAAATTTATGGGCTTATGCAAGCCCATAAATATTTAAGGATGTTTCTTATTCAAAAGAAGAAGAAAATCAGACCAACAACCAGGACGATATCTGCGATTAGCGGGCAGAAAATGCCCTGCCAGTGTACGGCGCGAGGACGAAAACCAACGCCGTGAATGATGCCTGCGCAGACCGCCCACATCAGCAGGAGACCATGCCAGATTTCCAGCTCACTGGTTTTGGCCGCGAAACGTGACGGATCCCAGAATATGCAGCCAGCCAACACGATTGCCAGCACAAAGGAAAGCGCCCGCAAGGGGCGCTTGTCCATCGCGTTATACTGCATCGCGATAATGTTGGTCATCAGCTATCTTCTTGTCCGGCTTTGCCTGATTCAACGTGCTCAAGCGCCAGCGCTGTGATTATCCCAAATGCACAGGCAAGAAGCGTTCCCAAAATCCATGCGAAATACCACATTTTAAGCTCCTTACTTAGTACAGAGAGTGGGTGTTGCTTTCAATATCTTCTTTGGTGATGCGACCGAACATCTTCCAGTAACACCAGCCGGTGTACAGCAGAATGATCGGAACGAACACACAAGCTACATACGTCATCAGATTCAGCGTCAGCTGGCTGGACGTTGCATCCCACATGGTCAGACTTGCGTTCATCATGGTGCTGGATGGCATCACAAACGGGAACATTGCGATACCAGCCGTCAGGATGATGCAGGCTAACGTCAGTGAAGAGAAGACGAACGCCCATGCCCCTTTCTCCATACGAGAAGTCAGGATGGTCAACAGCGGCAGAACCACGCCCAGTGCAGGAACCAGCCACAGGATAGGTGCATTGTTAAAGTTCACCATCCATGCGCCAGCCACGCGAGCCACTTCTTTGGTCAGCGGGTTAGAGGCGGCATGATGATCCAGTGCTGAGGTCACAACATAACCGTCAATACCGTAAATCACCCACACACCAGCCAGCGCGAAGCAGACCATAGTGACCAGTGCCGCAACCTGCGACGTTGCACGCGCACGCAGATGCAGTTCACCTACCGTACGCATCTGCAGATAGGTCGCGCCCTGGGTGATGATCATCCCAACACTCACGACACCCGCCAGCAGACCAAACGGATTCAGCAACTGGAAGAAGTTACCGGTGTAGTACAAACGCATGTAGTCGTCTACGTGGAACGGAACCCCTTGCAGCAGGTTGCCGAACGCCACGCCAATAACCAGCGGTGGAACGAAGCTACCAATGAAGATGCCCCAGTCCCACATGTTGCGCCAGCGCATGTCTTCAATCTTGGAGCGGTAATCAAAACCGACCGGACGGAAGAACAAAGACGCCAGTACCAGGATCATCGCCACATAGAAACCGGAGAACGCAGCGGCATACACCATCGGCCAAGCAGCGAACAGTGCGCCACCCGCGGTGATGAGCCAAACCTGGTTACCGTCCCAGTGCGGGGCGATGGAGTTAATCATAATTCGACGCTCGGTATCATTACGACCGAGGAAACGGGTGAGCATGCCCACCCCCATGTCGAAGCCATCAGTGACCGCGAAACCAATCAGCAGAATGCCAACCAGCAGCCACCAGATAAAACGCAATACTTCATAATCGATCATTTGACGACTCCTGTCTTAGCGTGCCGGCTGAGAAGTCACAGTGGACTGCTCGTAGTGATAACGACCGGTTTTCAGGCTACTCGGCCCAAGGCGTGCGAACTTGAACATCAGATACAGTTCAGCCACCAGGAACAGGGTATACAGGCCGCAAATCAACAGCATCGAGAAGATGAGGTCGCCAGCGGTCAGCGAAGAGTTCGCTACGGCTGTTGGTAACACTTCACCAATCGCCCACGGTTGGCGGCCGTACTCTGCAACAAACCAACCGGATTCAATGGCAATCCACGGCAGAGGAATCGCATACAGCGCGGTGCGCAGCAGCCATTTTTTCTCACCGATACGGTTACGAATCACGGTCCAGAAGGACACTGCGATGATTGCCAGCATCAGAATGCCGCACGCCACCATAATACGGAAAGCGAAGTACAGCGGCGCAACGCGAGGAATAGAATCTTTCGTTGCCTGCTGAATTTGCGCTTCGGTCGCGTCGGTGACGTTATCCGTATAGCGTTTCAGCAGCAGACCATAACCCAGGTCTTTCTTCATGCTGTTGAACTGGTCGCGAACGGCCTGATCGGTAGTTCCTGCACGCAGTTCTTCCAGCAGTTGATACGCTTTCATCCCGTTACGGATGCGCTCTTCGTGCTGCACCATCAGGTCTTTCAGACCAATGACCGGTGTATCAACAGAGCGGGTGGCAATGATGCCCAGCGCATAAGGAATTTGAATCGCAAAATGGTTTTCCTGCGCATCCTGGTCCGGAATACCGAACAGGGTAAAGGAAGCCGGTGCAGGCTGCGTTTCCCATTCCGCTTCAATAGCAGCGAGTTTGGTTTTCTGCACGTCGCCCATTTCGTAACCGGATTCATCACCCAGAACGATAACAGACAGAATAGCAGCCATACCAAAGCTGGCGGCGATTGCAAAAGAACGTTTAGCAAACGCGAAGTCACGACCACGCAGCATATAGTAGGAGCTGATCCCCAGAACGAACATCGCGCCACAGACATAACCAGATGCCACAGTGTGAACAAATTTCACCTGTGCTACCGGGTTGAGCACCAGTTCAGAGAAGCTCAGCATCTCCATGCGCATGGTTTCAAAGTTGAAATCCGCGGCGATTGGGTTTTGCATCCAGCCGTTCGCAACCAGAATCCACAGTGCGGACAGGTTAGAACCCAGGGCCACCAGCCAGGTGACGCACATATGCTGGACTTTACCCAAACGGTCCCAGCCGAAGAAGAACAGACCTACAAAGGTGGATTCGAGGAAGAAGGCCATCAAACCTTCGATCGCCAGCGGCGCACCGAAAATATCCCCTACATAGTGGGAGTAGTAAGACCAGTTAGTCCCGAACTGGAATTCCATGGTCAGACCGGTTGCCACACCCAGAGCGAAGTTGATACCAAACAACTTGCCCCAGAACTTGGTCATATCTTTATAAATCTGTTTGCCGGAAAGGACGTAGACCGTTTCCATGATGGCCAGCAAGAACGCCATACCTAGCGTCAGTGGCACAAACAGGAAGTGGTACATCGCGGTCAAGGCAAACTGTAAGCGCGACAGTTCGACTATATCTAACATCATGACTCCTTGCTCATCGCATGAAGACTCCGAGAGTGAACCCCGTTAGAAAGGGTCACACGCATGCCCCAATACAAATTTATCTGCTTCCCTCCGCCGCTGCTCTTTCTTCTCATTTGAAGAAAGGACAATGATGAAAGGTTACAAACATGTTAATAAAACACTCAAATTGATCCCGCAATTATATTACGCCGTAAAATCCTTACAATAAACAGGTTTTTATCGAGGTAAATTTGCATTTTTCGATAGTGATCAATTTATAGCTAATTTATCACTTTCAGACCAATTTGATCTGCAGCAATTTAACCTCTTTTGAGGCTGTTTACCAAGTTTTAAACATTGATTTAAATCAATTTTCAAATTTAATGTTAATAGTGTTTAACAGTCAGGCGACTAGTGAACGCCATGTTAACGGTATGTTTTTCAATGAGTAATTGCCGTTACTACAAATGATAGGATATTTATTTAAATCTACACGATCTTTTAACCCGCCCGACTGACAAAATTGCCAGCAGATAAAGAGTCACTATTGCTGGGTAGCTCACAGTTTTTTGTTTAGCAAGTCATGAAATTGTTATTTCACACAAATTATTCATTTAAATTTTACTTATAATTAACACCAAGATGTAACTATCTCAAATGGAAGCGAAAGCGTCCCTCATTGACAGACGCATTGGGTTTGACGTTCCTCAGCACAGCGCAGGCGTTTCGCTTAAAGCATCACTGAAAGTTATCACTCACTTCTCTTTTTCTCTTATGTGGCAACGTTTAAATATGCCACAAACAATTCATTATCATTTTTATCTTAAATTTAACAAAATATAATTATGTCATATAAGATTAAACAATAAAAAACCGTTATCCCGTTCACAAGTTATTTAGTAAAGGTAATTTTTTAAATTATAAAAAATGACGCATAAATGAGGCGCACAACAAAATAAGATTTCGATCACAAACATGGCAAGTCATTTATTCTTCATTTTCCTGGTAAATTAAAAAAACCCGCAAAAACAACATTCAACTACCTGATAAACAAGGGTTTTTATTAATAAAAAATATAACAATCATTTTGCGCAGGATATTTTGAAAATAGATCAATTGCTTCCTTTTCCGCTTACACAGAAACTCCGACCCTATTAAGAGGTTGTCACAAACCATGTTCTAAATATTAGAAAATAATTTTCACTTATTGACCATCAGCCCTACAGAGGATTACCCATGAAGAAATCTACACTTGTTATTGGCGTCATCGGTGCTGACTGCCATGCAGTAGGTAATAAAGTTCTGGATCGCGTTTTTACTGCTCATGATTTTCACGTAATCAACCTCGGGGTGATGGTGAGCCAGGATGAATATATTGATGCCGCGATTGAAACAGGCGCCGATGCCATCGTGGTGTCCTCTATCTACGGTCATGGCGACATTGACTGCCTCGGGTTACGTGAACGCTGCATCGAACGCGGCCTCGGCGACATTCTGCTGTACGTCGGTGGCAACCTGGTAGTTGGTAAACATGACTTCGGCGATGTGGAAGTGAAGTTTAAGGAGATGGGTTTTAACCGCGTCTTCGCACCGAGCCACGACCTGGAAGATGTCTGCGCGCTTATCACCAATGATATTCGCCAACACAATGGCCTCGAGCAGCGTTGCCTGGAAGAGGCTATCTGATGCAAACAGTTTCTGTCGATATCGGCTCGACATGGACCAAGGCTGCCCTCTTCGCCCATGAAGGCGAGGAATTAACCCTGGTAAACCATGTCCTGACCCCAACCACCACACATCATCTGGCAGACGGTTTTTTTGCCAGCCTGAATCAGGTGCTGAACGTTGCCGATGCTCGCCCGTTACTGAAAAGTGGTGAAGTGCAGTTGAAATACTCCTCCTCGGCCAAAGGTGGACTCGCCGTTGCAGCAATGGGGCTGGTGCCTTCCATTACGCTGGAATCAGCAAAAGTTACCGCCCATTCGGCAGGAGCGAAAATCGCGCAATATTATTCGTACAAACTGAACCGGCATGACATCCAGGAGCTGGAATCATCACCGCCAGACATTCTGTTGTTTACCGGCGGTACAGACGGTGGCGAAGAAAGCTACGGCCTGGCGAATGCGCACGCGCTGGCAGGCTCAACGCTTGATTGCGCCATTATCTACGCTGGAAATCGGGACATTCAGGACGAAATACAAACGATTCTGGGACATAAAGATCTGACCACGGTAGACAACATTCTGCCTGATCTCGATCACCCGAATCCGTTTGCCGCGCGCCAGGCGATTTGCGATGTGTTCTTGTCACGCATTGTCAAAGGTAAAGGTTTGGACGTCATCGTCGGCGAAACCGGCGAAGAGCCAATGCCGACGCCATGGACGGTATATGAGTTAGTCAAAGCCATTAGCGATTACGACAGCGCATGGAAGGAATTCATGCTGATTGATATGGGCGGAGCCACCACGGATGTCTATTCGGCCAGCGCGAATACCCTCTCCCCCGATACCGTCCTGCATGGTGTTCCTGAACCGTTCGTCAAACGTACCGTTGAAGGCGACCTGGGAATGCGCGTTTCCGCCGTCGTGGTGGGAGAAAGCACGCAGGATATGGTGAAAGTCATCTTCGCCCAACAACCGCAGCGCGAGGAAGCATTTTACCGCTACCTGCGTCATCTGGTTGGGCAACCGGATTACCTGCCGCTCAGCGAGGAGGAGAAATATTTCGACACCCTGCTGGCAGGTTTGTGCGTGGGCTATGCCGCTGAGCGCCACGCGGGCACTAAAAAGCAGGTTTGCACCTGCGTGGGTAACGTGGATTTACAGATGGGTCGCGATCTCACCACCGTACGCAAAGTCGTCGGTTCAGGGGGATGGCTCTCTCGCGCCAGCCAGTTCGATATCCATAACTGGCTCAAATACCGGGAGCTGGACGACCAGGGTAAAAGAATTTTGTTACCGAATCAGTTTGAGTATTACCGCGATTCAAATGGCCTGCTCCCGCTACTGGCAAACGTCGCCAGGCTGTACCCGCAAGCCGCTGCTCGCACCAGCATTCAGTGTTTAACCCTATAAAACTTAAGGCAGCTACGAATGGAACTTCGAAATAAAAAATTGACCCATGACGAATTCATGACCGAAAGGCATCAGGTATTACAAACCTGGGAAACCGGCAAAGACGTTGAGAACTTCGAAGATGGCGTGAAGTACCAGCAATCAATTCCGGATAAAAAGCGCTTCTCCCTTGCTCTGCTGAAGGCCGATCAGGAAGGGAAAACCCTGAGCCAGCCGCGCGCAGGCGTAGCATTAATGGATGAGCATATTGCGCTGCTCAAAACATTGCAGGAAGAGTGCGACCTCCTGCCGAGTACGATCGATGCCTATACCCGTCTGAACCGCTATGAAGAAGCCGCCGTCGGGATCCAGAAATCTATCGAAGCAGGTACTTCCAAGCTGAATGGTTTACCGGTCGTCAATCACGGGGTTGCTGCCTGCCGTCGTATGACTGAAGCGCTGGAAAAACCGATCCAGGTTCGTCACGGCACGCCGGATGCGCGCCTGCTGGCAGAAATCGCCATGGCCAGTGGCTTTACCAGCTACGAAGGCGGCGGCATCTCCTACAACATTCCTTACGCTAAACGTGTCACTCTGGAAAAATCCATCCGCGACTGGCAGTACTGCGACCGCCTGATGGGCCTGTACGAAGAGAACGGTATTCGTATCAACCGTGAACCGTTTGGCCCACTGACCGGCACCCTGATCCCGCCGTTTATGTCCCACTCGGTGGCGATTATCGAAGGTCTGTTGGCTCTGGAACAAGGCGTCAAGTCAATTACCGTTGGCTACGGCCAGGTCGGTAGCCTAACGCAGGATATTGCAGCGATTCAGGCGCTGCGCGAACTTTCCCACGAATATTTCCATAACCACGGCTTCGACGATTACGAACTGAGTACCGTTTTCCACCAGTGGATGGGCGGATTCCCGGAAGATGAAGCAAAAGCCTTCTCCGTTATCGCCTGGGGCGCAGCGGTTGCCGGTATGTCAGGTGCCACCAAAGTGATCACCAAAAGCCCGCACGAAGCGTTCGGTATCCCAACGGCGGCAGCGAACGCCCAGGGTCTGAAAGCTTCGCGCCAGATGCTCAACATGGTCAGCGACCAGAAATTCCCGCAGTGCGCTGCCGTGGAGCAGGAAGTTGATCTGATTAAGAGCGAAGTCCGCGCGGTGCTGAAGAAAGTCTTCGAACTGGGCAATGGCGACATTGCGCGCGGTACAGTGCTGGCCTTTGAAGCAGGCGTACTGGATGTACCTTTCGCGCCTGCCGCCTGTAACGCCGGTAAGATCCTGCCTGTTCGCGATAACACAGGCGCCATCCGTATTCTCGAAGCCGGTGCCGTTCCGCTGCCGAAAGACATTCTCGCCCTGCACCATGACTACGTCGCAGAGCGCGCGCATTTCGAAGGCCGCAAGCCTTCTTTCCAGATGGTCATTGATGACATCAACGCCGTATCCCACAGTAAATTAATAGGAAGACCATAATGAAAATTAAACAGGCCCTTTTCACAGCTGGCTACTCCTCATTTTATTTTGACGATCAGCAGGCCATCAAAAACGGCGCCGGTCATGACGGGTTTATCTATACCGGCGCTCCGGTAACGCCTGGATTTACGTCTGTTCGTCAGGCGGGTGAATGCGTATCCGTACAGCTGATTCTGGAAAACGGCGCAGTAGCAGTGGGCGATTGTGCAGCGGTGCAATATTCAGGTGCAGGTGGACGCGATCCGCTGTTCCTGGCTGAAAACTTCATTCCGTTCCTTAACGATCACATCAAACCGCTGCTGGAAGGCCGCGACGTTGATTCGTTCCTGACCAACGCCCGTTTCTTTGACGAACTGCGTATTGACGGCCATCTGCTGCATACCGCCGTACGTTATGGTCTGTCTCAGGCGCTGCTCGACGCGGCGGCACTGGCTACCGGTCGTCTGAAAGCAGAAGTGGTTTGTGATGAATGGCAACTGCCGTGCGTCCCGGAAGCCATTCCATTATTTGGCCAGAGCGGCGACGACCGTTATATCGCCGTCGACAAGATGATCCTCAAAGGTGTGGACGTCCTGCCGCATGCGCTGATCAATAACGTAGAAGAGAAGCTGGGCTTCAAAGGCGAAAAACTGCGTGAGTACGTCCGCTGGTTGTCTAACCGCATTCTGAGCCTGCGCACCAACGAAACCTATCACCCGACGCTGCATATTGATGTCTACGGCACCATCGGTCTGATCTTCGATATGGATCCGGTGCGTTGCGCCGAATACATCGCCAGCCTGGAAGCCGAAGCTCAAGGCCTGCCGCTGTACATTGAAGGCCCGGTAGATGCCGGTAACAAGCCGGATCAGATCCGCATGCTCACCGAGATCACTCAGGAGCTTACCCGTCTGGGTTCCGGCGTGAAAATTGTTGCGGATGAATGGTGTAACACCTATCAGGATATCGTGGACTTCACCGACGCAGGCAGTTGCCACATGGTGCAGATCAAGACCCCGGATCTGGGCGGTATTCACAACATCGTCGATGCGGTGCTGTATTGCAACAAACACGGAATGGAAGCCTATCAGGGCGGTACCTGTAACGAAACGGAAATCAGTGCGCGTACCTGCGTACACGTCGCGCTGGCTGCGCGTCCAATGCGCATGCTGATCAAGCCGGGTATGGGTTTCGATGAAGGTCTCAACATCGTGTTTAACGAAATGAACCGCACCATCGCGCTGTTGCAAACTAAGGATTAAGAGATGGCACGCACATTTAAGATCTTATCGCCTACGGCTATCCTGGGTTATGGCTTCCCGGAAGAAAGTTTTCGTAAAGCCATGGAAGAGTCACCGGATCTTATTGCTGTTGACGCAGGTTCCTCCGATCCAGGCCCCCACTATCTGGGGGCGGGTAAACCCTTTACCGACCGGGCCGGTGTGAAACGCGATCTGCGCTATATGATCGTGGCAGGCGTGAAGAACAACATCCCGGTAGTGATCGGCACGGCTGGTGGTTCTGGCGCAGCTCCGCATCTGGAGTGGTGTCGCCAGATAATCCATGAGATCGCACAGGAAGAAAAACTGTCCTTCTCAATGGCGTTAATCCCGTCTGATGTCGACAAAGAAATCGTTCATCAGGCGCTGGATAACGGCAAAATCACCGCGCTCGATTTTGTGCCTGAACTGACTCACGATGCAATTGAAGAGAGCACCTACATTGTCGCGCAGATGGGCGTCGAGCCTTTTCAGCGTGCGCTCGAAGCTGGCGCGCAGGTGGTTCTGGGCGGACGTGCCTACGATCCGGCCTGCTTCGCCGCGCTGCCAATAATGCAGGGCTTTGATGAAGGTCTGGCACTTCATTGCGGGAAGATCCTTGAGTGTGCTGCCATTGCCGCCACCCCTGGCTCCGGCTCAGATTGTGCGATGGGGATCATTGATGACAACGGCTTTACGCTGAAGGCGTTCAATCCCAAGCGTAAGTTCACTGAAACTTCCGCTGCGGCGCACACCCTGTATGAGAAGTCCGATCCGTACTTCCTGCCAGGACCAGGCGGCGTGCTGAACCTGAAAGCGTGCACCTTTACCCAGGTTAACGAGGGCGAAGTGTATGTCAGTGGTTCACGTCATGAAGAAACACCGTATGCGTTGAAACTGGAAGGCGCGCGTCAGGTTGGCTTCCGTTGCCTGACCATCGCCGGAACGCGCGACCCAATTATGATTGCCGGGATTGACACCATTCTCGAAGAGGTACAGGCAAGCGTGGCGCGTAACCTCTCACTGAATGACGACAGTATCCGCATGACGTTCCACCTGTATGGTAAGAACGGTGTGATGGGCAACCATGAACCGATGAAAACCGCCGGTCATGAGCTGGGGATTTTACTGGATGTCGTTGCGCCGACGCAGGATATCGCCAACAGCGTTTGCTCGCTGGTACGCTCTACCCTGCTGCACTACGGCTATGAAAATCGCATTGCGACTGCGGGCAACCTCGCCTTCCCGTTCTCGCCATCTGATATTCAAAGTGGACCGGTGTATGAGTTCTCGATCTATCACCTGATTGAAGCGAGCGATGCGCTGCGATTTGATTTCCACATTGAACAGGTGACGCCAGAAGGAGTTCAGGCATGAAACACTCAATTTGTTCACTGGCGCAGGTTATTCGCTCCAAAAACGCCGGACCGTACGAACTGGTTTTAGATATTTTATTTAAAACCAGGGAAGACTATCAGCGGGTAAAAGCCTGCGAGCAATTAACGCCGCAGCTCATTGCCAGTTTATATAATGTTGAACCTGACTTCATTCACAATATCGTGTGGTTCGATCCGGCGAATGCCGTAAAAATCGTCATGCCGCGCGATATTATTTCCGGCAACGTCGGTGATAATGATGTTTATGGTGCTCAGCAACACGCTCCATTATTAAGTATTGAGTTCGACTTGTAACAAAAAACACAATAACAACCATTGGAGCACAGAATTCAGCGGTATCACAGTGCTTCGAATTATTCATGCGGTTGGTCACAACAGGCGTGCGTCTGAGCTGCTGTCCAGGCTCAGGCGCACGCCACCCTACACAATTCCAATTACCAGCCTTTATCCGATGGAGTACACATGAAGAAAATAAGTTTAACGAAGATGATCATATTAGGCCTGATACTCGGCATGATTGCCGGGGTGGCCATAAATAATATGGCCGCGGCTGAAACCGCAAAATCCTATGCAGCAGATATTTCTATTTTTACCACCATATTCTTACGCATGGTAAAAATGATTATCGCGCCATTGGTTATTTCAACTCTGGTTGTTGGTATTGCCAAAATGGGCGATGCCAAAACGCTGGGACGTATATTTTCGAAAACCTTCTTCCTGTTTATTTGCGCCTCTCTGGTGTCAATTGCACTGGGTCTGGTTATCGTTAACATCTTCCAGCCAGGCGCGGGGATCAACTTCGTGCCACATGACGTCGGGGCTGTTGCCGCCGTTAAGTCAGAGCCATTCACGCTGAAAGTGTTTATCTCGCACGCGGTACCGACCAGTATTGTCGATGCGATGGCGCGTAACGAAATTCTGCAGATCGTGGTGTTCTCAATTTTCCTCGGTTGCAGCCTGGCCGCGATTGGTGAAAAAGCCGAGCCTATCGTGAAGGTTCTGGATTCACTGGTACACGTGATGCTGAAGCTGACGGGCTACGTCATGCTGTTTGCACCATTGACCGTTTTTGCCGCTATTTCTGGTCTGATTGCCGAACGTGGTCTGGGTGTAATGGTCAGCGCCGGGATCTTCATGGGTGAATTCTATCTGACCCTGGGTATGCTGTGGGCAATCCTGATTGGCCTGTCAACCATGATAGTCGGGCCTTGCATCGCGCGTTTGACCAAATCAATCCTCGAGCCTGCACTGCTGGCCTTTACTACCTCCAGCTCAGAAGCCGCCTTCCCTGGCACCCTGGACAAGCTGGAAAAATTCGGCGTTTCTTCAAAAATCGCCAGCTTCGTTCTGCCTATCGGTTACTCCTTTAACCTGGTCGGCTCCATGGCGTACTGCTCATTTGCCACCGTCTTTATTGCTCAGGCGTGCAACATTGAGCTGAGCATGGGCGAGCAAATTACCATGCTGTTAATCCTGATGCTGACCTCTAAAGGGATGGCGGGCGTACCGCGTGCATCAATGGTGGTTATCGCCGCAACCCTGAACCAGTTCAACATTCCTGAAGCCGGTCTGATCCTGTTGATGGGCGTCGATCCGTTCCTCGATATGGGTCGTTCTGCTACCAACGTCATGAGTAACGCAATGGGTGCTGCCATTGTAGGTCGCTGGGAAGGTGAACACTTCGGCCAGGGTTGTCGTGGCACTGCACCAGTGAAGACCCCGGAACAAGAACGTCCGGTTACCGAAACAGAAGTCGCGTTGTCCTGATACGACGTTATTGCCGGATGACGCTTGCGCTTATCCGGCCTGCATAACGTTTAACTATCCGTTGGCCGGATAAGGCGGTAAGCCGCCATCCGGCACCATGATGAGCACACCAACAGGATTGCACCATGACTAAAACTCTTCTCGGCGTGAGTATTTTTTCCTTCAGCGTTTTGTTTAGCGCAACGACTCTCGCGCAAACCACGCCGGATTACGCAAAGCTTATCGACCAGGCACATCAAAAATATAAAAGTAACCACGATGGAAAAGTCGCCGACTACATCCCTGCCCTGGCGACCTACAGCCCGAATAACTTTGCCATCACCATTGCCACGGTGGACGGCAAGATCTACCAGGTTGGCGATGTTAACAAACCCTTCCCCATGGAATCCCTGAGCAAAGTCTTCACCATGGCGCTCGCCATGGAACAGCACGGCCCTCAGGTGGTGCTGGACAAACTCGGGGCCAATGCCACTGGCATGCCCTTCAACTCCGGTTTAGCGGTTGAGCTGACCAAAGGCGCGCCTGAGAACCCGCTGGTAAACGCCGGGGCGATGAGCACCGTTAGCCTGATTGAAGCCAAAGACAAAACCGATCGCTGGAACAAAATCCTCGACAACCTGAACGTCTGGGCCGACGCCACGCTTACGGTTAATGAGCCGGTATTTAAATCCGAGATGGAAACCAACCAGCACAATCAGGCGCTGGCGAAGCTGATGGAATCCTATAACAGCTTCTATGGCAATACCGACGAAGCCGTCGAAATTTATACCCGTCAGTGCTCGGTGGATATCACCGTTGAGCAACTGGCCAAAATGGGGGCGGTACTGGCGAACAAAGGCAAATCTCCATTCAACGGCAAGCAGTTGCTGAATGAAAAATATGTTCCGCAGGTGCTGGCAGAAATGGCGATTGCCGGACTATACGACGGCAGCGGTAAATGGCTCTACACCGTGGGCATCCCAGCAAAAAGCGGCGTCGGCGGCGGCATGGTCGCCGTTGTCCCGGGCAAATATGCAATTGCCGTCTATTCTCCGCCGCTGGATGAAGCCGGTAACAGCGTTCGCGCCCAGAAAACGATCGAATATGTCGCCGAAGCGACAAAAGCCAATGTCTTTTTAGCGCATTAAGCAATTACGGATGGCGTGAGCGCCATCCGACATATTAACTAAAAGGTGAGATGTAAACATGTCTAAACCATTTGTCTGGCAGGAACTCTTTGTTCAGAGTAAAGATAATACCGAATATGAATTACTGAGTAACCAGCACGTTGCGGTAACGGAGTTAGACGGAGAGGAAGTGATTAAGGTTGCGCCAGAAGCGCTAACCTTATTAGCCCAGCAGGCATTTTATGAGGCTTCATTTTTCCTGCGCGCCGGACATTTAAAACAGATAGCCAGCATTCTGCACGATCCGCAGGCCAGCAGTAACGATAAGTACGTCGCATTGCAACTGCTACGCAATGCTGAGGTTTCGGCCAAAGGCGTCCTGCCCAACTGCCAGGATACCGGGACGGCAACCATTGTGGCCTGCAAAGGACAGCATGTCTGGACCGGCGGCGATGACGCAGAAGCATTAAGCAAAGGCGTGTACACCACCTTCACCGAAAACAACCTGCGTTACTCGCAAAATGCCCCGCTGGACATGTATACCGAGGTCAATACCCAGACTAACCTGCCGGCGCAAATCGACATCAGCGCCACGCCGGGTAACGAATACCGTTTCCTGTTCGTCAACAAAGGCGGCGGATCTGCTAACAAAGCGGCGCTGTTCCAGGAAACTAAATCTATTCTGCAGCCGGAAAAGCTCACCGCGTTTCTGATCGAAAAAATGAAATCACTGGGTACAGCCGCCTGCCCGCCGTATCACATCGCGTTCGTCGTTGGAGGCTTGTCCGCCGACCAGACGCTGAAAGTTGCTAAACTGGCTTCAACTAAATATTACGATAACCTGCCCACCAGCGGGAATGAACTGGGTCAGGCATTCCGCGATACGGCGCTGGAAGCCGAGCTGCTCAACGCCAGCCGCGAGTTTGGCATCGGCGCGCAGTTTGGCGGCAAATACTTTGCCCACGATATCCGGGTGATCCGCCTGCCACGCCATGGCGGCTCCTGCCCTATCGCCATGGCTCTCTCCTGCTCAGCCGACCGCAACATCAAGGCCAAAATCAACAAACACGGAATCTGGCTGGAAAAACTCGAGCATAATCCGGGCAAATTTATTCCCGATTCACAGCGGGTGGAAAATGGCGCCCAGACCGTACAACTGGATCTGAATCGTCCGCTGCGCGAGATCCTGCAGGATCTCACCACTCTGCCAATTGGGACGCGTTTATCGTTAAACGGCCCGATTGTTGTGGCTCGCGATATCGCGCATGCCAAAATCAAAGAGCGCCTGGATAACGGCGAACCGATGCCAGATTACATGAAAAACCATATCGTCTATTACGCGGGCCCGGCTAAAACCCCCAGTAATCTGGCCTGCGGTTCGCTAGGTCCCACAACCGGCGGGCGCATGGACGGTTACGTCGATGCTTTCCAGGCCGCGGGCGGCAGTCTGATCATGTTGTCGAAAGGCAACCGCAGCGCGCAAGTCACGGATGCGTGTCGCAAACATGGTGGTTTTAACCTCGGCAGCATTGGCGGCGCCGCAGCCTTGTTGGCGCAGCAGTACGTGAAGAGCCTGCACTGCCTTGAATATCCCGAGCTGGGAATGGAAGCGGTGTGGATGATGGAAGTTAAAAATATGCCGGCCTTCGTATTAGTGGATGACAAAGGCAATAACTTCTTTAGCCAGTTTGAGCAGCAGCATCGCTGCGCAACCTGTCCGGCAGGACATTAAGGAGTCACCATGGAAGCGCGAGCCAATAATGACAGACACCGCCAGCGTCAGCAGAAACTGAAAGAACAAGTTGATACCCGCGTGGCGGCAGCAACGGAGAAGAAAGGGATCCTGATTGTCTTCACCGGCAACGGTAAAGGAAAATCCACCGCAGCCTTTGGTACGGCAACGCGCGCGGTTGGTCACGGAAAAACCGTTGGCATCGCGCAGTTTATTAAAGGCCAGTGGGATAATGGCGAGTACAACACGCTGCAACCGCTCGGTGTCGAATTTCATATTATGGGCACCGGATTTACCTGGGAAACCCAAAATCGGCAAGCGGATATCGAGGCGGCAACGGTAGTCTGGCAGGAAAGTAAGCGCATGCTGGCTGATCCGCAGTACGATCTGGTGGTGTTGGATGAGCTTACTTACATGTTGGCTTACCACTATCTGGACACCCAGGAGGTTATCAGCGCCATCGAAAATCGCCCTGCGGAGCAAAGCGTCATCGTTACCGGGCGCGGATGCCATGCGCTGTTACTGGAACTGGCCGATACGGTCAGTGAAATTCGCCCGGTCAAGCACGCGTTTGACCGCGGGATTCAGGCACAGATTGGAATCGACTGGTAGCCGTTCTTTTGCCGGATAACGATGCTAACGCGTCTTATCCGGCCTACCAATCGTTGTAGGCCTGATAAAGCGCAAACCACCATCAGGTAGCCGACACCACGGACTTGCTGAGCAACCAGTTACGAAATGTCTGTAAATGCGCAGACTCCGATTTCTCTTCACGCCACGTCATAATGAAACGGTTTCCGGTGCGCATCGGAACATCGCAAGGAATGACCATATCTCCATTGTCCAGATCGTGCTGAATGGCAAAACGAGGAAGCAGCGCAACCCCCAGATTAGAACGGACCGCCGCAATCAACATCGACAACAGATCAAATCTCGGGCCTTTATTTACCAGCGGGCTGCTGACGTTGGACAGCGCAAACCATTCCTGCCAGCCTTTGATTCGCGTACTCTGGTGCAACAGCGGGTATTCGTTCAGCAGTTCGTGGACTGACAGTTTCCGTTCCGGTTCGGCCAGCAGACAGCGGCTGCAAACTGGCAGAATTTCCTCTTCAAACAGGTACTCAACCTCTGACCACGGTGAGTAGAAATCTTCGCGCATAATTGCCGCATCATACTCACGATTAAGAAAATCACCGATATTCGCCAGCGAATGGATGTTCACGATAATATCAGGATTGAGTTTGTTAAACTCGCGCAGGTTGGGGATCAACCAATGCGTACTGAACGTCGGATTTACCGCCAGCTCAATAACCTGTACGGTCGGTTGCCAGGTCATTATTGTGGTCGTATCGCGCTCGAGTTTATTTAACGTTTCTTTAACGATACTTAAATAATGTTTGCCGGCCGCATTTAAAAAAATACGTTTTTTGGCATGATTAAATAGCGCGGTATTAAGAAAATCCTCCAGTGCATTCACCTGGCGGAAAACAGCACTTTGTGTTAACGCCAACTCTTCAGCTGCCCGGGTATAACTTTCGTGACGCGCAACCACTTCAAAAGTTACCAGCAACTCCGTCTTGGGTATTTTTCCTCTCATAACCTCTTCCATATGCAGCGTACAAAAATAGTTTAATTTATAAAAAATAATTCAAGGCACCCAGATAAGCACCGAGAGTTATATTTTATTTTCTCCATTGATGTCATTGATCCAATCCATGATTTGCTCACACTGATGGCGGATAAATATTAACCAATAATACTCAAGCACAACAATAAACACAATTTAAATAAGGTTAAACCTAAGTAAATAGTGCCAATAAGTTCTTAATAATTTTTCAAGTCTTCTTGTTTATTGCAGAAAAAACTTTGCGAGATTAATCAATATTATCCATGCGCTAATCCTGGATAATTTCACGTTATAACTTACGGGCAAACGACTGCTTTTAATCATTTATTGATGTCGTTTGTGCCATTTTTTGACAGACGTGATAAAGGACACATTGTGAAAACTTTCGGAAAGGTCTGGCTCGTTGGAGCAGGTCCTGGTGATATTTCATTACTGACCCTCAAAGCAATGATGTGCATTAAACAGGCCGACGTCATTATTTACGATCGGCTGGTCAATCCTAAAATTTTGGAATGGGCATTACCTGACTGCCTGCTTATCAATGTCGGCAAAAATCCAGGCTTCCATTGCGTTCCCCAGGATGAAATCAACGCACTGCTGGTCCAGTATGCCCAAACACACCACAACATTGTGCGCCTCAAAGGTGGCGATCCGTATGTATTTGGCCGTGGGGCTGAAGAAGTGGAGGATCTGGTTGAAATGGGCATCCCTTTTGAAGTTGTACCGGGTATTAGTTCTACGATTGGCGGCCTGACCTATGCCGGTATCCCGGTGACGCATCGCGATTTTGCCTCCGGTTTTCACGTGGTGACAGGCCACACGCGGGAAGGCAATCAGCAGCAGAACTGGCGTCAACTGGCGAAACTTAACGGCACGTTGGTCATCGTCATGGGTATCGCCAATCTGGCGTTTATCTGTGAAGAGCTGTTGATGGGCGGAAAATCAGCAGACACGCCCGCCGCGCTAATTATGTCTGCGACCCGGGAAAATCAACGCCGCCTGACCTGCACGCTCGGTTCATTATTGAGCAAGGCGCAGGAAGCTAATATTGTTCCACCGGCGCTGATTGTAATCGGAGATGTGGTGACCCTGAGCGATCGGCTCTCTTTTATACCTGAAGCCATCACGTTGCCAGACAATCTTTACTGCGAAAGTCTGGCGTGACGAAAAGACTGGGGCGACGTTTGATGCGCCGCCCGGAAAACGCGGCAAAAGTAACTGGTTTGCGCGTATTGCAGTTTCCTAGCAATACTGTCTATGGAATGATCCGGATCGTGTAATAACTCCCCTGCTTTTTGCATTTTCTTCTGACTCACCCAGGTTTTAAAATTAACACCCTGGCGTTTCTTGAAAAAACGGCTGAAATAGTTCGCGCTTAAGCACACATGAGCCGCGACAGATTCCAAAGACAATTCACCATACAAATTCTCGTCAATATAACGCAGCGCCGCCATAAGTTTTTTCTCGTGACGTGAAGGCTCAGTGAAATAATGATGAGCGTATCGGGTTGCCGGGACTACAATCTTCTCAGAGATCAATTTTTCTTTCTCAAAATTATCAACAATAAAACTTAACAAATTTGCTGACGCCACCAGTACATTATTATCCACCATCGCAGACTGGCCCCACTCAGCTTTAATTTCGGGGTTATTAATCCATGAGTTTTTGTTATCAATAGCGATAGTTTTATATTCCTGATACTTTACCCGCACCTGCCCGCAGATAATAAAACCGTAAAGGTGTCCCTCATGAATTAATGGCATCGAGAACAGGCTTAGCCCTGCATGACAGGTGAGTATTCTGGGTTTAAGCTGTTTTAATGCCTCAAAAGCACAGTACTTGTCGCACTTTTGGCAACCTGCTCGATAGCGCTCATCCGCACGCATTAATGTGCAAAACGAATTAAAATTATGACATTTAGACAAGGCTATACCGTTAATATCAACGACGACTGTGGCTAACCCAGTGGCTCGGGAGAAGAGTTCTGCGATAGAGAAAAAACGGTGTAAATAGTCATCCTGGATTTTCAGCGGCACGTTATCCTCCGGCATTAATAATATTAAGGCCGCTAATATGCAAAAATTAGCCTCAGGAAAGAATGATGCTCACCGCAAAAAATAATCTCATTTGTGCAGATGATTATGATCAATTGGCAAGAAAATTATAGCGACCACGATAATACTCTTCAGCACACCGCCGACTTCGCTTTCTCAAAGATTAACGAATCTTCACACTCTCTTGTGAGACTCTTTTCGCAACACTCAACACCTAACTTCATTATTTTCAACAAATTACCCGTTTTTAATCTGAATCGATGATGTGCTTATTTGTGATAATCATCATGTGAATGTGAAAGGCCCTCCTGAATAATATGTTCAGTTAGCAAACAATCTGAACGGAGTTGATCCATGGCCGTCACCACAGGCGTTATCGCCGACGATTTTACCGGCGCAACGGACATTGCAAGCTTTATGGCGCAGCAGGGGTGGCGCGTCGCGCTTCTGCCCGGTATGCCCGATACCGCGCAATGCTGGAATGAAGAGGTTGACGCTATCGTCATCTCGCTGAAAAGCCGCTCATTACCCGCAGAACAGGCCGTCGCCCAATCCCTGTCCTGTGCCCGCTGGCTGAAACAAAATGCAGGTGTCCGCCAGATTTATTTTAAATATTGTTCGACGTTTGACTCCACGCCAACAGGCAATATTGGCCCGGTCAGCGATGCATTGATGAACGACCTGCAGGTTCCGCTGATCGTCCACTGCCCCGCTCTGCCGCAAAACGGACGCACGGTGGTGCATGGTCATCTTTTTGTACACGGTGTACTGCTTAACGAATCCGGGATGGAAAAGCATCCGCTCAATCCAATGAACGATGCCAGCCTGCCGCGCCTGCTGAGCGCGCAAACGCCAGGCGCGGTTGGTTGCATCAACCTCACGACCCTGCGTCAAGGTGTGGAAGCGGTCACTTACGCCCTGGCCCAACTTCAGGCTGAAGGTACGCGTCACGTTATCGTCGATACGCTGGATGAAGCAGATCTCAACACGCTGGCGCAAGCTCTCCATGCCAGCCCTCTGTTAGCCGGGGGCTCCGGGCTCGGCGGCGCGCTGGCCGCCTGCAGCGGAGGCCAGCAATCCATGCCGCCGGACTCTTTTCCACTGCCTGCCAAAACGGTGGTGTTCTCCGGTAGCTGTTCGGCAATGAGCAATCGTCAGGTTAATCGCTACAAGGCCGCGGCAGCGTCTCGTTTGCTTGATGTGTCCCGCTGCCTGTCTGATGCCGAACGCTACACCGATGAACTGAGCGCCTGGGCGATGACGCATATCAGCGACTCATTAGCGCCACTGATATACGCCACCCAGCCGCCAGACGTACTCAAACGTATTCAACAGGAGCACGGCGAACAGGTCGCCAGCCAGGCAATCGAACACGCTTTTGCCCGGCTGAGTTCAAAGCTACGAACTGCGGGTGTAAACACCTTTATCGTCGCGGGCGGAGAAACCTCCGGCACCGTTGTGGAAGCCTTGCAGGTGAAGCGTCTGTCCGTCGGCAAAGCCATTGCGCCAGGCGTGCCGTGGGTATTTTCCTCCGGTCTGGCGCTGGCGCTGAAGTCAGGCAACTTTGGTGACGACGATTTCTTTTTTACTGCCCAGGAGTACGCATTATGAATTCGGTGAGTGAACACCAACTGCGCGAACTACTCGTCCACTATGGCCGTTCCCTGTTTATGCGCGGTTACAGCAGCGGCGGTTCCGGCAATCTTAGCGTCAAAATGCCGGATGGCGGCTATCTGGTGACCCCGACCAACTCTTGTCTGGGCGAGCTTGATCCTGCCACGCTAAGTCGGCTGGATGCCAACGGCGTTCATCTTAGCGGCGACAAACCCTCAAAAGAGGTGCCCATGCATCTGGCGTGGTATCGACATCGGCCATCCTGCGGCGCGGTCGTGCACCTGCATTCTCCATGGCTGACCGCGCTCTCCTGCCTGCCGTGCACCACGCCGAAAAACTGCCTGCCGCCGTTAACACCGTACTATGTGATGCGCGTCGGGCAGTTACCGCTGCTGCCCTATTTCAAGCCTGGCCATGAAGGCATTGCCAGCGCACTGAGTGAAATCGCGGCAGACCATACGGCCGCGCTGCTGGCCAATCACGGGCCGGTAGTAAGCGGTCGCTCGCTGCGTGAGGCGGTGTTTAACGCCGAAGAACTGGAAGACAGCGCCCGCATCTGGCTGACGTTAAAACCGCTTGGCTATGTTCCGCTCTCAGAAGAAGCGGTGGCCGAACTTGAACATTCCCGGCAAGCGTGAGGTGACATAATGATCCCCGAGCAACGACGTGATTTTATCTACCGCTACGTGCACGAAAAAAATGCCGCCTCATTTAATGAACTGGCAGATTTGATGAGCGTATCGCATATGACCGTGCGTCGCGACATCCAGTTGCTGGAAGAAGAAGGCAAAGTTATCGCCATTAACGGCGGAGTGAAGCTCAATAACCTGCTGAAATCCGAGCTGCCATGGCGGGAAAAAGCCGAGTTGAATCATGACGTGAAACGTAAAATGGGCCAGCTCGCCGCCATGCTCATTGAGCCCGGACAAACGCTGTATCTGGATGCCGGAACGTCGTTGTTTGAAGTGGCGAAAGCGGTCGCCGCCAGCCATTGTTTCAATCTGACGGTAGTAACCAACGATTTTTCCATCAGCCACTATCTGATGGATATGCCGCACATAACGCTCTATCACACCGGTGGTCTGGTGGATCAGCGTAACCGCTCATGCCTTGGAAAAAGCGCCGCCAGTTTTCTGCGCACCATTAATATTGACGTGGCGTTTCTGAGCTCCTCATCGTGGGATACCGAACGCGGCATGTCGACGCCGAGCGAAGGGAAAGCCTCGGTTAAAGAAGCGGTACTCACCGTTTCCCGGCGTCGGGTGCTGGTCTGCGACAGCAGTAAGTTTGGCAAATACGGCATGTTCCATATCTGTGGGCTGGAACAGTTAACCGACATTATTTCTGATAACCGGTTACCGGAAAACGCCCAGCAAACTCTTGCCAGCCAGGGCGTTAAGCTGCATCTGGTTGATAACCGGGAGGGTGCGCGCCATGCTGAAGTTAGCGGCTAACCTCGACTGGTTGTTTACAGATTTACCGATAGCGGCGCGATTTGCGGCGGCGCAGGCGGCTGGTTTTCGCGGCGTTGAAGGGCTATTTCTCTGGCAGCACCCGCTGGCGCATATGCACGCTGCACAGCGGGAAACGTCCCTGCCGGTGGTGCTGATGAACGCACCGGCGGGTAACTGGGCACAAGGTGAGCGGGGACTGGCCGCGCAGCCCGGTCGAGACCAGGAATTTCACCATAGCCTCAACGTGGCGCGTGATTACGCCACGGCGCTGGGCTGTCGTCGGGTTCACGTTATGGCCGGTTCGCGCTGCGGCGATCTGACGCTTCACGCTCAGCGCACTCTCCTGACCAACCGGCTGCGTATCGCCTGCGATATGATGGCTGAAGCGGAAATCGATGTGCTGATTGAACCGTTAAATTCGCAGGATATGCCCGGTTATTTTATTGACAGTTTTCCGTTGGCCGAATCTATTATTCAAGAGGTTGGCAAGAAAAATATCGGTTTACAGTTTGATATTTACCACTGTCAGAAAATTCATGGCAATGTGGCAAAAAATATTGAACGCTACTTCACCTTAATTAAACATTTTCAAATTGCTTCTGTCCCCTATCGCCACGAACCGGGAACAGGTGAATTAAATGAAGCATGGCTATTCGATTTTATTAGAAAAATGAATTACCAGGGCTGGATTGGCTGTGAATATCAACCATCAACATCAGGGCCCGACTCATTAAACTGGATAACGCCTTACCTATAATTTAAATATCTCTGTACCGGAGGAAAATATGTCGGATACTGTTATTATTTCGCTGGCACCCGTTGCCGCGGATTGCCCCAGAGTTATACCCGCAGAACTGGCGCAGGAAATACTCGCCAGCGTTGAGCATGGCGCGTCCATCGTGCATTTACACGTTCGCGATAAACAGGGTCGCCTGACGCCGGATACCACCGATTTTCAGGCGACCATTGATAGCGTCATGCGCCATTCAGACCTGATTATTCAGGCGTCTACCGGCGGCGTCTCTTCAATGTCCATCGCCGAACGCTGCGCGCCACTCTCCTGCCCCGGCGTAGAGATGGCTTCGCTGAACGTCGGTTCCGTCAACCTCGGAGATGCGGTGTACTTTAATCCCGGTCCGGACGTGGAATATTGCTCCCGGCAAATAGTCGAGCGCAATATCATTCCCGAGTTTGAAGTTTTTGAAATTGGCATGATTAATAACATCCTGAACCTTGAAGATAAAATAAAATTCCAAAAACCCATGCTCTTTAATATCGTCCTCGGCCATCGCGGCAGTACGCCAGCAACCATTGACGCTTTAATTGCTCTGCGTAGCATGATCCCGCGCGATGCCTTATGGGGTATTACTCATTTTGGCAGAAAGAACTTCGATATTATTGCCGCCGCCGTCGGCATGGGGGCCAGTGAAGTACGCATCGGCTTTGAGGATAGCTATTATTTAAGCGCTGAAGAAAAATCACAGCATAATTACCAGCAGGTTGCCAAACTCGCCACGCTCATTCGCAGCATGGATAAAAAAGTCGCCACGCCAGAAATTGCGCGGCACATGTTATCTATTCCATCCCGGCAGCAATAACAACAGCAAGGACATTTCAACATGACTATGACCACTGTTATTCACAAAACCGGACTCGGTATCAGCGTTGCGGGCGCGGCGCTGGCGATTATCGGTGCGCTAATCCAGTCCGCGGCGCTCTGGCAGCCCGGGCTGGTGATGTTCACCGCCGGATTCGCCGCCGGTGCAGGCTACTGGCTGGGTCTACGCAGCTATCAGTTTACGCTATGGATCATCGCCGGGTTTGTCGCCGCCATGACCTGGTCTACGGATCTGATCGTCTGGGGCGGTTTCAATATCACCCATAAATGGATCGTGTTTCTCGTCATTCAGGCCACCATGTTTAGCATGGGCACTAAGCTAACGATCCAGGATTTTATTGACGTCGCCAAAATGCCGTGGGCGGTGTTTATTGGCACCTTCTGCCACTTCGTCATCATGCCTCTGCTCGGCCTGAGCATTACGCTTATCTTTAACTTTCCGCCTGAGGTGGCGGTCGGGATTCTGCTGATTGGCGCCTGCCCAAGCGGACTCTCCTCTACCGTCATGGTCTATATCGCGAACGCCAACCTGGCGCTGGCGGTCTCGATCGCCGCAGTCTCAACGCTGGCGGCGACGGTGATGACGCCGCTGTGGGTTAATCTGCTGGCGGGGTCGATGATCGATATCCAGCTCACCGCAATGGTAATGGATGTGGTGAAAATCGTATTGATCCCCATCGGCGCGGCAATTCTGCATGACTATCTGAAAACCTATGCGGGCGTGCGCGGACGCCGTGTCGTCCAGATGCTGGCCGGGATCGGCGCTCTTTGGCTGCTGTATATGATTGCTGGCGGCTGGGACGCGCTGTTTGGTCACGCCAGCGCCGACGCGCAAATGTACGCAGTGGTGCTCAACTTCGTGGCAGGCGGTCTCGTCTGGGCATTGTTCTACAACTGGCTGTATGGCCGCGTGGCGGGCGTGAAGAAAATCATGCCGACCATCTCAATGATGGGGATCATTTTCTTTACGACCACCGCAGCCGCAGCCGGGCGCGAGAACCTGGTGCAGGTCGGCTTCCTGCTCTGCTTCGCCATGTTGATGCATAACCTCGGTGGCTTCCTGATTGGCTATCTGATGAGCCGCTGGATCTTCCGCATGGACGTACAGTCTGCCCGCACCGTAGCCTTTGAAGTCGGCCTGCAAAACGGCGGCATGGCGTCCGGGCTTGCCGCAGCAATGGGCAAACTGGCAACGGTTGGCCTGGCCTCGGCGGTGATGACTCCGCTTGGCAACGTCAGCGGCTCGCTGCTCGCGAACTACTGGCGCAAGAAAGACGCCAGACAGGCGCAGGCCGCCGCAGCCAAAGATCCCGTTCAACCCGCTTGCGAAAATCTGTCAAAAGGATAATCACGATGACAACTCTCACTCTGGGGCATGCCCTGCGCGCCGTGGCCTCTGCGCTCGACCTTGCCGAAACATGTTACGCAAAACGCCCGTTAAGCGTAGCCGTATGCGACGCCAATGGAGAACTACTCAGCTTTGCGCGGATGGATAACGCCAAACTGTTAACCATCGAGTTAACCCAGCGCAAAGCACGCACCAGTAGCCGTCTGGGCTGCACCACGCAGGCATTTTTACAGCGCCTGCAGAAAGAGCAACTGGATATCGGTTATTTTGCCGACCCGCTGTTTACGGCGCTGCCGGGCGGGATCCCAATTCTGCACCAAGGAAAATGCCTTGGGGCCGTCGCGGTAGGCGGTTTATCCGCGCAGGAAGATCATGATGCGGCGCTGGCCGTCGCGGAAACGTTACTTAAGGAGATTGCCCAATGAAAAAGGTCGCCATGCTGCATACCAGTGCCGCCACGCTTACGATGATGCAACAGCTGATTGCCGACATCATGCCGGATGTTGAAGTCATGCACCTGGTGGAAGAATCCATGATCAAGCAGGTAATGAAGGCCCAGGGCGTGACGCCCAATATTGCCGCCCGCATCGCCGACTATGTGCATATTGCCGAAAAGGCGGACTGCGATATCTTTATTACCGCCTGCTCCTCAATTGGTACTGCGGTGGAGCAATGCCAGTTTATGACCCCACTGCAGCTCGCGCGCATTGACTGCGCAATGGTGGAAGAGGCGATTGAAAAAGGTGAGCGGATCGCCGTACTGGCGACCGTGGCAACCACGCTGAAGCCAACGCTGGATTACGTACAGCGCAAAGTGCAGCAGAGCGGTAAATCGCGAACCATCACGCCTATATTAATGGAGGAGGCATTCCACGCGCTGCTGGCGGGAGACATGGATACTCATGACCGTATCGTCAGTGAAGGGTTACAGAGCGCCTTTACCCAGGCGGATGTTGTGATGCTGGCGCAAGCCTCGATGGCGCGCGTTTTACAGCAACTCCCTTCCCCGCCGGTGCCGGTAATGACCTCGCCGGAAAGTGGAATTCGCTGGTTGAAAACACTGGCTGAAAGCTGAATTACAGGCCAAAAAAAGGCCATCATCAGATGGCCAACCATGTCGAAACGGGACCAGCCCTTGACTATGCAGAGAGTCAGGGCTGTTTTTTTTCTTACTTAATCACTGTTTTCAGCGCTTCGCCGATATCGGCCAGGCTACGAACGGTTTTCACGCCAGCGGCTTCCAGCGCAGCGAATTTCTCATCCGCCGTACCTTTACCACCTGCGATGATCGCACCAGCATGACCCATACGTTTACCTTTCGGCGCCGTCACACCCGCGATGTAACCCACAACCGGCTTGGTCACATGATCTTTAATGTACGCCGCTGCTTCTTCTTCCGCGCTACCGCCGATCTCACCGATCATGACGATCGCTTCAGTCTGCGGATCTTCCTGGAACAGCTTCAGGATATCGATGAAGTTAGAGCCTGGGATCGGGTCGCCGCCGATACCCACACAGGTAGACTGACCAAAACCGTAGTCGGTGGTCTGCTTAACCGCTTCATAGGTCAGCGTACCGGAACGAGAAACGATACCGACTTTACCAGGCTTGTGAATATGGCCCGGCATGATGCCGATTTTACATTCGCCAGGGGTGATAACACCTGGGCAGTTCGGGCCAATCATGCGCACGCCAGCTTCATCCAGCTTCACTTTCACAGTCAGCATATCCAGCGTTGGGATACCTTCGGTGATGGTGATGATAAGCTTGATGCCTGCATCGATAGCTTCCAGGATGGAGTCTTTGCAGAACGGAGCCGGAACGTAGATAACGGTGGCGGTTGCGCCGGTCGCTTCTACTGCTTCACGTACGGTGTTGAACACCGGCAGACCCAGATGCGTGGTGCCGCCTTTGCCCGGCGTAACACCGCCGACCATTTGCGTACCGTAAGCAATCGCTTGTTCAGAGTGGAATGTCCCCTGGCTACCGGTGAAGCCCTGGCAGATAACCTTGGTATCTTTATTAATTAAAACTGACATTATTTCCCCTCCACTGCGGCAACAACCTGCTGAGCTGCATCCGTCAGACTTTTCGCTGCAATAATATTCAGGCCGCTATCAGCCAATTTTTTCGCGCCGAGTTCAGCGTTGTTACCTTCAAGACGTACCACGACCGGAACGTTAACGCCCACTTCTGCTACCGCGCCGATGATACCGTCCGCGATCAGGTCGCAGCGTACGATACCGCCGAAGATGTTAACCAGTACGGCTTTAACATTGTCGTCAGAGAGGATAATTTTGAACGCTTCGGTTACACGCTCTTTGGTCGCACCGCCGCCAACGTCAAGGAAGTTAGCCGGTTCGCCGCCGTGCAGTTTAACGATGTCCATGGTGCCCATTGCCAGGCCCGCGCCGTTAACCATACAACCGATGTTGCCGTCCAGAGCGACGTAGTTCAGTTCCCACTGTGCAGCCTGTGCTTCACGCGGATCTTCCTGAGACTGATCGCGCATTTCACGCAGGTCAGCCTGGCGGAACAGCGCGTTACCGTCAGCGCCCAGTTTGCCGTCGAGGCAGATCAGATCACCCTGCTTGGTCACTACCAGCGGGTTGATTTCGATCAGCGCCAGATCGCGCTCAAGGAAGATAGTCGCCAGACCCATGAAGATCTTGGTGAACTGCTGGACCTGTTTACCTTCCAGACCCAGTTTGAACGCCAGTTCACGCCCCTGATAAGGCATCGGACCGGCCAGCGGATCGAGCGCTACTTTGTGGATCAGGTGCGGCGTTTCTTCAGCCACTTTTTCAATTTCCACGCCGCCTTCGGTAGAGGCCATGAAGACCACGCGACGGGAACTACGGTCAACAACTGCGCCGAGGTAAAGTTCTTTACCAATGTCGGTCGCTGCTTCAACCAGAATCTGATTTACCGGTTGACCATGGGCGTCTGTCTGGTAAGTGACCAGACGTTTACCCAGCCAGTGTTCAGCAAAAGCACGAATGTCTTCTTTGCTGTTCACAACCTTCACACCGCCCGCTTTACCACGGCCACCAGCGTGAACCTGACATTTCACTACCCACGGGCCTGCGCCGATTTTAGATGCAGCTTCTTCAGCTTCACGCGGAGTAGTACAGGCATAACCCACCGGTGCCGGTAAGCCATAGCGGGCAAAAAGTTGTTTTGCCTGATATTCATGTAAGTTCATGTGTTCTGTCCATCCTTCAGGTAATCGTTATCTTTTACCCGTAGGCCTGATAAGCCTCCAGACCTACGGGGCAGGTGATACTCTTATTTACTACACGTCCAGCAGCAGACGCGTCGGATCTTCCAGCAACTCTTTAATGGTTACCAGGAAGCCTACTGACTCACGACCATCGATCAAACGGTGGTCATAAGACAGCGCCAGATACATCATCGGCAGGATTTCAACCTTGCCGTCTACGGCCATCGGACGATCTTTGATGGCATGCATACCCAGGATGGCGCTCTGCGGTGGGTTGATGATCGGGGTAGACATCAGGGAACCGAACACGCCACCGTTAGTGATGGTGAAGTTACCGCCCGTCAGATCGTCGACCGTCAGCTTGCCGTCGCGACCTTTAACTGCCAGCTCTTTAATATTTTTCTCGATGTCAGCCATACCCAGCAGATCCACATCACGCAGGACCGGCGTGACCAGGCCACGCGGCGTGGAGACCGCCATGCTGACATCAAAGTAGTTGTGGTAAACCACGTCATCACCGTCGATGGACGCGTTCACTTCCGGATAGCGTTTCAGCGCTTCAACAACCGCTTTCACGTAGAAAGACATAAAGCCCAGACGGATACCGTGACGTTTCTCGAACGCATCACCGTACTGCTTACGCAGATCCATGATTGGCTTCATGTTGACTTCGTTGAACGTGGTCAGCATGGCGGTGGAGTTTTTCGCTTCCAGCAGACGCTCAGCTACGCGTTTGCGTAGACGGGTCATCGGAACACGTTTTTCGCCACGAGCGCCCAGTTGAGCCTGTGGTGCAGGCGCGGCGGCCGGCGCTTTGGCTTCTGCTTTCGCAGCCGGTGCTTTAGCCAGATGCTTTTCAACATCTTCACGCGTGATACGACCACCGACGCCGGTGCCATTGATGGCGCTGGCTTCGAGATTATGCTCACCCAGCAGGCGACGGATCGCCGGGCTCAGGGCATCGTTGTTCTGTTCAGCAAGAGACGCCTGCTGGCGTTGTGCCGGAGTAGAATCTTTCTCTTCAGACTTGGCGCTGGTCTCTTTGCCAGAGCTGTTGCCTTCACGCAGGCGACCGAGGATCTGGCGAGAAGTGACGGTTGTCCCTTCATCTTCCAGAACCGCATCAAGAATACCGTCCGCTGATGCCGGTACTTCCAGTACCACTTTGTCAGTTTCGATTTCTACCAGTACTTCATCACGACGTACTGCATCGCCCGGTTTTTTGTGCCAGGTTGCAACCGTTGCATCCGCTACGGATTCAGGCAGGTCGGGAACAAGAATATCTACGCTACTCATTATTTATCCTTTATTTAATCGACGTTCAGCGCGTCATTAACCAGATCTTGTTGCTGCTTCTGGTGAACGGACATATATCCTACTGCCGGAGAGGCAGAGGCCGGGCGACCTGCATAACGCAGAGCTGACCCAAATGGAATTACTTCACGGAAATGATGCTGGCTGCAGTACCATGCGCCCTGGTTGAGCGGCTCTTCCTGGCACCAGACAAAATCATGTACATGAGCAAACGGTTTCAGCGCTTCCTGCACCGCTTTATGCGGGAACGGATAGAGCTGTTCGATACGCACAATGGCGACATCTTTTTGGTCGTTCTTGCGGCGTTGCTCCAGCAGGTCGTAATAAACCTTACCAGAACACATCACGACACGCTTCACGCCTTTAGGATCAAGTTCATCTACTTCGCCAATGGCTGGTAGGAAGGTGCCATTTGCCAGTTCGTCCAGCGTGGACACCGCCAGCGGATGACGCAGCAGCGACTTCGGTGACATCACTACCAGCGGACGACGCATTCCGCGCAGCGCCTGACGACGCAGCATGTGGTAAACCTGTGCCGGGGTAGACGGGACGCAAACCTGCATGTTTTGCTCAGCGCAAAGTTGCAGATAACGTTCCAGACGCGCGGAGGAGTGCTCCGGACCCTGACCTTCATAGCCGTGTGGCAGCAGCATAACCAGACCGCACATACGGCCCCATTTCTGCTCGCCGGAAGAGATGAACTGGTCGATAACCACCTGCGCACCGTTGGCGAAGTCACCGAACTGCGCTTCCCAGATAGTCAGGGTGCGCGGTTCTGCCGTGGCATAACCGTACTCGAATGCCAGCACCGCTTCTTCAGACAGCACGGAGTCCCATACGCGGAACGTGCCCTGCCCGTTATGCACATGCTGCAGCGGAGTGTACGTTGAACCATTCGCCTGGTTATGAATCACCGCATGACGGTGGAAGAAGGTTCCGCGGCCAGAGTCTTCACCCGACAGACGTACCGGAATACCTTCATCAACCAGCGTGGCGTAAGCCAAATTCTCTGCGCCACCCCAGTCGAACAGCTTCTCGCCTGCGGCCATGGCCTGACGGTCGCCGTAAATTTTGGCAACACGCGACTGCATTTCCACCGCTTCAGGCACGGTGCTGATGCGTTTTGCCAGCTCCTGCAGACGCTTCATCTCAACTTTGTTCGGGTAGTTTTCATCCCATTCGTGGTTGAGGTACGGCGACCAGGTGAAGGAGTGCATATTCATTGGACGCCACTCTTTCACCACGCATTCGCCTGCGTCCAGCGCGTCACGATACAGATTGACCATTTCGGTCGCATCTTCCAGCGTAGCGACGTTGTCCGCTTCCAGCTTGTCAGCGTAGATTTTGCGCGGAGTCGGATGCTTTTTGATTTTCTGATACATCAGCGGCTGGGTTGCGCTTGGCTCGTCGGCTTCGTTGTGGCCGTGACGGCGGTAGCACACCAGATCGATAAAGACATCGCGTTTAAAGGTATTACGGAAATCCAGTGCCAGACGCGTTACGAAAGCGACCGCTTCCGGGTCATCCGCGTTCACGTGGAAAATCGGCGCCTGAACCATCTTACCGATGTCGGTGCAGTACGGTGTAGAACGTGCATCTAGCGGGTTAGAGGTGGTGAAGCCCACCTGGTTGTTGATAACGATGCGAACGGTACCGCCCACTTCGTAACCACGCGCTTTCGACATATTCAGGGTTTCCTGAACCACGCCTTGCCCGGTTACTGCCGCATCACCATGAATAGTGATTGGCAGCACTTTATTGCTGCTCGGCTCGTCCAGACGATCCAAGCGTGCACGTACGGAACCGATAACCACCGGGCTAACGATTTCCAGGTGCGACGGGTTAAACGCCAGCGCCAGATGCACCAGACCGCCTTCGGTTTCGATATCCGATGAGAAGCCCATGTGGTACTTCACGTCACCGGTGCCGAGGTGTTCTTTATGTTTGCCCGCAAATTCGTCGAATAGATCCTGCGGCTTTTTACCCAGCACGTTAACCAGGACGTTCAGACGACCACGGTGCGCCATACCCAGTACCACTTCACGGGTACCGCTGTTACCGGCGTGGCGGATCATCTCTTTGAGCATTGGGATTAACGCATCACCGCCTTCCAGCGAGAAGCGTTTCGCGCCCGGGAATTTTGCACCCAGGTAGCGTTCCAGACCTTCCGCTGCGGTCAGTTCGCTGAGGAAGCGTTTCTTCTCTTCACTACTGAACGCAGTACGGCCAGACTCGATACGCTGCTGAAGCCAGCGTTTTTCTTCGGTGCTGGTGATGTGCATATACTCGGCGCCAATCGGGCCGCAGTAGGTTTGTTTCAGCGCGACAACCAGGTCGCTCAGCTTCATCGTGTCTTTGCCACCGGCAAAAGAACCCACGTTAAAGCTTTCCTGGAAATCCGCATCGGTCAGATCGTGGAAGGAGGGATCCAGATCGGCCACATTTTCTTGCTGCCACAGTCCCAGCGGATCGAGATTCGCATGCTGATGACCGCGGAAACGATAGGCGTTAATGAGCTGCAGGACTTTAACCTGCTTCACATTGGCATCAGGGTCGGAAATAGAAGAAGAGTAACGTGGGGTAATCAACGCCTGTCGACGGAAATAATCACGTGTTTTTGAGTGGAGTTGATCCGGTTTGACTCCGGTACCAGGTAACTGCTGGAACGTCGAACGCCAGTTAGCATCTACCGAGTCAGGGTCGGTTAAGAAGTCTTCATAGAGCTGTTCTATCCAGCTCTGGTTAGAACCAGAGAGGTAAGAAGAGTCCAACCAGGCTTTCAAAGCGCTGTTCTGCATCGTGATCCCTTAAGCATTTGTATGCTTATTTCGCCGTGGATACTACCACGCACACCGATGTGCGTGCCGGGGTTCACTTGTTGCGGACTGTCGTGTCATCTGCGTCCGCTAAGGAACCTTTAAAAACTGTCTAATAATCGTCGTCGTTCAGGCTGCGATTATTGCTATCAATGTGGCAGTTTTTAGAGGTTTCCCTGCACGGCCGGGGAATCTCTTCCCCGGCAACTACAACTACTTATGCACTACGTTTGAGCAGCATCGACTTAATATGTCCGATGGCGCGCGTCGGGTTCAGCCCTTTAGGACATACGCTGACGCAGTTCATGATGCTATGACAGCGGAATACGCTGAAAGCGTCACTTAAACCTTCCAGACGGCTGTCGGTCTCGGTATCGCGGCTATCAATTAAGAAGCGATACGCGGCCAACAGGCCTGCCGGGCCAATAAACTTGTCCGGGTTCCACCAGAATGATGGGCAGGACGTTGAGCAGCATGCACACAAAATACATTCATACAGCCCATCGAGCTTCTCACGCTGCTCTGGCATTTGTAAATGCTCACGAGCCGGAGGATTTTTCCCATTATTCAACAAGTAAGGCTTAATCTTCTCATACTGTGCGTAGAATTGCCCCATGTCTACCACCAAATCGCGCACAACCGGTAAACCTGGCAGCGGGCGAATGACAATTTTCTTGCCCGGCTGATTCAGCGCAGAAATAGGTGTGATACAGGCCAGTCCATTTTTGCCGTTCATGTTCAGACCGTCGGAGCCGCAAACCCCTTCACGGCATGAGCGACGAAACGACAGCGACGGATCTTTTTCTTTCAGCTGCATCAACGCATCCAGCAGCATCATGTCGCGCCCTTCTTCCGCCTCCAGGGTGTAATCCTGCATGCGCGGAGCGTCGTCAACATCCGGGTTATAGCGATAAACTGAAAACTCGAGTTTCATTGTCCTGTCTCCGCATTAATAAGTACGAATCTTCGGCGGGAATGCCGGGCGCAGCTTCGGTTCCATATTGACTTGACGTCGCGTCATGGATTCCGACTCTGGCAGGTACAGGGAATGGCACAGCCAGTTTTCGTCATCACGTTCCGGGAAGTCGAAGCGGCTATGCGCGCCACGGCTTTCGGTACGGAAGTTTGCAGATACTGCAGTGGCGTACGCGGTCTCCATCAGGTTATCCAGCTCCAGACACTCAACGCGCTGGGTGTTGAACTCGCTGGAGGTATCGTCCAGACGGGCATTTTTCAGGCGTTCGCGAATCGCTTTCAGCTCTTCCAGACCCTTCGCCATCGCATCGCCTTCGCGGAATACCGAGAAGTTATGCTGCATACATTCCTGCAGCGCTTTACGAATTGCCACCGGGTCTTCACCGTTACGGTTACCGTTCCAGCGATTCAGACGCGCCAGAGAAGCGTCGATTTCATCTTCGGTTGCATCCAGCAGGTCACCCTGCTCTGCGATAGATTCCTGCAGATGCAGACCCACAGCACGACCAAATACCACCAGGTCAAGCAGTGAGTTGCCGCCCAAACGGTTAGCACCGTGAACCGATACGCAGGCGATTTCACCGACGGCAAACAGCCCTGGGATCACCACATCTTCGCCCTGCTCATTCACGGTCAGCGCCTGGCCGGTGACTTTGGTCGGAATACCGCCCATCATATAGTGGCAGGTTGGGATAACCGGGATCGGCTCTTTCACCGGGTCAACGTGAGCAAAGGTACGGGACAGTTCGAGAATACCCGGCAGACGGGACTCCAGAACTTCTTTACCCAGGTGGTCGAGTTTCAGTTTGGCGTGCGGCCCCCACGGACCGTCGCAGCCGCGACCTTCGCGGATTTCGATCATGATGGAACGCGCCACCACGTCACGACCCGCCAGGTCTTTCGCATTCGGGGCATAACGCTCCATGAAGCGCTCACCGTGTTTGTTCAGCAGGTAGCCACCTTCACCACGACAGCCTTCTGTTACCAGAACACCCGCGCCAGCGATACCGGTTGGGTGGAACTGCCACATCTCCATATCCTGCACCGGCACGCCAGCGCGGATAGCCATACCGACGCCGTCACCGGTGTTGATGTGGGCGTTGGTGGTGGACTGATAAATACGGCCAGCACCGCCGGTCGCCAGCACGGTTGCGCGGGCTTTGAAGTAAACCACTTCACCGGTTTCAATACACAGCGCGGTACAACCAACAATCGCGCCATCGGCATTTTTCACCAGATCCAGCGCATACCATTCGGAGAAGATGGTGGTGTGGTTTTTCAGGTTCTGCTGATACAGCGTGTGCAACAGCGCATGGCCGGTACGGTCTGCCGCTGCCGCGGTACGTGCCGCCTGCTCGCCGCCGAAATTCTTCGACTGGCCGCCAAACGGACGTTGATAAATTGTGCCATTATCGAGGCGAGAGAACGGCAGCCCCATGTGGTCCAGCTCCAGAATCGCTTCCGGACCGGTTTTACACATATATTCAATAGCGTCCTGGTCACCAATGTAGTCCGACCCTTTCACGGTGTCGTACATGTGCCATTCCCAGTTATCTTCATGGGTATTACCGAGCGCAACGGTGATGCCACCTTGCGCAGATACGGTATGGGAACGGGTTGGGAACACTTTGGAGAGCAGCGCACAGGTCTGACCGCTCTGGGAAATTTGCAGCGCCGCGCGCATACCTGCGCCGCCGGCACCAATCACAACAGCATCAAATTCTCTGACTGGCAGTTTCATTACACACCCCACACCACAACAAATCCATAAATGACGTAAACCACCAGCGCAACGACGATAGCCAGTTGCAGAATCAGGCGCACGGCCAGCGGTTTAACGTAGTCGGTCAACACCTGCCACATGCCGATCCAGGCATGAATCAAGATGGAGAAAAGAGCCAGCAGGGTGAAGACTTTGGTGAATGCCGATGAGAAGAAACCGGTCCAGACTTCAAACGTCAGTTCGCCGCTGGTGGCGAAGAAGCCGACCATATAGATGATGTATAACGTCAGAACGATAGCGGTAGCACGGACCAGAATGAAGTCATGTACGCCGTTGCGTCCTAATGCGGAGGCGTTGCTTACCATACGAGGACTCCTGCGAGAAGTGAAAGCACGACAATGATAACGAAACAAATTTTGGCGGAACGTGTCCCTGCTTCGAGGGTTTCTTCGATATAGCCAAAATCCATCAACAGATGGCGAATGCCCATTACGGCGTGATATGCCAGCGCAATCAGGATCCCCCACAGAATTAACTCCACAAAGAAGTTATTCATAATGGATGACGCCGCGAGGAAACCTTCAGGGGAGGAAAGGCTGGTACCCAATAACCACAACAGAATCCCGACCGCCACGAAGGTGATCACTCCGGATACGCGATGGAGAATGGACGCTATCGCCGTGATTGGGAACCGGATCGTTTGTAGATCCAGATTGACAGGTCTTTGTTTTTTCACATTTCTTATCATGAATAACGCCCACATGCTGTTCTTATTATTCCCTTTGGACTTCGGGTACAGAAGATGAAGACACCTGTAGCCTGAAAGACGACGGGATTTCCTTCCTCCGGTCTGCGTGCGGGTCAGACAGCGTCCTTACTATAACTACGCGTCATATAAAACACTGCTTCCAGATGCTAAAACGACACGTTACAACGCTGGTTGGCTCGGGATTGCAGGGTATTCCGGAGACCTGGCGGCAGTATAGGACGTTCACAAAATCATTACAATTAACCTACATATAGTTTGTCGGGTTTTATCCCGAACAGTGACATAGGTCACGATAACAACATTATTTTAATTTTTAACCATCTAATTTGACAATCATTAAACAAAGTTGTTACAAACAACACCAGAAAAAGCATATAATGCGTAAAAGTTATGGGGTCACTCTTTCACCGGACATTTAGTTATGTAACAGTGTGGAAGTATTGACCAATACAGTCAGGACAGTTATTAGTGATAGACAGGTTTAATAATTCGGATTGCTAAGTTCTTGATTTGCAATTTATTCGCCATGAAAAGACCGTTTTACCTGCAAGCGCCCATAGCTCTGTACCCAGGTTATCCCCTCTTTCGCAGAGCGGCGAGCCAAATAACAAACTGGTAACGGTTCATTGATGTACGAAGGCAAATGTGAGTTCCAGCAGTCTTAAGCAATAAGGCGCTAAGGAGACCGTAAATGGCTGATACTAAAGCAAAAATCACTCTAAATGGTGACTCTGCTATTGAACTGGATGTGCTGAAAGGTACGCTCGGTCAAGATGTTATTGATATTCGTAGTCTTGGCTCAAAAGGGATGTTTACTTTTGACCCAGGTTTCACCTCTACCGCATCCTGCGAATCCAAAATTACTTTCATCGACGGTGACGAAGGTATTTTGCTGCATCGCGGCTTCCCGATTGATCAGTTGGCGACCGAGTCGAACTATCTGGAAGTGTGTTATATCCTGCTGTACGGCGAAAAACCGACGCAGGAGGAGTACGACGAGTTCAAAACCACAGTCACTCGCCATACCATGATCCACGAGCAGATCACCCGCCTGTTCCACGGTTTCCGCCGCGACTCTCACCCGATGGCCGTTATGTGTGGTGTTACCGGGGCGCTGGCTGCGTTCTACCACGACTCGCTGGATGTGAATAATCCGCGTCACCGTGAAATCGCCGCTTTCCGTTTGCTGTCCAAGATGCCGACCATGGCAGCGATGTGCTACAAATATTCCATCGGGCAGCCGTTCGTGTACCCGCGTAATGACCTCTCCTACGCCGGTAACTTCCTGAACATGATGTTCTCCACGCCGTGCGAAAAATACGAAGTGAATCCGATTCTGGAACGCGCAATGGACCGTATCTTGATCCTGCACGCTGACCACGAACAGAACGCCTCAACCTCTACCGTTCGTACCGCCGGTTCTTCTGGCGCTAACCCGTTTGCCTGCATCGCGGCCGGTATTGCTTCCCTGTGGGGACCAGCACACGGCGGCGCAAACGAAGCTGCGCTGAAAATGCTGGAAGAAATCAGCTCTGTTAAACACATTCCGGAATTTGTTCGCCGCGCGAAAGACAAGAATGATTCCTTCCGCCTGATGGGCTTTGGTCACCGTGTTTATAAAAACTATGACCCGCGCGCCACCGTCATGCGTGAAACCTGCCATGAAGTACTGAAAGAACTGGGCACCAAAGATGATCTGCTGGAAGTGGCGATGGAACTTGAACACATTGCGCTCAACGACCCGTACTTCATCGAGAAGAAACTCTACCCGAACGTAGATTTCTACTCCGGCATCATCCTGAAGGCGATGGGTATTCCGTCCTCCATGTTCACCGTTATCTTCGCCATGGCGCGTACCGTGGGCTGGATTGCACACTGGAACGAAATGCACACCGACGGCATGAAAATCGCTCGTCCGCGTCAGCTGTACACCGGCTACGATAAGCGCGATTTTAAGTCTGATATTAAGCGTTAATTGTCTGCCGGATGGCGCCAGCGCCTGTCCGGCTTACAGCCATTAATTCTCCCGGGTCGGACAAGGCATTGAAGCCAGAATCCGACCTGTTTTTTTTGATGTATATTATTTTATTCTCATCATGCTTTCTCTATGATTTACTGAGATTTCCGTCATTTCACTCAGGAGCATGGGATGCCTGTTTTGCAGTGGAGCCTGTTGTTTCTGCTATCGCTCCTTCTTTCCCTGTTCTTTTTGTTTATACACCTTCCAGGACCGCTGCTGCTCGGTTCGATGATCGTCGGCATCATATTCAGTATGCGCGGCATCTCACTGCACCCTCCCCGCTGCACATTTCTTGGCGCACAGGCGATTCTCGGCTGCATGATTGCCCAAAACCTGACGGGCTCAATCTTGACGACCCTTACGGCCCACTGGCCGATGGTGATTATCATCCTGCTGGCGACCCTTATCAGCAGCGCGGTAATCGGCTGGCTGCTGGTTCGCTACAGTAACCTACCGGGAAACACCGGTGCATGGGGCTCATCACCTGGCGGTGCGGCGGCAATGGTGGCGATGGCGCAGGAATATGGTGCCGACATCCGGCTGGTGGCGTTTATGCAGTATCTGCGCGTACTGTTGGTGGTTGGTGCGGCGGCACTGGTCACCCGAGTGATGATGGGCGACCAGGCCCAAACGGTCAGTGAGCAAATCGTCTGGTTTCCGCCGCTGAGCAGCAATCTGTTCAGTACCCTGGCGCTGGCCGCCGTTGCCGGTACGGCCGGGCGTCTATTGCGTATCCCCTCTGGCGTCATGTTGCTACCGATGCTGGCAGGCGCATTGCTGAATGCCGGTGGCGTGATGGTGATCGAACTGCCGGAATGGTTGCTGGCGATTGCCTATATGGCCATCGGCTGGCAAATCGGTCTGGGCTTTGACAAGCAGATCTTTTTAATGGCGTTGCGCCCCTTACCGCAAATCCTCTTGTCCATTTTTTCCCTGATGGCGATCTGCGCCGCTATGGCCTGGGGACTGGCGCATTACATGCAGATAGATTTTCTTACCGCCTATCTGGCGACCAGTCCAGGCGGCGTGGATTCTGTTGCGGTGATTGCCGCGGGGAGTCACGCCGATATGGCGCTGATCATGGCGATGCAAACCCTGCGGCTATTCAGTATTTTATTGACTGGCCCGGCGGTGGCGCGGTTTATTTCAGTACACGCGCCAAAGCATCCCGCTTAGTGCTGACATCCTGGACACCAGTAAAAGGGTCGTGAAGAGAGCGTCGTTTTTTCGATGATTCCGCCACAGCGCTCACAGGCTTCACCATCCCGGTGAAAGACCTTAAAGCGAAACAGCGCGCCGTGATGTTTATTCTCATCCACCAGCCCGCGGGTGTTATAGGACAAACGAGGAATATCAAGCAGCGCATGCGCCAGCGCATCCAACTGTTCATCTCCGAGCGTCGACGCTTTATGCTGCCCGGTCAGCCCTACCTGCCAGAGAATCTCTACCCGCAGGTAGTTACCTAATCCCGCCAGAAACGTCTGGTCCAACAGCAGGCCAGAAAACTGGCGATTGCGAAAACGCGGGGATAACAGACGCGCTTTCACGTCATCGGGCGTTAAACGTAAATCCAGAACGTCCGGCCCAACCCGTTGCAGGAACGGATGGGTAGCGAGCTGTTCCGGCGTCAGCATGTCGATATCAGAGGCGCTATAGAGCAGAATAGTTTTGTCATGTGTTTGCAACCTGACACGCAGTACCCGCGAAGTCTGCGGTATTTTGCCGGTATCCACCACTCGCCACACGCCATAGAGCTGATTGTGACTGTACAGCGTCAATCCATTAGAAAAATGGGTCAGCAATGCTTTACCCCGCGTTTCAAGCTGGGTAACACTCTGCCCAATCAGTTGAGATTGATACGGTTTTAGCTGCTCAAAGGCAAACCAGACATCGGTCAGGGGTTTGCCTTTGACTGCCGCCTCCAGGTTATCCGCCGCGCGGCGGATCTCCGGGCCTTCAGGCATAAGACTGTCCTTTTTTAATGTGTTGCACCGCCCGTCACTGCGATATCACTCTCCACCTGCAACGCGGTGGCAATCGCAACTTCCAGCGCCCGGCGCACCGTGTCCGCTGCCATACTTGGCGCCCCGGGGTGCTGTGCAGCCTGTTGCGGCAAATAAGGGATATGAATAAATCCTCCCTTTACCGCCGGAACGTCACGTAGTTTATGCAGCAGGCCATACATCACGTGGTTACAAACGAAAGTGCCCGCGGTCTGGGAAACCGAAGCCGGAATTCCCGCGTTGCGCATGGCAACAACCATCGCTTTGATCGGCAACGAACTAAACCACGCCGCCGGACCATCGGCCACAATCGGCACATCTACCGGCTGTTGACCCTGATTATCCGCAATACGCGCATCGTCAACGTTGATCGCCACGCGCTCCACGGTGACATCCGTGCGCCCCCCCGCCTGCCCCACCGCCAGCACCAGTGATGGCGACAGCGCGTCAATCGCACCATTGAGTACGGCAAGAGACTCGCCAAAGACGCACGGCAGTTGGCGGGCAACGACGCGGCATCCGCCGATGATAGCATTGTCGAGGCCCGAGACCACTTCCCAGGAAGGGTTAACTGACTCGCCGCCAAAGGGTTCAAATCCCGTGATGAGTACTGTTTTCATCCTGTCACCTTACAAGAACATCAGGAAATACATCAGGAACACGTTGACCAGCAACAGCAGTATGCCGGTTGGCACCTGCGCTTTAATCACCGCGTTTTTATCCGGCAGCTCCAGCAGCGCCGCAGGAACAATGTTAAAGTTTGCCGCCATCGGCGTCATTAACGTCCCGCAATAGCCAGAGAACATACCAATTGCCGCCATTACTGCCGGATTGCCGCCGTGCTGCAGCACGAGGATCGGAATCCCAATTCCGGCGGTCACGATCGGGAAAGCGGCAAACGCATTGCCCATGACCATCGTCAGCAATGCCATGCCGAGGGTGTACACCGCCACTGCGATAAAGCGGCTATCCACCGCCAGGTATTCTTGCGTTAGCCAGGAAATACCGCTGCCTACGCCCGCTGCCGTAAACAACAGCCCGAGCGTGGCCAAAATCTGCGGCAGGATAAACGCCCAGCCGATGGAGTCCAGCAGACGGCGCGCCTCCTGAATCGGTTGATGAACCCGCTCATGGGTCATTTTTATCGCCATCGCCAGACCAATCAACGAGCCTGCGGTCATGGAAAAGAGCGTCACCAGCGTGGCGTGATTACCCGGCCCAAACAGCGCATCCTGTAAGCCCGGAATATGGTTGAACATCAACACGCCAATAACCGTTACCACCGGAATTGCCAGCGCCGGGAAAAACAGGCGGTTACCCAGACGACTGGCGCTTTCTTCGCGCTGTTGCTGCGTTCGTTGATGGTAGCTTCCCAGCTTCACGCCGCCAAAACCGGCGATCAGGGCCAGCACGACCACCGCAACGCCAACGGCAATATGCACCGTGCGTTTGTCGCCAAACAGCGAATATGTCCAGTCACCAAGCAGAAACAGTACGCCGTATATGCCCCAAAACAGGCCGGTGGTGAAGCGACGCGGGTTCGCTTTGTCCTGCCAGGACATCAGCGCCACAATCAGTAATACCGCTCCCGCCAGCCAGTAGAGATAGCTTTGTTGAAAATTCATTTCGCTTCCCCTTTCGCTGCGGCATTCGCTTTCGCCACCTCACGTTGCAAATAGCTATCCAGACGCCACAGACGCGTACCGTGGATCAGGAATGCACAAATTGCCGTTGGGATCCCCCACAAGGCAATATGCAGCGGTTCGGTCTGGATCCCACCAGACTCCAGCATAAAGTTGTGCATAAAAATGATGGCACCGAAGGCAACAAAGATATCTTCACCGAAGAACAGTCCGACGTTATCGGTCGCAGCTGACATGGCGCGCAGACGATAGCGTACCGCCCCAGGTATCTCGCCGTGATTTTTCTCTGCGGCTCCTTCCGCCATCGGCGCCAGCAGCGGACGCACCATCTGCGGATGCCCCCCCAGACTGGTCAACCCTAACGCAGCGGTCGCTTCGCGAATGAACAGATAGACAATAAGCAGACGGCCACTGGTGGCGCTGCGGATTTTTGCAATCCACGCCTGAGCACGCTCTTTGAGTCCGTGGCGTTCCAGCAGGCCAATAACCGCCAGCGGGATCAGCAGGATAAATGGCAGGTTGCGGGTGTTAAGAAAACCTTCACCCAGCTTCTCAAGGATAGTGGCGATCGGCATATGCGCCGCCAGCCCCGTGACGATCCCGGCAATAATGACCACCAATACCGGGTTAAAACGTAAAAGAAATCCGACCACGATGACGGCGATCCCCGTCAATGGCCAGAGAGAAATTACCTCTCCCATAATTCAGTCCTGTATATGTTGTTGTGTAATATATTATTGTTTTTTATGAATAAATTTATGCGCTAATTTGAATATTGCATGCATTGAATGCGGCTCGCAAGCGACGGGCAAAAGCGAGTGCGTGCTCACCATCCCCGTGAATGCATACCGTCTGGGCTGTCACGCTCGCCCACGTTCCACTCTGGCTTTTTACTCTGCTGGATTGCACCATTTCTAGCGTTTGCGCCAGCGCCTGCTCTTCATCCTCAATCAATGCGCCCGGCTGGCTGCGCGGCACCAGACTGCCATCCGCCTGATAACCCCGATCGGCAAAAACCTCCTGACGTGTTACCAGACCATAGCGTTCTCCGGCACGAATCAGTTCGCTTCCCGCCAGTCCTACCAGAACCAGCGACGAATCGCAGGCATACACCGCTTTAGCAATAGCATCCGCCAACTGAGGATCTTTCGCCGCCTGGTTATAAAGCATACCGTGCGGTTTAACATGACGCATTACGCCGCCCTGCGCACGCGTGATGGCAGCCAGCGCACCAATTTGATACAGCGTCTGCGCATACACCGTTTCCACAGGCAGGGTCATGGCGCTACGGCCAAAATTTTCCCGATCCGGAAAACTCGGATGCGCGCCTATCGCTACGCCATTTTTTAGCGCTTCGCGCACACTTAAAAGCATCGTCTGCGCATCACCGGCGTGAAACCCACAGGCGATGTTGGCTGATGACACCAGTTGCAGCAGCGCTGCATCGTTAGGGCATCCCTCACCGAGGTCTGCGTTGAGATCAATTTTCATTGTTAAGTCGCCATGTTAACTGTTCCAGATAACGCTGCCGATCGTGGCGCGCCTTAAGCGCTTCCTCCAGCGAACACTGCACAAAATGGATCGGCTGGCCGAGCGGGATCTGCGCCAGATGATACATATCTGCTTCGATGATACAGGCGATACGCGGATAGCCGCCCGTCGTCTGAGCATCGTTCATCAGCACGATGGGCTGACCATTATGCGGAACCTGCACTACGCCAGGGAGCAAACCATGCGACAATAACTCGCGATCGGTCGTGCGCGTCAGCGACTGCCCCTGCAAGCGATACCCCATACGGTTGCTTTGCGGACTCAGTTGCCACGGGGAGCGCCAGAAAGAAGCCTGCGATACTTCGTCAAACTCCTGGTATTCAGGCCCGGGGAGCGCACGAATGTGGTTGCCCCACATCAGCTGTTTTACGCCCTGCGGCCCGCTGAATTGCCGGGTCGATGCGCCAATTGCCAGCCGATCGCCATCGCGCAGCAGACGCCCTTCCAGCCCGCCAATTCCGACTTTGAGATCGGTACTGCGCGAGCCCATTACTTCGGGCACATCAAAACCGCCCGCTACCGCCAGATAGCTGCGCATGCCGTGATGTGGACGTTTTAGCATCAGACGTTGCCCGGCTTTCACCGGCAGCCGCCATCCGCTCCATACGGGAGTACGATCCAGGTGCGCTTCACATCCCGCACCGGTCAGGGCAAACCAGCCATCGGTTTCAAATTCCACCACCAGTTGCCCCAGTGTGATTTCCAGCGCAGCGGCATTCGCATCATTACCTACCAGCAGGTTAGCAACGTTCAGCGCCGGTTTATCCAGCGCGCCACAGTGACTGATTCCGGATTGACGAAAACTATGGCGTCCCCCGTCCTGTACTGAGGTGTACATGCCAGCGCGAATGATGTTTAACATATCCCCTCCTTCTGCGGAACAAAACGCACGGTATCGCCAGCCCGTAACAGAATCGGCTCCTGCCGTTTTGGATCAAATAACGCAACGGAGGTACGGCCAATCAATTGCCATCCACCTGGCGTGGAAAGCGGATAGACCCCCGTTTGGGATCCGCCAATACCTACAGAACCTGCCGGAACAAGCAGACGCGGTTCCGCACGCCTCGGAGTATGGAGCGGTTCAGGTAAGCTCCCGAGATAGGGAAATCCCGGCTGAAAACCGATAAACCACACCACATAATCAACCGACGCATGAAGTTCGACGACCTGCTTGTCGCTTAATCCACTGTGCCGGGCGACCTCTGCCAGATCGGGGCCGAACTCACCGCCATAGGTCACGGGAATTTCAATAAAGCGCGAGTCCGGCTCCAGCGCCTCACTCTCTTCCCACCAGCGCTGCAGGCGTTCAATCGCATCCAGCGCCAGCGTTTTCGGGTCGCGCAGGGTAACCGTGATATTGTTCATTCCCGGAATAGCTTCCAGCACATTCGGGGCATCAACCAGACGCTGGGCCAGACGCCAGATGCGTTTCTGAGTCGCCAGCGTAATGGGAGGTTCCAGCTCAAGAACCACCGCACTTTCACCTAACAGATAACAACGCGCTCGCTGCACTTTCGTCCCTCTTTATTACGCTGGATTAGGAATATCGATAAAGGTTACGTCCAGATCGGTATTTTCATTCAGCCATTCGCTCAATGCGCGAATGCCGCCGCGTTCGGTCGCATGGTGACCAGCAGCATAAAAATGCAACCTTTGCTCGCGGGCTGAGTGAATGGTTTGCTCTGAAACTTCACCGGTGATAAAGGCATCGACACCAAACCGGGCTGCGCTATCAATGAAACTCTGACCGCCCCCTGTACACCAGGCGACGCGCTGAACTTTTTCCGGCCCGGTATCACCGCACCATAACGGTTTACGCCCTAAACGCGCTTCAATCCACGATGCCAGCTCCAGCCCCGGAACCGGCATGGAGAGTTCTCCCCATGGCACCAGCGGCTCGATTTCACCCATGACGGTGATCCCCAACAGCGCTGCCAGTTGCGCGTTATTACCCAGTTCCGGGTGAGCATCCAGCGGCAGGTGCCAGCCATACAGGTTGATATCATTTTCCAACAGCGTTTTCAGACGATGGCGCTTCATACCGCGAATAACCGGAGATTCGCCTTTCCAGAAATAACCGTGATGAACGATGACCGCATCCGCCTGCAGGCGTACCGCCTCGTCCAGTAACGCCTGACTTGCGGTCACGCCGGTCACGATTTTATGCACCGTCTCTTTGCCCTCAACCTGCAAACCATTCGGCGCATAGTCGCTAATGGCGGCGCTGTTCAGTTTGTCGTTGATCAGTTGTTCCAGTTCGGTGTTTTTCATCATCGTCCTCGTAGTCATAAATTCTGCCTGCCCAATCAGCAACACAGCTTAGGTTAAAATAGCGTTCCCGCTTGCGTTCGTCGATAGACATTTCACTGACACATCAAGAAACAATCACACCCGATTTGAACGCAATTTGCTTACCCCCACGCGCTCTAATTCATGTATATTTATGCAATCAGACAGCATATTGCAAAAATAATCAGATCTGTATCAAAGTTAAAACTTTAAGGAAACACACTCGCGCAGCACGTTCAGCCTGTCGCGAGGCATTTACTTCGAGAAAAGAATGAATAAACAAGCATCTCAACCACGGGCGATTTATTACGTCGTTGCGCTACAAATTTGGGAATACTTCAGTTTTTACGGCATGCGTGCATTGCTGATCCTGTATCTCACTAACCAGCTTAAGTACGACGATAATCACGCATATGAACTGTTCAGCGCCTACTGCTCGCTGGTCTACGTCACGCCCATTCTTGGGGGATACCTGGCCGATAAAGTGCTCGGCAATCGAATGGCGGTGATGATCGGCGCATTTTTAATGGCAGTGGGGCATCTGGTATTGGGCGCCAGCGAAATGGCCCCGACGTTCCTTTATTTGTCGCTGGCGATTATTGTCTGTGGCTACGGTCTGTTTAAATCCAACATCAGTTGCCTGTTGGGCGAGTTGTATCAGCCTGAAGACCCTCGCCGTGACGGTGGATTCTCTCTGCTCTACGCTGCCGGTAATATTGGTTCAATCATCGCGCCCATTGCCTGCGGCTACGTGCAGGAAGAGTACAGCTGGGCGATGGGCTTTGCGCTGGCGGCGATTGGCATGCTGGCGGGGCTGGTGATTTTCGTATGCGGTAATCGCCATTTCGCCCATACCACCGGCGTCAACAAGGCCGTCTTGTGTGCGAAAAAATATATGCTGCCAAACTGGGCCTGGTTATTAGTTCTGCTGGTTGCAGCACCGCTGCTGATTACCGTTCTGTTCTGGAAAGAGTGGTCCGTTTACGCACTGATCGTTGCTACTGTTATTGGTCTGGCGGTTCTGGCGAAGATTTACCGCCAGGCGCAGACCCAGAAACAGCGCAAAGAGCTGGGGCTTATCGTTACGTTGACCTTCTTCAGTCTGTTGTTCTGGGCCTTTGCTCAACAGGGCGGCAGTTCGATTAGCCTGTATATCGACCGCTTCGTTAACCGAGATATTCTGGGATATTCCGTCCCTACCGCGATGTTCCAGTCGGTTAACGCCTTTGCCGTTATGCTGTGCGGTATCGTGCTGGCCTGGGTGGTCAAAGAAAGCGTTAGCGGTAATCGTACCGTCCGTATCTGGGGTAAATTTGCCCTTGGCCTCGGTTTAATGAGCGCCGGATTCTGTATTCTGACCTTGAGCGCCCGCTGGTCTGCGGCTTACGGTCACTCTTCCATGCCGCTGATGGTATTGGGGCTGGCGGTCATGGGCTTTGCCGAGCTGTTTATCGATCCGGTGGCTATGTCTCAGATTACACGTATCGAGATCCCAGGAGTGACCGGCGTATTAACGGGTATTTACATGCTGCTTTCCGGAGCCATCGCCAACTACCTGGCCGGCGTTATCGCCGATCAGACCTCACAAGGTTCGTTTGACTCGGCGGGCGCTATCAACTATTCCATCAATGCATATATTGATGTCTTTAGCGAAATAACCTGGGGCGCGCTGGCCTGTGTGGTGCTGGTGCTGCTGATTTGGCTGTACCAGTCGCTGAAGTTCAGAAATCGTTCGCTGGCGGTAGAGTCCTGAGTTTACAGGCCCGATGATGTAATAAGATTCGGGCCTGTTCTTCTGGAGATTATGCATGGTTTACAGCCAAATCCGCTTCTGAAACACCGGTCACAAGTTTTACCATTTCGCGTTCTATTCCCTGCTCCAACATGGTTTGCGCTATACGCAATGCCGCTTCTTGTTTTCCTTCTTCTTTGCCTTGTTGTAGTCCTTGTTGTAGACCTTCCTGTAATCCATCTAACCGTAACCGCTCTGCAATAGTCATCAGCCTCTCCTTGTGTTGGGGGATCCGTTGTGCCATCTCTTGCATAAACTCATTAAAGCGAGATTCATCGCCAGATTGTAGAATGTAATTAAACATCGCTTGTAGTTGCGTGTCATTAGCGCATCCAGTAAGTAGCAGCGTGGTCAGTTGCTCTACAAGCGCTATCACCACATTCTCATTCTGCTGGAAGGCATTACGCTGAAATCCACCATGCCTACTCTTTACGCGCCGCCTCATAGGCCGCCAGCGTCGCCAGTCTTGCTTGTTTATGATCGACAATCGGACGAGGATAGTTAAGCGTAACCTGCGCTTTTTCAGCCCACGTCCACGGATCATGAATGGCTTTACCCGGCACATCGCGCAGTTCCGGCAGCCACTGGCGGATAAACTCGCCGTCGCGGTCAAATTTTTCGCCCTGAGTCGTGGGGTTAAAGATACGGAAATACGGTGCGGCGTCGGTCCCGGTTGATGCCGCCCACTGCCAGCCGCCGTTATTGGCCGCCAGATCGCCATCGATCAGTTGCGACATAAAATATTGCTCGCCTTTACGCCAGTCGATCAGCAGATCTTTCACTAAAAAGCTGGCCGTAATCATGCGTAATCGATTATGCATCCAGCCCGTGGCGTTGAGCTGACGCATCGCCGCATCAACAATCGGGTATCCCGTGTTCCCTGTTTGCCAGGCTTGCAAATGTGCCGGATTATTCTGCCATTGCACGCGATCGGTCCAACGGATAAACGGTTGATGCCGACACAGCGCCGGATGGTAAGTCATCAGATGACGATAAAATTCACGCCAGATAAGTTCGTTCAGCCAGACGCTGCCTTCCCCTCCTTCAAGCGCCTGCGGCTGCTCCGCGAGCAGTCGATTCAGGCACTGGCGCGGCGACAATCCCCCTGTCGCCAGGCTCGCGGATAATCGACTGGTACCGTCAACCGCAGGGAAATCACGCTGTTGCTCATATTCTCTCGCGGCCTGCTGGCAAAACTGGCGTAATTGCGCGATAGCCAATTTTTCTTCTGCCACAAACCGCTGCGTATCAAAATCTTGCTGCGGATAGCTCAGCGTTATTGATGTTAACGGAGCGTCAAGAGCGCCGCTTTCTCTCACCTTCGGCGCACTAACGCATTCTGGAACACCCTCTTTAATCCGCTTCAGCCAGGCATTTTTAAACGGTGTAAAGACTTTATACATTTCGTGATTGCCGGTCATGACCGCCCCCGGAGGCAAGATCACGCTGTCGTCAAACCCATCACACACCACATGGGGTAATGCCTTCTCAACGGCGACATCACGCTGACGTTCGTTTATTTCGTATTGATAGTTATAAAACAATCGGCTGACGCTATGCTGTGCGCAGACGTTTTTGACGGTTTCCACGCTGGTCGCAAAATCTGCAACTTCATCAAACAGAAGCGGGATGCCTTTTTCCGCCAGCGCCGTCTGCAACGCATTCAACTGCGCACTCACAAATGCCGCCTGACGTGGGGCCATTTCATGCGCCTTCCACTGCTCAGGAGTAGAGATATATAGCGCGATGACCTGCGCAGTACGATCCCGACAAGCCGCCGCCAGCGCGAGGTTGTCATGCAGACGTAAATCACGTCGAAACCAGACCAGATGGGTGGTCATAATACTCCCGGATATAAATTAATCATTGCCACTCGTTATCTATTACACCGACAAGTGTAGACGTCGGCGCATAAAAAAAACCGCCACATTACTGTGAGCGGTTTTCTTGAGCAAGAACGATAACTTAGTAGAAATCGCAGGTGGCTTTTTCAGCCTGCTCCATCCACACCGGTTTATCACTGGTTTTAGACCAGACGCGGTGCAGGTAGCTGTAAAAACGAGCGCGGTCTTTCCAGAACAGCATGACCGGTAGCGCCAGCACGCCCGCCACTACGGCAAAGGTACGGCGCAAGAAAACAATGTGTGCTGGATATTCTTTATAAAAGTCCATAATCCTCTCCCATATATCTGTTCGGTGAATAGCACCGGAAAAATAAATTTGGTTAACTGATGAAAATAATACCGCCTTGTGTGTAATTTTGCTACTCATCCGACCACTTATTTTTATCTATTGATGCTCCGTTTAGCATAAAACCGTAATTAAGTTACATAAAGGTTAAATTAATACTAACCATTAGTTAAATAATGGTTTTTGCCATTTTTATACTTTTTTTACACCCCACCCGCTGATTTTTGCGAAATCTTTGCAAGCAAAAACCTACGCTCTGGTTATCACATTTATGCCACTGGAGGTGCACTGTGAGTGCAGGCGTGATAACCGGCATTGTGCTGGTCTTTTTATTATTAGGTTACCTGGTCTATGCCCTGATCAATGCGGAGGCGTTCTGATGGCAGCCCAAGGATTTTTACTCATTGCCAGTTTCTTGCTGGTGCTATTTGTCATCGCCAGACCGTTGGGATTTGGGCTGGCTCGACTGATCAACAATACGCCCCTGCCGGGCTTGGTTGGCGCGGAGCATTTACTCTGGCGCGGTCTGGGCATCTCGCAGCAGGAGATGAACTGGCGGCAGTATCTGCTGGCTATCCTTGCTCTCAATGCGCTGGGCCTGCTGGTCCTGTTTTCGATGCTAATGGCGCAAAACCTGCTGCCGCTAAATCCCCAGCAACTGCCAGGGCTTTCGTGGGATCTGGCGCTCAACACGGCGGTGAGTTTTGTCACTAATACCAACTGGCAATCCTATGCTGGCGAAACCACCTTAAGCTATTTCAGCCAGATGGCCGGGTTGACCGTGCAGAATTTCCTGTCTGCGGCGACCGGAATTGCGGTGATTTTTGCCCTGACCCGCGCTTTCACACGCCAGAGTATGAACACGCTGGGCAACGCCTGGGTCGATCTGGTTCGCATTACGCTGTGGATCCTCGTCCCTATTGCGTTGCTCATTGCCCTGTTCTTCATTCAGCAAGGTACGTTGCAAAACATATTGCCTTATCAGCCCATCACCACCCTTGAAGGGGTGAAACAGCTGCTGCCAATGGGGCCAGTCGCCTCACAGGAAGCGATTAAGATGCTCGGCACTAACGGAGGGGGATTCTTTAACGCTAACTCATCGCATCCGTTTGAAAACCCAACCGCACTGACCAATCTGGTACAGATGCTGGCTATTTTCTTAATTCCCACCGCGCTGTGTTTTGCCTTTGGTGATGTAGTGGGCGATCGTCGTCAGGGGCGGACCTTACTGTGGGCCATGTCACTGATTTTTGCAGTCTGCGTTGCCGTCGTGATGTGGGCCGAAGTTCAGGGCAACCCGCACCTGATGGCATTCGGTGCCGACAGCAATATCAACATGGAGGGCAAGGAGAGCCGCTTTGGCGTGCTGGCCACGAGTCTCTTTTCCGTCGTCACCACGGCAGCATCCTGCGGGGCTGTCGATGCGATGCATGACTCCTTTACCGCACTGGGCGGCATGGTACCTATGTGGCTGATGCAGATTGGTGAAGTGGTCTTCGGCGGTGTGGGTTCAGGTCTGTACGGCATGCTGCTGTTCGTGCTGCTGGCGGTATTTATCGCCGGGTTAATGATTGGCCGTACCCCGGAGTATCTGGGTAAGAAAATCGACGTGCGCGAAATGAAAATGACCGCGCTGGCGATTCTGGTCACCCCTACGCTGGTCCTGCTCGGTACAGCGATCGCCATGATGAGCGATGCCGGGCGCAGCGCCATGCTTAATCCAGGTCCTCACGGCTTTAGTGAAGTCCTGTATGCCGTATCGTCTGCCTCGAACAACAACGGTAGCGCCTTTGCCGGATTAAGCGCCAATAGCCCGTTCTGGAACTGCCTGTTGGCCCTGTGCATGTTCTTCGGTCGCTTCGGCGTGATCATCCCCGTGATGGCTATTGCCGGGTCGCTGGTCAGTAAAAAGATCCAGCCAGCAAGCCCAGGCACGCTACCTACCCACGGCGCGCTGTTTGTCGGGTTGTTAATCGGTACGGTGTTACTGGTTGGCGCTCTCACCTTTGTTCCTGCCCTGGCGCTTGGCCCGGTCGCAGAATACCTGTCATTACACTGAGTGATGCGGAGCACATTACTATGAGTCGCAAGCAACTGGCGCTGTTCGAACCCTCTCTGGTCGCACAGGCGCTGATGGACGCCGTGAAAAAATTAAGCCCACATACCCAGTGGCGTAACCCGGTGATGTTTATCGTCTGGCTGGGCAGTTTGTTAACAACACTGTTAACGGTGGCGATGGCAACAGGTCATATGCAGGGTAGCCCGTGGTTTACCGGCGCGATAAGTCTGTGGCTGTGGATTACCGTTCTGTTCGCCAACTTCGCTGAGGCGCTGGCAGAAGGTCGCAGTAAAGCTCAGGCTAATAGCCTAAAGGGAGTCAAAAAAACCGCCTTTGCCCGTAAACTTCGCGAACCCAAATACGGCGCGGCAATGGATCACGTTCCTGCCGATGATTTACGGAAAGGGGATATCGTGCTGGTGGAAGCTGGCGATATTATCCCGTGTGACGGCGAGGTCATTGAAGGTGGCGCATCAGTAGATGAAAGTGCCATTACCGGTGAATCCGCGCCTGTGATTCGTGAATCCGGTGGCGATTTCGCCTCCGTCACCGGCGGGACCCGCATCCTCTCCGACTGGCTGGTTATCGAATGCAGCGTAAACCCCGGTGAAACGTTCCTCGACCGGATGATCGCCATGGTTGAAGGCGCGCAGCGGCGTAAAACGCCCAATGAAATCGCCCTGACGATCCTGCTGATTGCCCTGACCATTATCTTTTTGCTGGCGACCGCCACGCTATGGCCGTTTTCCGCCTGGGGTGGTAGTGCGGTCAGCATCACGGTGCTGGTTGCCTTGCTTGTGTGCTTGATCCCTACAACGATAGGCGGACTGCTCTCAGCGATTGGCGTCGCCGGGATGAGCCGCATGCTGGGCGCGAATGTCATCGCTACCAGCGGACGTGCAGTAGAGGCGGCAGGTGACGTAGACGTACTGCTGCTGGATAAAACAGGCACCATTACGCTGGGTAACCGTCAGGCTTCAGATTTTCTGCCCGCCCACGGCGTGGACGAAAAAACGTTGGCCGACGCCGCACAGCTTTCATCGCTGGCCGATGAAACGCCGGAAGGCCGCAGCATCGTGATCCTGGCAAAACAGCGCTTTAATCTGCGTATTCGCGACGTGCAATCGCTGCACGCTACCTTTGTGCCGTTTACCGCCCAAAGCCGGATGAGCGGCATCAACATCGACAACCGAATGATCCGCAAAGGGTCGGTCGATGCCATTCGTCGGCACGTTGAAGCCAACGGCGGCCACTTTCCCGCCGATGTGGAGCAGAAGGTCGAAAGCGTCGCTCGCCTTGGCGCAACGCCGCTGGTGGTTGCCGAAGGCTCCCACGTACTGGGCGTGATTGCGCTGAAAGATATTGTGAAAGGCGGGATCAAAGAACGTTTTGCTCAACTGCGCAAAATGGGGATTAAAACGGTGATGATCACCGGCGATAACCGCCTGACCGCTGCCGCGATCGCCGCTGAGGCCGGAGTGGATGACTTCTTAGCTGAAGCCACGCCGGAAGCCAAGCTGGCGCTGATTCGTCAGTATCAAGCGGAAGGTCGTCTGGTGGCGATGACCGGCGACGGAACCAATGACGCTCCAGCCCTGGCGCAGGCGGACGTTGCGGTCGCCATGAACTCGGGAACTCAGGCAGCGAAAGAAGCAGGTAACATGGTGGATCTCGACTCCAACCCCACCAAACTGATTGAAGTAGTGCACATTGGTAAACAAATGCTGATGACGCGCGGTTCGCTGACCACTTTCAGTATTGCCAACGACGTCGCGAAGTATTTCGCTATTATCCCGGCCGCCTTCGCCGCCACCTATCCGCAGCTCAATGCGCTGAACGTGATGGGACTGCATTCGCCAGACTCGGCGATCCTCAGCGCGGTTATCTTTAACGCGCTGGTTATCGTCTTTCTGATCCCGCTGGCGCTAAAAGGCGTGAGCTACAAACCTTTGTCCGCATCCGCGATGTTGCGCCGCAATTTGTGGATCTATGGTCTGGGCGGTTTGGTTGTGCCGTTTATCGGTATCAAAGCGATTGATTTACTGCTGACCCTGCTGGGTCTGGTGTGAGGTTTCAGATGAGTGGATTACGTCCTGCATTATCAACATTGATTTTCCTGATGCTTATCACCGGCGGGGCTTACCCGTTGCTGACGACCGCGCTGGGGCAGTGGTGGTTTCCCCACCAGGCTAACGGTTCGCTTCTTAGCGAAGGTCAGGTTGTTCGCGGCTCTGAGCTCATCGGGCAACATTTTACCGCTGCCGGTTATTTTCAGGGGCGTCCGTCTGCCACAGCTGAAATGCCCTATAATCCAATGGCTTCAGGCGGCAGTAATCTGGCAGCCAGCAACCCGGAACTGGATAAACAGTTGCAAAGCCGGATTGCCGCGCTGCGTGCCGCCAACCCGCAGGCAAGTCCTGCCGTCCCGGTAGAGCTGGTAACGGCTTCTTCCAGCGGGCTGGATAACAACCTGACGCCAGCCGCGGTGGCCTGGCAAATTCCCCGCGTGGCGCAGGCTCGCAACCTCAGCGTTGAAGAGGTTACGCGGTTGGTTGCACAATATACGCAAAAGCCGTTGGTCAGTTTTATCGGTCAGCCGGTGGTGAACCTGGTGGAACTTAATTTAGCGCTGGATAAGCACTGAGAAAAAGGACATGCATAACGAACCCTTACGCCCCGACCCCGATCGCCTGCTGGAGCAGACCACGGCCCCGCACCGGGGAAAACTGAAAATTTTCTTCGGTGCCTGTGCTGGCGTCGGCAAAACCTGGGCCATGCTGGCAGAGGCCCAGCGACTGCGGGCGCAAGGGTTAGATGTGCTGATTGGCGTGGTGGAAACCCATGGACGCAAAGAGACCGCCGCGCTGTTGGACGGCCTCAGCATCTTGCCGCTAAAGCGACAGGCGCGTCACGACCGCCATATCAATGAGTTCGATCTCGACGCGGCGCTGGCCCGCCGTCCGGCGCTCATTTTGATGGATGAACTGGCGCACAGTAATGCGCCAGGCTCACGGCATCCTAAGCGCTGGCAGGACATTGAAGAGCTGCTGGAAGCCGGGATTGATGTCTTTACTACCGTTAACGTGCAGCACCTGGAAAGTCTCAATGACGTGGTCAGCGGCGTTACCGGCATTCAGGTTCGTGAAACCGTACCCGACCCTTTTTTCGATGCCGCCGACGATGTGGTGCTGGTCGATCTCCCCCCCGACGATTTGCGCCAGCGCCTGAACGAAGGCAAGGTCTATATCGCCGGTCAGGCAGAAAGAGCAATTGAGCATTTCTTTCGCAAAGGTAATCTGATCGCGCTACGTGAACTTGCCCTGCGCCGCACGGCTGATCGGGTAGACGATCAGATGCGCGCCTGGCGAGGACGTCCGGGAGAGGAGAAAGTCTGGCATACCCGCGACGCTATTTTACTGTGCATTGGGCACAATACCGGCAGCGAAAAACTGGTACGCGCCGCCGCACGTCTGGCGGCGCGTCTCGGCAGCGTCTGGCATGCGGTGTATGTCGAAACGCCAGCGCTGCACCGACTGCCCGAAAAACAACGCCGCGCAATTTTAAGCGCTCTGCGGCTGGCTCAGGAGTTAGGCGCAGAAACAGCCACCCTTTCCGACCCCGCCGAAGACAAAGCGGTCATCCACTATGCCCGTGAGCATAATCTGGGAAAAATTGTGCTCGGGCGTCCGACTACGCGTCGCTGGTGGCGTAGCGATTCCTTTGCCGACAAACTCGCTCATCGCGCACCGGATCTCGACCTGATGATTGTTGCGCTCGATGAGCCCCCTTCACGCCCTGTGCTGCAAACGGCAGATAGTCGCACCTTTAAGGATAAATGGCGGGTACAAATTCAGGGTTGTGTGGTTGCCGTTGCGCTGTGCGCCATCATTACGCTAATCGCCATGCAGTGGCTAATGGCCTTTGACGCCGCCAACCTGGTGATGATCTATTTATTGGGTGTGGTGGTTATCGCACTCTTTTACGGACGCTGGCCGTCAGTGCTGGCAACCTTTATTAACGTCGCCAGCTTCGATCTCTTCTTTATTGCCCCACGCGGGACGCTGGCCGTTTCAGACGTTCAGTACCTGCTCACCTTTGCCGTAATGCTAACGGTAGGGCTGGTTATTGGTAATCTGACCGCCGGGGTGCGTTATCAGGCGCGGGTAGCGCGTTATCGTGAACAGCGTACGCGTCATTTGTATGAGATGTCGAAAGCGCTGGCCGTCGGTCGGAGTCAGACGGATATCGCCGCCACCAGTGAACAGTTTATCGCTTCAACGTTTCAGGCCCGCAGCCAGGTTTTACTGCCCGGTGAGAACGGCAAGCTGGCCCCGCTCACCCATCAACAGGGCATGACGCCGTGGGATGACGCCATTGCCCAATGGAGCTTTGACAAAGGGCAACCGGCCGGTGCAGGCACCGACACGTTACCGGGCGTGCCGTATCAGATTTTACCGTTAAAAAGCGCCGATAAAACGCATGGGCTGCTGGTAGTCGAACCGGGAAATTTACGCCAGCTTATGATCCCCGAACAGCAACGCCTGCTGGAAACCTTCACTCTACTGGTAGCCAGTGCGCTGGAGCGCCTGACGCTGACCGCCAGCGAAGAGCAGGCGCGGTTTGCCAGCGAGCGCGAAAGCATTCGCAACGCCCTGCTCGCTGCTCTGTCCCACGATTTACGCACGCCGTTGACGGTGTTGTTCGGTCAGGCGGAAATCTTAACGCTGGATCTGGCTAGCGAGGGATCGCCACACGCGCGCCAGGCCAGTGAGATTCGCCAGCACGTTCTGAATACTACCCGGCTGGTTAATAATCTGCTGGATATGGCGCGAATCCAGTCTGGCGGCTTTAATCTTAAGAAGGAGTGGTTAACGCTGGAAGAGGTGGTCGGCAGCGCCCTGCAGATGCTGGAGCCCGGTCTCTCTGCCCCGATAAATCTGTCGTTACCTGAACCGTTAACACTGATTCACGTCGATGGTCCGCTCTTTGAACGGGTGCTGATTAACCTGTTGGAAAACGCCGTCAAATACGCGGGGCCACAGGCGCAAATCGGTATTGATGCCAGCGTCGATGGCGCACATCTGCAACTGGACGTCTGGGATAATGGGCCGGGTATTCCGTCGGGTATGGAACAGCGCGTTTTTGACAAATTTTCCCGGGGAAATAAAGAGTCATCGGTGCCCGGCGTTGGGCTGGGGCTGGCAATTTGTCAGGCTATTGTGGACGTGCACGGCGGTACTATTTCGGTCCACAACCGCGCGCAGGGAGGAGCCTGTTTTCGTGTTACACTGCCCCAGGAAATCCCCCCTGAACTTGAAGATTTTCATGAGGATATGTGACGAACGTACTGATTGTTGAAGATGAACATGCCATTCGCCGCTTTCTGCGCACTGCGCTGGAAGCCGATGGCCTGCGTGTATATGAAGCGGAAACGCTGCAACGTGGTCTGTTGGAAGCCGCCACGCGAAAACCCGATCTCATCATTCTCGATCTCGGCCTGCCGGACGGCGACGGCATTGATTTTATTCGCGACCTGCGACAATGGAGCGCGATTCCGGTGATTGTGCTTTCAGCCCGCAGTGAGGAAAGCGATAAAATTGCTGCGCTGGATGCCGGTGCCGATGACTATCTCAGTAAACCCTTTGGCATTGGCGAGCTACAGGCGAGATTGCGCGTGGCATTGCGTCGCCACGCCAGCGGTGCGTCTCCCGAACCGGTGGTACATTTTTCCAACGTCAAAGTGGATATTGCCGCGCGCCTCGTTCACCGTGGTGACGAGGAAATTCATTTGACGCCGATTGAGTTTCGTCTGTTAGCGGTTCTGCTAAATAATGCCGGGAAGGTACTGACGCAACGCCAGTTGTTAAATCAGGTTTGGGGACCAAACGCCGTCGAACACAGTCATTATCTACGTATTTATATGGGACACCTGCGCCAGAAGCTGGAACTGGACCCGGCCCGTCCGCGTCATTTTCTGACCGAAACCGGAATTGGCTATCGGTTTATGCCGTGAATTCTTATTCATTTTTTCTGATTAATTAATAAATATATTTTTCATTACTCACTCCACTGCATAATACTTATTATGCAGCCAGTAGAATATTGTAAAAAAATAATAAAATACAAATAAATAACATATAAACAACAAAACAGCATCTTGTCCCGCACTATGCATAAATGGCGACTAAATATTTTATAAACGATCGTTTTTTATTGATCTTCTTCACAGTTCATAGCCATTTCCTGGATAAAATACCCGCACCTTCCACTTATCCAGTAAAGGTAACTAAAATGGAAAATAATAGCCGTACAATGCCACATATAAGGCGAACAACGCATATTATGATGTTTGCCCACCGCAACAGTTTCGACTTTCATTTCTTTAATGCCCGTTAGTCTTCCGACTAAGGGCACTCAAGTATACAGGTCTTCCTGACTCTCTGTATCGCAGGCTAACGCCTGTATCCGCAGTGCTCTCCCTGCATAACCCTGTATTACCTGTGACCGGACCGGTTAGGGTTTATTGCATCTTCAAAAAAGCAACTTACTGATTTATTTATCAGCGGTATGACTTTGCTTTTTTTTCCGGAGTTATCAATTTCTCATTTGAGGAATTGAGGACCTGCTATTACCTAAAAATAAAGAGATGAAAATGTCAGAATTAAAAATTGCCGTAAGCCGTTCCTGTCCTGATTGTTTTTCTACGCAGCGTTCTTGCGTAAATATCGATGAAAGTAATTTTATTGATGTTGCTGCTATCGTGTTATCCATCAATGATATTGAACGTGGAAAACTCGATGAAATTGACGCCACCGGCTATGGGATTCCTGTTTTTATCGCCACCGAAAATGAAGAACGTGTTCCATCTGAACATCTGCCGCGGATCTCAGGTGTATTCGAATGTAATGAAGCCCGTACCGCCTTTTATGGCCGGCAGTTAGAAACCGCCGCCAGCCATTATGAAACGCAGTTACGTCCGCCGTTCTTCCGTGCGCTTGTCGACTATGTCAATCAGGGTAACAGCGCCTTTGATTGTCCTGGTCATCAGGGGGGCGAGTTTTTCCGTCGCCATCCTGCGGGTAATCAGTTTGTCGAATATTTCGGCGAAACACTTTTCCGCTCCGATTTGTGTAATGCCGATGTCGCAATGGGTGATCTGCTGATTCACGAAGGCGCGCCCTGCATCGCACAACAGCACGCAGCTAAAGTTTTCAACGCGGATAAGACCTACTTTGTACTGAACGGGACCTCCTCATCGAACAAAGTGGTGCTTAACGCATTGCTCACCCCAGGCGATCTGGTGTTATTCGACCGCAACAACCACAAGTCAAACCACCACGGCGCGTTATTGCAGGCCGGGGCAACGCCGGTATATCTGGAAACCGCGCGTAACCCGTACGGCTTTATCGGCGGGATCGACGCGCACTGCTTTGAAGAAGGCTATCTACGTGAACAGGTGAGTGAAGTTGCGCCACAACGTTCGAAAGATGAGCGTCCATTCCGTCTGGCCGTGATTCAGTTAGGTACCTACGACGGCACAATCTATAACGCCCGTCAGGTGGTGGATAAGATCGGTCATCTGTGCGACTACATCCTGTTTGACTCCGCGTGGGTTGGCTATGAGCAGTTTATTCCGATGATGGCCGATTGCTCTCCGCTGTTGCTGGATCTTAACGAAAATGACCCCGGCATTCTGGTCACCCAGTCAGTGCACAAACAACAGGCAGGCTTCTCTCAGACTTCGCAGATCCACAAAAAAGACAGCCATATTAAAGGCCAGTCTCGCTACGTGCCTCATAAACGAATGAATAACGCGTTCATGATGCACGCCTCCACCAGCCCGTTCTATCCGCTCTTTGCCGCGCTGGACATCAACGCCAAAATGCATGAAGGCGTCAGCGGGCGCAACATGTGGATGGACTGCGTCGTCAACGGAATTGATACTCGTAAGTTGATCCTGGAAAACTGCCACCATATCCGCCCGTTCGTGCCGGAGATAGTAGAGGGTAAACCGTGGCAGGCTTATCCCACCGCTGAAATCGCCAGCGACCTGCGTTTCTTCCATTTTGTCCCCGGTGAACACTGGCATGCCTTTGAAGGATATGCCGAACACCAGTACTTTGTGGATCCATGCAAATTGCTGCTCACCACTCCGGGTATTAATGCGCGTAACGGCGAATACGATACCTTCGGCGTTCCGGCTACCATTCTGGCTAACTTCCTGCGCGAAAATGGTGTGGTGCCCGAAAAATGCGACCTCAACTCCATCCTGTTCCTGCTGACCCCCGCAGAAGATATGGCGAAGTTGCAGCAGCTTGTCGCCCTGCTGGTACGTTTCGAAAAACTGCTGGAAGCCGATGCCCCGCTAGCCGAGGTTCTGCCCTCGATCTACAAGCAGCATGAAGCCCGTTACGCCGGTTACACCCTGCGCCAGCTGTGCCAGGAGATGCACGATTTGTATGCGCGTCACAACGTGAAGCAGCTACAGAAAGAGATGTTCCGTAAGGCACATTTCCCGCGCGTCAGCATGAATCCCCAGGATGCCAACTATGCATATCTGCGTGGTGAAGTTGAACTGGTGCGTCTGCCGGACGCTGAAGGTCGCATCGCGGCAGAAGGCGCGCTGCCTTATCCTCCGGGCGTGCTGTGTGTGGTTCCGGGTGAAATCTGGGGCGGTTCAGTATTACGTTACTTCAGCGCACTGGAAGAAGGAATCAATTTGCTACCGGGTTTTGCGCCTGAACTCCAGGGTGTCTACATCGAAGAACACGACGGTCGTAAACAGGTGTGGTGCTACGTGATTAAGCAACAAAGCGCGCAACACGCTCTGTTGAAAGGGGAAATGTTATGAGCAAAGCCAAATCCAACAAAATGGGCGTCGTCCAGCTCACTATCCTGACCATGGTTAATATGATGGGATCCGGAATCATCATGTTGCCCACCAAGCTTGCGGAAGTCGGTACTATCTCGATCATCTCGTGGCTGGTGACTGCTGTCGGTTCAATGGCGCTGGCCTGGGCCTTCGCAAAATGCGGTATGTTCAGCCGTAAATCTGGCGGTATGGGGGGTTACGCTGAATACGCCTTTGGCAAATCCGGTAACTTTATGGCGAACTACACTTATGGCGTTTCGCTGTTAATCGCCAACGTGGCTATCGCCATCTCCGCCGTTGGCTACGGTACCGAGCTGTTTGGCGCCACACTGACGCCGGTGCAGATTGGCCTGGCAACCATTGGTGTACTGTGGATCTGTACCGTGGCTAACTTTGGCGGGGCGCGCATTACCGGGCAGATCAGCAGCATCACCGTTTGGGGCGTCATTATTCCGGTTGTCGGTCTGTGTATCATCGGCTGGTTCTGGTTCAGTCCGACGCTGTACGCTAACTCCTGGAATCCACACCACGTCCCGTTCTTCACGGCTGTCGGTTCTTCCATTGCGATGACCTTGTGGGCTTTTCTGGGTCTGGAATCGGCCTGCGCCAACGCTGAAGTGGTAGACAACCCGGAACGCAACGTGCCCATCGCCGTATTGGGCGGTACGCTGGGCGCGGCGGTGATTTACATCATCTCCACCAACGTGATAGCCGGGATTGTGCCGAATATGGATCTGGCTAACTCTACAGCACCGTTCGGTTTAGCCTTCGCACAAATGTTCACCCCGGAAGTCGGTAAGGTGATCATGGCGCTGATGGTGATGTCCTGCTGCGGTTCACTGCTGGGCTGGCAGTTCACTATCGCTCAGGTATTCAAATCGTCGGCTGATGGGGGTTACTTCCCTAAAATCTTCTCTCGCGTGACCAAAGTAGACGCGCCGGTACAGGGGATGCTGGCTATCGTGATCATCCAGAGTGGTTTATCGCTGATGACTATCAGCCCGTCACTGAACAGTCAGTTCAACGTGCTGGTCAACCTGGCGGTGGTAACGAACATCATTCCGTATATTCTGTCGATGGCCGCGCTGGTAATTATTCAAAAAATGGCGAATGTTCCGTCGTCAAAAGCGAAACCGGCGAACTTCGTGGCGTTTGTTGGCGCATTGTACAGCTTCTATGCGCTCTACTCCTCTGGCGAAGAAGCAATGCTTTATGGTTCTATCGTGACCTTCCTCGGCTGGACGCTGTATGGCCTGGTATCACCGCGTTTTGAACTGAAAAATAAGCATAGTTAAATCCTGGCATAAAAAAGCCCGGTAGCGCTAAAGCTTACCGGGCCTACAAAACGCGTCAGTACAAACAAGACTTACGCGTTTTTCAGCACTTCGCTGACAATCTCAACGGCTTCTTTTTCGATCTGCTTGCGATGTTCTTCACCAAGGAAGCTCTCACAGTAGATTTTATAGGCGTCTTCAGTACCTGACGGACGCGCAGCAAACCAGCCGTTATCAGTCATCACCTTCAGACCGCCGATAGAAGCACCGTTACCCGGTGCCGCCGTCAGACGTGCCGTGATCGGGTCGCCCGCCAGCGTGCTGGCACTCACCATTTCCGGAGACAGCTTAGACAGCGCCGCTTTCTGCGCGGAGGTCGCGCTTGCCTGCAGGCGGTTGTAGCTTGGCGCGCCGAAGCGGGCTGCCAGTTCGTTGTAGTGCTCTTGCGGATTCTTACCAGTCACTGCGGTAATTTCTGCCGCCAGCAGGCACATGATGATGCCGTCTTTGTCGGTCGACCACGGTGTACCGTCAAAGCGCAGGAAAGAAGCGCCCGCGCTCTCTTCACCACCAAAGCCAAAGCTGCCGTCAAACAGACCGTCAACGAACCACTTAAAGCCAACCGGAACTTCGACCAGTTTACGCCCTAAATCATTCACTACGCGGTCAATCATCGCCGAAGAGACCAGCGTCTTACCGACGGCAACGTCTTTGCCCCACTGAGAACGATGCTGGAACAGGTAGTTGATCGCCACTGCCAGGTAGTGGTTCGGATTCATCAGGCCCGCCGGGGTGACGATACCGTGACGGTCGTAGTCCGGATCGTTGGCAAAGGCCAGATCGAACTTGTCACGCAGCGCCAACAGTCCCGCCATCGCGCACTCGGAGGAGCAGTCCATACGGATTGCGCCATCTTTGTCGAGATGCATAAAGCGGAAAGTCTGATCAACGTGATCGTTAACGATAGTCAGGTTCAGGTTGTAGTGCTTGGCAATACGCTTCCAATATTCGATACCGGAACCGCCAAGCGGATCGACGCCCAGCGTCAGGCCCGCTTTCTGGATCGCCGCCATGTCGACGATGTCGGCCAGTCCTTCAACAAACGGCTGAACCAGGTCCTGCTCTTTTACATGACCAGATGCCAGCGCAGCATCCAGCGACATACGCTTCACGCCTTGCAGACCATCAGCCAGCAGAGCGTTAGCCCTGTCTTCCACCACTTTGGTGACGTTAGTATCTGCCGGACCACCGTTTGGCGGGTTGTATTTAATGCCACCATCTTCCGGCGGGTTGTGGGATGGCGTGATCACAATGCCGTCAGCCAGCGGGCCGCCTTTTTTGTTGTGGACCAGGATAGCATTCGACACGGCAGGGGTTGGCGTAAAGCCGTTATTTTCCTGCACGATGACGTCCACGCCGTTCGCTGCCAGCACTTCCAGTACAGAGATAAAAGCCGGTTCAGACAGCGCGTGGGTATCCTTGCCCACGTAGCACGGGCCAGTGATCCCGTTTTTCGCACGTTCTTCAGCAATCGCCTGAGCGATAGCCAGAATATGCGGCTCGTTAAAACTATGACGACCTGCACTGCCGCGATGTCCGGACGTACCGAACTTGACGGCGTGCTCAGCGTTCCCTGCCGTTGGTTTCAGTACATAGTACTGTGCCGTCAGTTGGGCGACGTTAATCAAATCACTCTGTTGCGCAGGTTGACCTGCACGGTTGTGGATTGCCATTGCCTGGTCCTTCTAATGCAAGGATTAAATTGTTCCGCAAACCTTTTCAATCAATTCCGCAGGGAATTGCATTGACTGCATGATGTGCTCAACCATGCTGCATTTACGGCCGGTATTGGTATTGGTGATCACCCAGTACGGCGTGCCTGGCACGTGTTTTGGTTTAGTTTGATTACCATTTTTCAGCAGCGTCTGTTCATCTGCTGCAAAATAAACGCGCGTACGACCATGCAACGATTCCGTTGCTTCGGCGAACGCGTTTTGATCCAGTGAATAGAGTGTAGACAGCACCAGCATAAAGCGATTTACTGCTTTCTTCTGCTCCGCATATTCGTCGGACAGCAGCAGTTCACGCATCGCGCGCACTTTATCTTTTACGGGGTTAACCGGCTTCGCTTCCACGACAGCTTGCACAGCGCGGACTTCTTTTACTACCGGAGTGACAGGCTGTGATGCGGCGGAAAACTTCAACATACGCCGTAAAATGTCGGATGCGCTCTCGCCGATATGCTTGGTGTGGCTGGCAATATAGCTATAGAGTTCATCATCAACTTCAATCGTTTTCATCTTAATCCAGTGCAGTGTTTAGCTGAATACAAGTTGTTGGGGTCAACACGCGTAGTGTAAAGGCAAATCCCAACAGCGGATAGCGTCAAGCCTGGTGGCTGGCAAAACTCAGAGTAACCGTAGTTGTTGCAGCCATGTGGCAGAATGGTCAACATGATACCCTAACCCGTGAGTGTGAAAAAAAGAACTTTGCCATGAAATTGAATATCCGAGCGCAATCTGCGCAAAACCTGCACAATAATTCTCCCATCGTCCTGGTGCACGGCCTGTTTGGCAGTCTGGATAACCTGGGGATCCTGGCGCGCGATCTGGTGGCCGATCACGATATCATCCAGGTTGATATGCGAAATCATGGCCTCTCCCCGCGTTCACCTGTGATGAATTATCCGGCCATGGCGCAAGATCTGCTGGATACGCTGGACGATCAACAAATCGAAAAAGCGATCTTTATTGGTCACTCGATGGGCGGCAAAGCCGTCATGGCGTTAACCGCGTTGGCCCCGGAACGTGTCGAACGGTTGGTAGCCATCGACATTGCCCCCGTTGACTATCATGTTCGCCGTCACGATGAGATTTTTGCTGCCATTAACGCAGTAACTGACGCGCAGTCCTCTTCGCGTCAGCAGGCGGCGAGCGTCATGCGCCAGCATCTGCAAGAGGAAGGCGTGATCCAGTTTCTGCTCAAATCCTTCGTGGACGGCGAATGGCGCTTTAATGTTCCCGTGCTGTGGGAGCAATATCCTCATATTGTCGGCTGGGAGACCATCCCGGCGTGGGAACACCCGGCGCTGTTTATCCCCGGTGGCAACTCACCTTATGTTACCGAAGCGTATCGCGAACAACTGCTGGCGCAATTCCCGCAGGCTCGGGCGCACGTTATTGCAGGCGCGGGCCATTGGGTGCATGCGGAAAAACCGGAGGCGGTACTGCGCGCCATCCGTCGTTATCTGAGCGAGCAGGCTAACTGATTAAAAACTCAGCGTCTGCGCGTGATTACGCGCGTGGGCGTTGGCGTGTCTCCCCTGCTGATGTATTATGGCGGGCTATCCATCCGGGCAGACGCCTGGCTGATTGTTTCCCCGAAGTCACCAAGATCATGGCCAAAGAACAAACGGACCGTACGACATTAGATCTGTTCGCGCAGGAGCGTCGCCCGGGACGACCCAAAACTAATCCGCTCTCGCGTGATGAACAGTTACGTATTAACAAACGTAATCAGCTTAAACGCGATAAAGTTCGCGGGCTTAAGCGTGTCGAACTGAAACTGAACGCTGATGCTGTTGACGCTCTGAACGAGCTGGCCGAGGCGCGCAACATGAGTCGCAGTGAACTCATCGAAGAGATGCTGATGAACCAACTCAGCGCATTGCGCGGTCAGGCTTAGTCTGAATTTCTGCTCTAAATCATAAATCGTGTAGCACAGAGTGCAGTCCTGCGTGTTTGCTGTTTCCGCATGCCTGACTGTTCTGCTATGATTGCCCTTATCCGTGGGCAATGCGCCACCACCATTTCAATAAGTTTCAAGAGGTTATTTTACTCATGGCAATCACTGGCATCTTTTTCGGCAGCGACACCGGTAACACCGAAAACATCGCAAAAATGATTCAAAAACAGCTTGGTAAAGACGTTGCCGATGTACATGACATTGCAAAAAGCAGCAAAGAAGACCTCGAAGGGTATGACATTTTGCTGCTCGGCATTCCAACCTGGTACTACGGTGAAGCGCAGTGTGACTGGGACGATTTCTTCCCTACCCTCGAAGACATTGATTTTAACGGCAAACTGGTTGCATTGTTCGGCTGCGGCGACCAGGAAGATTACGCAGAATATTTCTGCGATGCGTTGGGTACAATTCGCGACATCATCGAACCGCGCGGCGCAACCATCGTTGGTCACTGGCCAACGGCGGGTTATCACTTTGAAGCGTCCAAAGGCCTGGCTGACGACGACCACTTTGTGGGTCTGGCCATTGATGAAGATCGCCAGCCTGAATTGACCGCCGAACGCGTAGAAAAATGGGTTAAGCAGATCTCTGAGGAGCTGCACCTCGACGAAATCATCAATGCCTGATTTTGTGTGGCGCAGATTTCCATCTGCGCCACATCAATAGATAAAACCAATCAAAATAATTGCTACAAATTTGTAACTTTTTCGTCTGACCCTGTACAATGGCCGGATGCCAATCGGGTATTGCACAGTGTGTTTGTCGGCGATACCACGTTTTGATTAACAATATATGCCAGAGACTTGCAGTTTTCATTTAGCCATGGCAGTTCTATAATGAATCGCATTATCTCAAGTGCAATTTCTGTCACTTCTGTTAATGAAGTGAATCGTTTAGCTACAGGACAGATTCCGCATGACTGACAACAATACCGCATTAAAGAAGGCTGGCCTGAAAGTAACGCTTCCTCGTTTAAAAATTCTGGAAGTTCTTCAGGAACCGGATAACCATCACGTCAGTGCGGAAGACTTATACAAACGTCTGATCGATATGGGTGAAGAAATTGGTCTGGCGACCGTGTATCGCGTGCTGAACCAGTTTGATGATGCCGGTATCGTGACCCGCCATAATTTTGAAGGTGGTAAATCCGTCTTCGAACTGACTCAACAGCATCATCACGATCACCTCATCTGCCTCGACTGCGGCAAAGTGGTCGAGTTCAGCGATGATTCCATCGAGGCGCGCCAGCGTGAGATTGCGGCTAAACATGGTATTCGTTTAACCAACCATAGCCTCTATCTTTACGGTCACTGCGCCGAAGGCGATTGCCGCGAAGATGAGCATGCTCACGACGGTAAATAATGTGATGCTTTCTGAAAAGCCAACCATTCGGTTGGCTTTTTTTATGGGCGTTATCACCCCTTTTCCCCTTCCCTCCACTCCTTTGTTGCTTTAATGTAAAATCAATAGTCCCTTCCCGGAGAGTCGAAATGGAACTTCGCCAGCTACGCTATTTTGTTCGCATTGTAGAAACCGGCAGCATGGGTAGCGCGGCGCTCGATCTCAATATTGGGGTTTCGGCACTCAGCCAGCAAATGTCCCGCCTGGAAAACGAACTCGCTATTCGCCTGCTGCAGCGCACCTCGCGTGGCGTGACGCCCACCAGCGCCGGACTGGCTTTTTACTCCCAGGCGCAGTTGGCGCTCCGCCACGCAGACGATGCAATCCTCGCCGCGCGCGAGTCCCGGCTTTCCGGGCACGTCAGCGTCGGTATGGCCCCCAGTACCGCTTCCGTTCTCGGCATGCCTTTTATTAACGCCATGCGGGAAAGCTATAGTGATGTCCGCCTGCATGTGGTGGAAAGCCTCTCTGGCAACCTGGAACGGATGATTAATACCCGCCAGATTGATCTGGCCGTGGTATTTCAAAAAGAAAAGCTCCTGCGCTGGAGCGCCAGACCGATTCTCGAAGAGCGCCTGTTTTTGATTGGGACTCATGCCTTACTGGCCGATATTGCCGATGACAATATTGCGCCAGCCCAGTTGGCAAGTATCCCATTGATAATGCCCAGCCCAGGCCACGGTCTGCGCGGCAGGCTGGAAGCAATTTGTCAGGAACACGCGCTGCGCATTGAGATCGCCACAGAAATTGATGGTCTGGCGCTGCTAATGCGCGCCGTTCGCAGTGGAATCGGCGCTACTCTCCAGCCCGGCGCGGCGATTTCCCATCTCGATAAAGAGACGCTAAGAGTGATCGGCGTCCATAATCCAATACTGAGTCGCCCCAACTTTCTGGTCAGCCTTTCTGATGATGAGCTCACCCCCGCGGGCCTCGCCGCCCGCGTCGTACTAACGAAAGTGATGCATCAACTGGTGGAAGCAGGAAGCTGGCCAGGCGCCATCCTTTACAATAACTAAAGCCCTCTTTAGCACTTCGTCATAGCGCCTGCACAAGCTGTGCGTATACATTTCAATTACAAATTTAACAATTAGTTAAATGGTAATGGAGTATACGATGGTTGATGTTCTGGTGATTGGCGGTGGCAATGCCGCGTTATGTGCTGCCCTAACCGCCCGTGAGCAAGGAGCTTCGGTACTCTTGCTCGAAGCGGCTCCACGGGAATGGCGCGGAGGAAATTCTCAACACACGCGTAATCTGCGCTGTATGCATGACGCGCCGCAGGATGTGCTGGTGGAAAGCTATCCTGAAGAGGAGTTCTGGCAGGATCTGCGGCGCGTCACCGAGGGAAATACTAACGAAGCCCTGGCGCGTCTGGTGATCCGCACCTCTTCACAATGCCGCGACTGGATGCGCCAACACGGCGTTAATTTTCAACCTCCTCTCTCCGGTGCTTTACACGTAGCGCGAACCAACGCCTTTTTTATGGGGGGCGGGAAAGCCCTCGTGAATGCCTATTATCGCAGCGCAGAAAAGTTAGGCGTGCAAATCCGCTATAACACACCGGTGCAGGCGCTTGAACTGCATAACGGTGAGTTTGTGGCAGCGCTGGCAGGCGAAGAGCGCATAACCGCTAAGTCCTGCGTGCTTGCCGCTGGCGGATTTGAGTCAAACCGCGAATGGCTGCGCGAAGCCTGGGGAGAGAACGCCCGCGGCGAGTGGCCTGCGGATAACTTCCTGATTCGCGGCACGCGCTTTAATCAGGGCGTACTGCTTAAATTTATGATGGATGCCGGGGCGGACATCATCGGCGACCCCTCCCAGTCACACTGCGTCGCCATTGATGCCAGAGCGCCATTATATGACGGCGGGATTTGCACCCGCGTGGACTGCGTTTCACTCGGCATAGTAGTCAACCGTGACGCAGAACGTTTTTATGATGAAGGCGAAGATTTCTGGCCCAAACGCTACGCCATTTGGGGACGCCTGGTCGCCCAACAGCCAGGACAGATTGGCTATTCCATTATCGACAGTAAAGCCATCGGCCACTTTATGCCACCGGTATTCCCCGGCGCACAGGCGAAGACGCTGGCGGAGTTGGCGCATCAGTTGGGGCTGGATGCCGAACGCTTTACCCACACCGTGACGGCGTACAACAACGCCTGCCAGCCAGGTCAGTTCGACCATACCGTCCTGGACAACTGCACGACGAAGAAGTTAACCCCCGCGAAAACACACTGGGCGCGACCGCTGGACCAGCCACCTTACTACGGCTATGCCCTGCGGCCAGGGATCACCTTCACCTATCTTGGGTTAAAAGTGAACGAACGAGCTGCCGTACACTTTGCCGGGCAACCAAGCCGCAACCTGTTCGTCGCCGGAGAGATGATGGCGGGCAACGTGTTGGGCAAGGGTTACACCGCAGGCGTGGGCATGTCGATCGGGACAACCTTTGGCCGCATTGCCGGAAAAGAAGCCGCGCTGGCAGCACGAAAGGAGGCACGTCATGAAGCAGCTTGAGAAACTGATCATCGAAGCACAAATTATCACCGAGCCGGAAGCAGAAGTTGAACGTGTGATGCAGGTCTGTAACGCCTGCCGCTATTGTGAAGGTTTTTGCGCCGTGTTCCCGGCAATGACTCAGCGCCTGGAATTCGGTAAAGCGGATATCAATTATCTGGCTAACTTGTGCCATAACTGCGGCGCCTGCCTGCACGCGTGTCAGTATGCCCCACCCCATGAATTTGCCATCAACGTACCGAAGGCGATGGCGGAAGTGCGGCTCGAAACCTATCAGCACTACGCGCAACCCGCCGCCTTTGGCGCGCTTTATCGTCGCGCAGGCATCACTGTGACGCTGGCGCTGGTTTTCGGTCTGATCCTGTTTTTACTCCTCGCCATGAGTTTAAAGGGCTCGTTATTCCATCCTCCGCTGGCCGGGGATTTTTATCAGATTTTCCCGCATAACCTGCTCGCATGGATGTTTGGTTCGGTATTTATTCTGGCGATAGGTCTGCTGATGGCGGGTGTTCTGCGCTTCTGGCGCGAAATCTCTCCGGGTGTACCGCGTTCCGCTGAAATTGCTGAAGCCTCGCACAATGCGCTGACGCTGAAGTATCTCGATGGTGGGCATGGCAAAGGTTGTAACGAAGCAGATGATGCCTTCACCCTGATGCGCCGCCGTTTCCATCACTTCACCTTCTACGGTTTTATGCTCTGCTTTGCCGCCACCGTGGTGGCAACGGGCTATCACTACTTTGCAGGTATAGAAGCGCCCTATCCGTTCTTCAGCGTTCCGGTAATGTTGGGCACGTTGGGCGGCATTGGCCTGACTGTCGGCCCGGCTGGCTTGCTATGGCTCAATTTTAAGCGCTCACCGCTGCATGGCGACGCACGGCAAAAACCGATGGATCGCGGTTTTATTTTGCTGCTGCTCCTGACCAGTCTGACCGGTTTAGCGCTGCTGGCGGGAAGAGACACCTCCTGGATGGCTATTTTGCTCGCCATTCACCTCGGCGTGGTCATGGCGCTCTTTCTGACCATTCCTTATGGAAAATTTGCCCACGGATTTTACCGCTGCGCAGCCTTACTCAAGTGGGCGATTGAGAAACGGCGCGGCAAACAGGCGGGGGTCGCAGGCGACTAACCCGCAAACTCTTACCTCTATAAATATTATGATAAGACAGTGGAGCAAACCCAATGACACAACAACCATCGCGCGCCGGAACTTTCGGCGCAATACTGCGGGTAACCAGCGGTAATTTCCTCGAACAGTTTGACTTTTTTCTGTTCGGTTTTTACGCCACCTATATCGCAAAGACCTTCTTTCCTGCAGAGAGTGAATTTGCCGGGCTAATGTTAACTTTCGCCGTGTTTGGTTCAGGTTTCTTAATGCGGCCTGTTGGCGCAATTGTGCTGGGTGCTTACATCGACAGAATTGGTCGCCGTAAAGGACTGATGGTGACGCTGGCGATTATGGGCTGCGGTACCCTGCTGATTGCCCTGGTACCTGGTTATCACAGTATTGGTCTGCTGGCCCCTGTCCTGGTATTACTCGGCCGATTATTACAGGGCTTTTCTGCAGGGGTGGAACTGGGCGGCGTCTCGGTTTATCTTTCTGAAATCGCCACCCCTGGCAATAAAGGCTTCTACACCAGCTGGCAGTCCGCCAGTCAACAGGTCGCCATTGTGGTGGCAGCTCTGATTGGTTACGGCCTGAACGGCACCCTGGGACACGATGAGATTTCTGAATGGGGCTGGCGTATTCCATTCTTTATTGGTTGCATGATTATTCCTTTGATCTTCGTGCTCCGCCGCTCGCTTCAGGAAACAGACGCCTTTTTACAACGCACACACCGTCCCGACACCAGGGAAATTTTTACTACTATCCTCAAAAACTGGCGTCTTATCGCTGCGGGTACGCTGCTGGTGGCGATGACCACAACGACGTTCTACTTTATTACCGTTTACACACCGACCTATGGTAGAGCTGTACTTCACCTGAGCGCTCGCGACAGCCTGATCGTCACCATGCTGGTCGGTATTTCTAATTTTATCTGGCTGCCGATTGGCGGGGCGATTTCTGACCGAATTGGTCGTCGTCCGGTGTTGATGGGGATTACCATCCTTGCACTGATCACCACCTGGCCGGTTATGCACTGGCTCACCGCCGCGCCAGATTTCACGCGCATGACGCTGGTCCTGCTTTGGTTCTCGTTCTTTTTTGGTATGTACAACGGGGCAATGGTCGCCGCACTCACCGAGGTGATGCCTGTCTATGTGCGTACGGTGGGCTTTTCACTGGCATTCAGTCTTGCCACGGCGATTTTTGGCGGCCTTACGCCAGTCATCTCCACAGCGCTGGTCCAGCTAACCGGGGATAAAAGCTCACCGGGGTGGTGGCTGATGTGTGCGGCACTTTGCGGGCTCGCCGCCACGGCAATGCTGTTTGTCCGGCTGAGTCGGAGTTATCAACCGGTGGAATATAAACCCTGAAATGCAAACGGGCGGAAAACTCTCCGCCCGTTGTCTGTTTCATTTTTCGATTTACTGCGCAGTATTCTTGCTACGAATTTCCTGCCAGACCTTGTCGCAATCAGCATTAACGGACTGACCATTACCCGTGCGCGTAGCCTGGATGCACTGCTGATAATCCAGTACGCGTACGCTTTCTTCATTGGCAAACTGCTGATGCTGCTTTTCTTTCTTCAGCACATTCAACACGCTTTGGCAGGCTTCGATTTTCTCCGGCGATCCTTGCGCGGTAGTAATGCACGCGCTGTAGGCTTCTTTCAGACGGCTGTCTTCTTTTGGTGCCGGGGATTGCGCGCAAGCCACCAGCCCGGATGCCATAACAGCGATGAGTATCAGTTTTTTCATAGCACTTTCCTCAACGATGCGGCAGGCGCCCGGCCTGCCGCTGTTGGCATTAGAAGATGGTGAACGGAGCAATAACGATGAATTTCACGTCACGCTCATCCTGGAAGATGTTGCCGTAACCACCGCCCCAGCTCGGAATGTCTGAATGGTTGTCGTACTGGGTGAAGTGCAGTTTAAACATGGTGCCCTTCGCACGCCCCTCTTGCAGGGTATAGACCGCATCCAGGCTATAAGAAGATTCTTCGATAGTCCGGTTTTTGTCGTAGTACGTATCCGGATTGATCTGCCAGGTTGATGGCTTGGCATCCCATGCGTAAACGTAGGACGCGCCCACTGCCCAGCCCGGCAAATTCCAGTTCTTCAGGTCATACATTGCGCCGAAGAAGACAGCCTTTTCGCCGTTGGCGTTGAAGTCGGAACGGTTATCCCACCAGATATCCAGGCGACCGTTTGATGAGGCGTAGGTCGGGGTCATACGCTGCAGGAAGTACCCCTGCTGCCCGTCCGCTTTAACCCAGGTCCCTTCCAGACGCAGGTCAACCACTTCCGCCACTTTGTAGCCAAAGGTCAGCGCCTGCAGCCAGGCCGTACCGTCATAAATATCGTTCACGGTGCGATCATCAACTTTGTCGCGCGCGCCGTAGAACTGATAGCTGGTGGTAAACGGGTTACCGCCTAAATCGAATTTATAGCTGGCTTTTGCGAAGTACTGGTCGACGTAGCCTTCAGACTGACCAAATGCGGCTTCCAGCAACAGGTTATTTTTGAAGTCATATTTCGCGCCGATTGAGTGCAGATAATCTACGCTGGTCTTTTTATCAGCCTGATAGAATTTATCGACTTCAGTGTGCCATGGTGCTTTATATTCGTTGGCCCACATATAGGAGAAGCTCAGTGCACCAGCATCACCATAGTCGAAGTTGGCTCCGGCTTCAGCACCCTGATAGGTACCTGGCATAAAGCTCCAGTGCGGAGCCAACAGAGTCTGTCCGGTTGGTTGAATGTAACCGGCGCGCGCCCAGGTTGGGCCGAATTTAAATTTGGCTGCTGCTTTATAAAGGCTAATTCCGCTCTTATCGCCGGAGTAATCTTCATCATAGCCTTTATTTTTTGACGAGAATGCAATTTCGTTTGGATGGCCGCTTTCGCTACTTTCGTTCATTTCAATAGCGGTAAATGCTGCGATATCAATACCAAACATATCAGCCGCATAACCGGACTGGAAGTCGAGGTTAGCGTTCCAGGTGGAGTGAGAAAGGTTGGTTTTGTATTTGTCGTGATCGGTCACATCTTTACGGTCACGCTCACGCTGCCAGTAATAGATGCCGCCGGTTAAGGTTGAGTCATCAATAAATCCCTCGGCGTGTACCTGGGGAGCGACAACGAAACCCGACATTGCTGTGATACCGGCGATAGCCAGCGCCAGCGTACTACGTTTGCCACTAAACGTACGCATATGTTAATCCTCTTTGACGTATAACCCTTCGTTTTTCAAGCTGCATCGGTGTTGGCTTTACTCGGCCTTTGGCCTCGCCCCTTCGGGGACAGCGCACGCGCTGCGTCTCCGCCTTGATACAACTCGAAATCCATTGGGTATAAAATGCTGCCGACAAAAGCGGACAGCGAAAAAACAAAAATTAAAAAAGTAGCGCTGAGAAAACCTCAGTGACTACAATGAATAGACTATTTTTCGCGACGCGAATTATCAATCTCTTTCTGTAACGAGTATGTAATAGTATGAGCAACCGCACATATTTTCTTGTTTTCTGTTACATTTTGCTTTGGGAGTAAAAAAAGTCACAAAAACAAGAAAAAACACTTTATATACATATAGATATCTTCAATTTTATTATTATATATATAATTCAACCCTTAATAATTGTCTTTGCATTCGCAAAACAAATTAATTCTCGAACGTCATTAATTCGCTCTGCAAACAGAACGTTCGAGCTCCTGAATTCACTCTCCGTCGTTGATGTGACCGTCCTCGGATTTTCCACACAAATACACTCACTTTATAAGGTTTTTATTGACAGCTACCGGGTGTCCCATTATTCAAAGATGCAGGTTATACGTATAAGTTGATAAATAAATGACAAAACGCATCACACAGAAAGACGTCGCGGCCCTGGCTGGCGTTTCACAGGCGGTGGTATCCGTGGTACTCACCAAAGGAAATCACACCTACCCACAGGAGACAGTGATCCGGGTTGAGCAAGCGGCTAATCAGCTGGGATATATACCGAACCGTTTTGCACAAGCGCTGAAAACCAATAAAACCATGTCGATCGCCTGCATCGTGCCGGATATCGCCAACCCTTTTTATGCCTCGCTCGTCCGTGGTGTCCAGTCGGTGACGGATAGGTATCACTACGATGCGATCGTGGCCAGCACCGATGGATTACGGGAAAGAGAGCTGCATTTTTTGCGCTGGTCAGCGCAGGGGCGGGTCGACGCCGTGGTAGGGACATTTTTTAACGTCGGGATGAAAGATTTTGCCCCGTATCTTCAGGCAGGGATCCCGATTGCACGTATTGAAGCCAGGATGAAAAAAAGCGGCCCGCTACCGCTGCATAATGTTTATATCGACAACGCCGCTGCCGCGCGCAGCGCCGTCGAATATCTGCTGGCACAGGGGCACCAAAATATCACGATGATCGCCAGCGCTGGCGGTCCTGAGCCTGCCAGAGTGGAAGGATATCGCCAGGCGATGACCCAGGCCGGCCGCCTTCCGCGCATCAAAATTCTGCCAGGTTTTAACGAACAGAGCGGCTATCAGATCGCGATGCAGCTGATTAATGACGGTACGCTCCCGGATGCGATTTTCGCCGCCAACGATTTAATGGCTATCGGCGTGATGCGTGCCGCAAGGGAGAAAGGCATCACTATCCCGGAGCAGCTTGCGGTGATGGGTTTCGATGATATTCCCGCCGCCGGGCTGGTGACCCCTTCCCTGACCACTATCGCCCAGTACCCGGAGCAGCTTGGGCAAAAAGCGGCCGCCCTCCTCCTGGCACAAACCGATATCACCGCGCCGCTCCAGGGCAGCACCACAGAAATGCCCTGGGGCCTGGTAAAAAGAGAATCCGCCTGACCGGCTGATAAAACACCACACAAGGATCAAACAGATGGAATTGCCTTCAGATTATGAGTCGCGCGTTTATGCAGGGGTGTTAGGGAAATTAATCGGCGTCTACCTTGGCCGCCCTTTCGAAGGGTGGACCTACGAAAAAATTATGCAGGAGCTGGGGCCGATCCAGTATTACGTCCACGAAAAATTTAACCGTCCGCTGGTTGTCACCGACGATGATGTCGCCGGAACCTTTACCTTTATCCGCGCACTGGAAGATTATGCCCTGCCGCCGGATCTGAGCGCGGAACAGATGGGTCACTGCTGGCTTAATTACATCATTGATAAGCGCACCATCCTCTGGTGGGGCGGCAACGGTAATTCGACGGAACACACCGCCTGGCTGAATCTCAAAAAAGGCATTCCGGCTCCGCTAAGCGGAGCCATTGCGACCAACGGGAAAACGATTGCCGAACAGATTGGCGCACAAATCTTTATTGATAGTTGGGCGCTTGTCGCACCGGGACAACCCCGTCTGGCGGCAGAACTTGCCAAAAACGCCGCCAGCGTAAGCCATGACGGCGAAGCGGTGTATGCCGCCATGCTCTGGGCGGCAATGGAGTCACAGGCCTTTATTTGCCAGGAGATCGAACAGCTTATTGACGTCGGATTATCCGTGATCCCGGCAGAGTCGCAAATAGCCCAGTTGGTTGGCGATATCCGTCGCTGGCGACGGGAAGATAACGACTGGCAGACGACCCGCCAGCGAATCGACGACAACTATGGCTATCACAAATATCCCAGCAATTGTCACATCATCCCTAATCATGCGCTGATGATTATGGCGATCCTTTACGCGCCGGACGACTTCCAGCAGGCCCAGTGCATTGTCAATACGTCAGGATGGGACACTGACTGCAATGCGGGGAATGTCGGCTGTCTGTCCGGCATTATGCTGGGACTCCAGGGTATTGACGCAGGCCCGGACTGGCGCGGGCCGCTGGCGGACAGAATGCTGATCTCCTCAGCCGACGGGGGGTTCTCCATAAACAACGCCGTGCGGATCACCGATTACCTGGTCGGGCTGGGACACCAGATTGCCGGTCTGCCGCGCCCTGAAGCCAAAAAATCCGGCGCGCAGTACCATTTCTCACTACCGGGCAGCGTGCAGGGTTTCCGCTGGCTTAATGAAGAAAATGCGGCCGCGGTTGAGGTTAAGAATGAGGCGCACCTGGGGCGGCAAATGTTGAGTCTGCACTATCGCCATCTTGCGCCCGGACTTCACGCCAGCGTGACCACGCAAACCTTTACCCCGCCTGAAATTGTGGAAATGCGCAGCTACGATTTAATGGCTACCCCACTTATCTACCCAGGCCAGCGTCTTCAGGCCACACTGATAGCCCCGCCGGATAACACCGCCGCGTTAAACGTGCGGCTCTGCTACCGGGTTTATGATGACAACAATCAGCTGACGCCCCAGTACGGCGACGCGCAGAGCATAGCCCCGGGTGAATCGCTAACACTGGCGTTGGATCTCCCGGACTGCCAGGGCCAACCGATCGGCGAGATTGGCGTAACAATCAGCACCGATGCCCGCGTTGCCCGCGGTCGCCTGCTCATCGACAGTATGCGCTGGGACGGCGCACCTGAGCTGACCCTGCGTAAACCCACAGGGGAAACTAATTTTTGGTGGCGAGCCTGGGTAAACGGCGTGGATCTCTTTTCACGCCACTATCCCACCAGCTTTCGCATCTCCAAAGAGTACGACGAGGGATTGATTATTCACGGAACGCGGCAGTGGGATAACTACCGCGTTCAGAGTGACATTACGCTGCATTCAGGGGAGTACGGCGGTCTGGCTTTTCGGGTGCAGGGGATGAGGCGCTATTACGCCGCGCGCATCCTGCGCGACGGAAAATTACAGATCGTCCGCGTGCGCGACACCAGCACCAAAGTTCTGGCAGAAGCGGCGTTGTCCGACGTGTACGAGCGCCCTGTGTCGTTCGATATTAGCGTCAACGGGCAGATTATCTCCGCGACCGTTGACGGTAAAACGCTGCGCGTGGAGGACGCTGAACGCGAAGCCTTGATGGATGGCGGGATCGGTTTACTGATTTGTGCGGGTGCGCTGTCGACGGACGCTATCCATATCAGCGCCAGTTGTTAATTAACGGAAATGGACGACAACAAGGGATTAAAAATGAACATACCAAAAACAATGCTGGCGCTGGTAACCGCCGTTTTGCTTTCAGGCTGTGAGGATAAACCGCAGCAGGTGACCATCGAATTTATGCACTCCGCCGTTGAGCAGGAGCGCCAGACCGTCATTGCCGGGATCATCAACCGCTTTCAGCAAGAGAATCCGGATATTATTGTGAAGCAGGTTCCCGTCGAAGAGGATGCCTATAATACCAAAATCATTACCCTTGCCCGCTCAGGATCACTGCCGGAGGTCGTCGAGGTCAGCCATGACTATGCCAAAGTCATGGATAAAGAGCAGCTTATCGACCACAAAGCGGTGAAAACGCTGATCGACAGGCAAGGCGAAAGCGCCTTCTACGACGGCGTGCTGCGTATTGTTCGTACCGAAGACGGAACGGCCTATACCGGCGTGCCGATCAGCGCCTGGCTACAGGGAGTCTGGTATCGGAAATCGGTACTGGCTAAAGCAGGAATCGACGAACCCAAAAACTGGACGCAGCTGCTGGAAGCGGCACGCAGGCTGACCGACAGCACCAGTAAAAAATATGGCATCGCGCTGCCGACGGCTGAAAGCGTCATGAGCGAACAAACCTTCTCCCAGTTCGCACTTTCAAACGGTGCCAATGTGTTCAACGCAAACGGCGACATCACGGTTAACTCAGCGGAAATGCAGGCCTCGCTGAACTATTATCGCGAACTGGCCCGCTATACCATGCCTGGCTCGAACAACGTAACAGAGATCAAAGACGCCTTTATGAACGGCACCGCGCCGATGGCGGTCTATTCGACCTACATCCTGCCAGCGATTTATCAGGATGGTTCACTGGCGGATTTAGGCTTTGTCGTGCCGAGCGAAAAATCACCTGCCGTATTTGGCGTTATCACATCATTAACGCTCACGACCGGTCAGACTGAGGCAGAGACAAAAGCCGCCGAAAAATTTGTCAGCTTTATGGGACAGGCGCAGAACGCGGCTGACTGGGTATTGATGTCTCCGGGGGCGATGCTGCCGGTGACGAAGGCCGCCGCGCAAAACGTCAGCTGGAAGGACAACCCTGCCGTCAAAGTCTTTGGAACTCTCCCTGAACAGCTGATTGCCCAGTACCCGAATATGCAGGTCTTTGGATCGGTCGGCGAGAAGAACTTTACGCGGATGGGGGATATTACCGGCTCCATGATCCTCAGTGAAATGGTCAATCAGGCGACGGTAGGTAAGCAGGAGACATCGGTGGTGCTGGAACGCAGCCAGCAGCGGGTTCAGGCGTTAATGCAGCATAAGTAAAACAGAAAAATCCGCCTCAAACGTCGCGTTGGCAGCGTTTGAGGCAGTGTGGCAGGAATTACTCGCCGACTTTAGCCCACGTATCGCGCAGACCTACAGTGCGGTTAAATACCAGCTTGTCAGCCGTTGCATAGCGGCTGTCCAGGCAGAAATAGCCTTCACGCTCAAACTGGAACGCTTTACCTGCAATCGCAGCCTGCAGTGACGGCTCACCGTAGCCCTGCTTAATGACCAGCGATTCCGGGTTGATAACGGACAGGAAGTCTTCCGCCGCACCTGGGTTTGGCACGCTAAACAGACGATCGTACAAACGGATTTCAATCGGCAGCGCATGGGACGCGCTCACCCAGTGAATAACACCTTTTACTTTACGACCATCAGCCGGATCTTTGCTCAGGGTGTCGGCATCGTAGGTGCAGAAAATGGTGGTGATATTCCCTTCTGCATCTTTCTCTACACGTTCAGCCTTGATCACGTAAGCATTGCGCAGACGTACTTCTTTGCCCATCACCAGACGCTTGTACTGCTTGTTCGCTTCTTCGCGGAAGTCTGCGCGATCGATCCAAATTTCACCGCTAAACGGCACTTCACGGCTGCCCATTTCCGGTTTGTTCGGATGGTTAGGCATGGTAACCAGCTCGCTTTCGCCCTGCGGGTAGTTTTCGATAACCAGTTTCACCGGATCGATAACTGCCATCGCGCGCGGGGCGTTTTCGTTCAGATCTTCGCGAATGCAGGACTCCAGAGAAGCAATCTCAATGGTGTTATCCTGCTTGGTCACGCCAATGCGTTTGCAGAACTCACGAATAGCGGCAGCAGTATAACCACGACGACGCAGGCCAGAAATCGTCGGCATACGCGGATCGTCCCAGCCTTCAACGTGCTTGTCGGTCACCAGCAGGTTCAGCTTACGCTTGGACATCACGGTGTATTCCAGATTCAGGCGCGAGAATTCGTACTGGCGCGGGTGAACCGGAATGGTGATGTTGTCCAGCACCCAGTCGTACAAACGACGGTTATCCTGGAACTCCAGCGTACACAGTGAATGCGTAATGCCTTCCAGCGCATCGCTGATGCAGTGGGTAAAATCGTACATCGGGTAGATGCACCACTTGTTGCCGGTCTGGTGGTGTTCGGCGAACTTAATACGGTACAGCACCGGATCACGCATCACGATAAACGGCGAAGCCATATCGATTTTCGCGCGCAGGCAGGCTTTACCTTCTTCAAAACCACCGGTACGCATTTTTTCGAACAGTGCCAGGTTCTCTTCGACGCTACGATCGCGGAACGGGCTGTTTTTACCTGGCTGCGTCAGAGTGCCGCGGTATTCGCGGATCTCCTCCGCTGACAGTTCATCAACGTACGCCAGGCCTTTATTAATAAGCTCTACCGCATAGGCGTGAAGCTGATCGAAGTAATCCGAAGAGTAGCGAATATCGCCAGTCCAGTGGAAACCTAACCATTCAACGTCGTTTTTAATCGACTCAACGTACTCGATATCTTCTTTAACCGGGTTCGTATCATCAAAACGCAGGTTGCACTGGCCCTGGTAATCTTGCGCAATGCCAAAGTTCAGACAAATGGATTTCGCGTGGCCAATGTGCAGATAGCCATTTGGCTCCGGCGGAAAACGTGTATGGATAGTGGTGTGCTTACCACTGGCCAGATCTTCATCGATGATCTGACGAATAAAGTTACTCGGGCGGGCTTCAGCCTCACTCATCGTGGATTCCTCAAAGCGTAAACAACGTATAACGGAACATGATCTTATAAGCGACGTCAGGAGACAACTATTTGTTGCACAAAAAAGGTGTTTCAACAGGATATATGTGGATATTTGCTGCAAAAAAAAGCGGCGGAGGAATATCCCCCGCCGCTTAAGGCACTTAACTCACTTTACTCAGGAGCAGTTATTTACCTTTAATCTCATACAGTGGTGTTTGACCAGCAACCACATGACCTTCGGCTTTAATGACCAGAGCACCGAAATCATCGCTGTTGCTGCACACAACCGGGCTAATCATGGAACGTGCGTTGGCGTTCAGGAACTCCAGATCCATTTCCAGAATCGGTTGACCTGCAGTCACTTCCGCACCTTCTTCAACCAGACGCTTAAAGCCTTTACCTTCCAGCGCTACTGTATCGATACCCATGTGGACCACGATTTCCGCGCCTTTAACGGTTTCCAGACAGAACGCATGGTTAGTGTTGAAGATTTTCACGATGGTACCGGCAGCCGGAGCAACCACGATTTTATCCGTTGGCTTCACCGCCACACCGTCGCCTACAGCTTTGCTGGCGAAGGCTTCATCAGGTACCTGCTCCAGCGCAACCACGTCACCGGTAATCGGAGAAACTAAAGTTTCAACGGTTACAGCGTTCGCTACAGCTTGCGGTTTAGCAACCGGAGCCGCTGCTGCTGGCGCACTTTCACCAGACGCTGCAGCCACCGGGCCACGCGCGACAACTTTCTTCATTTCGTCGCCGATAGATTCGGCCTTCGCACCCACGATGACCTGGATAGTTTGCTTGTTCAGCTTAACCACTCCAGATGCGCCTAAACGTTTACACATCGCATCATTTACGCGACCGGAGTCGGCAACGGTCAGACGCAGACGAGTGATACAGGCATCAATCGCTTTCAGGTTATCGGTACCGCCAACTGCTGCAATGTAGTTGGTTGCCAGTTGAGCCAGACCTTCTTCAGTGTTGCTGTTCGCTTCTTCAGTAACGATATCGTCTTCTTTATCTTCACGGCCCGGCGTTTTCAGGTTAAACATACGAATAACCGCGCTGAACAACACAAAGTAAATGACGAAGAACACCAGGCCCATCACGACCAGCATCCAGACGTTCTGACTCGCCGCCGGCAGGTTGTACATCAACACGTAGTCGATAGCACCTGCGGAGAAGGAGAAGCCCGCGTGGATCCCCAGCAGTGTTGCAACGAACAGGCTGATACCCGTTAACAGTGCGTGCAGGAGGTACAGCAATGGCGCCAGGAACATGAACAGGAATTCCAGCGGCTCGGTAACACCGGTCAGGAACGCGGTGATCGCAACGGACAACAGCATACCGCCAACCATCGGACGACGTGCTTTCGGAGCGGCGAAGTACATTGCCAGCGCCGCACCCGGCAGACCAAACATCATGATCGGGAAGAAGCCAGACATGAACATACCCGCAGTGCCGTCACCCGCGTAGAAGCGGTTGATGTCACCGTGGAATACGGTACCTGCAGCGTTAGTGAATTCACCAATCTGGAACCAGGCGATGGTGTTCAGCACCTGATGCAGACCGGTTGGGATCAGCAGACGGTTGATGAAACCAAAGATACCGGAACCCAGCGCGCCAGCGCCCACGATCCACTCACCTCCCGCATGGATGGCGTTCTGCACCGGCGGCCACACGTAGCCGAAGATAGCAGCCAGCACCAGACAGAAGAAGCCAGTGGCGATCGGCACGAAGCGTTTGCCGCCAAAGAAGCTCAGGAAGTCAGGTAGTTTGATACCAGACCAACGGTTATATACCGCACCGCCGACCAGACCAGTGATGATACCTGCCAGCACGCCCATATTGATGGCCGGGTTAATGGTAACCATTGCTTTGGTCAATATGAAATAACCGACCGCACCCGCCAGCGCTGCAGCACCCGCACTGTCTTTTGACCAGCTGGAAGCCACACCGATAGCGAAAATTAACGCCAGGTTATCAAAGATGGCCCCACCCGCTTGCGCGATGAAGGGTACGTTAAGTAAATCTGGTTGGCCGAATCGCAGCAGCAGTGCCGCGACTGGCAGCACAGCGATGGGGAGCTGTAACGCCCTACCCAGCCGCTGGAAAAAACCTAAAATATTCATTTTATTCCCCCTACGAGACCCCGATTAGGCTTCTTTGAAGCCATATTTTTATTGTGCGACCATTCCTGACAGCAAGATTCTGGAACAACAATATTAACCATTCATCTACATTCAGAGTGTGTGAAAATTTAATTCGTATCGCAAATTAAATGCGTGTTTTTTGTGATTCCAGTCACCAAATATCGTTATTAACCCTCCCTTACACTGGCTAACTACGAAAACTTATTTTATCATTCAAAAAATCGAAACGGATTGATCCTTACCGATGCAAAACCAGGTTACGCTTAATACTGCACAGAGACTCAATCCGCCAATTGCTTACATTTACTTTTGAGGTGAAGAATGAGACTGATCCCCCTGAATACCGCTGAACAAGTCGGCAAATGGGCTGCTCGCCATATCGTTAACCGTATTAACGCGTTCAAACCAACGGCTGATCGTCCGTTCGTTTTGGGCCTGCCGACTGGCGGTACTCCGCTGACAGCCTACAAAGCATTGGTTGAAATGCACAAAGCGGGCCAGGTAAGCTTCAAGCATGTTGTAACGTTCAATATGGACGAATATGTTGGCCTGCCGAAAGAGCATCCGGAAAGCTACCATAGCTTCATGCATCGCAACTTCTTTGATCACGTTGATATTCCAGCAGAAAACATCAACCTCCTCAATGGTAACGCACCGGATATTGATGCAGAATGCCGTCAGTATGAAGAGAAAATCCGTTCTTACGGTAAAATCCACCTGTTTATGGGCGGCGTAGGCAACGATGGTCACATCGCGTTCAACGAACCAGCCTCTTCTTTGGCTTCCCGTACCCGCATCAAAACGCTGACTCACGACACGCGTGTTGCGAACTCACGCTTCTTTGACGGCGACGTAAGCCAGGTGCCTAAATATGCGCTGACCGTTGGCGTGGGCACCCTGCTGGATGCCGAAGAAGTGATGATCCTGGTACTGGGCCACCAGAAAGCGCAGGCGCTGCAAGCCGCCGTTGAAGGCAACGTTAACCATATGTGGACCATCAGCTGTCTGCAGCTGCATCCGAAAGCCGTTGTGGTCTGCGATGAGCCTTCCACCATGGAACTGAAAGTGAAGACGCTGAAATACTTTAACGAGTTAGAAGCGGAAAATATTAAAGGTCTGTAATTGATGTCTCCGCCCTGTCGATAAGTTGCAGGGCGGCATTTTTTGAAATCGGGGGTCGGAATGTATGCTTTAACCCAGGGCCGGATTTTTACCGGTCACGAAATTCTTGATGACCATGCGATTGTTGTCGCCAATGGCCTGATTGACAGCGTTTGCCCACTGGCTGAGTTACCGTCAGGAATTGAACAGCGCTCACTGAATGGGGCCATTGTTTCCCCCGGTTTTATCGATGTACAGCTAAACGGCTGCGGCGGCGTACAGTTTAACGATACGGCAGAAGCCGTGACCGTTGAAACGCTGGAAATCATGCAGAAAGCCAATGAAAAATCTGGCTGCACCAGCTACCTGCCAACGCTTATCACCACCAGCGATGACCTGATGAAACAAGGCGTTCGCGTCATGCGTGAATACCTGGCGAAACACCCAAATCAGGCACTAGGGCTTCATCTGGAAGGTCCGTGGCTGAATCTGGTGAAAAAAGGCACCCATAATCCGGGATTTGTCCGTCAACCGGACGCTGCGCTGGTTGATTTCCTGTGCAATAATGCCGATGTGATCACCAAAGTAACGCTGGCGCCAGAAATGGTCCCGGTAGAGGTCATTACCAAGCTGGTGAATGCGGGTATTGTGGTTTCTGCGGGTCACTCAAATGCAACGGTAAAAGAAGCAAAAATCGGGTTCCGCGCAGGTATCACCTTTGCGACGCATCTGTTCAACGCGATGCCGTACATTACCGGTCGCGAACCAGGTCTGGCGGGCGCTATTCTTGATGAAGCCGATATCTACTGCGGTATCATCGCCGATGGCCTCCACGTTGATTACGTTAACATTCGTAATGCCAAACGCCTGAAAGGCGACAAGCTGTGCCTGGTCACCGACGCAACCGCACCAGCAGGTGCAAACATTGAACAGTTCATTTTCGCTGGTAAAACAATATACTACCGTAATGGATTGTGCGTTGATGAGAACGGTACACTGAGCGGCTCATCATTAACCATGATTGAAGGCGTACGCAATCTGGTCGAACATGCGAATATCGCTCTCGACGAAGTCTTACGTATGGCAACGCTCTACCCTGCTCGCGCCATTGGCGTCGACAAACAACTCGGCAGCATCGCGCCAGGCAAAGTAGCCAACCTGACTGCGTTCACGCACGACTTTAAAATTATCAAGACCATCGTTAATGGCAACGAGGTCGTTACTGAGTAAGAGAAAGAATGACACCAGGCGGACAAGCTCAAATAGGTAATGTTGATCTCGTAAAACAGCTTAACAGCGCGGCGGTTTATCGCCTGATTGACCAGCATGGGCCAATCTCACGAATTCAAATTGCCGAGCAAAGCCAGCTTGCCCCCGCCAGCGTAACGAAAATTACGCGTCAATTGATTGAACGCGGGCTGATCAAAGAAGTCGATCAGCAGGCCTCCACCGGGGGCCGCCGCGCTATCTCTATCGTCACCGAAACCCGCAATTTCCACGCGATTGGCGTACGCCTGGGCCGCCACGATACTACGCTCACGCTCTATGATATGAGCAGTAAAGTGGTCGCTGAAGAGCATTATCCCCTCCCGGAGCGCACCCAGGAAACGCTGGAGTATGCGCTGCTCAACACCATTGCCACCTTTATTGAGAACTGCCAGCGGAAAATCCGCGAGCTGGTTGCGATTTCCGTCATTCTGCCAGGCCTGGTTGATCCTGAAAGCGGCGTCATCCGCTATATGCCGCACATTCAGGTCGAAAACTGGGGGCTGGTCGAAGCACTCGAAAAACGCTTTAAGGTCACCTGCTTTGTCGGTCACGATATTCGCAGTCTGGCGCTGGCCGAGCACTATTTCGGGGCAAGCCAGGATTGCGAAGACTCCATTTTGGTGCGTGTTCACCGCGGAACCGGGGCGGGAATCATCTCCAATGGCCGAATTTTTATTGGTCGCAATGGCAACGTGGGTGAGATTGGCCATATTCAGGTAGAGCCGCTGGGTGAGCGCTGTCACTGCGGTAATTTCGGCTGTCTGGAAACAATTGCCGCCAATGCCTCTATTGAACACCGCGTGCAGAACTTATTGAAACAGGGTTATCCAAGCCGACTCACGCTGGATGATTGCGGCATTAAAGCCATCTGTAAGGCGGCTAATAAAGGCGATAACCTGGCATCAGAAGTCATTGAGCACGTTGGTCGTCACCTGGGTAAAACCATCGCCATCGCCATCAACCTGTTTAACCCACAAAAAATCGTCATTGCGGGCGAGATTACCGAGGCTGACAAAGTGCTGCTGCCTGCTATAGAAAGCTGTATCAACACGCAGGCGTTGAAAGCGTTTCGCCACAATTTACCGGTGGTTCGTTCCACGCTGGATCACCGTTCAGCCATTGGCGCCTTTGCGCTGGTGAAGCGTGCGATGCTCAACGGTACATTGCTGCAACGTTTGCTGGAAAGCTAATACCAAGCAGCCTCTGCGTTAGCTGCATCTGCTCACCCCAGTCACTTACTTCAGTAAGCTCCCGGGGTTCTCAGACTTGTGCCGCCTTGATGCAACTCGAATGATTTAGTGTATTTTGTGTATAGTAATGCCTTCTTTTTTTGATGTCGGATTGTCCATGGCCATTAAGAATGTAATTTGTGATATCGACGGCGTGCTGATGCACGACAATGTTGCCGTACCGGGTGCGGCAGAATTTCTGACTGGGATCCTGGAAAAAGGCCTGCCGTTAGTTTTGCTGACTAACTATCCTTCACAGACCGGACAGGATTTGGCAAACCGCTTCGCCACCGCGGGTGTGAATGTCCCTGATAGCGTCTTTTATACTTCCGCCATGGCTACCGCTGATTTTCTTCGCCGCCAGGAAGGGAAAAAGGCCTACGTGGTAGGTGAAGGTGCGTTAATTCACGAGCTGTATAAAGCCGGGTTTACTATTACTGACGTGAACCCCGATTTTGTGATTGTTGGCGAGACGCGATCCTATAACTGGGACATGATGCATAAAGCGGCATATTTTGTGGCCAACGGTGCGCGTTTCATCGCCACAAACCCGGATACTCACGGACGCGGTTTTTATCCTGCCTGCGGTGCGCTGTGCGCCGGTATCGAAAAAATCTCTGGCCGCAAGCCGTTTTATGTGGGCAAACCCAGCCCGTGGATTATTCGCGCGGCGCTCAACAAAATGCAGGCGCATTCGGAAGAGACCGTTATCGTTGGCGACAACCTGCGTACCGATATTCTGGCGGGCTTCCAGGCGGGTCTCGAGACCATCCTGGTATTGTCTGGCGTTTCGACGCTCGACGACATTGACAGCATGCCGTTCAGACCAAGCTGGATTTACCCGTCCGTTGCGGAAATTGATGTGATTTGATGCGTAAGCCGGATAAGACGCTCCCGCGTCATATCCGGCCAGAAGAAATCCTTCCATTTAATAAAACCGCCATAAAATTATCGATTCATTAATAAACCCGTCTATTCCGTAATCTTTTTTCACCAATCCACAATGACCATTGCGTTTTTTATTTTCTGACCCGTAATTCACTTGCGCCCTCTCCAGCTTTGCGGCATTTTCTTTATCAAGCAAACATAAAAAGCATCACGCAACAGGTTAACGGAGAAGGTTATGTGTTCTATTTTTGGCGTATTCGATATTAAAACTGACGCAGTTGAACTGCGTAAAAAAGCCCTGGAATTGTCTCGTCTGATGCGCCATCGCGGCCCGGACTGGTCGGGTATTTACGCCAGTGATAACGCCATTCTGGCGCACGAACGTCTGTCCATCGTCGACGTCAACGCCGGTGCTCAGCCGCTGTACAACGTGAAGAAAACGCATATCCTGGCGGTTAACGGTGAAATTTATAACCATCAGGCGCTGCGCGCTGAATACGGCGATCGCTATCAGTTCCAGACCGGTTCCGACTGCGAAGTTATCCTTGCGCTGTATCAGGAAAAAGGCCCAGAGTTTCTGGATGACCTGCAAGGCATGTTTGCTTTTGCTCTGTACGACAGCGAGCAGGACGCTTACCTGATCGGTCGCGATCATATCGGGATCATCCCGCTGTATATGGGTTACGACGAGCACGGTAACTTCTACGTTGCGTCTGAAATGAAAGCCCTGGTTCCCGTGTGTCGCACGATCAAAGAATTCCCGGCCGGGAGCTATTTATGGAGTAAAGACGGCGAAATTCGTCAGTACTACCAGCGCGACTGGTTTGAATACGATGCGGTAAAAGACAACGTTACCGATAAAAACGAGCTGCGTCAGGCACTGGAAGATGCAGTGAAAAGCCACCTGATGTCAGATGTTCCTTATGGTGTATTGCTGTCCGGCGGTCTGGATTCATCCGTCATTTCCGCAATCACCAAAAAATACGCCGCGCGTCGTGTTGAAGATCAGGAGCGTAGCGAAGCCTGGTGGCCGCAGTTGCACTCCTTCGCCGTAGGCCTGGAAGGCGCTCCAGACCTGAAAGCCGCACAAGAGGTGGCGAACCATCTGGGTACTGTACACCATGAGATCCACTTCACCGTGCAGGAAGGTTTGGATGCTATCCGCGACGTGATTTATCACATCGAAACTTACGATGTTACGACGATTCGCGCCTCGACCCCGATGTACTTAATGTCGCGTAAAATTAAAGCGATGGGCATTAAAATGGTGCTGTCGGGCGAAGGTTCTGACGAAGTATTTGGCGGCTATCTCTATTTCCACAAAGCACCAGATGCAAAAGAGCTGCACGAAGAGACCGTGCGTAAGCTGCAGGCGCTGCATATGTTCGACTGTGCCCGTGCCAACAAAGCTATGTCGGCCTGGGGAGTGGAAGCTCGCGTGCCCTTCCTGGATAAGAAATTCCTTGATGTGGCGATGCGCATCAACCCGCAGGACAAAATGTGCGGCAACGGCAAAATGGAAAAACATGTTCTGCGTGAATGTTTTGAATCCTACCTGCCAGCAAGCGTTGCATGGCGTCAGAAAGAGCAGTTCTCCGATGGTGTCGGTTACAGCTGGATTGATACCCTGAAAGAGGTGGCCGCTGAGCAAGTTTCTGACCAACAACTGGAAACCGCCAGCTTCCGTTTCCCTTACAACACGCCATCATCTAAAGAAGCGTATTTGTACCGTGAGATTTTCGAAGAGCTGTTCCCGGTTGCGAGCGCTGCGGAATGTGTGCCTGGCGGGCCGTCTGTTGCCTGTTCTTCTGCCAAAGCAATTGAATGGGATGAGGCGTTTAAAACCATGAACGATCCTTCTGGTCGTGCGGTTGGCGTACATCAGTCCGCTTATAAATAAGTTAATCCTTAGAAAAGGGCCCTGCGGGGCTCTTTTTTATGTCTATTTTCTGTGCAAAAAAACAATTAATAACTAATAATTGCCGAATATTGCGTCATGCTGTTCGCAACCTAACCAAACAGTCACATTCCAGCTATTTTCAATGAAAAAGGGGTTGACGCTTCAAGGCTCAATACGCATAATGCGCCCCGCAACGCCGATAAGGTTACGCGAAAAAAAGATGGCTACGTAGCTCAGCTGGTTAGAGCACATCACTCATAATGATGGGGTCACAGGTTCGAATCCCGTCGTAGCCACCATCTTTTTTGCGGGAGTGGCGAAATTGGTAGACGCACCAGATTTAGGTTCTGGCGCCGCAAGGTGTGCGAGTTCAAGTCTCGCCTCCCGCACCATTCACCCGTAAGCGTTGCACGGATGGGGTATCGCCAAGCGGTAAGGCACCGGTTTTTGATACCGGCATTCCCTGGTTCGAATCCAGGTACCCCAGCCATTTTTTCTTCGATGTAGCGGTTCACCGCAACGGTCATTGGGGTATCGCCAAGCGGTAAGGCACCGGTTTTTGATACCGGCATTCCCTGGTTCGAATCCAGGTACCCCAGCCATCGAAGAATATGATAATATCTGGCTACGTAGCTCAGCTGGTTAGAGCACATCACTCATAATGATGGGGTCACAGGTTCGAATCCCGTCGTAGCCACCATATTAAGGACGTATCGACTCGTTCGGTAAATCCAAAAAATTGTTGGGGTATCGCCAAGCGGTAAGGCTCTGGTTTCTGATACCAGCATTCCGAGGTTCGAATCCTCGTACCCCAGCCAATTTCAAAAAGCCGTCCATTCTGTGGATGCACCCGTTGGGGTATCGCCAAGCGGTAAGGCTCTGGTTTCTGATACCAGCATTCCGAGGTTCGAATCCTCGTACCCCAGCCATATTAAAAAAGCTCGCTTCGGCGAGCTTTTTGCTTTTCTGCATTTATTATCTGATGGCACTACGCTTACCAGGCCTACAACGTTCTCTGTAGGCCTGTCTGAATTACAATCCTAACGCGTACTTGAGTGCCTGGCGTTTCAGCACGCCGGCGCGCTCTGCGGCCATTAGCCCAATATTACGCATGATACGCAGCGGCTGCAGGTTGTTGCTAAATCCTGCGTAGAACAGATCCATGCCGCTTTGCATGATGAAATTGTCAGTCATGCGACGGTTCTGATAGCGCTTCAGCACCGGCTGACTTGCCCAGGACTCACCGTAGCTGCGCGCATTCACCAGCACGTCAATCAGCGCATCCACATCACGGAACCCCAAATTAACGCCCTGCCCCGCCAGCGGATGAATGGTATGCGCGGCGTCACCCACCAGCGCCAGTCCTGGCTGCACATATTGCAGCGCGTGACGGCGCGTTAGCGGGAATGCCCCCGCTGCCACAGGCGTAACGTTACCGAGTCGCGATGGGAAATGTTTGGCGATCTCCGCCTGCAGTTGCGACATATTCAAACCTTGCAACTGACGGATACGCGCCGGTGAGTCGTACCACACCAGCGAGGCCCAGTTATCAAACAGCGGTAAAAATGCGCGCGGACCGTCAGGGGTGAATTGCTGCCAGGTGCTGTCTCCCGGCGAATTCTCGCATTGTACGGTTATCAACATACAGGACTGCGCATATTGCCAGGCATGGATACCAATCCCGGCCATTTTCCGCACCTGAGAATTTGCGCCATCGGCGCCAATGACCAGCTTCGCGCTGATTTTTTCGCCACCAGCCAGCTCAAGCTCATGCCGATCGTTATGTTGATGCAGAGAGATTAGCGACGCAGGCACGCGCAGCGTGACTTTGGGGTGAACGTCCAGAGCCTGCCAGAGCGCCTGTTGCAGGACCGTGTTTTCCACCATATAGCCCAGCAAGGGCAGCTTAAGCTCGGCGGCATCAAACATCACATGGGCATTTTCCCATTCCCACGTTTCCAGACGACGGTAAGGATGGCTGCGCATCCCCTGAACCGTATCCCAGACGCCCAGCCCTTTCAGTAACGACACGGAGGCGGAGCTGATGGCCGAAATTCTGACATCTGGCGGTCCGTCAGCCACAAACGGCGCGGGAACGGCATGCTCAATGACCGTTACCGTAAATCCATGCTGCGCCAGTCCTAGCGCCAGCGCGCCGCCGACCATCCCCCCGCCGACAATGGCAATTTCCGTTGGTTGATTTGTCATGGTCAATTATCCTGTTACATGTATTGTGTAAGTTTACAGGATTTTTTACCCCTTGAGGCTGACATCCGTCATACTGGTCACAACCGCGCCAAAGCAGTACACTATGCGCCCTGCATTTCAGCCACAATTTCGCAAGAGCAAGTCGATGACCAAAAAACTCCATATTAAAACCTGGGGCTGTCAGATGAACGAATACGATTCATCGAAGATGGCCGATCTGCTGGATGCCACCCATGGGTATCAACTGACCGACGTGGCCGAAGAAGCGGATGTGCTGCTGCTGAATACCTGCTCTATCCGTGAGAAGGCTCAGGAAAAAGTCTTCCATCAGTTGGGCCGCTGGAAGCTGTTAAAAGAGAAAAACCCCAAGCTGATCATCGGTGTCGGTGGCTGTGTTGCGTCTCAGGAAGGCGACCATATTCGCCAACGCGCGCACTATGTCGATATTATTTTTGGGCCGCAAACCCTGCATCGTCTGCCGGAAATGATCAACAAAGTGCGTGGAAGCACCACCCGTAGCCCGGTGGTTGATATTAGTTTCCCGGAGATCGAAAAATTCGACCGCCTACCGGAACCGCGTGCTGAAGGTCCAAGCGCATTCGTGTCAATCATGGAAGGTTGTAATAAATATTGTACTTACTGCGTGGTGCCATACACCCGCGGTGAGGAAGTAAGCCGTCCGGCGGACGATATCCTGTTTGAAATCGCCCAGCTTGCGGCGCAAGGCGTGCGTGAAGTGAACCTGCTGGGACAAAACGTGAACGCCTGGCGCGGTGAGAACTACGACGGCACGATCGGATCTTTTGCCGATCTGCTGCGGCTGGTCGCGGCGATCGATGGCATTGACCGTATCCGCTTCACCACTAGCCATCCGATCGAATTCACCGATGATATCATTGAAGTGTATCGTGACACGCCAGAACTGGTGAGCTTCCTGCACCTGCCGGTTCAGAGCGGTTCAGATCGCGTACTGAACCTGATGGGGCGCACCCATACCGCGCTGGAATATAAAGCGATCATCCGCAAACTGCGCGCAGCGCGTCCGGATATCCAGATTAGCTCCGACTTCATCGTTGGCTTCCCTGGCGAAACCACGCAGGATTTCGAGCAGACCATGAAGTTGATTGCAGACGTCAATTTTGACATGAGCTACAGCTTTATCTTCTCTGCGCGTCCTGGCACCCCTGCCGCCGATATGGTTGACGACGTGCCGGAAGAAGAGAAAAAACAGCGCCTGTATATTCTGCAGGAGCGTATTAACCAGCAAGCCATGGCCTGGAGCCGTCGCATGGTTGGCACGACCCAGCGCATTCTGGTTGAAGGCACATCGCGTAAAAGCATCATGGAACTGTCTGGCCGTACCGAAAATAACCGAGTGGTGAACTTTGAAGGCAACCCGGAAATGGTCGGTAAGTTCGTGGATGTAGAAATTACCGATGTCTGGACGAACTCCCTGCGCGGTAAAGTGGTGCGCACCGAAGACGAAATGGGTCTGCGCATCGCTGAATCCCCTGAGTCAGTTATTGCGCGTACCCGCAAAGAAAACGATCTGGGCGTCGGTATTTATCAGCCTTAATCTTCAATGCCCGATGGCGCTACGCTTGTCGGGCTTACTCTTCTGGGCTCGCTGCCCCGGCGGGCCTTGTAATCTACCTCATCATCCCCATATTTATCGCAATGCTTGCGCCTTTCCCCCATGGCGTGAATAATTTCCTTAGATGCCGGTAAATGTTCAGCGTCCGGCAAGACATGCAAAAGAGGAACAGTTTGAACATAGACACTCGTGAAATCACACTTGAACCCGCAGACAATGCCCGCCTGTTGAGCCTTTGCGGCCCATTTGATGACAACATCAAGCAGCTGGAACGTCGCCTCGGCATCGAAATTAACCGCCGTGATAACCACTTTAAGCTGACCGGTCGCCCAATTTGCGTCACCGCGGCGGCAGATATTTTACGTAGCCTGTACGTCGATACTGCCCCAATGCGCGGTCAGACGCAGGACATTGAGCCTGAACAAATTCATCTGGCAATTAAAGAAGCGCGAGTGCTTGAGCAAAGCGCAGACAGCGTGCCGGAATTTGGCAAAGCGGTGAACATCAAAACCAAACGCGGGGTAATTAAGCCGCGTACGCCGAACCAGGCACAATACATTGCGAATATCCTCGACCACGACATCACCTTTGGCGTTGGCCCTGCGGGTACGGGTAAAACGTATCTTGCGGTTGCCGCTGCGGTCGATGCGCTTGAGCGTCAGGAGATCCGTCGAATTCTGCTGACCCGTCCGGCAGTGGAAGCGGGCGAAAAACTCGGCTTCCTGCCGGGTGACCTCAGCCAGAAAGTCGATCCCTACTTACGACCGCTGTATGACGCACTGTTCGAAATGCTCGGGTTTGAGAAGGTCGAAAAGCTGATTGAGCGTAACGTCATTGAAGTTGCGCCCCTGGCCTACATGCGCGGTCGTACGTTAAACGATGCGTTCATCATTCTTGATGAGAGCCAGAACACCACCATCGAACAGATGAAAATGTTCCTGACCCGTATCGGCTTTAACTCCAAAGCGGTTATCACCGGCGATATCACCCAGATTGACCTGCCGCGAAGCACCAAATCCGGTCTGCGTCATGCCATTGAAGTACTGGCTGAAGTCGACGAAATTAGTTTTAATTTCTTCCATAGCGAAGACGTGGTTCGCCACCCGGTGGTCGCCCGTATCGTCACGGCGTATGAAGCCTGGGAAGAAGCAGAACAGAAACGCAAAGCCGAGCTGGCTGCAGAACGCAAGCGCGAAGCTCAGGAGCAGGAACAAAAATGAGTCAGGTTATTCTCGATTTACAGCTGGCATGTGAAGACGAATCTGGTTTACCAACAGAAAGTCAGTTTCAGGGTTGGCTGGATGCGGTGATCCCACAGTTTCAGGAAGAGTCTGAAGTTACCATTCGTCTGGTCGATGACGCGGAAAGCCACGAGCTGAACCTGACCTATCGCGGGAAAGATAAATCAACCAACGTACTCTCTTTCCCGTTTGAAGCCCCGCCGGGCATTGAAATGCCGCTGCTGGGCGATTTGATCATCTGCCGTCAGGTAGTCGAGAAAGAAGCGCAGGAACAAGGCAAACCGCTTGAGGCCCACTGGGCGCACATGGTGGTGCACGGTAGCCTGCATTTACTCGGTTACGACCATATCGAAGACGATGAAGCGGAAGAGATGGAATCCCTAGAAACAGAGATTATGCTTGCTCTGGGCTATGAGGATCCGTACATTGCCGAGAAAGAATAAGCATTTCGAAATCTTGTAAGCCTGATAAGGCGCAGCCGCCATCAGGTATTGCGCCTTATCCGGCTTACCTGGTTTGAAGTACGATGAAGAGACATGCCGTCAACAGCTGAATATACGCATGACGAGCTTTGTATTAACTAACATGAGAACCCATACGACGCCATGAGCGACGACAATTCACACAGTAGTGACACCTTAAACAGCAAAAAGGGATTTTTCTCCCTGTTACTGAGCCAACTTTTCCACGGTGAACCAAAAAACCGCGACGAACTGTTGGAGCTGATCCGTGATTCCGGGCAAAACGACCTTATCGATGAAGATACGCGCGATATGCTCGAAGGGGTGATGGATATTGCGGACCAACGCGTGCGCGACATCATGATCCCTCGCTCTCAGATGATTACCCTGAAACGCAACCAGACCCTGGACGAATGTCTCGATGTCATTATCGAGTCTGCCCACTCGCGTTTCCCGGTGATCAGCGAAGACAAAGATCACATTGAAGGGATTCTGATGGCCAAAGATCTGCTGCCGTTTATGCGCAGCGATGCCGAAGCCTTCAGCATGGAGAAAGTGTTACGCCAGGCGGTTGTCGTACCTGAAAGCAAGCGAGTTGACCGCATGCTGAAAGAGTTCCGCTCCCAGCGTTATCATATGGCTATCGTCATCGACGAATTCGGCGGTGTCTCAGGTCTGGTGACCATTGAGGACATCCTTGAACTGATCGTGGGTGAAATTGAAGATGAGTACGACGAAGAAGACGATATCGATTTCCGTCAGCTCAGTCGCCACACCTGGACCATTCGCGCTCTGGCGCCGATTGAAGACTTCAACGACGCTTTCGGTACCCATTTTAGCGACGAAGAAGTAGATACCATCGGCGGGCTGGTCATGCAGGCCTTTGGTCATCTGCCCGCGCGCGGGGAGACTATCGACATTGATGGTTACCAGTTCAAAGTGGCAATGGCCGACAGCCGTCGTATTATTCAGGTTCATGTCAGAATTCCGGACGACTCACCCCAGCCCAAACTGGACGAATAAACCCGAAACTGGATCTAAGACTACATGGCATTTGCCCCATTAATTGAACGCCAGCGCATTCGCCTGCTGCTGGCGTTATTATTCGGTGCCTGCGGGACGCTGGCTTTCTCTCCGTATGACATCTGGCCCGCTGCGATCGTTTCGCTGATGGGCCTGCAGGCTCTTACCTTCAATCGCCGTCCGCTCCAGTCTGCCGCAATCGGCTACTTCTGGGGATTGGGGCTGTTTGGCTCCGGCATCAACTGGGTTTACGTCAGCATCGCGCAGTTTGGCGGTATGCCGGGCCCCATTAATGTGTTCCTCGTGGTTCTGCTTGCCGCATACCTTTCCCTCTACACCGGCCTGTTTGCCGGCGTGTTGGCGCGTCTGTGGCCGAAAACCACCTGGATACGCGTGGCGATTGCCGCGCCGGTCGTCTGGCAAATAACCGAATTCCTGCGCGGCTGGGTACTGACCGGCTTTCCGTGGCTACAGTTCGGCTACAGTCAGATCGACGGTCCGTTAAAAGGGCTGGCTCCGGTGATGGGCGTTGAGGCGATTAACTTCCTGCTGATGGTGGTTAGCGGCCTTCTGGCGCTGGCGCTGGTGACGCGTAACTGGAAGCCGCTGATTGCCGCGCTAGTGCTCTTTGCTCTGCCCTTTCCGCTGCGCTATATCCAGTGGTACACGCTTGAGCCGGAAAAAACCACTCAGGTCTCGATGGTGCAGGGCGACATTCCGCAGTCGCTCAAATGGGATGAAGGTCAGTTACTCAACACCCTGAAGATTTATCTCGACGCCACCCAGCCTGAGATGGGCAAATCACAGCTGATCATCTGGCCAGAATCCGCTATCCCGGACCTGGAAATTAATCAGCAGCGTTTTCTGGGCATGATGGATGACCTGCTGAGATCGAAAAACAGCACGCTGATTACCGGTATCGTTGACGCACGTCTGAACAAGCAGAATCGTTACGACACCTACAACACCATCATCACGCTGGGTAAAGACAGCCCGTACAGTTACGACTCCAGCAACCGCTACAACAAAAACCATCTGGTACCGTTTGGCGAGTTCGTCCCGCTGGAATCGATCCTGCGCCCGTTAGCGCCGTTCTTTGACCTGCCAATGTCGTCTTTCAGCCGTGGGCCTTATGTGCAGCCACAGCTGCATGCGCACGGCTTTAAGCTGACGGCTGCCATCTGCTATGAAATCATTCTTGGCGAACAGGTACGGGATAATTTCCGCCCGGATACGGACTACCTGCTGACGATTTCCAACGATGCCTGGTTTGGTAAATCCATCGGCCCGTGGCAGCACTTCCAGATGGCGCGTATGCGTTCCCTCGAGCTGGCGCGCCCTCTGCTGCGTAGCACCAACAACGGTATTACGGCGGTGATTGGTCCACAGGGTGAGATTCAGGCGATGATCCCGCAGTTTACCCGTCAGGTCCTGACCACCAGCGTGACGCCAACAACGGGCTTAACCCCTTATGCCCGTACCGGTAACTGGCCGCTCTGGCTGCTGACCGCGCTGTTTGGCTTTGGTGCGGTGGTAATGAGCCTGCGCCAGCGTCGTAAGTAACCTTCCTTTCCCGGCCGGATAACGTTTCGCTTATCCGGCCCACAAAACATTTCCCGCTCCCCATTCTGGCACGTCTATTGCTTTGTTCTACAAGACAAATGCAGTTTTGGCTGAATGTGCAACCTGGTCGCACCAACGTTGAGCGCCGGTAGCACCTGAAAAGTGCAACAAGATATTTTTGCCCCCAAATGGTGCGGCGCACTTCGCAAAAATAAACAATAAAACAGCAAATTCTTTACATTCATCCAAACTAAATGTTAACAAACATATACAAGACTGCACGTTTCAGTAGCAAACAATAACAACATCACAATGGGTATCAATGCGTCCCTGGCGCAGACGATAAAGGAGTTGGATATGCAATTACGTAAGCTCGCCACTGCCATGCTGGTCATGGGAATGTCCGCCGGTCTGGCGCACGCAGAAGACGCAGCACCAGCGGCAGGCAGCACGCTGGACAAGATCGCCAAAAACGGCGTGATTGTGGTCGGCCACCGTGAATCATCGGTACCGTTTTCTTACTACGATAACCAGCAAAAAGTGGTCGGTTATTCACAGGATTACTCCAACGCGATCGTTGAAGCCGTGAAGAAAAAACTGAACAAGCCTGACCTGCAGGTGAAACTGATCCCGATTACTTCACAAAACCGTATCCCGCTGCTGCAAAACGGCACCTTCGACTTTGAATGTGGCTCCACCACCAACAACGTCGAGCGCCAAAAACAAGCGGCTTTCTCTGACACCATTTTCGTTGTTGGTACTCGTCTGCTGGCGAAAAAAGGCGGCGACGTCAAAGATTTCGCCGATCTGAAAGGTAAAGCCGTAGTCGTGACTTCGGGTACCACCTCAGAGGTGCTGCTGCACAAGCTGAATGAAGAGCAAAAAATGGATATGCGCATCATCAGCGCGAAAGACCACGGTGACTCTTTCCGTACTCTGGAAAGCGGCCGCGCCGTTGCCTTTATGATGGATGACGCCCTGCTGGCTGGCGAGCGCGCGAAGGCGAAGAAACCAGACAACTGGGAGATCGTCGGCAAGCCGCAGTCTCAGGAAGCTTACGGCTGCATGCTGCGTAAAGATGACCCTCAGTTCAAAAAGCTGATGGATGACACTATCTCCAAAGCGCAGACCTCAGGCGAAGCTGAGAAATGGTTTGATAAGTGGTTTAAAAATCCAATTCCACCGAAGAACCTGAACATGAATTTCGAACTGTCAGACGAGATGAAAGCCCTGTTCAAAGAACCGAATGATAAAGCGCTTAACTAATTAATTAGAAGAGTACACAAAACCTTTCAAGTTATATCGAGGCGGCAACTGAGCGAATTCCCGGGCGCTTACATGAGTAAGTAACCGGGATGAATAAAGGCAGCCAACAACGAGATATCTTGAAGGATGAAGTGTAATCAGGGAGGCTTCCCCTCCCTCTCGATTGCTACTCAGCACGGACAGACTATAAGCCTGATGGTCGTTCCCCATCAGGCCTGAAAACCGCAAAACGCTGAATAACAATCTTCGGGGGTAGCGCTGCTACCCTTTTTTTTCTGGAGTAGATTTATGTCTATAGACTGGAACTGGGGTATTTTTTTACAACAAGCCCCGTTCGGCAACACCACCTATCTCGGCTGGCTCTGGAGTGGTTTCCAGGTCACTGTCGCGTTATCTATCACCGCCTGGGTTATCGCTTTCCTCATCGGCTCTTTATTCGGCATCTTACGTACCGTACCAAATCGTTTCCTTTCCGGGATCGGCACGCTGTACGTCGAGCTGTTTCGTAACGTTCCGCTCATCGTCCAGTTTTTTACCTGGTATCTGGTCATTCCTGAACTGCTGCCGGAAAACATCGGGATGTGGTTCAAGTCAGAACTGGATCCCAACATTCAGTTCTTCCTCTCATCCATGCTTTGTCTGGGGCTGTTTACCGCTGCGCGCGTCTGCGAACAGGTTCGTGCCGCTATTCAGTCTCTGCCTCGCGGGCAGAAAAATGCCGCGCTGGCGATGGGGCTGACGTTGCCGCAGGCCTACCGCTATGTTCTGCTGCCAAACGCTTACCGCGTGATTGTTCCGCCAATGACCTCAGAGATGATGAACCTGGTAAAGAACTCCGCGATCGCCTCCACTATCGGCCTAGTCGATATGGCTGCGCAAGCGGGTAAACTACTGGATTACTCCGCCCACGCATGGGAATCGTTTACGGCCATCACTCTGGCCTACGTACTGATTAACGCCGTCATCATGCTGGTGATGAATCTCGTCGAACGCAAAATCCGCCTGCCTGGCAATTTGGGAGGCAAATAATGTACGAATTTGACTGGAGTTCTATCGTCCCTTCCCTGCCGTATCTGCTGGATGGGCTGATCATCACGCTGAAAATCACCGTCACGGCAGTCGTCATTGGTATCGTCTGGGGGACCATCCTTGCAGTAATGCGTCTGTCCAGCTTCGCGCCAATTGCCTGGTTTGCGAAGGGCTACGTCAACGTATTCCGCTCCATTCCGCTGGTGATGGTGCTGCTGTGGTTCTACCTGATTGTGCCCGGCTTCCTGCAAAACGTGCTAGGTCTGTCGCCAAAAACCGATATTCGCCTGATATCAGCGATGGTCGCATTTTCGATGTTTGAAGCCGCGTACTATTCCGAGATTATCCGCGCCGGTATCCAGAGTATTTCTCGCGGGCAGTCCAGTGCCGCGCTGGCGCTGGGGATGACCCATTGGCAGTCGATGAAGCTCATCATTCTGCCGCAGGCATTTCGCGCGATGGTGCCGCTGCTGCTTACCCAGGGCATCGTACTCTTCCAGGATACCTCGCTGGTCTATGTATTGAGTCTGGCAGACTTCTTCCGTACCGCCTCCACCATTGGCGAGCGTGACGGCACGCAGGTTGAAATGATCCTGTTTGCTGGCGCCGTTTATTTTGTATTCAGTCTGAGCGCATCGTTGTTGGTCAGCTATTTGAAGAAAAGGACAGTTTAATGATTACCCTGAAAAATGTTTCTAAATGGTATGGTCACTTTCAGGTGCTGACCGACTGCTCCACGGAAGTGAAAAAAGGTGAAGTGGTGGTGGTCTGCGGCCCGTCAGGTTCAGGTAAATCAACACTTATCAAAACGGTGAACGGGCTGGAGCCGGTACAACAGGGCGTCATCACCGTTGATGGTACCGTGGTGAATGATAAAAAGACCGATCTGGCCAAACTGCGCTCTCGCGTTGGCATGGTGTTCCAGCACTTTGAACTGTTCCCGCATCTGTCGATTATTGAGAACCTGACTCTGGCGCAGGTAAAAGTGCTTAAACGCGATAAAAAGCCGGCCCGCGACAAGGCGCAAAAGTTACTGGAACGCGTTGGTCTGTCAGCGCATGCCGAGAAGTTTCCAGCTCAGCTCTCCGGGGGCCAGCAACAGCGTGTCGCCATCGCCCGGGCGCTGTGCATGGATCCTATCGCCATGCTGTTTGACGAACCGACGTCAGCGCTCGACCCAGAAATGATCAACGAAGTACTGGACGTCATGGTTGAACTGGCCAATGAAGGGATGACCATGATGGTGGTTACCCACGAAATGGGCTTTGCGCGTAAAGTGGCGAACCGGGTGATCTTCATGGATGAAGGGAAGATTGTTGAAGACTCACCGAAAGAAGAGTTCTTCGCTAATCCAAAATCAGACCGTGCCAAAGACTTCCTCGCGAAAATCCTGCACTAATTTTGCTGGCGCGCACCTCCATGTGCGCGCCACCTCACGATTTATCTCTTCACTTCTCGAAACAGGCACAGCCCAGCGTTAACCTTGTCACAAAGTCCCACTTACAAGGAGCAACAATGGCACTTCCTATCCTGTTTGATTGCGATCCAGGTCATGACGACGCTATCGCAATTGTTCTCGCCCTCGCTTCACCTGAACTGGATGTGAAAGCGATAACCTCCTCTGCCGGTAACCAGACCCCCGACAAAACGCTGCGTAACGTATTGCGTATGTTAACGTTGCTCAACCGTACGGATATCCCAGTGGCCGGTGGCGCAGTCAAACCGCTGATGCGCGACCTGATAATTGCCGATAACGTCCACGGTGAGAGCGGGCTTGATGGCCCGGCGCTGCCTGAACCCGCTTTTGCTCCACAGGACTGCACCGCCGTGGAATTGATGGCGAAAACCCTGCGTAACAGTCAGGAACCGGTGACGATTGTCTCCACCGGGCCGCAAACTAACGTGGCATTGCTACTGAATAGCCATCCTGAACTGCACACCAAAATTGCCCGTATCGTGATCATGGGTGGTGCAATGGGCCTCGGAAACTGGACGCCCGCCGCCGAGTTCAACATCTTCGTGGATCCAGAAGCCGCTGAGATCGTGTTCCAGTCGGGCATTCCGGTGGTGATGGCTGGACTGGATGTCACGCATAAAGCGCAAATACATCGTGAAGATACCGAACGGTTCCGCGCTATCGGCAATCCCATTTCGACAATCGTTGCTGAACTACTCGACTTCTTCTTTGAATATCACAAAGATGAAAAATGGGGATTCATTGGCGCGCCGCTGCACGATCCATGCACCATTGCCTGGCTGCTGAAACCTGAACTGTTTACCACCGTTGAACGCTGGGTTGGTGTGGAAACTCAGGGCAAATACACCCAGGGAATGACCGTGGTTGACTACTACTTCCTGAGCGGCAATAAGCCAAACGCCACCGTAATGGTGGACGTGGATCGCGAAGGTTTTGTCGATCTGCTGGCAGAACGGTTGAAGTTTTACGCCTAATGCGTAGGCCGGATAAGACGCAGCGCGTCGCATCCGGCAACATTATCACGGCTCAAACGGTCGACGCTGGAACTGATCGTGTCCGCATTTCGGGCATAGCGGCAGCACGTCAGGAGTGTACACCGCTAAATGGAAGTGGCACTTCTCGCAGACCAGATTGCCCAACCCGACCACCTCGCCGCTGTGATAAACCCCGTGATGGCTGAGGTCCTGGAACACTTCGCGCCATTCGAGCTGCGTTTTATCGGTAATATCGGCCAGTTCCTGCCAGATACTCTCTTTGATAACCCGCATAAAGACGCTGTCGGTCTCCTCATCGAGGCTTTCTTCATAGCTCAGAGCAAACTCTTCCAGATCGCGTCTGACGGCCCGGGTGAGCTCTTCCACCTCGGTGCGCGTTAACTCCCCGGTCTGCATAACGCGCTGACGCGCCTGTTCCACCAACGCATCAATATCGCGTTCGCCATTACGCAGGCGTTCACTCAGTGAAGCCACCAGTTCACGGTAATATTGAGCAACCTTGTTCATCGCTTCGCCTCCTGGGTCGTTAACTGTCTATAATAATAGACGTTATTTACGCTACGCTTTGCAAGACTGTCCACAGAGTGTGTAAATTCGTGCAAGAATTATCCTTACGGGAATTCAACGTTGAATGCGCGAAAGGCTGTTTTGGCGCGGGCGTTTGGGCTATGCTATGCGGATCTAAAACACCACATCTAGAGCTACGTTTGTAGCTGTATTGAAAACAGGACCACTGGCTGCCATGCAAGAGCAATACCGCCCGGAAGAGATAGAATCCAAAGTACAGCTTCACTGGGATGAGAAGCGCACATTTGAAGTTACCGAAGACGAGAGCAAAGAGAAGTATTACTGCCTGTCTATGCTTCCCTATCCTTCTGGTCGACTACACATGGGCCACGTCCGTAACTACACCATCGGCGACGTGATTGCCCGCTATCAGCGCATGCTGGGCAAAAACGTACTTCAGCCAATTGGCTGGGATGCGTTCGGCCTGCCTGCCGAAGGTGCAGCGGTCAAAAACAATACCGCCCCCGCGCCTTGGACGTACGACAACATCGCTTACATGAAAAACCAGCTCAAAATGCTGGGTTTCGGTTACGACTGGAGCCGTGAGCTGGCAACCTGCACCCCGGAATACTACCGCTGGGAACAGAAGTTCTTCACCGAGCTGTACAAAAAAGGGCTGGTGTACAAGAAAACGTCTGCCGTTAACTGGTGCCCGAACGACCAGACCGTACTGGCGAACGAACAGGTTATCGACGGCTGCTGCTGGCGTTGCGACACCAAAGTTGAGCGTAAAGAGATCCCGCAGTGGTTCATCAAAATCACCGCTTACGCTGACGAACTGTTGCGCGACCTGGATAACCTGGATCACTGGCCAGACACCGTGAAAACGATGCAGCGCAACTGGATTGGCCGCTCTGAAGGCGTGGAAATCACCTTCGATGTGAACGATTACGACAACACGCTGACCGTCTACACCACACGCCCGGACACCTTTATGGGTGCGACCTACCTGGCCGTTGCTGCAGGTCATCCGCTGGCGCAGAAAGCCGCTGAAAATAACCCAGAACTGGCTGCCTTCATTGACGAATGCCGCAACACCAAGGTTGCTGAAGCCGAAATGGCGACCATGGAGAAGAAAGGCGTCGACACTGGTTTCAAAGCCGTTCACCCGCTGACTGGCGAAGAGATCCCGGTTTGGGCGGCAAACTTCGTGCTGATGGAATACGGTACAGGCGCAGTTATGGCCGTTCCGGGTCACGATCAGCGCGATTACGAATTTGCGACCAAATATGGCCTGACCATCAAGCCGGTAATTCTGACTGCTGAAGGCGCAGAGCCGGATCTGTCTGAACAAGCGCTGACCGAAAAAGGCGTGCTGTTTAACTCCGGTGAGTTTGACGGCCTCGACTTCGAAGCGGCCTTCAACGCTATTGCTGACAAGCTGGTAGCTAAAGGCGTGGGTGAGCGTAAAGTTAACTATCGTCTGCGTGACTGGGGTGTTTCCCGTCAGCGTTACTGGGGCGCGCCGATTCCGATGGTGACGCTGGAAGACGGTACCGTCCTGCCAACGCCAGAAGACCAACTGCCGGTTATTTTGCCGGAAGACGTAGTCATGGACGGCATTACCAGCCCAATCAAAGCCGATCCAGAGTGGGCGAAAACCACCGTTAACGGTATGCCTGCGCTGCGCGAAACTGACACCTTCGATACCTTTATGGAGTCGTCCTGGTACTACGCGCGCTACACCTGCCCGCAGTATCAGGAAGGTATGCTGGATTCCGACGCGGCGAACTACTGGCTGCCAGTTGATATCTACATTGGCGGTATTGAACACGCCATCATGCACCTGCTCTACTTCCGCTTCTTCCACAAACTGATGCGCGACGCAGGCATGGTCAACTCTGATGAACCGGCTAAACAGCTGCTGTGTCAGGGGATGGTTCTGGCCGATGCGTTCTACTACGTTGGCGCCAACGGCGAACGTAACTGGGTTTCTCCGGTTGATGCCATCGTTGAGCGTGACGAAAAAGGTCGCATCGTTAAGGCTAAGGACGCAGAAGGCCATGAACTCGTGTATACCGGCATGAGCAAGATGTCCAAGTCGAAAAATAACGGTATCGACCCGCAGGTCATGGTTGAACGCTACGGCGCCGACACCGTACGTCTGTTCATGATGTTCGCTTCTCCGGCTGATATGACGCTGGAATGGCAGGAGTCCGGCGTTGAAGGGGCGAACCGCTTCCTGAAACGTGTCTGGAAACTGGTTTACGAACATACGTCCCAGGGAGATGTTGCTGCCCTGAACGTTGATGTGTTGAGCGAAGATCAAAAAGCGCTGCGTCGCGACGTGCATAAAACCATTGCTAAAGTCACCGATGATATCGGTCGTCGTCAGACCTTTAACACCGCGATTGCGGCGATTATGGAGCTGATGAACAAGCTGGCGAAAGCACCGCAGGCAGACGAGCAGGACAGAGCCCTGATGCAGGAAGCATTGCTGGCTGTTGTACGCATGCTTAACCCGTTCACCCCACACGTTTGCTTCACCCTGTGGCAGGCGCTGAAAGGCGAAGGCGATATCGACAACGCGCCGTGGCCGGTGGCGGACGAAGCAGCAATGGTTGAAGACTCAACGCTGGTTGTGGTTCAGGTAAACGGCAAAGTACGTGGCAAAATCACCGTTCCGGTAAACGCCACTGAAGAGCAGGTTCGTGAACGTGCTGGCCAGGAGCATCTGGTGGCAAAATATCTTGATGGCGTTACCGTACGTAAAGTGATTTATGTACCGGGTAAACTCCTCAATCTGGTCGTTGGCTAAGCGCGGGAGGAAGCGTGCGACTTCTGACAACATTGTTGTTATCGCTGGCGGTGCTTGTCACCGCCGGGTGTGGTTGGCATCTGCGTAACACTACGCAGGTTCCACCCTCAATGAAAACCATGATCCTGAACTCTGGCGATCCGAACGGCCCGTTAAGCCGCGCGGTGCGTAATCAGCTGCGTCTGAACGGTGTTACGCTGCTTGAAGACGGTACCATGCGTAAAGATGTGACGTCCTTACGTCTGGGTGCGGTCAGCATTTCGCAGGATACGGCATCGGTATTCCAGAACGGTCAAACGGCTGAATACCAGATGGTGATGTCCGTAAGGGCTACTGTGCTGATTCCAGGTCATGATATTTATCCAATCAGCGCCAAAGTTTATCGTTCGTTCTTTGACAACCCACAGGCTGCACTGGCGAAGGATAACGAGCAGGACATGATCATAAAAGAGATGTATGACAAAGCGGCTGAACAGTTGATTCGTAAGCTGCCAAGCGTACATCTGGCCGATACTCAGTCATCCAATGCTGATGCTGAGCCTGCGGTGAATAAAACCGCAGCGCCTGCGTCATCTCCGGCGCGTGTCTCCACCACGCTGGGTAACTGATGCTCAAGTTGTACCCTGAACAACTCCGCGCACAGCTCAATGAAGGGCTGCGCGCGGCGTATTTACTCTTGGGCAACGATCCCCTCTTATTGCAGGAAAGCCAGGATGCCATCCGTCAGGCTGCCGCAACACAAGGATTCGAAGAACACCACGCCTTCACTCTGGACAACAGCACCGACTGGGGAGAGATTTTTTCACTCTGCCAGGCGATGAGCCTGTTTGCCAGCCGTCAAACCCTGCTTCTGCAGTTGCCTGAAAATGGCCCTAATGTTGCCATTAACGAACAGCTCGCTTCACTCGTCACACTGCTACATAACGACCTGCTGCTGATTGTTCGCGGCAACAAACTCACCAGGGCACAGGAAAACGCCGCATGGTATACGGGGCTTGCAAATAATGCGGTTCAGGTAAGCTGCCAGACGCCGGAACAAGCACAGCTTCCTCGCTGGGTTGCCGCCAGGGCGAAACTTAACAACCTGCAACTGGATGACGCGGCCAATCAGCTTTTGTGCTATTGCTATGAAGGTAATTTGTTAGCACTGGCGCAAGCGCTGGAACGATTAGCGTTGCTTTGGCCTGACGGCAAGTTAACGCTGCCTCGCGTAGAGAAAGCGGTTAACGATGCCGCGCACTTTACCCCATTCCACTGGGTAGACGCGCTGCTGATGGGCAAAAGCAAACGCGCGCTGCACATTCTGCAGCAGCTACGCCTGGAAGGTAGCGAGCCGGTTATTTTGCTGCGTACGATCCAGCGTGAGTTGCTGTTGCTGGTTAACTTGAAAAGGCAGTCGGCCCATACGCCTTTGCGCACGTTGTTTGATAAACACCGGGTGTGGCAAAATCGCCGGGGCATGATGGGAGATGCGTTAAACCGGCTGAACCCGGCGCAACTGCGTCAGGCTGTGACGCTTTTAACGCGTACGGAAATTACGCTTAAACAAGACTATGGTCAGTCAGTGTGGGCGGAACTTGAGGGGCTTTCCCTTTTGCTCTGTCATAAATCGCTGGCCGATGTTTTTATTGATGGTTGATATGAAATCATTGCAGGCTTTGTTCGGTGGCACCTTTGATCCGGTGCATTACGGTCATCTTAAACCGGTTGAAATTCTGGCGAATCTGATTGGCCTTTCCCGGGTCATCATCATGCCCAATAACGTGCCGCCACATCGTGCGCAGCCCGAAGCGTCCGGTGAGCAACGTAAGCGTATGGTTGAACTGGCCATTGCTGATAAACCGCTATTTTCCCTGGATGAACGCGAACTGAAACGCGATACCGCCTCCTACACCGCGCAAACGCTAAAAGAGTGGCGCGAGGAGCAAGGCCCAAACGTGCCGTTAGCGTTTATCATTGGTCAGGATTCGCTGCTTACCTTCCCTTCCTGGCATGACTACCACACGATTCTGGGTAATACCCACCTCATCGTGTGCCGACGTCCGGGCTATCCACTCGAAATGGCGCAGGAAAAACACCAGCAATGGCTGGAGGATCATCTGACCCATTCAGCAGATGACCTGCACAACCTGCCTTGCGGGAAGATTTACCTGGCCGAAACGCCGTGGTTTAACATCTCCGCCACGCTCATCCGTGAGCGCCTGGAAAAGGGCGAGCCGTGCGACGACCTGATGCCAGACGCGGTGCTTGACTATATCAATCAACAGGGACTGTACCGCTAAGCGCCTTGCGTAAGGCCGTCAGCAGGCGGTTATTCTCTTCCTGGCTGCGAACGGCTACCCGATAATAGCGCGCATCCAGCCCCGGATAATTGGCGCAACTGCGAATCAAGACATGTTGTTTCAGCAACGCAAGTTGCAGATCCATATCCGCACGATCGCAGCGTAATAAACGATAATTTGCCCGGCCGGGATACGCCGTCAGGCCGGGCAGATCTTGCAGTTGTTGATCAAACCGCTCCCCCTCTTGTTCCAGCCATTTCCACGTCGCCCGCTGATATGCGCTATCGCGTAAGATAATCTCGCCTGCCAGGGCAGCAAACGCATTAATTGACCACGGCATTTGTTGGTTGCGCATCTGTGCAACCGCCTGTTCGTTACTGTTGACCAGATACCCCAGGCGCAGTCCCGGGATCGCATAAAACTTGGTGAGCGAACGCAGCACCCAAATATGCGGGTTCTTGTGCAGTAACGGGATAAACCCCGACTCCTTGGCAATAAAATCGATAAACGCTTCATCAAGGATCAGGGCGATCCCCAGCGACTCGCAACGCGTGGCAATTTCACGCAGCAGGCGGGTTTCGGGCAACAACCCGGTGGGATTATTGGGCGTACAGAGAAACAGGCAGTCCAGCTCAGGCGTTAACGCATCGAGGATCGCATCGGTAAGCTGCCAGCCATCCTCTTCGCACAGCGCAAACTCATGGATCGTACAGTCTCCCCATTGCAGCGCCCGACGATATTCCGCAAACCCGGGCGTCACAATCATCGCGTGGCGTGGCTTCAGGCCATGCACCAGGGTAAAAATGGATTCGGTTTCACCGTTCCCGGCCAGGATCCACGAGGACGGAATTTGATGATGCTCCGCCAGCGCGGCATGCAGTTGCGCGTAATCGACATCCGGGTAACGCTCCGTGCAGTCCAGATTGTCGATAATCGCCCGTTTTAAACTTACTGGCATACCCAGCGGGTTAATATTCGCGCTAAAATCCAGCAACTGCTCAGGCAAGATGCCCAACAATTCGGCGGCTTCTCGGGTGTTACCGCCATGTGCGCTCTTCAATAAAGACATCGTGCCGCTCCACGTAAAAAAGGGTATTTTAGTGAAAAATCACTGCGCAATCAGGGCAAACATCATATTTTGTGCGAATAGCCTCACGAGGAAAACATGAGACTCTGGTTAGTACGTCATGGCGAAACCGAAGCCAATGTCGCTGGTTTATATAGCGGCCACGCCCCCACACCGCTAACGGAACGGGGGATCGCTCAGGCGCAAACGCTGGGTACGCTGTTACGCAATGTCCCTGTCGACAACGTTCTGTGCAGCGAACTGGAACGCGCCCGCCATACAACGCAGTTGATTCTGGCAGAACGTGAAGTTCCTGTGCGCAACATGCCTGAGCTTAATGAGATGTTTTTTGGTGACTGGGAAATGCGTCACCATCGCGATCTGGCGCGCGAAGACGCCGAAAATTACGCCGTGTGGTGTAACGACTGGCAGAATGCGACGCCCACCAATGGCGAAGGTTTTCAGGCGTTTTCCCAGCGAGTGGAACGTTTCATTGCCCAGCTTGCTGATTATAAAGCGTGCCAAAATCTGCTGGTGGTGAGTCATCAAGGCGTGCTGAGCGTGTTGATCGCCCGTCTGCTGTCCATGCCCGCTGCGGCAATGTGGCATTTCCGCGTCGAACAAGGCTGCTGGAGCGCAATTGATTTTTGTGACGATTTTGCGGTTCTGAAAGTGCTTAACAGCCGGGCCGTATGGCGCGACGGGGAGTGAAAGCGCTGTTTTTTATGCCGAAGGGCCTCTCTCCCATTGACACCCCATGACAGGCTGTTATTCTCCGCAGCCTGACTTTTCCCGCCCTTCAGAGCTTTGCAGAAATTGTTTTACAAAAATGGCGATGCATTCTGTGGCGTGGGGTGGGATGATAGCGCACTTCACAAGCGCATTCGGAGACATTTGTCCCGATATCGCCTCTGGTTCAGGTATACTAACAGACGTTTTTAACTCTTTTCACCCAGGGGGAACACTTGCAGGGTAAAGCACTCCAGGATTTTGTAATCGACAAAATTGATGACCTGAAAGGTCAAGACATCATCGCCTTAGACGTTCAGGGCAAATCCAGCATCACTGATTGCATGATTATCTGCACCGGTACATCCAGCCGTCACGTTATGTCTATTGCAGACCACGTGGTTCAGGAGTCCCGCACTGCTGGCCTGCTGCCGCTCGGCGTGGAAGGCGAGAATGTCGCTGACTGGATCGTCGTTGACCTCGGCGATGTGATTGTCCACGTGATGCAGGAAGATAGTCGTCGCCTGTATGAACTGGAAAAACTCTGGAGTTAATGCGTGAAGCTGCAACTTGTCGCTGTGGGTACGAAAATGCCTGACTGGGTACAAACCGGATTTACCGAGTATCTCCGTCGGTTTCCGAAAGATATGCCCTTTGAGCTGATCGAAATCCCGGCAGGAAAGCGCGGCAAGAACGCGGACATCAAACGCATTCTCGACAAAGAGGGTGAGCAGATGCTGGCTGCCGCAGGCAAAAACCGCATCGTCACCCTTGATATCCCGGGTAAACCCTGGGACACGCCGCAGCTGGCGACCGAACTGGAGCGCTGGAAACTGGACGGTCGTGACGTCAGCCTGTTAATTGGCGGGCCTGAAGGTCTCTCTCCTGCCTGTAAAGCCGCAGCGGAACAAAGCTGGTCACTCTCTGCATTAACCCTTCCACACCCTCTTGTTCGGGTTCTGGTTGCGGAGAGTCTGTACAGGGCGTGGAGCATTACCACCAACCATCCTTATCACCGTGAGTGATCATTGATTCTTGAGTAGATTAAGCAGCGGATGAAACTACAGAATTCTTTTCGCGACTATTCGGCTGAGTCCGCGCTGTTTGTGCGCCGGGCGCTGGTCGCTTTTTTGGGGATTTTGCTGCTAACCGGCGTGCTGATCGCCAACCTTTATAATCTGCAAATCGTTCGCTTCACTGATTATCAGACCCGTTCGAACGAAAACCGCATCAAACTGGTGCCTATCGCGCCGAGTCGCGGCATCATTTATGACCGCAACGGAATTCCTCTCGCCCTTAACCGCACCATTTATCAGATAGAAATGATGCCGGAAAAGGTAGACAACATTCAGGATACCCTCGACGCGCTGCGTAACGTCGTAGACCTGACGGACGACGATATTGCTGCCTTTAAAAAAGAGCGCGCCCGTTCACACCGTTTCACCTCAATTCCGGTAAAAACCAACCTGACTGAAGTTCAGGTCGCACGCTTTGCCGTGAATCAATATCGCTTTCCAGGCGTCGAAGTTAAAGGCTATAAACGCCGCTATTACCCATACGGCTCTGCGCTGACCCACGTAATTGGCTACGTATCGAAGATCAACGATAAAGACGTAGACCGCCTGGACAAAGACGGCAAGCTGGCTAACTACGCGGCAACGCATGACATCGGCAAGCTGGGTATTGAACGCTATTATGAGGACGTGCTTCACGGCCAAACCGGGTATGAAGAAGTAGAAGTGAACAACCGCGGCCGCGTCATTCGCCAGCTGAAAGAAGTGGCGCCGCAGGCCGGGCACGATATCTATCTCACCCTTGATTTGAAACTCCAGCAGTATATTGAAACGCTGCTGGCGGGCAGTCGTGCCGCCGTGGTGGTTACCGACCCGCGTACCGGTGGCGTTCTGGCGCTGGTATCTATGCCGAGCTATGACCCGAATCTGTTCGTGGATGGTATCTCCAGTAAAGATTACTCCGGGTTGCTCAATGACCCGAACACCCCCTTGGTTAACCGCGCCACACAGGGTGTTTACCCCCCTGCTTCGACGGTTAAACCTTACGTTGCGGTTTCTGCGTTAAGCGCAGGCGTCATCACCCGCAATACCGGCCTGTTCGATCCGGGCTGGTGGCAGCTACCGGGCTCTGAAAAACGTTACCGCGACTGGAAAAAGTGGGGGCACGGCCATCTGAACATCACCCGCTCACTGGAAGAGTCCGCGGATACGTTTTTCTATCAAATCGCCTATGATATGGGGATTGACCGGCTTTCAGAGTGGATGAGCAAATTTGGCTACGGCAAATATACGGGCATCGATCTTGCCGAAGAGCGCTCCGGCAATATGCCAACCCGCGAGTGGAAGCAAAAACGGTTTAAAAAGCCATGGTATCAGGGTGATACCATTCCCGTCGGCATCGGCCAGGGTTACTGGACAGCAACCCCAATCCAGATGAGTAAAGCGCTGATGATCCTTATCAACGACGGTTTGATAAAAGTCCCGCATCTGTTGATGAGCACGGCAGAAAACGGCAAGCAGGTGCCGTGGGTACAGCCGCACGAACCGCCCGTTGGCGATATTCATTCTGGTTACTGGGAAATCGCGAAAGACGGTATGTACGGTGTTGCGAACCGCCCTAACGGAACTGCGCATAAGTATTTTGCTGGCGCGCCTTACAAAATTGCGGCGAAATCCGGTACCGCGCAGGTCTTTGGCCTGAAAGCTAATGAAACCTATAACGCACATAAGATCGCCGAGCGTTTACGTGACCACAAGCTGATGACGGCCTTCGCCCCCTATGATAAACCCCAGGTCGCTGTCGCCATGATCCTTGAAAACGGCGGTGCGGGTCCGGCAGTGGGTACCATTATGCGCCAGATCCTTGACCATATTATGTTGGGCGACAACAACACCAATCTGCCTGCGGAAAACCCAGCGGTTGCAGCAGCGGAGGACCAATAATCGTGACGGATAATCCGAACAAAAAAACATTCTGGGACAAAATCCACATCGATCCCACAATGTTGCTTATTTTGCTGGCTCTGCTGGTTTACAGCTCACTGGTCATCTGGAGCGCCAGCGGCCAGGATATTGGCATGATGGAGCGCAAAGTCGGCCAGATCGCAATGGGCCTGGTCATCATGGTAGTGATGGCGCAAATTCCCCCCCGGGTGTATGAGGGCTGGGCGCCCTATCTCTATATCTTTTGCATCATTCTGTTGGTGGCGGTAGACGCCTTCGGCGCCATTTCCAAAGGTGCGCAGCGCTGGCTGGATTTGGGTATCGTGCGTTTTCAGCCTTCTGAAATTGCCAAAATCGCCGTGCCGCTGATGGTTGCGCGCTTTATTAACCGTGACGTTTGCCCACCATCGCTAAAAAATACCGCCATTGCGCTGGTGCTGATTTTTATGCCCACGCTGTTGGTCGCCGCCCAACCTGATCTCGGCACTTCAATTCTGGTCGCCCTTTCCGGTCTGTTTGTCTTGTTCCTTTCTGGTTTGAGCTGGCGCTTAATCGGCGTTGCGGTGGTTCTGGTCGCGGCGTTTATCCCGATACTGTGGTTCTTCTTGATGCATGATTACCAGCGTCAGCGCGTCATGATGCTGCTCGACCCGGAAACCGATCCGCTGGGCGCGGGTTATCACATAATTCAGTCTAAAATTGCTATTGGCTCCGGCGGGTTACGCGGCAAAGGATGGCTGCATGGTACTCAGTCGCAGCTTGAGTTTTTACCCGAACGCCACACCGACTTTATCTTTGCTGTCTTAGCGGAAGAGCTGGGTCTGGTGGGGATCTTGATTCTGTTGACGCTCTACATTTTGCTGATTATGCGCGGATTATGGATCGCTGCCCGCGCGCAAACCACCTTTGGTCGCGTCATGGCGGGTGGCTTAATGTTGATATTATTCGTTTATGTCTTCGTAAATATTGGTATGGTGAGCGGTATTCTGCCCGTGGTTGGGGTTCCACTCCCACTGGTCAGTTACGGAGGCTCGGCACTTATCGTGCTGATGGCCGGGTTCGGGATTGTTATGTCGATCCACACCCATAGAAAAATGTTGTCGAAAAGCGTGTAAGGGGTACGCAATGCGTAAGCAGTGGCTTGGTATCTGCATCGCAGCAGGAATGCTCGCGGCGTGTTCGAGTGATGATGGTCAGCAACAGGTTGCTGTCGCGCCGCAGCCTGCGGTGTGTAATGGTCCGATTGTTGAAATCAGCGGGGCCGATCCGCGCTTTGAACCCCTGAACCCAACGGCGAATCAGGACTACCAGCGTGATGGTAAAAGCTACAAAATCGTGCAGGATCCCTCCCGCTTTAGCCAGGCCGGACTTGCCGCTATCTATGATGCGGAACCAGGAAGCAACTTAACCGCGTCTGGCGAAGCGTTCGATCCGATGCAGCTGACCGCTGCGCATCCGACGCTGCCAGTCCCCAGCTATGCCAGAATTACCAATCTGGCGAACGGCAGGATGATCGTCGTGCGCATTAACGATCGCGGACCTTATGGCAACGATCGCGTGATTTCACTTTCGCGTGCCGCAGCCGATCGTCTGAACACCTCCAACAATACTAAAGTGCGTATCGACCCAATCATCGTCGCCCAGGATGGTTCATTGTCCGGACCGGGTATGGCTTGTACCACTGTCGCGAAACAAACTTATGCCTTGCCTGCGCGTCCTGATTTAAGCGGTGGCGGCAATATGGGAAGCATGCCTTCGCCATCAGATGCAGGTCAGCCGCAAGGCGATATTCGTCCGATCAGTAATTCCACGCTGAAAAGCGATGACCCAACCGGTGCGCCAGTAAACAGCAGTGGATTCCTCGGTGCGCCAACCACGCTCGCATCAGGCGTGCTGGAAAGCAGCGAGCCGACTCCGGCGCCGCAATCGACAACCACCGCACCGGTCACGTCAACCCCGCCGGCAACAACACCAGCAGCCGTCACAGCCCCTGCGCCTGCGGCAACTGCCAACGGACGCTATGTGGTTCAGGTTGGCGCAGTCAGCGAGCAGTCGCGCGCGCAGCAGTATCAAAAGCGTTTAAGCCAGCAGTTTGGCGTTCCTGGCCGGGTGGTACAAAACGGCGCAGTCTGGCGTATCCAGATGGGGCCGTTTGCCAGCAAAGCCGAAGCCTCCACATTGCAGCAGCGTCTTCAATCCGAGGCGCAATTACAGTCCTTCATCACCGGCGTGTAATAACGTAAATCAGGTATCTGAACTGTCAGTTTCTGTAAATGACATTAACAAAGTCACGCGGAAAGTCAGATGCCTGCCAGTTATGCATTTGCTATAGTAGGGCACTTTTTTAAATTTCATCACGGACGTCGTAGTTCAGACCATGAAGACCACTTTTTCCGCTCGTTTCGTGCAGCGTATGGCGCTCACCGCGGCTCTCTGCGCAGCCTCTCTCTCTGCTGCCCATGCCGATGACCTGAATATTAAAACCATGATCCCGGGTGTTCCGCAGATCGATGCGGAGTCGTATATCCTGATTGATTACAATTCAGGTAAAGTTCTGGCAGAACAGAACGCAGACACTCGCCGCGACCCCGCCAGCCTGACCAAAATGATGACCAGCTACGTCATCGGCCAGGCGATGAAAGCCGGGAAATTCAAAGAAACCGATCTGGTCACCGTCGGCAATGACGCATGGGCTACGGGCAACCCGGTCTTCAAAGGTTCATCGCTGATGTTCCTCAAGCCAGGCATGCAGGTTCCTGTTTCTCAGCTGATCCGTGGTATTAACCTGCAATCCGGAAACGACGCGTGCGTGGCGATGGCAGACTTCGCAGCCGGTAGCCAGGATGCTTTCGTCGGCCTGATGAACAGCTATGTGAATGCGCTGGGCCTGAAAAACACCCACTTCCAGACCGTTCATGGTCTCGATGCTGACGGTCAGTACAGCTCGGCTCGCGACATGGCGATGATTGGTCAGGCTCTGATTCGCGACGTGCCTAACGAATACTCTATCTATAAAGAAAAAGAGTTCACCTTTAACGGCATTCGTCAGTTAAACCGCAACGGCCTGCTGTGGGATAACAGCCTGAATGTCGACGGTATCAAAACCGGTCACACCGATAAGGCTGGCTATAACCTCGTTGCATCCGCAACCGAAGGCCAGATGCGTCTGATCTCCGCCGTTATGGGTGGTCGCACCTATAAAGGCCGAGAAACCGAAAGTAAAAAACTGCTGACCTGGGGCTTCCGTTTCTTTGAAACCGTGAACCCGTTGAAAGTGGGTAAAGAATTTGCCTCTGAACCCGCCTGGTTTGGTAACACCGATCGTGCGTCGTTAGGCGTTGATAAAGACGTCTACCTGACCATTCCGCGCGGCCGTATGAAAGACCTGAAAGCCAGCTATGTGTTGAACACCACTGAACTGCACGCCCCGCTGCAGAAAAACCAGGTTGTCGGCACTATCAACTTCCAGTTGGATGGCAAAACCATTGAACAGCGCCCGCTGGTGGTGCTGCAAGAAATCCCTGAGGGCAACTTCTTTGGGAAAATCATTGATTACATTAAATTAATGTTCCATCACTGGTTTGGCTAAAAATCGAACACTTGAAAGTGTGATTTACGTCCCCATATACTAGGTATCCAGATAACTCCCACGCGCAGTGGGAGTTATTATTTTTTGATGTAACGCCGGAGCTGACATGAAAACCAAACTTAACGAACTGCTTGAATTCCCTACTCCATTTACTTACAAAGTAATGGGGCAGGCGTTGCCTGAGCTGGTTGATCAGGTGGTTGAAGTGGTACAGCGCCATGCGCCAGGTGATTACTCTCCGACGGTAAAACCGAGCAGCAAAGGCAACTACCACTCGGTCTCAATCACCATCACTGCTACACACATTGAGCAGGTTGAAACGCTGTACGAAGAATTAGGCAATATCGATATCGTACGCATGGTGCTGTAAAAACCTGTCGGTTACCCGCTGCATCCCCGCTCGGGTAACCCCTCCCCCCTGTGATATACTTTTCCCCTCTTTAACATTCTCTACGGAGATGCCGTTTTGTATCAGGATAAAATTCTGGTCCGCCAGCTCGGTCTTCAACCTTACGAGCCAGTCTCTCTGGCCATGCATGAATTTACCGATACCCGTAATGAAAACAGTCATGATGAAATCTGGCTGGTAGAGCATTATCCTGTCTTCACCCAGGGTCAGGCAGGTAAAGCTGAGCACGTATTGATGCCGGGAGATATTCCGGTGATCCAGAGCGATCGTGGCGGTCAGGTGACCTACCACGGGCCAGGCCAACAGGTCATGTATGTGCTGTTGAACCTGAAGCGTCGTAAACTTGGCGTGCGCGAACTGGTTACGCTGCTGGAGCAAACCGTCGTGAATACCCTTGCCGAAATCGGCATTGACGCCCACCCGCGAGCCGATGCGCCTGGCGTATACGTGGGTGAGAAGAAAATCTGCTCTTTGGGATTACGTATCCGTAAAGGATGTTCATTTCACGGCTTAGCGCTCAACGTGGATATGGACTTGTCACCTTTCCTGCGAATCAATCCTTGCGGTTATGCCGGAATGGAGATGGCGAAAGTATCGCAGTGGGATAGCACAGCCACGACCGAGAGCATTCGCCCCCGCCTGCTGGCCAACATCTTCGCGCTGTTGGGTAACCCACCGCACGAGTACATCGCGGACTGAAAATACGGTCATACTTTGCCACGGCATATGTTGTGGCAAATGGCACAAAACAACAACTATTTTACATTTTGCCAGCCTGTCAGGCTGCTTTCTGGCCCGTTTCAATGATATACTGCGTATCACTAATTCAAAAATAGTTGATAAATGCAACATTCCTTTGAATTGAAACGCTTTCCTTCGTAATTCGCAACTGGAACACGCAAGCTATGAGTAAACCCATTGTGATGGAACGCGGTGTTAAATACCGCGATGCCGATAAGATGGCTCTTATCCCGGTAAAAAATGTGGCAACAGAGCGTGAAGCCCTGCTGCGTAAACCGGAATGGATGAAAATAAAACTGCCAGCGGACTCCACTCGCATCCAGGGCATCAAAGCGGCAATGCGCAAAAATGGCCTGCACTCTGTCTGCGAAGAAGCTTCCTGCCCTAACCTGGCTGAATGTTTCAATCACGGAACAGCAACCTTTATGATCCTCGGCGCAATTTGTACTCGCCGTTGCCCATTCTGTGACGTTGCCCATGGCCGTCCGGTTGCTCCTGACGCCAACGAGCCGTTAAAACTGGCTCAGACGATTGCGGACATGGCGCTGCGCTATGTCGTGATTACCTCCGTTGACCGCGACGATCTGCGTGACGGCGGCGCTCAGCACTTTGCTGACTGCATCACCGCGATTCGTGAGAAAAGCCCGTCGATTAAAATCGAAACGCTGGTGCCTGACTTCCGTGGCCGTATGGATCGCGCGCTGGATATCCTCACAGCCACGCCGCCGGACGTGTTTAACCACAACCTCGAAAACGTACCGCGTATTTATCGTAATGTACGCCCTGGGGCTGACTACAACTGGTCGCTGAAGCTTCTGGAACGCTTCAAGGAAGCGCACCCGGAGATTCCGACCAAATCGGGTCTGATGGTGGGTCTGGGTGAAACCAATGCTGAAATCATTGAGGTCATGCGCGACCTGCGTAGCCATGGCGTGACCATGCTGACGCTGGGGCAGTATTTACAGCCAAGCCGCCATCACCTACCGGTTCAACGCTATGTAAGCCCGGATGAGTTCGATGAGATGAAAGCAGAAGCCATGGCTATGGGCTTTACCCACGCTGCTTGCGGTCCATTCGTGCGCTCTTCATACCATGCTGACATGCAGGCCAAAGGGCTGGAAGTGAAGTAATCGTGTAATACTCACTTACATATCAGCAATAAAAAACCGGCAAATCGCCGGTTTTTTTTCATGCAGAGTTTGCAGTATTACTCTTTATGAGAAAGCTTCTCAGCCTGAACGCTACCATCAGCCTCTTTCTTGGCATCGGCATTATCGTCGTTCATTGCTTTCTTGAAGCCCTTGATTGCCGTCCCCAGGTCTCCACCCAGAGTACGTAACTTCTTGGTACCAAACAGCAGAACAACCAGTGCGGCAACCACCAGCAGTTTGGTAATACTAATCTCACCCATAGATACCTTCTTGACTTAAACCAGGCTACATAAAGCGCCATATTAACCTGAGAATATTAACGGCCTTTCGACGCGCGCACACAATAGCAATCTGTAACAAGGTGAATCAAGCCTTGTTTAAAAAAACGTCATAATAATTGCGGTGGCGCAAAGCGTCGGTTACTTAACACCGGAAGTTGTGCCCTGACCTGCCTTACCCGCTCGGCGGAAACCTCGGCCATAATGAGCGCGGGCGTTTCAGCCGCCGCCGCAATAGTCACGCCAAAGGGATCGATGACCCGGCTTTGGCCGATATTCTTGTTACCGCATTCTCCAGCCGCAACCAGATAACACGTGGCATCCAGCGCTCTTGCCGCCAAAAGCGTGGCCCAATGATGCTCTTTTAACGATCCCCGCACCCAAGCCGCAGGTAAAACGAGAATCTCAGCCCCCTGCAACGCATGCGCCAGCGCCAGCTCAGGGAAGCGCAGGTCATAGCAGGTCATTAGCCCTACTTTTAATCCGCCTACGTCCAGCAGCGGCGCTATGGCGTCCCCTGCATCGACATTACGTGACTCCTGAATCGAAAAGGCGTCATAGAGATGTAATTTAGCGTAATGGGCCACTACCCGACCAGCCCGTAGCGCCACCAGCATGTTAAATGCCCGGCCTGGCACAGAGGGAACATGAATCGTCAGGATTGTCGTCATCTCATTTTGTGCGCTTTCTCGCAACAAATGCGTCAGAAACCCGCCTTCCAAAAGCTGAGCTGATTTCACTGACAGGTCAGGGTCTAAATCGTCACGCGCCAACAATGCCTCCGGTAATACCAGTAGCGACGCCCCCTCTCCAACAGCCTGAGACATCAGTAAGGCGCAGGTTTCTGCATTTTTTTCCCATGAAGGTCCCACGGCAAATTGCCCTGCTGCAACGAACATATTCCCTCCAGAAAACTTTGTTAAGCTCGCCAACAACAATTATTCAGCGTTACACTCACCCTCTATACAATCAAATAGCAGGATTACGCAGTGTTACAACTCCTTTTAGCGGTTTTTATCGGTGGTGGCACAGGTAGCGTAGCAAGATGGATGTTGAGTATGCGGTTTAACCCGCTGCATCAGGCCATTCCATTCGGTACGCTGGCTGCAAACTTACTTGGCGCATTTATCATTGGTATGGGTCTGGCATGGTTTAATCGCATGACAAATATTGACCCAATGTGGAAAGTGCTGATTACTACTGGCTTTTGCGGGGGACTGACAACGTTTTCCACTTTCTCTGCTGAGGTAGTGTTTTTACTGCAGGAAGGACGCTTTGGTTGGGCTATGGTGAATGTACTGGTTAATCTGTTGGGATCATTCGCGATGACCGCCCTGGCATTCTGGTTGGTATCTGCTTCTCCCGCACATTGAAGCGAAAAAAACCCGCAATTAAGCGGGTTTTGAATGCTTGCTGTCGTATGCTTACAGAGCGATTACGTTTGCAGCAGAAGGGCCTTTGGCACCGTTAGTGATTTCGAACTCTACACGCTGACCTTCAGCCAGAGTTTTAAAACCATTGGTCTGGATTGCAGAGAAGTGTACGAACACATCTTTGCTGCCATCTTCCGGAGTAATGAAACCGAATCCTTTGGACTCATTAAACCACTTAACGTTACCTTTAATCTTAGACATCAAAATTACCTTTACATGAAAAATAGACACAAATGCTGTGTCGGGTATCAGTACAACAATTGTGGTGCACTTTGTCCAGTCGAACTTTATCAAAAAGTGATAAATGTCGCGTTATTTTTCAGTTAAATTTCCTATCACTATGTTTTTAAAAGGCTTTCCAATAAACCACCTGACAATACAGGTAGTCCATCAAAACTGGAACCGCATCCACGCAAAGTAGACGTTGCCGTTGTTATACGTTCCAGGAATGTAGGTCATCTGAAACGTTGCCGGACCATAACCAATTGATGCCAGCGGTAACAGCACCGGTACCGGAATGTAGTTCCAGTTATCACGCGCGGTGAAACCGGCGGTAAAGCCGAGACCTGTATGGAAGTTTTCATCAGCCAGCGGTCGCCAGGTTTTTTCCCAGCCATAGCCGCCAATGGGTTCCCATTTATTGTAGGAATCCTTAAACGCCATGATATAAAGTCCGTGCCAGTTACCTTTATCATCCCAACGGGATTGACCAAATCCTGCACCCCACGGCCGTTCATTGTAGCGATCCGTTTTTTCTTTATCGTAGGCAAAACGCGCATGCCAGGTAATAGCAGGTACATACAGATCATAATATTCCGGCTGCTGCCAGGTTTCACTGACATTATCTTTAAAAGTAGCAAACCAGCCTTTATCTTCAGCAGCAGCCTGGGAAGTGAAAGCTAACTGAATAAAAATAAATGAAAAAATGAGAAAATATCGTTTAGCGAAAATCACAACTTAATTACCATCCTGGGATTTATTATTAATTTTAGCAAACCCAACCTTAATGTCAGCTTAACAAAAATGCGCAAATAAAAAATCAGAATATTCCTCAGCCTATAACCTACCCCTTTATTTACTGAGCCATTTCATAGGAACTATTTTCTCTTTATTGCCAATAAATTGTGCTTTCCTGCGGCGAGAGTTAAATAACATCACAATAAATTAACAATAAAGCATCAATGTCACCACAAAACACACACACCAACGCTGCGCTTCACAGTTTTTTATTGTGATATTCTTTTTTTAATCGCGATGCTGAAAAAACGGCTTAGCCATCGCTTGAATCCGTATTTTTATTGATTTCAATCAGCAAGAGTTATCGGTTTATTAGGCACATTCTGTCACCACTTTTTACTTTTTTTAGTTTTTTAACTTTCTGGGCAGCAATGCGACAGGGGAAACAATGTTGACATTTATTGAACTCCTTATTGGAGTTGTGGTTATTGTGGGTGTAGCGCGCTACATCATTAAAGGTTATTCCGCGACAGGCGTACTGTTTGTCGGCGGTCTGGTTTTGCTGATTATCAGTGCGTTGATGGGCCATAAAGTTTTGCCGTCTAGCGCGGCAACGACGGGCTATACGGCAACAGACATTGTTGAATATATTAAAATTTTGCTGATGAGCCGTGGCGGCGATCTCGGCATGATGATTATGATGCTGTGTGGTTTTGCCGCCTACATGACGCATATTGGCGCGAATGATATGGTGGTTAAGCTGGCCTCTAAGCCGCTGCAGTATATCAATTCACCTTATCTGCTTATGATTGCCGCCTATTTTGTCGCCTGCCTGATGTCCCTGGCGGTCTCTTCAGCAACCGGTCTGGGCGTATTGCTGATGGCGACATTGTTCCCGGTCATGGTTAACGTTGGGATTAGCCGTGGCGCCGCAGCGGCCATTTGCGCCTCCCCAGCCGCTATTATTCTTTCGCCAACATCCGGTGATGTAGTGCTGGCTGCAAAAGCCGCGGAAATGCCGCTGATCGATTTCGCGTTTAAAACCACGCTGCCAATTTCCATTGCCGCCATCATTGCTATGGCGATTGCCCACTTTTTCTGGCAGCGTTATCTGGATAAAAAAGAGAACATTTCTCATGAAATGTTAGATGTGGCTGAAATTACCACTACCGCCCCGTCGTTTTACGCCATCTTGCCATTTACCCCGATCGTTGGCGTCCTGATTTTCGATGGAAAATGGGGCCCACAGCTGCATATCATTACAATTCTGGTGCTGTGCATGCTCATCGCTGCTGTACTGGAGTTCGTACGAGGATTCAACACCCAGAAGGTTTTCTCGGGTCTGGAAGTCGCCTACCGTGGTATGGCGGATGCCTTTGCTAACGTGGTGATGCTGTTAGTCGCGGCGGGCGTTTTTGCCCAGGGTCTGAGCACAATCGGCTTTATTCAGAGTCTGATTTCTATCGCCACCTCGTTTGGCTCCGCGAGCATTATTCTGATGCTGGTACTGGTGATCCTGACTATGCTGGCGGCAATGACCACGGGGTCCGGTAACGCACCGTTCTATGCCTTCGTTGAGATGATCCCGAAACTGGCGCACTCTTCTGGCATTAACCCGGCTTACCTTGCTATCCCGATGCTGCAGGCATCAAACCTTGGACGCACAATCTCTCCGGTCTCCGGTGTGGTTGTCGCTGTCGCAGGGATGGCAAAGATCTCTCCGTTCGAAGTAGTGAAACGTACCTCGGTTCCGGTACTGGTTGGACTGCTGGTTGTGATTATCGCAACTGAAGTGATGGTGCCGGCGACGTCCGCCCTGATTGGCGGTTAACGATAACTGTCAGTATCTGACCTTGATACGCAAAATCATTTAAGCTGCATCAAGGCGGCAAGTGAAGACATCCCCAGTACCATAGATAATTATGTGACTGGGGTTTCTTCACGCAGCCCACAAAGAGGCAGCTTCAAGGATGACGTGAATTATCCGCCGTGATAAATACGCTGCGGCCTCCCCACCTTACCGTGAATAATCTCCGCAATAATCAAATGACGGCTGGCACAGTACTCCAGGTAGCGCCTGGAGGTGGTACGGCTGATAGTGAGCGCCTGGGCGATCGTTTCCGCAGTATGATGTACCGTCGGATCGGCAAATAATTTCAACACCGCATTCAGCGTTAACGCATCAATTCCGGTCGGCAAATCGCCTTTCGGTTCGCCGCGCGCATAAGCATTAAACATTTCATCAATCTGCTTTTGACTGGCGCTGTCATTACCGGCCAACATGCGTCTGCGCTGTTGATAACGCGTCAGCGTCTGTCCCAGGCGCTCGTAGGCAATGGGTTTGACCAGATAATCAAACGCGCCGCTGCGCACGGCCTCGGAGACCGTTTCCATGTCGCTGGCCGCCGTGGTAAACACCACGCCCCCCGGATAACGCGTCTGGGTTAGCTCATGCAACAACGTAATTCCCTTGCCGTCCGGCAAGTAGTTATCGAGCAGAATCAAACCGGGCTTAAAACGCTCAATCATCATCCTCGCTTGCGCAAGATTACCCGCCAGCCAAATCTGGCTGAAGCCGGGTATATGGCGGATATATTCAGCATGCATTTCCGCCAGTAGCGTTTCATCCTCAACGATCAATAGCGTTAATGGTTCCGTCATTATTTTTTTTCACTTTCGGAAGAAATAAAGAAAATAAGGTGCCGCAGGGGGAGTTATCTTCGAGTGTAATCACCCCGTTACAGCGCCTCACATAACTTGCAATCAGATACAAACCGATGCCATGTTCACCTGGTTCATCGGTACGGGTGCTCACACCCTGTTCAAATATTTTTTCACGCAATGCTTCCGGTACACCGCATCCCTGATCGGCAACTTCGATGATCACGTCATCCCCTTCATCGCTCAAATAGAGTTCGACGATCTTGTTGCCTTGCTGGGTGCGCAAGCTCGCTTCAAATGCATTATCAAGCAGATTGCCAACAATTGCTGCAAACTCTGTGCTATCCAGCCCCTCAGGGAGTTGATGCAGTTGACTGCCAGGAACGATAGTCATAGTGAGGCCCAGTTCACGCGCACGCTGCACCTTGCCAAACAACAGACCGGCTACCTGACGATCGGCAAACGCGCCGCGCAGGCTGTCAATCAGTTGCTGTTGCGCCTGCGACTCCCCCTGCACCATTGCCAGCACCCGGTCATACTCTTTCATTTGCAGCAGGCCATTAATGGTCGACATCCAGTTAAGGTGTTCATGACGCAGCGTTCTCAGGCTCTCTACATACTGTTTGATCTGCGTTAATTGCGCATTAAGAGTAGCAATTTCATCTTTACTACGAAAACTGATGATTGCCCCAAGCAGTTCATCGCCGGAGCGAATCGCCTCACGGTTAGCGATAACGCTCAGGCCATTAAAGTTCACCATCGCGTCCTGTCGTTTTTCCGCAATCTGCTGGGTGAAAAAGTCAGTCGGCTGAACCACTTCACTAACCGGTTTTCCAAGCCACTTTCGCCCTGGCGAAGACAGCCCCAGCATTTTCCTCGCGCTGCGGTTTATTGCGGTGATATACCCATCAGGGTCCACGGCGATCAAACCTTCATATACCGAGCTGAATAGCGCTTCCTGCTGACGCACTACCCGCGCGATTTGCTTAGGCTCCATCCCCAACATCTGCCGGCGAATATGGGCGGCAAATAACCAGGAGAGCAGCATAAGTACCAGCAACAGCAGGATAAACACCCCTGCCATTGGGAGTAAAAAGTCCGATCGCCAGCTATCGATTTTACTGATCAGATAGCCAATTGAGACCACGCCAATGATTTTGCCATCGTCATCAAAGATGGGCGTTTTGGCGCGCATCGCCATCCCAATGGACCCTTTGCCGGTAATAAAGTAACTTTCCCCTCTTTCCAGCGCGCCGGGTTTGGTGAACTGCATCGGGTAGCCAATTTTTTCCGGATTTGGGTGGTAAAGGCGGACAGAGTTGGTATCCCCGATCACCACATAGTCGAAGTCAGTCCCGCTCTGCAGTTTGTCGGCAATGGTCGCCAGACGCTTGTAATCACGATGCTTCACCGCCGCGATGATACTGTCGTTAGAGGCGATGATTTTGGCCTGGTTCATCGCCATATCGCGGACATGCGTTGCCAGATAATCTTCAAAACTGGCGGTAAAGTATTGTGCTAACGCGGCGATAATAAAAACAGAAACGACCAAAATAAGCAGAAAGATACGCAATGGAAACGCCAGACTGCGAAAAAAAGGAAACCGTGTTTTATTTTTCTGCTCTGCCATATTTCTTCCTCAGCGACGATACCCGAAACTTATTTCTCATTGTAGTTGTAATAAAAATGTTTTATTTGCAAGTCGCGGTATAAAACAGGATCGTTGCAGATTCCCCACCTTAAATCAATTAAACAAATTAAAACCACACGCTATTTCGGAGTTAAATTAATTAAAAAACTTAAAACCATAAAACACATTAAAACCTTCTAACTTATTGTGAAATAAATCAAAAATTACCTCCAAAATACTCCTTACGATGTATGCAGCAGGGAAAAAAAGAAATACTCCGTAATAAAAAAACATTCCCTTCAATTGCAAACAAGAAGTTATCAGGTTGCTAAACAGAGCAACAAAAACAGAAACCCAGTAACAAATATAGCATCGGGGCTCTATTCACTATGTTCGGTAATAATATATTCACGCAAGTTAAACGCTCAGAAAATAAAAAGATGGCGGCTATCGCGCAATTTCTGAAAGAGAATGATTTGAGCGTTGATACAACTGTCGAAGTATTTATCACCGTCACCCGTGATGACCGCCTGATTGCCTGCGGCGGCATTGCCGGCAATATCATAAAGTGCGTCGCCATCTGCGAATCCGTAAGGGGTGAAGGCTTAGCGCTGACGCTGGCGACCGAGTTAATCAACCTCGCCTATGAGCGCCACTGTACGCACCTCTTCATCTATACCAAAACCGAGTACGAGTCGCTGTTTAAGCAGTGCGGTTTTTCTACGCTGACCAGCGTTCCCGGCATTATGGTGCTGATGGAAAACAGCACTACACGTCTGAAACGTTACGCTGAATCACTGGCGAAACAGCGCCATGAAGGGAAAAAAATTGGCTGTATCGTCATGAACGCCAACCCCTTCACCAACGGACATCGTTTTCTGATCCAACAAGCAGCCGCGCAATGTGACTGGCTGCATCTGTTTTTGGTGAAAGAAGATACCTCGCGTTTTCCGTATGAAGACCGACTGGATCTGGTGCTTAAAGGGACAAAAGACATTCCACGTTTAACCGTTCATCGCGGTTCGGAATACATCATTTCCCGCGCCACGTTCCCGTGCTACTTCATCAAAGAGCAGAGCGTTATTAACCACTGCTATACCGAAATAGACCTGAAAATCTTCCGCCAGTATCTGGCCCCGGCTCTTGGCGTCACGCACCGCTTCGTCGGTACCGAGCCGTATTGCACCGTCACCTCCCAGTACAACAACGATATGCGCTACTGGCTGGAGACCCCAACGCTTCCCGCCCCACCGATTGAACTGGTGGAAATTGAGCGGCTGTGCTTCCAGGAGATGCCGATTTCTGCCTCCTGGGTGCGCAAGCTGCTGGTTAAAAAAGATCTCACGGCTATCGCATCCCTGGTCCCTGACGCCACGCTGCACTATCTGCAAAGCATGGTTGAGCGGGCCTCATCGGGTGCGGCAGTCCGCCAAAATACCCCCGCATTAGCAACAGGTGAAAAATGAAAATAAACCAGGCAGCCGTCGCAGGCACACTCGAGTCCGGTGATGTGATGATTCGCATCGCCCCACTCGATTCGCAGGATATTGACCTGCAGGTTAACAGTAGCGTCGAAAAGCAGTTCGGTGATGCCATCCGGGCCACCATTCTGGACGTTCTGTCCCGCTACAACGTACGCGGCGTGCAATTAAATGTTGATGATAAAGGCGCACTGGACTGCATTTTACGTGCGCGACTGGAAGCACTACTGGCCCGCGCTGGCGGTATTCCTGCACTGCCATGGGAGGATTGCCAGTGATTAGTGAATCTTTGCAGCAACGTAAAACCCGTACCCGCCGCAGCATGCTGTTCGTACCGGGCGCCAATGCCGCCATGGTCAGCAACTCGTTCATCTATCCGGCAGATGCGCTGATGTTCGACCTGGAAGACTCCGTCGCGCTGCGCGAGAAAGATACTGCTCGCCGTATGGTGTACCACGCGCTGCAGCATCCTCTGTATCACGACGTTGAAACTATCGTGCGCGTAAACGCCCTCGACTCCGAATGGGGCATTAACGATCTCGAAGCCGTGGTACGCGGCGGCGCTGACATCGTGCGTTTACCGAAGACCGATACCGCGCAGGATGTCATCGACATCGAAAGCGAAATCCTGCGTATCGAGAAAGCCTGTGGCCGTGAGCCAGGCAGTACCGGTCTGTTAGCCGCCATCGAATCGCCGTTAGGCATTACCCGTGCGGTAGAAATTGCCCACGCTTCCGAGCGCCTGATCGGTATTGCACTGGGTGCGGAAGATTATGTGCGTAACCTGCGCACTGAGCGCTCTGCGGAAGGGACTGAACTGCTGTTTGCCCGCTGCTCTATTTTGCAGGCGGCACGCTCTGCCGGCATTCAGGCGTTCGACACCGTTTATTCCGATGCCAACAACGAAGCGGGTTTCCTGCATGAAGCCGCACACATCAAGCAACTGGGTTTTGACGGTAAGTCGCTCATCAACCCGCGCCAGATCGAGCTCCTGCACAACCTGTACGCGCCGACACGCAAAGAGCTGGCTCACGCGCGCCTGGTCGTGGAAGCCGCTGAAGCCGCCGCTCGCGAAGGCCGTGGCGTAGTTTCCCTGAACGGCAAAATGGTCGACAGCCCGGTTATCGAGCGCGCCCTTCTGGTTATCTCCCGTGCAGAACTTTCCGGCATTCGCGAAGAATAAGGCAAAAAAATGACGCAGAAAATCGAACAGTCTCAACGCCAGGATCGCGTGGCGACCTGGAGCCGTCATGCAGAAAGTGAGCTTTCCGCTTATCAGAGCACCGCAAAAGTAGAATTACAGGCGCAAAAACCGCGCGACAAGAAGCTGTGCGCTAACCTAGAAGACGCCATTCGTCGTTCAGGTTTACAGGATGGCATGACCATCTCTTTCCACCACGCTTTTCGCGGTGGCGATCTGACGATTAACCTGGTGATGGACGCCATCGCCAGAATGGGCTTTAAAAATCTGACGCTGGCCTCCAGCTCCCTGAGCGACTGCCATGCTCCGCTGGTTGAGCACATCCGTCAGGGCGTGGTCAGCCGTATTTACACCTCCGGGCTGCGTGGCCCGCTGGCGGAAGAGATCTCGCGTGGCCTGCTGGCCGAGCCTGTGCAGGTCCACTCCCATGGCGGCCGTGTACACCTGGTGCAAAGTGGCGAACTCAGCATTGATGTGGCGTTCCTCGGCGTACCGTCCTGTGACCAGTTTGGTAACGCTAACGGCTATACCGGTAAAGCGTGCTGTGGTTCACTGGGCTATGCCCGCGTCGATGCCGAAAATGCAAAACAGGTTGTCCTGCTGACTGAACAGCTGCTGACCTATCCGCATAACCCGGCCAGCATTACGCAGGATCAAGTGGATCTGATTGTACAGATCGATCAGGTCGGCGATGCGGACAAAATCGGTGCTGATGCGACACGCATGACCACCAACCCGCGTGAACTGTTAATTGCCCGTAGCGCGGCAGACGTCATTGCTAACTCCGGTTACTTCAATGAAGGCTTCTCACTGCAGACAGGAACCGGCGGCGCTTCTCTGGCCGTTACTCGTTTCCTGGAAGACAAGATGCGCAGCCGCGATATCCGTGCTGACTTCGCGCTGGGCGGCATCACCGCTACCATCGTTGACCTGCACGAAAAAGGCCTGATTCGCAAATTGCTGGACGTACAGAGCTTTGACCGTAACGCGGCTGAGTCGCTGGCCCGCAATCCAAACCACATTGAGATCAGTGCCAACCAGTATGCCAACTGGGGCTCAAAAGGCGCCTCCGTCGATCGTCTGGACGTCGTGGTGCTGAGTGCGCTGGAAGTTGATACCAGCTTCAACGTTAACGTACTGACCGGTTCTGACGGCGTACTGCGCGGCGCATCCGGCGGTCACTGCGATACTGCGGTTGCCGCTGCGCTTTCCATCATTGTCGCTCCGCTGGTTCGCGGACGCATCCCGACGCTGGTTGATAACGTCCTGACCTGCGTAACCCCGGGCTCCAGCGTAGACATCCTGGTCACTGACCACGGTATCGCCGTTAACCCTGCGCGTCCGGAACTGGCTGAACGTCTGAAAGAAGCCGGTATGAAAGTGGTGTCCATTGAATGGCTGCGCGAACGTGCACAGCAGCTCACCGGTCAGCCACGCGCTATCGAATTCACCGACCGCGTGATTGCCGTTGTGCGTTACCGCGATGGCTCGGTGATTGACGTTGTGCATCAGGTGAAGGAATAAGCCATGCGCCTGCTCCCTGAACACGCCACCCAACACGCGGTTTCGATTCCCGAGCTGCTCGCCAGCCGGGATGAGAGACAAGCAAGGCAACATGCCTGGCTGACGCGTCATCACGCGCCACTGGTCTCGTTTACCGTGGTCGCACCGGGTCCGATTAAAGACAGCGCATTAACCCGTTGCATCTTTAATCACGGCGTCACCGCCCTGCTCGCGCTGGCGGAAAAATCCACCTGGATTATCAGGGAGCAAACGGCGCTGGTTTCTGCCAGCGGTCCGGAAGGTCTTTTGTCTATTGAGGCCCCGGCCCACGATCTCAAGCTCGCCACGATTGAACTTGAGCATTCACATCCGCTGGGACGGTTATGGGACATCGATGTCCTGACCCCTGAAGGGGAAATTCTGTCCCGGCGTCATTTCGCACTCCCTGCCCGCCGCTGTCTGCTGTGCGAGCAAAGCGCTGCCGAATGTGCGCGGGGTAAAACCCACGCGCTTTCCGACTTACTCTCTCAGATGGAGGCTCTGCTGCATGATGCCGATTCCCGCAACATCAACCAATAACGCAGTCCTTCCTCTGGATCTGCCTGACGCTTACGCAACGCTTGCGTGGCGGGCCATGTTGACTGAAGTCAACCTGTCGCCCAAACCGGGTCTGGTGGATCGTATTAACAACGGCGCACATAAAGATATGGCGCTGGAAGATTTTCATCGCAGCGCTGAGGCAATTCAGGCCTGGCTGCCGCGTTTTATTGAATATGGGGCGTTTAGCGCACAGCTGTCGCCTGAAGATGTGTTGAAAGGACTGCGCCCACTGGGTATGGCCTGCGAAGCCGATATGTTTCGCGCCACCGAGGGGGTAAACACCCATAAAGGGAGCATCTTTTCACTGGGGCTGCTGTGTGCCGCCATTGGCCGCCTGCACCAGCTCCAACTGACTGTTACCGCTGAAACCCTTTGCTCTACGGCAGCAACATTTTGCCGTGGCCTGACCGAGCGCGAACTGCGCCAGAACAATCAACAACTCACGGCTGGCCAACGTCTTTATCAGCAACTGGGATTAACCGGCGCACGGGGCGAAGCCGAAGCGGGATACCCGCTAGTCATCCAGCATGCCCTGCCGCACTACCGCGCACTGCTGACTCAGGGCCGCGATCCTGAACTGGCGCTACTCGACACGTTATTGCTGCTGATGTCTATCAATGGCGACACCAACGTGGCTTCACGTGGCGGCGCAGACGGTCTGCGCTGGCTACAGCAGCAGGCCACAACTCTATTGCAGCAAGGGGGGATTCGCACCCCTGCCGATCTCGAATACCTGCGCCAGTTCGACCAACAGTGCATTGAACGCAACCTCAGCCCAGGAGGCTGCGCCGATCTGCTGATCGTCACCTGGTTCTTAGCTCAGATTTCACAAGTTCATCATTATCACAATTAAAGATCCTTTCCGGAGAATCACACACATGTCTTTAGCAAAAGATAAAATATGGAAATTACTGGCCCCATTGGTCGTAATGGGCGTCATGTTTCTTATCCCTGTCCCTGATGGAATGCCCCCGCAAGCCTGGCACTATTTTGCCGTTTTCGTGGCAATGATTGTTGGGATGATCCTGGAGCCAATCCCGGCAACAGCGATAAGCTTTATCGCCGTAACGATCTGTGTCATCGGCAGCAACTATCTGCTGTTTGATGCTTCAGAGCTGGCCGACCCGGCGTTTAAAGCGGGTAAGCAAGCGCTGAAGTGGGGTCTGGCAGGCTTCTCCAGCACTACCGTGTGGTTGGTGTTTGGCGCGTTTATCTTCGCGCTGGGCTATGAAGTCACCGGTCTGGGTCGTCGTATCGCGCTGTTCCTGGTAAAATTCATGGGTAAGCGCACCCTGACGCTGGGCTACGCGATTGTCATCATCGACATTCTGCTGGCGCCGTTTACACCGTCCAACACCGCGCGTACTGGTGGTACCGTATTCCCGGTTATCAAAAACCTGCCGCCGCTGTTTAAATCATTCCCGAACGATCCGTCCGCGCGCCGTATCGGCGGATATCTGATGTGGATGATGGTAATCAGTACCAGCCTGAGCTCCTCTATGTTCGTTACCGGTGCTGCACCTAACGTGCTGGGTCTGGAATTCGTCAATAAAATTGCCGGTATTCAAATCAGCTGGTTGCAATGGTTCCTCAGCTTCCTGCCGGTTGGTATTATTTTGCTGATCGTTGCTCCGTGGCTGTCCTATGTTCTTTACAAGCCAGAAGTTACTCACAGTGCTGAAGTTGCCGCGTGGGCTGGTGATGAACTGAAAACCATGGGTAAACTGACGCGTAAAGAGCTGACCCTGATCGGTCTGGTTCTGCTCAGCCTGGGTCTGTGGGTCTTTGGCGGTAAACTGATTGATGCGACCGCTGTGGGTCTGCTGGCAGTCTCGCTGATGCTGGCGCTGCACGTTGTCCCGTGGAAAGACATCACCCGTTATAACAGCGCATGGAACACCCTGGTTAACCTCGCCACGCTGGTCGTTATGGCGAATGGTTTAACCCGTTCAGGCTTCATCGACTGGTTCGCCAACACGATGAGCTCGCACCTGGAAGGCTTCTCGCCTAACGCGACCGTGATCGTTCTGGTGCTGGTGTTCTATTTTGCTCACTACCTGTTTGCCAGCCTTTCCGCACACACCGCCACCATGCTGCCGGTTATTCTGGCCGTCGGTAAAGGCATCCCGGGCGTTCCGATGGAACACCTGTGTATCCTGCTGGTACTGTCCATCGGTATCATGGGCTGTCTGACTCCGTATGCAACTGGCCCTGGCGTTATTATTTACGGCTGCGGTTATGTGAAGTCCAAAGACTACTGGCGTCTGGGTGCTATCTTCGGCGTTATCTACATCTCTATGCTTTTGCTGGTCGGCTGGCCGATTCTGGCAATGTGGAGCTAATCATTCGGGTTCCCGCCTGATGAAAATGATGCCAGTCAGCTAAACCTGACTGGCATTTTTTATGATTAAATAGATGATATTCAGAATTGATATAAGTATCCGAAATCATCATGACATCAACATGGCGTTATTCTTCGCTGCTGGCAGCACTTCTGCTCCCAGTTTCTGTAGCTCAGGCCGACGAACTTCAGGCAAAACAGTACGCTGATTTTGACAGCTACGTGCTGGCCCTCTCCTGGCAAACCGGATTTTGTCAGAGCCAACACGAGAGAAATCGTCAAGAGCCCGACGAATGTCGTCTGCAAAAAGAGAGCGCGGATAAAGCAGATTTCCTGACCGTTCACGGTTTATGGCCCAGCCTGCCAAAATCCATCGCCGCCCGTGGAGTAGACAACCGCCGCTGGATGCGCTTTGGCTGCGCGACTCGCCCTATTCCCAACCTGCCTGAAGCGCGCGCCAGCCGTAAATGCGCGGCTCCCGAAACGGGCCTGTCGCTGGAAAGCGCGGCAAAACTCAGTGCCGTAATGCCCGGTGCCGGCGGGAGATCTTGTCTGGAACGTTACGAATATGCCAAGCATGGCGCCTGTTTCGGTTTTGATCCCGACGCATACTTCGGCACGATGGTACGGATGAATAATGAGGTTAAGAACAGCGAGGCTGGCAAATTCCTCGCGGAAAACTACGGCAAAACCGTCAGCCGCAGCGCATTTGACGCCGCCGTCGCTAAAAGCTGGGGAAGAGAGAACGTCAAAGCCGTGAAGTTAAGCTGCCACGGCAATCCGGCCTATCTCACAGAAATCCAGTTGTCCCTGAAAGCCGACACCATTAACCAGGCGTTATCCGCACAGTCATTCTTACCGCAACCGCATCCGGGTAACTGCGGTAAACAGTTTATTATCGACAAAGTGGGATACTGAAAATAACGACCGGCGCGGCAAGCTGGTGTCGGTCCATATGGTTAGCGTTTTGAACGGGCATCCGGGCGAACTAAATCAAAGCGGTGTGTTTCACTGATCGAATAATACGCCGTTGGCCCGCCCGCACGCAGTACCGGTTTTGCTTTCGCCGTCTGGTAGATGCCGCCTTCCAGTAGCGTTTCATCAATATGAATGCCCACCACTTCTCCCAGCACCAGCCAGGTTTCAACAGGCGAACCATCAGCGGTGGTCAGTTGCAGACTTTGCGATAAGCGACACTCAAAATTGACTGGGCTTTGCGCCACGCGCGGCACGCTGACTATCCGACTATCTGCTTTGCTAAGCCCGGCGGCAAAAAACTCATCCTCGCCGTGAGGCAAGCTGGCTGACGTTTCGTTCATCGCGCTGGCCAGCTCAAGAGTCGTCAGATTCCAGACAAACTCACCGGTGTCGATAATATTCTGCACGCTATCTTTCCAGCCGCTGCTGGCGAAACCGATAATCGGCGGATGATAATTAAAGCAGTTAAAGAAACTGTACGGTGCAAGATTATGCCGACCGTCGCTGTCGCGGGATGCAATCCAGCCAATAGGGCGCGGTCCAATGATGGCATTCAGCGGGTCATGCGGTAAACCGTGTCCTTGTGATGGTTGATAGAAATACATAGCGTTCTCTGTTGAAGTTAACATCAGCGCAGCACAAATTATGCTTCGCTCATCTCCCTGGAAAAAGAAGATCAGCGTAGAACAATCCGCTAAAGATTACGATTGAATAAAGTTGAGCAGATCGCCGTTGATCTGTTGTTTATGGGTAGTGCAAATGCCATGCGAACCGCCAACATACACCTTCAACTGCGCGTCCGGCAGTATTTCCGCCGCAACCTTTCCGCAGGTTTCAAACGGGACAATCTGATCGTCATCACCATGGATCACCAGCGTCGGGATAGTCATCTTTTTGAGATCCTCACGCAGGTCAGTTTCTGAAAACGCGTGAATACAGTCGTACAACGCTTTGATGGAACCTTGTAAGCCCTGTTCAACAAAGCTTTCACGAACGGCTTTCGACGCATTTACGCCCGGGCGGTTGTAGCCATAAAATGCAGCGGTCAGTTCATAGAAGAAGGCAGCGCGATCGTTTATCACTCCCTCACGGATGCCATCAAACACCTCTTTCGGCACACCATTTGGGTTAAAGTCGGTCTTGATCATTATGGGCGTCACCGCGCCGATTAACACCGCTTTGGCTACCCGCTGCATTCCATGGCGACCAATGTACCTCGCCACTTCCCCGCCCCCGGTAGAGTGTCCGACATGTACGGCATCTTTAAGATTGAGATGCGCGGTAAGTTCAGCCAGATCGTCAGCATACTGATCCATATTGTGACCATCCCAGGGTTGGGCTGAACGCCCATGCCCACGCCTGTCATGGGCGATCACCCGAAATCCTTTCGACCCGAGGAACAGCATCTGATCTTCAAACGCATCTGCCGTCAGCGGCCAGCCATGGCTAAAGACTATAGGCTGCCCACTTCCCCAATCTTTAAAATGCAAATAGCTGCCGTCTTTCAAGGTAAGTTTGTCGTACTGGCTCATGAGATCTCCTGTCGCGGAACACTGAGTTGTTTGACGCGCCCGCAGCGAGCGCTTAAAAAGCATAATGCAAATTGGAGAACGATCGCGTTTTTCGGCTAAAATCACACCATACGCAACAATATTGATGATTTGCCTGAATGTGAACTAAATCACTTCAAACCAGGGGTAAGTCTCAGTATCATCATAAAAGCTAAACCCTTGCCGCCTGACGGTGAGGGTTTTCTTTTGGGATTATTTACCTGCGCACCCGCAGTATCGACGACATGGAGTAACAAATGTCCAGACCAACTATCATCATTAACGACCTCGATGCGGAACGCATTGACCGCCTGTTGGAGCAACCTGCGTTTGCTGGTTTACCGATTGCCGACGCCCTGAACGCCGAGCTGGATCGTGCCCAAATGTGTTCACCAGAAACCATGCCGCACGATGTCGTGACCATGAACAGCCGCGTGAAATTCCGCAATCTGAGTGATGGCGAAGTCCGTGTGCGTACCCTGGTGTATCCGGCCAATATGACTGACAGCAGCACACAGCTTTCGGTAATGGCACCTGTTGGCGCTGCACTTCTGGGCCTGCGCGTTGGCGACACCATTCACTGGGAACTACCAGGCGGGACCTCAACACACCTCGAAGTCATTGAGCTTGAGTACCAACCTGAAGCTGCGGGCGACTACCTGCGCTAACTCTGTCTTATCAAAGCCACTCGCTTTATCTTACAGGGGATGCATCCGCATCCTCTTTCCGGTTAGCCCCCAACTCCTGACCCTCACCTTATCTCCTGTTCGCAAAACATAAATCTGTGTCGTGACTGACAGAATCATTTTTAATACTATGCTGATATGTGTTCATGTAATGACAAGGAGAATGTTTATGTACAACACAATCATAATGCCTGTTGATGTATTCGAAATGGAACTGAGCGACAAGGCTATTCGCCATGCAGAATTTCTGGCACAGGAAAACGGGGTTATTCATCTGCTGCATGTGCTGCCAGGCTCAGCAAGCTTAAGCCTGCACCGCTTTGCAGCCGATGTCCGTCGTTTTGAAGAGCATCTACAACACGAAGCGGAAACTCGTCTGCAAACGATGGTCGGTCACTTCAGCATCGATCCTTCCCGTATTAAACAACACGTCCGCTTTGGCAGCGTACGTGACGTCGTCAACGAGTTGGGTGAAGAGTTGAATGCGGATGTGGTCGTCATTGGATCGCGCAACCCATCAATCAGCACTCATCTGCTCGGCTCAAACGCTTCCAGCGTTGTTCGCCACGCTACTCTGCCAGTGCTGGTTGTACGTTAATAGCCTCTAATTTGCTAAAGAAAACCCCTGCCAGGTTAACGCCTGACAGGGGTTTTTATTGCCTGACGATCAGTACAAATGACCGATATTCACGATAGTACTAACCGTATCGCCAAAGAACGTCAGACGACCCAGGAATACGCCAACAAACAGCAGGACAAAGAGCGCTTTTGCACGACGCTCGCCCTGGCGGCTGAGGACAAAGGCCACCGCCAGACACACCAGACTTGCCAGATAAAGCGGCGACGTCAGCCAGGCATGTGCCGTCATCTGCATGATGGTGCCACCACTTAGCCAGATAATGGGCGCGGCAATCATGACCGCCATACAAACGACAATCCCCTGACGCAATGCGGCAACGGCAGGCGTGAGGTTAAGCAGCGGAATCGCCGCACAACCCATAACCCACACCGTGATGAAGAACAGCAGCATCGTCAGACCGTTGGCGATCGCCACCATCGCCGGGGCGGCATAGGTCATCCCCTGTACCGCCACCAGCGCGATCCCGAGAACAGAGGCCAGAATGGCCGGCGCTTTGTGCCCTTTTGCCAAAAACGTCACGCCCACCGCCGCGCCGTATAAAGTTGCGCCGAGAATCTCACGGCTCAGCCAGGCATGCTGGAGGTTAATCAGGGCATTGTAGGCGCGATCCGGATGCGCAAGGTGCAATACCGCCGCCACGGAAGCAGCCGCCAGAACCAGCCCGCTTACCAGCCAGTACAGGCGCTTGCTTTCCAGTTTCCCTTGCAGCGAGCGCAGCGTCAGAATGAGCGTTATACCAACCGACATCTGGCTCAATACGGTAAAAATAACCAGAGGGAATTCATACTTTTCCATTACTTGCCCTCCGGTTGCTTCGGTTGACGCGCGAGGATAAAACGTGTGCCAGGATTAAGCTGCGGCATACGTGGGAATCCCGGCGGATACTGTACGGCATTGTTGGGGATCGGATCGGCATCCAGATCGATAAGCGTCAGGGCGCCTACCGGGCAGGCACTCACGCATGCCGGCTGCATACCGACATCGAGACGCTCGTAGCACATGCTGCATTTTTCCGCTTTTTTCGTCTCTTCATTAAAGCGCGGCGCACCGTATGGGCAATTGCGGATACAGTTTTTGCATCCGATACAACGTTCCGGATTATGCACCACAACACCATCCTCGCGTTTGGTGTACGCCTCTACCGGACAAGCCGCCAGGCAGGCCGGATTTTCGCAATGGTTACAGGCCAGCGAGTAGAACGCTCGCTCCTCATGCGGATAAATTTCTTTATCCAGCGGGTAGACATAGCGCCAGAAACGTTCAGGCTCCAGCTGATTAAAACTCTTACACGCCATCGCACAGCCACGGCAGCCGATGCACTTATCGCTATTGACTAAAAACGCGCGTCTCATGCCGCAGCTCCTTCATTTCCTGACAGAGTAATATCTACAAATTGACTGTGTATGGCCGCACCGGGCGCGCCTGTCGCCATTTTTCCCATATCGGCGGGCGTATCTTTGACCACATTCTGTACGTTGTAACTAAGCTTGTTGAACCAGGATTCGTACATCACAAGAAAATCTTCCGGCACATTAGTGGTAATTTTGGCTCGCAACTCAACATGGCCCACCTCGTTGAAGACTTTGACGTGAGCACCCTCAGTGATGCCCTTTTTCTGTGCAGCAAGCGGGTGGATATAAACAAAGGGTTCTGGCCAGAAAACCTGCATCCAGTCCAGATTGACAAACTGCGAGTGCAGACCGTACTGAAGATGAGGTGTAAACAGGTGGAACGGCAGCGCACCCTGTGCACCCGCTTTATATTCCGGCAAAGCCGTGTGACCATTTTCCGCACAACGTTCTGATTTGAACTCGTACTTGCCTGACGGCGTTTTGAACTTGCGATCGTACCAGGCCGCGGTGCTGACCATTTTTGCTTTGCGTGGTCCTTCCAGCAGGTCATCCCAGCCCGCAATGCCAAACTGTTTCCCCATCCCCTCATTAAATTCCTGATCCAACCAGCGTTTGGCATCAAACGCCTGCGGGAAGGTACATGAACCGAGTTCCAGTTTATTGATGGTTTTGGACAGCAGCGCCGCGATTTCCGGATCGCTCTTGCACTCATACAGCGGTTTGATAGCCGGCTCGTTGACGGATAACCAGTAGTGCCAATAAGACGAAGAGACATCCCATTGTTCAAAGGTGGTAGTGACAGGCAGCACGATATCCGCATGTTGGACGGTTTCGTTGAAGAACTGGTCGACACAAACCACCATTTCCAGTTTATCAAACGCTTTGATCATCTTGTTGCGGTCGAAATCCTGAGCAAACGGGTTTTTAGAGGCCACCCACAGCATCCGTACCGGTGGTTCACTGGCGTCCAGAATCCCTTGCGCCGTCTGGTTGATATTCAGCGCACGATCGGAGTATTCGCTCTTCTCACCGCTATCGCTGACAAACTCACCCACCGGACCACCTGCGCCTTTTATTCCGACAGAACCTGCAGGGGGCTTCTGCATCATTCCATGGTAGTTATAACCCCATGTCTGCAGATGACCGTAGCGGGCACCGCCGCCCTCAATACCAATATTGCCAGTCATTGCCACAAAGGCATCGATCGCCCGTACGTTAGCGCCGCCGTTAACATGGCGCTGCATGCCGTAGCCAATCCACACGGTGGCAGGATTAACCGCCGTAAACTCTTCCGCTAACTGGCGAATGACATCCGCCGACAGACCGCAAATTTCAGCGGCCCACTCGACGGTCACACTGCTGCGCAGATAAGCTTCGAATTCCGGGTATCCGTGGGAATAGTTATTGACGAAATCCTGATCAACTAAACCTTTATCCACCAGGTGACGCGCCATGCCCAGCGCCAGAGCGCCATCTGAGCCTGGGCGAACACGTAAATAAAGATCGGCTTTCGCGGCGGTCTGCGTTAACAGCGGATCGATAACGACCACTTTTGCGCCTTTCTCCCGCGCCTGATAGATGTATTTCATAGTGTGCATAGAGCACCAGGCCGGATTCGCGCCCCAGATGATGATATATTTTGCTTTAACAAAATCTTCCGGGTCGTTACACCACATATCGCCCATATCATAGTTCTGGGCGTCGATACCGGCTGGCCAGCAAGGTGTCCCGGCAAAACGGGTGGTGTAACCCAGCGAAGACATCATCCCTTCAACGGCATAACCCATCACCCCAAGGTTGCCTGAGTATTTTGACAGCGCCAGCCCCAGCATTGAGCCGTCTTTCTTTTTAATCTCCAGCATCTTGGTCGCAATGCGCTGCATTGCTTCGTCCCAGGAGATACGACGCCAGTTACCGCTGCCGCGAACATCCTGAACCATCGGATATTTAATGCGATCCGGGCTATACACCCGGCGAGGATAAGTCAGACCTTTTACACAGGGTGTTCCATGCGTAAACGTTGACTCAGGCGCGCCTTCCACAAAGGTGATGACGTCATCCTTCACCCAGGTTTTCAGGCTACAGGTGTCATAGCAGTTACGCGGACAGGCGTTGCGAGAAATTTTGTAAGTTTTAGGGTTAAACGGAATTGGCGGTTGCGCCAATGCGCAGCGTGAAGTCAGCAACCCCCCAGGCAGGGCAGCCACGGTTCCAAGGGCAACTAACCCTTTCAAAAATGAACGTCTGTTCAGAACTCCCGGTTCATTACTCATATTGATACTCTCGTGTTTAATTCATCAAGCCAAGAAGACAACCTTCCCGCTACGGTTTTCAGCGTGGCGGTGTGTGCATTTATATTTATTTTTTCGATATACTCGGGCACCCACAGCGCTATATATTCACTTACATACTGAGTGAGGGCGACCTGGTATTTAGCTGATGTTCTGGCATTAGCCGATAATAAAACCGCCAATTCCAATACATATGAAATATGATCATCCGGTATATTATTTTTGTGGTTTATAGATAAACCTATATTTGCCATGAATTCCCGAATGCTCAAAGTTGATTTACCCATTACGAGGGCATCTTCTTCGAGATAAACCGAAGCGAACGGCGCAGCCTTTAACGTCTGTGGCCCGACAAATAGCGCATTGAAGTCGTACTCCGCGTCCAACCACTCCTGTTCTGTAAGCGTCGAGGCATGTGTTTCCAGAGCTGAATAAGCCGCTTTCAGCGTGTGACTATCGTGAGAAATAAAAAAATCACGCAACAATAACCCTGTCGATTCAAAGATCGTCAGGGTTTCATATATTTCACCCATGAATTAACCAACCATTTATTCATAAAACAAATGAAAACGTAATGCAGGTTGATATAATAAAGAAAACGCCTCATCTTTCTTTGATGAAACTAATGATCAGACTCATTAAATGAATGTGTTATGCGGTTTATTGTTTCAAGAATTGACAATCTGAAAGCGTGGAAATAAAAAACCGCCAGCGGATGGCTGACGGTTTTGGCATTGCAGGTGTGTCTTACTTTTTTTATGCTACTGTCGTGCGAATCAGATAATCAAACGAACTCAATGAGGCCTTCGCGCCTTCACCGGTCGCAATGATGATCTGCTTATACGGTACGGTGGTGCAGTCACCAGCGGCGAAAACCCCCTTCACGCTGGTTTCGCACTTGGCATCGATGATGATTTCACCCATGCGATTACGCTCGACGGCACCTTCCAGCCAGTTGGTGTTTGGCAGCAGACCTATCTGTACAAAGATACCCGCCAGTTCCACACTGTGAACGTCGCCACTCACGCGGTCGCGATACTCCAGGCCGGTGACTTTGCTGCCATCGCCTTTCACTTCTGTCGTTTGCGCATTCAGAATAATATCGACGTTTTTCAGACTGCGAAGCTTATTCTGCAGCACCTGGTCAGCCTTCATTTCAGGTGCGAACTCCAGCAGCGTCACATGTTCAACAATGCCTGCCAGGTCAATAGCAGCTTCAACACCGGAGTTGCCGCCACCAATCACCGCAACGCGCTTGCCTTTGAACAGCGGGCCATCGCAGTGCGGGCAGTAGGTTACGCCTTTGGTGCGATACTGATCTTCGCCCGGAACGTTCATGTTGCGCCATTTCGCACCGGTGGCAATGATAATGCTGCGTGCTTTCAGCACCGCGCCGGATGCCGTTTCAATCTGATGCAAACCGCCTTCCTGCGCCGCCGGAACCAGTTTACTTGCGCTCTGGCTGTCGATCACATCAACATCATAGTCATCAACGTGTGCTTTCAGCGCGCCCGCCAGTTTCTGGCCTTCGGTTTTCGGTACCGAGATGTAGTTTTCAATATCAACGGTATCAAGAACCTGACCGCCAAAACGTTCGCCCATCAGACCGGTGCGAATACCTTTACGTGCAGAGTACACTGCCGCTGCCGCCCCCGCAGGACCGGAACCGACAATCAGCACGTCATAAGCATCACGTTTGTTCAGCTCTTGTGCCGCACGTTTTTCTGCGCCGCTATCTACTTTCGCCACGATCTCAGTCAGCGTCATACGCCCCTGACCGAACTCTTTGCCGTTCATATACACCGCCGGAACGCCCATCACGTTGCGATCGGTAATTTCGTTCTGGAATGTACCGCCGTCAATCGCCGTATGCTTGATGCGTGGATTCAGTACCGACATCAGGTTCAGCGCCTGTACCACGTCCGGACAGTTATGACAGGAAAGCGAATAATAGGTTTCAAACTCAAAATCACCGTCGAGATCGCGGATCTGCTCCAGCAACGCCTGCGCCTCTTTTGACGGATGACCACCGGTCCACAGCAGCGCCAGCACCAGGGAGGTAAACTCATGGCCCAGCGGAGAACCGGCAAAGCGCGGCCCCTGGTGAGAACCTGGATTGGTGATCAGGAACGATGGCTTGCGTACCGCCAGAGTATTGTCTTCTTTAAAGGTGACTTTTTCTGACAGTTCAGCAATTTCAGTCAGCAGTTCCTTGATTTCTGCCGATTTAGCGCTGTCATCCAGCGTAGCAATCAGCTCAACAGGTTTGGTCAGTTTCTCAAGATAAGCCTTGAGCTGGGTTTTCATATTTGTGTCGAGCATTCTTCTTCCCTCTCTGAAAACATCATCATGCAAGCCGACTTTGCGGGACTGCATTAATGCAACTTGCGTCATGGTGCTGGAATGAAACAGGCGCAAACTTGCGCCTGTGGAATGGCCGGATGCACTGCGTTTATCCGGCCGACAAATTATGCGACTTAAATCTTACCGACCAGATCTAAGGATGGAGCCAGGGTCGCTTCGCCTTCTTTCCATTTCGCCGGGCAAACTTCACCTGGGTGAGAGGCAACGTACTGTGCGGCTTTAATTTTACGCAGCAGGTCAGACGCATCACGGCCGATACCTTCAGCGGTAACTTCGATTGCCTGGATGATACCCTGCGGGTCTACAACGAAGGTTGCGCGGTCAGCCAGACCTTCATCTTCACGCATGTTGTCGAAGTTACGGGTCAGGGCGCCAGTCGGGTCGCCGATCATCGCGTATTTGATTTTCGCGATGGTGTCAGAGCTGCTGTGCCATGCTTTGTGGGTGAAGTGGGTGTCAGTAGATACGGAATAGACATCTACGCCCAGTTTCTGCAGTTCTTCGTAGTGGTCAGCCACATCACCCAGCTCGGTCGGGCAAACGAAAGTAAAGTCAGCCGGGTAGAAGAAGAAGACGCTCCAGCGACCTTCGGTATCTTTCTCGGTTACTTCGATGAACTCACCGTTTTTGAACGCCTGGTTTTTGAAAGGTTTAATTTTGGTATTAATCAAAGACATCTGTACTTCCTCCGTGTTTTCGTTGAGAGATAAGTTAACGAAAATCTCTTCGCAGGGCTAATGCGTTTCCTTTATCAAATCAATAAGCGTTAACTAACAACCCACTCAAACTCATGTTGTGAACCTAAAGATAAAAGTAAAAAAGGCCCCCTTTGCAGGGAGCCTCATTACCCGAGCTACCCGCAGGTAACGTCAGTGCCAGCAGGGCTGGCTATGTGTTGCGCTCTACATTACCTTAACAAAGGTCGTAACAGCGATTGGGATTACATCACCCCACTCAAGAAAGGGCAATCGACAGACGGTCGATCTTACCTATGGCTGCGATAGGTTTTGCAACTTAGCCCCCTTTCCTTCTGATTTTATAAGGAAAATCAATGTTTAAACGTACCTTACTCTTAACCCTGCTTCCTGCCGTGGTGCACGCCGAAGAACTTCCTGCCCCCATTAAAGCTATTGAGAAACAGGGCATTACTATTCTGAAACCCTTCGACGCGCCGGGTGGAATGAAGGGCTACCTGGGAAAATACCAGGATATGGGCGTTACTATTTATGTTACGCCTGACGGTAAACACGCCATTTCCGGTTATATGTATAACGAAAAAGGCGAAAACCTCAGTAATACGCTGATAGAAAAAGAGATCTACGCCCCTGCCGGGCGCGAAATGTGGCAGCGAATGGAAAAAGCATCCTGGATTCTGGACGGGAAAAAAGAGGCTCCGGTCATTGTTTACGTGTTTGCCGATCCCTTCTGTCCCTATTGCAAACAGTTCTGGCAGCAGGCTCGCCCGTGGGTGGACTCAGGTAAAGTTCAGTTGCGCACATTACTGGTTGGCGTAATTAAACCCGAAAGCCCGGCTACCGCCGCAGCGATTCTGGCCGCAAAAGATCCGGCCAAGACCTGGCATGACTATGAGGCATCCGGTGGGAAAATGAAGCTACAAATCCCGACCTCCGTCTCACCGGAGCAGATGAAGGTATTGAATATCAATCAAAAGTTGATGGATGATTTAGGCGCCAACGTCACGCCGGCTATCTATTACATGAGTAAAGACGATACGTTACAACAGGAAATCGGCTTACCGGATAAGGAGAAATTAAACATTATCATGGGTAATAAATAAATGTGAAAAAATGAGTGGTTGTTATCATTCCCATGTCAATCACTCATTTAGATTAACTTTTTTGGTCAAAATTACGCAACATGTGCTATTTTTAGTTTAAATTAATAATTCATTAAGCACACAAACATAAACCACAAGAATATTCACAACTTAAAATATTTCAGAATTAAATTTTTCAAAACATGACCATCACAGGAAGGTATGTATGGCTAACCTCTATGACCTTAAAAAGTTCGATCTCAATCTATTGGTTATCTTTGAGTGTATTTATCAACATTTGAGTATCACTAAAGCTGCCGAAACTTTGTATATCACCCCCTCTGCCGTTAGCCAGTCACTGCAACGGCTACGCACACAATTTAATGACCCACTGTTTATCCGCTCCGGAAAAGGCATAACACCAACGATTATGGGGATTAACCTTCATCATCATCTTGAGAAAAATCTCAACAGTCTGGAGCAGACAATAAACATCATGAATAACTCCAGTCTGAAGAAAAAATTCATTATTTACTGTCCACAACTACCAACAATTATCAACATCGAGGAAATTATTCATTTTGTCAGAGAAGAATCTCATGTCGAAATTGAGCACCATAACATACTCATCACTGCTGAAAGTACGGAAAATCTGTTGGCTTACAGAAAAGCAGATTTAGTCATTGCTACCGCTCCAGTGAGTAATCGCTCGATAATATGCTCGCCATTTAAAACTGTCGAAACAATATTAGTTTGCAACAAAAACCACCCGAGAATTAATGGAGAAAGTACGCTTGAAACAATATTAAAAGAACAGTTCACGCAACTTATTTCTGAAGATACAGGCGTTAAGGAATACTGGCAACAAACCAGCACATTGCTGGCTAATCGAGATGTTGGCTTCCGCAGCGACTCATTAATAACGATCATTAACATTATTTCAAATACGGACATCATAGGTCTGCTACCAAGAGATATTTACGAACAATATACCGGATCATTTAATTTAAAAGAGATCTGTATCGATATTCCCTTGCCAAAAATAAATTTATTTTTGATGTATAACAGAGCATCACTCAACAATACTGGCTTCGTTAATTTAATTAATAAAATAAATGATAAACATGATCAAAGAACTACCAAGTAGAACTTTACCTATTCATTTTAAATATTTATGAATGAGCATAATTCAAAATAGCCATGAATGTATTAAAACGTTGCACCTGGAAAAAATTAGCATATCTTATTGTCAGCATTTGTTATTGTTTTAAATAATAATTTTGATATGAGTTTAATATGTCTATTTATAAAATCCCGCTTGATCAAAACGTGCTGGACGCCGCTCTGGAGCGCATAACCTGGGCGCTGGAAACTCTGCCTCGGGTTTGTGTCTCTTTCTCCGGCGGGAAAGATTCAGGACTGATGCTACATCTGACAGCTATGCTTGCACGCCAACTGCATAAAAAAATTGACGTACTATTTATCGACTGGGAAGCCCAGTTTTCCTGCACTATTGATTATGTTGAGGCGCTTCGTGCACGTTATTCTGATGTCATCGAGCGCTTTTATTGGGTGGCTTTACCGCTCACCACCCAGAATTCCCTCTCTCAATTTCAGCCAGAATGGCAGTGTTGGGAACCAGGTACTCCGTGGGTTCGCCAGCCTCCCACGGATGCCATAACCGATCCAGAGTATTTCTCCTTCTATCAACCCGGCATGACCTTTGAACAATTTGTTCGCGAGTTCGCTGACTGGTATTCAGAGAAACGTCCAGCCGGCATGATGGTCGGGATCCGCGCCGATGAGTCATATAATCGTTTTGTCGCCATTGCCAATTCGCAAAAGCAGCGCTTTGCCGATGATAAACCCTGGACCACCAGCGCCCCCGGCGGGCATACCTGGTATATTTACCCGATTTATGACTGGAAAACTGCCGATATCTGGACCTGGTTCGCAAAAACCAGAATGTCGTGCAATCCCTTATACAATCTCATGTATCAGGCCGGTGTCCCAACACGTTACATGCGTATTTGTGAGCCCTTTGGCCCGGAACAGCGTCAGGGATTATGGCTATATCACGTCATTGAACCCGAGCGCTGGGCAGCCATGTGCGCCCGTGTCAGCGGTGTAAAAAGTGGCGGAATTTATGCCGGTCACGACAACCATTTTTACGGGCACCGCAAAATATTGAAACCCGAACATTTAAACTGGCAGGAATACGCCATGCTGCTACTCAACAGTATGCCGGAAACGACCGCTGAGCATTATCGCAATAAAATCGCCATCTATTTGCAGTGGTATAAGAAAAAGGGCATGGACAATATCCCGCAAACTCAGGAAAAAGATATTGGCTCAGCGGATATTCCGTCGTGGCGGCGTATCTGTAAAGTCCTGCTGAATAACGACTACTGGTGCCGGGCGCTGTCATTCAGCCCCACAAAACCCAAAAACTACCAACGTTATAATGAACGCATGAAAATAAAACGCCAGCAATGGGGAATCTTATGCAACACCGACTAACTCAAGAACTCACTGGTTTTCTTTCTGGGCTGTCAGAAGAAGAGCGAATTGAAGCAATCAACCAATTCAGAATGGCTATCCACAGCGTCAGCCCTTTTCGCGAAGAGCCAGTAGATTGTGTACTATGGATTAAAAATGAGCATATCTCACCCAATGACTATAACCCCAATAACGTTGCGCCTCCGGAGAAAAAACTGCTGCAGAAATCCCTCGAAGCAGACGGATTCACGCAGCCCATCGTGGTAGTTCACTCCACGGCGGAAGAATACGAAATTGTCGATGGTTTCCACCGTCATGAGCTAGGTAAAAGCAAACCGTCGCTGAAATCACGCCTGCATGGCTACCTGCCGGTCACCTGTTTACAGCGTGAACGCCATGAACGCATGGCAGCGACAATTCGTCATAACCGTGCCCGTGGGCGGCATAAAATTCATGCCATGTCGGAAATCGTTCGTGAATTATCGCTCCTGGGATGGAGCGCAGAGAAAATCAGTAAAGAGTTAGGTATGGACGACGATGAGGTTTTACGTCTGAAACAAATTAACGGTCTGCAAGAGTTATTTGCCGACCGTCGCTTCTCCAAAGCCTGGACAGTAAAATAACTACAGCGCAACCAGACGTTCGGCTGCCGCCAGCAGCGTCGATTCTTGCTTGGCAAAACATAGGCGAATCAGCTTATGCGGGAAAGGATCGGCGCAGAAAACCGACAACGGGATCGCGGCAACGCCCACTTCTTTGGTCAGCCACTGGCAAAACTCAACGTCGTTAAGCGTGGAGACGACACTGTAATCGACCAGCAGAAAATAGGTGCCTTCACACGGCAAAATTTCCAGTCGGCTGTCACGCAGCGCGTTCACCAACACATCGCGTTTTTTCTGATAAAAGGCTGGCAACTCACGATAGTGTGTTGGATCCTCCCGCAGCATATCCGCCAGCGCCAGCTGAGCCGGCGTATTAACTGAGAACGTCAGATACTGGTGTACCTTGCGTAATTCAGCGCTAATGGCGGCAGGCGCAACGCAATAGCCGACTTTCCAGCCGGTCATATGGTAGGTCTTCCCAAACGATGAAACGGCAACGGCGCGTTCGCGCAGGTGTGAATGCGCCAGCACGCTGGCATGTCCCTGTCCGGCGAAGCAAATGTGCTCATAAACTTCGTCGCTAATGACAAAGATCTCACGTTCTTTAATTGCCTGCCACAGGGCATCAAAATCGGCGTGATGCCATACGGTGGCGGAAGGGTTGTGCGGCGTGTTAAGGATCACCAGTCGGGTACGTTCGCTGAGTACAGCGCTAAATTCCTGCCAGTTGACGCGAAAAGACGGCGGTTGCAGCGCGATACGTTTAACTACGCCGCCGGATAATTCGACCGCGGGCGCATAGCTGTCGTAGCTCGGGTCAAAACAAATCACCTCATCGCCAGGACGCACCAGCGCCGTAATTGCGGCGAACAGCGCTTCTGTGGCCCCCGCCGTCACGGTCACTTCACTATTCGCATCAGGTTTATAGCCGTACAACTGCGCGGTTTTATCCGCAATGGCTTCGCGTAACGGCTGTACGCCCGTCATCGGCGCATACTGGTTTGCGCCATGCGCGACGTGATACGCCAGACGTTCCTGCAAAAAGAGTGGCCCGTCAAAATCAGGAAATCCCTGCGAGAGGTTAATGGCCTGATGCTGCTGCGCCAGCGCGCTCATTTGCGTGAAGATAGTGGTGCCAAGATTAGGCAGTTTGCTTTGCGGAATCAGCGGGTTATTACTCATTATTGTTATCCCAGCGTGTGATGTTGTGGTTGAAGCCACTATAGCAGGATGCTAGTATTTGGCAATCAAGACGTTCAGACGTCTATATAAAAATAACCTGCATTGACAGGACAGCCAAAAGGACAACACAACATGAGTAATACCGAGATTCGCGTCGTCACCGGCCCGGCCAACTATTTTTCCCATCCCGGCAGCCTGTCAAGACTCAACGATTTTTTCACCGCAGAGCAACTCTCACGCGCCGTCTGGGTTTACGGTGAACGCGCCATCGACGCGGCCCGCCCTTATCTGCCTGAGGCATTTCATCTTGCCGATGCCAGGCACCTGCTGTTTACGGGACATTGCAGCGAAACCGATGTTACTCAACTGGCAAAAGAGTCAGGAGACAATCGCAGCGTGGTGATTGGTGTGGGCGGCGGGACATTGCTCGACACAGCCAAAGCGCTGGCTCGTCGTCTGGGTCTGCCTTTTGTCGGTATTCCTACTATCGCAGCGACCTGCGCCGCATGGACACCGCTCTCCGTCTGGTACAACGATGCAGGCCAGGCGCTGCATTTCGAAATTTTCGCTGACGCCAATTTCCTCGTGCTGGTCGAGCCAGAGATCGTTCTCAATGCGCCTGAAGAATACTTACTGGCGGGGATCGGCGACACGCTGGCGAAATGGTACGAGGCCGTCGTGCTCGCGCCTGAGCCGGAAAACCTGCCTCTGACCGTACGTCTGGGTATCCATGCTGCGCAGACGATCCGCGACGTCCTGTTGGAAAGCAGCGAGCAGGCGCTGGTCGATAAGCAACAAGGTACGTTAAGCCGCACGTTTTGCGATGTAGTGGATGCAATTATTGCCGGAGGCGGCATGGTCGGCGGTCTGGGTGAGCGCTACACCCGCGTGGCGGCGGCGCATTCGGTACATAATGGCCTGACCGTGCTCCCGCAAACGGAGAAGTTTTTGCATGGCACCAAAGTGGCGTACGGCATACTGGTGCAGAGCGCGCTGCTGGGACAAGATGATGTGCTGGCGCAGTTAATTACCGCCTATCAGCGCTTCAACCTGCCAACCCGGTTGGCTCAACTGGAAGTGGACATCAACAACCGCGCCGAAATCGACAACGTGATTGCGCACACCCTGCGCCCGGTGGAGTCCATTCATGCGCTGCCGGTAACGTTAACGCCACAGACGCTGCGCGCAGCGTTCGAAAAAGTAGAATCGTTTACGGTGTGATTATGGTGTGGGATGCCTGATGGCGGCAACGCAGCGCCCCCCTGGTGCTTACTAGAGTAAGTGACCAGGGTGAACACGCCTGTAGCTTGAATGATGAAGAGCATTAACAGCAGCGCGCGCCGCCTTTCCCCCCATAGCGCGCATCCTGGCGTTCGCGGAAAAATTCTTCGTAGGTCATTGGCGTCAGGTCCGGATGCGTGACGCGCATATGCTCAACATAGTTGTCATAATCCGGCACACCTATCATTAATCGGGCGGTTTGACCTAAATACTTCCCGGCTTTAGAGAGCGTTTCAAACATAGTGGTTCCCTGTCGAACAAACGCCCTCCCCATTCAGGAGAGGGCTCGTTGGTTAAGAGAATATTAGTGCGCGCCTTTCGCCTGCGCCACGATCTCTTCGACATTCTCAGGCATCGGTTCGTATGGCGTTTCTTTCGACGTAGGTTTGTCCTCTTTCAGTGCTGCCAGTGCAGTTTTGATGGAGAACAGACCCAGCACCACAACGACTACCATGAAGAAGATAGTGAGGCCCGCATCCAGGCGGTTGTTAAACACCAACTGCGTCAGCTGCGACTGAGTGTACTGCGCCGGAATATTACCGCTGTCGATCATCGCCTGGAACTTGTTAGCGATGGCGAGGAAGCCAATTTTCGCATCCGGGCTAAACGCTTTCTGCCAGCCGGCGGTCAGGGTACAAATCAGCAGCCAGGCCGTTGGTATCAGCGCCACCCACGCGTAGCGCTGACGTTTCATCTTGAACAGCACCACCGCGCAAAGCATCAACGCCATACCGGCCAGCATCTGGTTGGCGATACCAAACAGTGGCCACAGGGTATTAATACCACCCAATGGATCCACCACGCCCTGGTGCAAGAAGTAACCCCAGGCCAGCACACACAGCGCCGTTGCCAGCAGGTTCGCAGGCAGCGAATCGGTACGTTTCAGACCCGGTGACACCACGCCCAGCAGATCCTGCAGCATAAAGCGTGCGGCACGCGTACCGGCGTCTACCGCCGTCAGAATAAACAGGGCTTCAAACAGAATGGCGAAGTGATACCAGAACGCCACATCCATCATTCCGCCCAGTGCACCATGCAGAATATACGCCATGCCCACCGCCAGCGTCGGCGCACCGCCTGCGCGGGAGATAATGGATTGTTCGCCGACATCGTTCGCAATCTGATGCAGCGTATCAGGCGTGATAACAAAGCCCCAACTGCTCACAACCTGTGCCGCTGACGCAACCACATCGGTGGTTCCGGCAGGTGCCAGTACAGCCATCGGGCTGTTCATCGCAAAGTAGACGCCCGGGTCGATAACGCAGGCCGCCACCAGCGCCATAATGGCGACAAAGGATTCCATCAGCATCCCGCCGTAGCCAATAAAACAGGCCTGACCTTCATTCGCCAGCATCTTCGGCGTGGTGCCGGAGGCAATCAGCGCGTGGAAACCAGAGACCGCACCGCAGGCGATGGTAATAAACAGGAACGGGAACAGGTTACCGCTCCAGACCGGGCCTGTACCGTCAACAAACTTGGTCAGCGCAGGCATGGTCAGCGTCGGACGCATGATCAGAATCCCTACCGCCAGACCAACAATGGTACCGATTTTCAGGAAGGTAGAGAGATAATCACGCGGCGCCAGCAGCAGCCACACCGGCAGTACGGCGGCGACAAAGCCGTATCCCACCAGCATCCAGGTCAACTGTACGCCGGTAAAGTCAAAGTACGGTGCCCAGGTCGGGCTTTCAGCCACCCAGCCGCCGGAAATAATAGCAAACACCAGGAATACCAGACCGATGACCGACACTTCACCAATGCGGCCCGGGCGCAGATAACGCAGGTAAATCCCCATGAAGATCGCCAGCGGGATAGTAAAGGCGACGGTGTAGGTTCCCCACGGACTGTGGGTCAGCGCTTTCACGACGATCATCGCCAGTACCGCGAGGATAATCACCATGATCATAAAACAGGCCACCAGCGCAATGACACCCGCCGTTGGGCCCATCTCTTCTTTCACCAGTTCGCCAAGGGAACGACCATCGCGACGGGTAGAAACAAACAGCACCATAAAGTCCTGCACCGCCCCCGCCAGTACCACCCCGGCAAGCAGCCAGATCATACCCGGCAGATAGCCCATTTGCGCCGCCAGCACCGGTCCAACTAATGGACCCGCTCCAGCAATCGCCGCGAAATGGTGGCCAAACAACACTTTTTTATCGGTAGGAACATAGTCCAGACCATCGTTATGACGCACGGCAGGCGTCATACGCGTCGGGTCCAGCGCCAGTACATTTTTCGCGATGTACAGGCCGTAGAAACGGTAAGCGATAAGGTAGACACAGACCGACGCCACGACTATCCACAACGCGTTGATCTGTTCGCCACGATTTAATGCGATATAGCCGAGGGCAAATGCTCCCATAACGGAGAGCACTGTCCAGACGAGGTACTTCCCTGATTTATTCATACTTGGTTTTCCGTTGTCCTGGTCAGAGAGATGTTACATTTTGTTTCTATAACATCTTTTCTGAATTTAACAACCTGACAACCATGTAAACCCGAAGTATCACTGAGTATTTACATTGCATTGTTAACTGGATCACTTCATTTAGCCGTTAACCCTGCAATTTCATTTTACTTTGTCGGGCGACTCACCCCATCACCGCAGTGCCTAAACGACAGGTGCAACAGCGTCGTCCCTGCTCATCAAAGATGACGATTTCCCAGCTTTGACTCTGACGCCCGAGGTGCAACGGCTGGCAAACGCCGCGCACTTTCCCCTGCGCAACCGCCCGATGGTGCGTGGCGTTCAGTTCCGTACCCACCACACACTGCCCGTCGCGAGTCATCAGATAACCCGCCATCGAACCCAATGTTTCCGCCAGGGCCGCCGACGCGCCGCCGTGCAGCAGACCAAACGGCTGATGCGTCCGGCTATCCACCGGCATTTCGGCTTCCAGCACATCATCCCCCAGTCGGGTATAGACCATGCCTAAATGCGCCACCATCGTGTTCTGACTGGTGGCATTCAGTTCATCCAGCGTTAAATGACGTTTCCAGATCATCGTCATGCCCCCAGCGTGGAGCCGCCGTCCACCACGATATCCTGAAGCGTAATGTGGCTCGCCAGATCGGAAGCGAGGAATAAAATCGTGTTAGCGATTTCCTGTGGACGAGCGATTTTCCCCAGTGGAATGCCGAGCTTAAACTGCTCGCCAAACCCACGAATGCGCTGTTGCTCCGCGTCATCGCTGACCCACAACGTACGCTGCATGTCGGTGTCGGTCGAGCCTGGCGAAACAACATTGCAACGCACACCGCTGCCTGCCAGTTCAAGTCCGACGGTCAGTGCCAGGTTTTTCAGCGCGGCTTTTGACGCACCGTATGCGCTCATACCGATACGCGGCGTGTGCGCCGCATCCGACGCGACGGTCACGATTGCCCCGCCCTGCTGGCGACGAAACTGCGCCATCGTCTGCTGAAACAGATTGAACGCCCCACCAACGTTAACCGCAAACGTCTGCTGCCACTCCTCAATGCTCAGCGCATCGGTGGCCCCCATACGCAAAATACCCGCCGCATTGACCAACACATCCAACCGCTCGCGCGTTTGCAGGACGCGCTGACACACCTCAGCCACCTGTTCAGCATTCGCCACATCCAGCACTTCGGTGGCAAACGGGTAGTTATCCTGAGAAAATTCACGATCGAATCCTGTCACCTCAGCACCCGCTTTCACAAACGCCAGCGCGGTGGTGTAGCCAATCCCTTTTCCCGCGCCGGTTACCCAGACGGTTTTCCCTGCGAAGTCAAATCCTGACATTACTTCACCTCGCGAGAGAGCAGCGTCCACCAGGCGTCAATGGTCGGGTTTTTCGCCAGCATCACGAAGTCAATATCGCCATGAACCTTACGCCAGCGCGCCGCCAGCGCCATCATGCGCACGGAATCCAGTCCGTAGTCGATCAGGTTTTCGTCATCCATCGGCTCTTCGGACTCATCCAGCAGCGGCAGAATAATGCTGCGTAACGCATCTTTGCTGGCCGGTACCGGCGTCGGTAATAATTCCTGAGTCATCACCACACGCCCGGAGCGTCCCGCCACGTATTTCAGCGACATCAGATGTTCGTCACGGCTAAAGTCTGCCAACGCATCGGCAACCATAAACGGCTTGATGTCGCGCATAAAGGCGTCTGTTGCGGTGGTCATACAGCCAATATGCGCATACACGCCGGTAATGATCAGTTGATTACGTCCGGTCTCCTTAAGCATCTGTTCCAGCGGGGAGCGATGAAATGCGCTGTAACGCCATTTCACCAGAATGGTATCCGCTTCATCCGGCGCCAGCGCCTCAACGATTTTCTGCTGTTCCGGCGAACGCGTCAGTCCCGGTCCCCACATATCATTGAGCAGAGCGCGGTCTTCATCACTCTGTTCTTTCGGCTGAGCGGTGTAATACACCGGAATGTTATGCTCTTTGCAGTACTGACGCAGTGCGGCGATGTTAGCGACGACCTGCTCCATCATCGGGCAGTTATCGCCCCAAAAACCGATAAAATAGTCCTGCATGTCGTGGATCAGCAGTGCGGCGCGTTCGGGGTCAAACGCCCAGTCCACTTTGTTCACCGGAACATCAAGCGCCGTGGGTAGCGCATAAGCCTGCAGTTTAGGAATTGCCATCTCTTATTCTCCTTCAGGCCAGTGAACGTGATGCCAGCCACTGACGTAATTGTTTTTTATCTACTTTCCCAACCGGAGTCAGCGGTAACGACTCAACGCACTCCACGCGGTCAGGTAATTTAAATTCCGCTACGCCCTGTTCGCGTAGAAAACGACGCACCTGCACCGCTCGCAGCGGCTCTTTTACCACCAACCAGGCACAGCTTTTCTCGCCCATCAGTTCGTCATCCATACTGACCAGCGCGGCATGGATCACCATCGGGTGGCGCAGCAGCAGGTTTTCAATCTCTTCTGCAGCGATCTTCTCTCCACCGCGGTTGATCTGATCCTTCTCGCGTCCCTGGACGGTGATGTAGCCATCTCGATCGATGGCGATCAGATCGCCGGAGCAGTAAAAACCGTTGGCGTCAAAGGCGCTGGCATTGTGCTCAGGACTGTTGAAGTAGCCGCGGAAGGTGTATGGGCCACGCGTCATCAGGCGCCCGGTTTCTCCCTCGGCTAAAGGGTTGCCGTCAGCGTCTGCTACCCAGACTTCATCATCGGGACACATCGGGCGGCCCTGGGTATTGATGATACGTTCAGGACTGTCGTCCAGACGGGTGTAGTTCACCAGTCCTTCCGCCATGCCGAAGACCTGCTGCAGCTGGCAGCCGATCTCCGCCGGAATACGCGCCGCAAGCGAGGCGGAAAGCCGTGCCCCACCGACCTGTAGCAGCGTCAGCGAAGCCAATTGCGCATTGCTCCCCCACTCCGCAATTGCCTGCAGCCACAGGCTCACCGCTGGCGGCACTAGCGCCGTGACGTTAACCTGATGCTGTTCAATCAGAGGGAAGCACAGGGTGGCGCTCGGGTCAGCCGCCAGCACGACGGTGCCGCCAGCCAGGAATACCCCCAACGCGCCAGGCGAACTCATCGCGTAGTTATGCGCCGCCGGGATCGCGCATAAATAACGCGTTTCCCCGGTGAAGCGGCAAATCTCATTGCTGCGACGCACGCTGTAGTAGTAATCGTTATGGGTACGAGGAATCAGCTTTGGCGTCCCGGTAGTCCCGCCTGAAAGCTGGAAATAGGCCACCTCATCAGCAGGCGATGGCGTGGCGGAAAAATTAGTCGCAGGCTGGCTTATCGCCGTTTGCAGATTGTGTTCGCCTTCATCATTGCGCAGTTGCACCACGCGCACTGAATTGTGTTCAGCCACAAAAGCGTTAAGAAAATCGTCCCCGCTAAACAGCGCATGCTGACGATCGGCAATCAGCAGCGCCGGTTCAATCTGTTTGGCATAGGCGTTAAGTTCATTACGCTGATGGCTGAATAATGCCAGCACCGGAGCTACACCCAGCTTGAGCAGCGCAAAGAAAGTGATATACAGCTCAGCCACGTTGCCCAGTTGCACCAGCGCGGTTTCGCCGGGTTTGATCCCCTGACGGCGCAGGCTGCAGGCGAGATTGTCAGTGGCCTGATTCAGTTGGCGATAGCTCAGGTGGCGTTCGCCATCGATCACCGCCGTATGGTCGCTGTCGGCGTGACGGGTCAGAATGTCGGTCAGCGGCAAATCCTGCCAGTAACCTTTTTCACGATAGCGGCGGGCAAACTCCTCCGGCCAACGGGTGAAAGGAATACTCATTATCGCTCCTTAGAGGCCTGGTCAATAAGGCTCTTAATGCAGTCCAAAAACATTCAACATCGTGGAGAGTTTGGCTCCCGTTTCACGCCATTCCGCAACCGGGGACGAAGCCGGAACAATCCCGGCACCGGCAAAGAAACGTACCTGATTACGCAGCAGCTTCGCACAACGGATCGTCACCACCCATTCGCCGTTACCTTGGGCATCACACCAGCCGACAATGCCACCGAACAGTTCGCGATCGAACGGCTCCAGCTCGGCGATAAGTTTGCGCGCAACCTGATGCGGGAAGCCGCTCAGCGCAGGCGTCGGATGCAGCAGGCACGCGAGCGTCAGGGCGTTTTCTTGCGCGTTGGCTTTACCCTCAAACGGCGTGCCGAGGTGCCAGAGCGTAGGCGTGGTGACCAGTTGCGGAGAAGAAGGGAGTTGCAGTTCACGGCTGCGATCGCGCAGGACATTTTTCATGGCCTGCGTCACCAGTTCGTGCTCATGGCGATCCTTTTCGGACGCCAGCAGGCGGATACCCGCCTCCCGGTCCAGCACATCGTCCGGTTGACGACGTGCCGAGCCTGCCAGCGGTAATGAGCTGAAACGATCGCCTTCTTTGCGTAACAGCAGTTCCGGACTGGCGCCAATCAATACGCCACCGTCTTCAAGAGGGACGTGGAAGTTGTAGCTCGCCGGATTTTGCGCCACCAGGCGCTCCAGCAGCGCCCCGCTGTCAATATTGGCATCAGCGGTGATATCGATCAGACGTGACAACACCACTTTGTCGACTTCCGGGGTTGCCGTCAGCGCAGCCGCGCGAGCGACCATATCTTCAAAGAAGTTCTGTTCCGGGATCGATTTACGTTCAACGACGTTCAGCGACTGATGAGCGTTAAAGTAACGAGATGATTGCTGCTTCGCCGTTCGGGAGAACGTCTGCCACGACTGGGGAATAAACAGCGATGACGGCTGGCGGGTGTCAAAAGGAATCGCCCCGACCATGATGGGGTTAGCGATACCCTGCGCTTTGGCATCAGCAAACAGTGCATGCATTTTCTGTTGGAAAGGGCTGTCTGGCGAATCGCCATCAATTGCCGGTTCCGCATAGCGGGCGAAGCATCCTGACGTCGTAAAACTACGGTACGGCGACATAAAGAAAAAACTGTCGGGAGCGAGCGTCGGCATAGTCTGCGTTTTTTCCTCGGCCAGTGACGTTTCCATATCATCCTCCAAAAATGATAAAAGCTCTAATAATGATTATCATTTATATTTTCGGTCGCTAACCTAAAAGCAAAGCGGCGGTATGTCAACTCTTGTGGCAGCACAATGTGCGACTTTGGCTTGCATCCTTGTCCACTAACAATGAAAATGAGAAGCATTACTTATACTGATAACAGGATGCTGATTCGTGAGTCTCCCCTCTTTTTGCCGCACCGTGCTCTTACTGGCAGGTTTGTCTATTTCAGGAATTTCTTCAGGTTATGCCGCCGACTGGCCGCGTCAGGTTACCGACAGTCGTGGTACGCATACGCTGGAACATAAGCCGCAGCGAATTGTCTCCACCAGCGTCACCCTCACCGGCTCGCTGCTGGCAATTGATGCCCCGGTCATCGCCAGCGGCGCTACTACGCCGAACAATCGCATCGGCGATGCACAGGGCTTTTTACGCCAGTGGAGCGAAGTGGCAAAGGCGCGCAAACTGAGCCGCCTGTATATCGGCGAACCGAGCGCTGAGGCCGTGGCAGCGCAAATGCCGGATCTGATTCTGATCAGCGCCACTGGGGGAGATTCAGCCCTCGCGCTATACGATCAGCTGTCCACCATTGCGCCAACGCTCATCATTAATTACGACGACAAAAGCTGGCAGTCGCTGTTGACGCAGTTAGGTGAAATTACCGGTCAGGAGCAACAGGCGGCTGCGCGTATTGCCGAGTTTGATAAGCAACTGCAGGCGGTCAAGCAGCGTATTACCCTACCGCCGCAACCGGTCAGCGCGCTGGTGTACACCGCTGCAGCGCACAGCGCCAACCTGTGGACGACTGAGTCGGCGCAGGGCAAGCTGATGGAGCAGTTAGGTTTCACCCTGGCACCGCTGCCTGCCGGATTGCACACCAGCCAGAGTCAGGGCAAACGCCACGATATCATCCAGCTTGGCGGTGAGAACCTGGCGGCTGGCCTGAACGGCGAAGCGCTGTTCCTGTTCGCTGGCGACAACAAAGATGCCGACGCCATTTATGCTAATCCGCTGCTGGCACATCTGCCTGCCGTGCAGAATAAACGTGTTTACGCCCTGGGTACGGAAACCTTCCGTCTCGACTACTACAGCGCGACCTTGCTGCTGCAACGTCTGTCAGCTCTCTTTTAATCGCCAGCGCCGGATACGGCTAACGCCTTATCCGGCCTACAAACCGTAGAGGACAACGCTATCCGGCATTCACAGGCATTTGTCGGAATCGGCGCACTTCTCCCAGCAACAGCAGCAGTAGCAGACCGACAATCACCAACCCAAACCCACTTACGCTTGCCGAAGCAACCGGTGTCATCATCGCCCCCAATCCCCCTAACAGCGCCGCGCCGATCGCATCTCCTGTAACGTTCTGCGCAGTCCACAAACCGTTAATTCGCCCGAGCATCGCTTCTGGCGTCTGCGTCTGTAACAGGGTGTACTGCAACAAAGAGCTGACCGCACTCAGCCAGCCGAACAGCGCCAGGCAGACAACACCAAGTTCCCAGACCGGCATCAACCCAAACAGACCGATAGCCAGGAACGAAGCCACGGTCGATACCAGCATGATCAGTCCCGGACGAACGCTGTGCGCCAGTTGTCCGCTGGTCAACGCGCCCACCGCCGCGCCAAGAGGAATGGCCGCATACAGCAGACCTATTTGCGCACTCGACATTTTCCAGTTAATCGCCAACGCGGGATACAACACGCGCACGGCGCTCGCCATAGTCAACAGACCGCCAAGCAGCGCAATGCCGCCAATCAGCGGGCTGGCAAGCAGAAAGCGAAATGCTGCCAGCAGCGATTTTAACGGATGCTCGCGCGGCTGAGGCGGAGGCGGCAGCGCGGGAAGGCTCAGCAACGGCAGCAAGGTAATGAAAGTGCCCGCCGCCGCCAGACCGTAGTTCCAGGCCACGCCACCGGTCGCGAGCAATACTCCGCCAAGCATCGGCGAAATAACCGAACCCAGACGTACCGTCAGCATGGTAATCGCCCCGGCCTGCATCAAATTCTCCCGCCCAACCAGCGCCGGTGTTGCCGCCAGCAACGCGGTCACGCCCAGCGAGGCAAAGAAACCGTCCCATAAGCCAAGCAAATAAATCGCCAGTAACGACGGTTCGGGCAGCAGCGCATTCAGACACAGACCAATAAAGCCGATTCCGCAGGTTCCACGAGCCAACAGGATCACTTTTTTACGCTCATAGCGGTCGGCCAGCACCCCGCCCACCATCAGACCAATAAACATTGCGCTGCCGGTCAACGTCACTGACAAACCTACCTGCCAGGTCGACTGGGTCATCATCTGGATCTGTACCGGAACCGCCACGCCGAGTAGCCCCAGAGAGACAATGGAAATAAAACGGGCGAGGAAGACGGCGCGAAATGCAGGGTGGGTCTTTAACAGGCTGAGATTGAGCAGCCAGGATTGTCGATTCATTACAGAGCCTTACCAGGTACTTTTTCAATATCCATTCGATGGCTGCACATGCTAACATATCCAAATAAGATCGATAACGATAATTACTATCATTATCAGGGAAGTTGATATGTCATGCTCTGTTTCCGCGACACGTGCCTTCGCCGTGCCCGGACTATTGTTATTACTTGTTCTCACCACGGTATTAAGTCTGGTTATTGGCGCCAAGTCGCTACCTGCCTCCGTGGTGCTGGATGCACTTACCGGCAGTTGTCAAAGCGCTGATTGCACCATCGTGCTGGACGCGCGACTGCCGCGCACGCTGGCGGGACTGCTCGCCGGTGGGGCGCTGGGTCTGGCTGGTGCATTAATGCAAACGCTCACGCGTAACCCTCTCGCCGATCCCGGCATTCTGGGCGTTAACTCCGGAGCCAGCTTCGCTATTGTGCTGGGAGCCGCGCTGTTCGGTTTTTCCTCTGCGCAAGAGCAACTGCTGATGGCCTTTTCCGGGGCGCTGGCCGCGTCGCTTATAGTGGCCTTTACCGGCAGCCAGGGCGGCGGGCAGTTAAGCCCGGTACGTCTGACGCTGGCGGGCGTTGCGCTGGGCGCGGTGCTGGAAGGATTATCCACCGGAATCGCCCTGCTCAACCCGGATGTCTACGATCAGTTGCGTTTCTGGCAGGCCGGTTCATTGGATATCCGCAGCCTGCATACGCTGAAGGTCGTCCTGGTGCCGGTACTGATTGCCGCGGCTGTCGCGTTATTCCTTAGCCGTGCTCTGAATAGCCTGAGCCTCGGGAGCGACACCGCCACCGCGCTTGGCAGCAAAGTCGCTCGCACGCAGTTTATTGGCCTGTTGGTGATTACCGTACTGTGCGGCAGTGCGACCGCGATTGTTGGCCCTATCGCCTTTATCGGCCTGATGATGCCGCATATGGCGCGCTGGCTGGTGGGGGCAGATCACCGTTGGTCGCTGCCCGTTACCCTGCTGGCAACCCCCTCTCTGTTGTTAATTGCCGATATCATCGGTCGCCTGATTGTCCCCGGCGAACTGCGCGTTTCAGTGGTCAGCGCATTTATCGGCGCGCCGGTGCTTATCTTTCTGGTACGCAGGAAACCGCGCGGGGGTGGCGCATGATGCACCTCTCCCGCCGCCTGATAGTCAGCAGCCTGCTGCTGGTTGTAGGTTGTCTCGCCGTTGGCTTGTGGAGCCTGCGTAGCGGCGTCGTGACGCTGGAAACCCAGCAAATTATTGCCGCTCTGCTTGGCGATGCGCCGCGCAGTATTACGCTGGTGGTGACCGAATGGCGTTTGCCACGCGTGCTGATGGCGCTATTGATTGGCGCGGCGCTCGGCGTGAGCGGTGCAATATTCCAGTCGCTGATGCGCAACCCGCTGGGCAGCCCGGATGTGATGGGTTTCAATACCGGTGCCTGGAGCGGTGTGCTGGTGGCAATGGTGCTGTTCGGACAGCATCTCACCGCTATCGCGCTTGCGGCCATGGTTGGCGGGGTCCTGACGTCTCTGGTGGTCTGGGCGCTCGCCTGGCGCAATGGTATCGACACCTTCCGGCTGATTATTATTGGGATCGGCATACGCGCCATGCTGGTTGCGTTCAACACCTGGCTACTGCTGAAGGCATCATTAGAAACCGCGCTGACCGCCGGACTGTGGAACGCCGGATCGCTCAATGGCCTGACCTGGGCCAAAACCTGGCCTTCTGCCCCGCTGATTATCCTTATGCTGGTGTGCGCCACGCTGCTGGTGCGCCGGATGCGTTTACTGGAAATGGGTGATGACAGCGCCTGTGCGCTTGGCGTCAGCGTAGAGCGCTCACGCCTGATGATGATGCTGGTTGCGGTTGTACTGACCGCTGCCGCCACCGCGCTGGCTGGCCCTATCTCGTTTATTGCCCTTGTCGCCCCACATATCGCGCGGCGGATTAGCGGCACATCGCGCTGGGGATTAACCCTGTCGGCGCTGTGTGGCGCGTTGCTGCTGTTGATGGCGGATTTATGCGCCCAACAGCTGTTTATGCCTTATCAGCTTCCGGTGGGCGTTGTCACCGTAAGCCTCGGCGGTATTTATCTTATCGTCTTGTTAATTCAGGAGTCCCGCAAAAAATGATCGAATCAGTAGCCCGTTTGCGTGGCGACCAGTTAACGCTGGGTTATGGCAAATTTACCGTAGCGGAAAACCTCAATTTGTCGATTCCAGACGGTCACTTCACCGCAATTATCGGGCCAAACGGCTGCGGAAAATCAACACTACTGCGCACGCTTAGTCGTCTGATGACGCCCGCGCACGGTAAGGTCTGGCTCGACGGCGAGCATATCCAGCACTATGCCAGCAAAGAGGTTGCTCGCAGAATAGGTTTGTTGGCGCAGAACGCCACCACGCCGGGTGATATCACGGTACAGGAGCTGGTTGCCCGTGGGCGCTACCCGCACCAGCCATTGTTTACCCGCTGGCGAAATGAGGATGAAATCGCGGTATCAAACGCAATGCAGGCGACGGGAATCACTCATCTTGCGTCGCAAAGTGTGGATACCCTTTCCGGTGGACAACGCCAGCGCGCATGGATTGCGATGGTGCTGGCGCAGGAAACGTCGATTATGCTGCTCGACGAACCTACCACCTGGCTGGATATCAGCCATCAGATCGATCTGCTGGAGCTGCTGAGTGAGCTAAACCGGGAGAAAGGGTATACGCTGGCCGCCGTTCTGCACGATCTTAATCAGGCGTGTCGCTATGCGACGCATCTGATTGCGCTGCGTGACGGAAAAATTGTTGCCGAGGGTGCGCCGAAGGAAATCGTCACCGCGCAGCTTATTGAAAAAATCTATGGTCTGCGCTGTATGATTATCGACGATCCGGTTGCCGGAACGCCGTTAGTGGTGCCGCTTGGGCGCAATAAATAGCAAGATTTACCGTCTGGCGGACTGCTCGCCGCCAGACGAAAAGTCATCACACCAGTTGTTGGTCAATAAACGTCATTTTTTGCTTACGCGCCACCATGGCGTAATTCAGCAGAACACCACCACACGCCACCATGCCACCCAGCAAAGCGGCCAAAATAACGATCATCGATTTTGCCGGACCATCTTTATGCACTGGCAGCGAAGGTGAAAGTTGATATTTAAATGGCGTAAATTTTACATCATTCACATTCATAGCTAACAGCTGTTCAACGTGATATTGGCGGTTACGTAATTCACCGTTAATTTCAGCAACATCCGTTACCGACTTTTCTATTTCTAATTTACGTGCAATGCCGTCAGCGCCCAGTGAAATAGAGAAATCAGGGTCATCTTTCACCGCCTGGCCATTACTGTAGACCGGTTTTTTAATCCCAGCGGCATTCGCAATTTCCAGTGAATAATGCAGTCGCTGGATTTTGGCGTCCAGTTGATTCTTAAGCCTGACGCGATCCATCTCCAGTCTTTCTTTCTCAAAGCTGGTTTTGATGGACAGTTTATTGCGAATATCTTCCAGCGTTTCTTTCACCACAGCATCAGAAATATACTGGATATAGCCCTTCAGCACAGACTGGGCTTCTTCAGCCTGGGGCGCGGTAAAACTTAGCGTCCATGCGGTATACAGCGAAGTCTCATTCTTTTTTCCCACATTGCTGTCAACGGCGTTCATTTTTTCACTGAGCCTGACAATTGCCCGATGCAGGTCCATTTCATCGATATCAGCGCCTTTCAGTTGTTCCATCACGTAAGGAGAAGAACGCAGATACTCTTCCAACAATGAGGGCGACTGAAATTTTTTGATAAACAGATTAAATACTTCACCACGGCTAACGTTAATATCCATATCCAGCACGCGCAATTTGGTCAACGTATTTTCGAGGTTCTGCCACTGGACGGGCTCGGCCGGCGTCACGATGGCCTGACTGGTCCATTTTTGCGGTAGTAGAAAAGAGACCAGAATACCCACACAGGCAAAGGCGAAAACGGTCGCCATAATTTTCGTCCTGGCGCGCCATAAGATTTCGATTAGATTAACTAAATCGATTTCATTAGCATTTACCGCTGGCTGAGGATATGCAGTAAAATCCGAAACGTTATCTTGCTTAATATTTAATGATGACATGTGTGTGACCTGAGATCCGTACCCAAAGAAGAACATTTCCGAAAGAGAAGTCTACCAGTTAGTAAGATTTATCCGAAACACTCTTTGTGCTCGAAGCCCTACCAAAAATTATATTCGGAATTTATTCACCCCTTTAATCGCCCTCATCACACCAAAAAAGATCAACCCCATAACATAATTATTACATCATGGGGTTATTTGATCGTCGCGATAGTAAGATTCGCTTTGTTACACCGAATTATTGATCAAGGTGTTTATTATTGGCCCTATCGCCTCAAACGAGCTGGGAGAGATAATATCGACATGCGCGCAATCCTGACGATATACATCCAGACTGGATATCCACGGTGACCAACTGCGTTCAGGACTGACCCCCGGCACTAAGGTGCGCTCAGCAACGAACAGCGTGGCGTGACCAGCAAACGGCACGCTGTGTGCCGTGGTGAGCAGGCGAACCGCATCGGCGTAGTTGCCTTCGATAGCATTAAATAAGGCCTCTGACGCATTCCCCTGCTGCGCTGCCAGAAACGCTTCACGTTCACGCTCGATCTCGGCCAGTACCGCGGGATCCAACCCATTGGCCTCCTTTTCCTGCCAGTTTTGCGTTTCCGGCGGCCAGGTATCCAGCAGCCCCAGGAATGCAACTGTCTCTCCTCTGGCATGTAAGCGTGCGGCGATTCCCTGCGCCAACGTCCCACCCAGCGAGTAGCCTAATAAATAATAGGGACCATGAGGCTGCTGGCTGAGCAGCGTTGCCAGGTGATGTTCGCATACCGCATCAAGGTTTTCCGCCGTCTGCATAGGGCCATCCGGTCGCGGCGACTGAATGCCAATAATCGACCACTGCGGACTGAGGTAACGCGACAGCACGCTAAACTGCCAGGCGAAACCCGACGCCGGATGGAAGCAAAACAGCGTTGGGCCATGACTTTCACGCAGCGGCAGCAGCGTCTCGAATCCCAGACGCTGCGACTGTTCATCATCATTGCTCTCCAGCAGTGCACTCAGTTGTTCAACAGTAGAAGCCACCATTATCTGCCCAGGCGTTACCTGACGCTCAAAAATCCGGCTCAACTGCGCTGCCAGTTTCATCGCCAGCAGCGAATGTCCGCCAAGCGCAAAGAAGTCAGCCTCTACGTCATTAACCTCGCAATCCAGCAAAGCCGCAAAAGACTGCGCGATGGCGGTTTCAGTCCCTGCTCGCGGCGCACGTCCTGACGTACGCGACGTCAACTGCGGCATCGGCAGCGCTTTACGATCCAGTTTACCATTTGCACTCAGCGGCAGCTCCGCCAGTTGCAACAATACCGTCGGCACCATATGCGCAGGCAGTTTTTCACGCAGAGTTTCTCGCAATGCAGACGTATCCAGCGGTAACCCCGATTGCGACACCAGATACCCCACCAACTGTCGTGCATCGCCGCCTGTCGCCGCCGCCTGGTTGAATACGCAGGCGTGGGCAACGGCATGTTCGACATCTGGCAGTTGCTGCATCACCCGATCAATCTCACCGAGCTCAATGCGCTGTCCGCGAATTTTAAGCTGGTCATCGCTGCGCCCGAGGTATTCCACTGCGCCATTCTCCAGCCAGCGCGCCACATCCCCGGTCCGGTACATGCGTTCACCAGGGTTAAATGGATCGGCGATAAAGCGGCTCGCAGTTAGATCCGCTCGCCCGAGGTATCCTTGCGCCAGTTGGATCCCCGTCAGATAGAGATCACCTGCCACGCCAAAGGGCACCGGGCGCATCATGGCGTCCAGGATCCGTAAACCGGTATTCCATACCGGATAGCCAATCGGCACGCTATTGCCCGTTACGGCAGCGAGATCGTCCCCCCAGGCCGGATACCAGCTCACATCGACTGCCGCTTCCGTTGGCCCATATAAATTGTGCAGTGGCGCATGAGTCAACTGTTCCCATTCGTGGCATAAATCTGCAGGTAAGGCTTCGCCGCTGCAGAATACCCGTTTCAGCGAGGCACAGCTCTCCCGTGCGGTTTCCGGCGTCAGTGAAGCAACAAAAGCGGCCAGCATAGAGGGAACAAAGTGCGTGGTCGTCACCCCTGACTGCGCAAAGAACTGCTGCATCGCCAGCGGATCGCGGTGCGCTTCAGGTTCTGCCATGACCAGTTTTGCCCCGGCAATAAACGGCCAGAAAAACTCCCATACCGAGACGTCAAAACTGCACGGCGTTTTTTGCGCCACCACATCATCCGCGGTCAGAGGATAGTGATTTTGCATCCACAGCAAACGGTTAACGATGGCTGTTTGCCCAACCATCACCCCTTTTGGTCTGCCGGTAGAACCGGAAGTAAAAATAATATAGGCCGTATGATTAGGTTGAGATAGCGCCAGCGGTGCAGCATCCTCTTCTGGCAGCGGCGCGTTGTAGCACAGACTTTCCAGCTCCGGAATATCGCTAAAGCGCGCCAGTTGCTCTTCGGTCGCGATCAACAATTTTGGCTTCGCGTCTTCGAGCATCATCCGCAGGCGATCGTCCGGGTATCCGGTATCCAATGGCAGCCAGGCGGCTCCCGCCTCAACAATACCGTGCAGCGCCAGCGTGAGGAACACGGAACGCGGTAATGCCACGGCAACGCTGTCACCAGGCTGTACGCCACGTTCGCGCAGGCGGCGCGCCAGCGCCACAACCTGTTGGCGCATTTCACGATAGCTAAACTGATAGCGGGCATCAGCCAGCGCCGGGGCATCCGGCGTTTTATCGGCCTGCTGTACCACCAGCGCGCTCAACGTGGTGGACGGGATCGCCACGGTCGTGTCGTTAATCTTCGCCAGCCGCTCATGTTCTGTCGGCAACAGCATCCCGGCATCGCCGCAGCATAGCGACGGATTGTCGGCAAACTGCGCGATAAGCGCGGTTAAACGCGATGCATGTTGCGCCAGCGTCGCGGCATCGTAGCGCTGTTTATTGGCCAGGATTTCAATACTCAGCCCGCCGTTTTCATCCGGGAACAGCGCCAGCTCCAGATCGTTCACCGGACCTGTCGCCAACGTATGGGTTTGCGCCTGAACGCCAGGAATATTCAGTTGATAGTCGAATATTTTCACGTTCAGTACCGGGCCAAACAGCGGTTCGGCACCGGCTGCGCGCCCGCTGTCGCGAACAATTTGCTCAGCATCATATCGCTGATGTCGGCGCATTTTCTTCAACTGTGCGGCCAGTCGTTGGGCAAGTGCAGGCAAGCTTTCTGCCGCATTCAACTGCACGCCAAATGGCAGGACGTTTAAAACCGGTCCGGTGGACGTGAGCGCCGCCGACCCCATACGCCGCATAAAGATAAACCCGGCGGCATATTCCATTCGGCTGCATAAACGTCCGAGCCACAGCGCCACCAGCGCAAGGGCCAGATCCGCACGCTGAACGTCTGGCATACGTGCCGCAAGCCGGCGAAACTCCCCTTCAGGCGCGGTTAACTTCAGACGAATAATATCCGCGCTGGCCGACCGCCCTGGCAGGGGTTTGTTAGACAGCGAAGCCGGAGGTGGGAGTTGCTTTCGCTGCTCGGTCCAGAAGGCGCCGTCGCGTTGCCAGGCATCGCTTTGCCGATACTGTTGATACTCTTCCACCACCTCAGAAAATGGCGTAAAAGGTGATTCCGGCGTGGACTCGCCATGCAGCCATGCGCGGTAAATCGCGGCTATCTGGCGGGTAATGGCCGGGAAACTGAAGCCATCAACCAGCAGATGATGGTAACGCTGATACCAATACCAACGCTTTTCTCCCACCTGAATGAGCAGGTGAAAAACCAGCGGCTTAGTGCCATCAGCACGGATGTCCTGCTGCAGGTCAGCCTGCATCAAGGCGCGCGCTGCCGCATGCGGATCGGATTTTTCGCGCAGATCGATAATTTCTGGTGGCGCAAAGGCAAGCGCAGAGTCTACCCATTGCCAGACCTCGCCGTTATCTTCGCTAAACCGCATCCTTAGAGTATCGGCCTGCTCCAGACCCGCCACTACCGCTTTCGCCAGCAACGGTGCGTCCAGTTCGCCGGTTAATTCTACGTAGTGCGCCACGCTCCACGCTGAGGGCAATGTGGAGAGTTTTTCTGCCATCCAGATCCCCGGCTGAGCCGCAACTAACGGTAAACGTTGAGTCATGGAGCCTCCTGCACATCGACGTAGTTCGCTGGCGTCAGCGTGGTCCAGTTTGCATCCAGCCATTGCTGGCAGGCTTCCTGTGATTGGGGTTCGCACGCGACCGTCCAGCCAACAGGAAGTGAGCATTGCTGCGGCCAAAGGCTAAACTGACGTTGGGGATTTTGCAGAATGTAAAACTGGCCCTGCGGATTATCGAAGGGGTTACTGAATTCCATACTCAACTCCTGTCGTGGAACATCGTCCGGTTAAATCGTGTCGGTAAGCGGTTGCCAGAGCGTGATCAGCCCTTGCATCAGTCCGCCGCGCCAGCAAAGCGCATCGTGTCCACCATCAACCTGACGCCAGAAAATAGACTGTGGTGCAGAGGGTAACTGGGCATAAAGCGCCTGATTTGCGCGATAAATAATGGGTTCGCGGATCCCTGCTTCCAGGACAATACGCAGCCCCTGGGCGCTTATCTTTCCGCTCTTCAGTTGCTCAACGATCGCCCCATCCTGATGACCACCGCGATGCGGCCACCAATAAGAGCCCGACTGGCTGAGCACGCAGCCAAAGCGCGCGGGCCAGTTCAGCCCGGCATACAGCGATGACAGCCCGCCAAAACTTTGCCCGGCGACGACTGTACGCTGCGGGTCGTCACTGAACGCGGTCGTGGTCTTCACCAGCGGCAATAACTCCTGCTGTACCGCCAACCAAAAATCCGCATTACACGGCAGTTCGCGGCTGCGGTGAGCCGTGTCGATGGTATCAATCAGGAGATAAACGGCGGGCGGGAGGTGTCCGCGATGGGTGAGTGAAGTCAGCGCAGGCCAGACCGGCATACTTTGTGCCCAAAACTGTCCGTCCAGCAGGATGGCCAGCGGACGCGCTTCCGGCTGGGCTTCACCAGTGGTAAACACCCACACGCGGCGTGTATTGCCGAGTCTGGCGCTACGCCATTGCAGGCAAACTGCGGGCGAGTCGGGGTTTTCAGGTCGATCCCATCCCGGTTGTACGGGTGCATCAGGCATTTCCAGCGCAGACACCGCATGGCCACGACCGCCCTGCCAGCTCTGCGGATTGAGGGGATCGGCAATAGCCTGCGGCAACAATTGCCGCCAGCCTTCACGCAGCACGGTTCGGTCAGGCGCTTCGCCCGGCGTCTGCGCAGCAAAAATATCATTTCGTTCTGTTGGGATGAAACAGTAACTGCCGCGCCAGTTGGCGCTGAGGGAAACACTCCAGCACCAAACATTTGTTCCGTCAATGCGTTGCATCGACTGCGGGGTGGCATTTTGATGGTGGTCGGTGACGCCGGTGATATAGACCCATACGCGATGAATGGCTGACTCTTTTTCCGTTCCCTGCGGGTCGCGCCACCAGAAGGTTACCCGATAATTTCCGTTGTCTTCACGCTCCCACTCCGGGCCTTTTTTTGACTGCCACCACGCCTCGCTTCCCATCTTTAACGTCGTCACCGCCATAACCCCATGTTTATTGTCAAATTTTATGATCTAGCGTGAAATATATTGATAATATTATTGATAACTATTTGCATTTGCAATAGCGTATTGTCGCGCTGTGGGAAGCGCGCACAGTTTTTCACCACTTATAAACCGGCCTGGCGCTGCGTACTTTTTCTGGAATGGAGGGTTTACGCGGATGCGGGCGACATCAGACCAAATGCCGCACCACGGCACATTGGTACTCGTGGCTAAAAGAACAGCAGGACATACAATGAACAACAAGATTCATTCACTGGCCTTATTGGTCAATTTAGGGATTTACGGGGTAGCCCTGCCAGCGATGGCAGAAGATCAAACCGATAGCGCCGCTGTCTCTCATGAAGACACCATCGTGGTTACCGCCGCCCAGCAGAACCTGCAGGCACCGGGCGTTTCAACCATTACCGCTGATGAAATTCGTAAGAATCCTCCCGCTCGCGATGTGTCGGAAATCATCCGTACCATGCCAGGCGTCAACCTGACCGGTAACTCAACCAGCGGTCAACGCGGCAACAACCGCCAAATCGATATTCGCGGCATGGGGCCGGAAAACACCCTGATTCTGATCGACGGCAAACCGGTAACCAGCCGTAACTCTGTGCGTCAGGGCTGGCGCGGCGAGCGTGATACCCGCGGCGATACCGCCTGGGTGCCACCAGAAATGATCGAACGTATTGAAGTGCTGCGTGGTCCTGCCGCGGCACGCTATGGCAACGGTGCGGCTGGCGGCGTGGTGAATATCATCACCAAAAAAGGCAGCAACGAATGGCACGGCTCCTGGGATACCTATTTCAACGCCCCGGAACATAAAGACGAAGGTTCAACCAAACGCACCAACTTTAGCCTGAACGGTCCGCTGGGCGGGGATTTCAGCTTCCGTTTGTACGGTAATCTCGATAAAACCCAGGCCGACGCGTGGGATATCAACCAGGGTCATCAGTCAGAACGTACCGGCACGTATTCAAATACTTTACCGGCCGGTCGTGAAGGGGTGATCAACAAAGACATTAACGGCGTGGTTCGCTGGGATTTCGCCCCGCTCCAGTCACTGGAACTGGAAGCTGGCTATAGCCGTCAGGGCAACCTGTATGCGGGCGACACTCAAAACACCAACACCAACCAACTGGTGAAAGATAACTACGGGAAAGAGACCAACCGTCTTTACCGCCAGAACTACTCTCTGACCTGGAACGGCGGCTGGGATAACGGCGTCACTACCAGTAACTGGGTGCAGTATGAACATACGCGTAACTCCCGTACGCCGGAGGGCCTGGCGGGGGGTACCGAAGGGATTTTCGACCCGAATGCGTCACAAAAATACCTCGACGCCGACCTGAGTGACGTCATGCTGCACAGTGAAATCAGCATTCCGTTAGATCTGCTGGTTAACCAAAATCTGACGCTCGGTACCGAATGGAACCAGCAGCGCATGAAGGACATGTTGTCCAATTCGCAGACCTTTATGGGCGGTGATATTCCAGGGTCCAGCAGCACCAACCGCAGCCCGTACTCAGACGCAGAGATTTTCTCTCTGTTTGCTGAAAACAACATGGAACTGACCGACAGCACCATGCTGACGCCAGGTTTGCGTTTCGATCATCACAGCACTGTGGGCGATAACTGGAGTCCGTCCCTGAACCTTTCCCAAGGTCTGGGCGATGACTTCACCCTGAAGATGGGGATTGCGCGCGCCTATAAAGCGCCAAGCCTGTATCAGCTCAACCCGAACTACATTCTGTACAGTAAAGGTCAGGGTTGCTACGCCACCGGCTCCGCGACCGGTATTGGTTGCTATATGATGGGCAACGATGATCTGAAGGCCGAAACCAGTATCAACAAAGAGATTGGTCTGGAGTTCAAACGCGACGGCTGGCTGGCTGGGGTAACCTGGTTCCGCAACGATTACCGTAACAAGATTGAAGCAGGTACGGTCCCGTTCGACAGAACGTCTATCACCAACAAAGGGAAAACGACTTATACCGATATCTATCAGTGGGAAAACATTCCTAAAGCGGTAGTTGAAGGTTTGGAAGGGACGTTGAACGTGCCGGTTAGCGAAACCGTTAACTGGACTAACAACATCACCTACATGCTGCAAAGTAAGAATAAAGAGACCGGCGAGCGCCTGTCGATTATTCCTGAATACACGCTGAACTCGACCCTGAGCTGGCAGGCACGTGAAGATCTGTCATTGCAATCCACCTTCACCTGGTACGGCAAACAGCAGCCGAAAAAATACGATTACCAGGGTAAACCCGTTACCGGTAGCTCGGCCAGTGAAGTCAGCCCATACAGCATCGTCGGCCTGAGTGCGACCTGGGATGTGACGAAAAACGTCAGCCTGACCGGCGGCGTGGATAACGTCTTTGACAAACGTTTATGGCGTGAAGGGAATGCCCAGACCACGGGCGATATCGTGACCGGGAACTATATGGCGGGCGCAGGCGCGCACACCTATAACGAACCGGGCCGGACGTGGTTCATGAGCGTTAACACACACTTCTGATAACGTTTTTCCCTCTCCTCGCTGCGGGGAGAGGGAAACCGTAAGAAATCATGCACACAACGCACATCCCGCTCCCTTTCGCAGATCATACGCTGCACATTGTCGAATTTGATCCCGACACTTTCCATGAGCACGACCTGCTCTGGCTTCCCCACCACACTCAGCTCCACTCCAGTGGGCGTAAGCGTAAAGCTGAGCATTTAGCGGGGCGTATTGCCGCAGTCCACGCACTGCGTGAATTTGGCCACAAAACCGTGCCCGGCATCGGTGTGCAACGCCAACCATTGTGGCCGCAGGATCTGTTTGGCAGCATCAGCCATAGCGCAACAACGGCGCTGGCGGTCGTATCAACGCATCCCATTGGGCTGGATATAGAAGCTATTTTTACACCACAAACCGCAGTTGAGCTGGCTGATGGCATTATTGATAACCACGAACATCAGATTTTGCAGCATGCCTGCCTGCCCTTTCCGCTCGCCTTAACCCTGGTATTCAGCGCAAAGGAGAGCCTGTATAAGGCGTTTTCCAATCAGGCATCGGGGCTACCAGGTTTCACCAGCGCAAAAATCACCGCACTCACGACTCAGCAATTAACATTACAAATCATGCCGTCATTTTCGGCAAACCTCGGCAATCAAGAAGTTAACGTTCATTGGTTTCAGCGTGATAAAAATATCGTGACGCTATTTCCATTCTCACCATCAGGATCGTGATCCTTTTCTCTTTTTAAGAAATTAGCTGCGCAAATCGTAGACAGTTCGATTATCTCGACTTATCGTTAACTTGAATAATAAATCATATTTGAATAAATATTCAAAGTGGAGAAAGAGATGAACAAGACCTTGATTAAATCCGTATTACTGGCCTCGATCCTTACCACATCGGGTTCGCTGTATGCTGCCGACAACGGACTGATTGCGATTATTACCCCTTCTCACGATAACCCGTTTTTTAAAGCCGAAGCCGACGGTGCAGTCGCCAAAGCAAAAGAGCTGGGATACGCCACGCTGGTTGCCTCTCATGATGATGACGTCAATAAACAAAACCAACTGATTGAGACTGCTATTGCTCGTAAAGCGAAAGCGATCATTCTCGATAATGCGGGTGCAGATGCCACCGTAGGGCCGCTGGAAAAAGCCAAAGCAGCGGGTGTAGCTGCTTTTCTGATCGATCGCGAAATCAATAAAACCGGTATCGCGGTGGCGCAAATCGTGTCGAATAACTATCAAGGCGCACAGCTCGGCGCAGAGAAGTTCGCCAGGTTACTGGACGGAAAAGGGAAGTACGTTGAACTGCTGGGACGTCAATCCGACACCAACGCCCATGTACGCTCGCAGGGGTATCACGATGTACTCGATGACTATCCGGACATGAAAATGGTAGCCCAGCAGACGGCAAACTGGAGCCAAACCGAAGCCTTTACCCGAATGGAAGCCATTCTACAAACCAACCCAGATATCGTAGGTGTGATCTCAGGTAACGACACTATGGCGCTGGGTGCAGAAGCCGCATTAAAAGCGGCGGGGAAAAATAATGTCATCGTGGTCGGTTTTGATGGCAGCGACTACACCCGCGATTCAATCATTAATAAAAGCAATATTAAAGCGACAGTACTGCAGCCCGGCTGGCAGCAGGCACAAATGGCTGTTGAGCAGGCGGATTACTATCTGAAAAACGGCAAAGCCCAGAAAGAAGAAAAACAGCTCATGGATTGCGTGCTGATTGACGAAACCAATGCCAGCAAGCTGAACAAGTTCAACCTGAGCCACTAAGCGGAGGCACTATGTCGTTAACACAATGGGGTGCCGCGCTGGTTGGATGCGCCACCCTGTTGCTGACGGCCTGTACGGTAGTTGACCTCGACGAAAACGGCAAACCAATTATCCCGGCCGATCCTCAGGCCAAAGCCAGTTTCGACAACCAGACTCCCGATCAGATCGCGCAACAAACCTGGCAATCCCGCGTCCTGGAAGCGGCACAGCAACATGTTCTGGATGCTTCAGCGCTGACCACTCGCCTGAAGGCCCCCTCACCCGCTCCCGAAAGCGTGTTTGTACGCCTGACCAGCCAGATTGATAGCGTCGACACCACCAATGGGCGAGAGCACACCATCGTGGTGAGGGTCAATGATATGCCCGTCACGATTCAGATTGGCCCGGTAATGCGTGGCAATGCTATTCGCGATGCCAGTGGTTTCAAGTTTGAAGATTTTACTAACCAGGTTCAGTTTGCCCAACTGTCACGGGCTTATAACCGTGAAGCGGCGAAACAGTTACCCGCTGTTGACACTAGCTGGCAAGGGAAAACTGCCACGGTGCTGTTTGCCGTGACGTTGAATGCTGGAAAAGCGGAAAACGCAGCAGCACTGACGCTGGAACAGGAGGCTCACTAATGCGCAATACCTCAGCTGATGACATCATCCTGCGCACGCATGCCATTTCAATGCTGTTTCCCGGCACAATTGCACTGGACAGCGTCGATTATCAGGTCTGGCGTGGCAAGGTGAATGTGATTATTGGTGAGAATGGTGCGGGGAAATCGACGTTGATGAAGATCCTCGCTGGCGTTCAGCAACCCAGTAGCGGTGAGATGTCGCTCAATGGAAATCCCGTGCGCTTTGCCAGCACCCGGGATGCTGCGGCACATGGAATTGGTATGGTGCATCAGGAGTTAAACCTGTTTGAGAACCTCACCGTCGCGGAAAACATTTTCCTCGGTCGGGAGATTCAAAAAGGCATGGCTCCCATTAATGAGGCCGAGCAAGAGAAACGCACCGCGGAATTATTAACCCGGCTCGATCAGCCGATATCACCGCGCGACCTGGTTGGCAATCTCAAAGTAGGGCAGCAACAGCTGGTCGAAATCGCCAAAGCACTGGCTGAAGATGCAGATATCCTGATTCTTGATGAACCCACCTCAGCGCTCAGTAAAACTGAAGTCGAGATTCTGTTTCGCGTGATCCGTGAACTTACTCGCCAGGGCGTGTCGATAATCTATATCTCCCATCGTCTCGAAGAATTGATGGCAATTGGCGATGTGATCACTATTTTACGTGATGGTAAATTTCAAGCCGAAGCCAAGGTTAGCGACATCGATGTCCCGTGGATTGTGCGCGAGATGTTGGGCAGTGATCCGGTAAGCAACTTTCTCGAACCCGGCCGCACGTTTGGAGCTCCGGTTCTGGAAGCTGAACATATCACCTGCGTGAATACCGCTGGCAGCGCAGTCGTCAATGACGTCACCTTTAACGTTCATGCCGGTGAAATTGTCGGTATCTATGGACTTATGGGGGCTGGGCGAACCGAATTGTTCGAGTGCTTGTTAGGTACTGAGCGCAACTACCTCGGAAAACTGTGGCTCGACAGCAAACCGGTCCCGCAGCGCTTAACCACCGCCGATCGCATCCGTATGGGAATGAGTCTGGTGCCGGAGGATCGCAAGCGCACAGGGATTTTCCCCATTTCATCCGTCGCCACCAATCTGACTATTGCCAGCCTTTGGCGGCGTCTGCAACGTGGCTTTGCCATTGCCCGCAAAGATGAAGAGGCCGTGGTCGCCAGCACAATTGGCAATCTGTCGATAAAAGTCTCCTCGCCAGAGGTTGAAATTCAGGCGCTGAGCGGAGGGAACCAGCAAAAAGTGGTGATTGGTCGCTCTCTGCTCACCAATCCCAAAATTCTATTTCTTGACGAACCCACACGCGGCATCGATGTCGGAGCGAAAGCCGATGTGTTCCGCATGATGGTCCAGCTTTCCCAGCAGGGTATTGCTGTGGTCTTCTCCACCTCAGATTTAAAAGAAATTATGGCGGTTTCTGACCGCATTCTGGTGATGTCCGGCGGCAAGCTAACTGCCGATATCGCCCGCGATCGTGCCGAAGAATCGGCGCTGGTAACCGCAAGTGCTCAGGGGTTCTGATATGAAAACACTACAATCTGCCGCCATCGCGCCTCGCTCCACAGTCGCCTTCTCTCGGGAAAATATCCTGCTACTAATCCTAAAACTGCGCACTTTTATTGCACTGTTTTTAATCGTCGGGTTCTTTGCCTTCACCGTACCGGGATTTCTCTCTGGCGGCAGCATGGTCATTATGATCAAGCATATCGCCATTAACGCCTTTCTGGCTCTGGGGATCACGTTTGTCATTATTACCGCCGGGATTGATCTCTCAATTGGCGCTACGCTTGGGCTGTGCGGCATGGTCGCGGGATGGCTAATCACTAAAGGCATTGTATTGCCAATGTTCGGCATCGCAATTTTCCCCAGCGTCTGGGTGATTGTGCCTGTCGTCTTGTTGATTGGTGGGCTGATTGGCGCGGCGAATGGTTGGATCATCACCCACTATAACGTCGCACCGTTTATTTGTACGCTCGGAACCATGTACGTTTTGCGCGGGGCGGCGATGCTGACCTCCGATGGGCAAACCTTTCCCGGGCTTTCCGGCAATCCGCAGCTCGGCAATACCGGTTTTGATGAGATTGGTGCCGGTACATTGTTTGGGATTCCGTGGGCCATCTGGATGATGATTGTGCTGGCACTGGTCATTGCTTACGTCGCTCGTCGTCTACCCTTTGGTCGCCACGTTTACGCCATCGGGGATAACGAACGCGCTGCTGAGCTGTCAGGGGTAAAAGTAAAACAGGTGAAAATCTGGGTGTATACCCTATCCGGACTGTGTGCCGCGATTGCTGGAATTGTGGTCTCGGCACAGCTTTCCGCCAGCCATCCGGCCAACGGTACGGCATTTGAGATGAACGCCATTGCCGCAGTGGTTCTCGGCGGTACGTCACTGGCCGGTGGACGGGGCACGATTTTAGGCACGCTGATTGGCGCTTTCGTTATCGGTTTTCTGGCCGATGGTCTGGTGATGATGGGCGTCAGCGAGTTCTGGCAAATGGTGATTAAAGGTATCGTGATTATCGTCGCGGTCATCATCGACCAGATGCAAAACCGGATGCAGCAAAAAGCCGCGGTGGTAGCACAAAAGGCGGCGATGGAAAGTCAGTAATCCCCTCTGAAAAGTCTGATATGCACAACCAGACAGCTCCAGGGGCCTCCTGGGGCTGTCAATTGTTTAACTCACCGTGACATCACCCTTTCACCAGACTGCGGGCTGTCGGGTAGTCGGTGATCAATACGTCAATATAATTCCCCTGCAATGCCCCGCGTATCGCATTCTGTTTTTCCACACCACCAGCCAAAGCAATCACGTGGTTACACTCCCGGATCTGCGAAAGCTCCATTCCAATGACCGGGTCTTCCTCATGGCTGAGTACCGGGTTACCTGCTGCATCGTAATAATGCAGACAGATATCACCTACTGCGCCGCGCTCGGCGAGCAGTCGCAACATTTCTTCGTTGTAGTAGTTGCCTGAGTTTTTCAGCAATTGAGAAGGCTCCAGTTCGCCAATACCGACAATTGCCACATCCACTTCAGCAAACTTTTCAACCACCGCGGCAACGTCAGGGCTGTTAACCAACCGTGTACGTTCTTCAACCGAATGCTCAATACTTTGTGAAGGCAGAAGCCAGGCCGGACAGCCAAGGTGCGCTGCCAACTGTTGCGTAAGAATCGTGGCCTGCACGTTACCATTCGGCCCTACGCCGCCCAGCAGTTGGATCACACCCGCCGCACGGATATTTTGCGGGTGCATCTCATCGACCATACAGCGAATGGTGCTACTCCAGGAGGAAATTCCAACCAGGTCCTCGGCTCGCAAGCGGGTTTCAACGTAATGCGCCGCCGCACTGCCAATAGCATGCTTAATTTGCGTATTGCTGGGGTTGTCACCGACATCCACGACAATCGCCTGACGAATACCAAACTGCTCTTCAATGGCTTTTTCCAGCGCCACAAAGATATTGGTCGGCTGTACGACGGTGATTTTCACCAGCCCTTCTTTCTGACAACGCGTTAAAGCACGGGAGACAAAGGACTGCGACAAATGCAGCAGCGTGGCGATTTCAGACTGTTTTTTATTTTCGGCGTAGTAAAGCGTGGCAATCTTAACCAGCAACCGCTGTTCATCCTGCTTTGACATGGCATTCCCCCTGATAAACTGCCTGTTATTTTTATTCATACCTGAATAGATAACAAGTCATCAGTACCTTTCCAGTTATCACGTTAGTGTGATCCTTTTCTCTTTTCTCCAAAATTTGGTGGCACAAGCCGTAGACAAACCGCCAGACAAGGCATATCTTTAATCATGAATAATAAATCAGTAGTGAATATTTATTCTAACCAATAACGACTGACTGTTTTATCTGCAGATTACGTGGTGGGTAGAGAGACAGTTGCACTACTGCACTCACATGGAATATTTATTCATTCAAGATTAAACATTCAAGAGGTGTCTTATGAATCCGTTTTCGCTCTCAATACTTGAGCTAGAAAAGAAAGCACGTGCCGTGCGTCGCCGCATTATCGTGTTGAATGCTGAAAGCCCGGCTGGCGGGCACACTGGCGCAGACCTGTCGCAGGTTGAACTGCTGACAGCACTCTATTTTCGCATCCTGAATTGCTCCCCGGAGATTAAAGAGAGCGACGAGCGCGATATTTACATCCAGTCAAAAGGTCACGCTGTGGGCGGTTACTACTGTGTCTTGGCAGAAGCCGGTTTTATTCCTGTGGACTGGCTGGCGACCTATCAACACGCTGATTCGCATCTGCCGGGGCATCCGGTAAAACATAAAACGCCAGGAATTGAATTGAATACCGGAGCTCTTGGTCACGGTCTGCCGGTTGCAGTAGGGATTGCGCTGGCGGCTAAACGCAGCAACAGCAAACGCCGGGTGTTTGTCGTCACCGGTGATGGTGAACTGGCCGAAGGCAGCAACTGGGAAGCAGCACTGGTCGCTGCCCACTATAAACTGGATAACCTGATTATCATCAACGACAAAAATAACCTCCAGCTTGCCGGATCAACCAAAGAGATCATGAACACCGATCCGCTGGATGAAAAATGGCGAGCCTTCGGTATGCAAGTCACAGAGTGTCGCGGGAACGATATGAGCGATGTGGTGCGCACGCTGGAAGGATTAACCCCTGAAGGCAAGCCATATGTCGTCATTGCACACACCACCAAAGGAGCCGGGATCTCTTTTATCCAGGGCCGCCCGGAATGGCACCACCGCGTGCCAAAAGGAGAAGAAGTTGAACTGGCGCTGGAGGAACTGAAAGATGCGTAATAGCGAACACCTCGCCACCGTCATGGTGAACACGTTAATTGCCGCGGTCAAACGTGGAATGGATGTTGTGCCGGTGGTGGCTGACTCAACATCAACAGCCAAAATCGCCCCATTTATGAAGGAATTTCCCGGTCGTCTGGTCAACGTGGGTATTGCCGAACAGACGTTGGTCGGTGCTGCTGCCGGACTGGCGCTGGGCGGTAAAATCGCCGTCACCTGTAACGCTGCGCCCTTCTTGATTTCACGGGCCAATGAGCAAATTAAAGTCGACATTTGCTACAACAATACCAACGTGAAGTTGATTGGCCTGAACGCAGGGGCCAGCTACGGACCGCTCGCCAGTACGCACCACAGCATTGATGATATTTCCGTGCTACGCGGTTTTGGCAATATTGAGATTTACGCCCCGTCCTGTCCGGTGGAATGCCGACAGATTCTCGATTACGCCTTAAGCCACATAGGTCCGGTTTATATTCGCCTGGATGGCAAAGCCTTACCCGAATTACACGACGGAAACTACCAGTTCGCGCCGGGTAATATCGATATTTTGCGCAAAGGAAAAGATGTCGCACTGGTGGCAATGGGCTCAACTGTGCATGAAATTGTCGAGGCTGCCACAGTGCTGGAACAGGCGGGTATTGACGCCAGCGTAATCAGTGTACCGTCAATTCGTCCCTGCAATACCCAACAGTTACTGGCAGCTTTAACCCACTGCAAGGCAGTGGTTAGCGTGGAAGAACATAACATTAATGGCGGCGTGGGAAGTCTGGTGGCTGAAGTGCTGGCAGAAGCTGGCTGTGCCATTCCACTGCGTAGATTGGGGATTGCCGATGGCCAATATGCAATCGCAGCCGATCGTGCAGCAACGCGCGCGCACCATGAAATTGACGCGGCGGGTGTCGTGAAAAACGCCACCGCACTGTTGCTGGCAACACGATAAAACAATAACAACAACAGAACACTTACTGGAGAAAGCGATGTCACGAATTCCTCATCAGTTGACCATGGCGGTGATTATTGGCAATCGGGGATTTTTCCCGAGCTATCTGGTTGCTGAAGCCCGCGAACAAGCCAGCGTGCTCTTTGAGCGGCTGGGCATTAACACCATAATGCTCAACGAAACGCAGACAGAACTCGGCGGTGTTGAAACCCGTCAGGATGCGAAAGTTTGTGCTGAACTTTTCCGCGCTCACCGCGACAAGATTCACGGTGTGGTGGTACTACTGCCGAACTTTGGCGATGAAAAAGCGATAGCGGAAACGCTGAGACTTTCCGGTTTAGATGTCCCGGTTCTGATCCAGGCGCAGGAAGACAACCTGGATAAAATGGGGCTTGCCACTCGCCGTGACAGCTTCTGCGGCAAGATCTCCCTGTGCAATAACATGCGCCAGTACGGTATTCCGTTTACGCTAACCACCCAGCATGTCTGCGACCTGTCAGGCGAGGTGTTTGCACAAGACCTGAAACGTTTCGAACAAATCTGTCGCGTGGTCGCCAGCATGCGCGGAGTTCGCGTCGGCGCTATCGGCGCACGTCCAGCCGGGTTTAATACCGTCCGTTACAGCGAAAAATTGCTCGAAAGACTGGGTATTGCCGTCGAAACACTGGATCTGTCTGAAGTCTTTACCCGCATCAAACGACTGCGCGACGACGATATCCGGGTGGATGAAAAACGCCGCCTGTTGATGGATAACGCCGACGCCAGCACCATTCCAGCCGACAAACTGGTCACCATGGCAAAACTGTTTGTCGTTATCAGCGAATGGGTCATCGCTAATGATATTGATACGACTGCCATCCAGTGCTGGACCTCGCTGCAGGAAAATTTAGGCATCAACGTGTGCTCAATCATGAGCGTGATGTCCGGGCAGTTAATGCCCAGTGCCTGCGAAGTGGATGTGATGGGCGCGTTGTCAATGTACGCCCTCGCCAGCAGTAACTTAAGTCCAGCATCCATTGCCGACTGGAACAATAATTTCGGCGACGATCGTGATAAATGCGTTCTTTTTCACTGCGGTAATTTCGCATCAGCCAGTCTGGACAGCCCGAAGATGGGGACGGCGGATATCATCGGTACCACCGTCGGTAAAGAGAACACCTGCGGTGCAGTTCATGGTCGTATGAAAAGCGGTGCCTTGACCTACTTCCGCCTGAGTACCGACGATTTAACCGGCGAAATCAAAGCCTACGTTGGTGAAGGGCTATCGGTTGACGATCCGCTGGACACTGTCGGCTGCCGAGCGGTAATCCAGGTGCCTCATCTGGAGAACCTACTGGCCTGGATTTGTCGTAATGGCTTTGAGCATCACGTGGCAATGAACCATTCCGCCAGCGCAGAGGTACTGCATGAAGCTTTCACCCGCTATCTCGGGGTGGATACCTTTTTCCATCGCTAATACTCAGGGAAACCGAAGGGCTGGAGAAAACAATGTCAGCACAAAAAGACATTATTATTGCGCTTGATGAAGGCACCACCAATGCCAAAGCCGTAGCGCTGGATGGTCAGGGAAACGTGGTCGCGAAGTTCTCCCGCGCGCTGGCGATCCACACGCCCCGTGAAGGCTGGGTTGAACAGTCAGGTGATGCACTTCTGGACGCATCGCTGGATGTTGTGGCACAAGCCATTACCTGCGTCGGCGCACAACGCGTCGCAGCGCTGGCGATCAGCAATCAACGTGAAACGGCGATAGGCTGGTATCGTGCCAGCGGTCGCCCTCTCGGCCCTGCTATCACCTGGCAATGTTCGCGCACGGCCGATTTTTGCCGTGCATTACGTGAACAGGGGCACGAGGCGTACATAAAATCCATCACCGGATTACCCGTTGCCCCACTCTTTTCCGCCTCTAAAATGCGCTGGCTGCTGGAGTCAGTTCCCAACGGTATGACGCTCGCACAGCAAGGGGAAATATGTCTCGGGACCATCGATAGCTGGTTACTGTGGAACTTAACGCACGGCGAGGAATTTCGTTGCGATATCTCCAACGCTTCACGCACGCAGTTGCTCAATCTCAACAGCGGACAATGGGATAACGAGATGTTGGCTCTATTCGGTATCCCGCAGCAGGCGTTGCCCGAAGTTTGCCCTTCCAGCCACCATTTTGGCGTAACAAAAGGTCTGGAGAGGATACCTGATGGAATCCCTATTCTGGCGATGATTGGCGACTCACATGCTGCGCTTTTTGCCCATGGGCTGGGTATGGAAGGCTGCGTCAAAGCGACCTATGGCACCGGATCTTCCGTTATGGCACCCGTATTCTCGGCGCAGTCCGAGGTGAGCGCGCTGGCAACGACCATAGCCTGGCATGACGGTGACACCCTGGTCTACGGACTGGAAGGTAATATTCCGCATACGGGAGATGCCGTCGCATGGATGGCCGATAGCACAGGTCTTAGCGAATTACCGGAAGAGCAACTGCTTCATGAGCTCAATACGCTGCCCGCCACGGTTGACTCCACGCTGGGCGTCTATTTTGTTCCGGCACTTACCGGGCTGGGCGCGCCATGGTGGGATGAAGATGCCCGGGGGTTGATTCACGGTCTCAGCCGCGGAGTGAAACGCGCACATCTGGTACGTGCGGCACTGGAGTCGATTACCTATCAGATTGCCGATGTTGTTTTAGCGATGCGCCAGCACAACGGTTTTCGACTCAGCGCGTTAATGGTTGATGGCGGGCCAACAAAAAATGACTGGCTAATGCAGTATCAAGCCGATTTATTGGGCTGTCCGGTGATGCGCAGCGATATCCCTGAACTTTCCGCTATCGGTGCCGGATTGCTGGCACGCAAGAAGCTGCAAGGTGCATCTACCAGCCAGTTGCGAGATTACCTGCCCGAACACGTAGCGTTCCAGCCAAACATGGCGCGCCATGGGAGATTGCAAAAACGCTGGCATGAATGGCAAGGAGCCGTCGAACGCACCCGTTGGCAAACCCGTTAATAAATCAATGCTAATGATAAATGCGCCCGCAGCCATAACTGACTGTGGGCGCACTGTTAATTCTTCAAAAGCGAGCTACTGCGGCTGACACGCCGCCAGAGATCGGCGTTGCTGCCCTTTTTCGTCGAAGTTGTCGGCAGCCAGCCAGCGCTGCAAAACAGCGTCGCACTGGGGCCATTCGCTATCAATCATCGATAACCAGTCGCTGTCGCGATTACGCCCCTTGCGCACAATCTTCTGGCGAAAACGTCCTTCGAAGATAAACCCAAGGCGCTCCGCCGCCCGACGGGAAGCCGTGTTCAGAGAGTCACATTTCCACTCCACGCGACGATAGCCCAACGCAAACGCCTGGCGCAGCAACAGCCAGATGCTTTCGGTGCCGAGTACCGTATTTTTCATGCGCGGTGACCAGGTCACATGACCAATTTCAACCGAACCATGCTCCTGTTCGATCGCCATAAAGCACACCAGCCCCACCGCACGACCGGAACGCTGTTCAATGACAGCATAGGGAACCAGAGATGCATCCGTGGATTTGCCCTCTACCCAGCAAGCTGTGGCCTCAACGCTCGTGGGGCGAGAACTTGCAAGCCAGGTCCAGTCGCGATCGTCTGGCGCCTGCGCGTAAGCATCAAACAGATCGGCGGCATGGCTGTCGGCATCCAGGGGAACCAGTCGACAATATTGCCCTGCAAGTTCTTCCCGCGGCAGTACGGCGGCACCATTCCAGTCAGGCACAATATCGCCGACGGTCTGTCCATAAAGATTAATTTCCGGCACGATTCAACCCCTGTTGCGAAGTAAAAAATAGTTATAACACCGGCCATTTCGCCTTCAAAGCATCGCGGGGGGATTTCTGACATCGAACAGAAAATCAGCGGCCCTTCTATATGCAGCTTGCAAGATGACGCGTCTATACTGATTAAAAATCAACGCTGAAGAGAACACTATGTCCCTACCCGATTTTCATGTTTCTGACCCTTTTACGTTAGGCATTGAACTGGAAATGCAGGTGGTCAATCCTCCGGGCTACGACCTGAGCCAGGACTCTTCCCGACTGATTGACGCCGTAAAGCCGCTGCTCACCGCCGGAGAAGTAAAGCACGATATCACTGAAAGTATGCTGGAGATGGCGACCGGGGTTTGCCGCAATATCGACCAGGCGAGTGCTGAATTATCCGCCATGCAGCAGATAATCTCGCGGGTTGCTGCCGAGCATCACCTCGCCATCTGTGGCGGCGGTACGCATCCGTTTCAAAAATGGCAACGTCAGGAAGTCTGCGATGACGAACGCTATCGGCGCAACCTGGAAAATTTTGGCTATCTTATTCAGCAGGCGACGGTATTCGGCCAACATGTGCATATCGGCTGCGCAAACGGCGATGATGCTATTTACCTCCTGCACGGCCTGTCGCGATTTGTTCCCCATTTTATTGCGCTCTCTGCCGCCTCACCTTATATGCAAACGTCCGACACGCGGTTTGCCTGCGCGCGGCTGAATATTTTCTCCGGATTTCCCGATAATGGCCCGATGCCGTGGGTGAATAACTGGCAGGAATTCGAGGGGTTATTTCGTCGACTGGCTTACACCAGCATGATTGATAGCATTAAAGATTTACACTGGGATATCCGTCCCAGCCCGCACTTTGATACGGTAGAGGTTCGCGTCATGGACACTCCGCTAACCCTTGAACACGCAGTCAATATGGCGGGACTTATTCAGGCTACCGCCCACTGGTTGCTCACTAAACGGCCATTCAAGCACCAGGAGCGTGATTACCTGCTGTATAAATTTAACCGTTTTCAGGCCTGCCGCTTTGGCATGGCGGGAATCATCACCGACGTCAATACTGGCGATGGGCACCGCCTGTCAGATGACACGCTACGGCTACTGGAGAATGTCGCCGCTTCTGCGGACAAAGTGGGCGCGACCAGCGCGATTGAATCCTTACGCCTGCAGGTTAAAAATGGTCATGATGAAGCGCAGAGCATGCGTGATTTCGTCGCCGACGGCGGATCACTGAGTGGTCTGGTGAAAAAACATTGTGAGATTTGGGCCGGGCTGTAAGCGTGGCGTTTGCGTTGCCCACAGAGATCCCGGACAATGGCTTTTTAACTCAAGTTTAACAATGCCATGAAACACCCGCTTGAATCACTGATGACCGCCGCAGGGATCCTGCTGCTGGCTTTTTTGTCTTGCCTGCTGCTGCCCGCCCCCTCACTGGGCATTGTGCTGGCGCAAAAACTCGTCGCCACCTTTCATCTAATGGATCTCAACCAATTTTATACTTTGCTGTTTTGTCTGTGGTTTTTACTGCTGGGGGTGATTGAATATTTTGTACTGCGTTTTATCTGGCGGCGCTGGTTCTCGCTGGCGGATTAGACCCGCGAGAACCCTTTGCCGTTAATGCGTTCGGCTATGATTTTCTTTGCGATACGCGCCCGGCGGCTGGCTGAAGGTACGGGTGAAAATTCGCGTAAAGGTCTGCTGCGAATCGAATCCGTATTTCAAACAGATGTCATACACTTTCTGGTCGGTATCGCGTAGATCGCGGGCCGCCAATAGCAGCTTACGCTCGCGGATGTAGCGCCCGAGGCTTTCGCCTTTGTACTGCATAAAAAGACGCTGCAGGTGCCATTTGGAATATCCCGCATGGCGTGCAATATCATCAATGCGCAATGGCTGATTCAAATTATCATCAATCCATTCAACAATCGTATCAATGACCTGAGCAGAAATCGTCATCATGCTCTCCCCTGTATTCATTGAGTCGCCTGTTGCCACCAGGCCGTAAACGGTTGGTCCGGTTCGGACAGTATTACCGGTTCACCCAGCATTGGCGTCAGTAGTCGGTAATCCTGACGACGGCTGGCAAGCACCAGTCGTTTGTAGGGATCATCCCAGGTATGTTTCGCCAGAACGAAACGGCCGGCATGCCCTGGCAACACGGCTTTCGCATGCAGATCGGCCGCAGCCTGCGCCGTCTCTTCTGGCATCATGTGAATAAACTTCCAGTCCTGGTCATATTGACCGTTCTCCATAATCGCCAAATCAACCGAGCCAAACTGCTCGCCGATGGCTTTAAAATGCGGTCCATAGCCGGAATCCCCGCTGTAATAAACGTTCTGCTCCGGCGTTTCGAACATGAAGCTCGCCCATAGCGTCTGGTTGCGCTTGATACCGCGCCCCGAAAAATGACGAGCAGGCAGCACATGAACGATCAGCGAATCCGTCACTCTGACGGACTGATTCCAGTCCCGCTCTTCGATTATCTCGCTGCGCATCCCCCAGTAACGCAGATGCGACCCTACGCCGAGCGGCGTAATCACCCGCTTAATTTTCGGCATTAACGCCTTGATAGTGGCGAGATCCAGATGGTCATAGTGATCGTGCGAGATAATGAGCAGATCGATCTCCGGCATCGTCTGCGCAGTCCACGGATAATCCCCGGCAAAGGCTTTGTTCAGGAATGAAAACGGTGCGGCATAATTGCTAAATACCGGATCAATCAGGATACGTTGACCCGCCAGCTGCAAATACCATGAGGAGTGGCCCAGCCAGACCAGAGTATCCTGCTGTGGCGAAAGTCCGGCGAGATCGGTTGCCACCAGCGGTAACGGCTGCGCCGGGCGCGCATTATCACGCTTAGCGACCAGAAACTCCCACCAGGCCGCCAGCATGCCTTTGTTGCCGGTATAGCCCGGTGTCGGCACCTGGTTATGAAACTGTCCATCACGATAGTGAGGTGACTGTTCAACCAAACTCAGTTGTGCCCCTTGTGGGGCCTGACCAAACCCGGCATTGAGTACAAACGGTAAACTTGCAGCTGCGGCAATAAGCATAATAACAACCACACAAACTGTGAGACGCTTCATATCCTGACCTTAAACGCGCCCCTTTCCGCTGGTTTGCGCGACTGACTCTTGATTATGAGTGAGTAAGCACTCATTATAGAAATCGAAAGTTCGCCGTCAAGATGATTTTCAATCTTTGACATTCGCCGTTGCGGTGCTGCAAAGGCCGTGATTCAATCATGTTTTTTACAGACTTAAGGGTAAAGTGTAGTGGCTCGTCCGAAGAGTGAAGACAAAAAACTGGCATTACTGGAAGCTGCAACCACAGCATTTGCACAATCAGGCATTGCGGCATCTACCGCCGTGATAGCCCGCAATGCAGGGGTTGCGGAGGGGACGTTGTTTCGCTATTTCGCGACCAAAGATGATTTGATCAACGAGCTTTACCTCTTTTTGAAGCAAGACCTTTGTCAGTCGATGATGGCAAATTTGGATCGATCGGTGACCGATGCCAAAACCATGACTCACTACATCTGGAACAGCTACATTAGCTGGGGCCTGAACCATACCTGCGGGCATCGCACGATTCGCCAGTTGGCCGTCAGCGAGAAAATCAGCAAAGAAACGGAACAGCAGGCTGACGATATGTTCCCGGAACTGCGCGATCTTTGTCATCGCTCCGTACGACCTGAGTTTATGTCTGACGAGTATCGCGCCTTTGGCGACGCGCTGTTTCTTTCTCTGGCAGAGACCACCATGGAGTTCGCCGCCCGCGACGCGGCTCGCGCAAAAGAATATATTTCGATGGGATTTGAGGCGATGTGGCGCGCACTCACCCGTGAGGAAAAATAATGGACGGCCAGACTTTACATGCCTGTGCAAAGCGCCTTGCGCTCGAACTGCCTTTTACCGAGCACTGCTGGCCATTCGGCCCGGAATACGATGTCTTCAAAGTCGGCGGCAAAATTTTTATGCTGGTCTCAGAGCTTCGCGGACGCCCGCTGGTTAACCTGAAAGCCGATCCGCAAAAGTCACTGTTAAATCAGCAGATCTACCCCAGCATTGAACCCGGCTATCACATGAATAAAAAGCACTGGATATCGGTCTACCCAGGCGACGACATTACCGAGTCATTACTGACGGAGTTGGTAAATGATTCATGGCATCGCGTCGTAGACGGCCTGGCGAAGCGGGATCAAAAACGCCTGCGTCCAGGTTGATTTATCGTTAACTCCGATAAGTGTTTTTGCATTTTCCTGTCTTATCTTTTTCTTGCTAACCCTGTACCCTGCTGAAACAAAACGCACCCGCAGGGTATGAAAAATCACCAGGAGTAGTTATGGATATTGTTTCTGTCGCCTTAAAACGTTACTCCACTAAGGCATTCGATCCGAATAAAAAACTGACCGCTGAGCAGGCCGAAAAATTAAAAACGCTGCTGCAGTTTAGTCCGTCCAGTACCAACTCTCAGCCGTGGCACTTTATCGTTGCCAGCACTGACGAAGGTAAAGCGCGCGTAGCGAAATCCGCAGCCGGCGGCTTTGTATTCAACGAACGTAAAATGCTGGATGCTTCCCACGTCGTGGTGTTCTGCGCCAAAACGGCGATGGACGATGCCTGGCTGGAGCGCGTGGTGGATCAAGAAGAGCGCGATGGCCGTTTCGCCACCCCTGAAGCCAAAGCCGCAAACCACAAAGGCCGTACCTTCTTTGCCGACATGCATCGCAAAGAGCTGAAAGATGACAACCACTGGATGGCAAAACAGGTGTATCTGAACGTCGGTAACTTCCTGCTGGGCGTGGCGGCGATGGGTCTGGATGCGGTGCCGATCGAAGGCTTCGATGCGGCGGTGATGGATGCAGAATTTGGCCTGAAAGAAAAAGGTTTCACCAGCGTAGTTGTGGTCCCGGTGGGTCATCACAGCGTAGAAGATTTCAACGCCGCGCTGCCAAAATCTCGTCTGCCACTGGAAACAACACTGACGGAAGTTTAATCCCCGCATTTGCATAAGCTCTACACAGCGGTCATCATAGACCGCTGTTTATTAAGGAGACGTTATGCAGGAATTGATATCTCAGGTAGAAGAACTCGGCATTGAAATAAATCACACCACCTCACTGGTGATGATTTTTGGCATTATTTTTATCACCGCCATTATTGTTCACGTTATTTTGCATTGGGTGGTATTACGCGCATTTGAAAAGCGCGCCAACGCCAGCTCCCGCCTGTGGCTACAAATCATCACGCAGAACAAGTTATTTCATCGGCTGGCATTCACCCTGCAGGGTATCATTGTCAATATACAGGCCGCACTCTGGTTACAGAAAGGCAGTGAAGCAGCAGAAATATTAGTAACCTGCGCACAGCTGTGGATCATGATGTACGCCCTGTTGTCCTTGTTTTCCCTGCTGGACGTCATTCTCAATCTGTCGCAAAAATTCCCTGCCGCATCGCAATTGCCGCTAAAAGGCATATTTCAGGGCATCAAGCTCATCAGCGCTATTGTCGTCGGAATATTGATGATTTCCCTGCTGATTGGTCAGTCACCGGCAATATTGATAAGCGGTCTGGGTGCCATGGCCGCCGTGTTAATGCTGGTGTTTAAAGATCCGATCCTCGGGCTAGTGGCCGGAATACAGCTTTCAGCCAACGATATGTTGAAGTTGGGTGACTGGCTGGAAATGCCTAAATACGGCGCAGATGGCGCGGTGATTGATATTGGCTTAACCACCGTAAAAGTGCGCAACTGGGATAACACCATCACCACTATCCCAACCTGGTCACTGGTATCGGACTCTTTTAAAAACTGGAGTGGGATGTCGGCTTCCGGTGGGCGACGCATTAAACGCAGCATCAGCATTGATGCTACCAGCATTCATTTTCTTGATGAGGATGAGCGTCAGCGGCTGCATAAAGCGCACCTGCTGAAACCGTATTTGACCACGCGCCATCAGGAAATTGACGAGTGGAATCAGCAGTTAGATGCGCCTGAATCGGTATTAAACCACCGTCGGATGACGAATATTGGCACCTTCCGCGCCTATCTGAACGAATATTTGCGTCATCATCCGCGGATTCGCAAAGATATGACGTTAATGGTGCGCCAGCTTGCGCCAGACGATCACGGCTTACCGATCGAAATTTATGCCTTTACCAATACGGTGGTCTGGCTGGAATATGAAAGTATTCAGGCTGATATTTTCGACCATATATTCGCCGTAATCGAAGAATTTGGCTTGCGCATTCATCAGTCACCCACCGGAAATGATATTCGCGCGCTGTCAGGCGCGTTTCAACGCTAACGCTCAGGTACTGGCGCGTGAAATATAGCGCCAGTCCATCATCACCCTTTCCGTCTGCGCGTCAGGATTTTCTATTTTATTCAGCAGCAATCCTACCGCTTTGCGGCCTATATCCCGCGAGGGCTGCTCAATGGTCGAAAGCTGTGGGGAAACCATTTCTGCCAGTTCCGTACCGTCGAATCCCACGACGGCGATATCCTGCGGGATCTGTAATCCGGCATTGAGAATAGCACGCATCGCGCCAGCGGCCAGCGTGTCCGATACGGCAAACACCGCGTCGGGTTTCACCTCTGCGGCAAGCAATGTTTTCATCGCCGCAATTCCTGCACTGGAACTTAACTCGCTGGCGTATTCTACGGCCTGATACTCAAGCGACAGCGCATGCAGCGCCGCTTTATAGCCACGTTCGCGCAACCGGGCGTATTTATAACTCAGATCATGATTGATTAGCGCAATGCGTCGATAGCCCTTTTCCACCAGGTGAGATATTACCGACTGCGCAGCGTCAACATCGTTAATCCCTACGCAGGAAACCGCGCCTTTATCAGCATATTCCGCGCACTGAACCCAGGGAGCGTCGCCAATCAGCGTGGTCAGTTCCGGTAATTTTGAGAATGCATCCATGGTGATAATGCCATCAACGATTTTCCCCGACAGCAGCTTTAACGCCGATTTTGAGCGGGCGGTATCCGAGCCGGAATTACACAGCAAAATGCGATAGCCATTCTTTTCCGCCTCTTCTTCAATGCCTTTAACAACCTCTGCACAAAAAGGGTTGGCAATGTTGGAAACCATCACCAGAATCATCGAACTGCGTGCCGTACGCAGCTGACGAGCCAGCAGGTTGGGCTGATAATTGCTTTCTTTAATAGCCTGTAGCACGCGCTCGCGATTTTTGGCTTTGACGGTATCACTGTGATTCAGCACACGCGATACCGTCGCCACCGACACACCGGCAAGCTGGGCGATTTTTTGAATAGACATAACGACGACAAGTCCTGCGGTTTAGGCTTTACGTTGAGGCTACCATAAAATCACTGCCCGGCGAACCGGGTGCGTGTTTAGCGCTGCACTGATACCCAGCGCTGCTGCTGATGGCTTTTTATAATCGCATCAATGATATACATCACATCCGCACCATCAGAAAATGACGCAAATCGACGCTCAGCCGTCGCGGGCATTTTGCCTGCCTGCACCGCCTGATAGAACTGCTGCATCATATTCTTGAACGCATCCGGCCAGCCCTCAATATGCCCACCCGGAAAGTGCGCGCTGGCAGCGACATCCGCATTCATCAATCCTGGGTCATCCGTCAGGATCTGGTTCGCCTGCTGACGGTGCCCGATCCAAAGCTGTTGCGGCGTTTCCTGATCCCAGTGCAGTGAACTCTGGCTACCGTTAATTTCAAAGCTCAGGTGATTCTTGCGCCCGGCACTCACCTGTGAAACGCTAAAGCAGCCTTTGCTACCATCGTCAAAACGTACCAGCACCGATCCACAATCTTCCGTCGTCACCGCTTTATCCTCAAATTGCAGGTCAGCCGTTTGCTGGCCAAACGTAGCGTTACTGGCGATGCTGGCTTTTCGTACCGGCCAGACGATAGCCAGATCGGCCATCACCTCGACAATACGTTTTCCAGTGACGAATTGCACCGTGTCACACCAGTGGGAACCGATATCCGCAACCGCCCGTGAGTTGCCGCCCTGTTTGGCATCGACCCGCCAGTTGTAGTCAGTCTCCAGCAGCATCCAGTCCTGCAAATAGCTCCCCTGGACGGCAAACAGACGCCCCACGCTACCGCGCCTGACCATGCTGGCAGCCTGTTGTACCATCGCAAACTGACGATAGACAAAGCTCACGCCGTGCACCACTCCTACCTGCTCCGCTAGCGTTTCCAGTTCACGAGCCTCATCAGGCGTCATACACAGCGGCTTTTCTGAAAACACGTGCAGACCCGCGCGTAAAATCTGCCGGTTGATATCGGCATGCAGATGATTCGGCGTACAGTTATGCACCACCTGCAGTCCGGGATGCGCCAGCAGCGCCTCAACGCTGCCGTACGCCTGAGGAATATGAAGAGCATCTGCACGTTCCTGGGCAACCACCAGCGAGCTATCACAGAGCGCCACCACGTTCACACCGCCGAGTCGACGCAACGCCTCGATATGTGCAGGCCCAATAAAACCGCTGCCAATAATGCCAACCTGTATCATTTGCGTACCTCATCGCCAGCGGCGAAATCATCAAATGCGCGTGAAGAAACCGGAATAATGTGGCGGCGTATAAAATCACTCCCCTCACGCGCCCCGGTTTGCGCGTCTTTCAGGCAACACTCCCATTCCAGTACCGCCCAGCCAGAGAAATCATATTGTGTGAGCTTGCTGAAGATGGTTTTGAAATCGACCTGACCGTCCCCCAGGGAACGGAAACGCCCAGCGCGATCGAGCCACGGCTGATAACCGCCATAGACACCACTGCGGCTACTGGCGTGGTACTCAGCGTCCTTGACGTGAAACGCTTTAATGCGCGAGTGGTAAACATCGATAAACCCAAGGTAATCCATCTGCTGCAATAACAGATGGCTCGGGTCATAGAGAATGTTGCAGCGAGGATGATGATTAACCAGTGCCAGAAAGCGCTCGAACGTTACGCCATCGTGCAGATCTTCACCGGGATGGATTTCAAAGCAAACATCCACCCCATGATGATCAAAGCGATCGAGAATGGGTCTCCAGCGGCGCGCCAGCTCCAGAAAAGCCTCTTCGAAGCGCTGACGGTTATGCGGTGGCCACGGATAAAAGAAGGGCCAGGCGAGCGAACCTGAAAACGTAGCATGCGCCGTCAGCCCCAGTCTTTGCGAAGCCGCAGCAGCCTGGTGGAGGGTTTCGACGGCCCACGCCTGCCTGGCCTGCGGATTAGCGCGTACAGATGGCGGAGCAAATCCGTCAAAAGCGTCATCGTAAGCCGGATGGACGGCAACCAGTTGGCCTTCAAGATGGGTAGATAGTTCGCTAATCACCAGCCCATGCCCGGCCAGCATCCCACGAATATCATCACAATAGGCTTGACTTATGGCTGCTTGTTCGACATCAAACAAAGACTTGTGATTACACGGGATTTGTAATGCCTTATAGCCCAGCTCCGCCGCCCACTTTGCCACGCCTTCCAGGGTGTTAAACGGGGGACGATCCCCGATAAATTGCGCCAGAAAAATGCCAGGCCCCTTGATGGTTTTCATAACCCCTCCTGAAAATTACGCCTGCTCTTTGTCGTCATACTTGAAAGAGAAAAGGAAAATCACGGCAATCACTGCGGCAGCCACTGCCGGGATCCACCAGAATGTGGTCCACGCCTGAGGCACCGTTTGCCCCGCCACCAGACGGTTGTAAAGTGCGCCTGAAATTTGCGAACCAAGCAGCATACCGATCCCATAGGTAAACATAACGATCATGCTTTGCGCCTGACCTTTAACTTTCTCCCCGGCGATACGATCGGTGTAAATAAAGCCGACCACGAAGAAGAAGTCGTAGCACACGCCGTGCAGCAGAATGCCGAGATACAGCAGGAATCGGCCCTCTTCGCTGATGCCGAGGGCAAAGAATGCGTAGCGCACAAACCAGGCGCACATCCCGATTAACAACATGTATTTCACGCCCAGACGCCTGAACAGGAACGGGATCACCAGCATGAAGAAAATTTCAGACATCTGACCAAACGACATCGCCGTACTGACATCGCCAACGCCCGCATCAGCCAGAAACGACGCGGTATATGCGTAATAGGTTCCCAACGGTACAGAAATAAGGGTCGCGCAGAGCGAGAAGACAAAAAAGTGACGAACCTTGAGTAAGGCGAAAGCATCCGCACAAAACAGATCGCGCACTTTTACCGGCAGTCCTTTCGCCGGTGCGGGCGTGTTGGGCAACGTCAGGCTGTAGAGCGCCAGAATCACAGAAATAACCGCCGCCAGCGTAAAGATGCCGGTAGTATCCGAGATTCCGGTTACGCCGATAAAAATCCCCGCGACAATCCAGCCAATGGTGCCAAACACCCGCACCACCGGGAAAGTTTTGTCTTTATCCGACAGGCTATGAAAAGCAATGTTGTTGGTAAGCGCCAGCGTTGGCATGTAGCACAACGTGTAGCCAAACAGCAGACCAATCAACAGCGCACCGTTTTGCGCCACCAATGCCTGCGGAACAAACCAGAGGATCGCCGCGCCTGCAAGGTGCATCACCGCCATCACCTTTTGCGAGGCAAAGAAGCGGTCTACCAGCATCCCTAAGACGAACGGCGACAGAATAGAGGCAATGGGCCCGGCTGAAAACGCATCGCCAATCAGCAGCGACATGTTGTGCTGGCTCATCACCAACCCCAGCGTGACGGACCAACTTCCCCAGATAAAGAACTGTAAGAACATCATTAGCGACAGCCGGGGTACCAGCAGCCGGTACTGTACGTTCTGTTTTCCACTACTTTCGGTTGTTGACACCATTTTTTGCCTCACCTTTAAAAAGTAATCGATTACAAAATAGATTCAATAGAAAAGTAATCGATTACAAAACAAAGATCCTGCCAGCAAAGGCAAAATTGCGAGAGCGGTCACGATAAACATTGAGAGAAGATCCGATCCCATCCTGACGATGGGATCGGTAGAAACTTAGCGGGACTTACGACACAGCAGTTTGAAGGCAACGAACAGGAACAGGATCCACACCGGCAGGAGGATAGCTGACAGGCGCATATCGTCCATCGTACACATCAGCACCAGAATCATGCCAAGGAAAGCAATACACAGGTAGTTCCCTGCCGGGTACAGCAGCGCTTTGAACTGCGTGTCACGTCCCTTACGACGCATCGCCGCCCGGAATCGCAGATGGGCCAGGCAGATCATAATCCAGTTCAACAGCAGTGTCGCCACAACCAGCGCCATCAGCAGACTAAAGGCCTTTTGCGGCAGGACATAGTTGATCAGTACGACCAGAGACGTAATAGCACCGGAGAGGATCAGTGAATTTACCGGTACGCCGCGACGGCTGACGCGGGTTAAGAACTTCGGCGCGTTCCCCTGGACAGAGAGACCAAACAGCATACGGCTGTTAGAGTAGACGCCACTGTTATATACCGACAGCGAAGCCACCAGAATGACAAAGTTCAGCGCTGAAGCCACCACGTTGCTATCAAGATTATGGAAGATCATCACAAACGGGCTGCTGTTGGATTTCACTTCCACCCACGGGTACAGCGCCAGCAGCACCACCAGAGAACCGATGTAAAACAGCAGAATACGGTACACCACCTGGTTTACCGCCTTTGGAATGCTTTTCTGCGGATCCTGCGCTTCTGCGGCAGTAATCCCGATAAGCTCAAGTCCGCCAAAGGAGAACATAATCACCGCCAGCGACAGGATCAACCCGTTCCAGCCGGTGGCAAAAAAGCCGTTGTAACGCCACAGGTTATCAATGCTTGCATGTTCCCCGCCGTGACCGGAAAACAGCATCCACACGCCAAAACCAATCATGCCGATAATGGCCAGCACTTTAATCAGCGCAAACCAGAATTCCGTTTCGCCATACAGACGTACGTTGACCAGGTTAACCGCGTTGATGATCACGAAGAATGCCGCGGCCCAAATCCAGGTCGGGACATCGGGCAGCCAGTACTGCATGTAGATCCCAGCCGCGGTCAGTTCCGCCATGCCAACCAGCACAAACATCACCCAGTAGTTCCAGCCGGACAGAAAACCCGCGAACGGTCCCCAGTATTTATAGGCAAAATGGGAAAACGATCCGGAAACGGGTTCTTCCACCACCATTTCGCCCAGTTGACGCATAATCAAAAAAGCGATGATCCCGGCAACGCCGTAACCCAGTAACACCGCAGGTCCCGCCATCTGAATAGCCGGGCCAATGCCCAAAAACAGGCCGGTACCAATTGCGCCGCCCAGCGCAATTAATTGAATATGGCGGTTTTGCAACCCCCGCTGAAGCGTCGGCTCATTCGTTGACGCGGCATCAGACACGCTGGTGTCAGATGCAGTTGACGCGTTTTTCACGCCCTTCCCCTGTGTCGTTTTTATTGAAGGGGCTTCTTTTAACATTTCAACCTGGTTGTCGCAAGGCGCAATAAGGACCCGCTGTGCCCGTGGCATTGCGTTTGTTCATAATTACAGTGAATTATTCTGGACGAAAAGGCATCGCAGGCCACAGAATGCGCTTTACTGTTTTTCTAACATTTTCAAACGGGTGAACCCGCTGTGTTTCAGCCACTCGTTTTTGAGCCAGGCCAGGCAACGACTGTCATGAATAAGATCATCAAACGACTGGAAATCGTCAAAAGCGCTATTGAACTGGAAGATGAGGAGATTATTTTCCAGCAGGTAGATCATCTGAAAAATGAGCCTATGTCAGTCTTGCCTGGCGCCATCGTTCAGGCGCTCGAAGCACGGCGCTTTAGTGATGCCCTACGTGAAATCACGGCCTGGCTGCAATCTCAACGGGCAGTCTCAACGTGGCAGGATCCTGCCATTGCCGCCAGTAAACTGGAACTAAAGGCGCTCGAAACACAGTTGCGTGACCTGATCGATAAGCGCAACACGCGCATTCAAATCCTCGATGATTTCAACGATCTGTATCATCTTCGCCTTGGGCCGCTGATGAGCCGGATCCTCGAGTTGCGTAAACAGCTCGCCGCCAGCGCCCAGCGCAAACAGGAAGCGGAGCGAAAACGCCGGGAACAAGACTATCAATCCTGCCAGCACTATATTTCCCAGGCCGTTGATCAACTGGCCAGGCTTAAGCAGCTCTGGATGAACCAGAATTCAGATTCGCGCGAATCGGTGGAAACACGTCAACGAATTCAGCAACAAACGGAGCTTATTACCGCCCTGCTGGCGGAGATTCGTGAGCTGGAAAACGACTTTTCTCGCCAGGACGACAGCGCAGCCCGTCAGGCACAGGAAGAAGCCAGCCATGAATATGATGAATATCAGGAGCAGCAGCAGGATGCGCAACATCGTTTTAGCCGTGACCAACGACTTTCTTCTGAAGAGCGTAATGAGTTAAAACGCCTGTGGCGTCAGGCCAGCCGTCTTTGTCATCCGGACGTGGTGGCGGACGATCTGAAAGAGAAAGCGCATCAGATGATGGTGCAGCTTAACCAGGCGCGCCAGAATGCCGACCTTGCTGCCGTTCGGGCGCTACTGACTCAATTGCAAAGCGGCCTCGAACCGATGATGGCGAGTGACCGATTGAACGATCTGCAGCATTTACGCAGCAAAATACAGCAGCTCAGAGAACAAATTAACGCACTGCTCAAAGAGATTACCGAACTGGAAGCTGAGAACGCCTGGCGCCTTGCCACCTCCGTGACGGATAAAGAGGCTTACTTCTCCGATCAACAACGGGCGCTTACGGAAATCCGCAATACGCTGGAACAACAGGTGCAACAGGTTGAGCAGGAGCTGTTGGCGGGCTAAGCGCTATCAGCGATAGCAAGCAGAAAATATAACATCTTCAAGCGAGATTTGAAGATTAAGCACCAAATGACAAAAATAGCACAAAATGCTTAGTTATTAAGATAGGTCAGAGTTATCACCTTAAATGCTCGAATTTTAGGTCGATAACTGCAAATAAGACAATATTTCTCTCTCCCACCGCTCTCCCTCTCTCTTTATCCTGGCCTTGATTAAGAATTCTCCTACCTGCCAATAGTCCCATTAAGAAGAATGGTTATCTGTTTGAAATATAGGATTTTTCATATAAATCCCCTCCAGTATAAATAGGAATACCCTGTCTTTATAGAAATGGCTGAAACATTATTCGCGTGATCCATAAGCGAAATCTATCAATCATTTACTCAGAGCTGAAATAAACGATTTATCTTAAATTTTAACAAAGTGTAATATCTACTTTAAGAATAGTTAATGATTCAAATTAATACAGAAAATATCTGTTGAATCTGCAATAAATAAGGATGCGTTCACACCAAAGAACGTCATACGAGATTTAATTAACATTTCATGCGTCGCAAGAAACTCTTTTTTTAGACTAAAAAAAGAGGCGACCGCCTGCACCAAAATTTCAAGGAGATCGTTATGTCTAAGGCTATTTTTTTGGGTGAATCAATTTATCCCTGGCTAGGCATGCGTGAAATCCTACGTGGTTCATCATTATATATTGATATCGCGTACTACTCCTCTCAGACGCTTTCTGCCGTCAACATAATCCCTTATGAAACGGATTGCATCATTATTAATCCTGACAACTCAGATGTTTTAAAATATGCCAGGATTATCCGCAACATGGCTTTACGCCCTGCCACAAAAATTATTGTTTTGGCAGATGAAGCTACTTTTTCTATTTTTCAAACCGTTTGCGGGAAAAACATGCTGTTCCTCGATCAAGACGCCAGCCTTGATCGGTTACTGCTTGCCGTGACGCGCATATCACAAAACAAAAAACCACGTAGTATCAAAGAAATAAATAACAAAATCACAGCAAACGAATTTAACGTAATGATGATGCTTGCCCGGGGTTGGTCATTGACTCAAATCGCTGGAGCATCACAAAAAAGTGAAAAAACCATCGGGGCGTACAAAAGCAACATTGCCAGAAAACTCGGGAAAAATAACACCCGGCTCAAGTACACCATTTCTCACTATAGCCAGCCGTAACTGACTTATTTAAGGACAATTATCACGGTTATTATTTAAAAGATTTTCTTTCGGCTCACTTTTTAATTCCGCATCGCACGGAAGGGAATCCTATTTCCAAAAATCTATTACCGGGTAGCACATCCGCGTGCCAACCATAGCCAACAACTCAATGTATTAACAATACACATAACAGGAATGTAGACGAGGGTTATATATGAACAAAGTTTACAGCATTATTTGGAACGCGGCGCTCGGTATCTGGGTGGTCGTTTCCGAATTAACCAAAGGAAAGAAAAAAAGCAGCTCGCGTAAAACTGTCGCCGTACTCGCGGCCGGCGCATTAAGCGCCGCTTCAATGCAAGCTTCAGCAACTCCGATTATCGATATCGGTGGGCATAATATCTTCGCCGACTACCAGACAGGTATTTCTGTTGGGGATTATGAGGGTGTCCACGACTACGGATTCTTATATGAAGATATCACTGCTGGTGAGGCGCTCAATATCAGCGGCGCGATCCCAACCATCAGTCCGGGTCAAAGTGGCGTTGTTGAATCAACGACCATCAGAGAGCTACTGCAAACCGGCAAAATCACCCTGCAGGCCACCAGCCCTGCCCAGGGCGTAAAAACGATTACTACTGCCGAGGAACTGGCGGAATACCTGACTTATAACCAATCATCAACGCCTTCGCAGAGCACAGAATTTGAGATTAACGACCCGGCGTTCCCCGGCGAAAAAACAACCATTAAAGTCTTTGATACCAATGCGTTAAGTAACTTTCTTACCGAATCACAGATTGGCGATTCGGCATTAAACACTTACGATCCGACGCAGTCTAAAATCTACAAACAATTTGGCATCGCGCTGGCGACAAACGGCTCCACGGCCAATCTGAATATTGGCGACGACACGCTCAATGTACGCGCCAAAGCCAATACCATCGAATTACTGGCCAAAGACTCCTCCTTACTGGAGGCTCAGGACGCGGGTAGCCAGGTTTACTGGCAATCCGATAACTTTATAAAATTTAACGCCGCCCCGGTTATTCCTGAAAAAACCTTCGCCGGCTCAGCGCAAACCTCCGTGTTTGGCGATGATGTCACGCTCATGACCTACGGCTATGATACGGACGGCAAAGTCGTCGAAACGGGTGAGCGCACATTTAACATCACCAACACGCAGGAGTTGGCCGAATTTAACGACTGGCTGTTGGGCAATAGCAGCGACGCGGCGGAAAACCCGGAAGGCGAAAAAGTCAGCCAAATCCAGCTGTGGCTGGAAGCGAATGAAGTCACTACCGTCACCGCAGCACAAACGAAGTATGCCGAGCTGATTGATGGTCTGATCAATTCCAGCAAGCCCTCAGACGTGCTCAGTTGGGATTACGACGTCTGGACAGACGGCTTATCGCATGCCAATAACGCGACCGCTGACCGCGGTGAGCTGCATGCTATTTACGCCAACGGCGCAGGCACCTCCGGCACCCTGAACAAAGATGCGATTCTTGCCGTTGACGGCAGTATTAATGGCGTCATGAAAGCCGTTGATAGCGGGGTTATCACAAACTTTGGCGAACTGAACGCATTACGAACGTCTACCGGGCAGAGCCTGGCGATTGGCATGCTGGCAAAAGACGCGACGGCAACCAACAACGGGATGATCAACTCCGGGCTGTTTATCGATAAAGACGGCAACCAAAACGTCAACAGCTATGGCGCATTTGGTATGCAAGGTCAAGGCACCAGCCAGATCGCTAACAACGGCATCATCAACCAGGCGATCACCACCGATAACTTTGGTACCGCTTCGGCAGCCGATCCCTGGAGCAAAAACGTCCCCGCTTCTTCGCTGACGCTGGCGATTGGTATGCAATTGTCTGACGATGCACAAGGGGTCAACAACGGCGATATTAACGTCGTAGACGGACGTAAAAGCGGTACATCCTTTGCCAGCGGCACCGCTTATGGCGTAGAAGTCGCCGGGAATGCCACCTTTACCAACGCTCAGAATGCCTCTATTTATCTTGGTCGCGACGCAAGCGATCCGTCTAAAGATGTCACCATGGCAGGCGGTTCCAGCCTGAGCGCCGGTATTATGATCAAGAGCACCAAAGAGGTGATTAACAACGGTCTTATCACGCTGGGAACCGGCGTCCGTAACGCCGCGGGGATTTTGGTCGGAAATGCCACGGGCAACGTCCTCAATACCGGCAATATCGTGATCAATGGCGGTTCTAAAGGGGGCAGCAGTAAAAACTACGGCATCTCCGTACACGACAGCGGCGCAGAAAATAATCAGGAAATCCGTAACGACGGCAAGATTAACGTGAATGGCACCAACAACGTAGGGATCCACGTTAGCGCCAATAACAAAAATGCCGAAGTCACCACCAGCGCTGCAGGCGCTATCGTGGTGGACGGTGAAGGCGGCGTCGGTAACCGTAACTACGCCATCTGGGCGGAAGGTGACGCCAACGGTCAGGCAGTGGTTAACGTCTATTCCAATATTACGCTGGATAAAGCCGGTAACATCGGCGTCCACGTGCGTGATAACGCCATCGCTAACGTTGACAGCTTAAGTAGCCCCTCATTTAACAGCACCGATCAGATTGGTTATTACCTGTATGGTAAGGGCGCGACCGCCAATATTGGTCAGGCGGTGATGAATGACAACGGTCAGGATCGCACCACCATTTTCCGTATCGCCAATGGCGCATTGCTGGCCGGTAATACCACTAACCCGAAAGATCAGTCCACCTCCAACCTGGATTTGACTCTCAGCGGTAACAATTCCGTGGGCGTACTCGCCACCGGCGCAGGCAGTAACGTAGATACCGGTGAAGCAACGTTCACCGTTAAGGGTACTGACTCTGCGGCGCTGGTTATCGAAGGCGGCGCGAAAGGGACCATCAGCGATAAAACCACCATCAATTTAACCGGTGAAAGAACCGTTGCCGGGGTTGTGGATGGTCAGGCGCATCAGTTGAATGGTAATACGCAGGGCAATGCCACGAGCACGACCCTGACCTCAAACGCGAAGATCACCTCTGAAGCCAGCGGCAACAAGGTAATCGCCTATGTGGCGAGGAATCTGGGCAACCTGATCCTCGATACCAAATCGATTATCGATCTGGCCAGCGTCGACAGCATCGGTGTCGATGTTCAAAAAGGCGGTAGCTTAACCAATAACTCCTCCCTCGCCCTGCATGTCAGCAACGGCATCGGCGTACGCGCCTCAGGCTCCAGCGCGCAGATTAATAAGCTGGGCAAAATTCAGGTTGATGATGGCACCGCTGGCGTTCTGTTGACCCAAGGGGCAAGCCTGCTTATTAACGGTATGACTGGCGACAGCATTACCACCGATGGCTCCGCTGACGGTATTCGCCTGGCCGAAGGCGCTGGCGCTCTGGCCGCGCAAAGCGTGATGATCCGCGCTGATGGTACCGGTGCCGGTATTCAAAACGATGCCAACAACACCAATATCACGCTGCGTGATGTCACCATCGACTCCAACGATGGCCCAGGGATCCGCACCAGCGTGGCGCTGACCATGAACGATGGGCTGAACAATATCCTCAACGTCAACGGTAAAGGTACCGGCTTCGCCTTTGAACAACGTAATGGCGACGCGGTGACGGGTAATCTAACCATCGGCAAAGGCTATACCATTGAGGTACTCAACAGCGAAGGCAGCGGTATCCGAGCCAATACGGACGGTCGTATCACCACCAATGCCGACATCAACGTGCATGACAGCGCAGGTGGTTCAGCAATCATCGCGAAAAACGTTAGCGCATTGACCAACAGCGGCAAGATTATCTCTGCCAGTACCACCTCACCGGTAATAGACGCCAGCGGCGACAGCAGTAAAGCCATCACCAACACGGGAACCCTGCAGGCAATCAACGACTCGGCCGTGGCAGTTCAGTCTGGTAAAGGCAATGACACCATCGATATCAGCGGCGGTGTGACCAACGGCGTAATCAACACCGGTGAAGGTACGGATACCTTCAACTGGCGTAGCGGCTCTTATGCTGGCGAAGTGAATTTCGCGGGTACTGGCGGTAACAATAAAGCCAACATTGGCAATGTGACGCTGGATAAAACGCGCCACATCCTTACCGCAGCGGGAACGGGCAACGCCCTCACCTTCACTGATACAAAAGGTGCGAAGATTGGTACGCTGGCTAGCGACAACCTGAATACCGGTACCAACATTGGCACTGGCTGGGATTCACTGACCATCAGCGGGTCAAATGCAGATGTACGCATCGTTGAAAACCTGAATCTGGCGAGCGAAACCCTTGCTGTAAACAATGGCGCCACGCTGCGTACCGGCGACCACGTCGAGCCAACCAGCACTGCCGCAAGCATTGGCGATTACAATGTCACCACCCAGGGCGCAGACAGCAAGGTTATCTTCGATACTCAGGGGGATACCTCAGCAGCACAGATCTATCGCGGGATCATCAGCGGCGACGGGAAATTTGAACGTGCGGCGGGCGGCACCACGGTGTTTACCGCCAACAATAGCTACACCGGCTCTACCACTATTGATCAAACCGGTACGCTGCAGTTAGGTGACGGTGGAAATGAAGGCGAAGTGAGCGCCGTCTCTGACATCATCGACAACGGCGTATTGGCGATTAATCGCGCCAACACCGTGCTGCTCAACGGTGTGATCTCCGGTATCGGTGCGCTACAGCAAATCGGCGGCGGCATTACCCGTCTGAACGGCAACAATACCTATACCGGTAACACCACCGTTACTAACGGCACTCTGCTGGTGAATGGCGATCAAAGCGCGGCGCGCGGCGTCACCACCGTCAGCGGTACGTCCACACTTGGCGGTAAGGGCATTATCGGCGGTAACGTGCTGATGAACGATGCCACAACCATCAGCGCCGGTGACGGCGGTGCGGGTACGCTATCTGTTAACGGTAATCTGCAGCTTGGCAGCAAAACGACCTCCGCTTTCGAACTGGGCCAGGCCTTTACGCCAGGCGGTGCGCTAAACGATCTGGTGAACGTGGCAGGCGATCTGCAACTGGACGGGACCCTGGATGTTACCACGTCGCAAGGCGGTAACTTCGGACCGGGCGTGTACCGTATCTATAATTACGGCGGTACGCTGGATAACCAGACGCTGGAGCTGGGCGCAATACCGGACAGTCAGGATAAGAGCAATATTTTTGTCCAGACCTCTATCGACAAACAGGTCAACCTGGTGAACGCCAACGGCGTTACCCTGCAATTCTGGGACGGGGCGACGGTAAGTCAGAGCCACGGCGCGTCGGGCATTGAGGGCGACAGCAAAATTGACGGTGGCGATGGCAAATGGATGGCGATCGGCAGTCAGGGTGATAACAACTGGACCACGGCAACGGGCGAAGGTAACGCACCTTGGGCGCAGAAGTCCTTTGCCGTCTTCACCACCAAAGGTGGCACCGTTACCGTGGATAACGCCGCGGGAGAAGTTAACTTCTCCGGGGCACAGTTTGACGCCGATGGCTATGTCGTTAAAGGCGACGCACTTAACGCTTATGCCACCACGGAAAACGCGACTCACGCCGGCCAGACGCCGGGAACCGGTGAACTGCTGCTGCGCGTTGGCGCGGGTGGCGCGGGGCAAAACTATACCGCGACCATTGAGTCCGTCATCCGCGAAGCCAGCACGACTGACAAGCTGACGCTGGTGAAAACCGACCTTGGCCGTCTGATCCTCAGCGGTGATAACGCGTATCGCGGCGGCACACGCATTGATGGCGGTACGTTGCAGATTTCCGCCGACAGCAACCTCGGTCAGAGCGGAACCGACCTGGCTATCAACAACGGCTCCACGCTGCAGATGGGCGCGGACCTGACCAGCAATCGCACCATTGCGCTGGGCGCGAATGATAACGCGGCGGTGTTTGACCTCAATTCACATAACTTCACGCCAACCGGTGAGATTACCGGCGACGGTAAACTGAAAGTCACCAGCAGCTCAAGCGATGCGGGCAGTACCTTGTCGCTCAACCGCGCGAACAGCTATAAAGGCGACACAGAAATTGCCGGTACCGGAAATGCCAACAATGTGACGGTCAACGTCAGCAAAACCGGGGCCTTTGGTAGCAATGAAAACAGCACCGTGAACGTCAATAACGGGGCGACGCTCAATGTCAGCGGAACAGAGACCAGCCTGAAATCCCTGACCATGAACATCGCCGATAGCCTGTTAACACTGGCGGATAACGTCACCGCCGCGAGCGCAAAACTGAACCTGACGGGCACAGCGAAAGCGCTGTTAACCGATAACGCCACCGCGGGCGAGGCGACGGTTAACGTGTCAAAAGACAGTACGTTGGCGCTGGAAGAAAACGCCAGCGGTGGTTCTGCTAGCGTGAATAACAGCGGACTGATGACCTTTGCGGACCAGGCGTTAGCAGAGAATACCGTCGTTAAAAACCTGGCGGGCGGCAAGGTCGATATCAGCGCAGTCGACAGCGCAACATCTATCGGCTCGTTGTCCGGCGCGGGGAATGTCGAACTGGGCAATAAAGAATTGTCGCTGGGTAATCTGCATCTTGATGACACCATCAGCGGCATTATCAGCGGCAACGACGGCAGCCTGGTGAAAATCGGTGACGGCACGTTAACGCTGACCGGCGATAACACCTGGACCGGCACCACGGACGTCAATGAAGGCGTACTGCTGGTCAACGGTAATCAGTCTGCCGCGACCGGTCAGGTGACGGTGAAATCTGGGGCAACGCTCGGCGGGAACGGTATTATCGGCGGCGCGGTTGATGTACTGGATGACGGCCATATTACCGCGGGTGCGGCCATCAATAGCGTGGGTAAACTGACTACCGGTTCACTGACGCTCAGCGATAACGCACAGCTTGATTACCAGTTTGGTCAGGCCTATACCCCAGGCGGAGCCTTCAATGACCTGATTGATGTCAATGGCGATCTGACGCTCGATGGTAAGCTCAATATCCAGACCTCTCCAGGCGGAAGCTTTGACGTTGGTGTTTACCGCGTCATCAACTACACCGGCACATTAACCAACAATGTGATGGACATTGCCGACGCGCCGGAAGCTGCGGACAGCCTGTACGTACAAACCTCGGTTAAAAACCAGGTTAACCTGGTCAACCATGCCGGGCTGACGCTACGTTTCTGGGACGGCACCGGCGGTGAGAATGGCGAGCTGAAAAACAACGGCGTCATCAACGGCGGCGACGGTATCTGGCAATCCAGCCAGGGTAATGACAACTGGACAACGGATGAATCAACGCCAGAAGGCGCGCTGAATGCACCGTTTACCGATGCCGCGTTCGCCGTCTTCCAGGGTGAAGCGGGCAACGTAACCGTCGATAACAGCAAAGGCGACGTCATCATCAGTGGCGCACAGTTCGCCACCGATGGTTATCGCGTGGGCGGAGAAGCCATTACCACCGATACGGCTAATACGCTGATTCGCGTCGGCGATGGCACAGTAGACGGCGCTAACTACACCGCGACTATCGACAGCGTGATCCGCGGTACCGGCGGCCTGAATAAAGGCGACCTCGGTACGCTCATCCTCACTGGCGACAATACTTACAGCGGTGGAACCACCATCACCTCAGGTACGCTGCAGGTGGCGGGTGATACCAACCTTGGCGCACCAGAGACGGGAATTACCTTTAATGGTGGTACGCTGAAATATGGTGAAGCGTTTGATACCGCTCGTCAGGTGACTCTGGAATCCGGCGGCGGGACATTCGACACCAACGGACATAACGTTTCTCTGCTGACGGAAGTCGAAGGTAACGGTCAGTTGACCAAAACCGGTAAAGGCTCCCTCACCCTGACGCTGGATAACACCTACACCGGTGGCACCACCATCGAGCAAGGCGTTCTACAGCTGGGTAACGGCGGTGATATCGGCAGCATTCAGGGGGATATCGTTGATAACGGCGTACTCAACGTCAATCGTGGCGATACCCTGGCGCTGACCGGTAATATCAGCGGCGAAGGCCAGCTGCATCAAACCGGCAGCGGTGTTACGGAGTTGCATGGTGAAAACAGCTACAGCGGCGCAACGCTGATTGCCAACGGTGTACTGCAGGCGGGTAATACCAACACTCTGAGTAGCGCATCACACCACTACGTTGTCGCTGACACTACCCTCAACACGCAAGGTTACAACCAGACGGTAGCGGGACTGAGCAACGGCGGCGATGTTTCACTCATCGGCCAGCAGACTGGCACAACGTTAACCGTCAAAGGGGATTACACCGGCGAAAAAGGGACTATTAACATGGCGGCCACACAAACTGGCAGCGGCGCAGGCATTGCCGACCGTCTGATTATCGATGGCGGTAAAGCCAGCGGTAGTACGCTATTGGATGTCGATGGTTCTGGTCTCGGCGCACCAACCATTGGTGATGGTATCGAAGTGGTAACCGCACTCAATGGCGCAACCACTACGGCACAAACGTCACGAGACGCCTTCCATCTTGCCGCCGATCGTATGGCTGCAGGCGCATTTGAGTATCAACTGCATGCGGGCAACGCTCAGGGTCAGGGTGAAAACTGGTATCTGAGAAGCGAATATCGTCCAGAAACTATGCTGTATTCTGGTCTCGCCAGCGTCGTTCGTCAGGGCGACATCAGCCTGTTAGGCAACATGCACCAGCGTATGGGTGACGAGGTTAAACCGGGTATTGATGAAGACAATCGCGCCTGGGCAAGAATGATTGGCTACTCCGGTAAAACCAAACTGGATGATGCGGCTGGAACGCAAACCAGTTCCCATACCATGGGGATTCAGGTTGGCGTCGATATGTATGCCAACGAAAGCTGGAAAGCCGGGATGTATACCAGCATTCTTGATATCGACAGCAACGTGAAAGGCACGAAGACAGGCAGCGACGGCAAAGGCGGCAACATCGACGACAACGCGTTTTATGTCGGCGGCTACGCCACCTGGTTCTCAGGCGACGGGATGTATGTTGATAACGTCCTGCAATACGGTAACCATAAATCCCGCCTGGCGGCGACCGGTAACAACGGCTCGTATACCGTCAGAGGCAACACGCTGACGGCGTCGACAGAAGTGGGTAAATCGTTCCGTTTAGGCGCCAGCGCATGGAGTCTGGAACCTCAGGCTCAGCTGATCTATCAATACAGCGACTTTGATAACGGGCGGCTTGATGGTGTAACCCAAACGAAAGTGAAAATGGATACCGCGGATTCCTTTACCGCCCGTCTGGGCGTGCGTCTGGTCGCTGACTATGACACCAACCATGGCAAATTCCAGCCTTACGGCAGGGTCAACGTCTGGCAGGGTCTGGGTTCAAAAGACAAAACGCACTTTAGCAATGCGGTAGCCACCACCACGCTTGAGTCTTCACAACAGTACTCCAGCACTGAAGTTGCAGCCGGTCTGTCATGGTCTATCGACAGAAACCTGCAGGTCTACGGAGAGTTGGGTACGCAATTTAGCAACGGTGGCAGTAAGTCGCAGGTTGAAGCGCCGGTTAATGCATCAATTGGCTTTAAGAAATCGTTCTAAGCTGACATAAACTCGCTAGCCCTCTGTTTAACAGGGGGCTTTTTTTTGCCTGTCCCGGATACAAAGCTACCTGATGCGCTTAACGTATCAGGCCTACGGACTGGCGGAGAAAGCGCGGGAGCGGCCCTCTGGCAACACGAAACAATCGAGGTTCTGGGGAACAACAGAGAGGGAGAAGATTAAGGATTATACTGCGTCAGGAGTAACGGGATCTTTTCTGCCAACACCGGGGGAGAAATGAAAAAGCCTTGAATTTTGTCACAACCAATCTGCATCAGCCGGTCCAGTTCGGACTGGGTTTCCACCCCTTCAGCAAGAACTTCAATACCAAAATTGTGCGCCAGTGAAATTATACCCTCGACAATCTTTGTTGAGCGGGTATCGGGTTCAATGCCGGCGATAAATTCCTTATCAATTTTTAAGGTATCAAAAGGATATTTCAACAGATAGTTAAGATTGGCGTGGCCGGTTCCAAAATCATCAAGGGCAATTTTGACCCCTATCGCCTTCAGCTCCGTCATATTTTTAGCCGCAACCTGACTGTCGCACAGCGGCGACGTTTCCGTGACCTCTATCTGGCATCGATGGGGCGGGAGACCACATACAGTAAGATTTTTTCTGACGCGTTGGGGTAACAGCGGATCGCAGAATTCAAGCGCGGAAATATTGACGGACAATACAAGGGGCTCTGGCCAACGGGTTGCCACATCCCAGGGAGTGTGGGTAACCATATCTTCAATTGACATGATATTGCCGCTGTCTTCCAGCAAGGTAATAAAAACATCGGGAGAGATCATCCCCATCTGGGGGCTATTCCAACGCATTAATGCTTCAAACCCGCTAATACGCTGATTACGCAAATTAAAAATTGGTTGATAAACCATATAAAGCTGACTGGTATTCAATGCCTTTTCAAGCGCGGTTAACACCTCACTAGAATTAAACATTCCTCTCTCCCTCAACAAATCATAAAAATTAAAAACCAGTCAATATCACTCCCGAATTGTATCTACTATTAGGTGTGTTACATCAGAATAGAATGGCCAGGTTAGGGTAAAAAAGACATACGATGGGTAAATCTGACAATTAATTTATTTAATTCCGAGGTATTGGTCAGTCCCAGCTTGGTGACGACCCTCATTTTATGCGCCTGGATAGTTTTATAATTCAGGCTGACTAACTCTGAAATTTCTCTGGCGGTATATCCGTTTACCAATAAATTCAGAATCTGCTGCTCTCTCTCGGTTAATCTTTTCTGTGAACGATACAGCCGGGGATTCCATTTCCCGGCCGTTAACGACGCCAGTTGACCGAAATCGCGCAGTGAAGATTTCTCCGTCAAAACTATCGTTTTTTCAACATATAATAACTCTACACATAATTTCGCCACCAAACTATCAGCAATAATTACCACGACATTATTATAAAACTTGAAGCGGTTTTTATTCAAAAACTGCACGATAGTTGAACATGGTTGTTCGTTATCAATGATATTAAAAACCATGGTTTGATGCTGGCATAATGATGACTGATGCAACATATCCTCAAACTGGAATGTTTGTATCGGTACATGTTTGCTTGTCAGGTAGGCGAACAAACCGTTGCCCACAAAATTATCACTGCCACACATCAACATCCTGTTCATCGCTCCTTATCAGCATCAAATCTTGTTATTCATTAAAAATTTAATAATAATCTTCTCGACCTCTGCCTCTTCACGACGATTTTTAAAATCGAACTCACATGAGATCTGATGACAGGCATACAATTGATTATCCTCATCAAATTCATTGATCATGACGACATCGATCACTTTCAAATCCAGCTGTAAACTGCCAAACGTATCAAAATCCAACGCGGCATTTTTAATCACCGCATCTTTATAGAGAAAACGGGAGTTCACATCTTTAACAATTAATGCACAACCGCCCTGCGAGATGTTTTTAATCTTCAGAGAGTAGTTTTCTCCGTTTTTGTAACGACCAAAACAGAAAAAGTCGTAACCCTTCAGGAAGGAAAAACGCTGATTTTGTCGCTGCTGGGCAAAGAAAATCATATCCGGGATGAAGTAGGATAATCCTGCTTGTGCACCTGCTGATAAGGTTTGTTCGAATCTGGCACTAAATTTTACAATCCCACTTTCACTGTGCAGGATAAAGTACTGGACCTTTTCAGGAACAATGTCTTCGTGTCCGGAGATGACAAACCGCTCGAAATCAATCTTCTCTAACTGCGTGATAACACTATGGTTTTCACATAACACTTCCAGTTTCGTTTTCTTGTGCAACTCTTCACGAAGGGTAGCGATGATTTCAAACTTGTTGTCCTTTGCTAATCCAAAGCTCATTCTAAAACCCTTATTTCCATATTTAAGATATGTCTCGCTTGTGGTTACTCACAAAACGCGAGATCAGCATCCACCCCTGGTGCTTAATTACCATAGTGGATTCCATGTCGAACAGTTGGTTAAAAATTAAGTTTTTAACTATCTTTAGCTATTTATTGATACGTAAAAACATTTAATCAAAGTTAATTCTAGCTGAAGCCATGCCTAAAACCACATGAAGTTGTTGGCTAACTATAACAAAAGAGAATAATAAAATTTTTTGAGATGTCATTTTGAGATAACAAATAGCAAGAACTACACAGAAAAAAAATAGAGGGAAATGAATGGTTTTTGATGGAAGGACCACGCAGTATGCGGACTGGCGTGCTATCGCAAGAAGAAGAGAAAATGCTTACGGCACTATATCATTAACCAGGAATATAGCTCCGACTAGTTATTGTGAAAAAGTGAATAATTATATTTCACCTGTAAAATAAATTTACCTTAGGGCAGAAAAAAGCCAGCATCCTGCTGGCCCGGTAATTACCGAATCGAACTATAGAGGCTTACTGTCTTACAGAGGGTACAACGTTAAAAATTCAATACTTTTGCTTAATAATTGATCGCGATGAATCTGCGATGATCATCACCGCTCCCGCCAGCATTAATGTGTCTTTCAACACCAGACGCCCGGCTCCGGACAAGTACGGAAAACCGTGGTGCAAATCGCCCAGTGGCATCACCCATGCTTCCGGTGTGGTAATTAAAAATGATAACGTCACAATCGGAGTAGCAAATGCCAGTACGCCACCAATTAATCCCAACCAACGGCTAACAGGATTAGCCAGCACCAGCAATGCGATCAGCACTTCGACTACGCCCAGACCATTGGAGAACGTATAGGTGTTATTCGCCTTCTGCCATTCCCGCTCCTGCGGTTTAAACTCACCTTCGTGGGTTAAATGCTGCTTATATTCTTCTGGATGTTCATAAAAAAATGACATTACCGGACTATTGGCAACAAATGGCGTAATACTATCGGCTTCGTAAGGTACAAATTTCAATAAGCCAATCCAGATAAAAACAATGGCAATACTCAGGCGAATCAATGTTAATCCAATTCTATCGCCCTTGCTGAGTAAACGCAGATACTTTTCCATTCAGACTCTCCTCACTTGTACAAAATTGCGGTTGCGTGAGTGCTGCTATCAATGCGCATTGAGGTGATTTTCCAGGAAGTTGCCTTCTTTTCCTGCGCCAGTCTGGCGATTGCATGTTCAACAACAGAAGGTGCGGCGGCAATTGCCGACACGCTGACGCGGGCTACTTCGACTGGCTGCTGTGCCAGTGCAGAAAATGTCACCGGCGCAGTCAGTAAAGCAGTCAACAATAATGAAGTTTTAAGCATGTTCATTTCTATTTCCATTAACAAGTGATTTCACTCGTAATAGAATAAAACAATGTTGCTTATCTTATTTCCTCCATAACGCCAGAATAACTGTTCATGAGTATTTCTTTATATATGATAAAAAAAAGCCCCAGACAGGTGGGGCAATCATGCAAACTATATTATTATTTTATTAGAGAGAAGAGATCGTTCAGTGATTCGCTCATGCTCGGATGAGTAAATATTTGATCGCGCAATGTCGTGTAAGGTAAACCAGCATCCATAACGGTTTTAATGATATTAATCATCTCATGAGAATCCACGCACAGCAGCGATACGCCTAATATCTGTTTCGTTTCGCGATTTACCACCGCTTTAAGTACGCCACGCGTGTCATTCATCACCCGTGCACGCGGGATAGCCGCGACAGGCAGGGTGACAACCTGGACCGCCGCGCCGCTGGCGCGAGCTTGTTCTTCTGTCATCCCCACGCGGGAAAGCGGCGGCGTCATAAAAACAGAATACGGTACGTTTTGGCGATCGCCGGTGTTACGTAATCCCTCGCCTGACAGGTTGTCGCGCACAATACGGAAGTCATCCAGCGAGATATAGGTAAATTGTAACCCCCCCGTCACATCGCCCATGGCCCAGATATTGTCTGCCGAAGTACGCAGATATTTATTCACCACAATGGCACCGCGCTCGTTGACATCCACACCCGCTTTCTGCAACTGCAGATTTTCAGTTGCCGGTTTGCGACCCGATGCCACCAGTAGCGCATCCACAGTCTGGACGCCTTCCGGCATTTGCACCTGCACCGCGCCGTCATGGGACGAAACCGCCTGCACCCTGGCATTAAGGATAATCTCAACCCCTTTGTCGCGTAAAATGTTGGCGATAGCGTCGGCAATATCCCGATCTTCGCGGGCTAAAAACAGTGGGGCGGCTTCATAAATGGTGACCTTACTGCCAAAGTTGGCAAACATTGATGCGAATTCAACACCAATATAACCGCCGCCCAAAATCCCCAAACGTTCCGGACGTTGCGTCAAATTTAACAACCCGGTGCTGTCAAACACGCCCGGTGTAGTCATTAACCTTGCCACGTTTGGCATCGTTGCCTGTGCGCCGGTATTAATAAAGATCTTTTCGCCGCTTAGCTCAATCGCACCTGTTGGCTGCACGACCCGCACCGTATGGTTATCAATGAATTCAGCACGACCTTCAATCACATCTACATTTTCCAGATCGGCAAGATTATGGAAGTTTTTATCACGCAGAAAGCTGACAACGGAGGCCTTGCGCTGCATCGCCGCAGCAAAGTCATGCTGAAGTTCAGCATCGTGTACCAGGGTTTTGGTGGGAATGCAGCCGATATTGATACATGTCCCGCCATACATGGTGTTTGACTGTTCAATAATCGCCACTCGCCAGCCCGTTTTCGCCAGGGTAGCCGCCAGCGTTTTACCCGCTTTGCCAAATCCGATAATAATCGCCTGATACTGATTCATGCTGTCTCTCCGCCATGTCACTGTTCGTTTGTTAAACTGAAGTATAGGTTTAACGATGCATGAACAATGTATCCATATCGCGCAAATTACTGTCAAATCGTCTAAATAACTACTATCTCCCTTCCACTCAATCCATCGAGATAATAAACTAACACCATAAATTTATTTAAGAAATAATGAGTAACAGTATTACTTCATCTCGACAAGCATCAACAAGAACTGCTCAGGAGTCTTTATGGATGCACTTAGCCGATTACTTATGCTTAACGACCCGCAGGGCTCGATTGATCAAAACTGCCTGCTGAGCAGGGACTGGCAACTGCCGCACGCGGCGGGCGAGCTGTCCGTTATCCGCTGGCATACGGTAACCCAGGGATTTGCTCAACTGGATATGCCAGACGGAACGTCTTCTACGTTACGCCCTGGAACAATAGTCATTCTGCCTCAAAACTCCGCGCATCGGCTGTGCCAGACAGGGGAAGAACAAACGCATATTGTCTGCGGAAGCCTGCGATTGCAGGCTTCTTCACGCTATTTTTTAACCGCCCTTCCGGAAGTATTAATACTGGCACCAGAAGATGACAGTCCCATTAGCCACTGGCTGAAGGCCATGATTGCGCTGATGCAGCAGGAATACATCAACGATCTGCCTGGCTCCAACATCGTTTGCAGCCAGCAATGCGCTACGCTGTTCGCGTTAGCCGTTCGCGAGTGGCTAGCCCAGCCGACCCCCGCTAAAAATGTGCTGAATTTACTGCTGCACCCAAGGCTTGGGGCCGTTGTCTTCATGATGCTGGAGTCACCGGCTTTTCCCTGGACTGTCGAAGAACTGGCAAAGCGTGCCCATATGTCGCGGGCCAGCTTTGCGCAGCTATTCCGTGAAGTATCAAACTCCACGCCGCTGGCGGTGTTAACCGAGCTACGGCTGCAATTCGCCGCCCAGATGCTGTCACGCGGATCGCAGCCGTTGATCGTTATTGCCGAGTCGGTGGGTTACGCCAGCGAATCATCGTTTCACAAAGTCTTTTTACGGGGATTTGGCTGCACGCCGGGCGAGTACCGAAAACGCGTGAAAGCGCTGGCGGCATAACGCACCGCCTGCTGCGGCAACAAAACCGACGCAGGCGAGCGCTTCAAGGCATTACTTTTGGCTGCGATGCCTGTGCAGCCACATCAGCTTATAAGCTGCCGGAATAATAAACAGCGACAGCAATGGCGCGGTAATCATGCCGCCAATCATCGGCGCGGCAATGCGGCTCATCACTTCTGAGCCCGCCCCTGTCCCCCACAAGATTGGCAACAGGCCCGCGATAATCACCGCCACGGTCATCGCTTTCGGACGCACGCGCAGCACCGCGCCGTGATACAACGCTTCATCCAGCTTATCCGCCGTAAAGGTTTGCGGATTTTCCAGCGCAGGCTCGGCTTCAATAGCATGGCGCAAGTACATCAGCATCACTACGCCAAACTCCGCGGCAACGCCAGCCAGGGCGATAAACCCGGTTCCGGTCGCAACCGACATATGGAACCCCATCCAGTAGAGGAACCAGATCCCTCCTACCAGCGCAAAGGGCACGCTGGTGATAATCAGCAGCGCTTCACCAAAACGACGGAAAGCCAGATAAAGCAGGACGAAGATAATCATCAGCGTCATCGGCACCATCAGTTTGAGCTTATGGCTGGCGCGTTCAAGCAGCTCGAACTGCCCGGAAAACGCCACGCTGGTCCCCGGCTTTAACTGTACGTTTTCAGCGATCGCTTTTTTCAGATCGTTCACCACCGAAACCATGTCACGGTCGCGGGCGTCGATATAAATCCAGCTGGTGGGTCGCGCATCTTCGGTTTTCAACATCGACGGACCAGAAACCACTGTCACATCTGCAACATCAGCCAGCGTGATTTGCTGCTTCATGGGCGTCAGAATAGGCAGATTACGCAGCGCTTCCGGGCTATCACGATAGCTCTGCGCATAGCGAAGGTTAATCGGATAACGTGCAATCCCTTCCACCGTTTCGCCCACCATCGCGCCTCCGACCGCGGAGGTGACAAACAGCTGTACCGCGCCAACGGTCATACCGTAGCGGGCTGCTTTCTCCCGATTAATGTCCACATTAATATAGCGCCCGCCCACCAGCCGCTCAGCCAGCGCCGAAGCGACGCCTGGCACGGTTCTGGCTACCTCTTCGATTTGTTCCGCCGTGGCGTCGATATCAGCCAGAACGTTACCTGACACCTTTATCCCAATCGGGCTTTTGATGCCGGTAGAAAGCATGTCGATACGGTTACGAATAGGCGGAACCCACAGATTCGCCAGCCCTGGCAAGCGCACGGTTTTGTCGAGTTCGGCGATGATTTTGTCCATCGTCATCCCCGGACGCCACTGATCCTGCGGCTTCAGTTGGATCGTTGTTTCGACCATTTCCAGCGGCGCGGAATCCGTTGCGGTTTCCGCCTTACCGGTTTTACCAAACACACGCGCCACTTCCGGAACGGTCATGATCAGCTTGTCGGTTTTTTGCAGCATATCCGCCGCCTGCGCCGCCGAAATCCCCGGCAGGGTTGACGGCATATACAGTAGATCGCCTTCGTTAATCTGCGGCAGGAATTCACCACCGACTTTATTCAGCGGGTAGATAACCGTCAGTATCGAAAGCACCGCCACCAGCAGGGTGGTTTTAGGCCAATGCAGCACCTTCAACAACAGCGGATGATAAATACGGATCAGGAAACGGTTAAGCGGGTTACTGCTTTCCGCCGGTATTTTGCCACGGATCCAGAACCCCATCAGGATCGGAATGACGACAATAGCCAGAAACGCCGCGCCTGCCATGGCATACGTTTTGGTGAACGCCAGCGGGCCGAACAGTCGCCCCTCTTGCCCCTCGAGCGTGAAAATAGGGATAAACGACAGGGTGATAATCAGCAAGCTGATGAACAATGCCGGGCCGACCTCTACCGAGGCATCGGTAATAACCTTCCAGCGCGTTGCGTTATCCAGTTTTTCATCCGGATGCTGATGTCCCCACTCTTCAAGCCGCTTATGGGCGTTTTCAATCATCACGATCGCGGCATCGACCATCGCCCCAACGGCAATGGCAATGCCCCCAAGCGACATGATATTGGCGTTCAGCCCCTGGAAATGCATCACGATAAACGCGATACACAGTCCCAGCGGCAGGGAAATAATCGCCACCAGCGCCGAACGCAGATGCCACAGGAACAGCGCGCACACCAGCGCAACAACGATAAACTCTTCCAGCAGCTTATAGCTCAGGTTATCAATAGCGCGATCGATGAGCTGACTGCGATCGTATGTTGTAACCACCTCAACGCCTTCCGGCAGGCTGCTTTTCAGCGTGTCGAGTTTGGCTTTAACGGCGGAGATCACTTCACGCGCATTTTTACCGGAACGCAGAATTACCACCCCGCCCGCCACTTCGCCTTCACCATTCAGTTCGGCGATCCCACGGCGCATTTCCGGCCCAATCTGCACACGCGCGACATCGCGCAGGTAAACAGGTACACCGTCGGCCCCTGTTTTCAGGACGATATTATTGAAGTCATCAAGCGTTTGTAGATACCCACTGGCGCGGACCATATATTCCGCTTCAGCCATCTCAACAGACGAGCCGCCCGCCTCCTGATTCGACGTATCCAGTGCAGATTTCACCTCCGCCAGGCTGATGCCATATTGCGTCAGCTTCATCGGGTCGATAACAACCTGGTACTGTTTAACCACGCCGCCTACCGAGGCCACCTCTGCCACGTTCGGAATCGTTTTTAACTCATACTTTAAAAACCAGTCCTGAAGAGTACGTAACTCTGCCAAATCGTGTTTACCGCTGCGATCGACCAGCGCATATTCAAAGATCCAGCCGACGCCCGTGGCGTCCGGTCCCATCTCCGCGCTGACCCCTGCCGGTAATTTCCCCTGAACCTGGTTGAGATACTCCAGTACGCGCGAGCGCGCCCAGTAAGGATCGGTGCCATCTTCGAAAATGACGTACACATAGGAATCACCAAACTGCGAGAAACCACGCACGGTCTTCGCGCCCGGTACCGACAGCATGGTGGTGGTCAGCGGGTAAGTCACCTGATTTTCGACGATTTGCGGTGCCTGCCCTGGATAGCTGGTTTTGACGATCACCTGAACATCAGAGAGATCGGGCAACGCATCAACCGGGGTATTGATGATAGTCCAGGTTCCCCAGATACTGAGAAACAGCGCCCCCATCATCACCAGAAAACGGTTTGCCACCGAACGGCGGATAATCCATTCAATCATTTATCATGTCCTCAGTGTGAATGGGTCGCCTGGGCTGGCTTTGCGGATGCGTCTTGCGCACCACTGTTCTGCGCGCGCATACGGTCCAGTGCGCCAGAGATATTCGCCTCGGAATCAATCAGGAACAGACCACTGGACACCACTTTTTCACCTTCAGTCAGGCCTGAGCGGATAGCCGTCAGCCCTTGAGATTCATGGAATACCGCAACCTGCTTCGGTACAAATCGACCTTCGTTATCGACGGTGATCACCCGTTGCTCGGTGCCTGTATCAATCAACGCCTTTGAGGGGATCAGCAGCATCGGTTCACTTTGCGTTTTCAGTTGCAGGTAAGCATTCATCCCCGGCTTGAGCGCCTCATCAGGGTTATTGACCTGCAAGCGGATCTGCAGCGTACGCGTGGAGGCATCGACACTAGGTAAGATATTCCACTTGCTAATGGTGAAAGGCTTATCCGGCCAGGCGGGCACGGTGATAGTAAATTGCGAGGCGTCTTTGATCAGCCAGGCGATAGATTCCGGGACCGACGCGCTGACCCATACCGGGTCCATCCCCTGAATTTTCGCGACCACATTGTCTTTGGAAATGTTCATGCCAGTACGCAAATCGAATGCGGTAATCACCCCATCAATAGGGGCTTTCAGGGTAAAGCGGGTCTGAATTTTACGCGTCGATTTTAAGCGCTGAATATCCGCTTCCGGCATACCGGCCAGACGTAATCTCTCCAGAATCCCTTCCACCTGCGTCGCACTGCCGCCAGTCTCCCGCAGTAACAAATATTCGCTCTGCGCCTCAACCCAGTCGGGAATCGTCAGATCGATAAGCGGCGCACCTTGCTTAATTTTGTCGCCCACGGTTAGCGGGTAAACCTTCTCGATAAAGCCTGCGGAGCGGGCCTGGACAATAACAAACTGGTATTCGTTATAGCTAACGTTAGCCGGGAAAGTTTGCGCATAGTGCAGCGGGCCACGGCGCACAGGTTCTGTTTTCAGACCCAAATTTTGGGTCTGAGTAGGATCGATACGCACGCCAGGCGCTGACGCGCTCGCGGTCTCTTCATCGGCATATTTGGGGATCAGATCCATATCCATAAACGGTGATTTACCCGGCTTATCAAAGCGCGTGTTCGGGTACATGGGGTCATACCAGAACAACACTTTTCTGGCTTCTTTTTGCGAAGCCTGCCCGGTTTCAGCCGTTACGTTTGCTGATGAATAATAAGTATAAATACCGACAGAAATAACCCCACCGGCAAGCATGCCAGCGAGAATAAGCGCGGTATTTTTAATATTTAAAGACGCCATAGTGATTTCCATTGCGCGATAGTCTCACCCGCATTTCGAAGAATCCGGGCAAGAATAAAAGAGACCAGCGAGAACGTTATTTACTGATGTGAATATCGCGTAACACAGAGATATTTCCCTGCTGAACAAACGTAAACGCAACCTTATCGCCGGGTTTAATATCGTCAGCCTTGGTGTCGGCAACCCGCGTAAAACGCATCGTCATAGCAGGCCAGTTCACCGCGGGAATGGGATCATGCTTGATCGTGATTTTTTTACTTTCTTTATCAATAGCTTCAATCACCCCGGTGGCGCTAATGACGTCTTCCTGTTGGGCCGCTGGCTGCATGTTCATCATCTCGCCATGCTGATGCTCATTGGCCTGAGCGTTAAACATGACCACAGAGAAAAAGCTAAACAACACGGCTTTGGCGGTAGTATTCATACTTGATGCTCCTGAAAAGTTAATATTAAGGATTACTCCACCCAACCGCCGCCTAAGGCAGCAAACAGCTTAATTTCATTAACCTGTTGGGCGTAATTAAGATCGAGCAGCGATTGCTGCGTAGAGAATAAAGAACGTTCGGCGTCCAGTACTTCGATGTAGCTAACCGCACCATTTTGATAAAGCGCTCTGGCGCGTTGTAAGGTGATTTGCAATGACGTCAGGTAGCGCTGCTGACCACTAATTTGATCGGCAATGCTTTGGCGCAACACCAGCGCATCCGCCACCTCTTTAAACGCGTTCTGAATTTTTTGTTCGTAATTAACCACCGACTGCTGTTGGCGAATTTCAGCGAGGTCGAGATTGGACTGATTACGTCCGGCGTTAAAAATGGGAATATCTATTTTGGGGACAAAATTCCACATGCCGCTGGCCGCATTAAATAAGCTGGAGAGATCGCTGCTGCTGCTGGAAACTGAACTGGTCAAGGTAATCGACGGGAAAAACGCTGCCCGTGCGGCGCCGATATTGGCATTCGCCGCCATTAATCCGTGTTCAGCTTCCAAAATATCCGGGCGCTGCAACAGGATTTGCGACGAGAGCGATGGCGGCAGCGTTACTGGTTTAATATCCCCGCTGCTGCGCATCTGGTCGTTGGGTAATTTCCCGTACGTACCCAGCAACAGTTGCAGCGCGTTGTTCGCCTGCGCCAGTTCACCTTTACGCTTCGCGATTTCACTGCGCGTGCTTTCAATCACGCCCCGCGCCTGTTCCAGCGCCAGCACGTTGGTGCTTCCGGTCAGCAACTGCTTCTCAACAAAAGCGTAAGAACGCTGATAGTTTTGCAGCGTTTCTTCGGCAATTTGCAGTTGTGCATAAGCCAGACGCTGATTGAAATAACTTTGCGATACGTTGGAGATTAATGAGATGTGTACCGCCCGACGCGCCTCTTCGCTGGCAAAGAAGTTCTGTCGCTCGGCTTCACTCATATTTTTCAGCCGACCAAAGAAGTCCAGATCGAAACTGAGATTGAGTCCAGCTTCGAATTCACGATCGGTGCTGCTATCGCCTTTTAATTTGCCGCTGTAAGTACCGCTGGAACCTGCCGTGATTTGCGGGTAGCGGTCAGCGTCCGTGACGCCATATTGCGCTCTCGCTTCCTGAACTTTTAGCACTGCCATACGTAAATCGCGGTTATTGACCAGCGCCTCGCCAATCAGCGCCTTTACCTGGGAGTCAACGAAGAAGCTCCGCCAGCCCGTGTCCTGATATCCCACCGGTGCAGAAACCAGGGCGTTCTGGCTTAAGGAGAATTGCTGCGGCACAGGCAATGTCGGACGCTGATAGTCCGGCGCCAATGAACAACCGGCGAGAACGAATACAGCGCTGAGGGTAAGAAGCTTAAATTTGCTCATAGTTCTTCTCGTCCTGACCGGACTGATGGCCCTAAAAAATGTAGGAATTTATAGCGTTGTACTTTAACGAAGTGACTCTGTTTAAGCGGTGACAGGAAAATGACAAAACTGTCATTTTCCCAATAACCGATTGCTATCCGATCCCGCTTCCCTAGAATTGAAAGTCCGCACAACCCGTGTGAGAAGGAGAATGCGATGAAGGTGTTGATAGTCGAAGATGAGAAAAAAACCGGTGAATACCTGACGAAAGGCCTGACGGAAGCGGGTTTTGTCGTGGATTTAGCGGATAACGGCCTGAACGGGTACCACCTGGCGATGACCGGCGATTACGACCTGCTCATACTCGACATCATGCTGCCGGATGTAAACGGCTGGGATATCGTACGGATGCTGCGTTCCGCTAACAAAGGGATGCCCATTCTTCTCCTCACCGCGCTGGGTACCATTGAACATCGGGTTAAGGGTCTGGAATTAGGCGCTGATGATTATCTGGTCAAACCGTTCGCCTTCGCCGAACTGCTGGCGCGGGTCAGAACGCTGCTGCGCCGCGGGGCGGCGGTGATTGTCGAAAGCCAGTTTCAGGTCGCGGATTTAATGGTCGATCTGGTCAGCAGAAAAGTCACCCGCAGCGGGACGCGTATTACCCTGACCAGCAAAGAGTTTACGCTGCTTGAGTTTTTCCTGCGTCATCAAGGGGAAGTTTTACCCCGCTCGCTGATCGCCTCCCAGGTTTGGGATATGAATTTTGACAGCGATACCAATGCCATCGACGTCGCCGTTAAGCGTCTGCGCGCCAAAATTGATAACGATTTTGAGCCGAAACTGATTCAGACCGTACGCGGCGTGGGATATATGCTTGAGGTTCCTGATGCCCAGTAAACGATGGCGGCGCCCTTTTTCGCTGGCGACACGACTGACCTTTTTTATCAGTCTGGCGACGATCGCTTCATTTTTCGCCTTTGCATGGATAATGATCCACTCCGTGAAGGTCCATTTCGCCGAGCAGGACATCAATGATTTACAAGAGATCAGCGCCACGCTGGAGCGGATTATTAACCAACCCAACGAGCCGGAATCACGCCGTCTGGAAACGCTAAAAAACGTGGTTGAGGGCTACTCGAACGTCATTATTTCTCTGGAAGACAGTAAGCAGAAAGCCATTTTTCATTCGCCAAATGCGCCGGATCTCCGGCAATTTATCGCCAGCGCAAGACCGGATAAAAATGCCCATGCCAGCGATGTTTTTATTATATCCGGCCCAACACTGCAAACGTCCAAACATATTCACGGACAAAAAACGTCGTCTAACTGGCGAATGATTCGCCTACCGGTAGGAAAGCTGACTGATGGAAAAGCGGCGTATACGTTGTATCTGGCGTTATCGATCGATTTTCATCTGCACTATATTAACGACCTGAAAAACAAACTGATTATGACGGCATCGCTGATTAGCATGATGATTGTATTTATCGTGCTGTTCGCTGTGTATAAAGGCCATGAACCGATCCGTAATGTCAGTCGGCGCATCCAAAATATCACCTCAAAAGATCTTGATGTGCGCCTCGATCCGCAAGCGGTCCCTATTGAACTGGAACAGCTGGTAAGTTCGTTTAATCACATGATCGAACGCATTGAGGATGTATTTAAACGTCAGTCGAACTTCTCGGCGGATATTGCCCATGAGATCCGCACGCCAATAACCAACCTGGTCACACAAACGGAAATTGCGCTCAGCCAAACCCGTAGCCAAAAAGAGCTGGAAGACGTGCTGTATTCCAATCTTGAAGAGTTTGGTCGTATGTCGAAAATGGTAAGCGACATGCTGTTTCTGGCGCAGGCAGACAACAATCAGCTTATCCCGGAAAAGACAGCGCTTAATCTGGCCGATGAGGTTGGTAAAGTGTTCGATTTTTTCGAAGCCTGGGCAGAAGAGCGCGAGGTTGGCTTACGTTTTGAAGGACGCGCATGCTGGGTTTCAGGCGATCCGTTAATGCTACGCCGGGCAATGAGTAATCTGCTTTCAAATGCCATGCGCTACACACCAAAAGGCGAGTCGGTAACCGTGCGGGTGAAAGAGGCGGATGGCCTGGTCCAGATAGTCGTGGAAAATCCCGGCCCCCCCATTCCCCCACAGCATCTATCGCGGCTATTTGATCGGTTTTATCGGGTTGACCCTTCGCGACAGCGTAAAGGCGAAGGCAGCGGTATTGGCCTGGCGATTGTGAAATCGATTGTTATCGCCCATCAGGGAAAAGTCTCGGTGACATCCGATCAGCTTGCCACCCGATTTATTCTGACGCTGCCCAAGCATGCGATGTAATTTATGATAATGGCGTTGATACCTTAAACAATTCGAGTTGCAGGAAGGCGGCAAGAGAGGGAATCCCCGGTCAATTACTTAAGTAAATGACTGGGGTGAACGAGCGCAGCCAGCGCATATGCAGCTTGAAGTATGACCGGTATATATATCATCACCGATTCTCTGACATAACCGTCATAGTCCTGTCACGCCGCTGACAGCCCTCACCAATTATAATTTCTTCCGTAAACCCAAACAGGAGAAATATGATGAATAAGATATCTTCTTTTTTCGCTATCGCGTTTTTTATTTCAGCTGGCGTTAATGCGGCAGACACCCCCAAAATGCATCAGCAGGCCGCAGCAGCCCATGAAATGATGAATAACAGCAGTGCCCCTGCACATCAACAAATGGCGCAAGAACACGTCGCGCAGACGAATAATTCAACGTCAACGCCATCCCAGGCACGCCCCTTTTCACAAATGAATAAACATGAAAAAGCGATGGTCGTTCACCAGTCAGTGAATAACGGTCATTCATATGCTCATGAGGTTCAGGCCAGGCAGCACCGTGCACAGATCCCCGCGCAAGGGTAACGTTGTCCTGTGTTGAATAAAATGTCCATCAATACGCTATGTATGAATATTGCGGACAAAACGCGCCATGCAGGCCTGTACATCTACAAGCCTGCGTTCCTGCCGTTAATGTCAATATTAATATTTCTTTAAACACTTCATTAAAAAGTAAATATAATTAAGCGTTTTATCTCACTTGTATAAACTACGTAATTCACCTGCTTGTAATGTTGCATATTACAGCCCCCACACCCTCGCCATTAATATAAATTAGGATTCCCCCTGGTATGCGTCATTAATATTTAATGGGAGACTGCCGTCGTCGTAAACATGACATTCGAACAGTTCGTATTCCTATAAATAAACTTAATGATGATAGTGAGCAAAAAAATGAAAAAACGTCTGCTGACCCTCTTTGTCCTCGGCCTGACAACGGCCACAACAGCATGCGCAATTACCCCAGCAATGCAGAAAAAGTATGAACATTCAGGTTGTACGCAAATGAATGAACTCAATGGCTGCGATATCAATAAATCCTATCAGTGGAACCGCGATCATGGTTTTATTGAGAACGGCGACAGCCAGCAGAGCCGTCATCATCGTCATGGTGAAGAGCAGCAAAATACCGCTGACCGGGATAACCACGATAATGCCGATATTTACGGCAAATTCAGCGGAAATTACGTAGCCAAATTTGCCAATGGTCAACGCAGCGTTGATATTCACGTCGAGGGTTCCAGCGTGTACGTCAATGGTAATGAAGTGCGTGACGTAAATACCTATCAGGATACGATGACCTTCCGTGTCGGCTATGCCACTTACACCATTAAAACGAATGGTCGCGGTAGCTGGAATGACAGCGATGCCGGGAATGCTGGCAAAATTGTGCGCGAGTAACGGATACCGCCACAATGAAAAAACTGATTTCCACGTTGGTTATTATGGCTAGTCTGTCGGGCTGTGCCGAACATCCTTACCTTTCTGTAGCCGCTGCTGGTATTGGGGCCGCAGCAGTTGCCACGGCGATCGCTAATCACAAAAACCGTGAAGCCAACCGTGATAAAGAGCATGAACGCCAGGAGCGCGAGCAAAGGGAGAACCAGCATGCGTGGCGGCATAGTCACCATCACTCCGATGATGACGGCCATTACTATCACCGCTAAGTCAGCACAAAGAGCGCTGCGATCACAGCGCTCTCAACGGTCATGTATTACAGTATGCCGTTTTAATACTGGAGTCAGGCATGGCATTAACCCTCACGGTATTGCTTGAAAACAGGCGCGCTGCGAGCGCAGATAAATCATTACGGGCAAAGCCTGGATTAAGTCTGTTAGTTCAGGATGAAACCACCACCATACTATTTGATACCGGCCCGGACGACAGCTTCATACTTAACGCCGCGCAAATGGGCGTAGACCTGACGCAATTGACCGCCGTGGTTCTTTCGCACGGCCATTACGATCACTGTGGCGGCGTGCCGTGGCTGGCGGATAACAGTCGTATCATTTGCCATCCCCAAATAGCCTGCGAACGGTATGCCTCAATAACCCTGGCGGGAACGCCAAGAAAAATAAAAAAACTCTCGCGTGATAACGACTACTCTCGACTAATCATGGAATACACCCGTGAACCGTTGGCGATCAGCGATCGATTTTTGTGGTCCGGGGAAATTAGTGTCGCCACTCCACAGGCCTATGGCGTTATTAGCGAGAAAACACCTCAACCGGATTACATCAGCGACGAAGGCGTATTGATCTATAAATCTGATCGCGGGTTAGTCATCATTACCGGATGCGGGCATCGGGGAATAGAGAATATCGTACGCCATTGCCAAAACATCACCGGCGTTAACCAAATTTACGCCCTCGTCGGTGGGTTCCATTTACGCACTGCCTCCCCCGCTAAGCTATGGCGAACCCGACAATTTATTAAGCAACAACAACCAGAAAAACTACTCGGCTGTCATTGCACCGGTTCGTGGGGTCGATTGTGGCTACCGGGAACTGACGCCCCGGCAACGGGAGATGTGATTGTGCTGGCAGAGTAACGGCGGTAAGACATTGCCGAAAAAGCAATAAAAAGCGGGAGCCTTACGGCCTACTGCCGATCAGTTAAATCTGTTTTGCTGTTCAGATAAAAAACGCAGGTGGGCAGGTGTGGGCTGGTCCGGCTGAAAATTGCCGACGAGTTTCCGTAAAGCAGGGAGAACCCGCAGGGATGCGGGTTCAGGGCGCGTTTTGCAGGGACGCTACCTCGCGCCCGGCCCGGTAGCCTGGAGGAATAAACGGAGGGGACCGCGGAGCGGCAATTTTCCCGCCGGGAGCCGGGATTGTTAAGGGTACGGCGATAGTACCCTTAACACGTTCACAGGGAGGATCGTTTCAGAGAAGTGACAAACATAAGGTGAACGTAGCAATATACCGGAGGCAATAGATTCATTACCTCCGTATGTGCCACTCTCCGTTATCGCTACGGCCACTCATCCTCGTTAATTGCCAGCATTCGAGCCTTACGGCCCCCGCTTTTCAACCATCATTACAGAGTGACGATTGCTGGCTCATCAAAGACGGTGAGTTTTGGCGCTTCGCCGGTGAATTTCTCTGCGTATACTAGGCTGGTATTCCCCGCGCAGCCATTCGCCAGCCTTGAGGTTGGGATATCCGCCGTCAGCACGTTCGCGCCGCCATTTTTGCAGATACCGTTCTCAATATCTGGCCATGCGCCTTCATGGATACAGATAATTCCCGGTTTGATACCGTCACTGATGTGTGCCCCCACCAGCACCTGTCCACGCGCGTTCCATACGCGTACCAGATCGCCCTCGGCAATACCTCTGGCTTTCGCATCATCCGGGTGAATCGTTACCGGCTCACGATTGGCAATCGCGTACTCTTTGCGCAGCGAAGCGTAGTTCAACTGACTATGCAGACGATGTGCCGGGTGCGCCGTCAGTAGCTGCAGTTGATCTTTATCCGCAGTTCCTTTCCATTCATCGGGTTCAATCCATGACGCATGCGGCGGACAATCTTTGTATTGATAGCCTTCAATCGTTTTTGAGTAGATTTCTATCTTACCGCTCGGCGTTCCAAGCGCATTCATCACCGGATCGCTGCGGAAATCCGCGTAGCGTACATATTTGTTATTCTTTTCATTCTCACGCATTTCGATCAGTTTGTTTTGCTGCCAAAACGCGTTGAACTGAGGCATGGCGATACGCTGGGCGCGGGCGGCTTTTTGCGCGGCATCATAGAACTGCTTCAGCCACGCCATTTCATCTTTGCCCTCGGTGTAGACCGCCTTACCGCCAGGCTTGAGCATCTCCGCCAGATCGGCAAATACGTCAAAATCACTGCGTGCTTCAAACTGCGGCTCAATGACCTGCTTCATCGGCACCAGATGTTGGTTACTGTAATCACCGGTCATGGTCAGATCGTTGCGCTCAAACGACGTGGTGATCGGCAGGACTATATCGGCATGTTTGGCCGCTGCGGTCCAGTAGCACTCAGAGATGACAACCAGTTCAGGCTTCTGCCAGGCTTTGATTAAACGGTTAGTATCCTGATGATGGGTAAAGTTAGCGCCGCCCGCCCACCAGATCATTTTGATATCCGGGAAGGTTTGCTCTTTACCGTTATGTTGATATTTGCCGCCTGGATTTTCCAGCGCTTCGACAATTCGCGCTACCGGCAGGCTGATCACCGCATCGGAAACCGCCCAGTCGTTACCCGCAGATGACCCACCCTCAATTTGGGCGGAGATGGCTGGTAATACTCCCCCGGTACGCGTTGGGTTACCGCCGTTGGAATAGTGATAAGAGAATCCGAAACCACCGCCTTCGGTACCAATTTGCCCCAGCATCGCCGCCAGAGTTACCAGCATCCAGTGTTTTTGCTCACCGTATTGCTGGCGCTGAATCCCCCAACCCGCCATGAGCATGGTTTTATTGCTGGAGAAAATTTCCGCCAGCTTCTCCAGTTGCTCAGCAGGCACGCCGCACACGCCGGAAGCCCACTCGGCGGTTTTCTCTATTTTGTCGCTCTTGCCGAGCAAATACTCTTCAAATTGCGGATATCCGGTGGTGTATTTTTCCAGGAAGGCTTTGTCATGGAGATTTTTCTTCACCAGCGTATGGGCGATCCCTAACATCATCGCCACATCGGTCCCCATATGTGGCGCAATCCAGGTCGCATTATCACCAAAGAACTCAATGGTTTCGGAACGCATCGGATCGATGGCGATGACGCTTTTCCCTGATTTCTTCAGCAGATTAAAGTATTCAATCCCCTGTTCATCCGTGCTGCTCCAGGCAATCTTGAGGGTATTGAGCGGGTTCATCCCCCACAGCACCACGACCTGACTGTGCTCAAGCACCATCGGCCAGGTGGTTTGCTGCTCATAGACTTCAACCGATCCCACAACGTAAGGCATGATCACCTGCGCGGCACCGGTAGAATAATCTCCGGTATGACCTGCGTAACCACCGGCCATGCTCATATAGCGTTGCAGTAAGGTTTGCGCTTTATGCAGAACGCCGCTAGAGCGCCAGCCATAAGAACCAGCAAATATCGACGCCGGGCCATAGCTGCTACGGATCCGGCTATGCTGCTCATGTATCAGTTTCAGTGCCTGCTCCCAGCTAACCCGCACGAAAGGATCGCTTCCACGTTTACCATCCGCATTACCCGGGTTTTCCAGATAGCTTTTGCGCACCATCGGATATTTTACGCGGATATTGGTATGGACCTGATCCGGCGCGGTTTGCTGTAACGAGTTCGGCACCGTTTTAGGCAACGCGCCTTTTGAGGAAACCACTTTGCCATCTTTTACTTCCACGTATACCGCGCCCCAACGCGCTGCAGTCAGAATCGCTCCGCCATTTTGGCCTTCGGCCCAGGCCGGCATTGGGATCACCGAAGAAATCGCCATTGTCCCGGTTGCCGCGCCGGCCGTCTTAATAAAGTCACGTCTTGTGAGTTTCATGATTTCTCCTGATTTATCGCTTATTTGTTCATGTCTTTAGCGTTGTACTGGAAGTAACGGCTCAGGATATCCAGTTCGTTTTCACTGATATTGGTGCGAGCGCCCATCCCTTTTGCTACTGAAGGCCAGGCGTTGAGCATGAAATGATTCGCCGGAATTGGCGCATGGCAGCCCGCGCAGTACACATTGTCGAGTTTGCGCGCGTAATCCCACATCGGTTCACGGCTGGCGAGAGCGGAACCGCTCCATTCACCCTGCAGCACGACATCTCGCCACACATTGCCGTAATCATCTTTTTTCCAGTCGGAGAGGATCTTCAGCGATTGCTGACCTTTTTCACTCAGGCTGGCAAGAATCAAACGCTGTCCTGCCGCGTAGTAAATGACCTGTTCATTTCCCTGCATCTGGCTACCGCGAATCTCGACCTGTCGCGTATTGTCCGTTGTTTTCAGAACCTGCATTTTTGTTGCCGGGTAAACGGTTCCCAAATCGCCCAGCGCGGTGTTGCTTACGGCATAAAGCTCTGTTGCCGAAGCAGGGGTAGAGGCTGACTGCGCTTCAAGCCCTTTGAGCGCGCTGTCATCCATTTTTATTTCAGGTGGGAAATGGGCGACGCCTTTGTGGCAATCAATACAGGTTTGCTTTTCCTCGATGCCCATTTTGTGCATTTTCTGGGCCTCTGCGCTTTGTGCGGCAAGATCCATCGCGTCCATGCTGTGACAGCTACGGCAGGTCGCAGAATCGCTCGCTTTTAGCTGTGCCCAAACGGTTTGCGCCATCTCCAGACGGTGTTCTTCAAATTTTTCTGGGGTATCGATTTTTTTGGTTATGAACTGATGATAAACATCTTTTGAGGCCCGCAGTTTAGCCACCAGATAATCCAGGCCGCCCTGGGGGATATGACAATCAGCACACTCTGCACGAATACCTTTCTGATTCTGAAAGTGAACCGAACCGGTATATTCCTCATACGGTGCCTGCATCGTATGACACGACAAACAGAATTCCGTGCTTGAGGTTTTGTGCAACGTCCATTGCCCTGCCAAAACGATAACAGCACCAAGAACAATGCACAGCAGCATCGTCCCGAGGATGGTTTTATTTATTTTTCTCATCTTTTATTCCCACAAGATGAATACCCTTTAATAGGTAGACAATAATTACCCTAACGCGGCTACTTATTGATATTCATCAAACGCAGAGGGAAATGAGAATCAGCATGTGGGTAAGTTTGAAGGCGCTCGCATAATTAATACGAACGAAATTAAATATAAAATATCATTTTAAAATCAGATAATTAAACCAAAGCAAAGGTTTAATTAACCATTAATTATAGAAACGTCAGAATAAAAGTTTGATGAGTGCTGAATGGCATTAAAATTATGCCCTTGGCAATAGTCGCTATATAATAAAATATATAATGAAAAAACATAAAAACGAACCCTTTTCTATTACGAGATAACACGTATTAATGAAGATACCCCTCTTGTGGTTGTGCTCAGATATACATTCACGACAAGACTTGTGACACACACCTATCATTGACGCGCATTTATGCATGCAACCTTGATCTGGTCACTTATTATACAGATTCGATTTTCGCTACACTCTGGGTAGAGGTAAACAAACAGGAGGTAGTGAATATGTATCGCTCAATTCTGGTGCCCATTGATATCTCTGAAACCGATTTAACCCGCCATGTTGTTCCACAGGTCCTGGCGCATGCCAAAACCGCTAAGGTCCACTTTTTAGCCGTTATTCCTACCGTTCCGTTCTATGCCTCGCTGGGGCTGGCTTACTCAACAGAATTCCCGGACAGAAGCGGTCTGCAGGCCAAGGCCAGCGAAAAACTCGAAGAGATTATTAAGCAGTTCAATATTCCTGCAGGCAGGAGTCAGACTCACGTCGTTTACGGCCCGCCGAAGGATCAGATCCTCAAACTGGCGGAAGCGGTTGACGCTGAGCTTATCGTCATTGCCTCACATAAGCCTGGTTTTAGCACTTATCTGCTGGGTTCAACGGCGGCTGCCGTAGTACGCCATGCAAAATGTCCCGTGCTGGTTGTGCGGTGATAGGGTCAAAATGGGGGCGAATTTGCACTAACGTTTATAAGTTAAGCATTCTTGAGCACATGTGATTCTTGCTCAGGGTTCCGTTCACCTCAGTGGTAAATGTAGCAATATACCGGAGGCAACAGATTCATTGCCTCCGGATGTCCCACTCTCAGTTACTCATTACGGCCATTCATTTTCGTTAAAATGGCAAGCATTAGAGCGAATGTATTCCCGGTGTTCTGTGGCTTAGGCCATCACTCAGTTCTGAATATCCAGTCTGACCAGTGCTAGCAATAGCTGACTCAGCGCACCGTAGAAACCAAAGTCATCATAGCGGCGGCATTTGGCGGTGAATTCCGGTAACCAGCGTAACAGCCCCGCCAGCGTTTCTCTGCGCAGCGCATCAATACGCTGGCGGCTAAGCCCGGACTCTCCCAGAGAAAAATGCAGATGACTCAGCAGTTCGATAAAAATTGCCAGATGATCGGCTGACTCGCTAAACGTTTCGCTTACCTGCATGCCAGCATCGGCTAACAATCGTTTAATGACCCCGTAATTCGGCCCTCCTTCAAGATGGGCCGACGCATAGGGTAACGCCGCGTGTTTTTCCGACATCAGAAACAGGCTACAAAAATCAGCCGCCAGTTCGAGGGTTGCGTCCTCACGCACCTGAAGCGCAGCAATTTTCTCCTCCAGCTGAAGGACTTCCGCTTCAAGCGACGGTTCACCTTTTAGCACCGCGAACCACTCAGCCATTTCGCTGGACTGCAAAAGTGCCAGGCTGTCATCGTCACGTTCCCGGGAAAACAACTGCGCCAGCCAGGCGTAAACGCAGGCCATCTGTTCTGTTGTAAGGGAAGAGTGTTTTATCATGACGATACCTTCTCCGCCGGAACATATTCGCACTGCGCCACCATTTTTATCGGGCCGCTGAACGCCGTCACGTTATCCACCTTGCCGGTATATTTCTCAATTTCCACCAGCGTAGTATGAGCGCTGGTCGCCTGCGCCAGTTGAGACGTGCCGATATCGATTGTTAATACGTTCGGATTGCCGTATTTACACAGCGCCCCAGTTTCTCCGCCGTTATCAGGGTCGTACCAGGCACCTTCATGAATACGCGCCACGCCTGGCGAGTAGAGATCGGAGACAACCGCCCCGGCCAGTACTTGTCCACGTGCGTTAAAGACACGGACAATATCACCGTTGCGAATCCCCCTGACGCTGGCATCCTGCGGGTTGATAAACACCGGCTCTTTACCACTTACCGCATAATGCTTACGCAGCGCTTCAGATTCACAAAGCTGCGAGTGCAGACGGAAATCAGGATGAACAGATTGCAGATGCAGTGGCCAACGCTGCGACCCGGGTCCACCATGTGAGCGTTCGATTTTCTCAAACCACATCGGATGCCCCTGGCAGTCGTCATACTGCATACCGGCAATGGTTTTCGAGAAAATTTCGATCAAACCGCTCGGCGTGCCCAGCGGCTCAAGATCGGGGTCTTCGCGGAATGCCTGATGACGTACAAACATCTGCGGATGTTCGAACTCAACGTACTCTTGCTGATTCCAGAAAACGTCAAAAGCGGGGAGATGAACGCCGCGCCCTTTCCCCTGCTGGCTTCCTTCCTGCCAGATCCGTTTCAGCCAACCCATCTCATCCAGCCCTTCGGTAAAGGCTTCTTCACGATTAAAGCGGCGGCAGAGATCGCGGAAAATATCGAAATCATTACGTGCTTCAAATTGCGGCTGCACCAACTGTTTCATGGCGATAATGCCGCGGTTGGAGTGGTTGCCATACTGGTCAAGATCGTTACGCTCAAACTGGGTCGTCGCGGGCAATACGATGTCAGCGAATCGACAGGTCGAGGTCCACTGATTATCGATGGCGATAACGGTTTCCAGCTTACGCCAGCCCTCAATAATACGATTGATCTGCTGGTGACGATGGAAAGGGTTGGTCCCGGCAAAAACGCACATCTTCAACGGCGGCAACTTGACGGTTTTGCCGTTCCAGTTAATTTGTTTACCCGGCTCAAGAATCGCATCGATAAAACGCGCGATCGGGATGGTGCTGCTGTACCCCTTATAATCAGTGCTGTCATGCACAGGAGGTACGGTGGTGGAGCCAGAAAAACCGCTCAGGATAATCCCTTTGCGGCTTGGCGTGCCCGCGCCGTTGTAGTGCCAGCCAAAGCCGAAGCCACCGCCGGGTAAGCCGATTTGTCCAAGCATTGAGGCCAGCACCACGATCATCCACGCCCACTGTTCCCCGTGCTGCATACGCTGGACGCACCAGCCGGCAATAATCTGCGTTCTTCCGCCCGCCATTTGCCGCGCCAGTTCACGAATCGTATCGGCATCAATCCCGCATATTTTTTCCGCCCACTGGGCATCTTTAGGCTGTCCGTCACTTTCCCCCAGCAGATAAGGCAGAAACTGCTCAAACCCAACGCAGTAGTTATCGAGAAAATGCTTATCGTAGAGCTTCTCGGTATAAAGCGTGTGCGCCAGAGCCAGCTGTAGTGGCACATCGGCCTGCGGATTCACGGCGACGTGTTTAACCTTGTCGCGGCCCAGGTAGTCGTGCGTCGAGGTGATGACCGGATCAACGCTGATAACCGAGATCTCGCCGCGCGCCACTTTTTCTTTCAGTTGTTCGTAGTATTCATAAACATCATGATCCGGGCACCACCAGTTCGCCTGCTGGTTTTTAATCAGGTCGGAACCCCACAGCACAATCGTTTTGCTGTTTTTCAGCACCAGCGGCCAGGAGGTCTGCTGTTCATATACCTCCATTGACCCGACCACGCGCGGCAGAATCACCTGGGCTGCACCAGTGGAATAGTCGCCCCCGGTACTTACGCTGTTGCCGTGCAGCGCAATGGCGCGCGCCAGCATCCCCGAGGCGTTATGGAACATGCCGGTTGATTGCCAACCGCTGGCCGTCAGCAGCGCGCTCGGGCCATAGGTCTTCTGAATTCGCTCCAGCTCCTGATAGAAGAAGTCAAGCGCTTCATCCCACGAAACGCGCACAAAGCGGTTATCTCCACGCTGCGTGGTATCGCTCTGATGGCGTTTACGCAACCAGTCGACACGGACCATTGGATAGCGAATACGCGCCCCGCCATGCACGTGGTCCGGCAGTCCGGCGATCATTTTTGACGGGTACTTATCACGCTCAAACGGTTTGGCTTCAATAAAACGCCCATCAACCACGGTGGCGCGGATTGCCCCCCAGTGAGATCCGGTCAGGATCCCCTCTTTGACGCCAGTTCCCTGCACCTCTGCGGCGTTGGCGCTGCGCGGTGTGAGCAGCGAAGGTCCTAACATACCAGCGACGGTCAAGCCGCCCAACTGCAGTAGAAAACGACGGCGAGATGCCTGAAAGAGATCGTTATTTTTCATTGCTTTCTCCCTTATCGCCATGCGGCTTGTCCGTGGTGTCAGAGGCATTCATCTGCAGATATTTCAGTAAGGTACGTTCTTCACGTTTATCCAGACTGGTAAATCCAATCATGCCGTTCAACGTGCCAATCCAGCCGTTGGCGTCAAAGTGTTCTTTCTCAGGTGCGCCGTGGCACTGGTTACAGGTTCCGTTATAGAGCGAGTCGGCATAAGCCCAGATTGGCTGAATGTCGTTAACCATATCGCCCTTCTGCATCCAGGCGGTGGCCTGCAGCTTGCTCCACTGCGTATTCGTTTCCGCGACGGTCGTTTGCTCCAGGGTTTTCACGTGCTGCTGGATGTCGCCACGAATGGAGGCCACAAAAATGCGTTTACCCGGCAATTGGGCCAGCACGCGCTGACGCCCGTTACTCTCTGTCCAGCCCACAATTTCAATTTGCAGCCAGTCGCCGTCACGCTTTAACACTTTTACTTCAGAAGCAGGCAGCAGTGAGCCCGCAGGTTCTTTATCCCCTTTGGCGGCATAAATAGGTTTGATGTCCAGGGAATAGAGCGTATCGCCATCGTCGTTTGCGTTGGCGCGTAACTGGTCAAACTGCTTGCGGAAACCGCTGCTCATATCGGGAAGCTGATGCGCAATACCTTTATGACAGTCAATACAGGATTGATTGTCCTTGGCCGCAATCTTCATCTGACGCGCAGCTTCAGGGTGCTGTTTCGCGTGATCCATCGCATCATAGTTATGACAGGAACGACAGGTCGCGGAGTTGTTCTCCTTCATTCGCGCCCATTCGCGCTCCGCCAGCTCGGCACGTTTGGCTTCGAATTTCTCAGGAGTATCAATAGAGTGGGCAACAAAGGTCTGGTAAATATCGTTGCTGGCCTCCAGCTTACGTTTCACCATGCCAGGGATATCGGATGGAATGTGGCAATCATGACACTCTGCGCGCACCCCGGAGGCATTCTGAAAATGCGCAGACTGTTTATATTCTTCATAAACCGGCTGCATGCTGTGGCAGCTCACGCAAAATTCGGTTGAACTGGTTAATTTAATGCCAACGTGCGGTAAGACGATCAGCGCGATACCGACCACCATCCCGATGACGACCAGCGCCAACACTGACCAACGTGCGCTCGGTCTGAGCAGCGCCCTCCATAGTTTCCGCATAATAGCCCCTGTAAATATATGGTTTAGTTACAGAGGATCTTATTTCGCAAATGTGAACGGCAACACTGGTCAGGATGAATGGCTTACGGCACAATGTGAACAGATATGAACAGAAAGAGACAACAACCAGGATGTCGCATCACATTGTCATTGTTGAGGATGAACCCGTTACCCAGGCACGATTACAGGCTTATTTTGAACAGGAAGGTTATCACGTCTCGGTCACAGCCAGCGGAGCCGGCCTGCGTGAAATCATGTCACAACACTCTGTCGATCTTATTCTGTTAGATATCAATCTCCCGGATGAAAATGGCTTAATGCTGACCCGCGCCCTGCGTGAACGCTCAACGGTGGGGATCATCCTGGTCACGGGTCGTAGTGACCAAATTGACCGTATCGTTGGCCTGGAAATGGGGGCTGATGATTATGTCACCAAGCCGCTGGAGCTACGTGAACTGGTGGTGAGAGTGAAAAATTTACTCTGGCGTATCGACCTTGCCCGCGAGGCGCGACCGGAGGCTAAAGACAACTGCTATCAGTTTGCCGGGTATTGTCTGAATGTCTCCCGTCATACTCTGGAACTGGGCGACGAGGCAATCAAACTCACCCGCGCCGAGTATGAAATGCTGGTCGCGTTTGTCACCAATCCGGGGGAAATTCTCAGTCGCGAACGTTTACTGCGCATGCTTTCGGCACGACGGGTAGACAATCCGGACTTACGCACCGTGGACGTACTGATCCGCCGTTTACGCCACAAGCTGCGGGCTGATTTACTGGTGACACAGCACGGGGAAGGCTATTTTTTAGCGGCCGACGTGTACTGATACAGATAAACAGGACGGAATCCGCCGGGTGACAACGAGCACTTTACATGCTGGCTGTCGGCATTTTTCGGGGTGAGCACCAGGATCGGGGGACTGATATTTTCCGGCACCGGTTGTCCTTGTAATACTCTGATAGCCTGCTGAATCGCCAGTTCACCTTGCCAGACCATTTGATCGCTGGCAGCCATAATGATTCTTTCGCGTTTAAGCCCGCGATACACCTGATGCGACAGATAAAAAGAGACGACAGTTAACGGCGCGCCCTGATTGCGCTTCTCCCCCATTGCCGCTTCAGCAGCAATTGCCGTACCGGCCACCACGTCGGCATCCGGGTGACGCTCAAGCATCTCCTGCAACAGGTTACGCTGTATTTCAATATCATTATCGCCCAACGCCACATCCACGATGCGCACCTGACTGCCGGCAATCGCCTGACGAAATCCGGCCACCATCTCACGACTGCCCCCGGCGTCATCAGGTCCTGGCAATAATAAGACCTTTAGCGGTTTGCCCGCGCTCCACTTAACCAAATAGCGGCCTGGCTGATAACCCATCTGGAACCACGGAACCCCAACCCGGGCTTTTACCGTTGCGTCATGGATAGCATTCACCACCTCAATAACCGGCAGCGTGCCAACCTGTGCCTGCAAATCCGGAAAAGTCGTCGTGCTGCTGCCCAACAAAATGGCATCCGCGCCCCATTGCTGGCATTGAGCGATTTGTGATTTTTGCGTGTCGAACTGGCGATACCCTCCCGCCTCGAGCACCTTCAGGCTTACGCCGTATTTTTTCGCCGCCTCCAGCATGCCGTAATTCACGGAAAGCCAGTAGGAATCCTTCAGGCTGGGATACAGCGCGCACAGTTTCCAGACTTTGTTTGCAGTAACGTCCGTTAGCGGCTCCGGCACTGCCTGCTGGGTATCCGGCCAGCGCAGCAGTGCGGACCCGGTCGCGTGACCTAAGCCGGGAAAAAGTGTGATAAGCAGGAAAACCAATACGCGCATGATAGCCTCAACATTGATAAGGCTTTATCCTAGTTGTTTTCCTCTTTTGGACTCAACCTTTTTAATCTGTGGCGACCCGACAGTGAATTTATCTCTGACCAAACGACTGTGGATAGGCTTCGGGCTGATGGCGGCACTGACCCTCATTAGTACGCTGGTAGGCTGGTATAACCTGCGTTTTGTCAGCCAGGTTGAGCAGGCCAATACCCAGGCGCTGATCCCGACCATGGACATGGCGCGCCAGCTCAGCGAAGCCAGCGCCTGGGAACTGTTTTCCGCGCAGAATCTGACCACCGCAGATAATGAAAATATGTGGCTGGCTCAGGGGCGTATGTTAACCGCCCAAAGCCTGAAAATAACCGCTTTACTGAAAACCCTGCGCGAGCAGGGCTTTGACACGTCGGCCATTGAACAACAGGAAAAAGAGATCGCCCAGTCGTTAAGCCATCAGGGGGAGTTGGTTGGCGAACGTCTGAAACTGCGCGATCGGCAGCAACAGCTCAGCCAACATATTGTTGAGGCTACCGCCGACGTTGCCGAAATGGCGCGCGGTCAGGCCAGTAATGCCGCCACCTCGGCGGGCGCTACGCAGGCAAGCATTTATGATTTGATTGAGAGCCATCAGGGGCAGGCGGCAGAACACGCTCTCGACAGGCTTATCGATATCGATCTGGAATATTATAACCAGATGAATGAACTGCGCCTGAGCGCGCTACGCGTGCAGCAAATGGTGATGAATCTGGGGAATAACCAGGCGCAGAATAACCTTGCAGCGCTGGAAACCCAGCTTAATGCCGCCGTCAGAGTGCTTCACCGCCGACAAATACGCATTGAAGATCCGGTGGTACGCACCCAGGTTGCCGGCGCTGTAAATTCGATAAGCCGTTATGTCGATCTGCTGGCCCTGTATCGTCAGGATAATGACATCACCACCCGCTTACAGATCTTATCGCAGAACAATATCGAGCAATTTACCCGTTTCAGTAGCGAAGTGAGTCAGTTGGTAGAAATCATTGGCCAACGCAATCAGACCGGGCTGGCGCATCTCAAACAGGCCAGCCAGCGCGGGCAAACGCTGCTGCTGCTGTTAGGTGCGGTGTCATTGTGCTTGTTAATTCTCATTCTTTGGCGCGTAGTTTACCGCTCGGTCACGCGCCCGTTGGCGCAGCAAACCCAGGCGTTACAGCGTCTGCTTGAAGGTGATATTGACTCCCCATTTCCGGAAACAGCGGGCGTTCGCGAACTGGATACCATCGGTCGGTTAATGGACGCCTTTCGCGGTAGCGTTCACGCCCTTAATAGCCATCGCGAACATCTGGCCGCTCAGGTAAAAGCTCGCACCGCCGAGCTGCGTTCTATGGTGTCGGAACACCGGCAGGCGCGGGCAGAAGCCGAAAAAGCCAACCAGGCAAAATCGGCGTTTCTGGCCGCCATGAGCCATGAGATACGCACCCCGCTGTATGGGATCCTCGGCACTGCGCAGTTGCTCTCAGACAATCCCGCTCTGGCGCAGCATCAGGAGAATCTGCGCGCAATCACCGACTCTGGCGAGTCTCTGCTGACCATCCTCAACGATATCCTGGACTATTCCGCCATCGAAGCGGGCGGAAAAAATGTGGCGATCGGCGATGAACCTTTTGAGCCCAGACCCTTGCTGGAAAGTACGCTTCAGCTCATGCACGGTCGCGTTGTGGGTCGCCCGGTCGTGCTGGTTACGGATTTTGCCGACGATGTCCCCGACTCCCTACGCGGCGATCCGCGCCGCATTCGGCAAATCATAACTAACCTATTAAACAACGCGCTTCGCTTTACCGATCGCGGACACATCACCCTGCGTAGCCGATGTAAAGATCAGGACTGGTATATTGAGGTCGAGGACACGGGATGCGGGATTGACCCTGTCCATCAGCGCGATATTTTTCAGCCGTTTGTTCAGGTTAGCGGTAAACGTGGGGGGACCGGGCTTGGACTCACTATCAGTGCCAGCCTTGCGCAGGCGATGCAGGGAGAACTGAGCGTCACCAGTACGCCGGGAGTCGGAAGCTGCTTTCGTCTTCGTCTGCCATTACGGGCTGGCGCGATGCCGGTAGCTAAATCCGTTCCACGTGCCATATCGTTACAGGGTTTACGCTTACTGCTAATCGAGGATAACCCCCTCACGCAGCGCATCAGTACAGAAATGCTCACCCTCAATGGCGCCCAGGTCACCGCTGCCGACAGTGCGGCTGCGGCGCTCACCATACTGCAGCAAGACGCCCAGTATAATGCCGCGCTGGTTGATTTTGATCTTCCGGATATCGACGGCATCACGCTGGCGCAACAGTTAACCCGCGAGTTTCCGACGTTAAAGCTAATAGGCTTTAGCGCACACGTCATCGACGAAACACTAAGCCAAAGAACCAGCACCCTGTTTCTCGGCGTTATTCAAAAACCGGTTCCCCAGGATGAACTCAGTCGGCTCATTACCCATTATCTGCACGGTAACGCCCCTCTCCCGGTTGCATTAGAAAATGACGACCAACGGTTAGATACCCAGCAATTAGCCGGGGATATCCAGCTAATGGGATGGCAAAAGGTGCACGAATGGTTAGCGCTCTTTAAGCAACACACCCTTCCTGTATTAGATGAGATTGACGCAGCGCGCGCAGCATATGAGTACGAGAAGATAAAACGTCTGGCACATCAGCTAAAAAGCAGCTGCGCCAGCATGGGGATGCGTTCTGCCAGCAGGATGTGCGCAGCGCTTGAACAGCAGCCGCTAGCTGATTTTTCACTCAGAGAGGAAGTACAACTAAGTCTTACAGAAGTGGAAATGTGGTTGGCAAAAGAAAATTTGTCGCGATTAGCAGAAGCTGAACATCAGAAGTGACGTTGAAATGGTACGCCCTGTAGGATTCGAACCTACGACCTACGGCTTAGAAGTTCCTAGAACTACCTTCTAAGTCAATAATATACCCAGCCAACACTGCGCTCACGCGTCCCATTTTCGAAAAACATGCAAAGCCTTGCAAACCAATGCAAAGCTTTTTGTGTCCCGTTTTTGTCTCACCTTCTGGCATCATAGGTCGATCGATACATCTTCAGATGGTAGACTTTCTGCCTCTAAGAATTCACTGATTTTTATAATGTTAAAGCTATTCGCCAGGTACACATCAATAGGTGTTATCAACACACTCATTCACTGGGTTGTGTTCGCCGTATGCATCTACGCATTTCATACAGGGCAGGCCCTTGCCAACTTTGCCGGGTTCGTTGTCGCCGTATCATTCAGCTTCTTTGCAAATGCAAGATTCACCTTCAAGTCTTCTACAACGACTATGCGCTACATGCTTTACGTCGGGTTCATGGGGTCATTGAGTGCGTCAGTTGGTTGGGCGGCAGACAAATCAGGTATGGCTCCTATCATCACATTAATTGTGTTCTCCGCCATCAGCCTGGTGTGCGGTTTTATTTATTCAAAGTTCATTGTCTTTAGGGATGTGAAATGAAAATTTCTCTGGTTGTTCCCGTCTTCAACGAAGAAGACGCGATACCGATTTTCTACAAAACAGTGCGAGAGTTTGAGGAATTAAAGCAATACGAAGTCGAGATAGTTTTCATCAATGACGGCAGCAAAGACGGCACAGAAGGTATTATCACTGCCCTTGCCGTATCGGACCCATTAGTGAAGCCACTCTCATTTACCCGAAATTTCGGTAAAGAGCCAGCACTTTTCGCCGGACTTGACCACGCAACTGGTGACGCAGTAATTCCAATTGACGTCGACTTGCAGGATCCAATTGAGGTCATTCCCCACCTGATAGAGAAATGGCAGGCCGGGGCAGATATGGTTCTGGCTAAACGCTCTGACCGCTCTACCGACAGCAGGTTAAAGCGTAAATCTGCCGAGTGGTTCTATAAACTTCACAATAAGATTAGCTCTCCCAAGATTGAAGAGAACGTTGGTGATTTTCGCCTGATGTCTCGCGAAGTCGTCGAGAATATTAAACAGATGCCAGAGCGAAACCTGTTCATGAAAGGAATTTTAAGTTGGGTTGGCGGGAATGTAGACGTTGTTGAGTACGCCCGCGCTGAGCGAGTTGCTGGCAGCACGAAGTTTAACGGCTGGAAATTATGGAACCTTGCGCTTGAGGGAATCACAAGCTTCTCTACGTTCCCTCTGCGCATGTGGACTTACATTGGCCTGTTCGTTGCCGGTGCCGCATTCCTGTACGGTGCGTGGATGATTATCGACACCATGGCATTTGGAAATGCAGTTCGTGGATATCCGTCTCTATTAGTATCAATTCTGTTCTTGGGTGGTATTCAGTTAATTGGGATTGGCGTTCTCGGTGAATATATTGGCAGAATTTATGTTGAAACCAAAAAAAGACCTAAGTACATATTAAAAAAGAAGGGGCAATAAGTGCATTCTATTAAGCAGAGAACATCACAAGTGTTTATTGCGTCACTTGCAATATGTTTTGCATTAACGTTTTTAGTGGCTCTGAAAACGCCGATGCATTCAGATGATTATCTTTATGCACTAAAGGGGTTATCTTTTGAAAGTCATTATCAACATTATATAAAATGGAGTGGCAGAGTTATTTCAGACTATATTAGCCCCGCCCTTCTACTTATGCCACATTGGTTACGAGCGGCATTTAACTCCTTGGCACTAGTTTTTTTAATTGGCGCGATTGTTATTTTTGGAAAACAAGACAAAGATATTGACACAAAGGATGCGCTTTCTGTTCTGTTAATAACTTCCCTGTACTATATTTCCAACAGTAACTTAGGCCAGACAACATTTTGGATTGTTGGGTCTGCTAATTACTTATGGACAAACATGTTCATAGTTTGCTTCTTTTTATGTGTTAAACGAAAAATAAATGTTTTAGCAACCTCTTTTTTTGCATTCTTGGCCGGCTGTTCAAATGAAAATACATCCATCGTAGTTGTCATCTTGATAGCAACATATTTAGCTTATCAGTTTATAAAAAAGGATGTAGATTATAAAAAAACAATTCTTTACTTACTGCTGAATATTTTTGGTTGCTTGTTACTATTACTTTCCCCTGGAAATATGGAAAGAGCAAAGTTCTTTGAGGCATGGTATAGCAAACCGCTTGTTGAAAGGCTTTTCGAGCATGTAACTTACAGAATCCCAGCGATGGCAGAACATTTCTGGGCTTTGTTTTTGGCTGTGGCTGTTATTTCAACCCTGTACACATTGAAGCATAATCACGATAAAGGCGGCATAAATACAAATTCTGCTTTAAGTCTGATTTTTGTGGTTTCTGCAATTATATCCATGTTAATAATGTTTGCTGCTCCTTCATATCCACCTAGATCTGGGAATGGAACGCTTATACTTTTTATGATTTCGCTGTCTTTGATATTAGGCCAGACAACGAACAGCAATAATAAAAACATAATTATTTATGGAATTATTTTAATTATATTATCAACATTGCCACTCTTCATTCCGGCGTATTACCTGATGCACAAAGAATATTCTAACGCCTTCGATCAGGATAAAGTCAGAATGTCATTGATTGAGCGTTTAAAGAATGAGGGCAAACGCGACTTTAAGATACCTAACTTTTTCTTCGGTACTTTAAGTAGCGACAGTTATAAGTTCGACTTATACCATAACAAATGGTCATATGGTGCTTTCTTTGGTGTTAACTCAATTGAGGGTGGTTACTCTAACTTTGACTACTCATCAATCTTAAACAGCAAAGAGATAGATGTTGATAAGGAGCTGATCCCTAAACAAGCAATCCTGAAGAAGATTTTTATATCAGAAAAAGGGTATCTAGTCTTCATTACAAACCGTAACATGTCGCTGCCAGACAATGGGAAGGAAAAACTATTCATCCATGCATATTATAATAACAAATCCGGATTCAAGAATTACGATTGCTACCCAAAGTCAATGATGATTGATAAGGATTTTGTAACAGGAATAAAAATGGACACCACCAACCTAGATTATATCCAGGTTGGTGTGTTTAGCGGAACGACAAGAAAAACAGATCTAAAAATATACGTTAATTGATAGGATATGGCGGCCTTATGAATTAACAAGGCCGCCATTTATTATGCGGAAGCATTTATTTTAAGCCAACTCAAACCATTCCACTGCCATGCTATCACAGGGTCGGAAGGAAATGATGCAGGAGATGTGCGATAACACATAAACCCAATTGGCGTAGTGGTTACAGGAGCGATTGGTGTTCCAGAATTTCTCATTATTGATTTGCTCCAACCGCAAAACGTTGGCAATATGCAGGCATTATAACTACTAAAATAAGAGCAACCGATAAGGCCAGTTTTACCAGCGTCAACAGTAATCCTCAATCTATACGACTTTGTTTTGTCATTAGTTGGTGCGGATACGCGGTACAATCTCCAGCCATTGCTAGTTCCCATTGATGTATATTTATCGATTGGCATATAGATAGTATTTGACCCTGACTGGTCCTCAATAACAATCTCTACCGGATCGTCTCCCCGATAGAAGAAGGCCCCTCTTATATACCCTGATTGTGTTTTAGTAAGGTTCGCAATTATTCTACATCTAACGGATGCATTGCTTACGCCAAAATACCTACCTGCACCACCTGGCTCTAATGCATCATCAAATGATAATGCCTCTCCTGGTATTGTTAGCAGTGAATAATCCTCTGGAAATCCTTTGCCATTGAGCACAGACCAGTCACCCGATGGGCAAAGGTTGTTGCTGGATAAACTTATCGTTTCGCCACCTTGCTGGCCCGCAGTGGGGTCTAATCCAAGAGCAGATGTCATGTGGCTCATAGTTGATACCCAGCCATTGAACTGCACTCTACCACCAAATATTGCCCACGGGCCCCTAACCCTGCCGTTACCGGTCACTTCTCCATATAACCCATGCACATAGTTTAATTGGGCAGGAACAGATTGATTATCAAGTAGGTAATCAGATGATCCAGAGGTATCAACACCAAGGAACATATTCGCATTTCCCTCATAGTTACCACCTCCAGACCCAGCCCCTTGACCAAGAATTACCAAACCACCACCGCTAACTTGAGTGAATGTATTTTGGTTTACAGACCCTTCGTAAATATTAATATATAACTTACCACCGCCAGAAGTAGTTCCTGTTTTAATTCTTGAGAAGTTATTCCAATAACTACCACCACCCCATGTTGAAAGACCAGGAATTGGAATGGAACTTGTTGACCCCTTTAATGTTACATCACCCGTTGTATCAATATTCTCAACATTTATGTGCTGAACCCCTTGAAATATTAGATTTTTGCATGATAGTCCTCTGATATGGTTTCCTTTAACATGCAGAACAGTAAATTCCCCATTTGGAACTCTACCATCCCATACCATGTCGCATCGGATGATCATCCTCCCAAGTAATGCATGGTTACCTGTAAGATTTGTTGATGAAACAACGTAATCACCTGGTGGTAAATAACCTCGATTACGATATTGACCGTATTGAACTAACTTAGAGTAATCACCATTAACAGCATCAAGCCATGCACACATCTTTGCTGTCACGTCCGTTCCGTCAGGAAACACACCCCACCCTCGAGCATCACCGTCATCACGCCATCTGGCAACTTGTAATTCTGGGTAAAGAGTTGCACCATCTGGGTTTTCTATTTGCTGCCTAAGTTGGTCAGGGTCGTACTTTAAAATATTAGGATAGTAAAAAAGCTGTGTATTATATGCATCGTATACAGCCATAGAGTGACCTTCTACAGTCACAAACTTTGCAATCTGGCCGTTGTAAACAGGGAATCCACCTGCGTTGATTATGATTGGCTGTGAAACTGGAACATGACTTCCATCTTCATTCTCTAGATAAACCTGCACAGAGTTAGCAGGATCTGTCATTTCTCCTGGTGGAGTATCAATTTTTGAAATATAGATTTTACCATTAGCCACAGCCTTAAATGACCGAGGCATCGTGAACAACTGAGATGGCATCGACACAACAATATTGGCTGTAATATCTGACATTTAATATGCTCCTGGCGCAGCAAAGCCACACAAGCTAAAACTTGCGCAGCTATGCTATAATTATGTTAGTTAAAATTATTAAGGATATTTAAATGATTGGTCTTGTGTATTTCGGATTTATCGTTTTCGCAGTTGCTTCCATAATAGCTATGGCAACAATTGGGTCACTAATTGATGGGTTAAGAAAAAATAGCAATGAAAGTGAAGAAGCTATATCAAAGCTTCAGGATGAGGTTTTCTATCTGAAACTAGAAATTGCAAAATTAAAATCCGAAAATAAAACAGATAATCATTACTCTCGGGCTGCTTGAGAGGCTATGATTGGCCTGGCTAAGTTTGCTGCATTGGTTAATGCTCTCTCATATGCTGGCGTTCCCGGTTTAGTATTGGCTAGCCTAAGTAATGCATTCCTTACCGGCTTAGACTCATAAACCCTCATTGCAAGACCATATCCAGCCTCGGATGCTAAAGATACACCACCAGATGAAACACCGGTACCAAGCCTTAAAGGATTGGCTAGAGCCTGACCTGTCTGTGTAACGATATTTGCTGAATCTGCCCTGGATGTTTCTCTAAGAACATCATGCAGTGCATCAAGCTCTTTCATATGCTTACCGCTAAATATGGTGTTATATATTTCACCTCCAGCCTGACGCTTAAGCTTATTTACCTCTGTGATGAACTTTGCTGGCGATCCTCCAGTTTTCTCTGAGATTCGGCTGATATACGCCGCCCTCATGGCATCCTTCCCTTTTTCGTCTAATGCAGGCCAAATGCGCTTGATGTCTGAGGCGTTACGGCTATAAACCACACTATTGATTAGTTCAGGAGTTGCTTCACTGGTTGCTTTGTTGAGATTAGTGGCAATCTTTTTGTTAAGAACCTTGTTGTAGATATTAGAGTAATCAGAGTTCGCTCTAATGTATTTAGCGGATTCTTGTGGTCCAAGATTTTTACCTACAACACCACGAAGATCTCTAGTCATGGCGTTCTCTATGCGGTTTGTAATGGATTTAGCCTGGTCAGGGAAAACCATTGCATCACCCTGAACATTTGACCGGAACGCCGTTCTGTGTTGCTTCAGTAAGTCGAAATCAATATTAGGGTTTGATAGCTCTGATTTGAGATTCTCCAGCGTAGAAACTAAGTTTTTGTCAGCTGAAGTACCGAGCCTATTTAACTTAGCTAGGCTGTCGTCAATGGCGGTTACCGCATTGGATGCTTCAACCGGAGTTGATCCCATCTTTTGAGTAATTTCATTCAGTGCGTTGCCAGCCATATCTCTTCTCCCCTTTAAAGTACCAGTAAGAGATTTGACTACATCGTCCGGATTGTACTCGCCAAATTTATCAAGATAGTTTGATACCGCATTGCTTCTTGCTGCCTGCTGAGTTTCTCTTTGAGCCCCAGTTCCTAGCAACGCACCCTCCCCTCCCTGCACAAGCCCCCTGGTAAATGCGTTACCAGACTTAATCATGTCAGAGGTAATTGGTGTAACACCGACAGATTCAGCATTCGCTATGGTCTTGGCTGCTTCAGGCGCAATGCTCCCTTTTGCTGCGGTAATCCCCCTTCCAATACCTTTTGCTATTGACGAAAGTGCTCCTTGAGCGCCAAGGTTTATCGCAGCATTCTTAGCCACATTAGTCGCAAAATCTCCATCCTGATTAGTTGCATCAGCGATAGACCCTGCAATCATGTTTCCTGCAACTCCAATGCCAGGAGTAAGGTAGTTACCAACTGACTCACCTGCCTGTGCGTATGGGTCAGTTGGCCTATTTACAGGGCGATATACATCATCGAGCACCTTTGGACCACCAAGCCCTTGGCTGATGGCATTTATTAAACTCGCCCCACCCTGCAAAGCGTCAAATGGAATATTGACCAACCCTCGGGCTGACTGCTCAACTATCTGCCCAGCACTTTGACCGCCAGTCAGGAAATCACCGGCTCGCTGCATTAAGGATGGATCTTGTTGCTGTGGCTGAGCAGGTTCTTGTGTCTGTTGTGCTGGCTGTTGAGTCGTTGGAGGTGGATAAGCAGCATAGAAAGCCTGTTTAGCCTGTTCTGCATCATTTCCGGCTTGCGGAGCTACTACTTCATTGAAGTATTGCTCCTGAGCCTGTGCTTTCTGCTCTGGTGCTAATGCCTGGTACTGTTGAGAGGCAATAACGTCTTTCCATGCCTTAGCCATTAATCACCCCATAGAGACTGGTAGCCAGATGTTTTCGGTTGCGGTGTTTGTTGCGCAGATGACTGATGCTGGCGCTGACCACCATTACCAACATCAAAAGGCAGAGAAGAAATCACTGAAAGATGATCGCAGCCGTATGGCTTTCTGGCTGGCGCATTTTGAGGGGATCCGGTTAAAGGATGTGACCGAGCAAAAGATTTACTCAGCAGTGAACAGGATGAGCAACCGCAAACAGCTTGAGATATGGAAAATCAAGGCTGCCGCGGCGCAAAAGAACGGAGAACCGGCGCCAGTCTATTCAGCTAAACCAGTCACCACCTCCACCAAGGCCAAGCATCTGGCATTGATGAAGGCAATCCTGCGGGCGGCAGAACGTGACTGGAAGTGGCTGGAGAAAGCGCCGGTGATCAAGGTTCCATCGGTACGCAATAAGCGCGTCCGGTGGCTTGAGGCTGATGAGGCGAAAAGGCTGATTGATGAATGTCCGGAACCGCTGAAGTCGGTTGTTAAGTTTGCGCTGGCAACCGGCCTACGGCGTTCGAACATCATCAATATGGAATGGCAGCAAATCGACATGCAGCGTCGAGTTGCCTGGGTGAACCCGGAAGACAGTAAGTCAAACCGCGCTATTGGCGTAGCGCTGAACGACACCGCCTGTAAGGTTTTGCGTGACCAGATTGGTAAGCATCATAAATGGGTGTTCGTGCATACGAAAGAAGGCATCCGTCCTGATGGCTCAAAGACGCCTACTGTCAGAAAGATGCGCGTCGATGATCAGCGGGCATGGAATGCAGCTTGCCGCTGGGCTGGGATTGAGGATTTCCGCTTCCACGACCTGAGGCACACATGGGCCAGTTGGTTAATTCAGTCCGGAGTTCCGCTTTCTGTTTTGCAGGAAATGGGAGGATGGGAGAGCATCGAGATGGTGCGCCGATACGCTCACCTTGCGCCGAACCATTTAACGGAACACGCGAAGCAAATTGACTCAATTTTCAGTGATGATGTCCCAAATTTGTCCCATCTGGAAAATAAGGAACTTGTAGAAAAGTGGTAAGTTACTGAAATATAATGGTACGCCCTGTAGGATTCGAACCTACGACCTACGGCTTAGAAGGCCGTTGCTCTATCCAACTGAGCTAAGGGCGCATTGCGAAGTGATTACTTCATGCAGATGAAACGCGTGAATTATACGGTCAGCGCTTGCTGAGTCAATGCCTTTTGTTTCGGTTGCTGGCGAAGTGTACGAATGTTGATTTTTTCTGCTCGTTCAAAGGTATCCAGGAAATCACCTGGTAACAACTCAGCCCGCAAAACGTCAGATTTAGGGATACATGTATTTAGAATATTTATGATTTTGCTTAACATTCCCTTATCCCCTCTCCAGTGGTCAGGAACTCTTTAATGTTAAGTATCGCCATCAAGGAAGAAAACAGTCACTTCGAACATGGACTGAAAATCATCATCTCCCATCTGGCAAATCAGTGGCATCAGGAGATTAGCTTTTTACCTGTCGAAGATATCGATCGCGCTGAAATCGCGTTTATCTCACTGGATGAAGATTGGCTCAGCGCCGATTGTTACATGGTTCCTGTCCACACCAGGCGCCAACACCGGGTGGTCATCTGTAGCAAAAACGACAAAGATAAGCTGATGTTCCGCCCCTGCCTGTACATGTTGCCACTGATTTATCGGGAAGATGACGTAGACGAGATAACCAAAAAACTGGTCCTCATCCTGCAAAAACGCGCACTGCGCACTAGCGTGCCCGCGACTATCTGCCATTACTGCACCACCCGCAACTTTTCTATCGAAGAACGCCAGTTCTTAATGTTTCTCGCCAGCGGGTATACGTTAGCCGAAACGGCTCATCTGCTCTCAGTCAGTGATATCCAGGCCAAAGCGACCCGCCGCAGCATTATGAAAAAACTGCATGTGAAAAACGATCAGCAATTCTTAAGATACATCCGCGCACATCTGAACTTTCTGCAAAATTAGACGGGGTGTCTCTGCCTAATTTTTATTGAGAAATATCTCATCATCGATTAAGCATCGGCTCCTACTGTACCTGGCTTCAGGCTGCGAGAATAATCCGGCCATACTATTTCCGGGGTAACAGAAAGACACACCCGGTAATATTTTATCTAATCTCAGAGAGAGGTTGAACTGGATAAAACGATCTTTTGGGCATTGAGTAAGACATCAGAAAACTTCCGGCAGATTATTCTGATGGAGTACGCAATTGCCAGTCTGATGATTGTTGAAGCACTGAAACCCAACGGCACAAGTCAACTCACATTTGCGCTGACAAAAGTTTGGTTCAGGGATGCCTGTAGTCAGCAATTTATCCAGACCTGCCGCAACAGAAATGGAATGGAAAAGGATGCACAGTGCAAAACGCCGGGACCGCTATCGCCGTATACGAAACGCTAACTGTAGCTGGCAATTTCCCCACTGTACCTCACAGGTATTTGACCGGATCGAGTATCTGGCACAAAAACTCGAATACACCTTACCGGACGGCACTATATCTCAGGCGATAATTACGACAGACTACTATCTGGCCTATGCGCTGAGTCGACATTTATTCTCAGGTACTCGCACGGCGATCTTCCAGAGCGTTGAATCGACTTTGCTCAGCATGCAAGAGCCGGTAATTAGCCAGTTAGTGATTGACATTGAAAGCTTAACAACCCCTTATTTCGATATACTTGAAAGCCTGCGCCAGCTAATTAAGAAGCATAATGACATCCAAATCTTCATAATGCTTTCCAGTCGCGATGAAGACCTCACTACATTTATTTCACTGTCCGGTCCATTTTATATCTTGCCACGCAATTTGCGCCTCCCCGAGATGCGCCATGCCTTATTATCTCCGGTTCTTAACTATATTCATTCCAGGCGTATAAATCAGCTCGACTGGGAGCTGATTACCTTACTATTGCAGGGTAACTCCTTAAAAAAGATTGCATTGTTACAGGCACAACCCTACCACCGCATCATCTATCGCCTGAACCAGTTGATTACGCGCCTTGGATTACCCAGCAGGCAGCGCTTTTTGCATCTGATACACCGCCTCAACGTTACCTCTCCCCATTTAATTTAACACCATAACTCATTGTGCTATAAGATTTTTTAGGAAATTACTTATTCTTGAATAAGAAAAAAGATCTAATTTTTACAAATATTTAATATTTACAACTATTCCTGGTATTATGCCTGGAGGCACACTCACACTTAACCTTACTGATCCTGTGCATTTCAATAAAAAATAGTCCTATTGCAGCCTTAACAAAACCTAAACAATTGGTTTATTGTGTCGTTTTTACTGTTTAAAAAAAATTTTCAATCTGCCATAATTCGAACCACAGATAAATAATACCAATAGTCATTAACACATCTGGATCTTTCAGAATATCCTAACTGACATTAACAACCAGGATGTTGTAAGTCTTTTCCGAATGAGCAGAGCAGGTATAATCCCCACAGTTTCCTGATTAATTGTTAGTTTTCCCGGTGTGAAATGGATTTTCCACAAATTCATTGTTCTGCAGAAGAACAACCGAATAAACAAGGATGAAATAATATTTATTCGGCTCTCCCTCAGAACAATCCTTGGCTATTTGACAATATTATAACGCCTGATGTTTTATCAAATTCGCAAGATACGCAAACAGTTTGAGGCATACAACAATGAAACCAGCATCCGTTATCATTATGGACGAACACCCTATTGTCAGAATGTCGATAGAAGTACTACTCGAGAAAAACAGTAATATTCAGGTAGTGTTGAAAACCGATGACAGCCGTACGGCAATAGAACATCTGCGCACGTACCCGGTCGATCTTGTCATCCTGGATATTGAACTACCTGGTTCTGATGGGTTTACATTACTCAAAAGAATAAAGTCATTGCAGGAGAAAACTCGGGTACTGTTTCTGTCCTCAAAATCCGAGTCGTTTTATGCCGGGCGTGCTATCCGGGCCGGTGCAAATGGGTTTGTCAGTAAACGAAAGGATCTCAATGATATCTACAATGCGGTAAAAATGATTTTATCGGGATATTCCTTTTTTCCTTCGGATACCCTTAATTTCATTAACAATATAAATGCACAAAAAGGCGTCTTACATGACATGCCGCTCTCTAACCGTGAAGTTACCGTTTTGCGTTATCTGGCAAACGGGCTATCCAATAAGGAAATTGCTGAGCAGTTGTTACTCAGCAATAAAACGATTAGCGCTCACAAGGCTAATATCTACTCCAAGCTCGGGTTGCACACCATCGTTGAGCTGATCGATTACGCAAAAATGCATGAATTAATGTAATAACACTCCCGGCGAGATTTCGTTCGGGAGTGTTTTGTTAGCGCATTGATTAGTTATAGTTAATCATGAACGTGGCATCAGCCCTGGCAATGCCAGGCTGAACCCCAGCAGCTAACGCGATATAGTTTGCGAAAAAGGTCAGCGTGGCATTGCCGTTCTCATCAATCCCCACCGTCTGGCTGGCCTGTTCGAGCGGCAATCGCGTACGGTCGCTGTCGTGCAGTTCGATCGCCACCTTTTGCGCCATCACCGCATCATCAAGCGCCAGCAACGTCGTGCCCGGGGCCGGAGTTCCGGAAAACGTTATCGAAGCGGAACCCGGCGGGCAGCCTTCTAGCTTCAGCGTAAACGCGACCGGTTGAGTAGTATCTCCGCTGGTCTGAAGCTGCTTGGTCGGCCAGGTGCCTAGCTCCACGGACTTATTGCTGTCGCTGGCAATTACCGCGCAGGTAAAGTCCACCACGTTTCCGCGCAGTTCAATATTGATTTCCCCCAGCGACGAAGCGGCATGGCACAACGAGCTGAATGTCAGCAGGCACACCATTGCCAGGCGTTTCCCTGCGGCTGGCGTTTGCTTGTTAGTCATAATCCACTCGCAGATAGCCACGGGCTGTGAAAGGTCCTTCGGTAGGCTTATTGCCCGTTACGCTAACCGGCCATGTTCGAATACCCACGCTCGCCGCGGCGTTATCATCCAGTTGAAACGGGATAGTGCTGGACAGATTATTGGGCGTCAGCGGTTTACCGCTGCTGTCGGCGACAATAAAACCTAAATCGGGATTGTCAGATACCATCATTTGCCCGGTGGCTTTCTCGGCCTCTACACGCATGGTTAAGTAGGCCTGTGCAGCGACGTTGGTGCATTTTATCGCTACCGTTTTGGTCTGCGGATTGATGCCTTCAGGCCGGTTTCCCGCTCCTGCCTTGCTAAACAGCGATGCGCCAATATCACCAAAATCAAACTCGACAATCTGCCCGGCGTTTACTTCGCAGTTTTGTGGAACCTCCACCTTGCCGCTGTAGCTGATGGTATAAACCGGCACACTTAGCGCATCTCCGGTACTGGTCGTGACATAGACGCTGAACATCGTCTGCCGCGGAATCGGCACCATGTTAATAAACGGGCGGATTACTTTGAGCTTAAACACCAGCTTTGAATCCATCACGCCAAAAGGCTGCTGCTTAGGTACGTTAGGGTGAGTCCCCATGCGAATGTAATTACGTGGGGGATAAAATAACCCGGCATAGCTATCGGTTATGCTCATGGCCCCCAGCAGGTAGTCATTGAGCTTCAGATACTGAAAACCGCCTTCGGTACTTTGCACCGGAAGTTCAGTGACATAGCTTCGATAGGTGTAATTTACCGTTGTCCCGGCCGGACAGGTGGCATTCACGCCAACCCAGCCAGATTTTTCCGGTAACGTCACCACCTGTCCCGGCTGGTTGTTACTACTGTTGAAGACATTCGACAGATCGTAAAAAACATCCGTTGGCGTGCCATTCGAGTTTTGGCAGACCGTCGCCCAGGACGAATGGGCCATCAGCAGTAAAGCGCTTCCCAGTAACAAACCCGTTTGTCGTTTCATCGTATTATTCCTGTCGTGCTGACGGAGATTCGCACGTCACGTTCGTGAGCGTTACCGCTTGTTTCAGGCTCTCCTCTGGCAAGGCATAGCGCGCCACGCAGCGCGCGTTTGCGCCTTCCCCCCATTGGATCAACAACTCGCCTTTTAGCGGCAGGCCGCTCAGGTAGATTTGCCCGTCTTCACCCACCATGCTGGTCACGCCGCTGGTGTTTTCACGCACGACGGAGCCAAACGGCACTGGTTTACCGGCATGTTTGGCGGTAATCAGCGCCCGCACACCGATTCGTGTATCAAACGCCGCCCGCACCAGCGCCCCTTGCGTTGGCACTACGCTACTGACGTTATTCTCCACATCGGTATTGTTGTTCATGGAATTGGTGTCTAACGCGACGCGGTTATAGCGATAGACGGTGGCATATGGCATCACCGCGTATCCGCGCCAGTCGGTTTGAACGCCGGTCTGGTTCTCTATCCTTACACCCTGCGCACCCGGCGCTTTAATCAGCACGTTGGTATCGCCCAGAGGCTGACTGAGCGTAATGCCGTCCGCATGCCCCACTACGCCGCCGGAGAGCTGCCAGTTGTAGTCATGCTGGTCACGGTCGTAGTTGTAACCCACGCCCAGCGTGCCATAGGCCGCCTGCCAGTTGGCGCTGGCGTTTCCGCTATAGCCATTGCTGCTGCTGTGCCCCTGATTCACGCTGTAGCTCAGGTTGCGCCCATCCAGCAACGTACCGCCGATTCCGCTCTGCCAACTGTTCTGCCCGTTGCTATTACGGTTGGCATTAAACGTGGCGTAGGTGCGATCGAGGGCGTTATCACGCGAGTAACGCCGTCCGCTCAGCAGGCTGAACGGTACAGACATATTGAACGCCAGAATACGATCGGTGTCGGAGATGCCAACCGATTCATTCCACGACCAGGAGAGTGAATAGCTAATCCCCTGCCAGCCGCTGGCATAGCCTAGTTGATACCAGGTATTGGTGTCTGAAGTATTCCAGTACGTCTGCTGACTACCCGAGATATACAGCGATCCGTAATCCCCCAGATTCTGCGAAATGTTGATCTGGAAACGGCCCTTTTTGCTGTAGCTCAGGTTGTGGTAACTCGTCACATTGGGCACGTCGTGGCGATTGCCCTCACTGTCGTATTCGTACTCATAGCCTTCCATACTGCGATACGCCACATCGTCGAGGGTATAGAAGCCACGCGTTGAGTAGCGATACCCCAACAACTGGAAGTTAGTGCCAAAATTGTTCAGCGATTTCGCATACAAGAAACGCAAAGACTGCCCCTGGTGCGTACTGTCATCCGCCAGTTGGCTGCGCGCATGGGTGAGATCGACAGAAACTGCCCCCCAGTCCCCCAGGTTTCGACCGGTGCCTAAAACCACCGCGGTGTAACGTGAGGCCAACTGCGTACCACCGTATGCGGTATAGCCCTCTGGTAACCCGGCAATTAATGTTCCCTGGAAAAAGAACGGTGAAGATTGCTGGCTATTGCCGCTGCGAAAATCCCCGGCGACAACGTCATACTTAAAACGCCCTTCTCGTTGTAATAAGGGAACGGTGGAGTACGGCACCGTATAGCGTTGCTGGCTGCCGTCCTTCTCATCCACCGTGACCTCAAGATCACCGCTGGATGACGTTGGGTTGAGATCGGTTATCGAGAAAGCGCCGGGTGAAACATAGCTTTGATAAATCACATAGCCATTCTGACGAATGGTCAGTTTCGCTGCGGTACGCGCAATGCCGCGCACGGTAGGCGCGTAGCCCTGTAAGCTGTCGGGATACATACTGTCTGAGGAATAGAGCCGCGCACCGCGAAACCCGACGCTGTCAAAAACGTCGTTGCCAGTGTTGCTGTCGCCCATCACCAGTTCGCCTTTCAGCGGGATAATTGCGCGCTGAAGCCATGTACCGATGTTTTTCCAGCTTTGTGAGTGGTATCCGTCGCCCTTGGAGTAGCTCCACGCACCGTTGTTTCTCAGCCGCCAGGGGCCATAGTTCAGACCACTGAGCATACTGAGGAAATAGCTGTCAGCATCACTGCCGCGGCTGCCGGTAAAGCTGTAGTTAACCAGCGCGGCCGGGATCCCTTCATCCCACTCTTCCGGTGGAATATAGCCGCGCGCGCTGTTTAACATTGACGCCTGTGGCAGGCTGACGTTTAAGCGCAGGGTAGAAAAATCAAACGCAATCTCGCTGCCGGGAATCGCCTCAGGTAGATTGATACAGGTATCGTTCGGATCCTTACTGAGTGCCGGAAACGCGGCGATATTGACGCCAAGGCGTTTCACCCAGTCGAGTCCAAAGCACGGCATCAGCCCACCGGACTTCTCCCCGGCTTTTGCCGCACTGGTAGTAAAACGAATATCCTGAGTGGCAACAAACTCATCGTTGCGCCAGATATCCACGCGATAAACGCCTTCAGGCTGGTGATTGCCTTTTTCAAAACGTGATAAATCCGCCACGGTTGCCGTATCCGCAGATAAAAAGGCCGGATTAAAATAGCTTTCCCCATAGCTTAGAGAGGGAAAGAGCGCCGCCAGCGTGGACAACGCCACCCCCGCCAGCGGTGGCGTAACCCCCGGTAACAGGCCAGGAAAATACGTTGTCTTATTCATCGTTATCTCAACGCACACTTACCGTTTTGGCCGGGGTTACAGCGCCATAATCATTGACCGTCTGGAACGTAACGTTGCCCTGAACGCCCGTGGGTAGCAGGACCTGCGCATCGCTTTTCGGCGCAACCATCACGTTATCGACCTTCGTTTTCCCCACATTGAGATTGACCAACGTGACGTAGTACGCTGACGGATTGTTGATTTTCAGGTGGTTGCCGGAGCGAGCAAACGTCAGCATCCCGGGCGCATCTTCCGGGATTTGCGGCAGATTATTCGGACGAACGAAAAGTTTGATGCGTGACAGAATCGCCAGTTGCAGAACGTTTTTGCCCTCAAGGCTGTTTTTATTGACTGACGGAATGGCTTTTACGTTCATCCAGAACAGCGACTCACGGTCTTTGGGCAACGGTTCACCGGCATAGATGATACGCAGCGTGTTTTCGCTTTTGGGTTCACTGACAAACAGCGGAGGCGTAACCACAAACGATTTTTCTTTAGCACCTGCGCTATTCTCAATCCATGAATTAACCAGGTAACGTTCTTTGGTATCGCTATTGCTAATAGACAGGGACGTTTGTTTGGCATCGGCCGGATAAATAACGCGAGTGGCGCCTAATGCAATGCCTCCGGCAGCCTGAACACTGGCAGCAGAAAATAAGGCCAGTAAAAGGATAAAACCTGATTTTAGATAATTAAACATAGCTAAAAATACCTTTGATGCGATTATCGTTGGGAAATAAATCAGGGATAAACCAACGTAAACCACACGTCTGAACGAAGCGTCCCCGGCGTTATATTTTCCGAGACAGCCCGATAGCGGGCAGTGAAATGAAACGTCATCTCTTGCGTTATAATCGGCGCATAATGAAGCGGCAGGGCATTCGGTATAATTTGCCGTTGGCTCTCGTCAAATAACGCCAGGCCAATCCCCGAAGCCGCAGACGCATCGCCGCTGGCAAGAAAAACCTGCGGATCTTCCGCTGGCGTCACGCCCGCAAACGCAATCCCAACATGGTCATAAACATCGGAGCTGCACGACGTTAAGCGCAGTGAAAACGGTACGCTGGTAGAGGCAAAGCTTCCCGTCCCAGAGAAAGCATTGGTGCGATACTGCCCCATTTGCACCCGCATATCCTGACTGTCAGTGGCGACCGTACAGGCGCCGTTGACGAGCTGCCCCCGTAAGTGGACGCGGCCACTTTCCAGTATTACCGTATGTGAAAGCACAGGCATTACGCACAGCATTCCCGCCAGCGCCACGCCTTTCCCTATCATCTGCCGCATCCTTCATCATCCCCGGATATTGCCTCATCCATTGAGGCGAACGTCATCCTTGCGCAAATCAAAACGGCTTATTCGTACTTCATGATGAACGTCGCGTCGGCATTTGCCTGACCCGGCGTTGCGCTTGCGGCAGTGGCTTTGTAACGCGCAGAGAAACGCAGGGTGTTGGTCCCTTCTACCAGCGCCTGAGCGGTAGAGAAGGTTGCGCCATCCGGCTTCAGCGCGGTGGACGTATTGTCCAGAATTTCAATCCCAACACCGCCTGCAGTGGTACCGTTGTCTGCAGAAGTGACGGCCAGCAGGTTGTTATTGGTAATATCGGACTGGCCTGAGAAAGCAACGGCTGCGGTTGCGGCAACGTTCGGGTCACAGTCGTTCAGCACGATAGAGAACGGAATTTGTGCTGTAGTGTCACCCACTGCGGCAAAACTGGCAGTACGATACTGGCCTAACGTCACAACCTGATCAGATGACTGAGTACTGACTGCACAGGCTGCATTGACCAGTTCACCTTCAAAATGCACAGTACCGCCGCTAACGCTTACCGGATCGGCTGCAACCGCTGCACCGGCGACTAACATCAGGCTGGCAATAACAGAAGAGGTCATTAATTTACGTTTCATGGATTTCCCTTGAATTACACACATCCGGCTCCAGCATCCTGCGGGATCCGTTTGAATCATTATCGACATTAAATGTCAGGCTAATTATCTCTGCATCCTGTAAAGATATATATCGCATGAGAATTAGCTAACCTTTTACCCCAACTCTCCTGAGTATTTGATTCACTAATTATTCCTCGCGAATATGACTATTCGTCACAGCAATAAATTAAACATTTCAATTAATGAAAAATACCTGCAAATCCTTTTAATGACCCTGGCTAATTCTTAATGGGACCCAGGAAAAATCTGGGTGGGAATGAGGTAAAATCCCTCATAATTAACCGTAACAGACTGGTTTGTGGCGCATTACCCCTGAAAATACCAGGGTGATGAGTTGTTTCATTCACGTTAATTTTAATTAGCATGCTCATTAATTATCCGTAAGGCTTAAGCCTCTGTACTGACCCCATTCGCAGATCGTGACGCCCCCTGGCGCACGTAAAAATGCAAACGAAAACTGACAGCACGTCCCGCTTCTGACAAAATAGCGGCATCCCCTTCGATTTAACGTAACAGACGGAATCCTCTCTCTGATGGCAGCAAAGATTATTGACGGTAAAACGATTGCGCAGCAGGTGCGCTCTGAGGTTGCTCAAAAAGTTCAGGCGCGTTTAGCGGCTGGATTACGCGCCCCAGGCCTGGCTGTTGTGCTGGTAGGTAGCAACCCGGCTTCGCAGATTTATGTCGCGAGTAAACGCAAAGCCTGTGACGAGGTGGGGTTTGTCTCCCGCTCCTATGACCTGCCTGAAACCACCAGCGAGGCGGAGCTGCTCGAGCTGATCGATACGCTCAATGCAGATACCACCATCGACGGTATTCTGGTCCAGCTACCGTTACCTGCGGGTATCGACAACGTTAAAGTTCTCGAGCGTATTGCGCCGGATAAAGACGTTGACGGTTTCCACCCGTATAACGTTGGTCGCCTGTGCCAGCGTGCGCCGCGCCTGCGCCCGTGTACTCCGCGCGGTATTGTGACTCTGCTTGAGCGTTACAATATCGACACCTACGGTCTGAATGCGGTCGTTATTGGCGCGTCGAATATTGTTGGCCGCCCGATGAGCATGGAGCTGCTGCTGGCTGGCTGCACCACCACCGTCACCCACCGGTTCACCAAAGATCTGCGTCGCCATGTAGAGCATGCAGACCTGCTGATTGTTGCCGTCGGCAAACCTGGCTTTATTCCCGGCGAGTGGATCAAAGAAGGTGCGATTGTGATTGATGTCGGCATCAACCGTCTGGAGAATGGTAAGGTTGTTGGCGATGTGGCCTTTGAAGATGCTGCCGCACGCGCGTCATATATCACGCCGGTACCCGGCGGCGTAGGCCCAATGACGGTCGCCACACTTATCGAAAACACGCTGCAGGCGTGTGTTGAATATCATGATGTAAAGGACGTTTAAGATGGCCACATTTTCACTGGGTAAACACCCACACGTTGAACTCTGCGATTTACTGAAGCTGGAAGGCTGGAGCGAAAGCGGCGCCCAGGCAAAAATTGCTATTGGCGAAGGGTTAGTGAAGGTCGATGGTGCTGTAGAAACGCGTAAACGCTGCAAAATCGTTGCCGGACAGACCGTCAGCTTTGAAGGCCACAGCATTAACGTCGTGGCGTGATCCCAGGTGCCGGATGAGGTTAACCCCTGTCCGGCCACTTCCTCTCTCGTTTTCAGATAATGACTTCATCACCACTTCACAGTGAACTGTTAGCATGTTGTTTTTCCACACGAAGCGATCATCATGCCAACAATCGTTACCCACGCTGCCGTTCCTCTCTGTTTAGGATTAGGTCTCGGGCGTAAAGTCATCCCCCCGCAATTACTGTTTACTGGCGTCATTCTGGCTATGTTGCCGGATGCCGACGTACTGTCGTTTAAGCTTGGCGTCGCCTACGGCAACGTGTTTGGTCACCGCGGTTTTACCCATTCGCTGCTGTTCGCCTTCGTGGTGCCGCTGCTCTGCGTATGGATGGGTCGACGATGGTTCAAGGCAGGCTTAATTCGCTGCTGGCTATTCCTGACGGTTTCACTGCTGTCGCACAGCCTGTTGGATTCGGTCACTACTGGCGGCAAAGGCGTCGGCTGGCTGTGGCCGTGGTCGGATGAACGCTTCTTTGCACCGTGGCAGGTGATTAAAGTCGCCCCGTTTGCGCTATCACGCTACGCCACACCATACGGGCACCAGGTGATAATTTCGGAGTTGATATGGGTATGGCTACCGGGAGTTATGATGATGGGTGTGCTGTGGTGGTATCGGAAATATTAATTTGCCGGATACAACAAGCGTCTTATCCGACCGACATTCGTACATTGATTGCCGGACAGGGCGCGAGCCGCCATCCGGCAATCAATATCATTACTTACGGCGCCAGGTAGTGCCCTGCGGGCCATCTTCCAGCACGATACCCATCTCATTGAGACGGTCACGCGCGGCGTCAGCTGCCGCCCAGTCTTTGGCTTTACGGGCATCCAGACGCTGCTGGATTAACGCTTCAATTTCAGCAACTTCACCGTCATCCGCCTGCGCTCCGCTTTGCAGGAATGCTTCAGGCTCCTGTTCCAGCAGGCCCAGCACGCTGGAAAGCTTACGCAGATGCGAAGCCATACCGTTAGCCGCCGCCATATCTTCACCCTTAAGGCGGTTAACCTCACGCGCCATATCAAACAGCACGGAGTAGGCTTCCGGCGTATTGAAGTCATCGTCCATCGCTTCAATGAAGCGTGCTTCAAAGGCTTCGCCACCGGCTGGAGCAACGGACTTATCGGTGCCGCGCAGCGCGGTATACAGACGCTCCAGCGCAGAGCGCGCCTGCTTCAGGTTCTCTTCGCTGTAGTTTAACTGGCTACGGTAATGACCAGACATCAGGAAGTAGCGAATGGTTTCGGCGTCGTAGTATTTCAGCACGTCACGCACGGTAAAGAAGTTGCCCAACGATTTGGACATTTTCTCCCGGTCAACCATCACCATCCCGGAGTGCATCCAGTAATTAACGTATTCACCGTCATGCGCACAGGTAGATTGAGCGATTTCGTTTTCATGGTGCGGGAACATCAGATCCGAACCACCGCCATGAATATCAAAATGGTTGCCCAACTGTTTGCAGTTCATCGCCGAACATTCGATGTGCCAGCCAGGACGACCCGCGCCCCACGGAGACGGCCAGCTCGGCTCGCCTTCTTTGGACATTTTCCACAGCACGAAGTCCATCGGGTTGCGCTTCACATCAACCACATCAACGCGTGCGCCCGCCTGCAGCTGATCCAGATCCTGGCGTGACAGCTGACCATAATTCGGGTCAGTCGGCACGTCGAACATCACGTCGCCGTTATCAGCGACATAAGCGTGACCTTTGGCAATCAGCTGTTCAGTGATTTCAATAATCTCAGCGATATGGTGCGTAGCGCGCGGCTCCAGATCCGGGCGCAGAATATTCAGCGCGTCGAAATCGCTATGCATTTCCGCGATCATTCTGTCGACCAACGCCACAAAGCTCTCACCGTTTTCATTCGCGCGCTTGATGATTTTGTCATCAATATCGGTAATGTTGCGCACATATTTCAGCTTATAGCCGAGGAAGCGCAGATAGCGCGCGACAACGTCGAAAGAAACGAAGGTACGTCCGTGGCCAATATGACAGAGATCGTAAACGGTAATACCACACACGTACATGCCGACTTCCCCGGCATGAATAGGTTTGAATTCCTCTTTTTGGCGCGTCAGTGTATTAAAGATTTTTAACATCGAAGATTCCGTGTAGACGTGTGTGGATAGTAAAGTCTGTATAATACCCATAATTTAGACCGGAAGCAGCACACTTTGCGAGGTGATCGCAGCTTGCGGTTATGCTATAACACACCCCTAACTCTGACCCTTCACGGGGTCGAAGCACCAATCTATCGGAACAGGATGCAAAAATGGTTACTTTCCACACTAATCACGGCGATATCGTAATCAAAACGTTTGATGATAAAGCGCCTGAAACAGTTAAAAACTTCCTGGACTACTGCCGCGAAGGTTTTTACAACAACACCATTTTCCACCGTGTTATTAACGGTTTCATGATCCAAGGCGGCGGTTTCGAACCGGGCATGAAGCAAAAAGCCACGAAAGAAGCGATCAAAAACGAAGCGAACAACGGTCTGAAAAACACCCGTGGTACGCTGGCGATGGCGCGTACTCAGGCTCCGCACTCCGCAACCGCACAGTTCTTCATCAACGTTGCAGACAACGACTTCCTGAACTTCTCCGGCGAAAGCATGCAGGGTTGGGGTTATTGCGTGTTTGCTGAAGTTGTTGAAGGCATGGACGTGGTTGATAAAATCAAAGGCGTTTCCACTGGTCGCAGCGGTATGCACCAGGATGTGCCAAAAGAAGACGTCATCATCGAAAACGTGACCGTCAGCGAGTAATCGTGACGACACTGTTTATTGCAGATCTTCACCTCTGCACAGAAGAACCGGCGATCACCGCCGGTTTTCTGCGTTTTTTAGCCGGTGATGCGCGAAAAGCTGATGCACTGTACATTCTCGGCGACCTGTTTGAAGCCTGGATTGGCGACGACGACCCAACCCCACTGCATCATGAAATAGCCGCGGCGATAAAATCACTGGTTGATTCCGGCGTTCCCTGCTTTTTTATTCACGGCAATCGAGATTTTCTGCTCGGCAAACGTTTTGCCCGTGAAAGCGGCATGAGCTTGCTGCCTGAGAAAAAAGTACTCAACCTGTATGGCCGCAAGGTATTGATCATGCATGGCGACACTTTGTGTACCGACGATGCAGGCTATCAGGCGTTTCGCGCCAAAGTACATCAACCCTGGCTACAGAAGCTGTTCCTCTCCCTACCTCTGTTCGTTCGCCAACGTATCGCCGCGAAAATGCGCGCCAACAGCAAAGCGGCCAACAGCAGCAAGTCACTGGAGATCATGGATGTGAATCCGCAGGCCGTCATCACCGAGATGGAAAAGCATCAGGTCCAGTGGTTAATTCACGGCCACACCCACCGCCCGGCAGTCCACAAACTTACGGCCAATGAGCAACCCGCTTTCCGCGTGGTATTAGGCGCATGGCACACCGAAGGGTCGATGATCAAAGTCACGCCAGATGACGTTGAACTGATCGCATTTCCGTTTTAATTCCGCAGATATCCAGTTCCTCTTTACACAAAACTCGTTGCGATGTAGCCAACTACAGAGGCTGCCTGAAGGGTGAAGTGTAAAGCGCGCAATCGTTTTCCTTGGCGGCGAATTATGCTATTCTCTGTGGACTCAAAAGTCGAGTGTAGTGCATCACAGGAGTTTTCAGACGCATGTCTTCCCGCAATAACCCGGCGCGTGTCGCCATCGTGATGGGGTCCAAAAGCGACTGGGCTACCATGCAGTTCGCCGCCGAAATCTTCGAAATTCTGAACGTGCCGCATCATGTTGAAGTCGTCTCCGCCCACCGCACCCCTGACAAACTGTTTAGCTTCGCTGAAAGCGCAGAAGAGAACGGCTATCAGGTGATCATTGCCGGTGCGGGTGGCGCTGCGCATCTGCCGGGCATGATTGCGGCGAAAACGCTGGTGCCTGTTTTAGGCGTCCCGGTGCAAAGCGCGGCGCTGAGCGGCGTAGATAGCCTTTACTCCATCGTACAGATGCCGCGCGGTATTCCGGTCGGAACGCTGGCTATCGGCAAAGCGGGCGCGGCAAATGCGGCCCTGCTGGCAGCACAAATTCTGGCAACACACGACAAAGCATTACACCAGCGTCTGAACGACTGGCGCAAAGCACAAACCGACGAGGTGCTGGAGAATCCGGACCCGCGAGGTGCGGCATGAAGCAGGTCTGCGTACTCGGTAACGGTCAGCTAGGGCGCATGCTGCGCCAGGCCGGTGAGCCGCTGGGCATTGCGGTCTGGCCCGTCGGGCTGGATGCCGAACCAGCAGCGGTCCCTTTTCAGCAAAGCGTGATCACCGCTGAGATTGAGCGCTGGCCGGAAACGGCGCTCACCCGCGAGCTCGCGCGCCATCCGGCATTTGTCAACCGCGACGTTTTCCCAATTATTGCCGACCGTCTGACGCAAAAGCAGCTTTTTGACAAGCTCGGCCTGGCAACTGCGCCGTGGCAGTTGCTGGCGGATAAAAGCGAATGGCCTGCAGTATTCGACAAACTCGGTGAGCTGGCGATCGTGAAACGTCGCGTCGGCGGTTACGACGGTCGTGGGCAGTGGCGTTTGCGCGCAAATGAAACCGAACAACTGCCGGACGACTGCTACGGCGAGTGCATCGTTGAGCAGGGAATCAACTTCTCTGGTGAAGTCTCACTGGTTGGCGCTCGTGCGCACGACGGTAGCACCGTCTTCTATCCGCTGACCCATAACCTGCACCAGGACGGCATTCTGCGCACCAGCGTGGTCTTCCCGCAGGCTAACGCCAAACAGCAGAAACAGGCCGAAGCGATGCTCTCTGCCATCATGCAGGAGCTGGGCTATGTCGGCGTGATGGCGATGGAATGTTTCATCACCCCGGAAGGTCTGCTGATTAACGAACTGGCTCCACGCGTGCACAACAGCGGGCACTGGACGCAAAACGGTGCCAGCATCAGCCAGTTTGAGCTGCACCTGCGCGCCATTACCAACCTGCCGTTACCCACGCCGATAGTGAACACTCCTTCGGTGATGGTAAATCTGATTGGTAGCGACCTGAACTATGACTGGCTGAAGCTGCCGTTGGTGCATCTGCACTGGTATGACAAAGAGGTGCGTGAAGGGCGTAAAGTGGGACACCTGAACCTGAGCGACAGCGATACCGCGCGTCTTAGTGCGACGCTGGAAGCGCTTATCCCCCTGCTGCCGCCGGAATATGCCAGCGGTATTATCTGGGCGCAGTCAACGCTGAAATAAGCCATTAATGCCGGGGATTTGATTTTATCCTTCCCCGGCCCCTCCTCTGGCGCGTAAAATCCCCTCCATTGCTGTTTTTGTATTTTCAGGATCACACATGAACGATGGAACGGACTATCGCGCAATTTTGCTCGCTGGTACGCCTATAATCGATGTACGCGCCCCCGTCGAATTTCTGCAAGGCGCAATGCCGGGCGCAATCAACCTTCCCCTGATGAACGATGACGAACGTGCCGCCGTGGGTACCTGTTATAAACGTCAGGGACCCGAGGCAGCCCTCACGCTCGGCCATCAACTGGTCTGCGGCGAGACTCGCCAACAACGTATGAAGGCCTGGCTGGATGCCTGTCGTCAAAATCCTGCGGGTTATTTATGCTGCGCGCGCGGCGGTCAGCGTTCGCACATTGTGCAGCAGTGGCTGCACGAGTCCGGGATTGACTACCCGCTGATACACGGCGGCTACAAAGCCCTGCGTCAGGCGGCGATTCAGCTGACTGAAGAATTAGTGCAAAAGCCGATCGTCTTAATTGGCGGCTGTACCGGGAACGGTAAAACGCAGCTGGTGCAACAGCAGTCGAACGGCGTGGATCTCGAAGGTCTGGCGCACCATCGCGGTTCCTCGTTTGGTCGCACCGTTGAACCGCAGCTGAGTCAGGCGAGTTTTGAAAACCTGCTGGCGGTCGAAATGCTCAGAACCGACAGCCGTCAGGATCTGCGTCTGTGGGTACTGGAAGATGAAGGCCGCATGATCGGGGCTAATCATCTTCCTGAGTGCCTGCGTGAACGCATGACCCAGGCATCTATTGCAGTGGTGGACGATCCTTTTGAGCGTCGTCTGGAGCGACTGCGTGAAGAGTATTTCGTGCGGATGCACCACGATTTTACCCATGCTTATGGCGAGAGTCAGGGCTGGCAGGAGTATAGCGAGTATCTGCACCACGGCCTGTTTGCCATTCGCCGCCGTCTGGGTTTACAACGTTTTGCCGAGCTGACCGCCCTGCTCGACGTGGCTCTGCGCGAACAGCAAGCGACGGGCAGTACCGACGCCCATATGGGCTGGCTGGTGCCGTTGCTCAACGAGTATTACGACCCGATGTATCGTTATCAACTGGAAAAGAAAGCCGCGAAAATCGTCTTTCGCGGCACATGGCAGGACGTTGCCGACTGGCTTAACGCACAGTGATCAGTGTCTGTCGCGCTTATCCGCGCGTTTCGCCAGCCAGTCGCCCAGCACCTGAACGACCTGCACCAGAATAATCAGCGCCACCACGGTGACGATCATGACCTGGGTTTCATAGCGGTAATAACCAAAGCGAATCGCCAGGTCGCCTACCCCACCGCCGCCAACGATTCCGGCCATCGCGGAGTAACCGATCAGACTCACCAGCGTTATCGTCAACCCACGCAGCAGACCCGCGCTCGCTTCAGGTAACAGAACGGTGCAGATGATGCGCATCGGGCTGGCGCCAAAGGCTTCCGCCGCTTCAATAATGCCTTTATCGACTTCGCGCAGTGCGCTGTCGACCAGACGGGCATAAAAAGCGATTGCCGCCACCGAGAGCGGGACCGACGCCGCAATCGGCCCAATGGTATTTCCGAGTAAAAACTGTGTGAGCGGCAGCAGCAGCACCAGCAGGATCACAAACGGCACCGAACGGATGATATTCACCAGCACGGAGCTGAGCAGATACACAAAACGGTTTTGCCAGAATAAATGCCGGTCGGTGACGAAAATAAGAAAACCGAGCGGCAGACCGCCAATAATCGCCAGCACCGTAGAGATGCTCAGCATCTGAAAGGTTTCATTAAACGCCAGCGTCAAATCAGGCAATAAATCATCCACGAATCACCTCCACCTGTGCCGTGCGTTGACGAATATGCTCCACGGCGACATCCACCGCAGAAGGGTTATGCGGCGCGGTCAGTTGCACCACCAGAATTCCCAGCGCACGCTCGCCGATATATTCAATTTTGCCGTGCAGAATGTTCACCGCCACACCAAATTTAACCGCGACTTCAGACAACACCGGCTGTTCCGCCGAATCGCCGATGAACAGAATTTTCAGCAACTGACCAGGTAAATGCTGGCGCAAGCGTTCGGGTAGCGTCAGATTGAGGGTATGCGACACCAGTTGCTGCGTGAAAGCGTGCTGCGGGTGAGCAAAAACGTCAAACACCTCACCGGACTCCACCACCTTGCCGCCGGACATCACCGCCACACGATCGCAAATCGATTTGATCACGTTCATCTCGTGAGTGATCAGCACGATCGTGATCCCCAGTTGTTGGTTGATCTGCTTAAGCAATGCCAGAATAGTGGCCGACGTTTCCAGATCCAGCGCAGAGGTCGGTTCATCACACAGCAGCACATCCGGGTGATTGGCAATCGCACGGGCAATACCAACGCGCTGCTTTTGCCCGCCGCTGAGCTGCACAGGAAAGCGGTTCGCCTTGTCAGACAGCCCCACCAGCGTCAGGATTTCGCTGACGCGTGGGCCAATTTTACTGCGCTCCCATCCGGCAGCCTTCAGGCTGAAAGCGACGTTTTGCGCCACGGTACGGGTATGCATCAGATTAAAATGCTGAAAAATCATCCCAATACGCTGACGGGCTTTACGTAGTTGCGCCCCTTCCAGCGCGGAAATTTCTACGCCGTTAACCTTTACGCTTCCCAGGCTTGGTCGCGTTAAGGCGTTCAGGGTGCGCAGCAGCGTACTTTTCCCCGCGCCGCTGGTCCCGACAATGCCAAATATCTCGCCTGCGCCTATGCGCAAGCTGACGTCATCAACCGCCCGGGTTGATGGTCCACGGCCTGCGCTAAAATCCACGCAAACCTTTTCTATCTCAATCATAGCCACCTCAGAAATGCGAAAAGGGCAGTCGCCGCTGCCCCTGTTAACCTTGTGCGCAGCGATTATTGGGCTGCCGACATCCATTCCGGTTTCTGGAAGGCGCTGTAGATATTTTGCGGATCGTCGATCACCGCGCGATACGCCGGAGATTTCACCGCCGCCACAATATCTTTCGCGAACGGTTTATCCGCATCTTCACTGCGTACCGCTATGATATTTTTCAGATTTTCATCAAGATGCTCTTGCTTGATGGCGCTGGCGAGATCCAGTTTCGCCGCCACGGCAAAGTTACCGTTGACCAGCGCGCCGGTCACACCGTCCAGGGTACGCGGCAGTTGTGCCGCTTCCAGCGGTTTAAACACCAGCCCTTTCGGGTTGCTAGCGATATCGCGCTCAGAGGCTTTAGTCGGATCGATAGTGTCTTTGATGGTAATAAGGTCAATAGACTGCAGGAAACGCAGACCGCGAGCCAGATTGGTTGGATCATTGGAAAGCGTGATCACATCCCCTTTTTTTAACTCATCCAGGCTTTTGATTTTATGTGAGTAAAAACCCATCCCGGCCGTCGGGACCACAATCAGCTTGCTCAGCTTCAGTCCTTTATCAGCGGTGAATTTGTCAAAGTAGAGCGAGTGCTGAAACAAGTTGGCATCAATACTGCCGTTGGAAAGCGCCATGTTCGGCTGCACGTAGTCGCTGAATTCGCGCACCACTACCTTATAGCCTTTCTCTTTCAGCGTAGGGGCAATGGCCTGTTTCACCATATCGCCGTACGGCCCAGGTGCGACGCCAAACACGATGGTATGCGGGTCACTGTTCGCATGAGCAAGTTGTAATCCACAGGCCAGTAACAGCGCTCCGGTCGCGACGCGTAAACTCTGACGCAATCCCATAATTTCTCCATTTTAACGTTGTGGTGTCATGTCTCACGCCGTTCTTGCGGCGTTGTTCTTGTTGGCCTGTTAACAGGCTGATTGTTAACATGACACAGATCACAACCTGCTGTCCTTGAAATTATTTCATGATGTTGCGGGATATGTCGTTGAATGTACGCTGAAGGTACTAATGTGTTTTTCAGCTAAGGATAGTAAAAAACCGGATAACCTTCTGGTTACCCGGTTTTGGAAGGGAAATTGACTTAGAAGTCGTAACGCAGACGAACCAGGTTCATATCACCCAGATTGTCGGTGCTGGAGGTGAAGACGTGTTCGTAATCCACACGGAAACCGTAGTCCAGCTGGAAGCTGATACCCACACCATTGTCGGTACGCAGGTAGTTACGACCATTCACGTATTCAATACGGTCGCCCATAACGTAGGGTTGAACGGATTTCAGCGCATACTGACCAACCGGGAAGGTGTAACCCGCGAAGTATTCCAGACCCCAGGCATCACCGGCAAAGTAATCGTTAACAGAGACTTTTTTGGTGGTCATGAAGTTTTGATACCAACCGCCGCCCATCGAGAAGGTCCAGTTGTCCGGTTTCCAGCTCAGCGCGGTACCGACGATGTTTTGATCGTAGGTTTTGCTGGTGTCGCCACGCATTTCCGCGCGGGTGTAGTTCCACGCCGTACCCCAGGTCAGGTCATCGGTGATGTGATAATCCACACCCAGCGAGCCACCGCCTTTACGCTTGTAGCGCAGACCGTTGTTCGGGTTGTAATCATCACTGAACAGATAAGACGCGTAGAGATCAACATCGCCAACCGTTTTCTTATACTTCAGTGATTTACGCGTACGATAGGAACCGTCATAGTCGCCATTGATACCGTTACCTGGTGCCTGACCGATCATGTCGTAGTCCCAGATATCCGTTTTCGCACCAACCACATCATAGTAAATGCTGTTCTGTTGACCGAAGGTCAGCGTACCCCAGGTCGCGCTCTTCAGACCGGTGTACAACATACGACGCGTGGTATCGTTGGCGCCGTTAGCATAGTGATTATCCCAGTTGAACATTGCCGGGAAGTTTACGCCCAGCTCGTAATAACTCACCCAACTGATGTCATCAAACAGATAGTAATCAGCGGCGAAGCGGAAACGCGTCCCGCCGTCGAAACCATTACGTTTGTAGCCATTCTTACCATCATCACCGGCCATATTCTGGAACTGCGGACGAATACTCCCGCCAACGGTGAAGTTAAGACGGCTCAGCGGGTTGCCCGCCTGTGGATCTTGTTTCAGGACCGTGATTTCCGCCTGGGAGGCGAACGTCGTTATTGCCACTGCTGCGCCGATCGATACCGCCAGCGCCGTTTTTTTTATAGTCATTATTTGTACCTTGATAGATAGCCTGCCAATTATTCAGCATACAAATATTAACGTTTATTAATACACTCGTGTTGTCGGGTTTTTATTGTTCTGTGCTGTTAAATATCAATGAGTTATCAATTTGTGCTACATAGATAAAAAACGCACCGATTTAAAAAACCGGTGCGTAATCATCACGAATATGAATTAACTACTGAATTGACGGAACAGCGCTTTGCCTTTTAGCAAACGTGAACCGAGCCATCCGCCGCATAACGAGAGCAACAATGCCCCACAAAGCGGCAACACGACCCACAGTCGCCAGTCTGGCTCCCACGGAAAATCAAACACTCGGGTTTGCAGCACCGCCAGTGCGGTTTCCGCACCGATGGCAGCCACCAGTCCGGCGACCATCCCGAGCATGGCGAACTCGCACCATAACGTGGTACGCAATAGCTTCTTACCCGCGCCCAGCGTGCGCCAGACCACCAGTTCCTGATGACGCTGACGCATTCCGACCTGGACCTGCGCCAATAGCAGCAACATACCGCAAGCGGTAACCAGCACCACCATCACCTCCAGTGCCCGGCTCACCTGCTCCAGCACCTGGCTCACCTGTTTGAGGATTGCGCCAATATCCAGCAGGCTGATAGTCGGGAATTCGCGGTTAAGCTGCGTCAGCATGCCGTTGCCGTTCTCCCAGCGAAAGCTGGTTAACCAGCTTTGCGGCTGAGCGTCCAGCGCGCCGGAGGGAAAGATAAAGAAGAAGTTGGGGCGCAGGCTTTCCCAGTCCACTTTGCGCAGACTGCTGACCGTGGCGCTGAAATCCTGGGTATCGCCCATAAAGGTCACCCGATCGCCAAGTTTGACGTTCAGCCGTTTCGCCAGCCCCTCTTCCATCGAGACTTCGCCCGCTTTTGGCGGCCAGCTTCCGGCAACGATCGGGTTATGATCCGGTCGGGTATCCTGCCAGGTCAGATTAAGCTCACGGTTCAGCGCCTCATCGTGATTGCCTTCGGTCGGCTTCTCATTGATCGCCGTCAGACGCGCCCGCACAATCGGATAGAACGATTCCGGGATCACCTGATGCTCAGCCAGGAAAGCCTTGAGTGGAACCACCTGTTCGGTGGCAATGTTGATGAGAAAATAGTTCGGGCTTTCCGGCGGCATTTGCTGCTGCCAGCGGTCGAGCAGGTCGCCACGCAGTACCAGCAGCAGCGCCAGCAACATAAAGGAAAGCGAAAATGCCGACAGCTGACTGAGCGTTGACCACGGCTGGCGCAACAACCGACTGACCGCTAAACGCAGCGGCAGCGAGGTGAGCGTCAGGCCACGCAGCACGTTGAGCAGCATCCAGCCGAGCACCCCGCACAAAAGCGCCAGCACTACCGCTCCGGCCAGCACGGCCCACAGCAGCGGACTTCCGCCCATCAGTCCGGCGAGCAGGGCAATCACGACTATCAATACCACCGGCAAATAAAACTTCAGCGGCCAGACGTTTGCCACCACGTCACGGCGCAGTACCCGCAGTGGCTGAGTCGCCAGCAGCAAACGGTAAGGGCGTAACCCCACCAGCAGAGAAATGACCGTCATGGTGCCTAATGCCCATAGCCACGGCCAGGGACTGGCAGGCGGCAGTTCGCCGGGCAGTACCGGCTTAAGTAATACCACCAGCACGCGTTCAAACAACAGCCCGAATAACCCTCCGGTCACGCCAGACAGCGCCAGCACCATCAGCCATTGACCAACAATCAGCCTGCGCAACTGTGCTCTGCCCGCGCCAAGGGTTTTCAGAATAGCCACCAGATCGTAACGACTGCGGCAGTAATGGCTCATCGCCACGGCAACCGCAGCGACCGCCAGCAGCAGGGTTAGCAGCGCCGACAGCAGCAGGAACTGTTGCGAACGCTCCAGTGATTTCCCCAGCGCCCCTTCATCCTGCTCCAGCCCATACCAGCGCTGTTCAGGCTTTAACTGCGGGAGCAGCCATTTTTCATAGGCTTCCAGTTGCTGCGGTGTCCCGCCAAATTTATAGCGCCAGGTCACCCGGCTCCCCGGCTGGACCGCCGCCGTTTTTTCGACATCCGCCATGTTCATCATCAGGCGCGGCGCTATCTGGAACGGATTAAAACCGGCGTCCGGCTCCTGCACCACTTCTCCGGCGATGCGCAGCGTGGCATCGCCAACATCGATGGAATCACCGATTTTTAAGTTCAGCAACGCCATCAGACGCGGAGCCAGCAGCACCGAGCCAGGCTGAGGTTTCAGTCCCGGCGGATTGGTTTGCAACGTGCCATACATCGGATACACATCATCCACCGCTTTGACGTTCGCCAACTGCGGTGTATCCCGGGCAAAGGTCATAGTGGCAAAGGTCAGCTGTTCGCCCACTTTCAGGCCACGCTGTCGCGCCTCGTCAATCCACGCTTTCGGCACGGTACGCGAACTTTGTAGCGACCGATCTCCCGCCATAAACTCACGGCTTTGCTGGCTCAGCCCCTTTTCCATACGATCGCTGATATTGCCCAGCGCCAGCACGCAGGCCACGGCCAGGCTCAGCGCCAGCCAGACAATCAGTAATGAAGGCGAGCGCCATTCGCGCCAGAACCAGCGTGCAATCATGCCTCCTCCTGCAACTGTCCGTTCACCAGGCGTAAACGCCGATCGCAACGCGCCGCCAGTTGAGAATCATGGGTCACCAGAATCAGGGTGGTGCCATGTTCCCGGTTCAGAGAAAACAGCAGGTCGGCGATTTTGTCTCCGGTCTGGCGGTCCAGATTGCCCGTCGGTTCATCGGCAAACAGCACGTCAGGACGACCGTTAAACGCCCGCGCCAGCGCCACGCGCTGCTGCTCCCCGCCGGAAAGCTGGGCCGGAAGATGATCAAGACGTTTTCCCAGCCCCAGTTGCTCCAGCAACGTTTTTGCCCCGTCGCGACTTTTTCCGCTGTTTTCGCCGCGCAACAACGCGGGCAACTCGACGTTTTCCAGCGCGTTAAGGGTCGGAATTAACATGAATGACTGGAAGACAAAACCCACGTGTCGCGCCCGCAACTGTGCCCGGGCTTCTTCATCCATGGTGTGCAGCGCCTGCCCCACCAGGCTGACTTCACCGCTGGTGCCATCGTCCAGCCCGGCGAGGATCGCCAGCAGTGTGGATTTTCCTGAACCCGACTCGCCAATCAGCGCAATGGTCTCGGCGCGTTTGACAACCAGTTCAACTCCGGTAAGGATGGATAGCTCATGATCACCCTGACCGACGGATTTCTTAAGATGATGAACTTCAACAATGTTTTCCGCTGGCATTGGCCTTTCCTGTTCCTGGTCCTGTTAACTTTCCGCGCCGCCGCAGCGGACACGTTATTAATTCTGGGTGACAGCCTGAGCGCCGGATACCGTATGTCCGCCAGCGCCGCGTGGCCTGCGCTACTTAATGATAAATGGCAAACCAAAACGCCGGTGGTGAATGCCAGTATTAGCGGCGACACCTCGCAGCAGGGGCTGGCCCGTCTGCCTGCACTACTGAAGCAGCACCAGCCGCGCTGGGTGCTGGTCGAACTTGGCGGCAACGACGGTCTGCGCGGTTTTTCGCCTGCGCAAACCGAACAAACCCTGCGCACGATTCTGCAGGATGTGAAAGCAGCAAATGCCGAACCGCTGCTGATGCAAATTCGTCTGCCGGCAAACTACGGTCGCCGTTATAATGAAAGCTTTAGCGCGATTTATCCAAAACTCGCCAAAGAGTTTGATATACCTCTGCTGCCCTTTTTTATGGAAGAGGTTTATCTGAAACCCCAGTGGATGCAGGATGATGGTATTCATCCTAACCGTGACGCCCAGCCGTTTATTGCCGACTGGATGGCGCAACATCTCACTCCTCTAGTAAATCACGACTCGTAAAACAACGGAGATCCTGACAGGTAAAGTTATGCAAAAATCGGTCTTAATAACAGGATGTTCCAGCGGAATCGGTCTGGAAAGCGCGCTTGAGCTAAAGCGCCAGGGTTTTCAAATTCTGGCAGGCTGTCGCAAACCTGACGATGTGGCGCGTATGAACAGCATGGGATTCACCGGCATATTGCTGGATCTGGATTCACCCGAGAGCGTAGATCGCGCGGCTGATGAGGTGATCGCCCTGACCGATAATCGTTTGTATGGGATCTTTAACAACGCCGGATACGGCGTCTATGGCCCACTGCCCACCATCAGCCGCGAGCAGATGGAACAGCAGTTTTCCGCCAACTTCTTCGGCGCACATCAGCTTACCATGCGCCTGTTACCCGCCATGCTACCCCACGGCGAAGGACGAATTGTGATGACCTCGTCGGTAATGGGATTGATCTCAACGCCGGGGCGCGGGGCCTATGCCGCCAGCAAATATGCGCTGGAAGCCTGGTCCGACGCGCTGCGTATGGAGCTGCGCCACAGCGGGATTAAGGTCAGCCTGATTGAGCCTGGCCCTATTCGCACCCGCTTTACCGAAAACGTCAACCAGACCCAGAGCGATGCTCCCGTGGAAAACCCCGGAATTGCCGCGCGTTTTACGCTGGGGCCACAAGCGGTTGTCGCCAAAGTGCGTCATGCGTTTGAGAGCGACAAACCCAAGCTGCGTTATCCGGTTACGCTGGTGACCTGGGCAGTTATGCTACTGAAGCGCCTGTTGCCAGGCCGCATAATGGACAAAATTTTACACGGTTGAGTTGAAGCACGCGCGTCAGCCCCCATGTAACAAGAAATCGACAAAAGAGAGTAACTCCATGTCCACACAGAATATTGTTAACATTAACGAATCGAACCTCCAGCAGACCCTTGAACAGTCGATGACCACGCCGGTCCTGTTCTATTTTTGGTCTGAGCGCAGCCAGCATTGTCTGCAATTAACGCCGGTACTGGAGAGCCTTGTTGCTCAGTACAACGGTCAGTTTATTCTCGCCAAGTTAGACTGCGACGCCGAGCAGATGATCGCCTCCCAGTTTGGTCTGCGCGCGATCCCCACGGTTTATCTGTTCCAGAACGGTCAGCCGGTAGATGGATTCCAGGGCCCGCAGCCGGAAGAAGTTATTCGCGCGCTGCTGGAGAAAGTGTTGCCGAGCGAGGAAGAGCTGAAAGCGCGCCAGGCGATCGAGTTCATCGAAGCCGGCAATCACGCTGATGCGCTGCCGCTGCTGAAAGAAGCCTGGCAGATCTCCAATCAGAGCAGCGAAATTGGCCTGCTGCTGGCGGAAACGCAAATCGCCCTGAACCGTTCTGACGAAGCCGAAGCGGTACTGAAAACTATCCCGTTGCAGGATCAGGACACCCGTTATCAGGGCCTGGTGGCACAGATCGAACTGCTGAAGCAGGCGGCTGATACGCCTGAAATCCAACAGTTGCAGCAGCAGGTCGCCAGCAATCCACAGGATGCGGCGCTGGCAACTCAACTGGCCATTCAGTTACACCAGGTTGGACGTAACGAGGAATCGCTGGAATTGCTGTTCAGTCACCTGAAGAAAGATCTCACTGCAGCCGACGGTCAGGCGCGTAAAACCTTCCAGGAGATCCTTGCCGCACTGGGCACCGGCGATGCGCTGGCCTCGAAATACCGCCGCCAGCTGTACGCGCTGTTGTACTAATCCGCTGCATTTGCCTGATGGCGCTTGCGCTAATCGGGCCTACAATCTCCCCGTAGGCCCGCGCCATCCGGCACTCCATTAGTTTTTTTTCAAATGCGTCACCACCAGTTGGTGACGTGAATTATAGAACTTCCGATAGGTCAGGTAGCAGGCGATAATGGTTGACAGACTGGCGGTCGAAAGCAGCATAAACGTCACCATAATCTGATACTTAATCGCTTTTACCGGATCAATACCTGCAAAGATCAACCCGGACATCATCCCCGGTAAACTCACCAGTCCCACGGTCTTCGCTGAATCGATCGTCGGGATCAGCGAAGCGCGAATACTGTCGCGAATCAGCGGCGCGGAGGCCACTTTCGGCGTCGCACCGAGGCTGAGTTTTTCCTGAATTTGCTGCTGTTCGCTGTTAAACCGCTGCCCCAGATTGTTGTAACACAGCCCTACCGCAACCATCGCATTGCCTGCAATCATGCCGGAAATTGGGATCACCTGCATTGGGGTAAACTCGATAGAGCCTGAAAGAACCAGCACCGCCAGCGTTAACCCCGCCCCCACCGTGATGGCGATAAATGACGAGAGAAAAGCTTTATCAATATATTTACTGCGCTTTTGCGCGTTATAGGCCGCGTTGAAACAGATAAACAGCACCATCAATAAGGTCAGAATGCTGTGGTTAACGCCGAAAATATATTTCAGCACATAACCAACGATAATAAGCTGAACCACCGCCCGGCAAACGCTCCAGAGAATATCTTTTTCCAGCGCCAGTTTTTCTTTGTTGCTGATCAGTATCGCGACCACCACCAGCATCATCGCTAACGCCAGTGATTCATTGGTAATATTATGCTCGTTCATTGCTTACTTCCTGCATTTCCCCGGCGTGCGGTTGAAGGGTTATGACATTATCCGCATGATTAATTTCATCTTTGTCGTGCGTCACCCACAGCACAGCAATATTCTTATCGCGAACATAGTGGTGAATTAATTCGTTCACATTCCGTTTATTGGCTTCATCCAGCGCGCTGGTAATTTCATCAAGCAGCAGGATTTTTGGCAGAAACTGTAAATTACGAATTAACGAGACGCGTTGCTTTTCGCCGCCAGACAGCTCATTGATGTTTTTTTTGAGGATCGTTTCGGGTAGCTCAAAACGGGCCAGATCGGCAAGAAACACATCCGGATCCGGACGTTTATCGCGGATTTGCCAGGGGAAAATGAGGTTGTCGTAAACGGTGTCACCAAACAACGCGGGCGTTTGCGCACAATAAGAGACCTGCTGGCGATATGTTTCAGGCTTAAGAGTGTTTATCTCCTTGCCCTCAAAGAGAATTTCACCGGCAGTCGGGCTAATTAATGACGCCACTATCTTGAGTAACGTACTTTTACCGCAACCAGACTGGCCGGTAATCAGCTTAAATTCTCCGGCCCGGAGATCAAAACAGATGTTATTGAGAACCTGCGTCGCCCCTGCCTGCCATGCGACATTTTTTAACTGAAGCAGAATGCTGCTTTCTTCCATTACCAATCCCTTTTTTACCTCTTTCGTGCAGACAGTCTATCCCTGTAATTTATTATAGGGGAGCCCGCCCTGATAAATCGGGTATAATTTGACTAATGAGGCAGTAAAGGACAACACAACAGGAGGTTTCATCAATGCTCATTTTTATTCCTATTCTCATTTTTGTCGCGCTGGTCATCGTCGGTGCTGGCGTCAAAATCGTCCCGCAGGGATATCAGTGGACGGTCGAGCGTTTTGGCCGTTACACCAAAACCCTGCAACCGGGTTTAAACCTTGTTGTACCGTTCATGGACCGCATCGGTCGTAAGATCAACATGATGGAACAGGTGCTTGATATCCCCTCTCAGGAAGTCATCTCCAAAGACAACGCCAACGTCGCGATCGACGCCGTCTGCTTTATTCAGGTGATCGACGCGCCAAAAGCGGCTTATGAGGTCAGCAACCTGGAACTGGCGATCATCAACCTGACCATGACCAACATTCGTACCGTTCTCGGCTCGATGGAACTCGATGAAATGCTCTCCCAGCGTGACAACATCAACACGCGCCTGCTGCATATCGTTGATGAGGCCACGAATCCCTGGGGCATTAAAATCACCCGTATTGAAATCCGCGATGTACGTCCACCGGCGGAACTTATCGACGCCATGAACGCGCAGATGAAAGCCGAACGTACCAAGCGTGCCTATATTCTTGAAGCGGAAGGGATCCGTCAGGCAGAAATCGTCAAGGCCGAAGGTGAGAAACAGTCGAAAATCCTCAAAGCGGAAGGTGAACGCCAGTCGGCATTTTTACAGGCTGAAGCGCGTGAACGTTCCGCAGAAGCCGAGGCCCGCGCGACGCAGATGGTTTCGGAGGCCATTGCCGCCGGGGATATTCAGGCCGTGAACTACTTCGTGGCGCAGAAATACACCGAAGCGCTGCAGCACATCGGTTCGTCGAATAACAGCAAAGTGGTGATGATGCCGCTGGATGCCAGCAGCCTGATGGGGTCCATTGCCGGGATCGCCGAACTGGTGAAAGACAGCGCCAGCGAACGGAAAAAATCATGATAGCGATGATTCTGGTGCACCCGCACATCTTCTGGCTCAGCCTCGGCGGTCTGCTACTCGCCGCCGAGATGCTGGGCGGTAACGGCTATCTGCTGTGGAGCGGCGTGGCGGCGGTGATTACCGGCCTGGTGGTGTGGCTTATCCCGCTTGACTGGGCGTGGCAGGGGGCGATGTTCGCCGTACTCACCCTGCTGGCGGCCTGGCTGTGGTGGAAGTGGCTGGCAAGGCGTGTACAAGATCAGAAACCCGCCGACAGCCATCTTAACCAGCGCGGGCAACAGTTGGTTGGCCGTCGATTTATTCTGGAAACTGCCCTGGTCAATGGCCGCGGACATATGCGCGTCGGCGACAGCTCATGGCCCGTCAGCGCCCGCGACGATTTGAGCGCCGGAACGCAGGTTGAAGTCATTGCCGTTGAGGGAATTATCCTGATTATTACAGCGGTATCACACTAAAAAGACAGGAAATAAGACTATGGTCAGGAAGACACCCCTTGCCTTTGCCCTTTGCTCATTATTGGTCGCCGCCCCGCAGGTATTCGCCTCTTTCGATATGGAAGACTGCAAATGGAGCGACGACAGCTGCCTGCTGAAAGGCACGCCCACCTTCAACCCGGAAAACGACAGCCGCGATAACCTGCTGCGGCTGCTGAGCCAGGAGAAATCATTTGCTCTGCCGGTGCAGTCGATGCCGGCGGACATCACCCGCTCCCGCGATTTCTATTTTGCGTATCATCCGCAGTGGGATGACATTGCCCCGCAGCCAGCCGCAGCGCAGGTATCTGCCGAAGACAGCCCCCTGTCCCGACAGATAGCCGAACTGAACATTAGCGCAGACGAAATAAACGTCAACGACGCTGAGCTTGAGAACCGTCATGTTTCGAATAATACCGCGAGCGTCAGCGCATTTTTTGCCGCACTGCTGGCCGACTCAGCGTTAACGGCAAATCAGCGTCAGGCCCTGGCCCAGGCGCGCACAGGACTGTTATCCGGGGCAACCCGCGAGCAGATTGAGTCATCGCTTGCCACTCTCCCGGCAGATTCTCCAGCTCAGTCCTACAAAAGCTATCTGGCAGCGGCCGCCAGTTTTTATGCCGGTGATTATGCCAGCGCCGAACAGGATTTCGCTCAGCTAGCCAAAAGCGATCGTCCGTGGCTGGCTGAGACCGCGCAATACATGCTGATACGTGCGGCGTTGAACAAAAGCAGCCAGAACAGCGTGGGCGAGTACGGCGATTTTGATATCACAAAAATTAACCGGGAGGACGCTTCTCAGGCTCAGACGCTGGCGCAAGCCTATCTGCAACACTACCCGCAAGGCCTGTACGCCGCTTCCTCGCACGGTATGCTACGTCGTATCAACTGGTATTTACAGGCGTGGCCGCAATTGGCGGGGTTGTATGAGCAGACGCTTCAGCAATCGGCTGACGCACAGCAACTGCGTGAGATCGTCATCGAATACGATAATGTCTACGGCATGGCGTTCTACGAACAGTCCGTGGTGGAGGCTTTCCCCGATGCGCCGCTTGTCAGCTATATCGAACTGCTGCGCGCGTTGCGCCTGAATAACAACAACAAACCAACGCTGACGCAGGCCCAGCTTGACGCCAGCAAACCGGTGTTTGAGCAGAGCCAAAAACTGCCGCTATGGCGCGATCTGCAGCTGAATCTGTGGCTGGCAACGGGCAACTACGCGGCGATTATTTCGGCAGTTACCCCGGCGCAGAAACTTCCGGCCCACGATACGCTGGCCTTCAGCGAACAGGTGCTGTACGGCGAAGCGCTGATGGGCCAGCAGAAATGGACCACGGCACGTGATTTCTGGCAGACATTGCTGAAGCTCAGCCTGGACAACGAACAGCAGCAGTATGTGCAGGCTAAGCTAGCCGCGACGCTGGTTTATAGCGGCGACGTGGCGGCAATTTTCGCCCCGGAAAGCGCAGTAACTAACCTGCGCTTTCGCTCGCAGGTGCTGAAAACCCAGGCCACGCCTGAACTACTGCGCCAGCAAGCCGTCCACGGTCCTAATAACGAAGAGCGTACCATCGCCCTGCATACGCTGCTGGTGCGGGATCTCACTGAGCATCGCTTTGACGACTGGCTGAATGACAGAAAACTGGCCAGCGCCATTACGCCGCCGGTCATTGGCGAAGCGTTTGATGACGTTAATCTGAGTATTTTCGACTGGAACGGCGACTCTGCCGAGAGCGGTTATACCTGTCGCAGCCTCAATGAAACGGTAACGGTTCTGAGCAAACAAGCGCATGATGCCCACGCCCTGAACTGCTTAGGCGAATTTTTCCGCACTACGCAAACCCACGTTGATTTATGGAAAAACAGTTCCGGCAACGATGTGCTTGAATCAGCAATCTCGCGCAAGAAACCGTTCGGCCAGTTCGACAGGCAAAGCTACTACCAGCAGGTGATCACATCGCCAAAAGCAGAGGTTGAAGATAAGAGCTTTGCGCTGTATCGCGCCATCATGTGCTATGCGCCGTCAGGCTCTAACGAGTGCGGCGGTGAGGAAGTGGATAAACTACAGCGTAAAGGCTGGTTCACCCAACTGAAAACGCAGTATCCGGGAAGTCCGTGGGCGCAAAAACTCAAATACTACTGGTAACTGCGCTACTGCTCGGCCAGGCACAGGCGGCGGAGATCGTCGCCGCCCGTGAACATCCGGCCTTCTGGCTATGGTCCGGAGTGAAGGCCAGTGACGAGCTGAAAAACGCACAAACAGTCTATCTGCATCAGGGCGAAGTCCTGGTTCGTTCAGGTAACGTGGTGTTCCAGCGTCTAGGACTGCCGGTTAATCGCCTGACTTTCCCCTCTATCTGGTTGACCGTGCGCTTTACCACACTCGACGTACCGGAGGAGATCCCGGCGCGCATCATACGCTTGATGCAACGCTGGCAGGCGGCCGGAAATCACGTCATCGGCCTGCAGGTTGATTTTGACGCGGCGACCCATCAGCTTGCCGATTACGCCTACTTTCTGCAGCAGTTACGCCAACGGCTACCGAACGAGTTTGCACTTGGCGTAACCGGACTACTGGATTGGGCAAAAACGGGCGACGTCGCCACGCTGAACGCGCTGGCGGTCGATGAACTGGTGGTCCAGAGCTATCAGGGACGTCACACGGTACCGAATTATCAGGCGTATCTGCCCGCCCTCAGTCGTCTGCGCATTCCATTTAAGCTGGGGCTGGTACAAAACGGTAGCCGGGACCCGCAGGCTGAAGCACAGCTTGAGAAATCACCGTGGTACCGCGGCACGGTGGTGTTTATGCTTAATCCGCCACTTCGTTAAGCCTTCGCTTTATGGTGGCAGCAGCCGGAGAGATTATCAATAATCGGGCATTCGGCGCTGTCATCGCCAGGGCAACTCTCCGCCAGCGCCAACAAATGCAAGCGCATAGCCTGCAGCTCGCTGATATGGCGCTCAATGTCCGCCACCTTTTCTAACGTACGCTTTTTCACATCTGCGCTGTGACGCGCCGGATCGTTAAACAGGTTCACCAACTCGCCGCACTCTTCCAGGTTAAAACCAACCTGTCGTGCCTGTCGTAACAGCGTAAGCTCATTCAGATGCTGTTGGTTGTATGTGCGATAGCCATTTTCGCTACGCAGCGGCGGCGTCACTAACCCCTTTTCTTCGTAAAAGCGTATCGCTTTGCTGGTTAAACCGGTTTTTTTCGCAACATCGCTAATATTCACATTTCCCCCGCTGATCTTGTTGGTACTGAGCCACATTATAGCCCACATTGCCGTAATCCTTTACCCAAGAACCCCGCGCATCTTCCACCATCACAGCGATACACAAATCCTTTTAATTCACATTGTTATATCCGATTCAGATCACATTTCAGCATTTATTGACCACGCAAAATTGACTCAAATCAAAAGATGTATCGGTTCTACACCTTTCATCTTGAACAAAGGGAAACAATTTTATATACAAACGCGAATGATAATGATGATCATTTACATTCAATAAAGGTTCTCTTATGTTGCCACGGATTAACCAAAGGCCATTTATTCTTTCAGCCCTGACATTATGCATGTCCGGCGCTACTTTTGCAGCGACCTCTCCAACACACGGTTCAACGTCCGACGAAGATACGGTGATCGTTACGGCTAACCGCACAGAAAGTAGTCTCTGGGATAGCCCGGCAACCATTCAGGTTATCGATCGCCAGACGCTACAAAACTCCACCAGCGTTTCTCTTGCTGATGATTTACAAGATATCCCCGGCGTCGAAGTTACCGATAACGCTCTCGCAGGTCGGAAACAAATTCGTATCCGTGGCGAAGCTTCTTCGCGGGTGCTGATTTTGATAGACGGCCAGGTCGTCAGCTACCAACGTGCCGGACAAAACTACGGAGCCGGTTTACTTATTGACGAATCCGCGCTGGAACGCATTGAAGTGGTCAAAGGCCCTTATTCTGTCCTCTACGGTTCGCAGGCGATTGGCGGCGTCGTGAACTTTATTACCAAAAAAGGCGGCGATAAGCCTCTGGGTGGTAGCGTTAAGGCTGTTTATAACTCCGCAACGGCAGGATGGGAAGAGTCAGCGGCAGCCTGGGGAAGCATCGGTAACTTTGACTACCGCATCAATGGCAGCTATTCCGACCAGGGGGATCGCGATACACCTGACGGAAGATTGCCCGACACCAACTTCCGTAATAACGGCCAGGGAGTGTGGCTTGGCTACAACCTCGATCGCCACAAAATTGGACTCTCACTCGACCGTTATAAGCTTTCCACTCAAACCTGGTTTGACGATCCCGAAGGTCAGTTCGACGACTTTAGCGTCAAAATTCCTAAGCTGGAACGCGAGAAAATCGGTCTTTTCTACGACTACGCGGCCGACGGGGATTACCTGAAGAATATCCATTTTGACGCATACACCCAGACAATAGAGCGCAAATTTGAAAACCGGGTCAAAACGACCCAGATTATCCCCAGCCCGATGATTAAAGCGCTGACGGTAAGCAATCAAACCAATACCAACGACAAACAATATACCCAGGGTGTAACGCTGCAGGGCAATATCTCCCTTCCGGCTAACAACACGCTGGTGATTGGCACTCAGTATCAGCATGATAAAATAAAACAGGACACGGACGGCAGTACACGCCAGACCGCGGCTACCGGCTTCTTCGATACGCAAACCCATACCCTGTCATATAACGAAGCGGAACAAAGCAACACCTCACTGTTCGCGCAAAACGACTGGCGCTTTGCCGATGACTGGACGTGGACCGTGGGCGCACGCCAGTACTGGCTGTCTTCGAAACTCAATCGCAACGATACGCAAACCATCCAAAGCAGCGGCACCACCTGGCAATCCACCGGGGGAAATTCCGTTCACGATGATGAACTGGTGACCTCGACCAGCCTGCGCTATTCCGGCTTTGAAGATCTTGAACTCCGGGCTGCATACGCCCAGGGCTATGTCTTCCCCACGCTTACTCAGTTGTTCATGCAGACATCCGCCGGCGGCAGCGTTACCTACGGCAACCCAAACCTGAAGGCGGAACACTCAAATAACTATGAGTTGGGCGCGCGGTATAAAGGGAATATGTGGCTGATTGACGGTGCTATTTATTACTCCGAAGCCAAAGACTATATCGCCAGTCTGGCCTGTTCAGGCCAACCCGTTTGCAACGGCAACACCACCTCTTCCCGCGGTGGCTATTACTACTACGACAACATCGATCGTGCCAAAACCTGGGGCATGGAATTAACCGCAGAATACAACGGCTGGGCGGTTTCCCCCTACCTGAGCGGTAATCTCATTCGCCGTCAATACGAAGGCAACACCATAAAAACCTGGGATACCGGCGAACCCACGCTGACCGGGCGCGTTGGCCTGAAACATACCTGGTTGATGAATGTCGCTAACGTGACGTCCGATGTCTTTATTCGCGCGGCGTCCCGCGCCAAAGATAATACCGGCACCACGGAAATAAACTATCCAGGCTGGGCCACGCTTAACCTCGCATTCAACACCGAGTTTGGTCCGCAGGACCAGTATCAGGTCAACCTCGCGCTCAACAACCTGACCGACAAGCGTTACAGAACCGCGCATGAATCTATCCCAGACGCTGGTTTCAATGCCGCTGTTGGCTTTGCGTGGAATTTCTGACGATGAAAAAACTCATGATTGGCTTACTGAGCCTCGCCTGTGTTTTCAGCGCCCAGTCCGCTGACCGTCTGGTGGTGGCGGGCGGTTCGCTTAGCGAACTGATTTACGCCATGGGCGTCGGCAACCGGGTGGTTGGCGTCGATGAAACCACCTCGTACCCACCTGAAACTGCCGCACTCCCGCATATCGGCTACTGGAAGCAGTTAAGCAGCGAGGGCATTTTATCGCTGCACCCAGACAGCTTTATCACCTGGCAGGATGCAGGCCCTCAAATCGTTTTGGATCAGCTCCGGGCGCAGAAAGTTAACGTCGTTACATTGCCGCGCGTACCGGCCACCGTCGAGCAGATGTACGCCAACATTCGGGAGCTGGCTCAAACGCTGCGCATTCCTGAACAAGGTGAAGCGCTGGTCAATCGCCTGCATCAACGTCTGGATAGTGTTCAGCACAGCGTGGCGGCGAAAAATGCGCCGGTCAAAGCCATGTTCATTCTCTCCGCTGGCGGCAGCGCGCCGCAGGTCGCCGGCAAGGGCAGCGTTGCCGATGCCATTATGACCCTTGCAGGCGCACAAAATGTCGCCACCCACGCGCAGTATAAAAGTTACAGCGCGGAGTCGCTGATCGCCGCCAACCCGGAGGTGATCTTGGTGACGTCGCAAATGGTGGATGGCGATCTGGCTCGTCTGAGCGCGATTGCCGGTATTACCCACACTGCGGCCTGGAAAAATCAGCGCATTGTGGCGGTAGACCAGGCGCTGATTCTGGGAATGGGGCCTCGCGTCGCCGATGCGGTTGAAGCCCTGCACCAGCAATTCTGGCCTCACTAACTGGATTTATAAAAAAGAATGAAAACTGAACACTCGCTGGATCTCACCGCGCATTTTGCGCTTGAGGGAAGTCAGCCCTTTAAGGATCGCCGCGCCACAATGCCATGGCGCGGGGCGATCCCGATTGCCAAAGAGCTATTGTCACAAACCTGGCAGGATGTTATCAGCCAGCCTACCCCGCCGCGTAAACGGCTGGTGTACTTGCATATCCCTTTTTGTGCAACGCATTGTACTTTCTGCGGTTTTTATCAAAACCGGTTCGAAGAAGATCACTGCACCCGCTACACCAACGCGCTGTTGCGCGAAATAGAGATGGAAGCCGATAGCGCGTTACATCAGTCAGCCCCAATTCACGCCGTCTATTTTGGCGGCGGTACGCCTTCAGCGCTGTCAGCACGGGATCTGGGCAGAATCATCACCGCGCTGCGTGAAAAGTTACCGCTGGCGCCGGACTGCGAAATTACCATTGAGGGACGAGTGCTCAATTTTGACGATGCGCGAATTGATGCCTGCCTTGACGCTGGCGCCAATCGGTTTTCGATCGGTATTCAATCTTTTAACAGCCGGATCCGCAAGAAAATGGCGCGCACCTCGGACGGCCCGACCGCAATTGCCTTTATGCAGGGGCTGGTAAAACGGGATCGTGCCGCCGTGGTATGCGATCTGTTGTTTGGTCTGCCAGGACAAGATGCAAAACTGTGGGGCGACGATCTGGCGATTGCCCGTGACATCGGCCTCGACGGTGTAGATCTTTATGCGCTGAACCTGATCCCCAATACACCGCTTGGCAAAGCAGTTGAAACCGGGCGCACAACCGTTCCCTCTCCCGCCGAACGTCGCGATCTCTATCTTCAGGGTTGCGATTTCATGGACAGCGCAGGCTGGCGCTGCATCAGCAACAGCCACTGGGCGCGTACCACGCGTGAACGCAATCTGTACAACCTGCTGATTAAACAGGGAGCGGACTGTCTGGCATTCGGCTCAGGCGCCGGGGGATCAGTCAATGGCTATTCCTGGATGGTCGAGCGCAATCTGACGACATGGCATGAATCTATCGCCGCCGGGAAAAAACCGCTAATGATGATGATGCGTACCGCCGAGCGTGGTTTCCAGTGGCGACACACTCTCCAGGCGGGCATTGAAACGGCCCGTGTCCCGCTGGATGAACTGACGCCTCATGCACAAAAACTGACCCCGCTACTGACCCAATGGCATCACGCAGGACTGACGCGAGATGCCAGCACCTGCGTGCGCCTGACCAATGAAGGGCGTTTTTGGGCAAGCAATATTTTGCAGTCTCTTGATGAACTTATTCAGGCACTTAACGCGCCGCGCATTGCGGTAGAACAACCATACCAGGAGTGAATTATGAGCCATGTCTCTTTACAGGATTTTTTGAAAACTGAACCGGACGGTACGCTGGAAGCTATCGCTGCCCAGTACAACACCACGCTGCTGGAGGTGGTGAAAAACCTCCCCTCCCCGACGCTGGTTTCCGGCGATCAATTTGATACCGTCTGGGAAACCGTCAGCGAATGGGGCAAAGTCACCACCCTGGTCCATACTGCTGATGTCATTCTGGAATTCACCGGTGAATTACCTTCCGGATTCCACCGTCATGGCTACTTCAACCTGCGCGGCAAAAAAGGCATGACCGGTCATATCAAGGCAGAAAACTGTACGCATATTGCCCTGATTGAACGCAAATTTATGGGAATGGACACCGCGTCCATTCTCTTCTTTAACCAGGCGGGTAGCGCGATGTTCAAAATTTTCCTCGGTCGGGATGAGCATCGACAGTTACTGGCCGAACAGGTCAGCGCCTTTCACGCGTTGTCTTCATCTTTAAAGGAACATGCCTGATGGCTCCATGGCTCATTTTTGGTGCGGGTGGTAGCGGCGTCGGTGCGAAAACGCTTGAACTCGCACTGGCGGAACAACGTCCGGTAATTGCCGTCGTTCGCAACGCACAGGTCGCTGCTGGGTTGCAGGAAAAAGGTGTACAGGTCTTCATCGGCGACGCCTGCGATAGTCAGGTCACCGCCTGTGCCTGTCGCGCAGCGGGTCAACATGCCACGGTGATCTCCTCCATGGGCGGCGCCCAGGATTATCTGGCGCACAGAACCGTCATTGATGAAGCAGAAAAAGCGGAGATCAAGCGCATGATTCTGGTGACCTCACTCGGCTGCGGTGACAGTTGGCCTTTTCTTTCTTCACGCGCAAAGGCCGCATTTGGTCAGGCTGTACGGGAAAAATCGTTGGCTGAAAGCTGGCTACAAACCAGTCGACTGGACTACGCCATTCTCCGCCCCGGCGGTTTGCTGAACGGTGCAGCCACCGGCCAGGCGCAACGAATACAGGCTCAGGAGTGTCACGGCTTTGTAATGCGTGCAGATGTTGCGAAGCATATTCACGAACTGGCCACTGCGCCGGCACTCAATAACCAGATTTACAGTTTGGTTGAGCCGGGACTGAAACCCGCGTAAACCCCTCACGGCGCGGGAACTCCGCGCCGCAAAGACGTTATGGAGCGTTACGTGCTTAAGGACTCGCTTTCTTCCGTCAGCATCCTGACGGGTCTTTCTCTTTTGCTGGTTGCTCTGATGCTCTTCGGTGCCAGCCAGGGGGCGCTGAACATTAGCTTCAGCGCTCTGTTCAACGACGAATATCGTGATATATGGTTAAACATCCGCCTGCCTCGCGTGCTGCTGGCCGTTCTGGTCGGTGCTGCGCTGGCGACGGCTGGGGTCATCATGCAGGGACTTTTTCGCAATCCGATGGCCGATCCTGGCCTGCTTGGCGTCAGCAGCGGCTCCGCGCTGATGGTCGGCATCGCGATAGTTATCCCATTTTCGTTCCCCGTGGTGCTGGTGCTGTATGAGCAGATGATTTTTGCCGTCGCAGGCAGCATGGTGGTCTGCACGATTATTTTCCTGATAAGCCAGCGTCATAACCACGGTGGAATGATGCAACTGCTGTTAGCCGGTATCGCTATCAATGCCCTGTGCGGTTCGGCTATTGGCGTACTGAGCTATGTGGGCGACGAGCAGCAGCTACGTCAACTTACATTGTGGATGATGGGAAATCTCGGCCAAGCCCAGTGGCCAACGCTGTTGGTTGCCAGCACGTTTGTTCTTCCAGCCATTGTTGTCACCATCTGCATGGCGGGAACGCTTAATTTACTGCAGTTGGGTGATGAAGAGGCGCATTACCTCGGCGTAAACGTCAAACGTAAGCGTCAGCAGTTACTGTTGCTCAGTTCGCTCCTGGTTGGCGCTGCGGTTTCCGTCAGCGGCGTAATTGGCTTTATTGGCCTGGTGATCCCGCATCTGATCAGAATGACGACCGGCGCCGATCATCGCTGGTTGATTCCCTGCTCTACGCTGGCCGGTGCCTGTTTACTTCTGATTGCCGATACGTTGGCCCGCACACTTGTTCAGCCAGCCGAAATGCCCGTTGGCCTGTTAACCAGCCTGATCGGTGGACCGTATTTCCTGTGGTTAATACTGCGTAGCCGGAGGGTGTCATGATCGTCGCTGAAAATCTGGTCTACCACATTCAGGGAAGACGACTGACCGACGACGTTTCCCTGACGCTACCTGATGGAGAGATCATCGCGATTCTTGGCCCGAACGGAGCCGGGAAATCGACGCTGCTACGCCAGCTTACGGGATATCTGCAGCCCCACAGTGGGCGTTGTAGCATGTTTGGCAAGCCGCTGGACAAGTGGTCAATCACCGAGCTGGCAAAAACCCGTGCCGTGATGCGCCAGAATAGTCATATGGCCTTCCCGTTTAGCGTTCAGGAGGTCATTCGCATGGGCAGACATCCGTATCGTACGCGCAACACGGGCGATGAAACGGAGTACATCATGGCATTGTGTGATTGCCAGGCGCTGGCCGCACGCGATTACCGGCATCTCTCGGGAGGAGAACAACAACGGGTACAGCTGGCGCGCCTGCTGGTTCAGCTTTGGGAGCCCGAGCCTGGGCCGAAATGGCTGTTTCTTGATGAACCCACCTCCGCGCTGGATATTCACCACCAGCAGCACCTTTTTCGTCTGCTACGTCGTCTGGTGCGTGAACGGCAGTTTAACGTCTGCTGCGTCCTGCACGATCTCAACCTCGCGGCGCGCTATGCCGACCGCGTGGTATTGATGGAGCGCGGCAGGATAGTTGATAACGGATATCCGCAGGATGTCCTGAAGCAACGGTCGCTGAACGCGCTGTACGGTGCCGATCTCACGGTCATAAATGAACCGGAGCATCGAACGCCGATTATCGTCCTCAATCAATAACAGACCGGGAACCCCTGGCGTGGCGTTCCCGTTTTTCTCCCTTTACCCCCTTTTTTCACCTTTTCTAAAAACGCCCTTGACCTTCCCCTTGCTGGAAGGTTTAACCTTTATCACAGTCAGTTAATCCTGCAAAAAAGGAGTTGGTTATGTCTCAAACAATCGATCTAACCCTGGACGGCCTGTCCTGTGGTCACTGCGTAAAACGCGTTAAAGAAAGTCTGGAACAACGTCCGGACGTTGAGCAAGCGGATGTCACCGTGACAGAAGCGCATGTTACCGGGAGCGCCAGCGCAGAAGCGCTGATTGAAACCATTAAACAAGCCGGTTACGGCGCGGAGTTAAGCCACCCAAAGGCTAAACCGCTGACGGAGTCATCAATCCCGTCGGAAGCACTGGCAGCGGTCCCTTCCGAGCTTCCGGCAGCTACGGCTGATGATGACAGCCAACAGTTGCTGTTAAACGGCATGAGCTGCGCCAGTTGTGTGACCCGCGTACAAAATGCATTGCAAAGTGTACCGGGCGTCACGCAGGCACGGGTAAACCTGGCGGAACGCACTGCGCTGGTAATGGGCAGTGCCTCCGCCGCAGACTTAGTACAGGCGGTCGAAAAAGCGGGCTACGGCGCAGAAGCGATTGAAGATGATGCTAAGCGTCGCGAACGTCAGCAAGAAACCGCCGTGGCAACCATGAAACGTTTTCGCTGGCAGGCAGCCGTCGCGCTGCTCCTGGGTATCCCGGTCATGGTATGGGGCATGATTGGCGACAACATGATGGTGAGCGACGACAACCGCAGCCTGTGGCTGATGATTGGTCTGGCAACGCTTGCCGTGATGGTTTTCGCGGGCGGTCACTTTTACCGCAATGCGTGGAAAAGCCTGATGAACGGCACCGCGACCATGGATACGCTGGTGGCGCTGGGTACGGGGGTGGCATGGCTCTATTCCATGAGCGTCAACCTCTGGCCGCAATGGTTCCCGATGGAAGCGCGACACCTCTATTATGAAGCCAGTGCCATGATTATCGGTCTGATTAACCTCGGACACATGCTGGAAGCGCGGGCTCGCCAACGCTCGTCTAAGGCACTGGAAAAACTGCTCGATCTGACACCGCCGACCGCACGCGTCGTCACTGACGAAGGTGAAAAAAACGTGCCGCTGGCAGAGGTGCAGGCTGGAATGTTGCTGCGCCTGACCACCGGTGACCGCGTTCCGGTTGATGGCGAAATCACTCAGGGTGAAGCCTGGCTGGATGAGGCCATGCTGACCGGTGAGCCGATTCCACAGCAAAAAGGTGCAGGCGATAGCGTCCACGCCGGTACGGTCGTACAGGACGGTAGCGTGCTGTTCCGCGCCAGCGCTGTTGGCAGTCAAACCACGCTGTCGCGCATTATTCGTATGGTGCGCCAGGCGCAAAGCAGCAAACCGGAAATTGGCAAACTGGCCGACCGCATCTCGTCGGTGTTCGTTCCGGTCGTGGTCGCCATTGCGCTGGTCAGTGCGGCTATCTGGTATTTCTTTGGACCAGCGCCGCAGATTGTCTATACGCTGGTAATCGCCACCACCGTACTGATTATTGCCTGCCCTTGTGCGCTGGGTCTGGCAACGCCGATGTCGATTATTTCCGGCGTCGGGCGTGCCGCTGAATTTGGGGTGCTGGTACGTGATGCCGATGCGCTGCAGCGCGCCAGCACGCTCGATACCATCGTGTTTGATAAAACCGGGACGCTAACTGAAGGCAAACCACAGGTTGTTGCCATCAAAACGTTTGGCAATACCGACGAAGCGCTGGCAATTCGTCTGGCAGCGGCCCTTGAACAGGGTTCCAGCCACCCGTTAGCCAGGGCGATTCTGGACAAAGCAGGTGATGTCACGCTGCCGCAGGTCAACGGTTTCCGTACGCTGCGCGGTTTAGGCGTCAGTGGCGAAACGGAAGGTCATTCGCTGCTGCTGGGAAACCAGGCGCTGCTCAATGAACAGCAGGTAGATACCACTGAAATGGAGGCTGAAATCACCGCTCAGGCTTCCCAAGGCTCAACCCCGGTACTGTTAGCGATTGACGGTAAAGCGGCAGCGCTGTTAGCGGTACGTGATCCTCTGCGTAGCGACAGCGTGGCAGCGCTCCAGCGTCTGCACCGCGCCGGGTATCGTCTGGTGATGCTCACCGGCGACAACCCAACGACCGCCAACGCCATTGCCAAAGAGGCGGGTATTGATGAGGTGATTGCTGGCGTTCTGCCGGACGGTAAAGCCGAGGCGATTAAACGTCTGCAGAGCCAGGGGCGTCAGGTTGCCATGGTCGGTGACGGTATCAACGATGCGCCTGCGCTGGCTCAGGCTGATGTAGGGATTGCCATGGGTGGCGGCAGCGATGTGGCGATTGAAACCGCCGCGATTACGCTGATGCGCCATAGCCTGATGGGCGTTGCCGATGCGCTGTCTATCTCCCGGGCAACGCTGCGCAATATGAAGCAGAACCTGCTCGGCGCGTTTATCTATAACAGCATCGGTATCCCCGTTGCCGCCGGGATTTTGTGGCCGTTCACCGGAACGCTGCTCAACCCGGTCGTTGCCGGGGCGGCGATGGCGCTCTCCTCCATTACCGTGGTGAGCAACGCTAACCGACTGCTGCGCTTCAAACCTAAAGAGTAAGCCTTTACCGGATGGCGCTCTGAACGGAGCCCCAAATCATTCGCGTTGCATTAAGGCGGCAAGTATAAAAACCCCAGGAGCATGGCCAACTATGTGACTGGGGTTTTTGCACGCTGCCAACAAAGAGGCTGAGGGAATGATGAAGTGTATTTGCACCTTCCAGGACCACGCGCTAGCATGGAAGTCTACTTAGGGAGGCCGTATGGATCTGTTGTACCGGGTAAAATCATTTTTCACCGCGCTACGCGGCAACCACTATACCTGGCCTGCCATCGACATCTCCTTGCCCGAAAACCGCCATTTTCATCTGATTGGCAGTATTCACATGGGCAGCCGCGATATGGCGCCTCTGCCTGCCAAATTACTCAAAAAGCTCCAGCGTGCCGATGCGCTCATTGTCGAAGCCGATGTTTCCGGCGACGACGCGCCGTTTGCCAACCTTCCGACCTTTGCCGCACTGGAAGAGCGCATCAGCCCAGAGCTGCTAGATAATCTGCACAAAGTCACCGACGAGCTGGGTATTTCCCCTTCCCTGCTGTCTACCCAGCCGCTGTGGCAAATCGCCATGGTCTTGCAGGCAACGCAGGCGCAGCAGTTGGGGTTGCGGGCAGAATACGGCATTGATTACCAACTTCTGAATGCGGCAAAACAGGTGCATAAACCCATAATCGAGCTGGAAGGCGCATCCAGCCAAATCGAGCTGTTGTGTCAGTTACCCGATAACGGACTGGCTCTACTGGACGATACCCTGACGCACTGGCATACCAATGCCAGACTGCTACAACAGATGATGGGCTGGTGGCTTAAAACGCCGCCACGCAATAGCGAACTCACTCTACCCAATACTTTTAGCCAGTCGCTGTATGACGTTTTGATGCATCAGCGTAATGCGGCCTGGCGCGATCGACTCAGGGCGATGCCTGCCGGGCACTATGTTGTAGCCGTTGGCGCGCTGCATTTGTATGGAGAAGGAAATTTGCCGGAGATGTTACGGTAAAAAAATGGCCAATATTACTATTGGCCCGTCAAAGAGGAATTTCATCATTATTATGATCCCGACGCTTAAAGCATCGGTGTAGTTCGATTGTCGCTCAAAGTCATCATCCTGCCAACACTATTGCGCAAGATGGTACTATTTTTTAGACAGACATCAGGCGTATGCTTGTGTCGTATTTTGTCTGGGCCAGGAAAATTGCTATGACACCCGCCGTTAAATTACTCGAAAAAAACAAAATTTCTTTCCAGATCCACACCTACGATCACGATCCGTCCGAGACGAACTTTGGTGACGAAGTGGTACGCAAGTTAGGTCTGAATGCGGACCAGGTCTACAAAACGCTACTGGTTGCCGTGAATGGCGATATGAAGCACCTGGCGGTTGCCGTTACGCCGGTAGCCGGTCAACTGGATCTCAAAAAAGTCGCCAGGGCGTTGGGAGCCAAAAAGGTCGATATGGCCGATCCGATGATCGCGCAGCGAACCACCGGGTATCTGGTAGGCGGCATCAGCCCGCTGGGGCAGAAAAAAAGATTGCCGACGCTCATCGACGCTCCCGCCCAGACGTTTGACACCATTTATGTGTCCGGCGGCAAACGCGGGCTGGATATTGAACTGGCAGCGGGCGATTTGGCGAAAATTCTGGATGCGAAATTCGCCGATATCGCACGCCGTGATTAATTGTCTTTTGCCCGGTGATACGGCGATTGAGCCTACTGCGATTACAGGGCGTGATTGGTGAAGACAGTTTGGACTCGGCCAGCGCGCAAGAACCGGAGCGTAGATGTAATAAGTAGGATTATTGGGCCGCCATGAAGGGCGGCCCGGAGGAGCGGATAAAATGATGCCCCAAATTGCCCTGTTACTGCCAGCTTACCTCGCCCTTCGGCTCATACGCACCAGCATCGAGCGGTGAGTTCTTCTGCACGTACTCTTTCAGCACTTCCGCATCAATAAACCCGGTATTTACATAGCCAGGCTTGTTATCAATTCGCGGATAGCCATCGCCGCCGGTGGCATTGAAGCTCAGCGTTGCCATGCGATAGGTTTTGGCTGGATCAACGGGTTCGCCTTTAATTTTCAAATCGTTAAGCTTGCCGTCTTTCGCCACGAAGCTGACATTGGCAAACTGCGGATAGGCCCCGGAATCCGGCTTCATTTGCGCCACGGCGGTCAGATAGTCAATCACCTCTTTCCCGCTCATGTCGGCGTACACCACGATGTTACCGAACGGCTGCACCTTCAGCACGCTCTTATAGGTAATATCACCGCCTTCGATGGAGTCACGGATACCGCCGCCGCTCATCACGCCAAAATCAGCGCTGGTTCGCGCCATTTGCGCAGCCAGCAGTAAATGCCCCATGTTGGTCTGCACGAAACGGACTTTGCTACGGTCGCCTTCGAGGCGCGCATTGACGCTACCAATTTTCACGTCGAGCTGCGCTTTACCTTTATTCTGGAACGGCGTCAGCAGAGAAAGCATTTGCTGATTTTCTGCAATTTCCGGGGTGTAGAGTACGCGCTCACTTTTACCGTTGTCCCAGGTCACTTTTTTCTTAAGGTTGACGGGGATGAGCTGGTAGTTAACCATTTTCATTTCGCCATTGCGGAACTCAAAGTCCGCCCGCCCCACGTATTTCCCCCACTCATGCGCCTGCACAATCCAGATCCCGTTTTGCTTGTCTGGCGCACACGGCGTACCCGGCACGTAATCAACCTGCTTCTTGTTTTCCGCGGCCATACATACCGGATCCTGCGAGTGACCACCCACAATCATTGCCAGCGATCCCGCCGGCAGGCTGCGCGCCATTTCTACGTCGCCAGGTGCGTTCGAGCCGTGATTGCCATTGTCATAATGTCCCATATGGGTGGTCGCAATAATGATGTCCGGCTTTTCCCCCATATTCAGTTCCTGGATAACCAGTTTGGCTTCATCAGCAGGTTTACGGAACTCAATATCGGTAAAGAACTCTGGGTTGCCAATTTTCGCCGTATCGTCAGTGGTTAAACCGAGTACGGCAATTTTTAAATCCTGGCGCTTAAAGATGGCCCACGGCTTAAACAAACGCTCGCCGGTGCTTTTCTGATAGATATTGGCCGAGAGAAACGGGAATTTGGACCATTTTTCCTGCTGGCGCAATACGCTAAGCGGATTATCAAACTCGTGGTTTCCGACCGCCATCGCATCATAGCCAATCAGGTTCATTCCGCGAAAATCAGGTTCCGCATCCTGCAGATCAGACTCCGGTACGCCGGTATTAATGTCGCCACCGGAAAGCAGCAGTACACTGCCTCCTTCCTCAGCCACCTCTTTACGAATACCGTCCACCAGCGTTTTTTGTGCCGCCAGCCCGTATTCACCGTATTCGCTGCGCCAGAAGTGACCGTGATGATCGTTGGTATGCAGAATGGTAATTTTGTAGGTTTTATCTTTTTCGTACGCCTGTGCAGGTTGACCTGCCAGCGCAAATGCGGCTAATAACGCCAGCGCCACGCCCCGTTTTAAAAACTTCATATTTCACTCCCTGACTCAATATCAACCGCCATACCCGTTATCCTTCAAATTACATGTGCGTTGGCTGCGCTCACTTCCCCCTGTCGCTTATGCAGTAAGCTCCTGGGACTCTCGCGTTTGCCGCCTACCTGTAAGTCGAATTAGTTCGGGCATAAAATTACAGCTACTGAAAATAATAGCCGAAAATGTTTTCAGAAATGAGACTTCCTTCAAACACCTTCCGCAGGTATGTTAGTCAGGTAATAATAACAAATTAGATTACCCTCATAATCGCAACCCAAACAGAAGTGACTTTCTATGGCAATAAGTGAACCAACCCAGCCAGTGGCTGGCGCGTCAGCGTCGGTTGCTAAAGCACGCACCTCATTTGGCATTTTAGGGGCAATCAGCCTCTCCCATCTGCTAAACGATATGATCCAGTCGCTGATCCTGGCGATTTATCCGCTATTGCAGTCAGAGTTCTCGCTGACGTTTATGCAGATAGGGATGATTACCCTGACCTTCCAGCTTGCTTCCTCACTGCTGCAACCGGTTGTGGGTTACTGGACGGATAAATACCCGATGCCGTGGTCGCTGCCCATTGGGATGTGCTTCACGCTGAGTGGGCTTGTTTTGCTGGCCATGGCTGGCAGTTTCCATATGGTCCTGCTCGCCGCAGCGCTGGTTGGTACCGGCTCTTCGGTATTTCACCCGGAATCATCCCGCGTGGCGCGAATGGCCTCCGGCGGTCGTCACGGTCTTGCCCAGTCAATTTTCCAGGTTGGCGGCAACTTCGGTAGCTCTCTGGGACCGTTACTGGCGGCTGTCATCATCGCGCCATATGGTAAGGGTAATGTGGCTTGGTTTGTGCTGGCTGCGTTATTAGCGATTGTCGTTCTGGCGCAAATCAGCCGTTGGTATGCTGCGCAGCACCGGATGAGTAAAGGAAAACCGAAAGTCGCCATCGTGAATCCGTTACCACGGAATAAAGTGGTACTGGCGGTAAGCATCCTGCTGGTGCTGATTTTCTCCAAATACTTCTATATGGCGAGCATCAGCAGCTATTACACCTTTTATCTGATGCAAAAATTCGGATTATCGGTACAAAATGCCCAGTTTCACCTGTTTGCCTTCCTGTTTGCCGTCGCAGCCGGGACGGTGATTGGTGGACCATTGGGCGATAAAATTGGCAGAAAATATGTTATTTGGGGCTCTATCCTCGGCGTAGCACCCTTTACCCTCTTTTTACCCTACGCAACGCTGGAATGGACCGGGATTTTAACCGTGATCATTGGTTTTATCCTCGCATCGGCGTTTTCTGCCATTCTGGTCTACGCGCAGGAGCTGCTTCCTGGCCGTATCGGCATGGTTTCTGGGCTATTTTTCGGTTTTGCCTTCGGCATGGGCGGCTTGGGAGCCGCGGTGTTAGGGCTGATTGCCGACCATACCAGTATCGATTTGGTCTACAAAATATGTGCTTTCCTGCCACTACTGGGGATACTGACCATATTCTTACCTGATAACCGACATAAAGCGTGATTTCCTGACGGCCAAAAGTAAATTTTGGCCGTCAGACTTACAGTAGCCATCAGCCTTTGCCTCTCACATACCGCTGTACTTTTCCGATCCGTGCTTTTTTACGTCTAAAATCCTGTTTTCATCAAAATTCAATAATTATTCACAAACAAAAACATCAAAATTGTCATAAACTATTACTCGTCGTTTGAGTTTTCAGGATTATCACAGCAACCAAAGGAGACGGAATGCATCACGCCACCCCGCTTATCACCACCATTGTCGGCGGCCTTGTGCTCGCTTTTATATTAGGCATGATTGCCAATAAACTACGTATTTCTCCTCTGGTGGGATATCTGTTAGCGGGCGTTCTGGCCGGTCCATTTACACCTGGTTTTGTTGCTGATACCAAGCTAGCGCCTGAACTGGCCGAGCTTGGCGTAATCCTGCTGATGTTCGGCGTGGGGCTGCACTTTTCGCTGAAGGATTTGATGGCGGTAAAGTCTATCGCCATTCCCGGCGCGATTGCCCAGATAGCGGTGGCAACGCTGCTGGGCATGGCGCTTTCAGCGGTGATGGGCTGGTCGCTGATGGTAGGGATCGTGTTTGGTCTGTGTCTTTCAACCGCCAGTACCGTGGTGCTATTGCGTGCGCTTGAAGAAAGGCAGCTCATTGACAGTCAGCGCGGGCAAATCGCCATTGGCTGGCTGATTGTCGAAGACCTGATGATGGTGCTGACGCTGGTTCTCCTGCCAGCCGTCGCTGGAATGCTGGAAAAAGAAGATGTCGGCTTTGCCTCGCTGGCCGTAGATATGGGCATTACCATCGGTAAGGTGGTGGCGTTTATCGCAATTATGATGCTGGTCGGTCGTCGCCTGGTGCCGTGGATTATGGCCCGTAGCGCCGCAACCGGCTCACGCGAACTGTTTACCCTGTCAGTCCTCGCCCTCGCATTAGGTATCGCATTTGGCGCAGTGGAGCTGTTCGATGTCTCCTTTGCACTGGGGGCATTCTTCGCCGGCATGGTGCTGAACGAATCTGAACTGAGTCACCGTGCGGCGCATGACACCCTGCCGCTGCGCGATGCGTTCGCCGTACTGTTCTTTGTTTCCGTCGGGATGCTCTTTGATCCCATGATTCTGATTCAGCAGCCGCTGGCGGTGCTGGGCACGCTGGCGATTATCATCTTTGGTAAATCCCTTGCCGCCTATTTCCTGGTGCGCCTGTTTGGTCACTCCCAACGCACAGCGCTCACCATTGCCACCAGCCTGGCGCAGATTGGTGAATTTGCCTTTATCCTGGCGGGTCTGGGCATGGCGTTAAACCTGCTGCCGCAGGCCGGACAGAATCTGGTGCTGGCGGGGGCGATCCTGTCCATCATGCTTAACCCGGTGCTGTTCGCGGTGTTAGAAAAATATCTCGCCAAAACAGAAACGCTGGAAGAACAGACGCTGGAAGAGGCTATTGAAGAAGAGAAGCAAATTCCGGTGGATATCTGCAATCACGCCCTGCTGGTTGGCTTTGGGCGCGTCGGTAGCCTGCTGGGCGAGAAATTGATGGCTGCGGGGATCCCGCTGGTAGTTATCGAAACCTCACGCACCCGAGTGGATGAACTGCGCGAGCGCGGGATCCGCGCGGTGCTGGGAAATGCCGCCAACGAAGAAATTATGAATCTGGCGCATCTGGATTGCGCACGCTGGCTGCTGCTGACTATTCCCAATGGCTATGAAGCGGGTGAAATTGTCGCTTCAGCACGCGAGAAGTGCCCGTCGATTGAAATTATCGCCCGCGCGCATTATGACGACGAGGTGGAATACATTACCGAACGCGGCGCCAATCAGGTCGTCATGGGTGAGCGTGAAATCGCCCGTACCATGCTGGAACTGATTGAAACGCCGCCTGCTGGTGAGGTGGTCGTTACAGGCTGATGTCGTTGCCGGATGACGCTATCGCTTATCCGGCATGTGCATGATTTAACGATCCCAGTACGACTCTTCGAGGCTATCTTCGCGTTCCGGCAAACCGCGCGTCAGGCGCGGGGAATGCTGGTTCAGCACCTGATAACTCACGCGATTCGCATATTTACACACCTGGGCTAACGACGAATAGGTCAGCCAGGTGAACTTGTGCTTGCTGGAGTTAGGCACGTTGCTGCGGTGATAGCTGTTAGCGGTAATATCATGCAGCAATGCCGCCAGCGCGCCGTCGCCAGCGCCGTTGGTATTCATGATCTTCTCTGGACCGCCCATATACGGTGCGATGTGCGAATACACACGCAGCGGATTAGTACAATCTTTATGGCGCATGGCGCGGCTAAACTCGTACTGGTTGAATTCGGCAATGGCTCCAGGCAGCAGCGGATGCTGGGTTTTACGTTTGACTTCTTCTTCCGTAAAGCCCGCCATATAAAGACCCGCCGGACCCGCTGTGCACAGCACCAGATCCACCCAATCCAGCGCCTTGTCGGACGCCAGCAGCGGATCGTTTTCGCCGGTCAGCGCTTCGGCCTCTTCTTCATTCATCGCCAGAATTGAGACATGCTCTTTCAGGAATGCCTGCCACCACTGCGGATTATCGGCAATGACAAATTTGGTGCCCAGCGTCAGTACCACCGGTACATTGTGTTTTTTAGCAAATTCGATCGCCTTCATGGTCGCTTCCGGCATTGGCTCGCCCGGCTCGCAGCGCACCAGATAAGACGTCAGCACCAGCGCGGACGCTCCGGCAATCACCGATTCAGGGATGCTATCCGCCCGCAGCTTGTTCATATGCCCTGGGCTGATTGCAAAGGTACGCTCACCGGACTCGCCAATCAGCGTAAAGCAGCGACCAATCGGTCCATCTACGCCCTGCAGGTAGTTCAGATCGGTACGACTGGAGGTATTGCATAAATAGCGGTACGCATAGCTGCCAATCTCGATATTGCTGCACATCACACCCAGCAGCACCGAGCGGTCATCCGCCAGCACGGAGTAGTTGTGCATCGTATTACCGATAGTACCGCCCGCAAACTGATGGGTGATCAAATTTTCACGCACCAGTTCCTGGTAGAGCGCTTCAGCGACATCATCTGCAATCACCAGAGAGTGCCCGGCGCTTAATCCATAACGTTTTACAAAGTTATCATCAACTTTGGCTTCAATATCCACCAGCGTCTGGTCAATACCCACCACCCAGGCTGCGCTGGTTTCATTTTCTGGCTGAATTTGTTGCAGCAACGGATCGCGCGCGCTGACGGGGAAATAGTGTTTGGATTTACGTTTACCGGGAAATTTCATGGTCGATTTTACGGGTGGTTAGCTGAGCGATGCATGGTAGCACATTCCCCGCTGCGCATGCGATGCGGCGCTGAGTTTCAATATCGGACGGTGAGATCGCAGTTTATCCGGGATGAATTTCTACAATAACTCACCTTCACAAGGAGCGCTTTATGAAGCCGGAAAACAAGATCCCCGTACTCGACAACATTTCGGATGAAATGAAAAGTGTGGTGAATTTTCATCGCGAAGATTTGCCGCCGTGGCCCGCTGCTGCTGACTTTGTGGCCCAGCGTAAACACTACATTCATGAACGGCAGTTGTGGAATGCCGATGCCCCACAGATGAATACCCGAGAATGTGTTATTTCCACCGCATGCGGCCCCGTTGCCACACGAATTTACACTCCGCAGCCCCATAGCCAGGCGACGCTATATTACCTGCACGGCGGCGGTTTTATTCTCGGTAATCTGGATACCCACGATCGCATTATGCGTTTACTGGCCCGCTATACGCAGTGCACGATAATTGGTATCGACTATTCGCTTGCGCCAGAGGCCCGCTACCCGCAAGCCATCGAAGAGATTGTCGCCGTCTGTCAGTACTTTTATCAGCACGCTGGCGATTATTCCCTTAATGTGAATCATATTGGTTTTGCGGGCGATTCCGCCGGGGCCATGCTGGCGCTTGCCAGCGCGTTGTGGTTGCGGGATAAACAAATTGCCTGCGGCAAGGTGGCTGGCGTGCTGTTGTGGTATGGGCTTTACGGCCTGCAGGATTCACTGAGCCGACGGCTAATGGGCGGCGCCTGGGATGGTTTAACCCGCGAGGATCTGCAGATGTACGAAAACGCGTACCTGCGTAGCGCCGACGATCGCGAATCACCATACTATTGCCTGTTTAATAACGACCTGACGCGCGACGTACCGCCGTGCTTTATCGCCGGTGCGGAGTTTGATCCGCTGATTGACGATAGCCGCTTATTGTTCCAGACGCTACAGGCGCATCAGCAGCCCTGCCAGTACAAAATGTACCCCGGCACGTTGCACGCCTTCCTGCACTATTCGCGGATGATGAAAACCGCCGACGATGCGTTACGGGAGGGCGCGCGTTACTTCAGAGCGCAGCTTTAACGGTAGGCTGCGGTCAGTTTAACCATCATTTCGATATGTTCCGGTGTGGCATTCAGCGCCGGAATATACTCATATTGCTTACCACCTGCCTCAAGGAAAATCTCCCGGTTTTGCACCGCTATCTCTTCCAGCGTTTCAAGACAATCAGCCGCGAAGCCCGGACACATGACCTGGATATGTCGGGTCCCTTTCTCCGCCAGCATTTTTAACGTTTCATCGGTATATGGCGTTAACCACGGTTCACGGCCAAAACGAGACTGGAAGGTCATCATCACTTTTTCCGGCGGCAAGCCAAGCGCAGAAACCAGCTCACGAGTGGTATCGCGGCAGCGCTGCGGGTAGTCATCGCCTTCATCGGCGTAGCGCTGCGGAATGCCGTGATAGGAAAGCAGCAGCAAATCGGGTTCACCATGTTGAGCAAACGAATCACGGGCGCTCTTGGCCAGCGCATCAATGTAGCTGCTGTCATCAGCGTAATCACGAATAAATGAGATACCAGGAATACTGCGTTTACGCGCTAAGATTCGCGCCAGTTCATCCCAGACTGCCGCCACGGTAGAACAGGAATATTGCGGGTACAGCGGTAACACCACCATGTGTTCAACTCCGCTTGCCAGCAGTTCATCGACCGCGCTTTCAAGCGACGGTGAACCGTAGCTCATCCCCAGCGCGACAGGCGTATTTGGCAGACGTTGTGCCAGCGCCTGCTGTTGCGCCTTGCTGTAGACCATCAGCGGGGAACCGTCTTCCATCCAGATTGACTGGTACAGCTTCGCCACGCGTGGCGCACGCAGCGGCAAAATCACACCACGCAGCAGCGGCCACCACAGCGCAGGTGACGTATCGACTACGCGTTGATCGCTTAAAAACTGGCGCAGGTAGCGCTTAACGGCTTCGGGGGTTGGGGCATCGGGAGTGCCGAGGTTTGCCAGCAGGATACCGGTTTTCGTCTGACGCATTACCGCCTCTTATCGATTCAAATTGTTGATAATTGTAGCGGAAAAGCGATAAAGAAGAACTAATTGCTGTGAAAGGTAAGACGAGAATTTGCCTGATGGCGCTGCGCTTATCAGACCTACATAAAATCGTAGGCCGGATAAGGTGTTTACACCGCCATCCGGCATTGACTGCGCTAAAACTTAACCGAGGATTTTTTCCAGCGCTGCGCGAACGTCAGCCACAGCCTGGGTGCCGTCAACTTTCGCGTATTTGGTGTTACCCGCCTGCGCTTCTTTAGAGTAGTAGCCGATCAGCGGAGCGGTCATCTGATGGTATTCCACCAGGCGCTTACGTACGGTCTCTTCCTGATCGTCTTTACGGGTGGTCAGCTCTTCGCCGGTCACGTCGTCTTTTCCTTCAACCTTAGGCGGGTTGAATTTGATGTGGTAAACGCGGCCAGAAGCAGCGTGTACGCGACGACCCACGATACGGTCAACGATCAGCTCATCCGGAACGTCGAATTCAAGAACGTAGTCCACGTTGATGCCTGCTTCTTTCATGGCATCAGCCTGCGGAATAGTACGCGGGAAGCCATCAAGCAGGAAACCATTACGGCAGTCTTCCTGAGCAATACGCTCTTTTACCAGCGCGATCACCAGCTCATCAGTCACCAGCTTACCGGCGTCCATGATGTCTTTCGCTTGTTTGCCCAGCTCGGAGCCAGATTTCACGGCAGCACGCAGCATATCACCGGTGGAGATTTGCGGAATACCATACTTCTCCATGATGAACTGAGCCTGAGTTCCTTTACCCGCGCCCGGAGCGCCAAGCAGAATGATACGCATTACGAAAATCCCCTTAAAGGTTGTCGATATTTTTTAAAAAGCGCTAAACGATACCACCATCACGCAATTGGCTCAAGGAAGACGCCCGACGCTGAAACGGTTAACGGTGGGAAAATTAAAAATGAGGAGAGAAAATGCCGGATCGCGGTGTAAACACCGTATCCGGCCAGGGATCGACGAGATGGTGTAAGCCGGACACGCGTTAGCATCATCCGGCATTACCTTACGGCTATCAGGACACCAGCAACTGGTTCATACGACGAATGAACTGGTTCGGATCTTCCAGCGTGCCGCGTTCAGCAAACAGCGCCTGATCCAGCAGCAGTTCAACCCACTCTTTGAACTGCGCTTCGTCCTGGGTATCCGCCGTGCGTTTGACCAGCACGTGGTCCGGGTTGAGTTCAAAGATATATTTCACTTCCGGTACGGCCTGGCCGGCAGCAGCGAACAGTTTCGCCATCTGGGTGCTCATTTCGTCCGCATCGGTGGTAACGATGGCCGGCGTGTCGGTCAGACGGTGAGTCAGACGCACTTCTTTTACGCGATCGCCCAGCAGGGTTTTCACGCGCTCAACGAACGGCGTCAGCGCTTTTTCCGCTTCTTTTGCCGATTCGTCAACGTCATCCGCCAGCTTGTCGATGGACTCGTCAGCTTTGGCTACGGACTGGAATGCCTTACCGTCGAACTCGGTCAGGTAGTTCATCATCCACTCATCGATACGGTCAGAAAGCAGCAGCACTTCGATGCCTTTCTTACGCAACAGTTCCAGGTGCGGGCTGCTCTTCGCCGCCGCATAGCTGTCTGCGGTGATGTAGTAGATTTTCTCCTGCCCTTCTTTCATACGCGACACGTAGTCTTCCAGCGACACGGTTTGTGCGGAGGAGTCAGTGTGCGTGGACGCGAAGCGCATCAGCTTAGCGATCGTTTCCTGGTTAGCGTTGTCTTCCGCCGGGCCTTCTTTCAGCACCAGGCCGAACTGTTTCCAGAAGGTCTGGTATTTTTCTGCGTCGTCTTTCGCCAGTTTTTCCAGCATCTGCAGTACGCGTTTGGTCAGCGCGCTACGCAGGTTACGGGTGACGGTGCTGTCCTGCAGGATCTCACGAGAAACGTTCAGCGGCAGATCGTTAGAATCTATCAGGCCACGCACAAAGCGCAGGTAATTCGGCATAAACTGCTCGGCGTCGTCCATAATGAACACGCGCTGAACGTACAGTTTCAGACCATGCTTGTGATCGCGGTTCCACATATCCCACGGAGCCTGAGACGGGATGTACAGCAGGCTGGTGTACTCCTGCTTACCTTCCACACGGTTATGACTCCAGGTCAGCGGATCAGTGAAGTCGTGCGCGATATGTTTGTAGAATTCGTTGTACTCGTCGTCTTTGATTTCCGACTTGTTACGGGTCCACAGCGCCTGCGCCTTGTTGATCTTTTCCCAGGAAACTACGGTCTCGCCGTCTTTCTCTTCGGATTTTTCGATCTCTACCGGCAGCGCGATATGGTCGGAATATTTGCTGATGATGGAACGTACGCGCCAGTCATCAAGGAACTCGTCTTCGCCTTCGCGCAGATGCAGCGTGATTTCGGTGCCGCGATCGTCTTTGGTGATGTCGGCAACGGTGTACTCACCTTCACCCGCAGATTCCCAGAACACACCATTTTCCGGTTTATCGCCCGCTGCGCGGGTACGCACGGTGACTTTATCCGCCACGATGAACGCAGAGTAGAAGCCAACCCCGAACTGGCCGATCAACTGGCTGTCTTTCGCCTGATCGGATCCCATGGATTCAAGGAAAGATTTAGTACCGGATTTCGCAATGGTCCCCAGATGATCGATAACGTCATCACGATTCATCCCCACGCCGTTATCGGCAATGGTCAACGTACGCTTATCTTTATCGAAGGAAACACGCACACGCAGCTCACCGTCACCTTCATACAGGTCCGGGTTAGACAGTGCGCGAAAACGCAGCTTGTCTGCCGCATCCGAGGCGTTAGAGATAAGCTCACGCAGGAAGATTTCTTTATTGGAATACAGAGAATGGATCATCAGGTGCAGAAGCTGTTTTACTTCTGACTGAAAACCACGAGTTTCTTGTCCTTTCATGTAGGTCTACCTCAACAATGCCATTTTCAATGGTAAAAACAGGTTGAGGGTGAAATGGGGACAAGCGGGAAGGATTTCAAGCGGAAGCCGCCGTCGCGGCCTCCGTTTGTTCAGAATTTAATCTTGTGTCGTCCTGCCAGAGAGTGCGACAGCGTGGTGCCATCGACCATTTCCAGCTCGCCACCAACCGGAACGCCATGGGCGATACGGCTGGCTTCAACGTCATATTGCATGCAAAGCTCAGCAATATAGTTGGCGGTCGCCTCTCCTTCGACCGTGGGATTGGTCGCCAGGATCAGTTCGCTGATTTGCTCAGATGCCAGCCGCTGCTCGAGACGATCCAGCCCGATATCATCAGGACCAATACCGTCCAGCGGAGACAGGTGTCCCATCAGCACGAAGTAACGTCCAGAAAATTGCCCGGTTTGCTCAATGGCGTAGATGTCCGCCGGACTCTCCACCACGCAAATCTGACCGTTTTCCTGGCGACGCGGGTTCGAGCAGATGTTGCAGACGTCTTGTTCTGTGAATGTGCGGCAATCGGCACAGTGGCCGATTTCCGACATCGCCTTCGTTAACGCCTGCGCCAGACGCATCCCGCCGCTGCGATCGCGCTGAAGCAGCGTGAACGCCATGCGCTGCGCAGACTTCGGGCCAACGCCCGGCAGACAGCGCAGAGCTTCCATAAGCTGAGTTAACAGCGGGCTGGTTTGCATCAGAACGGCATCTTAAAGCCAGGCGGCAGCTGCATTCCGGAGGAAACAGAGGCCATCTTCTCTTTCTGCGTCTCTTCAATACGGCGCGCGGCGTCGTTGAATGCCGCAGCAACCAAGTCTTCCAGCATCTCTTTGTCGTCTTCCAGCAGGCTTGGATCGATCTCCACACGACGGCAGTTATGCGCGCCGTTGATGGTTACTTTTACCAGACCCGCGCCAGATTCGCCGGTCACTTCCAGCTTGGCGACTTCTTCCTGCATCTGCTGCATTTTTTCTTGCATCTGCTGGGCCTGTTTCATCAGGTTACCCAGACCGCCTTTACCAAACATAGGCTTCTCTCTCAATCACGTTAAGGGATGACGACCGTCAAACCGTAATGGCTGACGATCAAATGGGGCGAATACTCTCTTCGTCCAGGTCCGCATCGAAAAAACGACGCAGCGTCTGAATGTTATTATCCGCAATAATCGACTCACGCGCCTGCGCGAGTTTCTCTTCATAAATGGCCTGACGCCACTCCAGCGGCGTGCGCACCGCTGGATTATCATCTTCAACGATGGTCAATTCAACCGTTGACCCTGTTAAGGAACTCAATGCTTCGGCCAGTTTTTGCTGCGCGCCGCTGGAGTTAAGGTGTCGCTGCGTGGAACGCAGGTGCAGGCAAACCACGTTGCCATTCTCTTCTTTCCAGGCATTAAGCGCCACCTGCTCCACCAGTTTAGGCAGCGAGAGCTGGCTTACCTGTGCGGCCCACGGGTCGCGTTCGATGGCCTCAGCCGCCAGCTTTGCCGCCAGTTCTGGCGTTTTTTCATGCTCAAGCGCTTTTTTCAGCGCTTTCGGCGTAGCGACGACTTCTTTGACTTCTGCAACAGGATTGGTCGCTTTCCAGCGATACGCTTCTTTCTTCGCTGGCGCTTTTTCCAGCGCAGAGACAGTTGGGCGCGCCTGAACACGTTCCGACACCGAAGCCAGTCTTTCCAGCGCAGCATTATTCACCGGCCGCGCGCGGGAAGCGGCTGCCGGTTCACTCTTTTTTGGTTTGGTTGCTCCCTGAGCGCGTTGCAGCTGGCTGCGTGCCGCCAGCACCTGGCTGGTAGCATCGGAGAGCGGCACATTCTGTTGCTGTTGCGCTGCCGCAGGCTGCTGCGGCACCTGCGTCGGGTTCATCACCGCAGTGGGTGCGACCGGGGCAAAAGACTGTCGCGGGGCTTCAGGTTCCGGGAGCGGCATGCGCGGATGAAAAGCCAGCGCACGTAGCAGCGTCATTTCAACGCCCATTCGCCTGTCCGGCGCATACGGCAGTTCTTTGCGCCCGATTAACAGGGTCTGGTAGTAAAGCTGCACATCGGTTGGCGGGACGATTCGCGCCAGTTCGCGCATACGCTGTTCAATAGCGGCCATATCGCTGCCGAGCGCGGCAGGTGAAAGCTGAACCATGGCAATACGATGCAGCAGAGCCGACATCTCAACCAGTAGCGCTTCCCATTCAATACCGCGCGCGGCGGCATCGTTCACCAGCGTCATAACGCGTTCGCCGTCCGCAGCCACAACCGCTTCAACCAGCGAAAGCGCCTGGTCGTCGTCCAGCGTGCCGAGCATGGTGCTGACCGCGTCGGTCGAGACCTGACCATCGCCGCTGGCGATCGCTTGATCGGTCAGGCTCAGCGCATCGCGCAGGCTGCCGTCCGCGGCGCGAGCCAGCAGTTGCAACGCACGTGGCTCATGGGCGATATGCTCTTCTTTGAGGATATGCTCAAGCTGATGGCGAATCTGTTCGACATCCAACGCTTTAAGATGGAATTGCAGACAGCGCGACAGGATAGTCACCGGCAGCTTCTGCGGATCGGTGGTCGCCAGCAGGAACTTAACGTGTGCGGGCGGCTCTTCGAGCGTTTTCAGCAAGGCGTTAAAACTGTGGCGCGACAGCATGTGCACTTCGTCAATCAAATAGACCTTAAAGCGACCGCGCGCTGGCGCGTACTGGACGTTATCCAGCAGGTCACGGGTGTCTTCGACTTTGGTGCGTGAGGCGGCGTCGATTTCAATCAAATCGACAAAGCGCCCCTGCTCGATTTCACGGCAGTTATCACACACGCCGCACGGCGTAGCGGTGATGCCGGTTTCACAGTTTAATCCCTTCGCCAGCAAACGGGCGATTGACGTTTTCCCGACGCCACGGGTGCCGGAAAACAAATAAGCATGATGAATACGCCCTAACGACAAGCCGTTCGCCAGTGCCGTCAGCACATGTTCCTGGCCGACGACGTCAGCAAAGGTTTGTGGGCGCCATTTTCGGGCTAAGACCTGATAACTCATTGGCAGGCTCTGAAAGGCTGGAGGGTGGATTCACAGGGGGATAATGCTAACACAACCTCGCAGCGACGGCGAGGTTGTGTGTCTCGGTATTAATCTGCCGAGATAAGATAGCCCGAAATTAGTGGCCCGGGAATGGAACCAGGCTATAACAGGTCAGTCCCTGCTTTTCCAGACGCTGCTCGCCACCCAGATCAAACAGGTTAATGATAAATGCAGCATCGGTCACTTCGCCACCCAGACGGCGGATCAGTTTCACGGTCGCTTCAATCGTGCCGCCGGTTGCCAGCAGGTCGTCCACAACCAGAACTTTATCACCAGGTTTGATGGCATCTACGTGGATTTCCAGTTGATCGGTGCCGTATTCCAGCTCATAGCTCTCAGCAATAACTTCACGCGGAAGCTTACGGGGTTTACGTACCGGAACAAAACCAACGCCCAGACCCAACGCTACCGGCGCGCCAAACAGGAAGCCACGCGCTTCGGTACCAACAACTTTAGTGATACCCGCATTTTTGTAGCGTTCAACCAGCAATTCAATACTGAGGGCGTAGGCTTTCGGGTCTTCCAGTAAACTGGTGACATCACGAAAAAGAATGCCCGGTTTTGGGTAATCGTGGATGCTTTTGATGCTATTTTTGAGAAACTCAAGCTGCTGTGCAGTCGCGGTCATAAGTTTGTGCCTGATTAATACAGTATTACTTCACGGCGCACTATACACTTCATCCTCGACGTATCTTGAATGATTTTGTGTCTGTATAAGAGCCAAGGTTATATTTGCTTAACCTTTGACCACCTGCGCCTGTGCTCGAAAACGGTCGAATTTACTGGCTGTGAGAGACAATTGCAACAGCGTTTATTGCGCTTTACTGCTTTTGTTGTTTTTCATCAATCACCGGGATCCGCCACATAAAAATCAGTAAACAGGCGAGAATAACCAGCAGCAGGCCGCGTACCCACATCATATTGACCAGCCACAGTGAAATACTAAACGTTACCAGGATCAACAAAATAGCGCGCGGCTTTGCTCCCGGCGGCATCGCGCGGTGTTTTTGCCAGTGGCGCAGATACCCGCCGAACCACGAACGGTACAGCAACCAGTCGTGAAAACGCGGCGACGAGCGAGCAAAACACCAGGCGGCCAGCAAGATAAACGGCGTCGTCGGCAACAGAGGCAATACAACGCCCAGCGTTCCTAACACTACCGCTATCCAGCCTATGACGATTAGAATAATGCGTTGCATAATATGAATACTTAACACAGAGAATCGCTACTTTATCATAACAGTTCTCATTTTCATCGGAGTGTTGTCGTGAAAACCGTCATGCTGCTTCAGACGCTCGAAAACCAGCTTAACCGCTTGCGGCAGCGTTGTGCCCCACTGGCACACCATGCCACGCTTAGCGCCCGCTTTGACAGGCATCTGTTTCACACCCGCAGCACGTTGCTACAGGCCTGTCTGGATGAAGCTGATGATAATCTCACTGCTCTACGTCGCGCAGTTGAACAGCAACAACTACCACAAATTACCTGGCTTACGGAACACCTTGCCTCACAGTTAGAGGCGATTTCACGTGAAACCGCCAGTTGGTCGCTCCGGGAGTGGGACAGCGCCTCTCCTGGCCTGGCGCGCTGGCAGCGTAAGCGAGTTCAACACCAGGAGTTTGAGCGCCGCCTGGTTGAAATGACGCGTGAACGTAAAGAACGCCTGGCACAGGTTACGGGCTTTGAAGAACAGCAAAAACTGCATCGCGAAGTAGAGGCATTCGAAGCACGACTGGCACGCTGTCGTCATGCACTGGCAAGAATAGATAACGTGCTGGCGCGTTTAACCCGCTAATCCCCGGAGAATTTATGTCATTAGAGAACGCCCCAGATGAAGTCAAACTGGCCGTCGATTTGATTGTCCTGCTTGAAGAGAATCAGATGGAGCCTGAAACAGTTCTGAAAGCACTGGAGATTGTGAAGCAGGATTACGAGAAGAAACTGCTCTCTTTATCTAAAAAAGAGCGGTAACTGAAAACCTGATGGCGTTGCACTTATCAGGCCTACGAATGAATCGAAGCTCGCAGGCCTGATGATTATTTCTGTTAACCTACCGAAGGCGTCGGATCGTCACCTTTAATGATGTCACGTTTTACCTCGGTCACGGTGTCACCTTTCGCGTTATGCAGGTGAACTTCGAGCTGGTTAAAGGCGATATCAATGTCATTTTCACGGCACAAACGATCGACCGCCCGGTTAAGTTCATCAACCGTGTGGCTACGATCGCGCAATTCACGCACGTATAAACGCAGCTCATGATCCAGCGTACTGGCGCCGAAGGCAGTAAAGAACACTGCAGGCTCCGGATCGTGCATCACTTTCGGGTGTTCTGTCGCCGCCTGCAACAGCACCTTCTTCACTTTGTCCAGATCCGAACCATAGGCCACGCCAATGCGGATCACCAGACGCGTGGTGGTATCGGAGAGCGACCAGTTGATCAACCGCTCCGTCACGAATGCTTTGTTCGGGATGATCACCTCTTTGCGATCGAAGTCAGTAATGGTGGTGGCACGGATACGGATCTTGCTGACCGTTCCGGAGAACGTACCGATGGTCACGGTATCGCCGATGCGTACCGGGCGTTCAAACAGAATAATCAGACCGGAAACAAAGTTACCGAAAATTTCCTGCAAGCCGAAACCAAGACCAACCGAGAGAGCAGCGGCCAGCCACTGTAGCTTATCCCACGAAACGCCGAGCGATCCGAAGACCGTCATCGCACCAATGGCGATGATGGCGTAATTCAGGATCGTGGTGATCGCATAAGAAGCCCCCTGGCGCATCTTCAGTCGCGAGAGCACCAGCACTTCCAGCAGGCCGGGTAAGTTGCGGATCAGCGCCCACGCGACCATTGACGCAATAATCGCAAACAACAGGCTGCCCATGGTGACGTCTTTCACCACTGCCGCACCCGCTTCGGTGCCGTTGTAATGCCAGAGCGTTATGCTGTCGAGATAGCTGAACACGGTTATCAAATCAGACCAAATGGCCCAGAACAGAACACCAAACAGGGCAACCATCACCAGCATGGTTATACGCAGCGTTTGCTGGTTAACCTGCTCCAGCGCAATAGTCGGTTCTTCCTGCGGCTCTGCGCCTTCGGCCCCTTCTTTCACCAGGTTCTGACGACGCGCTAACGCTCGACGCCAGGCGATACGGCGTGCCGCTACGCTCAACCCTCGCAGCACCGTCTGGTACAGCAGATTCCAGAGGATAACCAGATAGACCGTTTCAATCCAGCGGCCCGCCAGGCGCAGCGTGGTGTAGAAATACCCTGTCGCCGTCAGCACCATTAATGCAATCGGAATAATAGACAGCACGGTAATAGTGACCAGACGCAGACCATGCGACTCTTTGTCACGCCAGCTTTCGCGGCACATTGGCCATACCAGGAAGGCGATCAGCAGCAGGTTGAGGAAAATGACCACCTGGCCAAGCACATCGTCCATCAAATTAAGCGGCGACAGCTCAGCAATGACCGACCAGAAGTTAAGCGGCAACAGCGCAAGGCTAATACGCACAATCTGGCGACGCCAGTGGCTGGTCTGCTTCGCTGGCATGCCAAAATGACGTATCGCCACGCCATCTTTTTCCAGCACCTTCCAGCACAGACCAAACACCAGCCAGAAGATGGTCATCTTCTTACTGAACGCCCACAGCAGGTCGCTAATATTCAGTTGCATAGTCAGCAGAATCAGACCCACCGCGAGGATAATCAGACACGCCGGCAAGGCTCTGATGAGATCGATCAGAATCGCTTTTGGCGTATTAAGCTGACTGTCATTGCGCAGGTTCCCCACCGCGGCGGCTAATTTTGCCTGATAATCCTTCAGCCACTTCAAACGCCAACGGATTAACCCGGCGATAAGCAGCAGCGGCAGCCCTGCCAGGAACGCAATAAACACGGCGGGCCAGGCTTTTTCCCAGTTCACCGTGATTTTCATCGACTTAAACTGGTCTTTTAGGGTTTGCGGGAAGGCTTTGATCCAGTCCCAGTCCATCGGACGGTTACTGTTAACCCAGAAGATTTGTTGCGTGAGGATCTCTTTCAGGTTTTTCGACACGCTCATTAACTGCTGCTGGTTGATTTGCAGATTAATCGCCATCATCAACTGGTTGCCCAGCTGCTTATTTAGCTGATCCAACAGTTCACGACGCATATCCACGACCTGCAGCAGGGCATCATGGACTTCAGGATTAACGTCGTTGCTGTGCCCTTCTTCCAGTTTGGCAACAAACGCATCATTCTGGAACAACGTATCGCGCTGCTGGTTAACTTCGAACTGCTCCAGACGCAAATCGGCGATCCGGTTGGTCATATCGGCAAGCTCATCCGCCGACGGCAGCGTTTGTTGTTGCTGATATAAAATGCGCGACAGCAGCAGACTGCCTTTCAGGACGGCGATCTGCTCTTTAATGTTGCGTTCGGATTGCAGCGCGCGGTCAAGCCAGTTTTTGACCTTGATATTTTGCTGCATCAGGCTGTTGCCGTTTTCAGTCGCGGCAATCAGGCGCTGGCTGAGCTGATGGTTAACATCAAGTTCCTGCTTCACTAACGGATTGGACTGAATACGCTCGGCTTCGTCCGGCGTTACCGCTTCCTGTGCCGTCTTTTCGGTTAACGTCAGTCGTTTGCTGTTCACCGCCTCTTGCAGGAGCTGGAGCTGGTGTTCAAGGCGGTTACTATGCGCCGTCACATAATCGCGTTGTTTTTGCAGGGTATCCTGCAAAACGGTATTCCCTTCGAGGCTCTTACGCTGCTGGTCGATCTGCGCGTTCAGCAACGCTTGCTGCGCCTGCAGCAGCACCTGCTGGCTGGGGCGTAAAGCCGCCTCTCCCACAGTGGTGCCATCGAGTCGATTGCGGATTTGCTGCATCTGTTGCGACGCGGTGTACATCGCATTTTGTACGCGCTCTGGCTGTGTCTGCAGCGATACCAGTTGGCTGTTGTAAGCGGCCAGATCGTTTTGCGAGCTTTGCAGGTCATCCAGGACCTGCGACACGCGCGACTCAAGCTGTCGTAAGGAGAGCGTACTCAGCGTTTTTCGCGTTTCATCGTCATTATCGACATCGCTAAGCGAATTTAGCGCATCCGTCGCCTGACGCATTTTCTCCGGCGCCTGGGCAACTTTTTGCCGAAGCTGTACGGTTTCATCCTTCACACGATCGATTTTATCCAGCGTGGCAATGGTATCGATGAGATCCTGTTGAACCAGCTTATCCTGTGCGGAGAGATCTTTTTGTTTATTCAGCGTGTCTAACTGGCTCTGAATATCCGCTTTCGTCGGCAGTTCACCACTCTGTTGCGCCCGCGCAAATGCAGATGACTGGCAGGATAGCAAAAGAATGAAGAAAAGAATGGTAATAGCAATAAGATGCTGTGAACGTTTATAGAGCTGCAACATAGTCATGAGAATGAAGGTTTCTGAACCGGAAAAGTGACCGAAAATAGTCAAGCGGCAAGAATATCACGGCTGTGACCGGCAGAATAGCAGGAGGCAAAATGACCAGGAGAATTCCTGGTACAGACCCAGAGAGTTAACAGGTTTCCGCTACGTTAACCCGCAAGGTTGGGCAGAGAAGACACATCTCAAGCAGCACGGCGACGTATTCCCGAGCCTCTTTTTTCAGATCAAAAGATTCAGGGGCAAATAACCAGTTCTCGATAATTCCGGTAACATAACTACGCAGCAGCACCGCCACGCGACGCGTGTTCAGATTTTCCGGCAGCATGTTGGCGTTCATGCAGTGCCACAATGTTTGTTCGATACGGTCGTAATTTTCAATACACAGACTGCGTTGAGCTAGCTGAACTGAGGCCATTTCCCCGACAAATTCGCATTTGTGGAATATAATTTCCAACAATAAACGTCGGCGTTCTTCTGTCACGGTAGCTTCAAGAACGTAAATTAAAATTTCTCTTAATACTGATAGTGGATCGTCGGGGAATTTTGCCTGATACTCAGTCTCTAACTCATCAATGTTAGGTTTTGCTAGCTCCCAGATTTCACTGAATAAATCCGATTTGTTTTTGAAATGCCAATAGATCGCGCCGCGCGTGACACCAGCGGCTGCTGCGATCTCCGCAAGCGAGGTGGATGATACCCCTTGTTGCGAAAACAAACGCAGAGCGACATCGAGAATGTGCTGTCGAGTTTCCTGTGCTTGTTGTTTGGTTTTTCGTGCCATAGGTCAGTGAATTTACAGGCGTTAGATTTACATACATTTGTGAATGTATGTACCATAGCACGACGATAATATAAACGCAGCAATGGGTTTATGGGCTTTCAGCCATTGATCAATTTGAAATCGGACACTCGAGGTTTACATATGAACAAAAACAGAGGGTTAACGCCTCTGGCAGTCGTTCTGATGCTCTCAGGCAGCTTAGCGCTAACAGGATGTGACGACAAACAGGCCCAACAAGGGGGCCAGCAGATGCCAGAGGTTGGAGTTGTTACGCTCAAAACTGAACCTCTACAGATAACAACCGAACTCCCGGGTCGCACCAGTGCGTATCGCATTGCAGAAGTTCGTCCTCAGGTTAGCGGTATTATCCTGAAGCGTAATTTCACGGAAGGTGGTGACATCGAAGCGGGTGTATCTCTCTATCAGATTGATCCTGCTACTTACCAGGCCGCTTATGAAAGCGCAAAAGGCGATCTGGCAAAAGCACAAGCCGCAGCAAATATCGCTCAACTGACGGTCAAACGTTATCAGAAACTGTTGGGTACTAAGTACATCAGTCAACAGGATTACGATAGTGCACTGGCAGACGCACAACAGGCGAACGCCTCCGTTGTCGCCGCGAAAGCCGCGGTAGAAACTGCACGCATCAATCTGGCTTATACCAAAGTGACGTCGCCGATCAGCGGCCGCATTGGTAAATCATCCGTTACTGAAGGCGCTCTGGTGCAAAACGGTCAGGCAACCGCACTGGCAACCGTTCAGCAGTTGGATCCCATCTATGTGGACGTGACGCAGTCAAGCAACGATTTCCTGCGCCTGAAACAAGAGTTGGCCAACGGCACGCTGAAGCAAGAAAACGGTAAAGCGAAAGTCGAACTGGTGACCAATGACGGCATTAAATTCCCGCAGTCCGGTACGCTGGAATTTTCTGATGTCACGGTAGATCAAACCACCGGGTCGATTACGTTACGCGCAATCTTCCCTAACCCGGATCACACCTTACTGCCGGGTATGTTCGTCCGTGCTCGTCTGGAAGAAGGGACTAACCCAACTGCATTACTGGTTCCACAGCAAGGCGTTACCCGCACACCGCGTGGCGATGCCAGTGCATTGGTTATCGGTGCAGACAACAAAGTTGAAACCCGTCAAATTGTCGCCGCACAAGCGATTGGCGACAAATGGTTAGTCACTGATGGACTTAAACCGGGCGACCGCGTGATTGTCACTGGGCTGCAAAAAGTACGTCCTGGCGCGCAGGTAAAAGCGCAGGAAATCACCGCTGATAACAACCAGCAAGCTGCAAGCGGTAGCCAGCCTGAACAGTCCAAGTCTTAACTTAAACAGGAGCCGTTAAGACATGCCTAATTTCTTTATCGATCGCCCAATATTTGCGTGGGTGATCGCCATTATCATCATGTTGGCAGGGGGGCTCGCGATCCTCAAATTGCCGGTAGCGCAATATCCGACTATTGCACCGCCAGCAGTGACGATCTCCGCGACCTACCCTGGCGCTGATGCCAAAACAGTACAGGATACTGTTACGCAGGTTATCGAACAGAATATGAACGGTATCGATAACCTGATGTACATGTCCTCAAACAGTGACTCCACGGGTACCGTGCAGATCACGCTTACCTTTCAGTCTGGTACTGATGCGGATATCGCGCAGGTACAGGTGCAGAACAAACTGCAGCTGGCAATGCCGCTTCTGCCGCAGGAAGTACAACAACAGGGTGTGAGCGTTGAGAAATCATCCAGTAGCTTCCTGATGGTTGTCGGCGTAATCAACACCAACGGCACCATGACGCAGGAGGATATTTCCGACTACGTGGGCGCCAACATGAAGGACGCCATCAGCCGTACTTCAGGTGTGGGTGATGTTCAGCTGTTCGGTTCCCAGTACGCGATGCGCATCTGGATGGATCCGAACAAACTGAATAACTTCCAGCTGACGCCGGTTGATGTGATCAGCGCCATCAAAGCGCAGAACGCCCAGGTTGCAGCCGGTCAGTTAGGCGGTACGCCGCCGGTGAAAGGCCAGCAGCTTAACGCTTCGATCATCGCGCAAACCCGTCTGACCTCCGCCGATGAGTTCAGCAAAATTCTGCTGAAAGTGAATCAGGACGGTTCCCAGGTGCGTCTGCGTGACGTAGCGAAAGTAGAACTGGGTGGCGAAAACTACGACATCATTGCGAAGTTCAACGGTAAACCGGCATCCGGTCTGGGTATCAAGCTGGCGACAGGCGCTAACGCCCTGGACACCGCAAACGCTATCCGCGATGAACTGAAGAAGATGGAACCGTTCTTCCCGTCAGGTCTGAAGATCGTTTACCCGTATGACACTACGCCGTTCGTGAAAATCTCTATTCACGAAGTAGTGAAAACGCTGGCGGAAGCCATCATCCTCGTGTTCCTGGTAATGTATCTGTTCCTGCAGAACTTCCGCGCGACGCTGATTCCGACTATCGCCGTGCCGGTGGTGCTATTGGGTACGTTTGCCGTCCTTGCGATTTTCGGCTTCTCGATAAACACGCTGACGATGTTCGGGATGGTGCTCGCCATCGGCCTGTTGGTGGATGACGCCATCGTTGTGGTCGAGAACGTTGAACGTGTAATGGCTGAGGAAGGGCTACCGCCGAAGGAAGCAACACGTAAATCGATGGGCCAGATTCAGGGCGCACTGGTTGGTATCGCTATGGTGCTTTCAGCGGTATTTATTCCGATGGCCTTCTTCGGGGGATCTACCGGTGCAATTTACCGTCAGTTCTCCATCACCATTGTTTCGGCGATGGCGTTATCAGTCCTGGTGGCATTGATTCTGACCCCTGCCCTGTGTGCGACCATGCTCAAACCGGTTGCTAAAGGCGATCACGGAGAAGGCAAAAAAGGTTTCTTCGGCTGGTTTAACCGCATGTTCGATAAGAGCACGCACCATTACACAGACAGCGTGGGCGGAATTCTGCGCAGCACCGGTCGTTATCTGGCGCTGTATCTGATCATCGTCGTGGGTATGGCCTATCTGTTTGTTCGTCTGCCAAGCTCGTTCCTGCCGGATGAAGACCAGGGGGTATTCCTGTCAATGGCTCAGCTGCCAGCGGGTGCAACGCAAGAGCGTACCCAGAAGGTGCTGGATGAAATGACGGATTACTATCTGACCAAAGAAAAAGCGAACGTTGAATCGGTGTTTGCCGTTAACGGCTTCGGTTTTGCAGGACGTGGTCAGAACACCGGTATCGCGTTCGTCTCTCTGAAAGACTGGAGTGAACGTCCCGGCGAAGAGAACAAGGTTGAGGCAATTACTCAACGTGCGATGGGCGCATTCTCGCAGATTAAAGACGCGATGGTCTTTGCTTTTAACCTGCCAGCGATTGTGGAGTTAGGGACCGCGACCGGTTTCGACTTCCAGCTGATTGACCAGGCAGGTTTAGGTCATGAGAAGCTGACTCAGGCGCGTAACCAGCTGTTTGGTGAAGTTGCGAAACATCCTGATCTGTTAGTCGGCGTACGTCCTAACGGTCTGGAAGACACGCCGCAGTTCAAGATCGATATCGATCAGGAAAAAGCGCAGGCTCTGGGTGTATCCATTAGTGATATTAATACAACGCTGGGTGCAGCATGGGGCGGAAGCTACGTAAATGACTTCATCGACCGTGGTCGTGTGAAGAAAGTTTACATCATGTCTGAAGCGAAATACCGTATGTTGCCGGAAGATATTGGAAACTGGTATGTCCGCGGCAGCGATGGACAGATGGTACCGTTCTCCGCCTTCTCTACCTCACGTTGGGAATATGGTTCACCACGTCTGGAACGCTATAACGGTCTGCCTTCCATGGAAATCTTAGGCCAGGCCGCACCGGGTAAAAGTACCGGTGAAGCCATGGCAATGATGGAGGAACTGGCCAGCAAACTGCCATCCGGTATCGGCTATGACTGGACCGGTATGTCCTACCAGGAACGACTGTCCGGCAACCAGGCCCCTGCTCTGTATGCCATTTCACTGATTGTCGTATTCCTGTGTCTGGCGGCATTGTACGAGAGCTGGTCAATTCCGTTCTCCGTCATGCTGGTGGTACCGTTAGGTGTTATCGGTGCATTGCTGGCGGCAACGTTCCGCGGCCTGACCAACGACGTTTACTTCCAGGTAGGCCTGCTCACAACCATTGGGTTGTCGGCGAAGAACGCGATACTTATCGTCGAATTCGCCAAAGACTTGATGGATAAAGAGGGTAAAGGTCTGATAGAGGCGACGCTGGATGCGGTCCGCATGCGTTTACGTCCGATCCTGATGACATCGCTGGCCTTTATTCTGGGCGTAATGCCGCTGGTTATCAGCTCCGGCGCAGGCTCCGGCGCGCAGAACGCCGTTGGTACTGGCGTAATGGGCGGGATGGTGACGGCAACCGTGTTGGCTATCTTCTTTGTTCCGGTGTTCTTTGTGGTGGTACGCCGCCGCTTTAGCCGCAAAAGTGAAGATCTTGAGCATAGCCACTCAGTAGACCATCATTGATAGATCTCTAAAGATAAGGCCGCGCAAGCGGCCTTTTTTCTGGAAAAATCATAAAAATCACTTATTGCTATTTCGTTTATTTTCTCCAGGGTAAATAAGCGATATAATCCCTGTAGCCTTAAAGGCTATTCTTAAAAATCATTGAGAGTTCTTATTTACTTTAATAAATATTAAGATTATTCCTGGTAAGCGGTTCACATTGTCGATTGTTACCTTTCGTTGCTAAACCTAATCAAGATAACTCGATGATTGCCCGAAGAATAAAGAAATTGTCCGATTCCGAATAACCGCATTTATCTGTTAAAATGTAAAAATGACCTGACATCATAAGTTTGCATAATTGTAATTTTTCGTGATATGACGATGAAATCTTTTTTAGACTAGATTATAGTTAAATCATCAGGAGTCGCGGGCAAGTTCCAGGTAGTCTGTTGTATCCATCCCGAAGGTGTTCGGTTAGTTTAAGCTACGAAGAAGGGGATGCGTTATGGATGAATACTCACCCAAAAGACATGATATCGCGCAGCTTAAATTTCTCTGCGAAACCCTGTATCATGACTGTCTTGCAAACCTTGAACAAAGTAACCATGGCTGGGTTAATGACCCTACCTCTGCCACCAGCTTGCAGCTCAATGAACTGATAGAGCATATTGCAACCTTCGCACTTAATTATAAAATTAAGTACAATGAGGACAATAAGCTGGTCGCGCAGATAGATGAATACCTGGATGACACTTTTATGTTGTTCAGCAGTTATGGTATTAATACGCAGGATCTGCAGAAATGGCGGAAGTCAGGTAATCGACTGTTTCGCTGTTTTGTCAATGCCACCAGGGCTAATCCTGTTAGTTTGTCTTGTTAAAAATTATTACAATCATAGGTAAGATTTATGTCCGATAAACCATTAACTAAAACTGATTATTTGATGCGCCTGCGACGTTGTCAGACAATTGACACACTTGAGCGCGTTATTGAAAAAAATAAATATGAATTGTCCGACAACGAACTGGCTGTATTTTACTCAGCAGCAGATCACCGCCTTGCGGAATTGACCATGAATAAGCTCTACGACAAGATTCCAACTTCTGTTTGGAAATTCATTCGCTAATTGCTCACGGGTTAAGTCAGGTATAGCGGTACATTTGTCTGGCTGACCATTTTCGTATTTACAATGGTTATTTAAATCAAATCACGTGACTACGATCACAGCGAAGAAGTGGGAACGTTCCCCTTGTTTGCATTGCGTTTTACTGTGTTGAAATGACCTCCAGTACACAGGAAATTCGTAATGAGTAATGAAAAGCAAAAAATGATCGCCGGTGAACTTTATCGCCCGGCGGATGAAACATTGCGCCACGACCGATTACGCGCTCGTCAGTTGACTCATCGCTACAATCTCACCGCTCCCGATGAAAAAAATGCGCGACAAGCTATCCTGCATGAGCTGTTGGGCCAGAGCGAAGGGGCTTACATTGAACCCTCTTTTCGTTGTGATTACGGCTATAACATCTATCTCGGTAAAGAATTTTACGCCAACTTCGACTGCGTTATGCTCGACGTCTGCCCGATCCATATTGGCGACAACTGCATGTTAGCCCCAGGAGTCCATATTTATACCGCCACCCACCCGCTGGATGCCACCGAGCGAAACAGTGGCATGGAGCTGGGCAAACCCGTGACTATTGGCAACAACGTCTGGATAGGTGGACGCGCAGTGATAAACCCTGGCGTAACGTTGGGTGATAACGTGGTTGTGGCCTCAGGCGCGGTGGTCACGAAAAGCGTTCCGGCAAACTGCGTGGTTGGGGGCAATCCCGCCAGAATTATCAAAACGCTGTGATCTTAAATGTAACTGTTATACTAAATTGTGGTTAATCTGTTACTTTCTTCACAAGGTATCCCCTTTTAAAATAGGGCGATCGCATCTGAATATCGTAGACACCACAAAGGCAAGAGATGACAGAAATACAGCGCCTGCTTACCGAAACCATCGACGACTTAAATATTCGCGAAAAGCGCGACAACAAACCGCGCTTTAGCATCAGCTTTATTCGCAAACATCCCGGCCTGTTCATCGGCATGTATGTTGCGTGGTTTGCCACACTGGCGGTGATGCTGCAGTCAGAAACGTTAGTCGATTCAGTATGGCTGCTGGTGGTTCTGTTCGTCATACTCAACGCGTTTTTCTTTTTCGACGTTGCGCCGCGATACCGCTTTGAAGATATCGACGTACTGGATTTCAGAGTTTGCTATAACGGGGAATGGTATAACACGCGCTTTGTCCCCCCTTCACTCATCGATACCATCCTGCACTCACCTTCCGTCGATAGCGAACATAAAGCGCAGCTGCAAAAGATGATATCGCGTAAGGGAGAACTCTCGTTCTACGATGTCTTTACGCTAACCCGTCCCCAGACCAGCCAGTAACCACATCTCAACGCAGATAAAAAAAGTGCGTCCCGGTGAAGGAAACGCACTTTAATCCCTGAAATGTTGGTAAAGAAACTAACGTCTTTTTTTACGCCCCTGAACAGCTTTAAAGCGCGGATTCGTTTTGCAGATTACGTACAAACGCCCTTTGCGTTTCACTATCTGGCAGTCAGGATGACGCTGTTTTGCACTACGAAGTGAATTGAGTACCTGCATCTTAACCTCGCTTAGTGCCAATAAAATGACCAAAACGTTTCTGGAAACGTGCTGCACTGCCTTCGTTATCAAAGGTTTTTTGTTTCCCGGTATAGTACGGATGCGATTTGGAAGAGATATCCAGGGTCACGTACGGGTACATTTTCCCCTCAAACTCAATCTCACGTTCCGTTTTAATGGTCGAGCCGACCTTAAAAAATTCATTGGCGCTGGTATCGTGAAACACCACAGTACGGTAAAAAGGATGAATATCCGGCTTCATGGCAACCTCAATTTGTTACGTTATAACATAACCATAAAAATACACCACTCTTGTATAAATCACAACCTGGTTTACGCGATTAAGAGTTAAACGGGATGATAAGTGGCCGTAAATATATGATGCCAATCGAATTGCTTTTTCGGCTTTCGGATATACTTTCCCTACGCTGTGTTAATAAGGATATCACTGTGATAACACGACATCTGATAAGCTTGGTGACTGGGGTGCTGTTTCTTTCCATCCTCGCGCCCGTAGGTTTAAGCCTGTGGCTGGCGCATCGTCAGGTCGAAACGAAATTTATCGATGAACTCGATATGTTCTCAACCCGAGTCGCATTACGTACGGAACGCGTAGGTGAACAGGCCAAAAAAGCGTTGCGCCATATTGAAGCTTTTCAGGGTGAACCTTGTAGTGAAGAGCATCTGCTTGAAATGCGTCGTTTGTCATATAGCTATCGCTATATTCAGGAAGTGCTGTACCTCAAAGATAACGTTCCACAATGCTCATCCCTGGAAAAAAGAAGCCGGGCAGCCGCGTTTCCTCCTGCAATGAAAATCACGCCTGATGGCTACCACGCATGGTTGACCATGCAAAACGATTTGGGCATCAAGCGTTTTATGGCGGCATTAGGTAGCAAGCATTACGTCGTGATGATCGATCCCGGTTCTTTTATTGATGTCATCCCGTTTGGCTCATGGCCGATTGAAGTCGCTATCATTGGTACCGCGCGTAACACGGTGGTAGCCAGTAGCACCGATCTGCCACCGGATGTTTTACAACATATGCAACTAGAGCATTCGATTACCCATCTTCAGAAAGACGGCAGTATTTATAACGCCCGCCCCTTCCCCGAACTGGGCATTACGGTTGTAACCTGGGCATCCACTGTACCTTTGCAAAAGAGCTGGCACCGACAAGCGCTAATCTGGCTACCGGCAGGGATCCTCCTCGGCTTACTCACCGCAGCCTTTATTCTGCGTATTTTGCGCCGTTTACAGTCCCCTCATCACCAGTTGCAGAACGCTATCCAGCATCGGGATATCAAGGTCTACTACCAGCCGATTATCTCGCTCAAAACGGGGAAAGTGGTCGGGGCAGAGGCGCTGGCTCGCTGGCCACAGGCCGACGGGAGCTATCTGTCGCCTGAGATTTTCGTCGCACTGGCGCAAGAGACCGGGCTTTCAGAGCCGCTCACCCGTTTGATTATTGAAAGCGTATTTGACGATTTAGGAAAATGGTTGCGTCAATATCCCCACCAGCATATATCCATTAACCTTGAGTCAGCCGATCTGACCTCCGAAACGCTTCCTGCTCTGTTAAGCCAGAAGGTGAACCACTGGCAACTTAAGCCTGCGCAAATCGCGCTGGAGCTGACCGAACGCGAATTTGCCGACCCAAAAAACAGCGCGCCGTTTATTGCTAAATACCGACAGGCAGGCCATTCGATCTATATTGATGATTTTGGTACCGGCTATTCAAGTCTTAGCTATTTGCAGGATCTGGATGTGGATATCCTGAAGATCGACAAATCGTTCGTCGATGCGCTGGAGTACAACAACGTCACGCCGCATATCATCGAGATCGCGAAAACGCTGAAGCTGGAGATGGTGGCAGAAGGTATTGAAACCGAGAATCAGGAAGCCTGGCTACGTCAGCACGGCGTGCAGTACGGTCAGGGCTGGCTCTACAGTAAAGCGCTGCCGAAAGCGGAATTTATTCTGTGGGCAGAAAAACGGCTTTAGCATGGCTGTTGATGTTGAGATGGCTGGCGGCACGCCGCACAGCCAGTCACATCACTCTTCCATAATGGGCGCAAATCCACCGTAGATCATTCGCTTGCCATCAAATGGCATAGATTCACCGAATTCCTTCATACGGGGATCGGACATCATCTTCTGATTCGCCGCATCGCGGACCTCTTTGGAAGGGTATTCAATCCAGCTGAATACCACTTCTTCATGATCCTGCGCTTTCACAGCCATGCGAAAATCGGTCAGTTTGCCGTCGGGGACATCATCTGCCCAGCACTCCACCACGCGCAATGCACCGAACTCCTTGAAAAGCGGAGCTGCTTTTGCCGCCATCGCAATGTACGCCTCCTTGTTTTCAGCGGGTACGGCAACCACAAAGCCATCAACATACTTCATGAGAAAAACCTCCGAAGTGTACTGCGCGACAAGCCGATTCCGGCCGCGTCAGTCGAGGTTAAGTTTAGTCGCCAGCAGGCGATCGTGCCCCAGGCGCATTCCTGATACGAATACGCGCCTGCGGCTGATGGCAAAACCATGGCAGGCAAATTTGAATCAGCGGCCCAATAGCCAGTGCATACAGCACCGTTCCAAACCCAACGGTTCCCCCCAACAGCCAACCAATAAGCAGCACCGACACTTCGATTGCGGTTCGAATTCGTCGTACTGGCCAGCCGGTACGCGCGTGAATTCCAGTCATCAGACCGTCACGTGGGCCCGCGCCAAAACCGGCACCAATGTACAGAGCGGTTGCTAACGCATTCAGTATCACCGCTGACACCAGCAGCCCGCTGCGCGCCAGCAGGGATTCAAATCCCGGAATCACCAGCAGCGCGACATCTGCCGCCAGCCCAATCATAATCACGTTGCTTAACGTGCCAAACCCTGGGCGCTGGCGTAGCGGTATCCACGCCAGAAGCACCAACACACCCACGGCAATAATCACCACGCCGATATTCATCGACAGTAAATTTGCCACCCCCAGGTGAAACACGTTCCACGGATCGGCCCCTAAATCGGCACGGACAAACATCGCCGTCGACACACCGTACAGCGTCAGCCCGATAAACAGCTGAAGTAAACGACGCAGCATGTTCTTCCCCTCTTACTCTCAGATAACTTTCATCTTCACCGCAATTGGCACTATGATTAATGTCCAGTTTTCAAAAAGTGGACTGCTATGTCATCTCGCCGTTACGGAAGCCAGTCTTTGCAACGCCTGCTCGGACACTGGCAGGAAAGTCCCTCACGAACGCCCATCTGGCGACAGTTGGCAGAAGCGTTACGTTTGCTGATCCTCGATGGGCGACTGGCGCTGGATAGCCGCTTGCCCGGTGAACGCGAACTCGCTGCCGTTCTGCAAGTCAGCCGAACCACCGTCGCCAGCGCCATGGCGCAACTGCGTGAGGAGGGATATCTGGAAAGCCGACATGGTAGCGGTTCACGGGTGATCCTGCCGGAACACATTCGCCATGTGCCAACGCGGACCAGCACTGGCACAGCGCTTGATTTGTCCACGGCAGCGCTGAGTGCCGGTCCTGAAATTCATCAGGCTTACCAGCAGGCACTGTTCGCAATGCCGCAGCATCTGCTGAGCTCCGGGTATCTACCGCAGGGACTGTCGGTTTTGCGTGAATCCATCGCCCGGCATTATTGCGAACGCGGACTCCCGACGCAGCCCGACGAAATAATGGTCGTGAACGGCGCGGTCAGCGGTCTGGCGTTGATCCTGCGTTTACTCACCGGCCCCGGCGATCGCGTAGTGGTAGATCACCCCACTTATCCGCTGGCCATTGCAGCAATACAAGGGGCGTCATGTCGCCCCGTCGGCGTGTCGCTGCCCGAGCACGGTTGGGATACGGCGGGTCTGGTCGCCACCATCGCGCAAACTGCACCGAGAATGGCCTATCTGATGCCGGATTTTCACAACCCGACCGGGCGCTGTATGGACACCGCTACTCGCCAGGTCGTGGCGGATATTGCTGAAAGAACCCACACGACGTTGGTGGTCGATGAGACCATGGTGAACCTGTGGTATGACGCCCCACCGCCACCGCCGCTTGCCGCATTCAATCGCGATGCCCCGATCATCCTGCTCGGTTCAGCAGGGAAAAGCTTTTGGGGCGGATTACGTCTGGGCTGGATTCGGGCGTCGGCGCGTACCATTGCCGCGCTGGTCCAAACCCGCGACACCTTCGATTTGGGCTCCCCAGTGCTTGAACAACTTGCCACCAGTTGGCTGCTGGATAACGCCGAGGACTTTCTTCCTGACAGAAGACGCCGACTCACATCACAGCGAGACCTGTGCTCGCGCCTGATGAACTCACATTTCCCGGAATGGCAGTTTACCCAGCCACAAGGAGGACTCTCTTTCTGGGTTGAACTACCTGATACGCTGGCGACGCTCTTTGCCACGCGCGCCGAAAGTGCAGGCATTCAGTTGGGAACCGGTACGCGGTTCGGCCTTGATGGCGCATTCGACCGCTTTTTGCGTATGCCCTTCACGTTGCCGGATGACACAGCATGTGCCGCCTTCAGAGTGTTGCAACCTATTTGGGATAGCCTGCGTTTGCAGGCCAGCGGCGGGAAAATGCGTAAAATAATCTAAACGACGAGTTAAAGGACCCGCTCTTGAATGCCGTGATGGACGAGGAGGTCCTGGCAATACTACCGCTGAGGAGGAACCGGAAAACCCTTCAGGGAAATCACGAAATTCTCACCGTCTTTCTTAATTTTTGCCCCGGCATCACACCAGTCGGAGGCAATACGGAAGAACTCATCGCTGCCGACATTCCAGCTCAGACGAACGTGTTTCACATAACCGGAGCGCAGCATTTCACAGGCTTCGCCATAATTACAGGCGGTTGAGAGCGATTGTTGTTTCATTTTTTCTTCTTCAGTAATCTTCGCAATGCTTTGATTTCTTTAGGAGTCAGTGCGTCAACTACGGATTCTTCCGTATGCTGGCTATCGATATCCTCAGCGGAGACTCCCACCTCTTCAATGGCGGAAAACGCGATTAGTAGCAGTTTTTCCGTGGCGATACTCAAATTTTCATTATGCACTTCAGCATAATGGCGAAGCTTTTCTTTTAGCGCCTCATCAACTTTGACATTCAATACAGCGGTCGACATCGTAGAAAATCCTTGTGGTCAGCCACAACACACCGGATGTAAGACCATGTCATTACAGCGCAATGGCGGCGGCAAAAGCTCAAATAACATCCCCAAAACACAGTGACAGTATTTGATGACAATAAAATGACGATACGATGACAAAGAAAAGAAGATAAACAAAAGAGAAATTGCCGGACGGCTGAAATGGGTGGGGGCCCTGCCAGCTACATCCCGGCACACACGTCATCTGCCTTGGCTGCTTCCTTCCGGACCTGACCTGGTAAACAGAGTAGTGTTGCGGGAGAACCAACAGAGCCCCCATTGAGAGCGTTGTTAACCAACGCGCAGGCGCATTATCACTGCTGCACCCTGTAATTGCAACCCATCCAGCATCGGATGCTGTTTTCTTGTGCAATGCGGCTTCACTCCTTCGCCATTCGGCATTATGCTGGAGGATTAGCGCAGGAATAAATGATGGATATACAGGACTCTTTCCCCCAACGCGTCTGGCAAATCGTCGCTTCAATCCCCGAAGGTTTCGTCACCACGTATGGCGATGTTGCCAGGCTTGCGGGATCGCCGCGCGCTGCGCGTCAGGTAGGCGGCGTGCTTAAGCGTCTCCCCGAAGGCAGCACCCTGCCCTGGCATCGGGTGGTCAATCGCCACGGAGCCATTTCGCTGACGGGTCCCGACCTGCAACGACAACGTCAGGCGTTGCTGGCTGAAGGAATAGTGGTTTCAGGAAGCGGACAGATCGATTTACAGCGCTATCGCTGGGTGTACTAACCCTCTCCAGGCGGAGAGGGTTACAACGACCTTAGTACTGCGTGGGAGCCGGAACCGCAGATGACGGATTCACCTGGGTTGGTGACGTTGACGGAACCGTGGTAGTAGCCCCACCGCTCGCCTGAACCGGTACTGCTGTTTGCTGTACCGGGACCAGCGTCAGGTCGGCTTTAGTCCCACCCTGATTGATGACCGTCTGAACGGTATCAGTAATAAAGACCAGTTTATCATTTACCGTAATAGCCGCACTCAACAGAATACGGGCGTTAGGTTGAATATCTGCCGGGTTGAACGGTAATACAAAGCTGAATGGCGCTTGTTTACCTTCAGTACGAACCGCTTTTTGCGACAGCACTTTTGACGGCGCATCGGCCAGTGAAGCATCTGACAGCGTAACGGTTAGCACCGCATCGGGTGGCAAGGCCACTTTCTGACGGATCCATACTGTCCCGGAGACATTTGGCTGCTGAATTTTAGACTGTGTGTCAGAAATTGACGTATTAGGGCTTGGCGCAGGTGTCTGAATATCAGCGCTTTTATCGGCACAGGCCGCCAGAGCGACTGCAACCGCTAAACCACTTACCATGTGCACGAGTTTCATTAAATTCTCCTTATCATCTATGCACCAGCGAGAACTTTCCTCGCCAGAAGAGTGGTTAACAAAAACATAACGTGACTAAGTGTGGCACAGGACAGCTATTTTTGCCTGTAATAGGCCAGTAATTCAGACAATTGCACCCATCGGACCACTTTTAAAATTGCGTTATACTCTGCCTACCTCGCTGCGACATCGATATCACCTGGAGAGCACGTATGAGTCTGGCACTGAAAAATTTGCTGACATTGTTAAATCTGGAAAAAATTGAAGAAGGACTCTTTCGGGGCCAAAGTGAAGACTTAGGGTTACGTCAGGTTTTTGGGGGACAGGTTGTCGGTCAGGCGCTATATGCCGCAAAAGAAACCGTACCGGAAGAGCGTCTGGTACACTCTTTTCACAGCTACTTTTTACGCCCCGGCGATAGCCAAAAGCCCATCATCTATGATGTGGAAGTCCTGCGTGATGGTAACAGCTTCAGCGCGCGCCGCGTTGCCGCGATCCAGAATGGTAAACCCATTTTTTACATGACTGCCTCTTTTCAGGCACCGGAAGACGGATTTGAACATCAGAAAACCATGCCGGATGCGCCGGGTCCCGATGAGCTGAAATCAGAAACGGAAATTGCCCGCTCAGTGGCGCATTTGCTGCCGCCGCTGTTGAAAGAAAAATTTATCAACGATCGTCCGTTGGAAGTACGCCCTGTCGAGTTTCATAATCCCCTAAAAGGTCACGTCGCACCTCCGACGCGCCAGGTATGGATCCGAGCTAACGGCGTGCTGCAGGACGATCTGCGCGTCCATCAGTTTCTGCTGGGTTATGCCTCAGACCTGAACTTCCTGCCTGTTGCGCTGCAACCGTACGGGATTGGCTTCCTGGAAAAAGGGATTCAGATCGCCACCATTGACCATTCCATGTGGTTCCACCGTCCGTTTAATATCAATGAATGGCTGCTGTATAACGTCGAGAGTACTTCGGCATCCGGTGCCCGGGGCTTTGTACGCGGAGAGTTTTATACCCAGGATGGCGTGCTGGTCGCTTCTACCGTTCAGGAAGGGGTAATGCGTAATCGCAATTGAGAATTACCGGATGGTGGCGCAAAAGCGTTGCCATCCGGCAAATTGAGAATCAGGCGTTGTAAGCGTTCTCGCCGTGACTGTTTACATCCAGCCCTTCGCGCTCCTGCTCTTCCGGTACGCGCAAACCAACCGTCATATCCGCCAGCTTATAGCCAATGAAAGCCACCACGCCAGACCAGACGATGGTGATCGCCACGCTTTCCAGTTGCACCAGCAGCTGATGCCCCATGGTCACGCCCTCGGCAAAGCCCACGCCTCCCAAAGAGCTGGCAGCGAAAACTCCGGTCAGGATACAGCCGACAATGCCGCACACGCCGTGAACGCCAAACACGTCACACGGATCGTCCACACGCAGAAAACGCTTCAGCATGGTCACGCCCCACAGGCCTGCCAAACCCGCAACGACACCGATTATCAGCGCGCCGCCGACACCGATGTAGCCACATGCAGGTGTTACGCCCACCAGACCCGCAATGGCACCAGAGCAGGCGCCCAGCAGAGACGGTTTACCACGCAGCGCCCATTCACCGAAGATCCATCCAAGGATGGCTGCAGCGGTGGCGACCACGGTATTGACGAAGGCCAGTGCGGCGATTTCATTTGCCGTACCCGCTGAACCAGCGTTAAAGCCAAACCAACCAATGTAGAGAATAGCGGTACCGGTGAAAACCATCGGCAGGTTATGCGGTTTAAAAGCTTCTTTGCCAAAACCGACACGTTTGCCAATCAGATACGCGCCTACCAGACCGGCAATCGCCGCGTTGATGTGCACAACCGTTCCGCCGGCAAAATCCAGCGCGCCGTGGGAAGCCAGCAAGCCGCCGCCCCAGACCATATGGGCAATGGGGATGTACGACAGCGTTAACCATACCACCACAAAAATCAGCACCGCGGAGAAGCGAATACGTTCAGCCAGCGCACCGACGATTAGCCCAACGGTGATGCAGGCGAACGAGCCCTGAAAAGCAACGTGAATGTACTGGTAGAAGCTCCCCGTTACCGCCGTCAGCGCAATATTCTTCAGCAATACCCAGTTGAAGTTGCCGAAGAAATTATTTCCTTCGCCAAAGGCCAGTGAGTAGCCATAAACCACCCATAAAATACAAACCAGAGCAAATGTCACCGTAACCTGAGTCAGCATCGACAGCACGTTCTTACCGCGAATCAAACCGCCGTAGAACAGCGCAATGCCAGGGATGGTCATAAACAACACCAGCGCGGTACAGATCATCATAAAAGCGTTATCCGCTTTATCCGCAACCGCCGGTGCCGCCATCGCCAGTCCCGGCAGCAGCGCCAGTGAAGCAATACCTGTTTTCATCGTTGCTATCTTCATTTTTTGGTTTCCTATCACTGTGTGCCAGACGTTACAGTGCGGCTTCGTCGGCTTCGCCGGTACGAATACGAATCACACGTTGCAGCTCGGCGACGAAGATTTTGCCGTCGCCAATTTTTCCGGTGTATGCCGCCTTACTGATGACATCAATCACGCCATCCAGTTGGTCGTCGGCAATCGCCACATCAATCTTCACCTTCGGCAGAAAATTGACGCTATATTCAGCCCCACGGTACAGCTCAGCATGACCTTTCTGTCGGCCAAACCCCTTCACTTCGGTGACGGTCAGCCCCTGAATACCAATAGACGACAATGCTTCACGGACGTCTTCCAGTTTGAACGGTTTGATTACCACGGTAACCAGCTTCATAGATCCCCTCCAGTCAGAATTCAGTAGTGGCTGCAGATACACGAGAGGAATATTGCAAGGGATGTGCCAGAAATGAAAAAGGCGGGATGATTCAGGTTCTCAGGGTACTTCCGGGAGAGAAAAAGAAAAAACGCACTATAACGGTGCATAGTGCGTTACATTTTTGCACCAGATTGTTGATTGCCAGAGGGCGGCGTAAACGCCTTATCCGGCCTACGAGACCGCGCTGGCCCCAGACCGGGTAAGCGCCGCGCCATCAGGCGATAACAGAATCGTCTTGCGTACTGGCGGCTAACTCTTCACCCGCCAGCTGCAGCTGATACATCTGCCAGTAACGGCCTTGCGCCGCCAGTAATTGCTGGTGCGTACCACGCTCAACCGCCTGACCGCGATGCAGCACCAGAATGGTGTCCGCATCGACAATCGTCGATAACCGATGCGCAATCACCACCAGCGTGGTGTGTTCACGTACCGCCGCCAGAGCTTGCTGAATGGCCTGTTCAGTACCGGAGTCAATACTGGCCGTGGCTTCGTCGAGGATCAACACCTGTGGCGTTTCAACCAACACCCGCGCCAACGCCAGCAGCTGTTTTTGACCAACAGAGAGATTATTGCCCTGCTCGCCCAGCCGGGTATGAATCCCCTCGCTCAGACCTCGCGCCAGTTCTGCCAGTTGCACGGTCTCCAGCGCCTGCCATACCCGCTCTTCTGAGATATCGCGGCCCAGCGTGACGTTCGCCAGGAAGGTATCTGCCATCACCACCGGATCCTGCTGCACCATGGCGATGCCCTGACGTAACGCACCGTGGCTCAGTGAAGACAGCGGCCGTCCATCAAGGCGGATTTCCCCCTGCGTCAGCGGGTAGTAACCCATCAACAGACTGGCGAGCGTGCTTTTACCACTGCCGGTGTGTCCGACCAAAGCCACAAAGCTGCGCGAAGGCACGGACAAACTGATATTTTGCAGCACCAGATTGTCGTCGCGATAGGCAAATGAAACGTTATCCACCTCAATGTCCCCGCTCTTTAGCGGCCGCTCATCTTCACCATAGCGCTGACGTGGCCCATCCATCAGTTCGAACACTCGCTCACCGGCGACAACCGCCTGCTGCAACATTGATTGCTGAGTGGTCAACTCGATCAGCGGTTCGTTCAAACGGCCGAGGTAGCTGATAAACGCGTACAGCACGCCAACCTCGATCGAGCTGCCAGAGGTAAAACTGAACAGCATCAGCAATCCGCAGAGGATCAGCGCCGAGAAAAGGCTAAGCAGCGGGCGCAACAAAAAACCATCCAGTCGCAGGGTTTGCATACGCGCCATATAGTGCGAGCGGCTTGCTTCGCCCATTCTCTCGCCAAATCGCGCCTGCTGGCGGAACTGCTGGATAACACTCATGCCGTTGATGACTTCGTTAAAGCCATCGTTAATATCCGCCAGATAAGCGCGAACCCGGCGCACAATCGGGGTGCTGTAGCGTTGATAAATCACCATCACCACCAGCACGGCCGGGAAAATGGCCATCGCCACTAACGCCATACGCCACTCAAGGCTGAACATCGCTACCAGCATGGCGCCAATTAATGCCGCGCTGCGCAGGACTGTTGCTACCACCGTCACGTACAGGTCGCGAATAACTTCAGTGTCGTTGGTCACGCGGGAGATTAGCTGCCCGACAGGTTGAGTATCAAAGGCGCTGAGCGGCTGGCGCAGCGCAGCGTCCATTACGTCGGTGCGCAACTGCTGTACTACGCCAACTGCCGCCTGGTTAAACAGCAATGACTGCGCGTAATGCAGGCCAGCCGCCAGCAGTTGTAGACCGATATATGCCGCAACCAGCCCGGCGACCATCGCCAGCGGCAGATTATTCTTCGCCACCATGTTATCGATAAAATAGCTAATCAGCAGCGGACCGCTGACTTCCGCCGCAGCCGCCACCCACAGCATGACTACCGCAATAGCCAGCTGTTTTCGCCATGGAGAGCCATACGCCAGCAATCTTTTCAGGGTCGGCCATAATTGCCCAAAACTACGCATTAGCCGCCTCCTCGTTTATCTCTGGTGCATCAGTCAGCGCCGCTTCCAGTTGCTGATAGCGGTACATATCGCGATACCAGCCAGGCTGCTGCACTAACGCATCATGCTCGCCGCGCTGGGCAATATGCCCATGCTGCATCACGATAATCTCGCTGGCTTCCGTCAGGGCCGATAAACGGTGGGCGCTAATAATGACGGTTCTGCCTTCGCCCCACTGGCGCAGGTTATGCAGGATCTGATGCTCGGTACGACCATCTACCGCCGACAGCGCATCATCCAGAATCAAGATTTCAGCGTTCAGGAGTAGCGCTCGAGCGATAGAAATACGCTGTTTTTGCCCACCAGACAGCATCACCCCACGTTCGCCCACTTCGGTGTCGTAGCCCTGCGGAAGACGTAAAATATCCTCATGAACGCTGGCAAGGCGCGCCACATACTCGATCTCTTCCTGCGTGGCCTGAGGGCGTCCTAACGCGATGTTATTGCCAACGGTATCCGAAAACAGGAATGGCGTCTGGCTGACAACTGCCAGCCGGCTGCGCCAGCTATCCAGTTGTAATCGCGTTAAGGGGATATCATGAAAGCGCACATCGCCGTGGGTGATATCAAAATGACGCTGAATCAGCGACAGCACCGTACTTTTCCCCGCGCCGGTAGGCCCACAAATGCCCAACATCTGCCCAGGTTTAAGCTGGAAGTTCACATTTTCCAGCGCCGGGTGTGTCGTTTGCGGGTAGCAAAATTCGCGAATCGCCACCGCCAGCTCCCCACGCCCTTCCGGTACCGGTTCAGTGCCGTCATCCACCACCGGCGCTTCAGACAGCATGGCGCGAATACGGCTGTACGCCGCGCTGCCACGTTCGACGATGTTAAACATCCATGCCAGCGCCAGCATCGGCCAAATCATCAAACCGAGATACATCATAAAGCTGGTGAGCTGGCCGAGCGTCAGCGAACCGTGCACCACCATCCAGCTTCCCCCAGCAATCGCCAGTAAGTTAGCCATGCCAATGGCGATATAAATCGTGGGATCAAAGCGGGCGTCAATGCGCGCCACGCGCAGGTTTTTCTTACCAGTATCTTCGGCATCGGCGGCAAATAATGCCGATTGCCGATCCTCCAGACCGAAGGCCTTGATCATGCGAATACTGGTCAGGCTTTCCTGAGTACGGTCGTTGAGACTGGAAAACGCCGCCTGCGCCAGCTTAAAGCGGTTATGGAGTCGATCGCCGTAACGTTTGATCATCAACGCCATCACCGGCATCGGCAGCAGCGCAATTAACGTCAGCTGCCAGCTTATCTGCGTTGACATCACGATCAGCACCGCACATCCCATTACCAGCGAATCTACCAGCGTCAGCACGCCTTCTCCGGCGGCAAATACGACCCGATCAACATCGTTGGTCGCACGCGCCATCAGATCGCCCGTGCGGTGACGCAGATAAAATTCTGGATGCTGGCGACTCAACTGACGGTAATAATCTTCCCGCAGCTCAACCGCCAGTTGGTAGGATGCGCCAAACAGCAGCACGCGCCAGACATAGCGCAGCAAATAAACCACCACTGCAATCAGGGCAATTGTTCCCACCCACATCAGCAGCCACTCGGTGGTGAAGCGTTGAGTCGTCACGCCATCCACAATGATCCCGACCACTTTCGGCGGAATAAGCTGAAGGATAGCGATGATGATAAGCAGGGCCACCGCCCCGAGGTAGCGACGCCACTCCCGGCGGAAGTACCAGCTTAATTGAGCAAATAATCGCACGCGTTATGTCCTGACAAGATTTCCGGCAATAAGCGCCGGGAGAGTTATTCAATAGGGAGAGCAGTTGTGTATTTAATCTGTTCCATCGCAAAGCTGGAGGTGACGTCAGACAGGCCCGGTACGCTGTTCACCAGGCGCTTATAAAATTCATCGTAGCTTTTCATATCGGCGACCTGCACTCGCATCAGGTAATCATACTCCCCTGCCATACGCCAGAACCCCAGAACCTCCGGCATACCGGTGACTTCGGTGACAAAGCGGCAATACCATTCACTGCTGTGATGCTGAGTCTTAATCAGCACAAACGCGGTCAGCCCCAGCCCCAGTTTTTCTGGATCTAACAGGGCGACTCTACCCAGCAGGATACCGTCATCCTCAAGCCGTTTGAGGCGTTTCCAGCAGGGGGTGGTAGTCAGATTAACGGCATCTGCTAACGCCTGCAAAGAAAGGGTGCAGTCCTGTTGCAGTAAGCTAAGCAGCTTACGGTCAATTTTGTCTAACATATCCACTCCACAGAGAAGAATTTTCTCCTTACATTCTATTTTAAAGGCTAAATGGCAACAATTTTTTCCGTCCTTTTCGCTATTCTTGGCACAAAATGACAAATGGATATCTATTAATGATGAATAGCTCCTGGGTTAAAAACGCCATCAATGAAATCAACGCGGATTATCAGCGTTCTGCGGATACGCATCTCATTCGTCTGTCGCTACCGGCGTTCCCGGGCATTCAGATCTATTTAAAAGATGAGAGCACGCATCCCACCGGGAGCCTGAAGCATCGTCTGGCGCGTTCACTGTTTCTGTACGGATTGTGCAATGGCTGGATTAAAGAAGGCACCACCATCATTGAATCATCGTCCGGTTCAACGGCGGTCTCTGAGGCTTATTTCGCCCGACTGTTAGGGCTGCCATTTATTGCCGTCATGCCTTCCTGTACGGCGAAGCGTAAAATTGAACAGATTGAGTTTTACGGTGGTCGCTGTCATTTCGTGGAAAGCGCCTGTGAAATCTATGCGGCCTCTGAACAGCTGGCGCGTGAGCTGAACGGTCATTACATGGACCAGTTCACTTATGCTGAGCGCGCTACCGACTGGCGTGGCAATAACAATATTGCTGACAGCATCTTCCGTCAGATGCAGTGCGAGCCCAACCCCGTCCCCCGCCATATTGTAATGAGCGCCGGAACCGGCGGCACCTCTGCAACCATTGGCCGCTATATTCGTTGTCAGGGCTACGACACCCGCCTGATGGTGGTGGATCCGGAAAACTCAGTCTTTCTGTCCTTCTGGCAGGATCGCGATGCAACGTTACGCAGCCCGGTAGGAAGCAAAATCGAAGGCATCGGCCGCCCACGTGTCGAACCCTCCTTCATTCCTGACGTAGTCGATGAAATGCTGCGCGTGCCGGATGCCGCAAGCGTGGCCACCGCACACTGGCTGGAAACGCAGTTGGGCCGCAAAGTCGGCGCTTCAACCGGCACCAACATGTGGGGAACGCTGCAACTTGCCGCCCGTATGCGCGATGCCGGAGAAATCGGTTCACTGGTCACGCTGCTGTGCGACAGCGGCGAACGCTATCTTGAAACCTACTACAACCCGCAGTGGATCGACACGCACATCGGTGATTTAACGCCGTGGAAAGCGGAACTCACCCGGCTTCTGAACACCCATTAATGGGATAAAAAAAGCCAGACGCGAAGTCTGGCTTGCTGGAAGGGATCTCTCATTCGGGGGAATAAGGTAGATGCGGATTGTCCAGCCAATGCGTCAAAAAGTGTGACACCGCCTGATTGCGGCAATGCCCAATCACCGACAAATGCGGCAGTTCAGCAATCAGTTGTGGCATCGCGTTACCCATAATCAGGCCGCGCCCAACGCTACCTAACATTTCGCGATCGTTCATGGCATCGCCAAACGCCATACATTCGGCCATTGAATAACCTAAGTGGTCGCTTAGTACCGCCAGCGCCGACCCTTTGTTACAGCCCACCGGCAGCACCTCAAGGCAATCAACCGCGGAAAAACAGAGATTTGCCTGCTCACCCAGCGCCTCATTCAGTTGAATGCGTAATTGGATCAGGGAGTCATGATCCCCACAGAAACAGACTTTCGTTACCTGATGAGCCGGGATACGTTTCACATCGACGATCTGGTAGCGAAATCCGCTATACACATGCGCCTGTAGCAGCGATGGGATCTCTTGTCCGGTGAACCAACCGTTGTCATTAAAGACATGCATGCTGGCTGTGGTATCCCACTTCTGATGTAACACGATATCCGCCACAGTCGGATCCAGATCCTGACGGTGCAATACATCGCCCTCAACAGAGTGAATGCGCGTGCCGTTACCCGTGATCAAAAAGGCGTCCAGTGAGATAGAACCCAAAATATGGCGCATCTCCAGCACATGGCGGCCGGTGGCAAATGTCAGGGTGATCTCGCGTTCACGCAGGCGCGCCAGCGTTGAAAGCGTTTCGTCACCTAAATGGTGATTCGGCATCAAAAGGGTGCCATCCATATCAAATGCAGCCAGACGAGCCATTTCTTTCTCCACACTGTGACGCGGTTAACTTGTGATTCAGTATCACCTGAGATATACGGAAGTAATAGTGAATAGATAAAATGAATTGTTCCGGGTTTATTACACAAAATCATTCAAGTTGCATCCAGGCGGCAAGTGAATGAACGTCCAGGAGCATGCAGTGACTGGGGTGAATTAACGCCGCCAACAAAGAGGCAGCTTGAAGGATGACGTGTATATGAGATTGTTGAATCGCCTGAATCAGTACCAACGCCTGTGGCAGCCGTCGGCGGGAGAACCGCAGTCGGTGACCGTCGGGGAGCTGGCAGAACGCTGTTTTTGCAGCGAGCGCCACGTGCGTACCCTGCTGAAGCAAGCGCAGGATGCTGGCTGGCTGGAGTGGCACGCCCAGTCGGGGCGTGGGAAACGCGGGCAGCTGCGCTTTTTGGTGACGCCAGATTCGCTACGCAGCATTATGATGGAACAAGCGCTGCAAAAGGGGGAGCAACTTAGCGTACTTGAGCTGGCTCAGCTGGCGCCGGGAGAATTAAGAACGCTGCTCCAGCCGTTTATGGGTGGTCAGTGGCAAAACGACACGCCAACCCTGCGCATCCCCTATTACCGCCAGCTCGACCCTTTGCACCCTGGATTTCTCCCCGGTCGCGCAGAGCAACACCTCGCCGGACAAATATTCTCGGGCCTGACCCGGTTCGACAGTATTACGCAACGCCCCTGCGGAGATTTAGCCCACCACTGGAATATCTCCGCCGACGGCCAGCGCTGGGATTTCTATATTCGCTCCACCCTGTACTGGCATAACGGCGATGCGGTCAGCAGCACACAGCTACATCAACAGTTGCTGAAGCTGTTAGAGCTACCCGCGTTAAATAAGCTGTTTATCAGCGTAAAGCGCATTGAGGTGACGCATCCCCAGTGCCTAACCTTTATTTTGCATCGCCCCGACTTCTGGCTGGCGCATCGTCTGGCAAGCTACAGCAGTCACCTGGCACATCCCGAACTCCCGTTTGTTGGTACCGGTCCGTTCCGGTTGACGCTGTTTACCCCAGACCTGGTGCGCATCGAGAGTCACGATCACTACCACCTGAGTCATCCGCTACTAAAAGCCATTGAATACTGGATAACCCCGCAGCTTTTCTCCCAGGATTTGGGCACCAGCTGTCGCCATCCGGTTCAAATTGCAATTGGTAAACCCGAAGAGCTTCCCATGCTAAGCCAGGTAAGCAGCGGGATCAGCCTCGGTTTCTGCTATCTCACGCTCAGAAAAAGCGCGCGGCTGAATACGCAGCAGGCCCGTCGCCTGGTCAATATTATCCACCGCTCTTCCCTGCTACAAACGCTTGACGTGGATGAAAACCTGATCACGCCAAGCAATGCGCTGCTGCCGGGATGGACGATCCCCCAATGGGATGAACTGGACGACGTGCCGCTACCGGAAAAACTTACGCTGGCCTATCACCTGCCGGTAGAATTGCACGCCATGGCTGAACAGCTTCGCCAGGCGCTGGCGCTACTCGGCTGTGAATTAACGCTTATTTTTCATAATGCTAAAAACTGGGATGGCGACCATCCTTTAGCCCAGGCCGACCTGATGATGGGCGACAGGCTGATTGGCGAAGCACCTGAATATACCCTCGAACAGTGGCTGCGCTGCGATCAACTCTGGTCACATGTATTGAGCTCGCCAGCATATACTCATCTGCAAACCACCCTGGATGCCCTGCAAATCCAGGCCGATGAGGACGATCGTCATGCGGCTTTACAACACGTTTTCGCCTCGCTGATGCATGACGCGACCCTGACACCGCTGTTCAATTATCACTATCGTATTAGCGCTCCGCCGGGCGTGAACGGCGTACGCCTGAATCCTCGCGGCTGGTTTGAATTTACCGAAGCCTGGCTACCGCCCCCGTCGGCGTGAAGAAGCTGGTCGGCGACACGCCCAGACGCTACCATAAGGGTTTCGTTATTTGTCAGGAAAAACCATGAAACGTGCCGTTGTTGTATTCAGTGGGGGTCAGGACTCCACAACCTGTCTGGCGCAAGCGCTGCATCAGTATGATGAAGTGCACTGCGTGACCTTTGATTATGGTCAGCGCCATCGCGCAGAGATTGATGTCGCACGTGACCTGGCCTTAAAACTTGGCGCGCGTGCGCACAAGGTACTTGATGTAACGCTGCTCAGCGAACTGGCCGTCAGTAGCCTGACCCGCGATAACATTCCGGTACCCGATTACGAACCGGATGCGAACGGCATTCCTAATACCTTTGTGCCAGGACGCAATATTCTGTTTTTAACGCTGGCGGCGATTTACGCGTATCAGGTGCAGGCGGAGGCAGTCATTACCGGCGTTTGTGAAACGGATTTCTCTGGATATCCGGACTGCCGCGATGAGTTCGTCAAAGCCCTGAACCATGCCGTAAGCCTGGGAATGGCGAAAGATATCCGCTTTGAAACCCCGCTGATGTGGATCGATAAAGCCGAAACCTGGGCACTGGCCGATTACTGGGGCAAGCTGGACCTGGTACGCGAAGAAACGCTGACCTGCTATAACGGCATCAAAGGTGACGGTTGCGGTCACTGCGCGGCCTGTAATCTGCGCGCCAACGGCCTGAACCATTATCTGGCAGATAAACCGGCAGTGATGGCGGCAATGAAGCAGAAAACAGGACTAAAGTGATCGTTTTGCCGGATGGCGGTGCACGCACCTTATCCGGCTTTCGACATTCACCGTGGTCAATATCGCCCGTAAGCCTGATAAGCAAAGCGCCGTCAGGCTTCCTTCCATCACTTCACCATCTGCTCCAGTTTTTCGCGCAACTCCCCTTCCAGCGGTAGCGCCTTTTGCGTTTTCAAATCAATACAGACGAAGGTAATCAACGCGTCTGCCACCACCTGTCCTTCCGGCTCCAGGGTGATAGTCTGGTTCAACACACCGCTTTTGCCATTTAACTGTTGCACCTGACTGGTAATGGTCAGCAGGTCGCTCAGCACCGCAGGGCGGCGGTAGTTAATGTTAATATTCACGACCACAAAAGCGATGTTGTGTGCGGTCATCCACTGAAAGCTGTCGCTGTTTTCCAGGCCATCCCAGCGGGCTTCTTCCAGAAACTCAAGATAGCGAGCATTGTTAACGTGCTGATAGACATCAAGATGAAAACCACGAACTTTGATTTGTGTTTGCATAGCGCAGGAGCCTTACGTTGTTTTTATAGGAACACACTTCAGGGTAAGAGGTCATAACTGGTATGACCTCTACAGTCTGGCAAACTTTCAGCACTCTGCAAGTTATTAAAGTGTTAAAACTGCCAGATTGCGCTCTACCAGCGAACTCCCCATGCCCGGCACCTGCTTTAAGTCCTCCACCGTTTTAAACGGCCCGTACTCCTCACGATAGCTGACAATCGCCTGTGCTTTCTTCAGACCTACGCCATTCATGACTCGCGCTAAATCCTCCGCAGAAGCGCTGTTGATGCTTACCCTGGTGCCTTCATCATCGCTCGCTTTAGCCGGTTGCGTGGCTTTGCTTTGTGCTACTCCCGTAGCATCCGCTTTGGCTTGAGTCGCCTGGCTTTTGGCGACTGGCTCTGCAGCCAGTGCGCTTTGAGCCATACCGGTGCAGGTCAATGAAAGGGTAATAAGCAGGGCTTTGATTCCATGTTTCATACTGTTTTCTCCTTGTTTGTTAACAGTGGAATCACGATAGCGAGGTGCAGAACGGCAGACAAACGGCAAATATCAGAAATGGAAAAGGCCGCGAAAGCGGCCTTTGGTTGATACAACTTTTTGCAATTTTTTGCGAGTAGCCTCGGTTATTGCTGCTGTTCCAATGCGTCACCGACTTTAATTTTTGCGGCTTTACGCAGGTTGCTCATCAGCGCTTCAAAGACAATCTGCGCATTGTTCTGGGTAATCCCCTGAACCATCGCTTTCTTCTGCTCTTCAGGCATAGAACCGGCTTTCACCTCGTCCAGCGCCAGCAGTACAACGTTACCCTGCATGTCGTTCGCCACGCCGTAGCTCGGTTTATCTTTCGCCGGCAGGCTCAGGCCAAAGGCCGCCTGACTCAGCGGATCCTGACCCGTACGGCTCAGCGTTTTCGCCTCGCCAAAGCTCAGACCCGCCGCTTTCATGGCTTCATCGCCTTTACCAGCTTTCAGATCCGCCAGCAGTTTATCGGCATCAAGCTTCGCCTGCTGCTCTGCTTTATTGTGCTTAACAAGCGCAGTTACCTGATCTTTCACTTCAGCCAGTGGTTTAACGGCTTCAGCTTTGTGCTCTGCAATACGCAGTACAAACGCGCGATCGCCATCCACGGTGATGATGTCGGAGTTACTGCCAGGCGTACCGTTCTCACCAACCAAACCACCATTGAAAATGATGTCAGCGACCGGTTTGAAGTTCAGCTCTTCCGGCAGGCTGTCACGGCTAAACCAGCCCGTTTCAACCGCTTTCATACCCGCCGCCTGCTCCGCGCCCGCCAGGGATTCGTTATCGTTGCTGGCGGCATCGCTCACTTTCTGCTGCAGCGCATAGTAGGCATCCAGCGCTTTTTCCTGCTTCACTTTCGCCGCAATGTCGTCACGGGCTTCGCTCAGCGGTTTAACCTGCGCAGGCTGTACGTCGTCAAGACGCGCAACGAGGAAACCAACGGAAGACTTAATCACACCTGACAGTTGGCCTTTCTCTTTCAGACCGGCATTCTTCAGCTCATCCGGGGTGGTGGAATCTTCCAGCCATCCCATATCACCGCCTTTACGGGCAGAGATGATGTCAGCAGATTTTTCTTTTGCCAGCGCAGCGAAATCACCGCCTTTGTTCAGCTCGTCCAGTACCGCTTTGGCTTCATCTTCCGTTTTGGTCTGAATGATGCTGTAGCGGTTACGCTGCGGCTGAGTGAACTGATCCTGATGCTGGTCATAATAAGCCTGAATATCAGCATCGCTGGCCATCTCCTGCATAGCAGAAGCATCCAGCTTGATGTAGCTCACGCGGAACTGTTCCGGCGTCATAAAGTTGTTTTTATTCTGCTCGTAGTAGCTGGCAACTTCCTGCTCGGTAACAGACTGCTTCGCGGCCAGTGCGTTAACGTCAATTGTCGCCTCGCGAACGATACGCTGCTGTGCGACCAGCGCCGCCAGCTCGTCCGTTTCGCCTTTCAGCATGAAGTCCGTACCGGCAACGCCGTTAATCAGTTGCTGGGTAGTAAGCTGATTACGTAATGCCTGAGCGTACTGGTCTGCGGTCATTCCCATCTGATTAACAATCGCGTTGTAGCGATTGTTATCAAATTTACCGTCCACCTGGAACGCAGGCGTGGCGAAAATAGCCTGTTTAACCTGATCGTCGCTGATGTTGAGATTAAGCTCGCGGGAGTACTGATCCAGCAGCGCTTCGTCAATAAGACGATTCAGCACCTGCTGACGCAGCGTTTTCATGTAGCCTTCGTTCGCAGCCAGTTCGGAGTATTGATCGCCCAGCTGTTGCTGCATGCGGTTACGTTCGCTGTTGAACGCATTCTCGAACTGCCCGCGGCTAATCTCCTGGCCATTCACTTTGGCGGCGAAGTTATTGCCCCCGCCAATCAGGTAACCACTCACGCCGGTCAAAATGAACGACACGATAATGATACCGAAAATAATCTTGAGCACGAGACTGTTAGCAGCCGTGCGTAAGCTGTCCATCATGGTGTAACCACACTCCGCTGTAGATGACTATACGCGTTATCTCTCAAGCCGCCTGCGCGTTGTCACAACAGCGGCGGCAAGGATTTTGAGTATATATGCTTCACGCAGCATAGCGTTTCCTGAACGCTGCGTACAAAGGCCTATTGTGACAAGAAACAGGGGCAATTGTCAGCCCACAACGCGTAGAAAGTACCGGAATTACAAATAAAAAAGGCACATCAGTCGATGCGCCCTTGTACTTCGTCACATCCCCAAAGGGGAAATCACTTAGTTTACCGCGTCTTTCAGTGCTTTACCTGCACGGAAGCCCGGTACTTTAGCCGCGGCGATGGTGATCTCTTTACCTGTTTGCGGGTTGCGACCAGTACGGGCAGCACGCTCTTTAACGGCAAAAGTACCAAAACCTACCAGCGCTACGTCATCACCTTCTTTCAGAGATTCGGTAACAGAAGCAATAATTGCATCTAACGCACGTCCAGCCGCAGCTTTAGAGATATCAGCCCCTGCAGCAATTTTGTCGATCAGTTGAGATTTATTCACTCTTCTCTTCCTCTTTATAATTTATATCGCACCTGAATCCTTCAAAGTGCGAACGCGCAGCAGTTATATCAGGCCTGCCATGCCCTTACAACACCCGTTAATGATGGCAAGCCCAATCCGTCATCTAAATTAGCTATACAAAAAAAGGCTGGCAAGTCCGAAATGGTCTGCCAGCCCTGTTTTTATTAGTGCTCTTTGCGCGAGGTCACTATTTTGCGGTCACAACCTGCATTCCGGAGGGCTCATTTTGCAACGCGAGCGTCAGAACCTCCTCAATGCGTTTCACCGGATGGATGTCCAGATCGGCAATTACGTTGTCCGGAATCTCTTCCAGGTCGCGTTTGTTTTCGTCTGGAATTAAGACCGTTTTAATACCACCACGGTGTGCTGCCAGCAGTTTTTCTTTCAAACCACCAATAGGCAGAACCTGGCCACGCAGGGTGATCTCGCCGGTCATCGCCACGTCGGCGCGAACCGGGTTACCGGTCAGACAAGAAACCAGCGCGGTACACATGGCAATACCCGCACTTGGACCGTCTTTCGGCGTCGCCCCTTCAGGTACGTGAACGTGGATATCGCGTTTTTCGTAAAAGTCCGGATTAATACCCAGTTTTTCCGCACGCGCGCGCACCACGGTCAGCGCAGCCTGAATGGATTCCTGCATGACCTCACCCAGAGAACCGGTGTAGGTCAGCTTACCTTTACCCGGTACGCAAGCGGTTTCGATGGTCAGCAGATCGCCGCCCACTTCCGTCCATGCCAGACCGGTTACCTGACCAACGCGGTTTTCGTTGTCCGCGCGGCCATAGTCAAAGCGCTGTACGCCCAGGTAGTCGTGCAGGTTGTCGCCATTGATCTCAATATGTTTCAGCGACTTGTCGAGCAGCAGCTGTTTCACCGCTTTACGGCACAGTTTGGAAATTTCACGCTCCAGACTACGCACGCCAGCTTCACGGGTGTAATAACGAATAATGCCCACAATGGCGCTATCGTCGACCGTCAGCTCGCCTTTTTTCAGCGCGTTACGCTCAATCTGTTTCGGCAACAGGTGACGTTTAGCAATGTTCAGCTTCTCGTCTTCGGTATACCCGGACAGACGGATCACTTCCATACGATCCAGCAACGGTGCGGGAATATTCATAGAGTTAGAGGTCGCAACGAACATCACGTCGCTGAGATCGTAGTCCACTTCCAGGTAGTGATCGCTGAACGCCACGTTCTGCTCTGGATCCAGCACCTCAAGCAGTGCGGAAGCCGGATCGCCACGCATGTCGGAAGACATTTTGTCGATCTCATCAAGCAGGAACAGCGGGTTTTTAACGCCCACTTTAGCCATTTTCTGGATCAGTTTACCCGGCATCGAACCAATATAGGTCCGGCGGTGACCGCGAATTTCAGCTTCATCACGCACGCCGCCCAGCGCCATACGGATGTATTTACGTCCGGTTGCTTTAGCGATGGACTGTCCCAGAGAAGTTTTACCTACCCCCGGCGGCCCAACCAGGCACAGGATCGGCCCCTTGATTTTATTCACACGGCTTTGAACCGCGAGATACTCAAGAATACGGTCTTTGACGCGTTCCAGACCGTAATGGTCAGTATCGAGGATTTCCTGAGCCTGACGCAGATCTTTTTTGACCTTGCTACGCGCATTCCACGGCACCTGAACCATCCAGTCGATGTAGCCACGGACTACGGTCGCTTCCGCTGACATCGGAGACATCATTTTCAGCTTCTGCAGTTCTGCTTCCGCTTTCTCTTTTGCCTCTTTCGGCATTTTCGCCGCGTCGATTTTACGCTTCAACGCTTCGTTTTCGTCCGGCGCATCGTCCATCTCGCCGAGCTCTTTCTGAATGGCTTTCATCTGCTCGTTCAGATAGTACTCACGCTGGGATTTTTCCATCTGCTTTTTCACGCGGTTGCGAATGCGTTTCTCAACCTGCAGCAGATCGATTTCAGACTCCATCATCGCCATCAGATATTCCAGACGTTCGTTAACGTCTGACATCTCCAGTACGGACTGCTTGTCAGCAAGCTTCAGCGGCATGTGCGCAGCGATGGTGTCCGCCAGACGTGCAGGATCGTCAATGCTGTTCAGCGACGTCAGCACTTCGGGCGGGATTTTCTTGTTCAGCTTGATATAGCCTTCGAACTGGCTGATAGCGGTACGCACCAGCACTTCCTGTTCGCGCTCATCAATAGCAGGCGAGTCAAGGTACTCCGCTTTCGCAGAGAAGTGCTCACCGTTGTCAGACAGCGCTGAAATACGCGCGCGCTGTAACCCCTCGACCAGCACTTTTACGGTGCCGTCAGGCAGTTTCAGCATCTGCAAAATAGAGGCCACGGTCCCGACGGTGAAAAGATCGTTTACACCCGGCTCATCCGTTGACGCTTCTTTCTGGGCAACCAGCATGATTTTTTTATCATGGTCCATAGCCGCTTCCAGACAACGGATAGATTTTTCCCGCCCTACAAATAAGGGTATGACCATGTGCGGATAAACCACCACATCGCGCAACGGCAATACGGGGATTTCAATGCGTTCAGAACGCTCAGGATTCATAGAGCTCTCTCTTAGTTTAGTTTCCGCCAGGTAATCAGGTGGTACGACTGTGCTCCACACCACCTTTAACATGTATGTCAGTATATGGGGATGTTTCCCACACATTCAACGCCATGTTTACGGAAAAATAAAAGGGGAGATAAAATCCCCCCTTATTAATTAAATGTCTGTATGAATTGATGAATTATTCGCCAGATGCCTGCTGCGCTTCCGGCTTACCGTAAATCAGCAATGGCTTGCTCTGGCCGCCAATCACCGACTCATCGATCACCACTTTTTCGACGTCTTCCATAGAAGGCAGATCGTACATGGTGTCAAGCAGCGCGGCTTCGACGATAGAACGCAGACCACGAGCACCGGTTTTACGTGCCATCGCTTTCTTGGCGATCGCATCCAGCGCTTCCTCACGGAATTCCAGATCAACACCTTCAAGATTGAACAGCGCCTGGTACTGCTTGGTCAGGGCATTTTTCGGCTCTTTCAGGATCTGGATCAGCGCTTCTTCACTCAGTTCGCTCAGCGTCGCTACAACCGGCAGACGCCCGATGAACTCAGGGATCAGACCAAATTTGATCAGATCTTCCGGCTCCACCTGCGACAGCAGTTCACCTTCGCTGGCTTTATCAGACTGCGCTTTTACCGTTGCGCCAAAACCAATGCCGGAGCCCGTTTCAACACGGTTAGCAATGACTTTATCCAGACCGGCAAAGGCACCGCCGCAGATAAACAGGATCTTGGAGGTATCAACCTGCAGGAATTCCTGCTGAGGATGTTTACGCCCCCCCTGCGGTGGAACGGCAGCAACCGTACCTTCGATCAGTTTCAACAGCGCCTGCTGTACGCCTTCGCCGGAAACGTCACGGGTAATGGACGGGTTGTCAGACTTACGAGAAATCTTGTCGATTTCATCGATATAGACGATCCCGCGCTGTGCTTTCTGCACGTCGTAATCGCACTTCTGCAGTAGTTTCTGAATAATATTTTCAACATCTTCACCCACATAACCAGCTTCGGTCAGCGTGGTGGCATCGGCCATAGTGAACGGAACGTCCAGCAGGCGTGCCAGCGTTTCAGCCAGCAGCGTTTTACCGGAACCCGTCGGGCCAATCAGCAGGATGTTACTTTTGCCCAACTCGACGCCATTGCTGGTGTCGCCGTTGCGCAGACGTTTGTAATGGTTGTATACCGCGACCGCCAGCACTTTCTTCGCCTGCTCCTGACCGATAACGTAATCGTCCAGGTGGTTGCGAATTTCATGTGGCGTCGGCAGCGCACTGCGTTCACGGTGCGGTGCTACTTCCTTAATCTCTTCGCGAATGATGTCGTTACATAAATCAACACATTCGTCGCAGATATACACGGATGGTCCGGCAATCAGCTTACGCACTTCATGCTGGCTTTTGCCGCAAAAAGAGCAGTACAACAATTTGCCCGAGCCATCTTTGCGTTTATCTGTCATGGGTCAAAACCTCTTCTTTGTTCTTTGTGCCGCACACGACGACGCAAATGCCATTCTCAGGCGCAAGACGCTAGTCAGCGTTGTGCCGCTCCAGGTAATTATAGCGGTACACCTGCGCACTGGGCATTAATTACGATGGGTCAAAATCGAGTCGACCAGACCGTACTCTACCGCTTCAGAAGCGGAGAGGAAGCGATCGCGCTCGGTATCACGTTCAATCTGCTCAAGAGATTGACCCGTATGATGCGCCATAAGTTCGTTCATGCGCCCTTTTACCTTCAGGATTTCACGGGCATGAATTTCAATATCCGTTGCCTGGCCCTGGTAACCGCCCAGAGGCTGGTGGATCATGACGCGAGAGTTAGGCAGGCAAAAACGTTTACCTTTCGCCCCGGCAGTCAGCAGGAACGCGCCCATTGAGGCCGCCTGGCCCATACAAATGGTGCTGACGTCCGGCTTAATAAACTGCATGGTGTCATAGATAGACATCCCGGCAGTGATCACTCCACCAGGGGAGTTGATGTACAGGTAGATATCTTTTTCTGGGTTTTCTGCTTCCAGGAACAGCATCTGCGCCACGATCAGGTTAGCCATATGGTCTTCGACCTGGCCGGTCAGAAAAATGACGCGTTCCTTAAGTAGACGAGAATAGATATCAAAAGAGCGCTCACCACGTGAGGTCTGTTCAATGACCATCGGCACCAGCGCCATATGGGGTGCAAAGTTATCTCGTTCGCCGCTGTATGACATTTCCGTCTCCTGGATAAAATTTGAAAAAACCTGCTGTGCTGATTGTAACCTTATGGACGGATTATCAGCTAGTCCCTCAGTAATGGGTACGACATCGCCATAATTCAAGCATAACAATCTTTTGTTGTAACGCTAACACTGAAACGCTGTTTTCGCACTCTTCCCATGCAAAATCCGTGACAAAAAAAAACCCGCCACCAAAAGGTGACGGGCTTGCGTACGAAATTCGTGCTAAATAAGCGACGAATTACGCCTGCTGGTTCATCAGCTCGTTGAAGGAAGTGGCTTTTTCAGTCACTTTCGCTTTCGCCAGAACGGCTTCAACAGCCTGCTCTTCCAGAGCGACGTTACGCATGTTGTCCATCAGCTCTTTATTTTTGCTGTAGAACTCAACAACTTCTTTCGGATCTTCGTAAGCAGAAGCCATCTCTTCGATCAGGCCTTTAACGCGATCTTCGTCAGCTTTCAGCTCGTTGGTACGAATCACTTCGCCCAGCAGCAGACCTACAACTACGCGACGCTTAGCCTGTTCTTCGAACAGTTCACGCGGCAGTTCCAGAGCTTGTTTTTCGTTGCCGCCAAAACGCTGTGCAGCCTGACGACGCAGAACGTCGATTTCGCTGTCGATCAGAGCAGCCGGAACGTCGATGTCGTTAGCTTTTACCAGACCTTCGATCGCCTGAGATTTAACGCGGTTACGCACAGCGCCTTTCAGCTCGCGTTCCATGTTTTTACGTACTTCAGCGCGCAGACCCGCTACGGAACCATCTTCAACGCCGAAACGTTTGATGAATTCTTCAGTCAGTTCAGGCAGTTCGCGCTCTTCAACTTTCTTCAGGTTGATAACGAACTTAGCGGCTTTACCTTTCAGGTTTTCAGCGTGGTACTCTTCCGGGAAGGTCACATCGATAGTGAACTCTTCGCCAGCTTTGTGGCCTTTAACGCCTTCTTCAAAGCCTGGGATCATACGACCCTGGCCCATCGCCAGTACGAAGTCAGACGCTTTGCCGCCTTCGAACTCTTCGCCGTCTACAGAGCCGGTGAAGTCGATGGTTACACGGTCTTCTGCATCAGCAGCGCCGTCTTTGTCTTTCCAGGTAGCCTGCTGCTTACGCAGGGTGTCCAGCATCACGTCAACGTCAGCGTCGGTGACTTCAACAACCGGTTTTTCAACTTCGATTGCTTCCAGGCCAGTCAGCTCAACTTCCGGGTAAACTTCGAACTCTACCGCGTAAGTAAAATCTTCACCCAGTTTGTATTCGCCCGGAACGTAGTTCGGTGCGCCAGCCGGATTGATTTTTTCTTTGATGATCGCGTCAACGAAGTTGCGGCTCATCAGGTCGCCCAGAACGTCCTGGCGAACAGACGCGCCATAACGCTGAGCAACAACATTCATCGGTACTTTTCCTTTGCGGAAACCGTCAATACGCACTTTCTTCGCTACGTTGACCAGCTCGCTTTTCACAGCGGTCTCGATGCTGTCAGCAGCGATAGTAATCGTTACACGGCGGCCAAGGCCTTGAGTGGTTTCAACTGAAACTTGCATCTTGTTACCTCAAAAAATCACAGTGCTCGGTCAACTCTTCTCCGCAAGCACAGGTTGTTGGCTTCGCGGAACTGGGATGTTCTCATAAGCAATCACATTCCCTGTCGTCAGAATCATCCCGAAGACATTCCGAAAAATAAGACGCGCATTATAGCGGCATCACTTTTATGAGTCGAGAACGGTTATCGCGCGTTGCTGCGGCTTTTTTCACAATTCCCGGCTAATTTTTGTCTGAATACTGTACGACTGCCCCAGAATTCAGACAAAACAAAACGGCCCGCAGGCCGTTTTCACATAATATGTAGCAACATACTGGAAAAGCGTCGGTTGTTGCAAATCCGTTTTTACGCGATGCTTCCCGCCCCACGACACGGAGGCGATGCAAAAATCGTATCCTGCAACGCTTCCCACTCCTTAATGGTGTAGGTATGCAGGGCAAGTGCATGAACGGTTGTGGAAAGCTCCACCGTTAAGGTGCTGTAAATCATCCGATGACGATTCAGAAAACGCTCACCTGTAAAGCGATCGCTAACCAGCACAACCTTAAAGTGGCTTTCAGAACCTGCCGGGACATTGTGACGATAGCTTTCATCCACAACTTCGAGGAACACGGGTTGGAACGCTGCCCTTAATTTTTCTTCTATTTGCTCACGAATCATCATGAAGTTTTTCCTCCGACAACGCTGAGATGTCACCCATCCCTTTAAATACTAGCCGCTTTTACCGCTTTCATTACACCTTAGCAACAAAAAATTAGCGTTTGTCTGATTTTCTCAGCCAAATGGATGAAGTTCACTAAATCCTCACTTCGATTTATTGCAAAAAGTCCGTTTATGGTCTCCACAAAGACATAAAACTGACAACACAATGAATTTACATGCGTTACCCACTTCCCCTCATCGTTGGCGATGTTATGATGGCGGGAATTTTCTCCAACCATACAATTTAGATTCGCTGAGAGCCCTGGCATGTTTAAAAAAATCCTCGTCCCGTTTGTCGCGCTGTTTATGTTAGCTGGATGCGCAACGCCGCCGACCACTATTGAAGTTTCCCCGAAAATTACCCTGCCACAGCAGGACCCGAGCCTGATGGGTGTGACCGTTAGCATCAATGGTGCCGACCAGCGTCAGGATCAGGCGCTGGCAAAAGTTACCCGTGACAACCAGCTTGTTACCCTGACCGCGTCCCGCGATCTGCGCTTCCTGCTGCAAGAAGTACTGGAAAAACAGATGACCGCACGCGGTTATATGATTGGGCCAAACGGTGCTGTTAACCTGCAAATCATTGTTAGCCAGCTGTATGCAGACGTGTCCCAGGGTAGCGTGCGCTATAACATCGCCACCAAGGCAGACATCGCCATCATTGCGACTGCTGCTAACGGCAACAAGATGACCAAAAACTACCGCGCAAGCTATTCTGTTGAAGGCGCACTGCAGGCCTCTAACAAAAATATCGCTGACGCCGTTAACAGCGTGCTGACCGATACCATCGCTGATATGTCTCAGGACACCAGCGTTCACGATTTCATCAAGCAGAACGCTCGTTAATTTCTGCCCATATGGCCCGGCGTTCGTCGGGCCTATAGAAGCCCATGTCCAGTCATTACTTACGTATTTTTCAGCAACCACGTTCAGCTATCCTGCTCATACTGGGATTCGCCTCCGGTTTACCACTCGCACTGACCTCGGGTACGCTTCAGGCATGGATGACAGTCGAGAATATCGATCTTAAAACTATCGGTTTCTTTTCTCTGGTCGGCCAGGCCTACGTGTTTAAGTTCCTCTGGTCTCCGCTAATGGACCGCTACACGCCGCCGTTTTTAGGTCGACGCCGTGGCTGGCTGTTGGCAACTCAGGTGCTGTTACTGATTTCTATCGCCGCGATGGGCTTTCTGGAGCCTGGCACGCAGCTACGCTGGATGGCCGCGCTTGCGGTGGTGATCGCGTTTTGCTCGGCATCGCAGGATATCGTCTTTGACGCATGGAAAACCGACGTGCTACCCGCCGAAGAACGCGGCACTGGCGCGGCTATCAGCGTGCTGGGCTATCGTTTAGGGATGCTGGTTTCCGGTGGGCTGGCTCTGTGGATGGCCGACCGCTGGCTGGGCTGGCAAGGAATGTACTGGCTGATGGCGGCGCTGCTGATACCTTGCATCATCGCTACCCTGCTAGCGCCCGAACCGACTGATGCCATTCCGGTGCCCAAAACGCTAGAGCAGGCGGTTGTGGCCCCGCTGCGCGACTTCTTTGGTCGTAACAACGCCTGGCTAATTCTGCTGCTTATCGTTCTGTATAAGCTCGGGGATGCCTTTGCCATGAGCCTGACTACAACCTTTTTAATCCGCGGCGTCGGATTTGATGCGGGTGAAGTAGGCGTGGTGAATAAAACGCTCGGACTGCTGGCAACCATCGTTGGCGCGCTGTACGGCGGGATCCTGATGCAACGCCTTTCGCTGTTTCGCGCATTGCTGATTTTCGGCATCCTGCAGGGGGCGTCGAATGCGGGCTACTGGTTATTGTCCATCACTGACAAACACATGTTCAGTATGGCCGCCGCCGTCTTCTTTGAAAACCTGTGTGGTGGCATGGGTACGGCAGCGTTTGTCGCCTTATTAATGACGCTGTGCAATAAGTCCTTCTCAGCGACCCAGTTCGCTCTGCTCTCCGCGCTTTCCGCCGTTGGTCGCGTTTACGTTGGCCCGGTAGCAGGTTGGTTTGTTGAAGCGCACGGGTGGCCAACGTTTTATTTGTTCTCTGTGTTTGCCGCTATCCCCGGCCTCATACTGCTGCTGGTTTGTCGTCAGACTCTGGAACATAGCTGGCAAAATGAGAGCTTCATTCCGCGCACGGAATTTCGTGGCGCGTACAGCCTGGCATTAATGACGTTGGTTGCGGGCTGCTGTCTGCTGGTGGTTTGGCTGCTGCTATTAACCATGAACGCGCTGGATTACACCAACTTCTCCTTCCTGCCGGAACTGCTGGAAATCTCGGTAGTGGTCGCGGTCTGCGGGGTCGTTTTTGGTGGATTGCTGGATTATCTGGCACTGCGCAAAACCCGCCTGGCGTAAAAATCCACATTAATATCGCCGTTGTAATCACCCTGCGTAATTATAACGGCTAAATAAACAACAATTACTAAAAATATTATTTGTTATTTTGTGCGCCAAAGAATTTGGAAATTATTGACGCCTTTTATATATACTATTTCCCTTACTCGATTCAGCCACTACAGATTTATTTTTTGTTCTTCAATTGTCTTTTTATTGATAATCAATTGTTAAACAATTGTTTTATTTTCGTATTGGTTATACCAATTGCCCTCAGCACGTCTCCCGCTTGCCCGCTTTCGTTATAACGTGATGTTGCAACAGGTTCTTAAAGTCAAAACGACATATATTGCAACATATGTGACATGCCCGGCAGAACCCAGTAACACAGATCCAAGGATGTTTACAGTAATGTAACCTTCCCGTAAAATGCCCTCACACTTTAAACGCCACCCGGTCCCGTGGAATTGAGGTCGTTAAATGAGACTCAGGAAATACAATAAAAGTTTGGGATGGTTGTCATTAATTGCAGGCACTGCATTACTCAGTGGCTGTAATTCTGCGCTGCTTGACCCTAAAGGACAGATTGGACTGGAACAACGTTCTCTGATACTGACGGCATTTGGCCTGATGTTGATTGTCGTTATTCCTGCCATCTTGATGGCTGTTGGTTTCGCCTGGAAGTATCGTGCAAGCAATAAAGATGCGAAGTACAGCCCGAACTGGTCACACTCCAATAAAGTGGAAGCTGTGGTCTGGACGGTGCCGATCTTAATCATCATTTTCCTTGCCGTACTGACCTGGAAAACCACTCACGCTCTTGAGCCAAGCAAACCGCTGGCGCATGACGAGAAGCCCATTACCATTGAAGTGGTTTCCATGGACTGGAAATGGTTCTTCATCTATCCGGAACAAGGTATCGCTACCGTGAATGAAATCGCCTTCCCGGCGAATACTCCGGTTGAGTTCAAAGTGACATCCAACTCCGTGATGAACTCCTTCTTTATCCCGCGTCTGGGTAGCCAGATTTATGCCATGGCCGGTATGCAGACTCGACTGCATCTGATCGCCAACGAAGTCGGTACTTATGATGGTATCTCCGCAAGCTATAGCGGACCAGGCTTCTCCGGTATGAAGTTCAAGGCTATCGCAACAAAGGACCGCGCCGAATTCGACCAATGGGTTGCTAAAGCTAAACAGTCCACGAACACCATGAGCGACATGGCTGCGTTCGAAAAAGTGGCTGTGCCAAGCGAATACAACCAGGTGGAATACTTCTCCAACGTGAAACCAGATTTGTTTAAAGACGTTATTAACAAATTTATGGCTCACGGTAAGAGCATGGACATGACCCAACCCGAAGGTGAGCACAGCGCACACGAAGGAATGGAAGGCATGGACATGAGCCACGCGGAATCCGCTCACTAAGGGGCCGAGGAAGAATACGATGTTCGGAAAATTGACGCTGGATGCAGTGCCGTTCCATGAACCAATTGTCATGGTTACGATCGCTGCCATTATCATCGGTGGTGCGGCCTTACTGGGCCTAATCACTTACTTCGGTAAGTGGACCTACCTGTGGAAAGAGTGGCTAACTTCGGTTGACCACAAACGCCTTGGCATCATGTATGTCATTGTCGCAATCGTCATGTTGATTCGTGGCTTTGCCGACGCCATCATGATGCGTAGTCAGCAAGCGCTGGCTTCTGCAGGTGAAGCGGGCTTCCTGCCACCTCACCACTACGACCAGATCTTCACTGCTCACGGCGTGATTATGATCTTCTTCGTGGCAATGCCATTTGTTATCGGTCTGATGAACCTGGTGGTTCCGCTGCAGATCGGCGCACGTGACGTTGCATTCCCGTTCCTGAACAACCTGAGCTTCTGGTTCACCGTTGTCGGCGTAATCCTGGTTAACCTGTCTCTGGGCGTGGGTGAATTCGCACAGACCGGTTGGCTGGCGTACCCGCCACTCTCGGGAATAGAGTACAGTCCAAGCGTCGGGGTCGATTATTGGATATGGGCAGTCCAGTTGTCCGGTATTGGTACAACCCTAACCGGGATCAACTTCTTTGTGACCATCATTAAGATGCGTGCGCCAGGAATGACCATGTTCAAGATGCCGGTATTTAGCTGGGCATCGCTGTGTGCGAACATCCTGATTATCGCGTCTTTCCCAATCCTGACGGTTACCGTCGCGTTGCTGACCCTGGATCGCTATCTGGGCACCCATTTCTTTACCAACGATATGGGCGGCAACATGATGATGTACATCAACCTGATTTGGGCCTGGGGCCATCCGGAAGTGTACATTCTGGTTCTGCCGGTCTTCGGTGTGTTCTCCGAAATCGCTGCAACCTTCTCACGTAAACGTCTGTTTGGTTACACCTCACTGGTGTGGGCAACCGTCTGTATCACCGTTCTGTCGTTCGTTGTTTGGCTGCACCACTTCTTCACCATGGGTGCAGGCGCTAACGTAAACGCCTTCTTCGGTATTACCACCATGATTATCGCCATCCCGACCGGGGTGAAGATCTTCAACTGGCTGTTCACCATGTACCAGGGTCGTATCGTATTCCACTCAGCGATGCTGTGGACGATTGGCTTTATCGTTACCTTCTCAGTCGGCGGCATGACCGGCGTACTGTTGGCGGTTCCGGGTGCGGACTTCGTGCTGCACAACAGTCTGTTCCTGATTGCGCACTTCCATAACGTTATCATCGGCGGCGTCGTATTTGGATGCTTCGCAGGTATGACCTACTGGTGGCCAAAAGCGTTTGGCTTCACGCTGAACGAAACCTGGGGTAAACGCGCATTCTGGTTCTGGATCATCGGCTTCTTCGTGGCGTTTATGCCGCTGTATGTGCTGGGCTTTATGGGGATGACCCGTCGCCTCAGCCAGCAGATTGACCCGCAGTTCCATCCGATGCTGGTCGTTGCCGCCTGCGGTGCCGCGCTGATTGCATTGGGTATCCTGTGCCAGCTGATTCAGATCTTCGTTTCTATTCGCGACCGCGAGCAGAACCGCGACCTGACCGGTGACCCATGGGGTGGTCGTACGCTGGAGTGGGCAACCTCTTCCCCGCCTCCGTTCTACAACTTTGCCGTTGTGCCGCACGTTCACGAGCGTGATGCCTTCTGGGAAATGAAAGAAAAAGGTGAAGCGTACAAGCAGCCTGCGCACTATGAAGAAATTCATATGCCGAAAAACAGCGGTGCCGGTATCGTCATTACCGCTTTCGCAACACTGTTTGGTTTCGCCATGATCTGGCATATCTGGTGGCTGGCGATTGCAAGCTTCGCAGGCATGATCATCAGCTGGATTGTGAAAAGCTTTGATGAAGACGTGGATTACTACGTGCCGGTCCCGGAAGTCGAAAAACTGGAAAACCAGCATTTCGATGAGATTACTAAGGCAGGGCTGAAAAATGGCAACTGATACTTTAACGCACGCGACTGCCCACGCGCACGAACACGGGCACCACGATGCAGGCCAGACCAAGATCTTCGGATTCTGGGTCTACCTGATGAGCGACTGCATTCTGTTCTCTATTCTGTTTGCAACCTATGCCGTTCTGGTGAACGGCACAGCAGGTGGCCCAACAGGTAAGGACATTTTTGAACTGCCGTTCGTTCTGGTTGAAACATTCCTGCTGTTATTCAGCTCTATTACTTACGGCATGGCGGCGATCGCCATGTACAAGAACAACAAGAGCCAGGTTATCTCCTGGCTGGCGTTGACCTTCTTGTTCGGTGCCGGATTCATCGGGATGGAACTCTATGAATTCCATCACCTGATTGTTAACGGTATGGGTCCGGATCGCAGCGGCTTCCTGTCTGCGTTCTTCGCGCTGGTCGGCACGCACGGTCTGCACGTCACCTCCGGTCTTATCTGGATGGCGGTGCTGATGGTGCAAGTTGCTCGTCGCGGCCTGACCAGTACTAACCGTACCCGCATCATGTGCCTGAGCCTGTTCTGGCACTTCCTGGATGTGGTGTGGATCTGTGTGTTCACTGTTGTTTATCTGATGGGGGCGATGTAATGAGTCATTCTAACGAGAGCGGCGGCGCATCCCATGGCAGCGTAAAAACCTACATGACAGGTTTTATCCTGTCGATAATCCTGACGGTTATTCCGTTCTGGATGGTCATGACAGGTTCTGCCTCTCCTGCCGTCATTCTGGGAACTATTCTGGCAATGGCAGTGGTACAGATTCTGGTGCACCTGGTGTGCTTCCTGCACATGAATAGCAAATCTGATGAAGGTTGGAACATGACAGCCTTTGTCTTTACTGTGCTAATCATCGCCATCCTGGTTGTGGGCTCCATCTGGATTATGTGGAACCTTAACTACAACATGATGATGCACTAAGAGCGGCGATTATGATGTTTAAGCAATACCTGCAAGTAACAAAACCAGGCATCATCTTTGGCAACCTGATCTCGGTGATTGGGGGATTCCTGCTGGCCTCGAAAGGCAGCATTGATTATCCCCTGTTTATCTACACGTTGGTTGGGGTGTCACTGGTTGTGGCGTCGGGTTGTGTATTTAACAACTACATCGACAGGGATATCGACAGGAAGATGGAGAGGACCAAAAACCGCGTGCTGGTTAAAGGTCTGATTTCCCCTGCGGTCTCGCTGGTATACGCCACCCTGCTGGGTATTGCTGGCTTTATGCTGCTGTGGTTTGGCGCGAACCCTCTGGCCTGCTGGCTGGGGGTAATGGGCTTCGTGGTCTATGTGGGCGTCTATAGCCTGTACATGAAGCGCCATTCCGTTTATGGCACGCTGATTGGCTCACTCTCCGGCGCTGCGCCGCCGGTGATTGGCTACTGCGCCGTAACAGGTGAGTTCGATAGCGGTGCGCTGATTCTGCTGGCTATTTTCAGTCTGTGGCAGATGCCGCACTCTTACGCGATTGCGATTTTCCGCTTTAAGGATTATCAGGCAGCCAACATCCCGGTACTGCCGGTGGTGAAAGGTATTTCGGTCGCGAAGAACCATATCACGCTGTACATCGTGGCGTTTGCTATCGCCACGCTGATGCTAACCCTGGGCGGCTATGCTGGTTATAAATACCTGATTGTTGCTGCGGCGGTGAGCGTCTGGTGGTTGGGCATGGCGCTGCGCGGTTATAAAGTGGAAGATGACAGGGTCTGGGCGCGCAAGCTGTTCGGTTTCTCCATCATCGCCATTACCGCGCTTTCCGTGATGATGTCCGTTGACTTTATGGTGCCAAATTCGCAGAACCTGCTGACTTACGTCTGGTAACGATCTGCTGATACGAAAAGGGTGCCTCTGGCACCCTTTTTTATTGGCAGGGATGTTATTCAGTCATAAAGCCATTTCCCCGCCTTTGCTGACTCTATAATCATCTCTACTGTCAAAGGCTTTAATTCAATTTCAGGAGGATCTTTTTTCCAGAAAGGGTATTCTTGTTCAATATAATTCCTTCCATCAAAGTTCGAATATTCAATATCAAAATGCTCAAATAAATCAGCTACAAAATCATATGCATCTTCCGGAATAAACTGAAAATCATCCTCCAGGGTCCATTCTTTCGTGACCTGCTTAAGACCAGGTCTAAACCAACGTTCCCTGATTGGGTAATTCTTCATGATGTACTCAATAACTTCAGCTTCATAATTTCTCATCAGAAAGATGTCCACTGTATGCGATCTTTGGGTCGTGCGATGAGGTTGTATTTATCGCGGGTATGTTTTGTCACCGCGAACAAAAGCACGATTAACTGAGCATGCCCGACAAAAGGAACCCAACGGCCTATGTAAGTTGCTATTTGGTTTGTTGGAACCATCTTCAATTTGGAAAACTTCCCCATAGGAGCGTGTAGTCTTAAACCAAACGGGAACCGAGCCCCTTTCAGAAGTTTTCTACATAGAATTGATGCAATACTAGTGCCTGGAGTGTTCGTGGCTGCTGATAGTTTTCCTTTGACAGGAATAAATGGTTGACCGATCAAAACCAGCATAACAGCTTCCGTGGTGATACCTAATGAATCTGCCAACTGCTCAATGAATATCAAATCAAACAGTTCACCTGACGTTACGTTAGCGTGACCATGATACCAATAGGTTCCATTCGCCTCTTCAGTTGTGTCCATTCAATCCCCCATTATGCCGTCTGCCGGTCATTCCATGCGTCGGTATAGATAATGTTTCCGTCGCAATGCTTCCAGGTGATTTTTTCGTAGCGTAATTCTATGGTTTCAAGATGGTTATTATTCATGTCCTCTGGACCAGCCATCGAGGGAGAAACGGAGACAATCCGCACCCCTTCCAGAAACATATTGAAGTATTCAACTTCCTGACCGGCATCATTGATTTTGTACCAACGAATCTCTGCAGACTTAAGATTCTGACCAGAAGCGACAGCTTTGTATAAATACGGGCTAGAGTAGTCAAACTCTTTGATGATCATCATCGGTGAATGTTGGCGTGTGCCTGTTGGCTTGCCTGTACCGTTATCAGTGGGAATAGACAAATTGTGATGAAAGCCTTTAAATTCAATACTGTATTCTCTTCCCTATACATCACACCCGCCCTTAATCAGCGCACCACCATCGTCATAAATCCACATATTGCCCGGAATCGCCATTTTCCTTTTCCCTCTTTCCATTAGAAATAACCACAAAAAGACTACACCTGTAATTATCGCAAGTAAATTAGTCGCAATTGTAATTATTTCAATTTTCCCACTACACAATTCCACATATCGTAGAGGTTTACCGCACTCCTTCCCCGCTTTACACTAGGCGCGAAATTAATACAGAGGTGGGAATGAACGATTACAAAATGACGCCCGGTGAGTTGCGCGCCACCTGGGGTTTAGGGACCGTATTCTCGTTGCGCATGCTTGGCATGTTTATGGTTCTGCCGGTTCTGACCACGTACGGTATGGCGCTACAGGGGGCCAGTGAAGCGCTGATTGGCCTTGCTATTGGCATTTATGGTCTGGCGCAAGCCGTTTTCCAGATCCCCTTTGGTCTGCTTTCAGACCGCATCGGTCGTAAGCCGCTTATCGTCGGCGGGCTGGCGGTATTCGTTCTCGGCAGCGTGATTGCCGCCCTCTCCGATTCAATCTGGGGCATTATTCTCGGTCGCGCTTTGCAAGGCTCTGGCGCGATTGCCGCCGCCGTGATGGCGCTGCTTTCCGACTTAACCCGTGAGCAAAACCGTACCAAAGCGATGGCGTTTATCGGCGTCAGCTTTGGTATCACCTTCGCCATTGCGATGGTGCTAGGACCGATCGTTACCCATGCGCTGGGACTACACGCGCTGTTCTGGATGATTGCAGCTCTTGCAACCACCGGCATCGTGCTAACCATTTGGGTCGTTCCCAATAGCACCAGCCACGTGCTGAACCGCGAATCTGGCATGGTAAAAGGCAGCTTCAGCAAAGTGCTGGCGGAGCCCAAACTGCTCAAGCTCAACTTTGGCATCATGTGTTTGCACATTTTGTTGATGTCCACTTTCGTCGCCTTACCGGGCCAACTGGCGAAAGCCGGTTTCCCCGCCGCAGAGCACTGGAAAATTTATCTGGTGACGATGCTGCTGTCTTTTGTTTCCGTGGTGCCGTTCATCATCTACGCAGAAGTGAAGCGGCGGATGAAGCGCGTATTCCTCGCCTGCGTGTTACTGATCCTTATCGCAGAGATTGTATTATGGAGCGCTAACGTGCGTTTTTGGGGGCTGATTGCGGGCGTTCAGATATTCTTCCTCGCCTTCAACCTGATGGAGGCCCTCCTCCCCTCGCTTATCAGCAAAGAGTCTCCGGCTGGCTATAAAGGCACGGCGATGGGCGTTTACTCCACCAGCCAGTTTCTTGGCGTGGCGATTGGCGGTTCGCTCGGCGGTTGGGTGGTCGAAATGTTTGATGGTCAGGCGGTATTCCTGGCCGGCGCGCTTCTGGCGGCAGTTTGGTTGTTGGTGGCAAGCACAATGAAAGAGCCGCCATATGTCAGTAGCCTGCGAGTGGAAATCCCACCTGAGATTGCCGCAGATGACACCCTTAAGCAGCGTCTGCTGGCTAAAGAAGGGATAAGCGAAGTGTTAATTGTAGCGAAAGAGCATTCGGCTTACGTGAAAATCGACAGCAAAGTGACGAATCGATTTGAGGTTGAACAGGCCATCAGCCAGGCGTGAAGAGTGCCAGATGGCGACTATCGTTTGACCCGGCCTACAAATAGCGTGTGAAACCTGTAGGCCGGATAAGCGTAGCGCCATCAGGCATTACGACTTAATCGCGGAAGTTCTTAAACTGGAACGGCTGGCCGAGATCGCCGCCGCGAACCAGCGCCATAACGGATTGCAGATCGTCACGCGCCTTGCCGGTCACGCGGATTTCTTCGCCCTGAATCTGCGCCTGCACCTTCAGTTTGCTGTCTTTGATCAGCTTAACGATTTTCTTTTGCACCGCGCTTTCAATACCCTGTTTCAGCTTAGCTTCAACAAACCAGGTTTTACCGCTGTGCACGAAGGTTTCTGGTACGTCCAACGAAGTGCCTTCAATACCACGTTTCAGCAGCTTGGCACGTAAAATATCCAGCAACTGATTGACCTGGAAATCAGACTCGCTTAGCACCTTAATCGTCTTATTCGACTCGTTCAGCTCAAAAGTCGCTTCAACGCCACGAAAATCAAAGCGTGACTCCACTTCGCGGCTGGCGTTATCTACCGCGTTACGGGCTTCCTGAAGATCAACTTCAGAAACAATATCGAAAGATGGCATCTTTTCCTCTCCCTTCATTTTTGATGCGAAGCATAATACCTGCAAAGTTACACAACAGACAGCGCTATACTAGGCTGTATCCTTTAATTGTACGTGGTACTGATACCTGCGAACAATAATGGGGTACGGCCGATATGGATTAACACCTGGTGATGTTGCAGGTGAGGAGGAAGAATGAAAATTACCGTACTGGGATGTGGAGCGTTAGGACAGCTTTGGCTAACCACGCTGTGCAAACATGGACATGAGGTTCAGGGGTGGCTACGCGTACCGCAACCCTATTGCAGCGTTAACCTGATCGACACGGATGGGTCAGTATTCAATGAATCCCTGACGGCAAACGACCCCGATTTTTTGGCGAAAAGCGACCTGTTGCTTGTCACTCTGAAAGCCTGGCAGGTTTCTGATGCGGTCAAAGGCCTGGCCGCCATTCTGCCTGACACCACTCCCATTCTGCTGATTCACAACGGTATGGGGACGATTGAAGAGTTGCATAACATTAAGCAACCTCTGTTGATGGGCACCACAACCCACGCGGCACGCCGTGACGGGAACGTGATCATTCATGTCGCTCAGGGAACAACAAGGATTGGTCCGGCGCGTGAACAAGACGGTGATTTCAGTTATCTGGCTGAAGTCCTGCAAGAGGTGCTGCCGGACGTCGCCTGGCACAACAATATTCGCGCTGAGTTGTGGCGCAAGCTGGCCGTCAACTGCGTCATTAACCCGCTGACCGCATTATGGGATTGCTCGAATGGAGAGTTACGCCATCATCCTGAAAAAATAGCGCTCATCTGCGAGGAGGTGGCGGCGGTCATTGAACGCGAAGGCCACCACACATCAGCAGATGATTTACGCTATTATGTTGAGCAAGTGATTGACAGTACGGCGGAAAATATCTCATCAATGCTGCAAGACATACATGCCCTGCGCCATACTGAGATCGACTACATTACCGGTTATTTGTTAAAACGCGCCCGCGCGCACGGCATCGCCGTACCGGAAAATGCCCGCCTGTTTGAAATGGTTAAGAGAAAGGAAAGTGAGTATGAGCGCTCAAGCACTGGTATGTCTCGCCCCTGGTAGTGAAGAGACCGAAGCGGTCACCACTATCGATCTGCTGGTTCGCGGCGGAATTAAGGTCACGACCGCAAGCGTTGCCAGCGATGGCGGCCTGACGATCGTGTGCTCACGCGGCGTAAAACTACTGGCGGATGCACCATTAGTGGAAGTTGCTGACGGGGATTTCGATATTATCGTGCTGCCCGGCGGTATTAAAGGCGCCGAGTGTTTTCGCGACAGCCCTCTGCTTGTCGAAACCGTGAAACAGTTTCATCGCTCCGGGCGCATTGTCGCGGCAATTTGCGCCGCTGCCGCCACAGTCCTCGTCCCACACGATATTTTTCCCATCGGTAACATGACCGGTTTTCCGGCGCTGAAAGACAATATTCCCACTGACCAGTGGCAGGATAAGCGCGTCGTATGGGATCCGCGCGTCAATCTGTTAACCAGCCAGGGACCGGGAACCTCAATCGATTTCGGTTTAAAAATCATTGATCTCCTGGTGAGTCGCGAAAAAGCTTACGAAGTGGCATCACAACTGGTGATGGCAGCGGGAATTTATAACTACTACGAGTAATCTTCAGGCCACTCGCATTCAAGGAATTATGATGAAAGGATATCTGAGCGGAGTGGCTTTACTGCTCCTTTCCGGCTACGCCAGTGCGACTCAACTTGAAATTGAGAGCCTTGAGTATCGCTATCCCGCAAGCACTGAGATGCAATATCGCGTGCCGTGGTTTACCTCAACGGATAACCCACAGGTTGCAAAACGCATTAACGATTATATTTTCACAAGCTTTATCAATCAGCTACCGGGAAATAATCCACGAGCGACCGTGAATCAGTTTGCGAAATCAGAGATGAATCCCACCGCAAACCTTGACTACACGGTTGAGTATCGCGACGCCAAAGTGTTGACCCTCAACATGTTTGTCGAAGGCTGCGGGGCGTATTGCGAGTCGTACAATGTACCGATCAGCTTCGATTTAGCCAACGGCGCGACAATTACCCTTAACGACCTCTTTTCCCGCTCCACGATGACCGAATTAAACACCCGTATCAGAAAAGATATCCGCAGCCAAATTGATACCTTTGTTGCCGCACAGAAATCACAAAAGCCGGAGCAAATAAAAGAAGACGTTGGAGATTCTGGCTTTGCCGAATTCTACGCATCATGTGCAACCTACACCGACGGTCTGTACTACATCGACAAATTCTCCCTGCAAAAAGACCATCTGGCTTTCCTGAATGGACGTTGTAGCAACCACGCCAATCGCGCGGGTGACGAACTGGGCGATTTCACCACGAAAATCCCGACCGTTGAACTGCATGATCAGCTCACGCCTTACGGCCAGTATCTGACTACCGCAAAGAGATCTACACCGGTTTCGCCAGCGCCCGGCATTGACGGCAAGGTCATGTACGGCACGTTGGGAAAAAGCATGCGTATTGTGTTGAAGGTCGACTGCAAATACGGTGATTTTTTTGAAGGGGCTTACTTTTACCAGAAGTTTGGCGCACCGATTGAATTAAACGGTAAATGCGACACAGCCGACAATCAACATTATGTACTGAAGACCTCTGCCGCTGAACAATCGGAAGAGAAGATAACGCTGGAGTTAAAAGACGGCGTCTATCAGGGTGTCTGGGAGTCGAACGGGAAAAAGCTCCCCATCCGTTTTGAATAATATTGTTATATTGCCGGATGGCAGCGTAAACAATTTATCAGGCCTACAAAACATACCGCTTGCAGGCCTGATAAGCGCAGCACCCTCAGGCAAAAGTCACTACGGGCGATATACCTTCACGTTTTCAAAGCCCTGCTCGCGCAGATACAGCGCCTGCAGACGGCTCATCACCCCGCGTTCACACCACAGCAGCCAGGTTTTACTCTGGTCCAGATCGCCGAATTTGGTGCTCAGTTTGTAGAACGGCAGAGAAACGACGTCCACACCGTCAACTTTCAGCGGTTTGTCATCCTGTTCATCCACAGAGCGGATATCCAGAATCACATCGTTCGGGCCGAAGCCGCTCACGGTTTCCACTTCCACCACGGTCTGCTGCGTCTGCTGGGCGATATCACGAATATCGATATTGTTCGCTTCTTCAACCACTTTATCGAGGATAGAGAAATCGAAGTTTTCTTCTTCGGCCTCAATCTTCGCTTTAATCGCTTTCACCGTCGGGCTTTTTGAAATCACACCGCAGTATTCCGGCATGGTACGGGCAAAGTCCTCAGTACCAATTTCACGCGCCAGATTAATGATGTGCTCCTTATCATGGGAGATAAGCGGGCGCAGGATCAGGGTGTCAGAAACGTTATCGATCAGGCGCAGGTTGGTCAGCGTCTGGCTGGACACCTGGCCCAGCGCTTCACCGGTTACCAGCGCCTGTACGCCGTAGCGCTCAGCGACTTTCGACGCTGCACGAACCATCATACGTTTAAGGACCACGCCCATCTGACCGTCGTCGACTTTCTCCAGGATCTCGCCAACCACCGGCTCAAAGTTGATCGCGACAAAACGCACGCGATGCGAGCTACCAAAGCGGTTCCACAGATAATGCGCCACCTGACGAACGCCGATTTCATGCGCTGCGCCGCCGAGATTAAAGAAGCAGTAGTGCACACGGCAACCGCGACGCATCAGCATATAGCTGGACACGCCGGAGTCGAAACCACCGGAAATCAGCGACAGTACATCTTCCTGCGTCCCGATCGGGAAACCGCCAATACCTTCATAGCGGCCTTTAACCAGCAGCAGACGGTCGTTTTCGATTTCAAGATTAACCGTCACGTCCGGCTTCGTCAGCTTCACGCGCGCGGATTCAATATGCTGGTTCAGTCCACCGCCAACATAGCGTTCCACCTCAATAGAGCTAAACTCATGCTTACCGCGACGCTTAACGCGTACGCAGAAGGTTTTGCCTTCCAGTTGATCGCGATACTGCACCAGCGCTTTCTCGAAAATATCGTGCATATCGGTAAACGGCACGTCTTCAACTTCGAGAATATGGTGGATCCCCGGAATACGGGTCAGCGCGTCGCGAATATCCAGGCGCTGGCTTTCATCTTTAGCGCGAACCTCAACGTGATCCCAGTGGCGGACAACGGCAAGGTCTTCATCATAGTGCTTTAAAACGTTACGAATGTTCCCTGTCAGAATTTTTATAAAGCGCAAACGCACAGATTGGCTTTTGATGGTGATTTCTGGGAACAATTTAATGATAAACTTCATGGCGGCAATGGTTCTTTGGCAAGTCTGAATGACTTGTAATGGAAAAAAATACAGCAGCCCATACCCTGCGGCTGCATCCAGGCGCGCAAGTATACCACCATCATGGTCATCCTGTGCACATCGCCTTACCATTGTGCGTTATTTGCTTATCAGTGCGAGTCCGTTACCATAGCCTTGTGCTGCCAATACAGAGAGTCAGACATTCATTATGCCGAAGAAAAATGAAGCGCCAGCCAGTTTTGAAACAGCGCTGAGCGACCTGGAACAGATTGTTACCCGTCTGGAAAGCGGCGACCTGCCGCTGGAAGAAGCGCTGAACGAATTTGAACGTGGCGTACAGTTAGCACGTCAGGGACAGGTCAAGTTGCAGCAGGCTGAACAGCGCGTACAAATCCTGCTGTCAGATACTGAAGACGCCGCCCTTACGCCTTTCACACCGGATAATGAGTAAATGGATTTTACGCAGCAGCTACAGGCTTGCGTTGAGCAGGCCAACCAGGCACTGAGCCGTTTTATCGCGCCATTGCCCTTTCAGAACACTCCCGTGGTCGAAACCATGCAATATGGCGCATTATTAGGCGGTAAACGTCTGCGCCCGTTTCTGGTGTATGCGACCGGTCAGATGTTTGGCGTCAGCCTGAGTACGCTTGATGCTCCCGCTGCCGCCGTCGAGTGTATCCATGCCTATTCGCTGATGCACGATGACTTACCCGCGATGGACGACGATGACCTGCGCCGCGGTCTGCCGACCTGCCACGTAAAATTTGGCGAGGCGAATGCGATCCTGGCCGGAGATGCGCTACAGACGCTGGCGTTCTCCATTATCAGCGACGCCCCGATGCCGGAAGTTTCTGATCGTGACCGCATCGCGATGATCTCTGAACTGGCCCAGGCCAGCGGTATCGCCGGTATGTGCGGCGGTCAGGCGTTGGATCTGGACGCTGAAGGCCATCAGGTAGAATTGGATGCGCTGGAGCGTATTCACCGCCATAAAACCGGGGCATTGATTCGCGCCGCCGTGCGTCTGGGTGCGTTAAGCGCAGGCGATAAAGGGCGAGAATGCCTGGCAATACTCGACAAGTACGCAGAAAGCATCGGTCTGGCCTTCCAGGTTCAGGATGACATCCTGGATGTGGTAGGCGATACTGCAACATTGGGTAAACGTCAGGGTGCTGACCAGCAGCTTGGCAAAAGTACCTATCCTGCACTTCTGGGTCTTGAGCAAGCCCAGAATAAAGCCCGGGATTTAATTGAGGATGCCCGCCAGTCGCTAAGTTTGCTGGCCGCACAGTCACTCGATACCTCGGCACTGGAAGCGCTAGCGGACTACATAATCCAGCGTGATAAATAAACCAACATATCCCATGAGCTTGCGATGAGTTTTGATATAGCCAAATACCCGACCCTGGCGCTGGTCGACTCCACTCAGGAGTTACGCCTGCTGCCAAAAGAGAGCCTGCCAAAGCTTTGCGACGAACTGCGCCGCTATTTGCTCGACAGCGTAAGCCGTTCCAGCGGGCACTTCGCCTCTGGTCTGGGCACGGTGGAACTCACCGTAGCGCTGCACTACGTCTACAACACCCCGTTTGACCAGTTAATCTGGGATGTGGGACATCAGGCTTACCCGCACAAAATTCTGACCGGCCGCCGCGATAAAATCGGCACCATTCGGCAGAAAGGCGGTTTGCATCCATTCCCATGGCGCGGTGAGAGCGAATATGACGTACTGAGCGTTGGGCACTCCTCAACCTCCATCAGCGCAGGTATCGGTATTGCGGTTGCCGCCGAGAAAGAAGGCAAGGAACGCCGTACCGTTTGTGTGATTGGGGACGGTGCAATCACCGCAGGCATGGCATTTGAAGCGATGAACCACGCGGGTGATATTAAGCCCGACATGCTGGTTATCCTCAACGACAACGAAATGTCGATTTCAGAGAACGTCGGCGCGCTGAACAATCACCTGGCGCAACTGCTCTCAGGCAAACTCTACTCCTCGCTGCGCGAAGGCGGGAAGAAAGTGTTCTCCGGTGTACCACCGATTAAAGAACTGCTCAAACGTACCGAAGAGCACATCAAAGGCATGGTTGTGCCGGGTACTCTGTTTGAAGAGCTGGGCTTTAACTATATTGGTCCGGTGGACGGTCACGACGTGCTGGGGCTTATCACCACGCTTAAGAACATGCGCGATCTCAAAGGTCCACAGTTCCTGCACATCATGACCAAAAAAGGTCGTGGCTACGAGCCGGCGGAAAAAGATCCGATTACGTTCCACGCGGTACCCAAATTCGATCCATCCAGCGGATGCCTGCCGAAAAGCAGCGGCGGCCTGCCGAGCTATTCAAAGATCTTCGGTGACTGGCTGTGTGAGACCGCGGCGAAAGACAATAAGCTGATGGCGATCACCCCGGCGATGCGCGAAGGCTCCGGTATGGTGGAGTTCTCACGTAAGTTCCCGGACCGCTACTTTGATGTGGCGATTGCCGAGCAGCACGCGGTGACGTTTGCGGCCGGTCTGGCGATTGGCGGTTATAAGCCGGTCGTGGCTATTTACTCCACCTTCCTGCAACGCGCTTACGATCAGGTACTGCATGATGTCGCCATCCAGAAACTGCCGGTCCTGTTCGCCGTCGACCGGGCGGGTATCGTTGGCGCAGATGGACAAACCCACCAAGGGGCGTTCGACCTCTCTTTCCTGCGCTGTATCCCGGAAATGGTCATTATGACCCCAAGCGATGAGAACGAATGTCGCCAGATGCTGTTCACCGGCTATCACTACAACGACGGTCCAACGGTCGTACGTTATCCGCGCGGTAACGCGGTGGGTGTTGAGCTGGCGCCGCTGGAACATCTGCCAATCGGCAAAGGCATCGTGAAGCGTCACGGTGCGAAAGTGGCGATTCTCAACTTCGGCACCCTAATGCCGGAAGCCGCTCAGGTCGCAGAGTCACTGAACGCCACGCTGGTTGATATGCGCTTTGTGAAACCGCTGGATGAAACGTTGATCCTCGAAATGGCAGCCCAACACGAGGTGCTGGTCACCCTTGAAGAGAATGCCATTATGGGCGGCGCTGGTAGCGGCGTAAACGAAGTGCTAATGGCCCATCGCAAGCCTGTTCCGGTGCTGAACATTGGCCTGCCTGACTTCTTCATCCCGCAGGGAACTCAGGACGAGGCTCGCGCCGAACTGGGACTTAATGCCACCGGAATTGAGGCCAAAATCAAGGCCTGGCTGGCATAATCCCCTCCCCGCTCCTGCTATGCTTAACTCATCACGAGCATAGCAGGAGTGGATTAATGAAATACAACACCTTAGGAAAAACCGACCTACGGGTCTCCCGCCTTTGCCTGGGTTGCATGACGTTTGGCGAGCCCAATCGCGGCAATCACGCCTGGACGCTACCTGAAGAAAGCAGCCGCCCGATAATCAAACACGCCCTTGAAGGCGGCATTAACTTTTTTGATACCGCCAACAGCTACTCCGCTGGTAGCAGCGAAGAGATTGTCGGCCGCGCGCTGCGTGATTTCGCCCGCCGCGAAGAGGTCGTGGTCGCCACCAAGGTTTTTCACCAGGTTGATGATTTAGCGGAAGGATTATCCCGCGCACAAATCTTGCGCTCAATCGACGATAGCCTCAGACGCCTGGGTATGGACTATGTGGACATCCTGCAAATTCACCGCTGGGATTACAATACGCCTATCGAAGAAACGCTGGAAGCCCTTAACGACGTAGTGAAAGCCGGTAAAGCTCGCTATATTGGCGCCTCATCCATGCACGCGTCTCAGTTTGCTCAGGCGCTGGCCTTACAGAAACAACACGGCTGGGCGCAGTTCGTTAGCATGCAGGATCACTACAACCTGATCTACCGTGAGGAAGAACGCGAAATGCTGCCGCTTTGCTATCAGGAAGGCGTCGCGGTGATCCCTTGGAGTCCGCTGGCGCGTGGTCGCCTGACGCGCCCCTGGGGAGAAACGACCGCACGTCTGGTTTCTGATGAAGTCGGTAAAAATTTATACTCTGAGAGCGATGAAAACGACGCGCAAATTGCCGCGCGGCTGACCGGTGTCAGTGAGGAATTAGGCGTATCGCGTGCGCAGGTTGCGCTGGCCTGGCTGCTGAGCAAACCGGGGGTGGCAGCGCCGATTATCGGCACTTCACGCGAGGAACAGCTGGATGAGTTACTTAATGCGGTGGATTTGACGCTGAAGCCAGAGCAGATTGCCGAGCTGGAAACGCCGTACAAACAGCATCCGGTAGTCGGATTTAAATAATCTGGCATTGCCCGATGGCGCGCGCTTATAAGGCCTACGAAACCGACATCGTGTTTCCAGGCCGGATAAGGCGTTTACGCTGCCATCCGACAAACCTATTTAAATGATACCTACCGGCCAGTGATGGCCGATAAAATACAAAATTCCGGCGGAGAGTATTCCGGCCACAATATCATCAATCATGATCCCCGTACCGCCATGCACGTTGCGATCGAACCAACGGATCGGCCACGGCTTCCACATATCCAGAATACGGAAAATCACAAATCCGGCGGCGACCCACTGCCAGTCGTGGGTCGGCAGCGCCATCAGGGTTATCCACATCCCGACAAACTCGTCCCAGACAATACTACCGTGATCGTGCACGCCCATATCTTTCGCCGTTTGATGGCACAGATAAACGCCGATACAGATAGACAACATGACCACCAGTGAATACAGCTGCCACGGCAGAAACGTCATTAAATACCAAAAAGGGATCGCCGCCAGCGATCCCATCGTGCCTGGAACAATTGGGCTCAGCCCGCTGCCAAAACCGGTGGCCAACAGGTGCCACGGATTGCGCATACTCAGGCGGCTTTTGGCGACATCTTTTTTAAGGCGCGGCAAAATGGTCATATCCTTTCCAGTCGAACGTGACGGGTTTTCCGTCGCGCGTAAAGTGAATGCCTTCCACGTCCGCGCTCATCTGCCCAATGCAGGTAAACGATGCGCCGAGATTCCCCAGCGCCACGTCCAGTGCGCCACGGTTAATTTCCGGTACGGTAAAGCATAACTCATAATCTTCACCACCCGAAAGCGCCCAGCGCAGGGCTTGTTCCGGCTCAACGTGTTGGGCAAATGCCGTAGAGTATGGCAACGCATCGACGTTAACCCGCGCCCCACAGCCGCAGGCATTGACGATATGCCCCAGATCGGAAATCAGGCCGTCGGAAATATCGATAGCCGCACTGGCCAGATCGCGCAGGGCTTGTCCCTGCAAAATACGCGGCGTTGGACGCAGATGACGTTTAAGCAGATAGTCTGCGTCTTTTGCATCTGCCACCTGCAAGCGATCCTGCAAAATCGCCAGCCCGGCCGCGCTGTCGCCCGGCGTACCGGTCACATAAATCCAGTCCCCCGGTTTCGCACCGGAGCGTTTTAAGGCCCGTCCAACAGGGACGTAGCCGTGGATACCCAGCGTCATCGACAGTGGCCCACGCGTGGTGTCACCACCTATCAGCTGCATATCATAGTAATTGAGGAGTTCAAACAGGCTATCGCTGAAGGCTTCAAGCCAGGCTTCATCGACGTCAGGCAGCGTGAGCGCCAGCGTCAGCCACGCAGGATCGGCTCCCATCGCCGCCAGATCGCTCAAATTCACTGCCAGCGCTTTCCAGGCGAGATCGGTGGGATCAATGCCGGGGAGGAAGTGGTTGCCTGCCACCAGCGTATCGGTGCTGATCGCCAGCGTCTGTTTTTCAGGGATGTTCAGAAGTGCGCAATCGTCACCAATACCGGTTTCGACATCAAGACGAGACGTTCTTACGCGGTCAAAATAACGGGCAATCAGGGAAAATTCGCCGCATGCCATACGTTATGCCTCAGCAGAAAAAAAAGAAAAAGCCGGGGGCAGCGGAAACAAGTTCCACCATCCAGCCGGCCTCGGGATTACTTTTTGTTGGGGCGAATCACAGGTGCTGCTTTATCCAGTACGCCGTTCACGAATTTATGGCTGTCTTCAGCGCCGAAGGTTTTCGCCAGTTCAATCGCTTCGTTGATGGCCACTTTGTACGGCACATCACTACGTTTAGACAGTTCAAACAGCGCAATACGCAGCACGGCTTTTTCTACCTGACCCAGCTCTTCCAACAGACGAGACAGATAAGGCTTCATTAATCCATCCAGGTACGCGCTGTTAGTCGCCACCCCGGACAGCAGTTCACGGAAATACAGAACGTCGACATCTTTTACGTCCTGTTCCGCCAGGAACTGGTATTCAACATCAGCGATGTCGTTCTGGGACAACTGCCAGGAGTAGAGCGCCTGGACGGCACACTCACGGGCGCGGCGACGAGCAGCAGGTTTCACGGATTTCCCCTTACAAAAATCAGGCCTTGATGGCTTTCAATACATTAATCATTTCAAGTGCAGTCAGTGCAGCTTCTGCGCCTTTGTTGCCGGCTTTAGTGCCAGCACGTTCGATGGCTTGTTCAATACTTTCGGTGGTCAGAACACCGAAGGCTACCGGAATACCACTGTCCTGAGCGACATGCGCCAGGCCATTGCTTGCACCGCCAGCCACATATTCGAAGTGCGCGGTACCACCACGAATCACCGTACCTAACGCAATCACCGCGTCGTATTTACCGGATTTTGCAAGTACTGAGGCTGCCAGCGGCAGCTCATACGCGCCCGGAACCCAAACGACGGTAATGTTTTCATCTTTAACCTGACCAATACGTTTCAGGGCGTCGATCGCACCTTCCAGCAGGCTGTCATTGATAAAGTTGTTGAAACGCGCAATGGTGATGGCGACGCGAGCGTCCGGGGTAGCAACGTTAGCTTCAATAATGTTCATATTCTTCCTTCGGATTCACTGGACCCCGCAGGGGGGCGGATTTTATCATAATAATCTGTGCGCTGCTTCCCTTTCGAACCGGGAGATCATGCGCCCACTAAATGCAGGCAAAGGTCCGGACCTACATGGCGTATTTCGTTGAATTTGAAATGGGGGGCGTCAGCCAGTTTCTCAAGGCCTGGAAGCACACATAATCCTCGTGCATCGCTGCCTAACAGTTTAGGCGCAACATACACGATTAGCTCATCGACCAGACCGGCCTGTAATAACGCGCCCGCAAGCGTTGGACCAGCTTCAACCCAAATGCTGTTAATTTGCTGCTTGCCCAGTTGCATCATCAGCACCACCAGATCCAGATGCCCGTTATGTTCCGGCACCTTCAGGCTGCGCACCGTCTCCGGCCAACTACGAGGATCATCTTTTGTCCGGGCAATCCAGGTTTCTCCAGGCTGTTGCACAATACGGTGTTCCGGCGTGACCTGATTCTGGCTATCAACAACAATGCGGATAGGCTGGCGCAGATTTTCCTGCGGGTAACTCGCCTGGGTTGACTCCCCAAGTTCCGACCAACGCACGGTAAGCTGAGGGTCGTCAGCCAACACCGTAGCGCTGCTGGTTAAGATGGCGTGGCTTTGCGCCCGTAATCGTTGCACATCGCGACGCGCCTGTGGCGAGGTTATCCACTGGCTTTCACCACTGGCCATCGCCGTACGCCCATCAAGCGACGCACCAAGTTTAAGCTGCACGTAGGGGAATCCCGTACGCATACGCTTGAGAAAGCCTTTATTAAGCTGCTCAACCTCGCTCATCATCAGCCCGTGACTGACGTCAATGCCCGCCTGCTGCAAACGGTAGAGACCACGACCTGCTACCTGCGGATTGGGATCCTGCATCGCTGCTACCACACGTGACACGCCTGCGGCAATCAGCGCATCGCAGCACGGGGGTGTACGACCATGATGGCTGCAGGGTTCAAGCGTTACATAGGCAGTCGCCCCTTGCGCTTTTTCTCCAGCCATGCGCAGAGCGTGGACTTCGGCATGCGGTTCGCCCGCGCGGTGATGATACCCTTCACCGACGATCTCCCCATCTTTGACAATCACGCAGCCCACGTTGGGATTGGGGTGAGTGGTAAAACGTCCGCGCGCAGCAAGCTTCAGCGCGCGCGCCATGTACAATTCATCCTGCATGGCTTAGTCCTGTAGGCGAGCAATCTCTTCGCCAAATTCTTTGATATCTTCGAAACTCCGGTAAACCGAGGCAAAGCGGATGTAGGCGACTTTATCGAGTTTTTTCAACTGCTCCATCACCAGGTTGCCGATCATTTTGCTCGGCACCTCACGCTCGCCAGTCGCACGCAGTTGTGATTTGATATGGTTCAACGCCATTTCGACGTCATCTGAGCTGACCGGACGTTTCTCAAGCGCTCTGAGCATGCCGCTGCGCAGCTTATCTTCATTAAAGGGTTCACGCACATCGTTGCTTTTCACAACGCGTGGCATGACAAGTTCAGCCACTTCAAAAGTGGTGAAACGTTCGTTACAGACCAGACACTGCCGACGGCGGCGTACTGAGGAGCCCTCGCCTACAAGACGAGAGTCAATTACCTTAGTGTCTACGGCGAAACAGAATGGGCAATGCATACGGCGTCCTGTCCTCAGTGGTTAACAGAAATCTATTTTACCCTGAACTGGCGTGACAACAAAGGCGCAGCGCTTTTGAGACAAAGGATCGATGCCTTCGTGCTCGGTGCGCACTACCATTATGCTATCGCGACAATGAAGGAAGTAATCACAATGACAAGACGTTACCTAAGAATTCTCCTGGTGGGAAGTCTCTTTAGTCTTAGCGCATGCGCACAGCAAAGCGAAGTACGCCAGATGCATCAAAGCGTTAGCACGTTGAATAAAGAGATGACACAGCTAAATCAGGAAACGGTAAAAATTACACAACAAAATATGTTGAATGCCAAATCAACCAGCGGAGCCTATCTGCTGCCGGGTTCCAATACACCAGCCCGACTGGACAGCCAAATTGGCATGTTACGGATGTCACTTGTCAATATTGCGCCGAACGCCGACGGCACGCGGCTCACATTACGTATTCAGGGTGAATCCACTACGCCTTTACCCGCCTTTAGCGCCACCGTCGAGTATGGACAAATTCAGGGCACCACGGATAACTATCAGGAAACGAACGTTCAGAACCAATTGGTAACGGCCCCGGCAAGTATCCTTGCTCCCAGCGACGTAGACATTCCGCTGCAGATAAATGGCCTTTCTCCGGACCAGTTAGGATTTGTTCGTATCCACGACATCCAGCCTGTTAATCAATAAACTTTTTTGCGGGACGTTTTGTGCGTTCCGCAACATCACTCCGGCCCGTTTTGTTACTCACCTGACATAACCGATATTTCTGGTAAAACTTGGCAACATTCATGGGAGCCAGTACAATTCACCGCCTAAAGTAAGCAAACGTGAACGCAATCGATTACGTAAATGATAGAACTGTGAAACAACACATATTTTTGTGAACAATGATTTTTATAATAGGCTCCGAAGAAACACGAAATATTTAGAAACGCAATTTGCGCCTTTTTCACTCCCGAAAGGGATTTCAAACAGTGGCATACATATGAAAAAAACATTACTTGCAGCCGGTGCAGTGCTGGCGCTCTCCTCGTCTTTTACTGCCAACGCTGCAGAAAATGACAAACCGCAATATCTGTCCGACTGGTGGCACCAGAGCGTCAACGTAGTGGGAAGCTACCACACCCGTTTCTCCCCGAAACTGAACAACGACGTTTATCTGGAATACGAAGCGTTTGCCAAAAAAGACTGGTTTGACTTCTATGGCTACATCGATATTCCGAAAACCTTCGACTGGGGTAACGGCAACGATAAAGGCATCTGGTCTGACGGTTCCCCGCTGTTTATGGAAATCGAACCGCGTTTCTCCATCGATAAACTGACCGGTGCTGACCTGAGCTTTGGTCCGTTCAAAGAGTGGTATTTCGCCAACAACTACATCTACGATATGGGTGATAACAAAGCCAGCCGCCAGAGCACCTGGTATATGGGTCTGGGTACCGATATCGATACCGGTCTGCCGATGGGTCTGTCCCTGAACGTGTATGCTAAATACCAGTGGCAGAACTATGGCGCATCCAACGAAAACGAGTGGGATGGCTACCGTTTCAAAGTGAAATACTTCGTGCCGATCACCCAGGTTTGGGGCGGCCAACTGACCTACATCGGCTTCACCAACTTCGACTGGGGCTCCGATTTGGGTGATGATCCGAACCGCACCAGCAACTCTATCGCTTCCAGCCACGTCCTGGCGCTGAACTACGATCACTGGCACTACTCCGTAGTAGCGCGTTATTTCCATAACGGCGGCCAGTGGAAAGGTGGAGATACTCTGAACTGGGGCGAAGGCGACTTCAGCGCGAAATCTACCGGTTGGGGTGGTTACCTGGTCGTAGGTTACAACTTCTAATCCTGCCAATTTATCGCAGACAAGCCAGCTTAACCGCTGGCTTTTTTATGGCTGGTCTTCACAGCGTACTTTACGTAAAAAATCACTTAGCGAGCGATCTGCAGATTCACGAAAATGCCTGTCGAGCGGCGTGATCTTCAGACAACGATCAACGCGAAAGCAGCGATAATCGTTACGTTTCTCGCACCAGGCAACCAGCAACCAGTGCTCACCCCAGAAAAATAACCCCAGCGGCTGAACGTCGCGCCAGGAGAGATTCCCTGACTCGTCGCGATAATGCAGCGCCAGCACCTGCTGCGCCGAAACCGCGCGATGTATGAGATCAAAAGCACTGCGTGAATGCGGCTGATTGCCAAAATCTGGCGCGAAAACCCGCGTTTGCTCGGCTCTGCGCCGACACTCTGGCGGCAATATCGCCAGCACTTTTTCCTGCGCGGATTCCAGCGCCTGTGAGAGTGAATCCCCGCCCCATGTTTTCAGCAACCGAATCGCTACCATTAACGCTTCAGATTCGCGATGCGTTAACATCAACGGCGGCAGATCAAACCCCGCCATTAAGCGGTATCCACTGCCCACTTCTCCTTCAATGGGCACGCCGGATAAAGAGAGATCGCGGATATCGCGATAAATCGTCCGTTCAGAAACCTCAAGACGTTCTGCCAGCAGCGCCGCCGTTGTCACTCGCCTGCCACGCAGGATTTGTACAATCTGAAACAAGCGGTCGGCGCGTCTGGTCATTTTAATCCTCAGTCCTGAAAATATTACGCGGGTTGATGTAAACCAACGCGATTGCCTTCGCTGTCAGTAAACAGCGCAATAGTGCCAATATCCTGCCCCAGTTCAAGCGGACCAAACACGCACTGGCCGCCAGCGGTGGCGACGCGTTTAAGCGTTGCAGCCAAATCGTCCGTATGCAGATAAATAATAGCGCCCTGCGCTGAAGGCGTAATACCGTCAAATTTAGCCAGCGCCCCGCCGGGAGCGGGATCCTGATGTGGAAATACGGCCAGCTCCGCGCTGTCCATATTCTCACGACGCAAAGAAACCTGCATCACTGGCTCATAAAAAGCAATGGCGCGCTCCATTTGTGCCACGGGGATTTCAAACCAGCTAATTACGTTATTCATACTTCCTCCTGCCTGTGTGGGTAATCTCAGAAGGACTATAAGACAGGGCTACTGACAGCATACTGTCAGTAGTATGGCGACCGGATAAGATAATGGACTGCTAGCAAATCGCAGGCAAAAAAAATCCCGACCTTGCGATCGGGATTCCAGTATCTTCACTCTTAATAGTTTAAGGCAGAATTGACGGTTGATCCGCCCCTTCTTTCTCAACCTTCTGCTGCAGCATGTGCTCACGCTTCATACCCAGCTTCAGCGCCAGCGCCGATGCTACGTAGATAGAAGATGCAGTACCGATGGAAACACCGATCAGCATCGTCAGCGAGAAGCCTTCCAGTACCGGACCACCGAACAGGAACAGCATCAGAATAACCATCAACGTCGTACCGGACGTAATCAACGTACGGTGCAGCGTCTGAGTCAATGACACGTTAAAGATTTCGTAAGGCGTACCGCGACGAATTTTGCGGAAGTTTTCACGAATACGGTCAGATACGACGATACTGTCGTTCAGCGAGTAACCGATTACCGACATCAACGATGCGACGATAGTCAGATCAATCTCGATATGGAACAACGACAGGATCCCAAGTGTGATAATCACGTCGTGCGCCAGAGCGATAACTACCCCTGCCGCCAGTCGCCACTCAAAGCGGAAACCGACGTACACCAGGATAGATATCAACGCCGCCATCAGCGCCATTGCACCGGTTTGCGCCAAGTCTGCACCCACGCTCGGACCCACGAATTCAATTCGCTTCACCGCGGCGTTTTGGTTGGTGGATTCGTTAATCACACTCAACACTTTGCTGCCCAGTACCTGACCGCCGTCTGCGCCTTCAGTTGGCGGCATACGCACCATAATGTCGTGGCTGCTGCCGAAGTTCTGCAGAAGCGGATCAACAAAGCCCGCTTTCTCCAGCGCATCGCGCATCACGTCCATATCGGCCGGTTTTTCCAGCGTGATTTCAATTACCGTACCACCGGTGAAATCGAGACCCCAGTTAAACCCGCGTACGCCCATCACCACGATGGCCGCAATCAGCAGGAAACCTGAAATGCCGAAAGCCCAGTAGTCCCAGCGCATAAAGTCCCAGACTTTACGGCCGTGGTTCAATTGTTCAACAGTATATTCCTGTGCCACTTCGCACTCCTCAGATTGACAGCTTTTTGACGCGCTTGCCGCCATACAACAGGTTTACGATGGCACGTGTACCGACAATCGCGGTAAACATCGACGTCGCCACACCAATACCGGTAGTAATCGCGAACCCTTTAATTGCCCCGGTGCCAACTGCGTACAGGATAATGACCTTAATCAGCGTCGTAATGTTCGCATCAAAGATGGAGCTGAATGCACCCGCATAACCTTCATTGATGGCCTGCTGCACCGAACGCCCGTTACTCAACTCTTCTTTGATACGTTCGTTAATCAGTACGTTCGCATCGACCGCGACGGCAAGGGTTAAGACGATCCCCGCAATCCCCGGCATACTCAGCGTAGCGCCCGGCAGCAGCGACATAATACCGACAATCAGTACCAGGTTAGCAATCAGCGCACTGGTCGCGATCAGACCGAACTTCTTATAGAAGAAGATCATGAACAGGATAGACACCACCAGACCGGCCAGACACGCTTCCAGACCCTGTTTAATGTTCTGCATACCCAGGGTAGGACCGATGGTACGTTCTTCAACAATCTGAATCGGCGCAATCAACGCACCGGCACGTAACAGCAGAGAAAGCTGACGAGCTTCGTTCGGGTTGTTAATACCGGTGATACGGAAGCTGTTGCCCAGGCGAGACTGGATGTTGGCGATGTTAATCACCTCTTCCTGTTTCACCAGCACTGCGCGACCATTGGCATCTTTTTTACCGCTGTCTTTGTACTCCACGAACAGGGTCGCCATCGGCTTACCGATGTTGTCCTTGGTGAAGTTGGACATGATGTTACCACCCGCGCTATCCAGCGAGATGTTAACCTGCGGCTGATTGTATTCGTCCTGGCTGGAAGTGGAGTCGGTGATATGATCACCGGTCAGGATCACGCGTTTGTACAGCACAACCGGCTGACCTTCACGAGACTGTTTCACTTCCGAATCACCCGGTACACGCCCGGATGCCGCAGCAGACTGGTCAACGTTGGTATTCACCAGACGGAATTCCAGCGTCGCGGTAGCGCCCAGAATTTCTTTCGCACGCGCGGTATCCTGAATGCCTGGCAGTTCGACCACAATGCGGTCAGCACCCTGACGTTGGACCACCGGCTCAGCAACACCCAGTTGGTTAACACGATTACGCAGAATGTTGATGTTCTGCTGTACCGCGTATTCACGGGCTTCGCTCAGGCGCGCATCGGTCATCACCGCACGCAGAGCATTGCTGCCCTGGCTGGAAATAACCAGATCCTGGTGACGCTTGCTCAGGTAAGAGATAGCTTCATCACGGGCGCTGCTATCACGGAAGGTGATGCTCAGACCGTAGTTATCTTCTTTGCGAACGGTAGTATAAGGAATGCCTTTTTCACGCAGATCGCTGCGCAGGCTATCGATATTTTGTTCCTGCAACTTACTCAGCGCGGTGTCCATATCCACTTCCATCAGGAAGTGAACGCCGCCACGCAGGTCAAGACCGAGTTTCATCGGTTCTGCGTGAATGGCTGCCAGCCAGCGTGGAGTTGCCGGTGCAAGGTTAAGCGCCACGACGTATTGATCGCCCAATACGCCCATTAACACTTCACGTGCGCGCAGTTGGGTATCAGTGGAGTCGAAGCGCGCAAGAATAGCACCCTCTTCCAGAGCCACAGACTTAGGTGTGATTTTATCTTCTTGTAACGTTTTCTGGACCTGGATCAGCGTTTGCTCACTGGCGGCGGCACCGCGCACGCCAGTGATTTGAACAGCCGGATCCTCACCATACAGGTTGGGAAGCGCATAGAGCAGACCGACGACAATAACGACGATCAGCATGACATACTTCCACAAAGGATAACGGTTTAACACGGCAGTTCCCTTTGGGAAAACAATAAATTACAGCGCCTTCATGGTGCCTTTCGGCAGAACGGCAGCTACGAAATCACGTTTAATAACCACTTCAGTGGTGTCGTTCAGCGCGATAGCGATGTAGCCAGATTCTGCTACTTTGGTCACGCGACCCACCAGACCACCGTTAGTCAGCACTTCATCGCCTTTCGCAATGGAGTTCATCAGATTTTTGTGTTCTTTGGTGCGCTTTTGCTGCGGGCGCAGGATCATGAAGTAGAAAATCAGACCAAACACCACCAGCATCAGAATCAGAGACATCGGGCTGCCCTGCGCCGGAGCACCTGTTGCCGCTACCGCATCAGAAATAAAAAAGCTCATTCAAATTCCCTCATTATTAAAATTAATCAACGTTCACAGGTGGAACTGGTCTACCCTGACGTTGGTAAAAATCGGTCACGAAGCTCTCTAATTTACCCTCTTCAATAGCCTTGCGTAAACCCGCCATCAAACGCTGGTAGTAGCGAAGGTTATGAATCGTGTTGAGTCGCGCGCCCAATATTTCGTTGCAACGGTCGAGATGATGCAAGTAAGCGCGCGAATAATTGCGACAGGTGTAGCAATCACACTCAGCATCGAGTGGACTGGTGTCGCTTTTATGTTTCGCGTTACGAATTTTTACCACGCCGTCAGTCACAAACAAATGACCATTACGGGCATTTCGCGTTGGCATCACGCAGTCAAACATATCGATACCGCGACGTACGCCTTCAACCAGATCTTCTGGTTTGCCGACGCCCATCAGGTAACGAGGTTTATCTGCCGGAATCTGTGGGCATACATGCTCCAGGATGCGGTGCATATCTTCCTTCGGCTCACCGACAGCCAAACCGCCGACAGCGTAGCCATCAAAACCGATGTCTACCAGACCTTTAACGGAGATATCACGTAAATCTTCGTAAACACTGCCCTGAATAATGCCAAAAAGCGCATTTTTGTTGCCGAGGCTATCAAAACGATCCCGACTGCGCTTCGCCCAACGCAGAGACATCTCCATCGAGCGTTTAGCATAGTCCCAGTCGGCCGGATACGGTGTACATTCGTCGAAGATCATGACGATATCGGAACCGAGATCGTATTGAATCTCCATTGATTTCTCGGGATCGAGGAAAATCGGATCGCCGTTGATCGGGTTACGGAAATGCACGCCCTGCTCGGTAATCTTACGGATATCACCCAGGCTGAAAACCTGGAAGCCGCCGGAATCGGTGAGGATTGGCCCTTTCCACTGCATAAAATCGTGCAGATCGCCATGCAGTTTCATGATTTCCTGCCCCGGGCGCAGCCACAGGTGGAAGGTGTTACCGAGGATAATCTGCGCGCCAGTTGCTTCAACTTCTTCCGGCGTCATGCCTTTCACGGTGCCGTAAGTACCGACCGGCATAAAAGCAGGTGTTTCTACTACGCCACGATCAAAAACCAGGCGGCCGCGGCGAGCGCGACCGTCTGTGGTATCCAGTTCAAATTTCATCTTAACTCCTGCGTCAGAAAAACAGTCCGACGTTTTAAATACTCATATCGCGGATTTATTCCCCGACACGCTCAGAAATAGCCTGCGGATTGTACGTGATAAACATCGCATCACCGTAACTAAAAAAGCGATATTCCGCTTTTACCGCTTCATGATAGGCGTGCATGGTGTTTTTATAACCAGCAAACGCGGAAACCAGCATGATCAGCGTTGATTCCGGCAGGTGGAAGTTGGTTACCAGGGCATCAATCACCTGATATTTATAGCCAGGATAAATGAATATTTGCGTATCGCCGAAAAACGGCTCGATAAGGTCGTTTTTGGCCGCCTGTGCCGCGCTTTCCAGTGAACGTACGGAGGTGGTGCCCACCGCAATCACGCGGTTGCCGCGCGCTTTTGCCGCCAGCACAGCATCAACGACATCCTGCGGCACTTCCGCATATTCGGAGTGCATGATGTGATCTTCGATGGTGTCTACGCGCACCGGCTGGAAAGTCCCCGCGCCCACGTGCAGCGTGACGAACGCCATTTCAATGCCTTTATCGCGCAGCTTAGCCAGCAGCGGATCGTCAAAGTGCAGACCCGCAGTCGGCGCGGCGACCGCACCGGGTTTTTCGCTATACACGGTCTGATACAGCTCGCGATCGGCGTCTTCATCCGGACGGTCAATATACGGTGGCAGCGGCATATGGCCGATGGCGTTAAGGATATCCAGCACGCTGCGCTCGTCGTTAAACTCGACTTCAAACAGCGCGTCATGGCGTGCCACCATCGTTGCTTTAATACTTTCGTCGTCGCCCAGCAGCAGCTCGGCCCCCGGCTTTGGCGCTTTCGAGGCGCGAATATGCGCCAGAATACGTTTGTCATCCAACATACGCTCGACCAGCACTTCGATCTTGCCGCCGCTGGCTTTACGGCCAAACAGACGCGCCGGAATAACGCGGGTGTTGTTAAAGACCAGCAAATCGCCAGGGTTGAGCTTATCGAGCAAATCGGTGAAAGTACCGTGCGTCAGCGCGCCCGTCGGCCCGTCCAAAGACAGCAAGCGGCAACTACTGCGCTCAGCTTGCGGATAGTGGGCAATCAGGGATTCGGGTAGTTCAAAGGTGAAATCGGTAACGCGCATGACACTGACTCAGACTAAAATAAGAGGCGGGTAGTCTAGTGCCGGGGCGTCCTCCCTGCAACCTTTACCCCTCAAGTTAAGAGACATAATCTATACACAAAATCATTCAAGATGCATCGAGGCGGCAACTGAATGAGTCCCCGGGAGCTTACTCAAGTAAGTGACTGGGGTGAGTGAAGACAGCCAACAAAGAGGCAGTTTGAAGGATGAAGTGGATATGAATTTTCTTGCACATTTGCATCTGGCTCACCTCGCCGACAGCTCGCTTTCCGGCAATTTGTTGGCCGACTTTGTCCGGGGCAATCCGGAAACGCACTATTCGCCTGACGTGGTGGAAGGCATCTTCATGCACCGTCGTATCGACGTGATGACCGATAACCTGCCGCAGGTGCGTGAAGCCAAAGAGTGGTTTCGCAGCGAAACGCGCCGTGTCGCGCCGATTACGCTGGACGTAATGTGGGATCATTTTCTGTCGCGCCACTGGTCGGAAATATCCCCCGACTTCCCGCTGGCGGACTTTGTGCGCTATGCTCGCACCCAGGTGACCACTATTTTGCCTGAATCGCCACCGCGCTTTATCAATTTAAACAACTATATGTGGTCAGAGAAATGGCTTGAGCGCTATCGGGACATGGATTTTATCCAGAACGTCCTGAATGGCATGGCCAGCCGCCGCCCACGACTCGATGCCCTGCGTGACTCATGGTATGACCTGGATACGCATTACGATGCGTTAGAGGAACGGTTCTGGCAGTTTTATCCGCAAATGATGGAACAGGCGCAGCGTAAAACCCTTTGACTACAGCCCGTATTAGCCGCCGGATAAGCAGTAGCCGCCATCCGGCAAAAGATTGATAGACAAAACCTGTCTCATTGATTGCCAGCGCCTCTTTGTCTTATTCGCGAACACTCTCTATACTGGCCCGCGTTGCGTTCCAAAAAACCCTTAACATTGCAGGAGAATTATATGGTACTGGTAACTCGTCAGGCTCCGGATTTCACAGCAGCTGCGGTACTGGGTAGCGGTGAGATCGTTGAAAACTTCAACTTCAAACAGCATACCAACGGTAAAACTACCGTTCTGTTCTTCTGGCCGATGGACTTCACCTTCGTTTGCCCGTCTGAACTGATCGCTTTCGACAAACGTTACGAAGAATTCCAGAAGCGCGGCGTGGAAGTTGTTGGCGTTTCCTTCGACTCTGAATTTGTCCACAACGCATGGCGTAACACCCCTGTCGACAAAGGCGGCATCGGTGCAGTGAAATACGCAATGGTTGCTGACATCAAACGCGAAATCCAGAAAGCCTACGGCATCGAGCACCCGGAAGCGGGCGTTGCTCTGCGCGGTTCTTTCCTGATCGACGCTAACGGCGTTGTTCGCCACCAGGTGGTTAACGATCTGCCGCTGGGTCGTAACATCGACGAAATGCTGCGCATGGTTGACGCGCTGCAGTTCCACGAAGAGCACGGCGACGTTTGCCCGGCACAGTGGGAAAAAGGTAAAGAAGGTATGAACGCGTCTCCGGACGGCGTGGCAAAATACCTGACCGAGAACGTTTCCAGCCTGTAATTGGCATGAATCGTAAGAGGCCCGCAAATGCGGGCCTTTTTTATTGGTCTATGTCGGATTATCCTTTTTCACTTCACGCCAGATTCGCCACGCCATAAGCGCCAGTACGGCGACCCCAAGAATTAACGCCCCCCACACCAACAGCGTTTTCCACTGGCTTTGTTGCTCAGCTACTGACGTTGCCGTCAATCGCGCTTCACCACCAAGCGCCACGCTCTCCTGAAGAGTCGCCCACGGTAGATAATCTATCTCCTGCGATTTACGCAGCGACGCCGGGATCAGCATATCGAGACCAACATCAGCCTTTTTCGCCGCCCGGTTTCCCCACGCCAGCATATAAGGCCCTTTGCCCTGCGTATTAAACACCAGTTGATAACTGTCGCGCATGCCGCTCAACTCAGGCAGCCTCTCTGGCAACCGGGCGTTAATGGTCGTCATCCGGACGGCCTCAACCAACTGACCGGAAAGATGAATATCTTCCGCACTCCTCCAGTCCAGATTGTAAAGCATGGTTTTTGTCAGCGGCTGCCAGGGCTCTTTTTCAGCGCTGCGCCAGGCCAGTTCCACCGGTAAAACACCTTCACTTTCCAGATCGATGCGAAGCGAGGTCAGCGGCTGGGGCTGCGCCCATCGCCAGACGGCTTCGTCATCCGAAACCTTATTCCCCTGGGCTTCAATCACGATACGCTCGGATTCCGGCTCGCTGCTGGCCGCTATCGCGCTCACGCTGTTTAACGTCAGCGCCGGACTTTGCGAGTCGAGGATCACCAGCAGGTAGCGAGTCGCCTCCACAGAGAGCGTGAGGCTGGCGCTGATGGTGTCCATTTTCAGGCGATCGTTATCACGCGTCAGATCCATTAACGGCGCATCTTCCTGCACGGGTCGCCAGTAGCGCAAATCACTGCTTGCATAAACCGAGGCTTTCCCCTGCCAGTTGCCCGCCTGCGAGTCCCAGTTCAGGCGTAACTGCGCCAGTGAAAAGGCATCTTTCGTCTCTTCCGGGAGCGTCAGTAAATAGCTCTGGCCGAGCGCTTTGACATCATCACTTTGCAAATGAATTTCAATGCCGCTCTTCGAGCGTAAAACAATAGCGTCTCCGCCTCGTTGCCCCTCCTCACGCGGCACAACCGGTGACATATCAAGCGGGAAAAAACGCAGCGCCACTGCCTCTGGCGTAACGGGCTGGGTTTTCTGCGCCACCAGAGTAAACGGCACCGTCTCCCCCAGATGGTTAAAGACCCGGACATCGCGCAAATCCGCCCAGGCGGTACCCGGATACACCGCCGGAGGTAGCGAAAGGCGATACCACGGCGATGTGCCCGTAGTTTCCAGCGTCACCCCCGTTACGTAGTCCGCCGGAGACTCTTTCACTTCATCGCTGCTTACCGCCGCGCCTGTCACGCCCAGCAGTACGCTGCATAACACCGCTTTCATCCATTTCATTTTTCTTCTCCAGCTTTGGGCGGTAATGGTGAAAAATACCCGATAATCAACACCAGAATAGCCACACCGATAAACGCAACCGCGCGCGCCAGACCGCCGCCTCCTGCGCTGTCCACCAGCATCAGTTTCACAATGACTATCCCCAGCAATACCGCGCCACACAGCCATTCCCGACGCGAGCGGCGCCGGGTCGCCCGCAGCATCACCACCAATGCCGCCAGCATCCAGAACAGAGCAAAACAGGTTTGAATCAGCCGTGAATCCCATAGTGTGTCTACACGCCACGCAACCTCGCCATACCAGGACAATGCGCGCAGCAGCACACCATTGAGCCACCAAAAGCTGAGCGCCATCAGCGCCACAACCGGCCATGGGCGACATACCGAAAGCTGCGCCGGGAAATAGCGTTCAGACGCGCGATAAAACACCACCAAGCCCAGCAGGGCAAAAGCTGCGCCCTCTTCCAGCGGGTTGAGCAACGGCAGATAAGTCTGACGATAAACCACGCCATCTTGTAAATTGGTCAGCACGAGCAGACCGACCAGCACCAGCACAACGGGAACCATCGCCTGAACAGAATAGAGGGCCGGCCAGATGCGAAACGGCCAGATTTGTCGATGAACAGACTGATAAATCAGGAAAATAAGCAGCCCGCCAGCCGCCATCATCAGGCCGCTACCCCACGCGGCCCTTCCCCACGGCAGCCCCTGCGCGAACCAGAACAGCTCAACCGCGAGCGCCAGTAAAATCATCCAGAAGAACGATAAATGCGCCAGTCTGGAAAGCATTGGCGGTAATATTTGTGCGTCACGCCAGAGCAGCGCTACCGCAACAATTAGCGCCGCGCACCAGGCCAGATTCGGCCAGCCCGCCGCAAAAATCTGCTGTACAGCGATCTGATACATCAGCATCACCAGCATCATCGGCCACAGCAGCCATTTACTGGCATCCAGCTCCCGCCACGCCAGGCGACCCGCGATACTTCGCCAGCCCCAGCTCGATACCGCCATTAATGCCAGCACGCCAGACAGTACCCACCGCTCCTGTTTCAGAACGAGTTGCGATGCCGCAACGAGCGCAACAATCCAGAAAACCAAACCACCAGCGAGTAGCGCCCAACTGCCCGGCATCCAAATGTTGCGCCATAGCCATGCAGCAACCAGCCAACTGAGGCTGAGCACGGCAAAAATCAGCATGACTGAGAGCGCGGTTGTTCCGTTCGCCAGCGCCCATAGCGCGCTGCCCACGGCCAGCACGAGCAGCGCCGTACCGCTATAACTCATGCGTCGTTGCTGTTGTTGCACGCCCAGCCAGAGGATCCCAAGCCCCTCCAGCGACCAGGCCATCGCCGTCCAACGGGCTGAAAGCGCCAACGGGATAGCAAGAGTGGTAAACGCACCACCGAGCGCCAGGGCGGACAATACCAGAGGTCTCCCCAGAGAAGAGGAACGCCGCAACGCAAACTTTGCTAACACCAGATAGAAACCACCGTAGCCCAGCGCACTAAGCGCCGGACCATAAGCCATATGCCGGGTAATGGCATACTGCATTCCAAAACCGATCAGCGGTGGGGCAAACAGCAGTACGCCGTCAATAATCTGTTTGCCTTTTTCCTGCGCCCGGAGCGACAACGCCACGCTCAGCACGCCAAAAATAATCGTGTTGGCGATCAGGAACAGTTGGCAACTCAGGTAATACTCTGGTCGATAGCCCTCCAGGCCCCACACCCCGCCAACGCCGAAGGTGAACAACAGGCCGAGCAGATTAAGCTCCCGCCAGTGCTGCCAGATGCTGATGGCGAGAATGCCGACCGAGAGCAGAAGATAGAATGAGAAGAGCGCGACATGACTGCCGCCGCCGGTGGAAAGCAACAGCGGCGCGAGATAACCGCCAAGACTTGCCAGCATCGCCAGGCTGAGCGCCTTTTGCAGAATAGCCAGCCCCACACTCGCCGCACAAATCACCACCAGCAGCGCAAATGCCAGTGTCATTGGCAGCATTTGCCACAGCCGGAACGCGCCAAAGACGGTGAGATAGAGTGCTCCGGTAGCTCCCCCCTGTAATATCAGCGCATAAATCGGTTGCTTATGCCGCAGCTGCCAGCCCAACGCCAACAGCACAATAGCGAACAGCGCGGCCGCCACCAGACGCAGCTCCAGCGGAAACAGAGAATGTTCGACCGTATAACGCAGCAGGAAAGAAAGCCCCAAAAACAGGAGCAAAATACCGAGCTTTGCCAACGGGTTACCCTGCATAAACCAGCGCACCAGCGATGACATTACCCCGCCAAAAGCAGAAGGCCGCTCGACGTCGGGCGTAGATACCGCCGCATTATCCGGCTTCGGCTGTGAAGCCCACGGGTTAACGGGCTCTGGCGGCGGCTCAGTTACAGGCTCCGGCGATACGCTGCTCATCGCAGCCGTTGGCGCATCGGCAGGAACAATATCTTTTGCTGCCGTTGGCTCAACGGCGCTGGTCTGCGCCACACCGCGCAGCTCCAGCTCCTCTACCCGACGGCGCAAGACCATCAGCTCAGAACGTACAGCCGCACTGCGTCTGAATGCCACAATCGCGAGGCCAGGAACCACTACCAGCGCGAAGAATAATACAATGCAGCCAAGGGTTAGCAGCTCATCCATGTTTCCACCTTCACTGTATAAAGACAGACCAGAATGACACAAATTGTTGCAGTTGCGCCATATCGGTTAACACGATGAACCGCTTTTCAGAATAGACAATCAGCCCCTGCGTTTGGCCAGGGGCTGTGATGAGGGATTAAAACGCGAAGCAGGAGCAGCCAAGCGCGCCCCAGAAAGCCCGGTCATCTGACACCGGAATTGCCGATTTACGCGCTATATCATGCTGATGACCATGTACGCCGCAGCTGCCGCAGCACTGGTGCATCTGCACCATTGCGCCAATTTTCGCCGCAGCAGGCGGCGCTGAGCGATAGTGCCCCGGCACTTTTACCACCGGCGACCAGTCAGGTACAACTGGGATGGCTGGCGGCGCCAGCGGAGTGAAATGCCCGGCCGCATACACCACTTTGCCATCGACAATGGTCATCACCGACTCTATGCCTTTGATCTCCTCTTCCGGCACACTGAAGTAATCTTTAGACAGCACCACCAGGTCGGCCAGTTGGTCTTTCTCGATGCGCCCTTTCTTACCCTGTTCGCTGGAGAACCAGGCGCTACCGGCCGTCCACAGTTCCAGCGCCACATCGCGCGGCAGGCGATTGTTATCATCGTACATCGCCATCCCTCCCACAGTACGGCCCGAAACCAGCCAGTAGAGCGCTGTCCACGGGTTGTAGCTGGCCACGCGGGTGGCATCAGTCCCCAGCCCTACCGGAACGTCAGCCGCCAGCATTTTCGCCACAGGCGGGGTATGTTTGACCGCATCTTTGCCGTAGCGATCGACAAAATATTCGCCCTGGAACGCCATACGGTGCTGAACAGCGATCCCGCCCCCCAGCGCTTTTACGCGCTCGATATTCCGTTCGGTAATCGTTTCAGCGTGATCGAAGAACCAGTGCAGGCCATTGAACGGGATATCGCGATTCACCTTCTCGAATACGTCGAGCATTCGGCTGATGGATTCATCGTAGGTGGCGTGCAGGCGGAACGGCCAGCGGTGCTCCACGAGGTGGCGCACCACGCGCTCCAGCTCATCTTCCATACCTTCCGGCAGATCCGGGCGTGGCTGGAGGAAGTCTTCAAAATCCGCGGCCGAGAAGACCAGCATTTCCCCTGCCCCATTGGCACGGTAGAAGTCGGTCCCCTGCCCTGGTTTGAGCATATCGGTCCAGCGTTCAAAGTCTTCCAGTTCCTGCTGCGGACGCTGGGTAAACAAGTTGTAGGCGATGCGCACCGTCATCTGTTTGTTGGCGTGTAACTGCTCAATTATCTCGTAATCTTCCGGGTAGTTCTGAAAACCACCGCCTGCATCGATGGCGCTGGTCATCCCTAGACGATTCAGCTCGCGCATAAACTGCCGGGTCGAGTTGACCTGCATTTCCAGCGGCAGTTTTGGTCCTTTTGCCAGCGTCGAATAAAGGATCATGGCGTTGGGTTTGGCGATCAGCATCCCGGTTGGGTTACCGTTGCTATCACGCACAATCTCACCGCCCGCCGGGTCCGGCGTCGCCTTGGTGTAGCCGACTGCTTTCAGTGCGGCACGGTTCAGCAAAGCTCTGTCGTAGAGGTGCAGAACAAAAACTGGGGTATCCGGGGCAGCTTCATTCAGTTCTTCGAGGGTTGGCATGCGACGTTCGGCAAACTGGAATTCGCTCCAGCCGCCCACCACGCGCACCCATTGCGGCGATGGCGTTCTGTCAGCCTGCTCTTTGAGCATGCGCAGCGCGTCCGCCAGCGACGGTACGCCTTCCCAACGCAACTCCAGGTTGTAATTCAGACCGCCGCGAATGAGGTGCAGGTGCGAATCGTTCAGGCCCGGGATCACCGTATGTCCCTGCAGATCGACAACCTGCGTCCCGTCGGTGGCAAAACTCATGATGCGATCGTGGCTACCGGTCGCCAGGATCTTACCATTGGCGATCGCCACCGCCTCGACCTGCGGGTTTTGTCTTTCGAGAGTATGAATTTTTCCGTGAGTCAGAATCAGTGTGGCAGTTTGAGACATAACAATCTCCTGAGAAACCGGTCAGGCTTTTTTCAGCCATCCGGCAAACAGACGGGTTACGATGGGCATCCAGAACCAGACCACCAGCGCAACCACACAGGCATCATTGATCAGATGCAGGAGTAACGAGCCCTTCATGGCAGGCAGCACAATGCCGGTCAACCACGGCACCAAATTGGTGCTGGGAAAAATCACCAGCAGAGTTATCAGAAACTGTTTCCAGCGCCTGGGCTGACGTACATGGGGCGCGGGCGGCGTAAACCAGAACGCTGCTTCGGTGCGGATTTCGGTTTTATCCCCCTCCGCCAGCAGCGGGGCAATCTCTTCGACCAGCACGCGGCGCGTATCGGACTGGGTCCAGTTATACAGATGCTCCAGCGTGTCGAAGCGGATAATGATGTTCCACAAGTTGTTGCCATCTGCAGGACGAATCACATTCGCCCCCAGATGACCGGGAAACTCGGCCGCCACCGGCATGATTTTCCCCAGCCACTGCTCATACCGCTGCGCTTGTTCAGGCAGCAGGGTGTGGGAAATCACCAACGTCACATGTTTGTTCTGCGCCATAAAGGGTTCCTTGTGGAGAGGAAACAGGCCAGCTTAGGCCACGGAAGCAATACACAAAATCATTCATGGCGCATCGAAACGGCAAGATTGTGTATCCCCGGAGGCTGACAAAAGTTAGTGACCGGGGTTCGCAAACGAAGCCCACAAAGAGGCAACATGAAGGATGAGGTGTATTTAGGCTTTACGTTCCGGCGCGCCATGCACCATGGTGTAGGCGTAATCCACGCCCATACCGTAGGCGCCGCTGTGCTCACGTACCAGATCCATGACGGCGTCGTAGGTTTCTTTGCGGGACCAGTCGCGCTGGTACTCTAGAAGAACCTGTTGCCAGGTCACAGGTACGGCACCCGCCTGTACCATGCGGTCGATAGAACGCTCATGGGCATCCACGGATGTGCCGCCGGAAGTGTCAGTTACCACATAAACTTCGTAACCCGCTTCCAGCGCCATCAGCGCCGGGAAAGTCAGGCATACTTCGGTCCACAGCGCGGAGATAATCAATTTTTTACGCCCGGTCGCTGCCACGGCTTTCACAAACGCCGCATCTTCCCAGGAGTTCATCGAGGTGCGTTCAATTGGTTTAACATCAGGATGAACCGCTAACAATTCCGGCCAGATATAGCCGCTAAAACTTTTCGTTTCCACAGAAGTATAAATCACCGGAACATTGAATATTTTCCCGGCCTTCGCTAATGCCACGGTATTATTTTTCAAAGTCTGGCGGTCAATATTCGCCACACCAAATGACATTTGCGGCTGATGATCAATAAAAATAAGCGTTGAGTTTTGAGGGTCAATCAGTTCCCGAATAGACATAGCACACCTTCTTAATCAATAAGTTAAAAGGCAACGGTCTGTATCTGCCGTCAGCAGCAGGATCCTGAATCAGAAAGCTTATTGAGTATAGCGGGAAATTTCTAACGAGTTATTAAAGAAAACTTACCATCCAGTGAAACTATTAATTTTGTGTTGCGATATATCCTAAACAACATCAAAAAAATGCGCATGACTCATCTAATTTATTCACTGGCATTGTTTTTCTCCATTCGGTACAACAGAGGGGTTTAATTTTCAGGATATTTTCTGCTTATGCGCATCAATCTGGATGTTTTGCTAATTCTCGACGCACTCGATAAACAGGGTTCATTTGCCGCGGCGGCCGAATCGCTGTTTAAAACCCCTGCAGCACTCAGCTATATGATTCAAAAGCTGGAAAGTGATTTGAATATCGAGTTGCTTGACCGTTCCGGTCACCGGGCAAAATTTACCGACACCGGTCAGATGATGCTGGAAAAGGGACGTTTGCTGCTGAGTGCGGCAAAAGATCTCGAAAAGCAGGCGGTGCAGCTGAGTTCAGGCTGGGAAAAAGAGCTGGCGATTGCGCTGGACGACTCCTTCCCTTTCGCCTCGCTGTTGCCCATTATCGATGAATTTCACGCGCTGAATAAGCAAACCCGCCTTAACTTCACCCACCATACGCTGGCGGGCTCCTGGGAGGAGCTGACGCATAATGGAGCAGATATTATTTTGGGGGCGATTAATGAACCGCCTACGTCAGCGGCCTGGTCCTACAAAATGCTCGGCACGCTGGACAATGTGTTTGTCGTTGCGCCTGAGCATCCGCTGGCCGCAGCACCGGATGGCCTGACTAACGAACAGCTGTGCCTGCACCGGGCGATTGTCATTAGCGACAGCGCCCGCTTTTGTCATCCGTTACAAACCAATCTGATGGAGGAGCAGGCGCAGATTCGCGTTGATGATTTCCACAGTAAGGTGATGCTACTGCGGGCCGGCTTGGGCTGCGGATTTCTCCCCCGCCATATTGCTAACCCGTGGCTTGCCACGGGCGAGCTGGTGGAAAAAACGGTCATCTCATTTCGCCAAAAAGACGTGGCCTATATGGCCTGGCGCAATAACCGCGATGGACTGGCGCAGCGCTGGTGGCGGGAAACGCTGCTGGCAAGCCCGGATGTTACGCGCTTATATCAATGACCCATCCACACCGAGGCGGAAATCGCCGGCAGCGTCAGGATATCCTCGGCAAGCACGCCTTTGCCCTCCTGGTGCTGCCATTGACTGACGCTCAGTAATGGCGAGGCTGGCAGGACCACTTCACAGGCGTGGCCACGGTTAATCGCCACCAATACACGCTGGCGGTTTAGCACGCGTACAAACACCACCACGTTATCCTCGGCGTAAATCACCTGACAACCACCATGGCGCAGCGCCTGGCTCTGGTGGCGTAATGTTGCCAGCCGCTGATACAACGCCAGCAGGTTAGCGTCCTGTTTTTCAGGCTGCCACGGGAATGGTTTGCGACAAAATGGATCGTTGTTCCCATCCAGTCCCACTTCGTCACCGTAGTAAATACAGGGCACGCCAGGCCAGGTAAACAGCCACACCACCGCCAACGGTAAACGTGCGACGTCTTTACCGAGCAGAGATTTAAAACGGGCGGTATCGTGGCTGTCGAGCTGGTTGAACATCCGCAACTGCTGCTGATGCGACAAACCCGCACGATAGTTATCCATCCACGCCATACAGGTCTGGGCGTCAATGAATTGCGGATCGTATGAGATATCGGTATTGGCGAGAAATCCCCATATCGGGAAGGTAAAACCGCGATAGTTCATGGCGGCATCTTCCGCGTCGGCCTGCAACCATTGGCGCGCGTCGCCAAAATGCTCGCCCACCACATACGCCTCTGACTGGGTCTCTTTCGCCGCCTGCGTAATTCCGGCCACGTGCTGCAGGTTGTTGTGCGCACCACCGGCCTCTCCCAGCATATGCACCACGTCAAGACGCCAGCCGTCCATACTCCACGGCGCTTTCAGCCAGTGGCGAACGATACTGTCTTCGCCGCGATAAATTTCATTCACCAGGCTTTCAGAGGAAAAGTCCAGCTTGGGCAGGCTGGAATACCCCAGCCAGTCGAGCGCGACGCCGTCGGCTGAGAAATGATACCAGTCGCGCCAGGGGGATTGCGGATTATGGCACGCGCCATCCGTTCCCCGATTATGTCGGTCAAACCAGGCGTGTGAATCGCCGCTATGGTTAAAAACACCGTCGAGAATCAGGCGCATCCCCTGCTGTTGGGTGGTGTGACGCAGGCGCAGCAGCGCCCTGTCGCCGCCAAACTGCGGATCAACATGACGGTAATCTTCGGTATCGTATTTATGCACGCTCGGCGCGGTAAATACCGGATTCAGGTACAGCGCCGTGACGCCTAACGTTTTCAGATACGGCAGCTTTTCGCTGATGCCGTCCAAATCGCCGCCATAAAACGTGGAGCCACCGGCCTGGGCCGTAAGCGGTTCATCCCACTCGCGCCGCACAATATCGTGTCCGGCGGCGTGGTGGTAATAGACGTTATCCTGAGTCGCTTCACGCGACTGGCTACGGGCAAAACGGTCCGGGAAAATTTGGTAAAAAATCTGATCGGCGACCCACTGCGGACCGTTATCCGGCACATCAACAGCAAACTGCTCCAGACGCGCAGGCGGAAAACGGCTGAATCCCTGCGGGGTAAACCACAGCTGACGATCGAGCCAAAGTAATTTAAAGCTATAGCGTCGACGAGGCTGTCCGCTGGAGAGATCGATCGCCGCTCTCCACGCTGTCACGCCCGGCTGCGGCTGGCTGCGTTGCTTGTGCATACCCAGCGAAATCTCTTCGTTATCGTTTTCTGCGCGTAGCGTCACCCGCTGGGGTGGATTTTCCCCCGCCAGCCATAATGTAATCGTCAGTTGATCTTTGTTTTGCTTAACAAATGGGGCAACCGGAAGGTGCCAGGCGTTCAACATCACGTATCCCCTTTGATGATAATGACGTCACCTTGCCATAGCGAAGTGCAGGATCACTCATCATCTTAACGTTTATTGGGGGAGGAGTGTGGGGGAGGAGAAAATTGCCGGGTAACATTAAGCTACCCGGCAAAAATATTACTGCGCTTCAGCCAGTTGGCGCTCGCGACGGCGCTTGAAAACCCAGCCGGCAAGCAGCAGGATAATCCACGCAAAGCCGACGTATAGCGAAATGCGGGTATCCGGATGATAGCCGATAAGCGCAATGATAAAGACCAGGAAAATCAGGCCAATGACTGTCGTCACAACCCCACCCGGCACTTTAAATTTCAGCGCCTTAACCTCTTCCGGCGGCAGACGACGACGGAAGGCAATTTGTGACAGCAGGATCATAATCCACACCCATACCGTTGCGAAGGTCGCCAGAGAGGCGATCACCAGGAAGACGTTTTCCGGCATGATGTAGTTAAGATACACCGCAAACAGCAGCGCGATGGTCATCACCATCACCGTCACCCATGGCACGCCACGACGCGACGTCTTGGCGAACATTTTCGGCGCGCTGCCCTGCTCCGCCATACCGTGCAGCATACGCCCCACGCCAAAGACGTCAGAGTTGATGGCCGACAGCGACGCGGTCAGGACTACGAAGTTGAGGATCCCGGCGGCAAAGGTAATCCCCATATGCTGGAACGTCAGAACGAACGGGCTACCGTCAGTGCCGACCTGGTTCCACGGGTAAATAGACATGATGACGAACAGCGTCCCCACGTAAAACACGAGGATACGCATCGGTACGGAATTGATGGCGCGCGGAATAGATTTTTCCGGGTCTTTGGCTTCGCCAGCGGTAATCCCGATAATCTCAATCCCGCCGTAGGCGAACATCACCATTTGTAGCGACATCACCATGCCGAGCCAGCCGTTGCTGAAGAAACCGCCGTTGCTCCACAGATTATGGATACCGGTAGGCTGTCCGCCGTTACCAATCCCCCAAATGATGATGCCAAAACCGGCGACAATCATGATGATAATGGTGGCGACTTTAAAGAACGAGAACCAAAATTCCAGCTCGCCAAACACCTTCACGCTCATCAGGTTGATGGCGCAGATAATCAATACCACGCTGAGTACCCAAATCCAGTGCGGTACGGCCGGGAACCAGACGCCCATGTAAATACCAAAGGCAGTCACATCGGCAATAGCGACAATCAGGATTTCAAAACAGTAGGTCCAGCCGGTTATGTAGCCTGCCAGCGGTCCGAGGTTTTCCTGCGCATAGCGCGAGAAGGAGCTGGCTGCAGGGTTATGAACGGACATTTCGCCCAGCGCGCGCATAATGATATACGCCGCTACGCCGCCGATAATATAGGCCAGCAACACGCTTGGCCCCGCCATTTTGATGGCATCGGCCGAGCCGTAGAACAGCCCGGTACCAATTGCTGAACCTAATGCCATAAAGCGAATGTGCCGGGTGCTCAGCCCACGCTTTAGCTTGTTATTACTTTCCATCGATTCCTAACCTGTTAACACAATAAAAAACCACGGGGCCATGTTAATAGCCCCGTGGTTAAAACTTATTGTCAGTGATATTAGTGTGCGCTGGAGGTCACTTGTCGACCCGCTGCACGATCCCAGATAACTGCCAGGACCACCATCACGACTGTTGGCATCAACCACGCCAGCCCCTGCTCCGCCAGCGGTAAACGCTGGGTCCAGGCCGGTAACACGTCGCCAATTGCAGAAGCTTTAATGCCATCAAGGATACCAAAAATCAGGCTGATAAACATCGCAGGTGCAATGACGCGGGAAGAATTATGCCACCATGAGCGGGTAAAACTTAATACAACCAGTGCGATACATGGCGGATAGATAGCCGTCAGCACCGGAATAGAGATCTGAATCAGATGGCTCAGACCCAGGTTAGAGACCACCATCGAGAAGCCGCCGAGGATAAATACCAGCGTACGATAAGACAGTGGAACGTACTGGGCAAAGAACTCTGCGCACGCGCAGGTCAGGCCAACCGCGGTGACCAGACAGGCGATGAAAATCAACGCCGCCAGCAGGAAGCTCCCTGCGCCACCAAAGGTGTGCTGAACATACGCATGCAGAATTGCCGCGCCGTTAGCAGACTGATCGACCAGAATTGCACTATCTGAACCCAGACGGAACAACGCGAGATACAGCAGCGTTAAGCCCACACCCGCCATCAAACCCGCCCAAACGGTATAACGGGTCAGCAGACGCGCTTCAGTAACGCCACGCGAGCGAGCGGCGTTGACGATAACAATACCAAATACCATCGCGCCCAGCGTATCCATGGTCAGATACCCGTTCACGAAGCCATTAGAAAACGCAGCAGTTTGATAGGCTTCCATCGCATTGCTGATTGGGCCTGCTGGCCAGACGATTGCGGCGACAGACAGGACCACCAGCGCCAGGATTTTCAGCGGAGCCAGGAAATTACCAACCGTATCCAGCAGTTTGCCCGGATACAGCGAAACCAGAATCACAATCGCGAAATAGACCACGCTGTAGATAAGCAGTGGCAGCGCGGAGTCACCGGTCAGCGGTGCAATCCCGACTTCGAAAGAGACCGTCGCGGTACGCGGCGTAGCAAATAACGGTCCAACAGCCAGATAGCACACGGTCGCCAGCAGCAAACCAGCGACTTTACCGATAGGCGTGCTCAGTCGGTCCACACCACCACCGACTTTCGCCAGCGCGACAACGGTAAGTACCGGCAGGCCAACGGCGGTAATCAAAAAGCCAAAAGCCGCAGTCCAGACGTGTTCACCTGCCTGCAAACCAACCATTGGGGGGAAGATGATGTTACCTGCACCAACGAACAGTGCAAATGTCATAAATCCCAAAGCGATAATATCGCGCGATTTTAACTGATGGGTCATAAAGTCTTACTGCCTGTGGATGTGGTGTTGAAAATAATAAATTTTTGCCTTTCCCTGGGGGACAATACAGCGGCATTTTTGCTCAATTCCAGCGGGAAACACTCCCAGACTGGCGCGGCGAAGAATAGTTTTTCGATTTACCGCGTAAATGCAGTCGGTATGACAGCACCTGGAGCGCAATTTAAACGCTTATAACGTTTTAAAGCAAGGTGGGATCCAAAAACCAGAACAATATAGCGATATGAAAAATGGGGTTAGCACAAAACACCATTTCATGGAAAAAGGTATGGGTAATAGTTCGAACAAAAAACAACCAAACGTCGTAAAATTCAGGATGGTTATATTGACCGCATAGAAAAAGCCAGCTTGCGCTGGCTTTTGGAAAGATTATCTTACGAATGCGCCTTAACCGTTAATTTTGGCAATTAAACGTTCCGGGATCACGAAACTAAATCGCGTCCCAACGCCTGGTTCGCTTTCGATATTCAAGCGACTGTCGTGATGATGCAGCGCATGCTTAACGATGGCCAGACCAAGTCCGCTGCCGCCCGTTTGCCGCGATCGCGCCTTATCCACACGATAAAAACGTTCGGTTAAGCGTGGAAGATGCTCGGCGGCAATGCCTGGACCGTTGTCTTCCACGCAAAACTCCGCCCCCGACGCCACATGCTGCCAGCGTACGGTAATGTGCGTTCCCGCTGGCGTATGGTTCACCGCGTTGTAGACGAGATTCGAGATAGCGCTACGCAACTGCTCCTCGTTACCCCGCACATTCAGGCTGTTATCAACATCAAAGGTAAACGTATGTTTTTGCTGGCTCAGCGTTTGCGCTTCGTGTTCGAGCACGCGCAGCATCATGGGCACATCGACCTTCTCATTGAGCAGTAGCGTCGGCGCAGCCTCAATTTTTGACAGCGTCAGCAGCTGTTTCACCAGCCCTTCCATGCGATACGTTTGTTCACGCATGGTATGCAGCGCTTTTTCACGCGTCGTCCCTTCCAGCGGATGCTCCTGCATCATTTCCAGGTACCCTTGTAACACCGTCAGAGGCGTACGCAGTTCATGGCTGGCGTTGGCGAAAAAGTTACGTCGTGAACCTTCCAGTTGATGCATCTGGGTAACGTCGCGCGCCACCATCAGCAGTTGCTTATCGGTATAGGGCATCACGCGAATTTCCAGATGCCGTCCGGTATTGAGTACCAGATTGATCGGTCGGCTAAAATCGCGCGTTTTCAGATATTGTGTAAATTCCGGGTAGCGCAACAGGTTAAGAATATTTTGCCCGCTATCGTCCGGCCAGCGCAGTCCCAGAACCTGCTGGGCCAGTCCGTTACACCAGAAGATACCGCCTTCTTCAGTGGTCAGCACCACCGCGTCGGGTAGCGATTCCGCCCCGCTGCGAAAACGTTTAATCAGATTACCCAGTTCACGACGGCGCTTTTTGTTGCGCAGTTGCATTTGATGCAGCCCGTACAACAACGGCTCCCAACTGCCTCGCCCCGGCGGCGGCGTCATGCTTCTGTCGACCCATAGCCACCAGGACAAACGTAATAAATTCCAGAAATGCCAGATAAGCAGGCCCGTTACCGACGCCAGTAAAAACCAGGGCAGGTAACCGAAAAAAGCGCTAAGGATAAATGCCGGTATGCAGCACAGGATCAGCTCCAGTACCAACCTTTTCCATGACAATCGTTCTAGCAAACGTCTTACTCCCTATACGGCCTATTCCTTCAGGCCCTGATTCTTGTCAGTCAGAAGCGGGTTGAAAAACGATATCCCGTCCCGCGAACCGTCTGCACCATACGATCGTGTCCGCTGTGCTCCAGCGCCTTACGTAAGCGGCGGATGTGCACATCCACTGTCCGGTCTTCCACGTACACATTGGTTCCCCAGACATGATTGAGGAGTTGCTCGCGACTGTAGACACGCTCGGGATGAGTCATAAAGAAGTGCAACAGTTTGAATTCGGTCGGCCCCATATCCAGCGGATCCTCGCCGGTCATCACGCGATGCGAGGTGGGATCAAGGCTTAGCCCCTGCATCTCTATAACCTCTTCCACCGCCATCGGTGAAATACGACGCAGAACTGCTTTAATACGCGCCACCAGCTCCTTGGGAGAAAAGGGCTTGGTAATATAATCATCCGCGCCGGTTTCCAGCCCCCGGACGCGATCTTCCTCTTCCCCCCTCGCCGTCAGCATCATCACCGGGATATCCCGCGTCATCGCTTCGCGCTTGAGATGTTTAATAAACTGTAGACCCGAGCCGCCTGGAAGCATCCAGTCAAGCAGGACGAGATCCGGCCAGGGTTCATTGAGTTGGTTCACAGCACTGTCATAGTCTTCGGCTTCAACGGGTTGAAATCCGTTTTGCTCGAGCACGAAGCAGACCATTTCACGAATTGGAGCTTCATCTTCTACGACCAGAATACGTCTCGCCATGATTTGCCCTGTTTGTAATTAAATCGTTTGCCATCAATACAGTGCCATTATGCGTCAGTTTTATGACAGATTTATGAAAAGATAGTCCAGGTTTAACGCAGCCCGGCGAATTATGACAGCCCGGAGACAAGATATTCCCACTCGTGAAGGGTTATAATCCCCGCCATTGTTTTATCGTCATGGAACTCTTATGCGCATCCTTCACACGTCTGACTGGCATCTGGGCCAAAACTTCTACAGCAAGAGCCGCGCCGCCGAGCATCAGGCCTTTCTCGACTGGCTGCTGGAAACGGCACAATCCCAGCAGGTGGATGCCATTATTGTGGCAGGCGATATTTTCGATACCGGCTCACCACCTAGCTATGCCCGTGAGCTGTATAACCGTTTTGTCGTCAATCTGCAGCAAACCGGCTGTCATCTGGTGGTGCTGGCAGGCAACCACGACTCCGTCGCCACGCTCAATGAATCCCGCGATATCCTGGCGTTTCTCAACACCACGGTGGTTGCCAGCGCTGGTCATGCGCCGCAGATACTGCCGCTACGCGACGGTACGCCAGGGGCGATCCTGTGTCCGGTGCCTTTTTTACGTCCGCGCGACATCATCACCAGCCAGGCTGGGCTGACAGGACAAGAAAAACAGCAGCATTTACTGGGCGCAATCACCGACTATTATCAGCAGCAGTATCAGGATGCCTGCACGCTGCGCGGCGACCACAATCTTCCCATCATTGCGACCGGGCATTTGACCACCGTCGGAGCCAGTAAAAGCGACGCCGTACGTGACATTTATATCGGTACGCTGGACGCCTTCCCGGCGCAAAACTTCCCACCGGCAGACTACATCGCACTGGGACATATTCACCGGGCGCAGATTATCGGCGGCACGGAACATATTCGCTACTGCGGCTCGCCGATTCCTCTCAGTTTTGACGAGTGTGGCAAAAGCAAATGTGTACATCTGGTGAGCTTTGACGCGGGGAAACTCAGCGCCGTTGAAAATCTCACCGTGCCGGTTACGCAGCAGCTTGCGGTACTGAAAGGCGATTTAGCCGCCATTACTACCCAGCTTGAGCAGTGGCGCGGCGTGCAGCAAGAGCCACCGGTGTGGCTGGATATTGAAATCACCACCGACGACTACCTGCATGATATGCAACGTAAGATCCAGGCCTTAACCGAAGATTTACCGGTAGAAGTGCTACTGGTGCGCCGCAGTCGGGAACAGCGCGAACGCATTATGGCCAATGAACGACGTGAAACGTTAAGCGAGCTGAGCGTGGCAGAGGTTTTTGACCGCCGCCTGGCGCTGGAAGAACTCGAAGAACCGCAGCGTGAGCGGCTTAACCAGCTGTTTAGCGCAACCTTACAAACGCTTGCCGGGGAGGCTGAAGCATGAAAATTCTCAGCTTGCGCCTGAAAAACCTCAACTCCCTGAAGGGAGAATGGAAAGTCGATTTTACGGCAGAACCGTTTGCCAGCAACGGGTTGTTCGCCATCACCGGGCCAACGGGCGCGGGGAAAACGACCCTGCTGGACGCAATTTGCCTTGCGCTTTACCACGAAACGCCACGCCTGAATACCGTGTCACAGTCGCAAAACGACCTGATGACCCGCGACACCGCGGAGTGTCTGGCCGAGGTCGAGTTTGAGGTGCGGGGCGAAGCCTACCGCGCATTCTGGAGCCAGAACCGGGCGCGCAATCAGCCGGAGGGCAATCTGCAGGTCCCTCGCGTAGAGCTGGCCCGCTGCTCCGACGGTAAAATCCTCGCCGATAAGGTCAAAGATAAGCTGGAGATGACCGCCGAGCTTACCGGGCTGGATTACGGACGTTTTACCCGTTCGATGCTGCTGTCTCAGGGGCAGTTTGCCGCATTTCTCAATGCCAAACCGAAAGAACGCGCCGAGCTGCTGGAAGAGCTGACCGGCACTGAGATCTACGGCCAAATCTCCGCCATGGTATTTGAAAAGCACAAATCAGCGCGTACGGAACTGGAAAAACTGCAGGCCCAGGCCAGCGGTGTTGCGCTGTTAGCGCCAGAACAGCTGCAATCTCTGACAGAAAGTTTGCAGGTACTTACTGACGAAGAAAAACAATACCTTACCAGCCAACAAGCCCAGCAGCAGCACCTCAACTGGCTCATGCGGCAAAATGAGCTACAGGCGGAGATAAACCGCCACCAGCAGGCATTACAGGCTGCACTTCAGGCGCAGGAAGAGGCGCAGCCGCAACTGGCGGCGCTGAGTCTGGCACTCCCGGCCAGAGCGTTACGCCCACACTGGGAGCGAATCCAGGAACAAACGGCTACGATTGACCGTACGCGACAGAAGATTCAGGAAGTGAATGCTCGCTTACAAAGCAGCTTAGCGCTGCGCGGACGTATTCGTCAGCAGGCACAAACGCAGTCGGCCGCTATGCTCGCCGGACAGCAAACGTTAACCGACTGGTTGAAGGAACATGACCGCTTCCGTTTGTGGAGTAGCGAACTGGCAGGATGGAAAGCGCTGCTGGCCCAACAGTCCGACGCCAGCGCCCAACTGCGCCAGTGGCAGCAGTTGCGGGAGAACGACACGCGCAAGCTCGATGCGCTGGCGCTTCCCACGCTGACCCTTTCGGCACAACAGGTAACGGAAGCGCTGGCGCAACATGTGCAGCTTCGTCCGTTACGCCAGCGGCTGAGTAATCTGCACGGGCAAATCGCCCCGAAGCAAAAGCAACTGGCGCAGCTACGCGCCACGCTTGTGCAGCGTCAGCAGGAGCTGGCCCAGCGCAATGCGGTGCTTACAGAAAAGCGTCAGCGCTATAAAGATAAAAATCAGCAGCTTGCCGATGTGAGAATCATTTGCGAGCAGGAAGCCCGGATCAAAGATCTGGAAAGCCAGCGGGCACTATTGCAATCCGGCATGCCTTGCCCACTTTGCGGCTCCACCACGCACCCGGCGATTGAGCGCTATCAAACGCTCGAACTGAGTGTGAATCAGACACGGCGTGGAGCGCTGGAAAAAGAGGTCAAAACGCTAGCCGATGAGGGGTCAACGCTACGCGGTCAACTTGAGGCGATAACCCAGCAACTTCAGCGCGATGAACGCGAAGTACAAACGCTTTCTCAGGAAGAGCAAGCACTTACTCAAGAGTGGCGGACCGTCACCGCCAGCCTCAACGTGACGCTGCAACCGCAGGATGACATCGCCCCGTGGCTTGCCGCCCAGGAAGAGCACGAGCAGCAGCTTCACCAACTGAGTCTGCGTCATACCCTGCAAGCGCAAATCACCGCACACACAGAGCAGATTACTCAGCTCCAGCAGCATATTGACCAGCGTCAGGCAACGTTAACCGCCGAGCTGGCCCGTCATGGTCTGTCCCTTCCGACCGAGGCTGAAGTCGCCTCATGGCTGAGCGAACGGGCGAACGAAGCGCAAATGTGGCAGCAGCGCCAGAACGAACTGACTGAATTACAGGCCCGAATCGCCCAGCTTGCGCCGGTGCTGGAAACGCTGCCTGAAACCGATGCGCTTGGTGAAAACATTGAGAATCTGTCGCTGGAAAACTGGCGGCAGGTGCACGACGATTGCCTCTCTTTACAGGGGCAGTGGCAAACCTTACAGCAGCAGGAGGCGCAGGAGGTTCAGCGCGCTGCAGAAATTCAGGCGCAGTTTGATACCGCATTGCAGGCCAGCATCTTTGCCGATCGCGACGCCTTTGTTGCCGCCCTGCTGGATGAAGATACCTTTAACCGCCTTGAACAATTGAAGCAATCACTGGAAGGCCAGCGACAGCAGGCGCAAACGCTGCTTAATCAGGCGCAGCAGGCGCTGGCGACTCATCAACAACAGCTACCAACCGGGGTGGATCTCACGCTCACCGTGCAACATCTTCACGACGCGCTGGCGCAACTCACCCAGCAGCTACGGGAGAACACCACTCGTCAGGGCGAAATTCGCCAGCAGCTCAAGCAGGATGGTGAAAACCGCCAGCAGCAGCAGGCGCTGATGCTCGAGATTGCGAAAGTCGCACAGCAGGTCGAAGACTGGGGCTATCTGAACGCGCTGATCGGCTCGAAAGAGGGAGATAAATTCCGCAAGTTTGCCCAGGGGCTGACGCTGGATAATCTGGTCTGGCTTGCCAACAACCAGTTGACCCGTCTGCACGGTCGCTATCTGTTGCAGCGCAAGGTCAGCGAAGCGCTGGAGCTGGAAGTGGTTGATACCTGGCAGGCCGATGCCGTGCGTGACACGCGTACGCTTTCCGGCGGCGAGAGCTTCCTCGTGAGTCTGGCGCTGGCGCTGGCGTTGTCCGATCTGGTCAGCCACAAAACGCGAATTGACTCCCTGTTCCTCGACGAAGGTTTCGGCACGTTGGACAGCGAAACGCTGGATACCGCCCTGGATGCGCTCGATGCGCTCAACGCCACTGGCAAAACCATTGGTGTCATCAGCCACGTTGAAGCGATGAAAGAACGCATTCCGGTGCAGATCAAGGTCAAAAAAATCAACGGACTGGGCTACAGCAAACTCGATAAAATGTTTGCAGTTGATGCCTGATAGCAGCTCAGCACCTGGAGGCCGGATATGCGCCAGCGCTATCCGGCACAGCACATAGCACGATCGTGAATACACAAAGACGGATATGAAATGGCATTCCACTTCGCTTATCCGCAAGCTATCTCTATTGGCGGCGAACGTTCGCCGCTATGGCGCACATCGTGCGTCTTTCTTGTTGGCAGGTGGTATGAAAAAAGTCATTTTCTCTTTAGCTCTGGGGACATTTGGGCTGGGCATGGCCGAGTTTGGCATCATGGGTGTACTCACCGAGCTGGCGCGGGACGTGGGAATTACCATCCCTGCCGCTGGCCATATGATTTCGTTTTACGCTTTTGGCGTGGTGCTGGGCGCGCCTATTATTGCGCTCTTTTCCAACCGCTTTTCTCTCAAGCATATTCTGCTGTTTCTGGTCACGCTGTGCGTGATCGGCAACGCCATCTTCACCCTCTCCTCCTCATATTTAATGCTGGCGGTGGGCAGGCTGGTTTCCGGCTTTCCACACGGCGCGTTTTTTGGCGTTGGCGCGATTATCCTGTCGAAGCTGGCCCGTCCGGGAAAAGTCACCGCCGCCGTCGCGGGCATGGTTTCGGGTATGACCGTTGCTAATCTGATTGGCATTCCCATCGGCACCTGGCTGAGCCAGGAATTTAGCTGGCGCTACACGTTTCTGCTGATAGCCGTCTTTAATATCGCCGTGATGGTCTCGATAACTTTTTGGGTACCCAACATCAGCGATGAAGCAAAAGGGAAACTGCGCGAACAATTTCACTTTTTGAAAACCCCCGCCCCGTGGCTCATCTTTTCCGCCACCATGTTTGGTAACGCCGGGGTTTTCGCCTGGTTCAGCTACGTCAAACCGTACATGATGTTCATCTCCGGCTTTTCCGAAGCGCTGATGACCTTCATCATGATGCTAGTAGGATTGGGGATGGTGTTGGGAAATCTGCTGAGCGGTCGCCTTTCTGGCCGCTATACGCCGCTGCGTATTGCGGTAATAACCGACTTTGTAATTGTGCTGGCTCTGCTGCTGCTCTTTGCCTTTGGCGGGATCAAAGCCGCTTCGCTGATCTTCGCCTTTATTTGCTGCGCGGGCCTGTTTGCCCTGTCGGCGCCGCTGCAAATTTTGCTGCTGCAAAATGCTAAAGGGGGTGAGCTGCTGGGTGCGGCTGGGGGGCAAATTGCCTTTAATCTCGGCAGCGCGATTGGCGCCTGGTGCGGTGGTATGATGCTGACGCTGGGCTTTGCCTACAACTACGTGACGTTACCGGCGGCGCTGCTGTCGTTTTCTGCAATGTCGTCGCTGCTGCTCTACAGTCGCCTGAAGCGCAGCGTATCCCAGATGACTCCCGTTGCCGGATAGCCTCTGCGCTACCCGGCAACGCGAACATTACTCCTGCGGCCACAACCAGGCCGCGCCGCGCACGCCGCTGGAGTCACCGTGCAGCGCCTTGCGTAGAGGCGTTTCACACTCGCCGCCAAAGACAAACTGTTTAATCAACGTTGGCACGTTTTGATACAGTCGGTCGACATTGCTCATTCCGCCGCCCAGCACGATTACGTCCGGATCGAGAATATTCACCACATGTGCCAGTGATTTCGCCAGACGCAGCTCGTACCGACTCAACGCCTGTTCCGCCTGGGCATCCCGGGCATTAACAAGACTGATAATTTCACTGCCCTTGAGCGACTGACCGCTCAGACGCTGGTAGTCGGTGGCAAAACCGGTTCCGGAAATGAAGGTTTCAATACAGCCTTGCTTGCCGCAATAGCAGGGCACTTCCTGCCGATAACGCAGTTCGTCTTCGTCCATCCACGGCAGCGGATTATGCCCCCACTCGCCCGCAGTACCGTTCCCGCCCGTGTGCGCCCGGCCGTTCAGCGCCACTCCAGCGCCACATCCTGTACCGATAATCACCGCAAACACGGTTTGCGCCCCCGCCGCTGCACCATCAACGGCTTCAGAAACCGCCAGGCAGTTGGCATCATTTGCCAGCCGCACTTCGCGATTCAGACGCGTACTCAGGTCTTTGTCAAAAGGTTGCCCGTTAAGCCAGGTCGAGTTGGCATTCTTCACCACTCCGGTGTAGGGCGAAATTGAACCGGGAATGCCCATCCCCACGGTTCCTGACTGCCCGGTGGCCTTTTCCGCCATCTCCACCAGCGCGGCGATGGTTTCTATCGTTTGCCGATAATCATCACGCGGCGTGGGCAGGCGATGGCGAAAAAGCTGTTCGCCTGCATCGCCAAGCGCGATAACTTCCGTTTTCGTACCGCCTAAATCGATACCTATACGCACTGTTTGCTCCTCTTCCCGATTAACAATGCAAGCATAGCGACAATTCGCTATCATGCCCGCTGGATTTAACGACAAGGCCGTGGAAATTATCATGCTGTGGTTCAAAAATTTAATGGTTTACCGTCTTAGCCGCGATGTTTCTTTGCGTGCCGAAGAGATGGAAAAACAGCTGGCATCAATGACGTTCACCCCTTGCGGTAGCCAGGATATGGCAAAAATGGGCTGGGTTCCGCCGATGGGATCGCACAGCGATGCATTAACGCATACCGCCAATGGCCAAATTATTATCTGCGCCCGCAAAGAAGAAAAAATTCTGCCGTCGCCGGTTATCAAACAGGCGCTAGAAGCCAAAATATTCAAACTGGAAGCTGAGCAAGGTCGCAAACTCAAGAAGACCGAAAAAGACTCGCTGAAAGATGAAGTTCTGCACTCATTGCTGCCGCGCGCCTTTAGCCGTTTCAGCCAGACGATGATGTGGATCGATACCGTCAACGATCTGATCATGGTTGATTGCGCGAGTGCGAAGAAAGCCGAAGATACGCTGGCGCTGCTGCGTAAGAGTCTCGGTTCGCTGCCGGTCGTTCCGCTGACGATGGAAAACCCCATTGAGCTGACGCTGACAGAATGGGTTCGTTCCGGTACAACGGCACAGGGATTCCAGTTACTGGATGAAGCTGAACTAAAAGCGATCCTTGAAGACGGCGGCGTGATCCGCGCGAAAAAGCAGGATCTGGTCTGCGACGAAATCGCCGTGCATATCGAAGCGGGCAAACTGGTCACCAAACTGGCCCTCGACTGGCAGCAGCGCATTCAGTTCGTGATGTGTGACGACGGCTCTATTAAGCGTTTGAAGTTTAGCGACGAGCTGCGCGATCAGAACGAAGATATTGACCGCGAAGATTATGCTCAGCGTTTTGATGCCGATTTCATCCTGATGACGGGTGAACTGGCGGCGCTGATTAAAAGTCTGGTGGAAGGATTAGGCGGCGAAGCGCAACGTTAAGCCGTACTTACCGAATGGCGGCATAATGTCGCCATTCGTCATTTCTATGCTTACAGATAGCGGCAAAGATAGGATGTTGGCTCTGCCACCTGCAGATGAAACTCACTGTTGCCCGGTACGTTGAACACGTCCCCTGCGGCATACACCTTCCACTCAGTTTCCCCCGGCAGCAGCACGTTCAGTGCGCCGCTAACGACAGTCATCTCTTCAGACGCCGCAGTACTAAAGGTATATTCGCCTTCAGCCATCACGCCAACACTGGCGCGGCCAGTACTGCTGCTGGTAAAACCGATCGATTTTACTTTGCCGGAAAAGTATTCATTACTTTGAAGCATACAACTGGCCCTATCTCGTGATTAAGTTGAGAACCAATATAGGGGGCTGACGTTCCACCTGTCACGCAAAATTACGCCAACAGCTCCGAAGCCAGTCGGGCAATCAACACATTAGACAGAAGAACCGGGACATCCAGCGATTTTTGCAGTAAATCTCGATGGCGTTGATTGAACCCCAGACAATCCAGCATGATCACATCCGCGCCTTGCTCCAGCAGTTCTTTCCCGGCATCAATCAATTGTTGTTCGGTACCTTCGATCGGATTCGCCACGGCATACACAGGTGGAGTTTGTAACACCTGCCATTTTTGCGTCTGGGCTTTGAGCAATTCGGTGACGGGGACAATAACCCCGACCTGATGCCCATCGACAATCGAGGCCACCAGCGGGGGGATAATACGTAACGGCTCCAATAGAATGCTATTGCGGGCGGTCAGGCGAGCGATTGAGGCGGTACTCATCAGCAGGATCACGTCAAAGCCCTGGTTATCCAGCACCTCCACGATACTTTGCAGTGAGCGCTCAACCTTCTGGCGTGAGACATGAGCAAGTTGGTGGTCGCTGAGCAGCGTTAATAAAGGCTCGTCACCGGGCGAAACGCCGTACTCAGCCATCACATCTTCTCGCCGCATCTGTCCAAGCAGACTGTGGTGAGTAATGTGCTGTTCATCGATATATTCCGTCAGGAGCGGTAACACCTCACACATCGGCACCACGCCAATCGTGAGGATAGCCAACGACGCACTCATTTGTTGCTCCACCATCTTCTTACTTTGCTGTGAAATCCCGGGCAAGTGCCGGGCGCTGACCTGCGCTACAAATGCTCAAAAGCGTAGCAGCTGAGCGGCGATGTATTGTGTAAAGATTCCAAATCATTCCGGTACTGGATTGTTATTGCTTAATTTTCAATTTTAACGGTATACGGCGAAATTTAAGAAAATGTGATGAACGCCCGTCCTGGCACTGTTCAGACTCGTGCCAGGACGGTGCTTAATATCAGGTTTTATCGGGGTCTTCGTAGCGTTTTTTGGCATCCATGGCTTCCTGCGCAGAAGGATGCTCACTGATCAACGTATTCGGTTTAGGGTGATCGGCTCGAAGTTGATACCAGGTTACCGTCTGGCCTGGCGTCCCCTTTTCAACCGTAACAATGTTCGCTTGACGTGGGTAAGGTGGTTTTGTCGGCATAGTTCTTCCTTTTCACTGGATGAACATTAAGTATAGACACCGCCCTGTAACCGTGGCGCTGCCTGCGCCAGTATCTCAAGAATGTCTTCCACCACCTGCGCAGGTTTATGGGTGGCATCAACGATGTAGTGCGCAGCTTCACGGTACAGAACATCGCGCTGAGCGAGCACTTCCTGCACCTCTTCAGTCAGCGGCTTACCGGTTAAGGTTGGGCGCAATCCCTCTTCAGGCGTGGCCTCCAGACGATCAACCAGTACTGATACCGGTGCGCTTAAATAGATAACCACGCCGTGGCTGCGCATGTAATGACGATTAAATTCGGTAAGAATGATGCCGCCGCCGGTCGCAACAACCGTTGCCGGGGCTGTGACGGCCTGCAGAGCGCTCGTCTCCTGGGCACGAAACCCTTCCCATCCTTCCCTTTCGACGATCTCCGCCACGGTCATCTGCACGTGCGATTGCAACCAGCGATCGGTATCGACAAACTGGAAATCGATAGCCTTCGCCAGCGCCATACCGGTAGTTGTCTTACCACACCCCCGGGGGCCGACAAGATAAAGAGGTTGCGTCATTACAGAAATTCCCCAGGGAGCCGCGAGCGAGCGGGATCTGATGCGGTTAAAGATATAATCATATCACCAAACTAGTACATCGCCAAAACGTAAAGAAAAAATTACATATAGGGTAGCTGTACCTATTAACCCCTACTATAACAAGAATTCACCATGAATAAAGTGTAAATAATAAATTACACGCTTTATTTTCTGCGCTGTACTTCCAGCCACCACTTATCAAGCTCAGCAGCAAAATGCTGCCTGTCTCGTGGTGAAAGGCTGTCCGGCCCGCCGGTCTGAATACCGCTGGCGCGTAGCGTATCCATAAAATCACGCATCATCAGACGCTCACGGATCGTGGCTTCGGTATAACGTTCACCGCGCGGATTAAGCGCCGCCGCACCTTTTTCAATGACTTCCGCCGCCAGCGGGATATCCGCTGTTATCACTAAATCACCGGCACTACACTGACGTACAATCTCGTTATCCGCCACGTCAAACCCGGCGGGAACACGTAATGTGCGGATAAACCGCGAAGACGGGACGCGCAAACTTTGGTTGGCTACCAAAATAAGCGGCATCTGCATGCGCTCAGAAGCGCGGTACAAAATATCTTTAATCACATTCGGACACGCATCGGCATCCACCCATATTGTCATAATTTCTCCCCACTAATGTGCAGTTGCACATTGTCGCGTGCTTTTACTTGCAGGCAAAGTGCTGTTTATCCTTCTGCACATATTCAATCCGCGCTAAGCTTAGCTTTCCCAGGTAAAACAATGAATATCACGCATAGGGAGTGACAAAATGGACAAGAAAATCGGTTTTATCGGCTGCGGTAATATGGGCAAAGCGATACTTGGCGGCATGATCGCCAGCGGCCAGGTTCTCCCCGGACAAATCTGGGTCTACACCCCTTCCCCCGATAAAGTCGCTGCATTGCACGACCAGTACGGTATTAATGCGGCGCAGTCTGCGCAAGAGGTCGCGCAAATCGCTGACATTGTTTTTGGGGCCGTAAAACCAGGCATCATGATTAAAGTGTTGAGCGAAATTACCTCCAGCCTGAACAAAGACTCCCTGGTCGTCTCGATTGCCGCTGGCGTCACCCTCGATCAGCTCGCCCGCGCGCTGGGTCATGACCGTAAAATCATTCGCGCGATGCCAAACACGCCGTCACTGGTGAATGCCGGAATGACCTCCGTCACGCCGAACGCCTTAGTCACGCCAGAAGACACGGCCGACGTGCTGAATATCTTCCGCTGCTTTGGCGAAGCGGAAGTCATTGCGGAGGCAATGATTCATCCGGTCGTTGGCGTCAGTGGTTCAGCACCGGCCTATGTCTTTATGTTTATTGAAGCGATGGCGGACGCCGCTGTGCAGGGTGGCATGCCTCGCGCGCAAGCTTATAAATTCGCGGCGCAAGCAGTAATGGGTTCGGCAAAGATGGTGCTGGATACGGGTAAACATCCCGGAGAACTGAAGGATATGGTGTGCTCGCCTGGCGGAACCACCATTGAAGCGGTACGCGTCCTGGAAGAACGAGGTTTTCGTTCATCAGTGATTGAAGCGATGATTAAGTGCATGGAGCAGTCGGAAAAACTCAGCCGCTCCTGAGTTAACACCGCCGGACGTCAGGCCGCCGCCTCAGTGCGGTTACGTCCGGAATTCTTTGCTTTGTAGAGCGCCATATCCGCCGACTTTAACCATTCTCGATAATGCTCGGTTTCTGCGGTCAGCGGCGCAACGCCCACGCTGATCCGCAGAGCAACCTGCGGCGCGCAGGATAAACGCATTTGGCCAAGTCGTTCGTGAACACGAGACATCGCCGCAATCGCGCTGGTTGCCGGCGTGCCGCACATAATCACCGCAAACTCATCACCGCCAAAGCGCCCGATCACGTCGCTACCGCGTAAGGTCATCTGCAACTGGCGGGTCAGCGCGACAATCGCCTGGTCCCCAACGTCATGACCCCAGGTATCATTGATGCTCTTAAAATGGTCGATATCGATAATCAGTAACGTGGCGTCACGCTGGTAGCGGCGGCAATTATCAAATTCATTACGCAGTAACAGTTCCCAATGGCGGCGGTTGTACACCCCAGTCATGCCATCTCGCGTACTCATCACCTGTAAACGGCGTTTATGTTCCGCCAGCTTGATGACCGTCTGGTAGCTGACCCAGGCAAACAGCAGCGGATAAATCACCAGCACCGGCAGCGTCAATAGCACGCTAAGCTGAGTACTGCTAAAAGCGACGGAGATATCGGTTAACTGTAACGTCACCAGGCATGAAACCATCATCAAAACGGCGCCTGCGATGAATATTCGCATCCCGCCTGCGCCCATCAGGTTGATGCAGATAATCATCAGCAGCGCCGTGGATGGCAACAGGTTTACGCCCATAATCCCTATCCACATACCGGCAAGAATGGCATCGGCTTTTAAGTTGGTAAATTCGCTATGCAGAGGATCGTCGGCTTTGCTGGCCAACTGCCAGGCCAAATGCGGCCAGACAAACGCCCATCCCACCAGTAATAGCCACCAGCCACCGGTAATGGGCTGAGCAACTAATACCGACGCGATAGGGAAAAACATTCCCCCCAAACCCACCGCTCGCGGCAGCCTGATTCGTCGGGCGAATCGCAGACCGGAACGTTGGTGGTCATTTTGATGAAGCGATAAAAATGCTTCATTCGGGACGACCTTCTTTTGATAAAAGTTTTCATCATTCATTGTATTTGGGAATATTCTGAAACAAATTTCCCAAATTATAGGAAGGGGTCTGGTGGCGGAAGTATGATATTTCGGGTGAGCGATTTTACCTGCTCACCCGTAAGTGCTACGCAGATTTCTTCAGGCAAGCGCTCATAAATTTATTACGATCATCACCTTTCAGAGACTGCTCCGTCGCCTTAACGTTACATTCACGCATTTTTTGCTGCTGCGGCGTCAGGCTCTTTTCCTCCGGCGCAGATTTACTGTTTTTCAGGCAATCACTCATATATGTCTTACGCGCATCCCCTTTTAAGGTCTGCGCCGTTGCCTGCTGATTGCAGGTGGTCATACGCTGTTGTTGCGGGGTTAAAGTCTTCTCGGCAGCACCGACGGTAGTTAAAAAAATCAGACCAAAAAGCAGCGTCATTAATAATGTAATTTTCATAGCATCCTTCTTTTCTGAACGACAACACACAGGTAAGTTTGGCTGCTAACGATAAAAATACCACCCGGCGGCAAAAGTATTGCCGCCGGGCGTCGGGTTATTTCAGTCCTAATGCCGCTTTCATGGTGTAAAACAGGTCGGTTTGATCGGTCAGGCCGACCACATTTGCCGCGTGCGGGCCATAGGCTGCAATTCGCAGCTGGCTGCCGGTGTGCTCCTGAGATTCCTCTTCAGAGTTGCCGTAGCTGATGACCATGACCGCGCCATCTTTGGTGTTCAGCGCCTGGGTCAGACCAGACGCTTTGGTATCCGGCGCAACAATCTGGCTGGCATGTGCGTGGTCAGCGGTTACCACCACCAGGGTGTTGCCATCTTTCTTCGCAAAGGCAAGCGCGCGCTGTACCGCCTCGTCCAGATCGACCGTTTCACCAATCTGTCCGCACGGGTTGGCGGCATGGTCCTGTTTATCGATTGACGCCCCTTCCACTTGCAGGAAGAAACCTTTCTCATTTTTGCTTAACAACTCAATCGCTTTATCCGTCATCTGTGCCAGCGTTGGCACGCTGTCGTCACGCTTTGGATTTGGCGTACAGGTCACAACCGGCTTATCCAGATTGCCATGATAAGACGCTTTCGGACCTTCCCAGCGCACGGGCATATTGCCGTCAGAGAACAGACCCAGCAGCGGTTTATCCTGATTAGCTTCGGTAATCGCCGCCAGCGTCGCGGTATCACTCACCATCTGATAACCACGGGCCAGGGCTTGTTCACGCAACGTTTTACCCTGCCACTCGCCCGCCGCAGCGGTTTCCGCAAACGTTTTGGCCCCGCCGCCCAGCGTAACGTCAGCCCGGGCATTCAGTAATTGTTCGGTGATTGACCCTTTACCGCCTTTTTCCAGCGCATTGGTTGGGCATTTTTCACGTGTCACGCCTGGGCCATAGCACTTACGCGAAGTCACATGGGCTACCAGCGCCGCCGGGGTAGCATCCTGCAATTCAGCGGTAGAAACGTTGCCCGTTGCCAGCCCCGCCGCTTTTGCCATTTCAAGAATTGTGGCGTGATCTTTTTCATGAATATCAACGCCCAACGCGCCATTATAGGTTTTCACACCGGTGGTCCACGCCGTCGCGGATGCCGCAGAATCCGTCACATAATCGGGTTTACCCGTTTTCTTATCCAACGCATAGTGCGTGTATTGTCCGGTCAACGGTAAAGCATCAATTCCTTTAAAAAAGCCGCCTGCGCCTTCGGCATAATTTCGCGCGGCCGTTATTTCTGAGTCCCCCATCCCATCGCCAATCAATAAAATAATATTTTTGGCAGGTTTATCGCTCAGAGATTCGCGCAGAGCCGCCGTTTGATCGGCAGACAATCGGCGGGCGCCGCCCGGCGTGGTGATATCACCCTGAGCGGCACGATTATCCATAACCGCTATGGCAGAGGTTTCTGCATTAATAACCGGGGTAAACAGCAAAGGTAACAGGGCAATAGCGAGTGCGCTTTGTTTCACTTTATTTTCTCCATGTATAAATACGGTAAAATTAAAACAAAGCGACTATAAGTATTTGATGTGACACTTTTATGATAATTTGTGGATGACGCACCACGGATTACTCAAAACGCTTTTGGCACACTCTCGCCAGCGTTATGAACGTTGGTCAGAAACGCAGGCATACGGCCTTCTCCAGCCAAAGCCCCCTCAATTTGGCGAATAAATATTTGCCGATCGTTACACGTCATATTGCGCAGCATTTCGATGATTACCTGCTCCAGCGTTTCAACCTGCGCCGTCAGTTCTTGCGACTCTTCTTCTTTTTGGGCGAGCTTAAGTAACAACTCAGTAACGAGATTTTTCATTTACGTATTCCCTTAACCAAATATAGGCCACGTTATCATTAAGACTCACAACTGCCTAGAGGATGAAAGTTGTATTTTCATAAGAAATAAAACGTTTTGCGAAAACAATCACAACACAAAATAAGGGAGAAGGAGTCTTAGCGCAGAATTATTCCATATAAAAGGGTAAGGGGATTAATAATCACCTGGATATATAAATGCATAATGATGGATTAACAACGCTGACGGGCAGCGTTGTTAATCAGGTACTCAGCGTGCGCAGCGCCGACGTCGCAACGCGATAGCCAGTTGCCAGATGTTGATTAACACAATGCACGCCGTGGCAATAAACACCCAGCGAAAGCCCGCCATTGCCGAAACCGTTGCTCCCATTAATGGCCCGGCTACGTTGCCGAGGTACATAAATGACTGGTTATAACCAAAAATGCGCCCGGTTATCTGGTCGCTGGAGTATTTCACCAGCAACGTCTGCACCGCGGGCAACATCGCGCCGTCGGCAAAGCCGAGCAGAAAACGTAAGATCCCCAACTGCAACGGCGTATTGACCCATGACATGGCGAAAAACAACACGACGGCGAAGATTAACGTTGCCATTAAAATCCGCTCGGTCCCAATACGATCGCCTAATTTACCTAGCCGGGGCGCAGAAATCAGCGCCGAGATGCCCGGAACCGAAGCAATCAGCCCGCTGAGAAAGGCAATATTAGAACTGTCTGGGACCATTGATTTAATAAACAGCGCCAGAATCGGCCCAATTGAGCCGTTACATAACTGGATCACCATCGTAGTAAAAAACAGGCTGATCACCAGCGCCGGATAAGGCAGCGAGGCAAAGACGGCCTTCCCGCTCAGGCGTTCGTTTTTTTTGATTGTCGGGCGCACACCTTCTTTGATCAAGAACAGCGTGACCAGAAAACTCACTACCAGCAAAGCCGCGGTAATACAGAATACCGCCCGTAAGCCAACGTGGTCGGCAATAAAGCCCCCCATCAGTGGTCCGCCAATAACGCCGCTAATTTGCGCCGTCGAGAGCGTACTCAGCGCCCACCCGCTGCGTTCGCGCGGAACCTGTGAGGCTACCAGCGCCATCGCATTGGGAATATAGCCAGACGTTAACCCCATGATCCCACGCAGCAGAAAAAGCTGCCAGACGTTAGTGGCAAAGGCCTGCAGTAAAATCGCAATCGCCATACCCAAAGAGGCCCGCAGCAGCATCAGCTTGCGTCCTTTACGGTCGGCTAAACTCCCCCACATCGGAGAGACGATGGCTGAAATCAGGAAGGTGACGCTAAACGTTAAGCCAGACCACATTGAGAGTGCTTCATGGGAGCTTACCCCCAGTTGGGAGATATAGAGCGGTAAAAAAGGCAGGATTTGGCTGATTGCCAGGCCGGTGAAAAAGCAACCGAACCATACGGAAATGAGGTTGACTCTCCAGGATTCCATAGGGACTCATAACGATAAGTAGCTGAAAACTGCGAGCAGCTTAACAAATTACTTAGCCAAATAAGGGTCCACAGGTGCGATATATCACAGTTTAGGATTTTATCTTCCCGCTCATCATATTTGTGATATACCTCACATCAACCCCACAATATCAGCAGGGGTTTATGCTCCGCGTCCGTTCTGCGCGTTTGCGCTTATCTGTTCCTCTGTTGCCCACCAAAACAATCTGCCAGAAGCCGAGGAAACCTGCGTTTTGTCGTGGTAATGTATGTGCTTTGCATTCATGGAATGGGTTTTTTAAGATGGCAAAGTTGCGGGTAGGAATCGTATTTGGTGGTAAATCAGCGGAACATGAAGTGTCATTGCAATCGGCAAAAAATATTGTCGATGCCATCGACAAGACTCGCTTTGACGTTGTGCTGTTAGGTATTGATAAGGAAGGGCAATGGCACATTAGCGATGCCAGTAACTATCTGCTCAATTCAGATGATCCAGCGCATATTGCGCTGCGTCCTTCCGCGACCAGCTTGGCTCAGGTCCCGGGTAAACAAGAGCACCAGTTGATCGATGCGCAAAACGGTCAGCCACTGCCAACGGTCGATGTTATTTTCCCGATCGTACACGGCACGTTGGGTGAAGATGGCTCTCTGCAGGGTATGCTGCGCGTGGCGAATCTGCCGTTCGTCGGTTCTGATGTCCTGGGTTCTGCGGCCTGTATGGATAAAGACGTGACCAAACGTCTACTGCGCGATGCCGGATTAAACATCGCGCCATTTATTACGCTCACTCGCGCCAATCGCAACCGCATCAGCTTTGCCGAGGTGGAATCCCGCCTTGGCCTGCCGCTGTTTGTGAAACCAGCCAACCAGGGCTCGTCCGTTGGCGTCAGTAAAGTGACCAGCGAGGCGCAATACAATCAGGCCGTCGCGCTGGCATTTGAATTCGACCATAAAGTCGTGGTGGAACAAGGGATCAAGGGCCGCGAGATCGAATGCGCGGTGCTGGGCAACGATCAACCGCAGGCCAGTACCTGTGGCGAGATCGTGCTGAACAGTGATTTTTACGCTTACGACACCAAATACATTGACGATAACGGTGCCAAAGTGGTTGTTCCGGCAGCGATCGCACCGGAAGTTAACGATAAGATCCGCGACATTGCTATTCAGGCTTATCAGGCGCTGGGCTGCGCCGGTATGGCGCGCGTGGACGTTTTCTTAACCGCAGAGAACGATGTTTTGATCAATGAGATCAACACGCTGCCGGGCTTTACCAACATCAGCATGTATCCAAAATTGTGGCAGGCGAGCGGCTTAGGCTATACCGATTTGATCACTCGCCTGATCGAACTGGCGCTGGAACGTCATGCGGCGGATAGCGCGTTGAAAACCAGTATGTAAACCCGCCTGGATGCCTGATCGATAGCTATTGGGCATCCTTTGCTTCTTCTTCATCTTCCACGCGGCGACGGATAATTAATCCGGCCAGCCAAAAGCTAATCACCCACGTCACCAACCCCACCGCATAGGTCTGCCATCCCTGCGCTTCAAAACCCAGTAAGCCGACCACACCGTTCAGAATAAAGATAAGCCCAATAGCGAAGGCATAGTAGTGCCAGTCTCGGCGGATTTTAACAGGCAGGTTCATAACAGCTCCGGTGGAAATACAACGTGAAAGCGCATCCTCGCACATTTCCTCATAGACGTCTGTGGCCTGTGCGGAATTTCTGAAATGTAACTTGATTTCACTTAAGGTTACGTAATTGTGACAACCAGCAAAAAACCGAGATCCAGGAATAATCTCTACCTGAAATTACCATCATTCTGATATTGACATTGCCGATCACCTGTCAGACTCACTGTCAGTTCCAGGCATCACGTCAAAAAAAGCAGGTTATTTCCGGAGGTCTTTATGGCTGATTTTACGCTCTCAAAATCCCTGTTTAAGGGCAAACATCGGGATACCTCCTCCCTGCCCGGCAACATTGCGTATGCCGTATTTGTGCTGTTTTGCTTTTGGGCAGGCGCGCAGGTTTTAAATCTGTTGGCCCACGCTCCCGGCATCTATGAACAACTGATGCAGTTGCAAATGCAAGAGACAGGACGCCCACGAGTTGAAATTGGCTTAGGCGTCGGTACCCTTTTTGGGCTGGTCCCTTTCCTTGCCGGAAGTCTGATTCTTGGCGCCATCGCGGCATTCGTGCGCTGGCGCCGCCGTCATCATAATGATGGCTGACCTATACATTTCGCCCGACGCTCGTCCACGCGTTTCGCAAACCACGCGGTGGTCAAATTACGTGTAATCTTCGGGCTTTCCAGCTGAATGCCTGGCAGCATTTCACGGGGTAGCGCTTTCCCAGTCTTCGCTTTCGCCAGCTTATAGACCTTCTCGTACAGCGCGGTATCCTCAAATGCCAGGCTGTCACCTTTTTGCAGTTGACGGTGGATCTCACTCTCGCTCATCCCCAGCTTCCCGGCCAGTTTACGTACCGCCAGCTCGGTTTTGCCCGGCTCGCTGCTGCCGTAGAGAATCAAGTCACCATCCATCGCCAGTTTCACTCCGCTGGCTTTACTGACCGCATTCTGGAAAGCCGCATTGCGGCTGGCATACCATCCCGCATTGAAATCAGCGAAACGGAAGATTGGCGCGCTGTAATTCGCCGGGTAGTTAAGCAGATGATACGTACCGAACCACAGCCCACCGCGGCGGCTGAACACTTCCTGACGTACTGTTCCCGCCATTTTCCACGGATACCCGTCGGCGTGCTGCTCGGCAAACGCGATACTGACCTGCATTGGCCCACCGGTATGTACCGGATTAAGCGAACCAAACAGCGTCTGCCCCATCGGTACCATATTGATAAAATCATCAAAAATGGCGCTAAGCTGTTTTTCCGTTTTCACCGTATCCAGACGCTCGCTGTAGCTTTTCCCCGTTGGCGAGTTAATCTTCAGTGCGGTATGCACCACAAACTGCGGGATATGCATACGCTCGGCGCGCCGGTCGATCTCTTTCCAGGCGATTTTACTTAAGTTTGGAACGGCCGGATCCGCCTGATAGTTTGACTCCTGTTGCGCAACCGCCAGCACCGAACAGATATTTTCAACCGTCGGCGCCAGCTTCTGGCTTTCAAACGTCTTCGCTAAATCCTGCGCCCATGCGTCCCGGTCTTTCACGCTGGCGGGCATTTTCTGGCGCACCACGCTCGCCACATCGACGGCTTTCTCCCCTTTTTTTAGCGGCTGCGCGGGTTGGCTACTACATCCCACCAGCACCAGAGCGGCCAGACCGGACAAGGGGTAAAGACGGGAAACCGTCGACATAACATCTCCTTTTTTATTAACTAAGCGTATGGGTAACTTCCTGAATATCCTGGCCATCAAGCTCACGTTCAAAGCTGCGCAGACGCTTATAAATAGACATCAGTTCGACTAACGTTGTCCAGGAGTTAATCAAATACTGGAACGAGCCTCGCACCTGGCCAAACACGTTGGTGATTTGCGTCATCAGGCCGAGCGTAATCGTACCGGCAACAATCGACGGGAACAGCAGGAACAAGCCGAAAACGTTATCAACCTGCAGGTATAGAATACGGGCGATATTGAAGTACATATAGTGAAAATAGAGGCGGAAGTAGTTCTGGCGCACCGCATGGAACAGTTCACGCACCGTCGGCGGGGTCGCACGATTAGCGTCATCTTCACCGTAAACCAGTTCTTTACGGTAGGCCGCTTCCACGCGCTGGTTTTTAAACTCCAGCCCCGGAAGTTTGATGCCGACTACCGCCAGCAAGCCGGTTCCCATCAGCGACCAGACAATCGCGGCAATCACCAGGCCATAAGGAACATGTCCAACAATGGGCAGGTCCGGCACATGGGCTGAGAGAGTGACCAGGACAGGTAAGAAGGCAATCAGCGTCATAATCGCATTGATAAAGCTGACCCCCATATCTTCAAGCGTGGAGGCAAAACGCATGGTATCTTCCTGCACACGCTGCGCCGCGCCTTCGATATGACGCAGATGCTGCCAGTGCGCCATATAGTGTTCGTTCATTGCGGTACGCCAGCGGAATACATAGTGGCTGACGAAGAAGTTGTTCATCACCCCAATGACCACGGCAATCAGCGCAATGCCAAGAAAGATGCCTACTTCATGATAGAACTGCTCAATCTTCACCTTATGCGGCGCACTCAACGCGGATTGAATCAGATCATAGAATGGCGCATACCAGGCGTTGACGGCGACGCCAACTTCAACCAGAAACCAGGTCACGAAAATAATCAGCGACGTGCCCAGTATGGACCAGTACTGCCAGCGGTGCGGGCTGTAGATAAACCAGAACAGCGCGAACACTCCAACACAAAGGATGTAATACGCATAAAAAATCAGGTAATCCAGTGACCAGAATCGGGCCGCGCTAATCGGTACGTCTCCCGACGCGCCGGTAATATGTGCAACCCAGGCTCCCCCACCTCCTTGCCAGAATACAACGGCGACCAGTGCCCAAATAAATGCCGAAATAAAGAACGGCCCCGGCTTTGGGAAAAAAGACTTAAACATAGTGCTCTCCTGCTAACTTCTTATCGTTATGACGACTGCTGTGTATTTGCCACCGTGGAGTGCGGCGGCCAGACGGCTTACGCCCAAAAACACAAGCTGAAACCGACAAGTGTGACCAAAACCGCGGCACTTAGTTCGCACCCGGGTATGAAGAATTGTTTCTGTGATTTTCACACTCGACAACGTTCCAGCAAGTGCAGATTATCACAGCGTGAGATCACAAAAGCGAACATCCGTAATCCGGGAAACGCTCGCGTTTACTCATCGTTACGTTTTTCACACTATCATTGGCTGATAAGCGCTTTGCAATACGCCGATGAGTAGTATAAATACGCATACGCACGACATCCTTTTTCACTTTCTCTAACTCATGGACACCACCGTTGAAACGTAGTCTGCTTTTTTCTGCCGCGCTGTGTGCGGCGTCATTGACATCTGTCCAGGCGGCACAGCCTATAACCGATCCGGTCTTCGCCTCTGATATCGTCGATCGTTATGCCGACCATATATTTTACGGCAGCGGTGCTACGGGGATGGCGCTCGTGGTGATTGATGGCAACCAGCGCGTATTTCGCAGCTTCGGCGAAACACGCCCTGGCAATAACGTTCATCCGCAGCTGGATTCCGTTATTCGAATTGCCTCTATTACTAAATTAATGACCAGCGAAATGCTGGTGAAATTACTCGATCAGGGTACGGTTAAACTCAACGATCCATTGAGCAAATATGCGCCGCCTGGCGCGCGCGTGCCGACTTATCAGGGCACGCCGATTACGCTGGTGAATCTGGCGACGCATACCAGCGCGCTGCCGCGCGAACAGCCTGGCGGTGCGGCGAAGCGCCCAGTGTTTGTCTGGCCAACCCGTGAACAGCGCTGGAGCTATCTATCAACCGCCACGCTTAAAGCCGCACCGGGTTCGCAGGCTTCTTATTCCAACCTGGCGTTTGACCTGCTGGCCGATGCGCTGGGAATCGCATCCGGAAAGCCTTATCCGCAACTGTTTGAAGAAAAAATTACCCGTCCGCTGGGAATGAAAGATACCACCTTTACCCCATCCCCCGATCAATGCAGACGCCTGATGGTCGCGGAAAAAGGTGCCAGTCCTTGCAACAATACCCTGGCAGCGATGGGCAGCGGCGGTGTTTATTCAACGCCCGGCGATATGATGCGCTGGATGCAGCAGTATCTCTCATCTGATTTTTACCATCGTAGCCAGCAGGCCGACCGTATGCAGACGCTGATTTATCAGCGTACGCAGTTAACCAAAGTGATAGGGATGGATGTTCCGGGTAGAGCCGATGCGCTGGGTTTGGGCTGGGTCTATATGGCACCGAAGAATGGGCGACCAGGAATTATTCAAAAAACCGGTGGCGGCGGCGGCTTCATTACCTATATGGCGATGATCCCACAGCAAAACGTCGGGGCATTTATCGTGGTGACCCGTTCTCCGCTAACCCGATTTACCAATATGAGCGACGGTATCAACGATCTGGTTGCAGAGTTGAGCGGGAACAAACCGCAGGTTATTCCTGCATCCTGACTTAATACTCAAAAGGCAAACGGTTAATGCTCACCAGTTTGCCTTTATTCATTTCAATGTAACCACCTTTACGCAATGCCGCGAGAACCTCAGCGACAACTGAGCGTGAAATTCGCGTGCGTTGGTGAATATAGTTCATGACGCCGATACGCGAACGCAGTACGTCGTCCCATTTCATCATGGATATCAGCGTCGCGCGGATCTGATCGTAGGAGTTATTGCCGATCAGCTGCAGATCGCGCAACTCAAACATGGAATTTTGCCATGCTAACCAGCAAAAGGCTTCACGCCAAAGCTGGCATTGTTCAATTATATTTATCGTTTGCGAAGCAGGCAGGTGGTATCCCGTACAATTACTTTCGGTTATTAATCTGTATTGTACATCTGTTTTCATCACACCATCAGAAAGGCCCATAATAAAAGGCGCCTGTGCAATCCCGACCAGCACGCTTTCCCCTCTACGTAAGGAAACAACACCACTTAAAATAACAAAAGTTTCGTCACTATTAATATCGCTGGAAAAAATTATTTCTTTGTCGTTATCACACTCAAAGTGCTTACGATATTTCGCTAAACATTTATCAAGCTTACCAAACTCAAGAAGAGGTTTATTTGAAGATAGCATGTGCGAATTCCTTGCAAGAAATGCCCGTCAAATGCGTGACGGGCATTATTTCTAAATAAAATTACCTTTTATTTCTCTGCAAGAAAGTTGTTACCAGGTATATTTAACACCAACGTTTGCAGACCAGTCTTGATCGACATCACCGCCACCGAGGTAATTAGCATCGGTGTACGCGCTGAAGTTCTTGGTGAAGCTGAACTGAGTACCCAGCCCAACGCGTACCGCAGAACCTTCTACGCCGTTGTCGATAGAATCACCGTTTACATCAGAATCGTTGTTAGAGTCGTCGTAAACGTAGGCCAGTTTGAAGTACGGGGTCAGCGCCTGGTCATCGCTGTAGGCGAAGGTATAACCCGCATCTACACCAAGTTCATAACGCATGCTGTCATAAGACTGACCGTCAACTTTCATGTCGTTGCTCAGCTTATAGTCATCACCAGACTGGAACAGACCGGATACGCTACCGTAAGGGGTTACGTAACCTGCTTCACCCAGCTTCAGGTCATAACCCAGTTTCAAGCCGAAGCCCCAGGCATCAGAAGAGGTGCTGCCATCAACATACTGACCGTTGCTCATGCTGGCAGACAGATCGTTGTTGAAGTGGGAGTAGCTTAAGTTACTGTCAACAAAGATGTTGTTCGCAAAACGAGCAGAAGAGTAGAAATAGGCAGTCTGGCTATCCTGATCTACCTGACCGGTACGATCACTCATGTCACCTTTCGCGAAGCCTGCCGCAGCACCGACAATCCACTTAGCGTTGTTACCATCGATTTTGGAATCAACACCGACCATGATGCCGTTAACATCCTGATCATAGTTAATGTTGCCGTTATCCGCATCGAAGCTGCCGCCGAAGTAGCTCACCCATGCACCACCGTTATCTACCAGACCATGACGCGCGTTAGTCAGACGAGTACCAACGGTGTCTTGCTCCAGGTTCCAGATATTGGTGTTGGCAGACGGAATACTCAGCGCCATGTTCGCGTAGTCGGTCAGCTCCATCTGCTGCAGAACAACGGTGTTACCCTGCTGCTGAGCCTGATAGGTGTAAGCACCCAGGTCTGCTTTATTGGCTGCAGAGAAGGTTGCGGTGCTGTTCTTGTCGTTAACGTAGATCAGCTCGTTACCCTTGTAATCGGTAACAGAACCTGCGCCAGTGGCGTTATCGATGCGAACTTTATAGTTACCGGTTGCCGCTGCTACGTGATCACCGTAGTTATCGACTTCAGACTGATCGCCTGAGGTGTCAGAATCGCCGTTACCGTTGATAGTCAGATGACCATCAGAGTTCATCGCGATCACGCCATAACCGTAGTTAGCTTGGCGCGTATCGTTAGTACGATCGTTGGTCAGGTCAGCATTCAACACATAGTTAGCGCTGTTGATGTCGAAAACACCCGCATTAACATGGTTGTAAGCGTCGGTGTAGCTGGTCAGATTCAGGGTATCAACCTGCAGCGCGTTACCGGTGCTGTTGCCCACATCCAGAACGCCGTTGTTGGTGACGTTAATGGTATTGGCATACAGCGCGGCATTAAGCACATTCCAGCCAGCAGAGACATCATCAGCAATCGTTACGGTACTGTTGTCAATAGACAGCGTATTAGTCGCAACACGACCATCTTCATTGATGTTCAGTGCGGAAGCACCGGTCAGAGAGATGGAGTCAGAAACCAGCGCAGAATCGCCCACGTTGACAACGGAACCGCTGTTGATGCTCAGGGTGTCAATCAGAGAAGTTTTGGTGGTATCCCACTGGGAAGCGCCGTTCAGCGTCACGTTGAACAGACCGCTCTGATAAACGGTATTGCCAACCACATGACCATTTTCGTCATAAGAGGATGTGTTGCTATCGATACCGTAGGTTGAAGAAGGCCACAGGCTGTTGGCAGCGATATCAATCAGCGTAGGAGTGGCTTCAGTGCCCTCAGCATAGCTTTCGTAAACGCCATCACCATCAACGTCAACCTGATGGACGGACATTGCCGCACCAACCCACTTGCTGCCGTGGTTCAGGGTCAGATCCAGACGGTCAGTACCATCCCAGCCGTTGGTATCCAGATCGGCATCGGTATCACGGTAAGTATCAGCACCGTTCGGGAAGAAGTTCTCATCAAAGTTGCTGGAGAACAGCACATCGCCCATCAGTGTAGCGTTATCAAACGTGGCGGTGGTCTGCATCGCGTTATCTGCATTGGGATTAGCAATAACCGCCAATGCGATATCATTCGCGTTCCAACCGTTACCGTTGTAGTCGCTCGCATTGCTGGTGTTACCAAACCAGCCGGATCTTCCTTCATCAGACCAGGAACCAGAGGTCAGGGTAGAGTCGGTAACAGCGATAGTGTTGTTAAACACTTCGCCGCTGTTTACGCCGGTGATGACGGTATTATCGTCAATATCATCCCACTCATAACCTTGAGTCAGGGTAATACCCGCGACGTGAGAGTTGTTGGAGATAGACAGATCAACTTCTTGATCCAGAGTGATAGCCGTACCCAGGTTATAAACGTCGACAACGTGCGTATCAGCCACGTCATTATAGGTACCGTTGTAGGTATAATGTTCGTAGTTGTCATCGATAGTGGAGTTGATGACATTCATCGCCAGACGGTCGTAGTAATAGTCGGTACCCGTACGGTTAGTACAATCCGTGGTCATACATTCGGATGTCACCATTCCGTGAATGGTACTGTTTTTAATCGTCAGGCTGTTATAATTGCCGTTAGTTGACAGTCCATCATCCAGATAATAAGTAGAAATAACGCCGTTGACAGTAGCGTTATTGATTACCGGATAAATATCACCGTTATAAATGCTATCAGTGCCGTAATTGTTCCAACCGACATAGCCATCGAAGTAAACGTCATCAACATGTGATGCGTCATTATAATGGGTGAACGTTGTGTACGTAGTTCCAGAAATATCAGTAGAAGCATTCGCCTGAGAAGTGATTGCCAAAGTACAGGCTAATGCTAATTGTGAGACTACTAGTTTCTTTTTCCAAGTGTGCATTTGTCATCCCTCCTCAGGGACGTAATATAGTTGATCCATCAATTATCAATGCAAAGAAAACATTTTATGTTTCGCGGAGACGATTATGCGGTTTCACAAAGTAAAGGTTCAATTATTCTTTGCTAGTCGTCCGAAACCGGACAACACTACGAATATCCTCACCTCTGACACAAAAAACAAAAAAACTCATTCTTTCAATGAAATACCGTACAACACATCTCTGAATCATATAATTAACAAATAACTCACCACACACCCAAACAAATAAACAATAAATAAAGAGGAATTATCACCAGCCCTACACAAATAAACATATCGATATTTAAAATAATAAAAATAGAAACAAGCAAAACAATGAATATAAATAACTTGCCATAAATGTGAATAAATTGCTCTAATGATTCAGCCTTCCACGATGGAAAATCCAGATATAACGCCAACTTTCGTAAACCACCCACCCTCAGGTTCGGGTATACTACGGCCTTCGATTCCACAAACATCAGGCATACCATGACAGACCTAATCCAACGCCCTCGCCGCCTGCGCAAATCACCTGCGCTGCGCGCTATGTTTGAAGAGACAACACTCAGCTTAAATGACCTGGTGTTGCCGATCTTTGTTGAAGAAGAACTCGACGATTACAAAGCTATCGAGGCCATGCCCGGCGTGATGCGCATTCCAGAGAAGCATCTGGCGCGCGAAATTGAACGCATTGCTAATGCAGGCATCCGCTCGGTTATGACCTTCGGCATTTCTCATCACACCGATGACACCGGCAGCGATGCCTGGAAAGAAGACGGTCTGGTGGCGCGCATGTCGCGTATCTGTAAGCAGACCGTACCGGAGATGATCGTCATGTCCGACACCTGCTTCTGTGAATACACCTCGCACGGTCACTGCGGCGTATTATGCGAGCACGGCGTTGATAACGATTTAACCCTTGCCAATCTCGGCAAACAGGCGGTCGTTGCCGCCGCTGCGGGCGCAGATTTCATCGCCCCTTCCGCCGCAATGGACGGCCAGGTGCAGGCGATTCGCCAGGCGCTGGATGCCGCGGGCTTTACCGATACCGCGATCATGTCCTACTCCACCAAATTTGCCTCTTCTTTCTATGGCCCATTCCGTGAAGCCGCAGGTACCGCGCTGAAGGGCGATCGTAAAACCTATCAGATGAACCCGATGAACCGTCGGGAAGCAATCCGCGAATCGCTGCTGGATGAAGCCCAGGGCGCAGACTGCCTGATGGTCAAACCGGCTGGCGCATACCTCGATATTCTGCGCGATATCCGCGAGCGCACCGAGCTGCCGATTGGCGCTTATCAGGTCAGCGGTGAATACGCGATGATCAAGTTTGCAGCCCTCGCGGGTGCCATAGATGAAGAGAAAGTGGTGCTGGAAAGCTTAGGCTCGATCAAACGCGCTGGCGCGGATCTGATCTTCAGCTACTTCGCACTGGATCTGGCTGAGAAAAAAATCCTGCGCTAACTTTGTTGTTCCATGCCGGGTGGCGTAAACCATCCGGCCTGTTATCGCCAGCCTAAAGATTCTAACGAGTACCAGCGCTCAGCGTCTTGCTGTTTATGATTCATTCTGAAAGTAATATCCCCTCTGAAGTTCATCATTACAATCAATATCAATTATTCGTAAATGAATACTAAAATGACATATGTATTCCATTCTTCTATTTGAAGGTATAGTTACAGTACAATCTAATAACCTCATCATCTAATTATAAAAAACCAATCACTCAGAAAAATAAAACCAGTAAAAAAAAATTAATGCATTCATTTTTCTTATTGATTAAGAAAAAACATCCTAACTTTCAATAAATATTATTTTTTGACTAATCAAATTACACATTGTAATATCTTTATTACGACAAACACTAATCCATCCCGTCTTTCCAACAAGAGCTTTAAATATCTGCAAAACAGATATTGTGTTTATATTCATTGAACACCCAAATAACACTCTCATAGAAAAGTGAAGGATTTGCTCATGGTTACATCATACCAAAAAGGGATATTAGCAATCGGTGCCCATCCGGACGATATTGAACTCGGATGTGGTGCCTCGTTATCCCGCTTAATAAAAGAAGGCTATCACGTTACTGCCGTCGTCATGACCGCAGGGGCTGAAGGGTGCGTTTTAAAAGCCGACCGACACGCAGAATCTCAATCGGCATTAACATCATTAGGCTGCCATCAGATTTTTCATTTTCATTTTGAGGACACACGCACACCGTACTTTGTTGATACGATGATCAAATCACTTGAAGACGTCATCACAAATCACATTCCCGCACAAATCAACATCGTGCGAACTTATACTATGCATGATTCTGACCGGCATCAGGATCATCGCGCGGTACATAAGGCTTCTATCGTTGCCTGCCGAAATATTCCCCAGGTTCTCGGTTATGAAACTCCCAGTACCTGGCTGACGTTTGTTCCCCAAGTCTTTGAAAAGGTCAGTGAAAACTGTTTCATTCAAAAACTTCGTGCGCTTTCATTTCACCAAAGCCAGCAGCAACGTGATTATATGCGTACAGAACGTCTGCGTACCGTAGCTCAATTCCGAGGGCAACAGGCCGGATGTGAATTATCTGAAGGTTTTGTTGTTCACAAAATGATTCTCTAATTATATGAAAACAATATTTTTTATTATGATGAGCCTATGTATATTACTTTGGTTCCTCACAACCTTAAAACGAAAACCTAGTTTACGTAACGACAGTATTGACGCCATTATTCCGGCCTATAACGAAGGTCCTTGCCTGGCACAATCGCTGGAAAACTTGTTATTAAATCCCTATTTTCATCGAGTCATATGTGTAAACGATGGTTCCACTGATGATACCGAAATCATTATGCATAAGGTGAAAGAAAAATGGGGAGAACGCCTGATTACCGTGACGCAAAAGAATACCGGGAAAGGTGGCGCCTTAATGAATGGATTAAACTATGCTACCTGTGAGCAGGTTTTTTTAAGCGATGCTGACACCTATGTCCCTCCTGATGGTGACGGTATGGGATTCATGTTAGCAGAAATAGAAAATGGCGCCGATGCCGTTGGTGGAATCCCCTCAACACATCTGCCTGGTGCTGGATTGCTGCCACATATCCGTGCAACGGTAAAACTTCCGATGATCGTCATGAAGCGGACATTACAGCAGTTGCTCGGCGGTGCGCCTTTTATTATTAGCGGAGCCTGCGGCATGTTTCGTACTGATGTGCTGCGCAAATTTGGTTTTTCCGATCGTACCAAGGTGGAGGATCTCGATTTAACCTGGACCTTGGTCGCGAATGGTTATTGTATCCGTCAGGCAAACCGCTGCATTGTTTATCCTCAGGAGTGCAATACCTTGGGCGATGAATGGAAACGATGGCGGCGATGGATCGTGGGCTATGCCGTTTGCATGCGTCTGCATAAATCACTCATCCTCAGCAGATTCGGCATCTTCAGCATACTCCCAATGGTGCTGGTCGTGTTGTATGGCGTAGCAATCTATCTCATTACATGGCAACACATCACGCTCACTATCGGCCCACATGCGATTGTGCTTTCCTTGTTTCCCATTATTTGGGTTGGAGTGGTTTGCTCAATTGGAGCATTTAGTGCCTGGTATCACCGATGCTGGAAACTTATTTTCCTTGCGCCTTTTTCTGTTTTTTACGTACTTCTGGCTTATTTAATTTGGATTGTATATGGACTTATTGCCTTTTTTACTGGACGTGAACCCCTACGTGACAAACCCACACGCTATACCGCGGTGGTGGATGCGCCAAACAATAACCCCCCCACAGCTACCCGCGGTGGTGAAGAACTATCTAAAGCTTAGCGAACAGAATAATAAGTCAGTATCCATTGCACCTGGCGTTGTTATTGATGAAAGCGCGGGAGCGGTGACGATCGGTGCTGGCAGTAAAATTTGTCATGGTGCAGTTATTCAGGGGCCTGTCGTAATTGGGGCCGATTGCATTATTGGTAATTACGCCTTTATTCGACCGGGTTGCTTAATTGGCAATCAAGTACGTATTGGCTATGGCACCGAAATCAAAAACGCAGTATTGGAATCGACGACCACCATCGGTCCCCAATGCTTTATTTCTGACTCGGTTATTGGCAAAGGCGCTTACCTGGGCGCGCAGGTAAGAACCAGCAATCATCGCCTTGATGGTAAAACCGTGCATGTCAGGCTGGACGATGAAGACATTGATACAGGCTGCGAAAAATTAGGGTGTTATATCGGTCCCGGTGCGCGGCTTGGTGTTCAGGTCATTATTTTACCAGGCCGATATATCGCAGCTGAAAGCACAATTGGCCCACGGATAACCATCGAGCAAAACCTGCCAAAAGGTAAATATATCCTCAAACAAGAGATCTCCTGTCTCGTAGGTGAAGAATAATGAAAAGGACTTTATTTGTATCGTTGATACTCAGCACGGCTTCTCTCCCGGCTGAAGCAACCGACCTGAAGCTGACTGCCGGATACGACTTTACTGATTATTCGGCAAGGCATGGCACCCGTAACGTCATGTTCAGCGAATTAAAGACGCAGATTGACGATGGTACCGCGGTTTTCAATATTTCCGAAGGCAGACGCGATTACGACAACGGTGAATCATGGAACGCGTTACGTGGCCGCGCGACCGTTTGGTATAACTGGAATCAGTGGTTATCAACAAAAACGGGTCTGGCAATTGCCGAAAACACCCCCGTTTTTGCCAGACGCGATGCTCAGCAGGATATCAGCGTAAAAGTTCTGCCTAAAACCGTATTTACCTTTGGTTATCGCTATGCCAACTACTTTGACGATACGGACGTCAATGCTTTTTCAGGCGGAATATCTCTGTATACCGGACCGTTTATCACCTCATGACGTTATACGCATTACGATACTGAAGATGCTGGGGGAAGCTATAGCCACATCGTTTCACTGCGCCTGAACGACCTGAACGGTAAAGGCAATACGCAGCTCTGGGTAAGCCGCGGAACGGGAGCCTATACCTATGACTGGTCACCGGACACCAAAAAAGGAACGTTAAAAAGCATCAGCCTGCGTCGCAATCAGCCGCTGACCGATCAATTAACTCTCGGTCTTGCCCTCGGCAAACAATGGTATGACACGCCGGTTGAGAGCTATCACAGCCAGCAAATTCTCGCCGATCTCACCTGGCAGTTTTAAATCTCTCCCCCTCGATAGGGGAGAATCAACCACCAATGAAATAGCCATTCTCTCAGCCCTCACGCCGCCATCCATTAATCAATGCCGGATACGCAACGCTTATCCGTCCTACAACACCCGGCAAATTATTGCGATTTTGTTACATTCGTTACATATCAGCGCCACGGGGATTGCCAGCGCGGCGCTGGCAGGCATCATAGATGCCATTGTCAGGCAAGAGAGCAAGATCATGATTCATGTTGTGCTGGTGGATGACCATGTGGTGGTGCGTTCCGGCTTTGCGCAATTACTCAGTCTCGAAGACGATCTCAACGTTGCTGGCCAGTACAGCAGCGCGGCCCAGGCGTGGCCTGCACTACTGCATGATGACGTCAACGTTGCGGTGATGGATATCGCCATGCCGGATGAAAATGGCCTGAGCCTGTTAAAACGACTGCGGGCGCAGAAGCCCGGTTTTCGCGCCATTATTCTCAGCATCTATGACTCACCCACGTTTGTGCAAAGCGCACTGGATGCCGGTGCCAGCGGTTATCTGACCAAACGCTGCGGGCCAGAGGAACTGGTGCAGGCGGTACGATCGGTTGGTATGGGCGGGCATTACCTGTGCGCCGACGCGCTGCGGGCGCTACGCGGCGGCGAACAGCCCGCGCAGGTACTGGAGATATTGACCCCGCGCGAGCGCGAAGTGTTTGATCTGCTGGTCAAAGGCGACAGCGTAAAAGAGATCGCCTTCAAGCTCGACCTCAGCCATAAAACGGTGCACGTTCATCGTGCGAACGTGCTGGGCAAACTGCAATGCCACAGCACCATCGATCTGGTGCATTTTGCACTCGACCACCAGTTGCTGACGGGGCATTAATGTCACGCAGCCTTCGTCATTGGGTTATTTCTCTGTTTATTCTGCTGGCCTGGGGATCGGGCTGGCTGATGCTGTGGACGCTGGGGTTTTACCTAACCCACAACGGCCAGCAGGCAGCGCTATTCCTGCCGCACGGCGTCTATCTCGCCCTGCTAATCCTGCTTTCTCGCCGTTACTGGCCCGCGCTGGTACTGCCGCCGGTGCTGATGCTGTTCTGGCTGCACAGCGAGCAATTAGTGAATGGCTATATCCTGCTGGTTGCGCCGTTGATTAGCCTGATCCCGGCGAGTATCGGCCAGTCATACTGGCACCGCTTCCCCCTTTACTGGCAGCGCTTAACGCTGCTGCTGGCCGCGGTGACGATCACGTCATTACTCAATACCCTCCTGCTTTCACCGTTTATCCAAAGCCCGGCAACGTTAATTGGCCTGGCATCGTTTACTGGCGGCGTACTGCTGACGCCGTTTGTCTATCTGATCTATGAATTTCTGCGCCAGCAGCACCGCTATCATTTGCTCGGACTGGATACCACCAATCCCCCCCTGCGTACCTCGCTTATCATCTGGTGCAGTCTGTTTTTCATTATTGGCATAGGTACCCAGATGGTGCTGTCACCAGAGATCGAGCGCCTGCTGCTAATCGTAGTGTTCTTACCAAACGTGGTGATGGCGTGGAAATTTGGCTGGCAGGGCGGCGTGTTGTCCGGACTGCTCGGCAGCATGATGATCACCATCGCCCGGCAAATCGGCGTCGGGTTCAGCAATTTACTGGAGCTGGAGATTTTCCTCGCCACCCAGGCGCTGCTGGGCATAGGGCTGGGGATCGCTATCAGCCGCCAGCAGCATCTGGCGCAAAACCTGCACCATTATCGCCAGCGTCTGGAAGCCGAACTGGCAGCGCGACGCGCGCTGACCGAACAACTGATCCGCACCGAGGAAAATACGCGCAAAAGCCTGGCGCGGGAGCTACACGACGAAATTGGTCAGAACATCACCGCCATTCAAATTCAGTCGCAACTGGTCAAGCGCGCGCCGGGTCGCGAGCAAACGCTTGAAGCGGCAAATCAGATCAACGACCTTGCCCGGCGCATTCACCACTCCACCCGCCAACTGCTGCGCCAGCTACGACCGCCCGCGCTCGATGAACTGGCCTTTAAAGATGCACTGCATCATCTGGTGAATGAATTTGCCTTTGCCGAACGCGGCATTCGCTGTTGGTTTGACTATCAGCTTGAAAATACGCCAGAAAATGAAACGGTGCGTTTCACACTGTATCGCCTGCTGCAGGAGTTGCTCAATAACGTCTGTAAACATGCCGACGCCAGCGAAGTGTCGATTACGCTGCGCCAGCAGGAACACCGCGTGTTTCTGCACGTCGCTGACAACGGCGTAGGTATTCTCGCGGAGAAAATCCCCGGGTTCGGTATCCAGGGGATGCGTGAGCGGGTCAGCGCCCTTGGCGGCGAACTGACGCTCGAATCGAACAACGGCACGCGGGTAATTGTTAACCTGCCCACAAATTTGCAACAAATCAGCCGTTAACCAGGAAAAAGTCTTAGTCACTGCGGACTTTATCTCATCCCATTTTGCTTTCACTTTCCTATAGTCAGCACAAACGGAGGCTGCCATGCATGCACGTGCATCACGCGAAACAGACCAACAATACCGGGCGCTACGCCCCCGGCTGCTGATGTGTATGGTGATTGGGTACGCCGCGTTTTATCTGACGCGCAAAAGCGTTAACTACGTCCTCCCGGCGCTGCAAACGGATCTGGGTCTGGATAAAAGCGATATCGGCCTGCTGGGATCGCTGTTTTATCTGACCTATGGCCTGTCGAAATTCACCGCCGGGCTATGGCACGACAGCCACGGACAGCGCGCGTTTATGGGCATTGGCCTGTTTGCCACCGGCGTTTTAAACGTGCTGTTCGCCTTTGGTGAATCGCTGACGCTGCTCCTGGTGGTCTGGACGCTGAACGGATTTTTTCAGGGCTGGGGCTGGCCGCCCTGCGCCCGACTATTGACCCACTGGTACTCGCGCAACGAACGCGGCTTCTGGTGGGGCTGCTGGAATATGTCGATCAACATCGGTGGGGCCATCATTCCGCTGATTAGCGCCTTTGCCGCCCACTGGTGGGGTTGGCAGGCAGCCATGCTGGCTCCGGGGATAATCAGCATGGCATTAGGCATCTGGCTCACCCTGCAACTGAAAGGCACGCCCCGGGAAGAAGGCTTACCCACGGTTGGGGAATGGCGGCAAGACCCGCTGGAGTTGCGTCAGGAGCAGCAAAGCCCGCCGATGGGACTGTGGCAAATGTTACGCACCACCATGCTGAAGAACCCGATGATCTGGCTACTCGGCGTGTCATATGTGTTGGTCTATTTGATCCGCATAGCGCTCAACGACTGGGGCAACATCTGGCTGACGGAAAGCCACGGTGTGAACCTGCTCAGCGCCAATGCCACGGTAATGCTGTTTGAAGTCGGTGGCTTGCTGGGGGCGCTGTTTGCCGGATGGGGTTCGGATCTGCTGTTCAGCGGTCAGCGTGCGCCAATGATTTTGCTATTCACACTGGGGCTGATGGTCTCCGTCGCCGCGCTGTGGCTGGCGCCGGTGCACCACTACGCGCTACTGGCAGTGTGTTTCTTTACCGTGGGCTTTTTTGTGTTTGGCCCACAGATGCTAATTGGCCTCGCGGCCGTGGAATGCGGACATAAAGCGGCGGCAGGTTCAATTACTGGTTTTCTCGGGCTGTTCGCCTATCTGGGGGCCGCGCTGGCGGGTTGGCCGCTGTCGCTGGTCATAGAACACTACGGCTGGTCGGGAATGTTCAGTTTGCTCTCGGTTGCCGCTGTCTTTATGGGTTTATTGCTGATGCCATTGCTCATTGCGGGCATTCCCCCTTCTCTCAGTCAAAGGATAAAACAATGAAACTGACGCTTACCTCTACCCTAATTGCCTCCGCTCTGACGCTGGCAGCCTTCAGCAGTGCAGCTCAGGCGCAGGGTCGTCTGGTGGTGTATTGCAGCGCCACCAACGAAATGTGCGAAACCGAAACCAAAGCCTTCGGTGAAAAATATGATGTGAAGACTTCATTCATTCGCAACGGCTCAGGCAGTACGCTGGCGAAAGTGGATGCCGAGAAGAAAAACCCGCAAGCGGATGTCTGGTACGGCGGTACGCTGGATCCACAGTCTCAGGCCGGTGAAATGGGCTTGCTGCAGCCGTATAAATCACCAAACCTCGAACAAATCATGGAGAAGTTTCGCGATCCGGCAAAAGTGAAAGGCAACCTCTCCTCGGCGGTTTATGTCGGTATTCTGGGCTTTGGCGTCAATACCCAGCGTCTGAAAGAGAAAAACCTACCGGTGCCAAAATGCTGGAAGGATCTGACCAAACCGGAATACAAAGGCGAAATCCAGATTGCTGATCCGCAAAGCTCCGGTACCGCCTATACCGCACTGGCGACCTTTGCCCAACTGTGGGGGGAAGATCAGGCCTTTGACTACCTGAAACAGCTCAACGCCAACGTCTCCCAGTACACCAAATCCGGCATTGCCCCGGCGCGTAACGCCGCCCGTGGCGAAACGGCTATCGGCATCGGTTTTTTGCACGACTACTCGCTGGAAAAAGAACAGGGCGCACCGCTGGAACTTGTCTCACCGTGCGAAGGTACCGGTTATGAAATCGGCGGTGTCAGCATCCTGAAAGGCGCGCGCAACCTCGATAACGCCAAACTGTTCGTTGACTGGGTACTGTCGAAAGACGCGCAGGAGCTGGCGTGGAAGAAAGGTAAATCCTATCAGATCCTGACCAACACCACCGCCGAGACGTCCCCTAACTCGCTGAAGCTCGACGACCTGAAGCTTATCAATTACGACATGGATAAGTACGGCTCGACCGACGTGCGTAAAGCCCTGATCAATAAGTGGGTCAGCGAAGTGAAGATGGGTAAATAACCCCAGATTTGCGTTCATTTGCCGGATAAGGCCTTAACGCCATATCCGGCCTGAAATACCGGAACCGCTATGTCACACACACTTGCACTCCATCCCGTGAAAAAACGGGATGCGATATTTCTTTGGATTTTACTCGGCTGGCTGGCGTTTGCCCTGCTGCCGAGCTGGAGCCTGGACTACGGTCTGCTGGAGTCGACGCGCGAAGAAATTCTCGCCGCCTACGGCTGGTCACAGTTCAATATCAGTTGGCTCTGGTATCTGCTGCCAAGCCTGCTGCTGGTGCGCCCGTTCCATGAAGCCAGACGCGAACAGCGCAGCCGCCATTATTTTGACGCGGGCTGGGCGTTTTTCTGTATGGCCTTTATCGTCGCCAGCGCGACTCTTGAGGGGCGCGGCTTAGGCTATGCCACCATCGTGCTGTTTGTGGCACTTGGCGCGATCATGACCCTGGCGCTCACCCGTCTGGAATGGCTGGGCGGCGACCGTTTCGTCATCGGCTCGCTCACCGCGATTGTCGCGCTGATCGGTATTTTTATCGTCTGGCCAAGTATCGCTATTTTCATTCCGATGTTCACCAACGACGCCGGAGAATTTGCTCCGCTGTCGTTTATGAATGTGCTGTCGCAGGCGCATATCATTCAGGTGATCCTCAACTCGATTATGCTGTCGATTGCCGTCGGCGTCGGCTGTACCTTCTTTGGCCTGGTGCTGGCTATCTACACCACCCGTATTGCGAAACGCAGCGCCATTATCGGACGAATTTTCTCGATTCTGCCGATCGTCACCCCGCCGTTTGTTGTGGGTTTAGGCGTAACACTGATGATGGGACGCTCCGGTTACATCACCGAATTTATGGTCGAATGGTTTGGTTTGACCAACACCAACTGGCTGTACGGTTTTACCGGCATCTGGCTGGCGCAGGTGCTGGCCTTCACTCCGATGGCGTTTATGATCCTCGACGGGGCGATCAAAACCATTCATCCGTCGCTGGAGGAGGCGTCATACACCCTGCGCGCCAGCCGCTGGCAAACCTTTAACGGTGTGTTTGTCCCGCTGCTAAAACCGGCACTGGCAAACGCCTTTTTAATTGTGGTGGTGCAGTCGCTGGCCGACTTCAGTAACCCGCTGGTGCTTGGCGGTAACTTCGACGTGCTGGCAACGCAAATCTACTTCTACATCACCGGTTCCCAGCTCGACTACCAGGCCGCCAGTACGCTGGGTGCCTTCCTGTTGCTGTTCTCGCTGCTGGTGTTCTGCGTGCAGTACATGTGGATTGGTAAACGCTCGTACGTCACCGTTTCTGGTAAATCCTATCGGGGCGACGTGCAGCCGCTGCCGGTAACGCTGGTATGGAGCGTGGTCGCGCTGCTGGCGGTGTGGATTGCCTTTAACGCCCTGCTCTATGGCAGCATTTTCTACGGCAGTTTCACCGTAAACTGGGGCGTGGACTACACCCTGACGCTGGCGAACTTTACCAAACTGTTCGGTCAGGGAATGAGCGACGGCGCGTGGCCTTCACTGCTCGACACCCTGCTCTACGCCGGGATTGCCGCGCCGATCACCGCCATCTTCGGCCTGCTGATCGCATGGGTTGTGGTGCGTCAGCAGTTTAAAGGCAAAAAGACCATCGAGTTCACCACTATGCTGTGCTTTGCCGTTCCGGGCACCGTAGCGGGCGTATCGTACATTCTGGCCTTTAACAGCGCCCCGGTATACCTCACCGGCACCGCCGCCATCGTGATTATCTCAATGGTGATGCGTAACGTCCCGGTCGGTATCCGGGCGGGCATTGCGGGCTTAGGCCAAATCGATAAATCGCTGGATGAAGCCTCGCTCAGTCTGCGCGCCGGTTCCCTGCGCACCATTACGCATATCCTGTTGCCGCTGCTGCGCCCGGCGATCCTCTCAGCGCTGATCTACAGCTTTGTGCGCGCCATTACCACCGTCAGCGCCATTGTGTTCCTCGTCACGCCGGATACCCGCGTGGCCACGGCCTACATCCTGAACCGCGTAGAAGACGGCGAATACGGCGTGGCGATTGCCTACGGTTCCATTTTAATCGTGGTGATGCTGGCGATTATTTTCATCTTTGACTGGCTGATCGGTGAATCACGTACCTCCCGTTCAAAAGCCAAAAACCAGGCGTAATGGAGCGCACTATGACTCAGAAAAATTTCGTTGAACTGCGCAACGTCACTAAACGATTTGGCAGCAACACGGTTATCGACAATATCAATCTCACCATTCCGCAGGGGCAAATGGTCACGCTGCTCGGCCCGTCCGGCTGCGGTAAAACCACCATCTTGCGTCTGGTTGCCGGGCTGGAAAAACCGAGCGAAGGACAAATTTTCATTGATGGCGAAGACGTTACCCATCGTTCTATTCAGCAGCGCGATATCTGTATGGTGTTTCAGTCATATGCCCTGTTCCCGCACATGTCGTTAGGGGAGAACGTCGGTTATGGCCTGAAGATGCTCGGCGTGTCGCGCGCGGAGGTGAAAACCCGCGTCAAAGAGGCGCTGGCGATGGTGGATCTGGAGGGATTTGAAGACCGCTTTGTCGATCAGATCTCCGGCGGTCAGCAGCAGCGCGTGGCGCTGGCCCGTGCGTTGATCCTCAAACCGAAAGTGCTGCTGTTTGATGAGCCGTTAAGTAACCTGGACGCCAACCTGCGTCGCAGCATGCGCGACAAGATCCGCGAGCTGCAAAAGCAGTTTGATATCACCTCGCTGTACGTCACCCACGATCAAAGCGAAGCCTTTGCGGTTTCCGATACCGTACTGGTGATGAACAAGGGACACATCATGCAGATCGGCTCGCCGCAGGATCTCTATCGCCAGCCCGCCTCCCGCTTTATGGCGAGCTTTATGGGCGATTCTAACCTGTTCCCGGCCACCTTCAGCGACAGATACGTTGATATCTACGGCTATCATCTGCCGCGCCCACTGCACTTTAGCGATCAAGGCGAGGGCATGGTAGGCGTGCGCCCGGAAGCGATCACCCTCAGCGACCGCGGCGAAGAGAGCCAGCGCTGCGTGATCCGCCACGTCGCGTATATGGGACCCCAATATGAGGTCACGGTGGAGTGGCACGGACAGGAGATTTTATTGCAGGTCAACGCTACGCGTCTGCAGCCGGACGTCGGCGAGCAGTATTATCTCGAAATCCATCCGTACGGCATGTTTGTGCTGGCGGATGCGGCATAAAGTGTTACCCATGTTTCCGGTTCATACCGTATCGCCATCTGGCAAAAATGCCCGATGGCGGCTTACGTCTTATCGAGCCTGAACTTGAACTTTTAACGCGGCAATATCCGCGGGCGTGGTGCGACAGCACCCGCCAATCAATCGTGCGCCAGCGGCCTGCCACTGTGGCAGATAATCCGCCAGTTGCGCACAAGACTCACCGTGATGATGCCAGGTTTTGCTCGCGGCATCGTACTGCTCGCCCGAATTCGGATACACCACCAGCGGCAGCGCCGTTAAGCCGTGTAAATGCTGCAACGCAGCGGTGGTGTTTTCCAGCGCAATGCAGTTAATGCCTAACGCCACCACCTGCGGATAATCCGCCAGCAACGCGACCACGTCACGCAGCGGCGTACCGTCGCTCAGGTGCTCGCTGTCACGCAGAGTAAATGAGAACCAGGCACGCGCACGCGGGTACGCGGTCAACAGCTCAGCCAGTGCGCCAATCTCGACAAAATTCGGCAGGGTTTCGCAGGCCAGCAGATCGGCCCCGGCATCCAGCAATGCTTCCACGCGCGGGCGATGAAACGCCTGGAATGCCTCGGCGCTGCGCTGGTAATCGCCACGGTATTCAGAGCCGTCCGCCAGATACGCGCCGTAAGGTCCGACAGATCCCGCCACCAGCAGCGTGCCCGCTTGCGGGTTCTCTGCCAGATACGCTTCACGCGCTTTACGCGCCAGCTCCACGCTTTTGCCAATCAGCGCTTTCGACTGCGCTTCATCCAGGCCACGCGCGGCAAAGCCCGCCGGTGTCGCCTGATAGCTGGCGGTGATCGCGCATTGCGCCCCTGCCCGGTAATAATCAAGATGCACTTCGCGGATAAGCTCCGGGTTTTCTACCAGCACTTTGGCTGACCACAGGCTGTCGGCTAAGTTACACCCTCGCGCTTCCAGCTCCGTCGCCATCGCGCCATCCAGTAACAGGACATCCTGTTTCTCAAGGAGAGCGCGTAACGGATTATTCTGCGACATGTTCTGGCTCCTGTTTTGCGTTACGGGGTTGAGTAAGGAAATATGCACCATAGCACAACGCAACAAACGGTAACCCGCACCACAACGCAATTCTCTGCGCTGGATCGAATGCCAGCCCCACACAGGCCACCAGGCACAACACAAATCCTAATACCGGCACCAGCGGATACCACGGCGCACGATAATGTAATGCACTCAATGCCTTACCCTGTTGCAGATGACGGCGGCGAAAAACAAAGTGCGAGGCGCAGATGCTCAGCCACACCGCCACCACCGCAAACCCGGAGATTGCCGACAGCGCGACAAATACCGTGTCCGGGGCCACCACGCTGGAAAACAGCGCCAGTACGCCGCCGAGCATACTGACCGACAGCGCCGTCAGCGGCACGCCGTTTTTCGTTACTCGCGCAAAACAGGCTGGCAGCGTACGTTCATTCGACAGCGACCAGAGCATGCGCCCGGAGGCATACAGCCCGGAGTTCGCCGCAGAAAGAATGGCTGTCAGGATCACGAAGTTAAAAATATCGGCGGCGTACGGAATACCTACCTTCTCAAACACCAGCACAAACGGGCTTTTCTCCACGCCCGCCTGCTGCATCGGGATCAGCGCCGCCAGCACAAACACGGTGCCGATAAAGAAAATAATCAGTCGCGCGATGGTGGTACGAATCGCCACCGGGATCACCTTGCGCGGATTTTCCGTTTCACCGGCGGCAATACCGATAAGCTCAGTTCCCGAAAAAGCAAAGTTCACCGCCACCATAGTCATCAGGATCGGTAAGCCGCCATGCGGGAACCAACCTTCCGCCGTGATATTACTCAGCCCCGGCGCGGGCGAGCCATCCTGCATCGGGATAAAGCCAAAAATCGCCGCCCCGCCGAGGATAATAAAGGCGATGATAGTGACCACTTTCACCAGCGAGAACCAGAACTCCCCTTCGGCAAAAAAGCGCGTGGAGATAACGTTCAGGCCAAAAATAATCACACAGAACACCACGCACCAGACCCATACTGGCACCAGCGGAAACCAGTACTGCATACAGAATCCGGCAGCGGTAAAACTCGAACCAAGCGCCACGGTCCAGGTCAGCCAGTAGAGCCAGGCCACGGTATACCCCGTCGCCGGGCCGAGATAGCGCGCGGCATAGACGTGAAACGCCCCGGTCTCCGGCATCGCGACCGACAGCTCGCCCAGACACTGCATAACCAGCCAGACCACCAGCGCGCCAATCAGATAGGCCAGCAGCGTTCCCGCGGCCCCGGTAGTGGAGATGATGTAGCCGATATTGAAGAATAACCCTGTGCCAATCACGCCGCCTAAGGAGAGCATAATCAGGTGACGCGTTTTCATCGTGCGCTTCAGTGGCGCATTTTGTTGTGTTGTTTGCATATAACCTTCCAAACGTATGGACATCTAAACATCCAAAGAAGGTGTGTTATACCGCGTTTGTTAACACAATGCAAAATCAACCCTGCACCAGACGCAGATGACCGCGCCGGGCGCTTAATATCGGGTGGGGGTTAATTATCAAATATAAAAAGGGCCGCCAGCTCATAACGCCTCCGTTGCCAGGCTTTACATAAACTCTGGCAACGTCATCGCCGGCTGGCGTTCACCCGGAAGTGGGAACCGTATCTCCCCACTCATACAACCGAACGATTGTTTATGAGCCACTGGTCGGGATCGGCATCTGCGATTTACGGCTCATCAGGAAAAATACCGCCAGCCCAGCCAGTAAAATGCCCGGCGCAGAAGCTGCCATCACGCCTACCGTTCCTGTGCCGAGCGCTAACATTTTTCCTGCCAGCAGCGGGCCGCTCATCGCCCCCAGACGCCCAACGGCGACGGCGGTACCCACGCCTGTCGCGCGGATCTGCGTACTGTAAAACAGCGGAGCCAGCGCATACAGCACGCTTTGTCCTCCAGTGGCAAACATCCCCGCCACAAATCCGGCCATCAGCATACCGCTCAATGACGACACCGTCCCCAGCGCCAGCAGCGAAGCCAACATCCCGGTGTAGATCAGAAGCGACATGACCACCGGGCGCAGTTTGTCCATTAACGCCCCGAGAATTAACGTGCCGCTGGCCGCGCCGATTTGCAGAGCAAACATCACGCCAGCCGCCTGCGAGGGCTGAAAGCCCTGCTCCACCAGCAGCATCGGCAACCAGTTGATCAGCATATACACCACCAGCAGGGTGAAGAAATAGCACAGCCACAGCAGCAGCGTGGCTGTCGCGGTCGCGGGTGCGAACAGGGCGCGCAACGGCTCGGCGGCCACCTGCGTTTGCTGGGCATAAACCTGTGATTCCGGCAGCCAGCGCATCAACAGCGGCACCAGCAGCAGCGGGATCACTCCGCCAACCCAGAACACCGTTTGCCAGGCGGCGGCCAGACCGCTAAACCCGAGCGCCGCCGCTAACGCCGCGCCAATCGGCACGCCGCAGTACATCAGACTCACCGCCGTACCGCGAAAACGCGGGCCCGCCGCTTCGGAGGTCAGCGCGATCAGATTCGGCAACGCCGCGCCCAACCCGACGCCGGTCATCAGACGGGCAAACACCAGCGACGAGAAATCCCAGGAAATCGCCGTCGCCAGCGAGAACAGGCCGAACAGCGCCACGGAGGCAATAAGAATGCGCTTGCGCCCATAGCGATCGGCCAGCATGCCGCCCACCAGCGCGCCGGGCAGCAGCCCGAGAATGCCCGCACTGAAGATCCAGCCCATCTGCATTTTATCCAGCGAAAATGCCTGGGCGATACCGACGGCAGCGATCCCGGCGGCCTGTAGATCCAGCCCTTCCATCAGGGCAACTAAAAAGCAAAGCCCGACGGTTAACGTCAGGCGGTAAGATGTGGGGGTACGGGTAGTCATAAGATGTACCTCTGAGGTCACGATGCAGGTGAGTCGCGGCTGATACGTTGCCAGCCGCGTAATCATTTTTATTTGCTATTGCGCAGATCCAGCGCCACGTCGACGATCATATCTTCCTGGCCGCCCACCATTCGGCGTTTGCCCAGTTCAACCAGAATATCGACCGCGCTCAGGCCATAACGCGCCGCCGCCACTTCGCAGTGACGCAGGAAGCTGGAGTACACCCCGGCATAGCCCAGTGCCAGCGTTTCGCGATCCACCCGCACCGGACGGTCCTGCAATGGACGCACCAGATCGTCGGCGGCGTCCATCAGCGCATACAGATCGGTGCCGTGCTGCCAGCCGAGCTTATCCGCAGCGGCGATAAACACTTCCAGCGGCGCGTTGCCCGCGCCAGCGCCCATACCCGCCAGGCTGGCGTCGATACGGTCGCAGCCCTCTTCCACCGCGGCAATCGAGTTCGCCACGCCGAGACTCAGGTTGTGATGCGCATGCATTCCGGTTTCTGTCTCTGGCTTCAGCACCGCTTTCAGGGCGCGGAAGCGGGCGCGAATATCGCTCATATTCATCGCCCCGCCGGAATCGACCACGTAGATACACGTCGCGCCGTAGTTTTCCATCAGCTTCGCCTGCTGCGCCAGATTCTCCGGCGTGGTCATATGGCTCATCATCAGAAAGCCGACGGTATCCATGCCAAGCTCACGCGCGTACTGAATATGCTGGGCCGACACGTCCGCTTCGGTGCAGTGGGTCGCCACGCGCACCACTCGCGCGCCGGCCTGATACGCGTTTTTCAGGTCATGAAGAGTGCCGATGCCCGGCAGCAACAGCGTGGCGATCTTTGCGTGTTTGACCACGTCTGCTGCCGCTTCAATCCACTCGAGATCGCTGTGCGCGCCAAAGCCGTAGTTAAAGCTGGAACCTTGTAAACCGTCGCCGTGGGCCACCTCAATGGAATCAACCCGCGCGTCGTCCAGCGCTTTGGCAATCTGGCGCACGTTTTCCAGCGAGTACTGGTGACGAATCGCATGCATACCGTCGCGCAGGGTCACGTCAGAGATATAGAGTTTTTTACCGTTCATGCTGCTTCTCCTGCCTGACGGGTGAGTGACTGCGCCATCTGCTCAGCGGTCGCCAGCGCGCTGGAGGTCATAATGTCGAGGTTGCCCGCATAGGCGGGTAAATAGTGCGCCGCACCTTCCACTTCCAGATACACCGCGGTTTTCAGCCCGGAAAACTGACCAATACCCGGCAGATTCACCGGTTTATCCTGCGGGATGACTTCAAACTGGACGCGCTGTTTCAGGCGATAGCCTGGCACATACGCCTGCACCGCCGCCGCCATGTCATTAATCGACGCTTCAACTTCAAGCTGGGAGGCCGCTTCGCTCAACACATACACCGTGTCGCGCATCATCAGCGGCGGCTCAGCCGGGTTAAGTACGATAATGGCTTTGCCTTTGGCCGCGCCCCCCACCACTTCAATCGCCTTCGAGGTGGTTTCGGTAAACTCGTCGATATTGGCGCGGGTGCCCGGTCCCGCAGATTTACTGGCGATCGAGGCGATAATTTCGGCGTAATGGACTTTTGCCACGCGAGAAACCGCCGCCACCATCGGGATGGTCGCCTGCCCGCCGCAGGTCACCATATTGACGTTCTGTTGGTCAACGTTAGCCTCCAGATTCACCACCGGAACGCAGTACGGGCCGATCGCTGCGGGCGTCAGGTCGATCAGACGGATCCCCGGTTTTACGGCGCGCAGCGCGGCGTCATTTTTCACGTGCGCGCCCGCGCTGGTGGCATCAAACACGATGTCAATGTCCGCGAATTCTGGCATCGCAAGAAGCCCCGTCACCCCTTCATGGGTGGTGGCAACGCCCATACGCCGGGCGCGTGCCAGACCGTCGGATTGCGGATCAATCCCCACCATCACCGCCATCTCCAGACGTACGCCGTGACGCAGAATTTTAATCATCAAATCGGTGCCGATGTTGCCAGAGCCGATAATGGCGACTTTACGCTTACTCATGACTGACTTCCTTTTGTAACCGCCGCTGAAAAGGTGGCGGCAACTGAACCAATACCGTCGATATGGGCTTCGAAACGATCGCCCGCATTCACCGCCACCATCGGGCCTAACGCCCCGGTGAGAATAATGTCCCCGGCACGCAGCGGCTCGCCGAGGCTGGCCATTTTGCGCGCCAGCCACACGGCGGCGTTGATCGGATGTCCCAGACATTCGCTACCGCGCCCGCTGGAAACCTCTTCGTTATTGCGCGTCATTTTCATCGCGCAGTTTTTCAGATCTAATCCTGCCGGACGCTGTGCCGGACCGCCGACCACATACACGCCACAGGAGGCGTTATCCGCCACGGTATCAACAAACTTGATCGACCAGTCGCGAATACGGCTGCCGACCACTTCCAGCGCAGGTAGCACCCACTCGATGGCGTTGTACAGCTCGTCAAAGGTGGTATCGACATTGGGCAGATCGCGGTTCAGCACCAGCGCAATCTCCGCTTCAATACGCGGTTGTAGCACGCGGGCAAACGCAATGGTGTCGTTGTCGCCGTAGCACATGTCGGCGAACAGCGTGCCGAAGTCCGGCTGATCGACGCCCAGCTGCTGTTGCACTTTCGGGTGCGTCAGCCCCACTTTGCGCCCGACGACGCGACGCCCTCGCGCCACGTCATACTGCACATTGATACGCTGAATGGCGTAAGCCGCTTCGGCGTTATCCACGCCGATCAGTTCACGCAACGGGGCGATAGCGTCCCCTTTTTCCTCAGCCTGACGTAAATCGGCGGCTAACTGCTCAAGATTAAGATTCGTCATGTCCGTTCCTTAAGGGCGTGCGAGGAAGTTCAGCACCAGCTGGTTAAAAGCATCCGCATGTTCCCACTGTGCCCAGTGCCCGCAGTCGCGGTAGATGTGCAGCTCAGACCCGGCAATCCCGGAGAGCAGGCGCAGGCCGGCGTCCATCGGCACGAAGCGGTCGTTGCGTCCCCAGACAATCAGGGTCTGGGCTTTGATTTCGCCCAGGCGCGGGCTGAAATCCGGAAACTGTTTCGGGTTGGCTTCAAGGCTGTGGACAAAGTTTTCCAGGTGATCGCGACGCGACAGCATGTTATTCAGACGCGCCTCAAACAGCGCCTCGGTCAGGTCGCTGGTGTCGAAGACAAAGATCTCCATCATCAGCTTCAGGTTCTCAATGGTCGGTTCGCGGTACAGCTGATTCAGGCGCTTGATGCCTTCGGTCGGCATCGGGGTAAACAGGCTCATGCCCCCCGTCCCGCCGCCCATCAGCACCAGCTTGCCCACACGCTCCGGCCAGCTCAGGGTGAACGCCACGGCACTGTGGCCCCCCATCGAGTTGCCCAACAGATGGATTTTCTGAATATCCAACTGATCGACCACGCTTTTCAGGATGCGAGCATTAAGATCGGATCGCGAACCGCGGTTAACGATGCCATCGCTTTTGCCCCAGCCAGGACAATCCAGCAGGATCACCCGGTATCCAGCCTCCACCAGAGGATCGATATTGCGGCTGAAGTTCGCCCAGCCCGTCGCACCCGGACCAGATCCATGCAACAGCACGACGGTCTCTTCGCCCTGCCCACAGTCATTGAAATGCACGCGCAGCGTTTCGCCTGCTTCCTGCACCTGCAGAAAACGACTGGTTGCGGCTTCGGTTTGCGGTTGGTAAGTCATGATGTTCTCCTGCATATTCAGTTCTGTTTCAGTTCTGTGTGGTGGCGCTCAGGGAGCCGAATCCAGCGATCCACTCTGGGATCGGGCGGTAATAACGGCCTTCGCTGCGCCAGTTGCCAAAGGCAGAAATAGCGGCGAAGGCAGCAACCCAGGTTTTAACTTCGTGCGTTGATTTGCCCGCCATCGCGGACAGTTCTTCGTTACTGACCGCGTCCAGCTCCTGCAAACGCCCCTGTTCAAGCAGCGTCATAAAGCGGTTATCCCAGACAGGATTAAGCGGATGCAGCGTGTGTTGATCGGCCACAAACTTCTCGGCGGCGCTGATCACCCGCTGCTGGCGCAGCTCGCGCTCGTTTTCAGGCAGTTGTTTGCCGCTGCCGAGCAGGCGGTCGCGCATATGGGCATCAGCCTTCGCCAGCTCCGGGACCGGCGGCTGATGCGACAGGCCGCCGGAGCCTAAAAACAGCACACGCTGATTCAGCGAGCTGGCGAATCGGCCAATCGCTTCACCGAGCATGCGGGTACGCTGAAAGCCCGGCAGCGGCGTGGCGACGCCGTTAATAAACACCGGCAGCACCGGCACGTTATCCAGACCGCCGAGCAAAAACTCCAGCGGCTGCGCGAAGCCATGATCGACCTGCATGTTGTAGGACACGGCGAGATCGATGCCGCTTTTCATTACCGCGTGGGCGCAGGCTTCAGCGAGATCCGTCGGCACCGGCAGTTCCCCCGCCGCGCTACCGAAATCGCCGATCGCCGTAGCGCCTACGCCTAAACAGAACGGCGGCATCACGTCGTAGAAAAATCCGTTGTAGTGATCGGGGGCAAACAGCACCACCAGTTCAGGGTCGAACGCCGCAATACGTGCCCGGGCGCTGGCGATCACACCGTTAACCTCGTCGAGCACGGCCTGCGCCGGGTCGACGTAACCCACCAGCGGCGAGTGGGAAAGACAGTGAAGATAAGCGTGCATATCAGGCCACCTTTTCAGCGGGAATGTGGGCATTAACGCGGGTGAGCGTCATCACCGACGCCAGTTTATTCAGGGTACTACCCAGGGTTTGCGGAATGGCGATGGCGGCCACAAAGCGGTCCGGGCGTATCACCACCAGCGCGGCGTTGTGCTGGGCAAACCACGCGCGCAGGCGGTTTTGCGTATCGCCAATGCGGGTAACGCCGTCGTGGTTATCCTGATCGGTTTGTATCTGTGTATCCGGCACCACCTGGATAAACTGCGTCCCCAGCGCCTGCCACTGTTGGATCTGCGCCTCGCTCATGCCCCACAGCGGGTTACAGCCCCAACCGATCACCGCGAAATTCGGTCCGATGACGTTGTCGAGCAGCGTCACTTCACCCGATTCCAGCGTTACCTTCGGCTGGATAAACATCTTGCCAACGGGAGAGGTTTTCGCGTCGCCTTCACGCACCAGCGCCCCGCCGTGGTACTGCGGCATCGGCTTAAAGCGCATTTCAAGGAAGTAGCGTTTGACCGGCGGAATGTAGTTCAGCAGCCAGGAAACCCCGTCGCGCACCGCGCCGTGCCAGCGTTTCGGCGGCGCAAGTACGTTGCCTGCGGTCACCGAGAGATCGATCATCGCTTTGGCGTGGTCGCGGCGTTCCTGCTGGTAGGTATCCAACAGCGCATCACCGGCTTTACCCTCAATCACCAGCGCCAGTTTCCACGCCAGATTGAAGGCATCGCGCATGCCACTGTTGTACCCCTGCCCCTGCCAGACCGGCATAATGTGCGCCGCATCGCCCGCCAGCAGCACGCGATCAATACGAAAACGTTCGGCCAGACGTGCGTTATGGGTATATACGCGCTGGCGGATCAGCTCGACGTTGTCCGGGTTCGGCAGCACTTTGCTCAAAAGCTGGCGCATATTCTGCGGTTCGCTGAGCTGCGCTTCGGTTTCCCCTGGCATTACCATAAATTCAAAGCGGCGCACCGCGTGCGGCAGCGCGGCGGAGACATACGGGCGCACCGGATCGCAGCACAGATACACATGCGGCGTGCTGAGCGGATCGTTAGCGATATCCACCACAATCCACTGATTCGGCGCGGTTTTGCCTTCAAATGGCACATTCAGCGAACGTCTGACGTTGCTGGCCCCACCGTCGCAGGCCACCAGCCACTGAGCTTTCACCGTTTCACGCTGGCCATCCGGCGCTTTCAGGTTCAACGTCACTTCACCATTTTGCTGGCTGAAGGCTTCCAGTTCGCGGGAGAACAGGCAGCGCACGTTGGGAAAACGCGACAGCCCTTCCAGCATCACCGCGTCTACCTGCGGCTGAATAAACGCGTTGCGGCGCGACCAGCCAAATTCGTCAGTCATCGGCTGGATATCAGCAAAACAGCGCCCTTTCGGGGTGAGAAAGCGCATCGCATGCCACGGCGTGGTGTGCGGCAGAACATTTTCGACCAGACCGACGGACTGCATGGTGCGCAGCGCTTCATCATCAATGCCGATGGCTCGAGGATAGTCGATAAGGGTATCGAGCTTCTCCACCACCAACACCTCAATGCCCATCTGGCCAAGATAGTTCGCCATCATCAGCCCTACCGGACCGGCTCCGGCAATCGCTACCTGCACGGTGTGCTGCACAGCGGGTTGGATATCTGGATTTATTGTTGTCATTTCAGAACCTCACTACTCGGACAAAATGCAATTGCAGACCCTGGTGAGGCGCAATTGTTTTTTGTTAAAAGAATGTGAATAATTTTTTATTGTGCGGTCAGTATAGAAGTGAGTTTTTGCGCTACAATCAAAACATGCCTGGATGTGCACTAAGTGCACAACTTTGTTTTAACTGTAGATTTGTCAATAAATATGAAAAGTGACGACAGTACCGAATACAAAACCGTGCGCGGGTTAACGCGCGGACTAATGTTATTAAATATGTTAAATCGTCTCGACGGCGGGGCCAGCGTTGGCCTGCTGGCAGAGCTGAGCGGCCTGCACCGCACCACGGTCAGGCGACTACTGGAAACCCTGCAGGATGAGGGTTACGTCCGGCGCAGTCTGTCCGATGACAGCTTTCGCTTAACCATTAAGGTCCGTCAGCTCAGTGAGGGATTTCGTGACGAGCAGTGGATTTCTGCGCTCGCCGCCCCGCTGTTGGGGGATTTGCTGCGCGAGGTCATCTGGCCGACCGACGTTTCCACGCTGGATGTGGACGCGATGGTAGTGCGTGAAACCACCCATCGCTTCAGCCGCCTGTCGTTTCACCGGGCGATGGTCGGGCGTCGTTTGCCGCTGCTGAAAACCGCATCCGGCCTGACCTGGCTGGCATTTAGCCCGGAGAATGAACGTCAGGAACTGATTGAAATGCTGGCTTCACGACCGGGAGATGAGTTCCAGTTGGCGCGCGAACCGCTGAAGCTCGACGCCATTTTGAGCCGTGCGCGAAAAGACGGTTTTGGCCAGAACTTTCGCGGTTGGGATCAGGAGGAGAAAATCGCCTCTATCGCCGTCCCCATTCGCAGTGAACAGCGGGTGATCGGCTGCCTGAATCTGGTGTATATGGCCAGCGCCATGACCATCGAACAGGCCGCGGAAAAACATCTTCCGGCCTTACAAAAGGTGGCGAAACAGATAGAAGATGGCGTTGAGTCGCAGGAGATTTTGGTTGCCGGGAGGTGAGATGGATCACAGTTAAGCGGATCATCGGATTAATAGCTGAGATAACTCACTCACCGACCGATATAACACAGTGGCGTCTTGCCCTAAATATATCTTCATCACATAGTGTGCATTCGTTTTCTGCCAGGAGGCTGCATGTTAAAGGTCATTGCCGAAGATTTCATCAAACCTGAGTATATTGAAACCGTTCTCCCTTGGTACCGTGAGCTAATATCGGCGACGAAGAAAGAGCCGCAATGCATTGCTTATGACCTCTATATTGATGAAAAAGATCCGGGGCATTTTATTTTTATCGAAGAATGGCCAAACCACGCGGCTCTCGATGAACATTGTGCCAGTGAGCATTTCCGGCGACTTGTGCCGTTAATCGATCAATACACGCGCCAGGAAGCACGTTACATACTGATGGATGACGTGGTAATTCCAGGTGCCTCATCAAAATAAAAAAACAGAATGGAATTTGCTATTTGGCTCAAATGGATATTCCCTTCTGACAAAAATACGCATAAAAAAACCGAAACCCCGCTTCTGAAAAGAGCTGGATTTCGGTTTTCATTCACTCTGAAGGGCTTCAGACCTTAAGCAGTTTCACCGTCTCGTCGATATCGATTTCATCTTCCGAGAAGATCAGCGTCGTGCCCTGGAAGGTGGTGATGGCCAGCTTTTTCAGCGTGCGCATTTCACCAGGCTTCACGTCTGATTTCGGTCGGATGCTGTTCATCAGCACACCAACGGACAGCACCGCATTTTCTTTGTCGATACGAGTCTCAGCAGGGACTTCTTCGCTGTAGACCAGGTAAGACTTGATCGCCGTGAGCTTCAGACGCTCACCGGCGATATAGATGTATTTGCTATCGGGTATGACTTTTACCGCGTAGGCAGATAAGCCTTTGTTGTTAGTGGTGGGCTCAAAGGTCACCGCCGCGTCTTTCTTGATCAGCTCAGGATTAGCAACCTTAATCACATGAAAATAGCGGTTGTCGCCGTTTTCATCTTTGATAAATCCAAAGCCTTTATCTTTAAACCACGTTGTGATTGTTCCGTTCATTGCTGTTTCCGCCTGATTAAACCTATTACTTGTAGAGTATACCTACTCAATTTGCGCGCAGTGTAAAACACAGGCCATGTCTTTGGCTACTCGTTACCCCAACGATTGAGGAACTCCGCGATATCATCGATACGCTGTGCGTCGACTCCAGCCTCGGTTGCCATCTCCTGCTGCGCTTCTTCGCTGATCTCTTCATTGTTCATCAAACGAGTGATCAACTGCTGGAAGTAGAGTGCCAGTGCGTCGCGTTCTGTATCGCTCACCGGCTTTGCAGCTTCAGTCGCGTATTCGTCGGCGATATCATAAAATTTTAGCGGAATGTCGTTGTTCATCGGGTGCTCCGGGGTAAATGCGTGTGCCAGCAGTTGCCTGCCGCGTCTGGTGTGAATGATAGCATTCTTATTTCATGGTTCGCGATATGTTTTATTGGCTGCAATACGTTGCATATATCAACACTATTTTCTGGAGCCGCTTCGTATTTAATAAATCTACTCTTATTTAAATGACGTTTTTTTCAGTACGAGATAATGGCTGCGAATTAAATAAAGAGTCGCAAAGGAAATATTCAATTACTTTAATTCTAATTACATTATCGTTCTCTGCCATCTGCTATTGGCCCAATCTCATCGCTAGTCGCCCATTTGCCCACATTCATCTTCTGGGCAACACTCTACGATGACACCACTGACCCAACATGTGGAGCACACACTATGAACATCACGCAAATCCGTAACGCCACACAGCGCATCCCCTTTCGCGGCGATTAGCCACGTTTTTGCGCCAGCCAGATGGTATGCCCGGCGCAGTGCGGATCTTCCATCACCATCTCTACCACCACAAAACCGTGCGCTGACAGCAATGCGCGGTATTCATCCGGCGCGAGGCTGGCGTGAAACAGCGGTTCGCCCTCAAATTGCCCCATCGCGATACCGTTTTCCGTCCCGCTGGTAAACATCAGCGCGCTGCCGGGACGGCTGAGTCGGTCAAAAATCGGGAACATCTTTTGCTGATCCTGCTGAGTTAAATGGAAAAAGCTGTCCCAGGCGATCAGACCATCGAAAGTCTCGTTAAGTCCCAGCTCGCGCATATCCTGCTCCAGCCAGCGCTGTGCGGGAAAAGAGTGCCGGGCCCGCGCCAGCATCGCCGCAGAACCATCAATTCCCGTAAGCTGAAAGCCTTGCTGAATAAAATAACCAGCAATCGGCTGACCGTTGCCGCAGCCAATATCCACAATGCTGCCCTGCCCGCCCATCACGGTGATGAACTTATCCAGCCAGCTTTTCTCGAACAGTGCGCGTGAACGCTGGCTGGCAAAGGCCTCCGCATGACGTTGGTAGATGGACAGAATGTTGTTTGCCGCAGAGTCGCTCACGATGTCCTCACTTTTTTATGCTGTTAAGCATCACGACGATAAATCCTCCAGCACACGATCTGCAACCCTGGAATGCGCCTCGCAGAACCAATGCGCAAATACCCCAAAACCGTCCCGCTGTGGCATCATAGCGCGCAGATAACGTCATGACAGGGGTGATAAACGTGAAACCGGTAACGCTATACGATGTGGCAGACCATGCAGGAGTCTCTTACCAGACCGTCTCGCGCGTCGTGAATCAGGCCAGCCACGTTTCCGCAAAAACCCGACAGAAAGTTGAGGCCGCGATGGCGGAGCTCAATTACATCCCCAACCGTGTCGCACAGCAGCTGGCGGGCAAACAGACGCCGCTTATTGGCGTCGTGACGGCGAATCTTGCCCTGCACGCCCCCTCGCAAATCGTTGCCGCCATAAAATCCCGCGCCGACCAGTCCGGGGCCAGCGTGGTGATCGCCATGGTCGAACGTAGCGGCGTTGAGGCATGTAAAGCCGCAGTCCACAACCTGCTTTCTCAACGCGTAACCGGGCTTATCATCAACTACCCGCTGGATGAAGAAGACGCCATTGCCGTGGCTACCGCCTGCGGTACGGTGCCGGTACTGTTTCTCGATGTCTCAGATCAGACGCCAATTAACAGCGTGATTTTCTCCCATGACGACGGCGCACGTCTCGGCGTTGAACATCTGGTGCAGCATGGGCATCAGCGTATCGCCCTGCTGAGCGGGCCACACACTTCGGTTTCGGCAAGGCTTCGCCATGCGGGGTGGCATAAATATCTGGCACACTACCAGCTGCAACCCACCGCGGAGCTGGAAGGCGACTGGAGCGCGATGTCAGGTTTTCAGCAAACGCTGCATATGCTTAATGGTGGTAATCTCCCCACCGCCATGCTGGTCGCTAACGATCAAATGGCGCTGGGCGCGATGCGGGCAATCAGCGAGTTCGGTCTGCGGGTGGCGGTTGATATCTCGGTGATCGGCTACGATGACACCGAAGACAGCGCCTGCTACATCCCACCACTAACCACCATCAGGCAGGATTTTCCGTTACTGGGTGAAACCAGCGTCGACAGACTGCTGCAACTTCCCCGTGGGACCTCAAGCGTGGGCAACCAACTGCTGCCCGTAACCCTGGTTAAGCGCAATACGGTACTGCCTCCCGATACGCAACCCCCCTCACCCCAGGTACTGGCCGACTCACTGATCCAGCTAGCGCGGCAAGTTTCGCAGCTCACACCTAAATTGTGAACGCATAACAATTGTGTGAGTCAGTTCACTCATTGAGCGCCCCATCCTTTACAGTTGGGATCGCTTATTCGTATTTTGATTGAAATTGTGAGCGAATAACAAATTCAAACAGGATACCGTTATGAACCTGAACACAGATTCACTCTCCGCTGTACTGGCCCGCCGTGACTGGGAAAATCCCGGCGTCACGCAGCTCAACCGCCTGGAGGCGCACCCGCCGTTTTGTAGCTGGCGCTCAGCAGATGATGCGCGCACCAATCAGCGATCAACTCAGTTACGCTCGCTGAATGGCAAGTGGCAGTTCGCCTGGTTTTCCGCGCCTGAGGCCGTACCGGAAAGCTGGCTGACAAGCGATCTGCCACAGGCTGATACTATCAACGTCCCCTCTAACTGGCAGATGGACGGTTACGACGCGCCAATTTATACCAACGTCACCTACCCGATCCCGGTTAACCCCCCGTACGTTCCAGCGCAGAATCCGACAGGATGTTACTCGCTCACATTTAATATCGAAGACGCGTGGTTAGATGAAGGTCAGACGCGCATTATTTTTGACGGGGTGAATTCCGCGTTTCATTTGTGGTGCAATGGTCGCTGGGTTGGCTACGGTCAGGACAGCCGCCTGCCGTCTGAATTCGATCTTAGCGATTATCTGCTGCACGGCGAAAACCGCCTGGCAGTGATGGTGCTGCGCTGGAGCGACGGCAGTTATCTGGAAGACCAGGACATGTGGCGCATGAGCGGGATCTTTCGCGATGTATCTTTGCTGCATAAGCCCGCTACGCAAATCCGCGACCTGCGCATTAACACCCGTTTTAACGACGATTTCAGCCGCGCCACGCTGGAAACAGAAGTCAGAGTGGCGGGCAACGAGAGCGAAGATTTACGCGTCACCCTGCAATTGTGGGACGGTGAAACGCTCACTCACGAAACGACTTCCCCGCTCGGCAGCGAAATTATTGATGAACGCGGCGCTTATCATGATCGGGTTACCCTGCGTCTGAACGTCGAAAACCCGGCGCTGTGGAGTGCCGAAACGCCTAATCTGTACCGCGCTGTGGTCCAGTTACGTACCGCTGACGGAGCGCTGATTGAAGCGGAAGCCTGTGATGTCGGCTTTCGTCAGGTTCGTATTGAAAACGGCTTGCTGTTACTCAACGGTAAGCCGCTGTTGATTCGCGGCACCAACCGTCATGAGCACCATCCGGTCAACGGTCAGGTGATGGACGAGGCGACGATGGTGCAGGATATTCTGCTGATGAAGCAGAACAACTTTAACGCCGTGCGCTGCTCCCATTACCCGAACCATCCATTGTGGTACACCCTGTGCGATCGCTACGGCCTGTATGTGGTCGACGAAGCCAATATTGAAACCCACGGCATGGTGCCGATGAATCGCCTCACCGACGATCCCGCATGGCTGCCAGCCATGAGCCAGCGCGTCACGCGCATGGTGCAACGCGATCGCAACCACCCGAGCATCATCATCTGGTCACTGGGCAATGAATCCGGGCATGGCGCCAACCATGACGCGCTCTACCGCTGGATAAAATCAGAAGATCCGTCCCGCCCGGTACAGTATGAAGGCGGCGGCGCAAATACCACGGCGACCGACATTATTTGCCCGATGTACGCCCGCGTCGATCAGGATCAGCCCTTCCCCGCGGTACCCAAATGGTCGATTAAAAAGTGGCTGTCGATGCCCGGCGAGCAGCGTCCGCTCATCCTCTGCGAATACGCCCACGCCATGGGCAACAGTTTTGGCGGCTTCGCCAAATACTGGCAAGCGTTCCGTCAATTTCCGCGCCTACAGGGCGGGTTTGTCTGGGACTGGGTAGATCAGTCGCTGATTAAATATGATGAGAACGGCAAGGCATGGTCTGCCTACGGTGGTGATTTTGGCGACACGCCTAACGATCGTCAGTTTTGCATGAACGGCCTGGTGTTCGCCGATCGCACCCCGCATCCGGCATTATACGAGGCCAAACATGTGCAGCAGTTTTTCCAGTTTACGCTGCTGCCGGGACCCAAACGCCAGATTGAAGTAACCAGCGAATATCTGTTCCGCCACAGCGATAACGAGGTTCTGCACTGGTCGATTGCCCAGGATGGCAACCCGCTGGCCGCCGGAGAAATCGTGCTGGATATCGCCCCACAGAGTCGCCAGGTGATAACCCTGCCAGATGTCCCGATGCCGGAAACCGCCGGCCAGCTATGGCTAACGGTACGCGTAGAGCAACCTCAGGCCACCGCATGGTCAGACGCCGGGCACATTAGCGCCTGGCAGCAATGGAAGCTGGAAGAGAAACTCAGCCTGGTGCCACGGCCAACTGCCCGTACCGCACCACAGCTGAACGTGAGCGAAAACACCTTTACTGTTGAGATCAACGACAAGCGCTGGCAATTCGACCGTCAGTCTGGCCTGCTGACACAGTACTGGATTGGCGACGCAGCTCAGCTGTTAACCCCGCTTACTGACCAGTTCACCCGCGCGCCGCTGGACAACGACATCGGCGTGAGCGAGTCAACCCGCATCGACCCTAACGCCTGGGTCGAACGCTGGAAAGCCGCCGGTCATTATCTGGTCGAAGCAACGTTACTGCACTGTGCTGCCGACACGCTAAGCCATGCGGTACTGATCGCCACCGAACATGCGTGGCAGTATCAGGGCGAAACGCTGTTCGTCAGCCGAAAAAGCTACCGTATTGACGGCAATGGTGAAATGCAGATAACGGTGGATGTCGACGTCGCCAGCGGCACGCCACATCCGGCCCGCATCGGCCTGAGCTGCCAACTGGCGCAGATCGCTGAGCGCGTGAACTGGTTAGGTCTCGGCCCACATGAGAACTACCCGGATCGCTTGAACGCCGCCTGTTTTGATCGTTGGGATTTGTCGCTTGATGAGATGTACACCCCATATGTTTTCCCTGGCGAAAACGGTCTGCGCTGCAACACGCGTGAGCTACGCTACGGCGCGCATCAATGGCGAGGGGACTTCCTGTTCAACATCAGCCGCTTTAGCCAGAAGCAACTGATGGAAACCAGCCACCGCCATCTGCTGCAACCGGAGGCTGGTACCTGGGTCAATATTGATGGCTTCCATATGGGCGTGGGCGGTGACGACTCCTGGAGTCCTTCCGTTTCACCAGAGTTCCTGCTGAGTGCCGGACGCTACCACTACCAGCTGGTCTGGGGTCAAAAATAATAATAATCGGGCAGGTTCCCCCCTGCCCGCATTCATCGTAAGGAAGTCCATTATGTATTATTTGAAAAACACTAACTTTTGGATGTTCGGCTTCTTCTTTTTCTTTTACTTTTTCATTATGGGTGCCTATTTCCCCTTCTTCCCTATCTGGTTACACGATGTAAACCATATCAGTAAAGGTGACACCGGGATCATTTTCGCCTGTATTTCACTATTTTCGTTATTATTCCAGCCTGTTTTCGGACTGCTTTCCGATAAGCTTGGCCTGCGTAAACACCTGCTGTGGGTAATTACCGGAATGCTGGTAATGTTTGCCCCATTCTTTATTTACGTCTTTGGCCCGTTATTACAGGTTAATATTTTACTGGGTTCGATTGTCGGCGGGATTTACCTTGGCTTTATCTACAATGCCGGCGCCCCGGCGATTGAAGCCTATATTGAAAAAGCCAGCCGCCGAAGCAATTTTGAATTTGGTCGCGCGCGCATGTTTGGCTGCGTGGGCTGGGCGCTGTGCGCCTCAATTGCCGGGATTATGTTCACCATCAATAACCAGTTTGTCTTCTGGTTAGGTTCCGGCTGTGCGGTCATTCTGGCATTGCTGCTGCTCTTTTCAAAAACAGATGCCCCCTCTTCTGCAAAAGTTGCGGATGCGGTAGGCGCCAACAACTCAGCATTCAGTCTGAAGCTGGCGCTGGAGTTATTTAAACAACCGAAACTCTGGTTCCTCTCCCTGTACGTGGTCGGCGTTTCCTGTACGTATGAAGTGTTTGACCAGCAGTTCGCCAACTTCTTTACCTCGTTCTTTGCCACCGGCGAACAGGGTACCCGTGTGTTTGGCTACGTCACGACCATGGGGGAATTACTTAATGCCTCTATCATGTTCTTTGCGCCGCTGATTGTGAACCGCATTGGCGGAAAGAACGCCCTACTGCTGGCCGGTACGATAATGTCGGTGCGGATCATCGGCTCCTCCTTCGCCACCTCTGCGCTGGAGGTCGTCATTCTCAAAACGCTGCATATGTTTGAAATACCGTTCCTGATCGTCGGTTGCTTCAAATACATCACCAGTCAGTTTGAAGTGCGCTTCTCGGCCACAATTTACCTGGTGTGCTTCTGTTTCTTCAAACAGTTAGCAATGATTTTCATGTCAGTTCTGGCCGGAAAAATGTATGAGAGTATTGGTTTCCAGGGGGCGTATCTGGTGCTGGGGATAATTGCGCTAAGCTTCACGTTGATTTCCGTATTTACCCTAAGTGGACCGGGGCCGTTTTCTCTGCTGCGTCGTCGCGAAAGCGTCACGCTGTAAAAGCCTCTTTGCCGGATACACCACTCACGTGTTTTATCCGGCCTTCGATGTGCCATCCTCACACGATGAGTCCTGACCTGGTGGTTTAAGTTCCGAGGACAACACGCCGCTTTTTTATCGTTATGGTAAAACGGGGCGAGAAGCCAGGTCATAGCATGAGCAAAAAGACGGTTGCGGTAACAACGCTCTTTATCAGCGTATTACTTACAGGATGTGGCAGCATTGATGCGCGCACGGCAGGCGAGGATTCAGATACGTATTACGTGGGTATGCGCCATGATATTGATAAACTAAAAAACCCGGGCGCTTACGATTATAACTATTTCGATTTAGCGCTGTTATTTGTTGATGTGCCGTTATCGTTCGTGGCCGATACGGTTTATGCGCCGTTTGATTACTATCACGGGCCGTATAAGAAAGTTGATTAACACGTAGGCCCGGTAAGCATTGCGCCACCGGGCATCACACGACGTTACTCCTCGATCGCCTGACGGATTTGCTGCAACGATGCGGGATCGTCAATGGTCGTTAGATCGCCAGGATCGCGGCCTTCGCAGATCGCCTGAATCGTCCGTCTGAGCATTTTGCCGGAGCGTGTTTTCGGCAGCTGCGACACAAACCAGACGTGAGCCGGACGACCAAAATTACCAATTTGACTGTCCACCAGCGCCATAATCGCCTTCTCTTCCGAATGGGCAATGTCGCTGTCTTCCAGACTGTCGCTCTGTTTTGGAATAACGAACGCGACCGCCACCTGCCCTTTCAGCGCATCCTTCACGCCAACTACCGCCACCTCGGCGACGTTTGGATAGCTGGAAATACTCTCCTCTATCTCGCGCGTCCCCAGCCGGTGTCCGGCCACGTTGATCACGTCATCCGTACGGCCCAGAATGAAGTAATAGCCATCGGCATCGCGAATGCCCCAGTCAAAGGTGGCGTACACCTGGCGGGAAAACAGCGACCAGTAGGTATTCACAAACCGCGCGTCATCCCCCCAGATAGTCTGAATACAGCCCGGCGGCAGCGGCCCTTCAATCACCAGCATCCCCTTCTCGTTCGCCGCACAAGGTTCACCGGTCACCTCATTGAGCAACTGCACGTTATAGCCGTACATCGGCACGCCAGGACTGCCCAGCCGCGACGGTCGGTCGTCCAGCCCGCGGGCGATAGCCATAATCGGCCAGCCGGATTCAGTCTGCCAATAGTTGTCGATAACCGGTACGCCCAGCGTTTCCGTTACCCAACTGGCGGTCGGTTCATCCAGCGGCTCACCCGCCAGATACAGCACCTCCAGCGAGGAGAGATCGTGATTGCGGATTTGCGCGGTTGGGAATTTTTTCAGCACGCGGATGGCGGTCGGGGCCGAGAACATCCGGCTGACCTGATACTTCTCAACAATTTTCCACCATACGCCGCAGTCCGGATACGTTGGCAGCCCTTCGTAAACCACCGTCGCCATCCCCGCCAGCAGCGGGGCATACACGATATAGGAATGCCCAACCACCCAGCCGATATCCGACGCGCAGAAGAACACGCCGCCCGCTTTGCCGCCGAAAATGGTGTCCATCGAGGTCGCCAGCGCGACCGCGTAACCACCAACGTCGCGCTGGACGCCTTTCGGTTTACCGGTTGTCCCGGAGGTGTAGAGAATGCAGGACGTTTCGTTCGACTCCAGCCAGACAACCGGCACCCGTGCGCCGAGATGCTGTTGGCGTAGCGCGGCAAAGTCGAGGTCACGCCCCTCCACCCACGCCATTTTCGCCAGACCGCGGTCGACCAGCACCACATGACGCGGCTGATGCTGAGCCTGATCGATCGCATCATCGAGTAGCTTTTTATAGGGCAGGATCTTGCCGCCGCGCGCTCCGGCATCCGCCGAAACGATAACCACCGGTCGGGCGTCATCGATGCGCGCCGCCACGCTGTGCGAAGCAAAACCACCGAACACCACTGAATGGATCGCCCCAATGCGTGCGCAGGCCAGCAGCGTAATGTGCGCTTCGGCGATCATCGGCATATAAACCAGTACCCGATCCCCGCGCTGTACGCCGAGCGACAACAGCATCGCTGCCACAATATTCACTTCGTCATACAACTGACGAAAGGTAAACGTGCGTTCTTCTTCGGTTTCTGATGACACCGCAATCAGCGCCAGCGCCTCGGGCTGTTTCTCCAGCCAGCGGTCGATGGCGTTATGGCACAGATTGGTCGTCCCGCCGCAAAACCAGCGGGCAAACGGCGGATTGCTGTGGTCCAGTATCTGCGTATACGGCTGCTGCCAGTCAATACGCTGGGCCTGCTCGGCCCAGAACGACTCCGGCTGCGTAATAGAACGTTGATAAAACTCGCTATAAGACATAATGCTCTCCTGTTGAACTTACGCCTGATGAGTCGGGTTTCAGATAACAAACAAATCCATATACTCATTGACCGGCATCTGCTCCAGGCGAGTTCTGTCCAGGGAGACATCCAGAATGCGCTGCTGCTGACGGGTCGGGAACTGACGCGCCAGGTTGATTTTGAACTTCTCGACCAGCTTCGGCATCCCGTCGTTACGACGGCGCGCGTGGCCGATTGGGTACTCCACCACCACTTCTTCAAAACGTGAGCCATCGGTGAATTCCAGGGTGATGGCATTCGCGATGGCGCGTTTTTCAGGATCGTGGTAATCGGCTGTAAAAGCCGGATCTTCAAAGCAGTTGATCTTCTCGCGCAGGGCATCAATGCGTTTGTCCTGCGCCACGCCGTCTTCATAATCTGCCGCGGTTAAGCGCCCGAACAGCAGCGGAATGGCGACCATATACTGGATGCAGTGATCGCGATCCGCCGGGTTATTCAGCGGGCCTTTTTTATCGATGATGCGGATACAGGCTTCGTGCGTACGAATGGTCACTTTTTCGATATCCGCCGCCGTTTTCCCTGCAGCCTGTAGCTGCTCGTACAGCGTCATCGCTGCCTCTACCGCAGTCTGCGAGTGGAACTCGGCCGGGAAGGAGATTTTAAACAGCACGTTTTCCATCACATAAGAGCCGTACGGGCGCTGGAAGCGGAACGATTCGCCTTTGAAAGAGACGTCATAAAAGCCCCAGGTTTTCGCCGTCAGCGCAGACGGATACCCCATCTCACCGGTTTTCGCCATCAGTGCCAGACGTACCGCGCGCGAAGTTGCATCGCCAGCTGCCCAGGATTTACGCGTGCCGGTATTTGGCGCATGGCGATAGGTACGCAGCGACTGCCCGTCAACCCACGCCAGCGACACGGCGTTGAGGATTTCATCCCGGTTCAGGCCAAGCATCTCGGCGACCACCGCCGTGGAGGCCACTTTGACCAGCAGGACGTGATCGAGACCGACGCGGTTAAAAGAGTTTTCCAGCGCAATGCAGCCCTGAATTTCATGGGCTTTAATCATTCCGGTGAGCACTTTTTTCATGGTTAACGGCGCTTTCCCCACTGCTACCGCATTGCGTGACAGCCAGTCAGCCGTAGCCAGAATGCCGCCGAGGTTATCGGAAGGATGCCCCCATTCCGCGGCCAGCCAGGTGTCGTTAAAGTCCAGCCAGCGGATCATCGCGCCGATGTTAAACGCCGCCTGCACCGGGTCGAGCTGGAACTGGGTGCCCGGAACGCGCACGCCGTTCGGCACCACAGTCCCTGGGACTACCGGCCCCAGCAGTTTTTTACAGGCCGGATATTCCAGCGCTTCCAGGCCGCAGCCTAAGGTATCAAGCAGGCAATAATGCGCGGTGTCATACGCTACCGTCGAAGTGATCTCGTAATTCATGACGTAATCAACAATATCAACGATTTCACGGTCAAATTCCGGGCGGACGTTCGAAATATGTGCAGACATAACAAGGGTTCCTGTTTTTATATTTAGAGGTTTTGCATTAGCAACGCTGATCTATCGCGACAAAGACACGATCTTCCGGGCCGGTGTAATTGGCGGAAGGACGGATAATTTTGTTGTCCTGGCGCTGTTCAATGATGTGCGCCGCCCAGCCGGTGACGCGGGCGATGACAAACAGCGGTGTGAACATTTCAGTCGGGACGCCCATCATGTTGTAGGAGACTGCCGAGAACCAGTCGAGGTTGGGGAACATCTTTTTCGTTTCCCACATCACGTCTTCCAGACGGTCGGCGATGTTATACATTTTCAGCGAACCGCCTTCCTGAGAAAGCTGTTTCGCCACGCGCTTTATCACCTGATGGCGCGGGTCGGCGATGGTGTAAACCGGATGACCAAAGCCAATCACCACTTCTTTGTTTTCAACGCGTTTACGGATATCCGCTTCCGCTTCGTCTGGCGTTTCGTAGCGCTGTTGGATCTCCAGCGATACTTCATTCGCCCCGCCGTGTTTCGGACCACGCAATGCGCCAATCGCGCCGATAATCGCGGAATACATATCGGATCCGGTCCCTGCAATCACGCGGCTGGTGAAGGTGGAGGCGTTGAATTCGTGTTCGGCGTACAGCACCAGCGAAATATGCATCGCTTTTTCCCAGCTTCGCGACGGCTTTTCGCCATGCAGCAGATGCAGGAAGTGTCCACCAATGGAATCATCGTCAGTTTCCGGCTGAATACGCTCGCCGTTATGGCTGTAGTGATACCAGTACAGGAGAATAGAACTGAGCGATGCCAGCAGCTTGTCGGCAATATCGCGTGCGCCGGAAACGGTATGCCCTTCTTTTTCCGGCAACGTACAACCCAGCGCGGAGACGCCGGTGCGCATCACGTCCATCGGGTGCGAGGCAGCAGGCAGCGCTTCCAGAACGGTACGCACGTTTGCGGGCAGCCCGCGCAGCGCTTTTAATTTGCTTTTATAGGCGGTGAGCTCATCACGGGTGGGCAATTTCCCGTGGATCAGCAGGTGCGCGACTTCTTCAAATTCGCACTGCTGCGCCAGGTCGAGAATATCGTAGCCGCGATAGTGCAGGTCGTTACCGCTTTTGCCAACGGTACACAGCGCGGTATTTCCGGCGGCGACGCCTGACAGCGCAACCGATTTTTTAGGCTTAATGACATGGGTACTATTTTGCAGGATCGTTGTGTCGCTCATGTTGTCCTCGTCATTTTTATAATATGTAGGGTACAAATTTATTGCCGGATGGCAGCTACGCCTTATCCGGCCTACGACGGTTACTTCTTGGTATACAACGCGTCGAGTTTCTCTTCGAACTGGTAGTAATTGATGCTTTCGTACAGCTCGTTGCGCGTCTGCATAATGTCGATAACGCTCTTTTGCGTTCCTTCCTGGCGCAGCACGTTGTAAACCTTTTCCGCAGCGCGGTTCATGGCGCGGAAGGCCGACAGCGGATACAACGCCATCGCGACGTTCGCGCTGCGCAGTTCATCAGTGGTGAACAGTGGCGTAGCGCCAAATTCGGTAATGTTGGCGAGGATCGGCACCTGTACCGCATCGGCAAACTGACGGTACATGGCAAGCTCGGTAATGGCTTCCGGGAACAACATATCCGCGCCTGCTTCGACGTACGCCTGGGCACGATCGATGGCGGCCTCTAACCCTTCCACCGCCAATGCATCGGTCCGCGCCATGATCACAAAGTTGGGATCGGTACGCGCATCCACGGCGGCGCGGATCCTGTCGACCATCTCTTCTTTCGAGACGATCGCCTTGTTCGGGCGATGACCGCAGCGTTTGGCACCGATCTGATCTTCAATATGCAGCGCGGCGGCACCGGCTTTGGAAATTGACTTCACGGTCCGCGCCACGTTGAAGGCTGACGATCCAAAACCGATATCCGCATCCACCAGCAATGGCAGCGGGCAAACATCAGTAATGCGGCGAATATCGGTTAGCACATCATCAAGGGTAGAAATACCAAGATCCGGCAGACCCAGAGACCCAGCCGCGACGCCGCCGCCGGAGAGATAAATCGCCTGATATCCGGCGCGTTGGGCCAGCAGAGCGTGGTTGGCGTTGATGGTGCCAACGATTTGTAATGGGTTTTCTTTGCTGAGCGCGGCGCGAAACGCCTGCCCTGGGGAGTGTAGAGACATATCCCGTCCTTTGTTATCAACTTGTTATCATTCGTTGATTTATTTAAAGCAAGTGGTATGCCAAAGACCTTAATTTTTAATTATTTTATATATTTACCTTTAAAAACAATATATTAAATTAAATTTTTGTATCTTTGTTGCACAAAAGCGTGTCAGCTATCGTTTCATGAAACGTTCCTTCACGTTTCATTGCAACATTCATGAAACACAACTAAACCCTAATACTCGGTGCCTTACTTTTTAGGATGGTTATGGCTGATACGCATCTTCCGCCGCGGGTGAACGACGACAAACCGGTTATCTGGACCGTTTCGGTCACGCGCCTGTTCGAACTGTTTCGCGACATCAGCCTGGAGTTCGACCACCTGGCAACCATCACCCCTATTCAGCTTGGTTTTGAAAAAGCGGTGACGTATATCCGCAAGAAGTTAGCCACCGAGCGTTGTGATGCCATCATTGCCGCGGGTTCCAACGGGGCATATCTGAAAAGCCGTTTATCGATTCCGGTGATCCTGATTAAACCCAGCGGGTTTGACGTGCTACAGGCGCTGGCCAAAGCGGGAAAGCTCACCTCGTCGATTGGCGTCATTACCTATCAGGAAACCCTCCCCGCGCTGCTCGCTTTTCAAAAAACCTTCAATTTGCAGCTTGAACAGCGCAGCTATATCACGGAAGAAGATGCCCGTGGTCAAATCAACGAGCTGAAGGCCAGCGGCACGCAGGCGGTCGTCGGCGCGGGGTTGATTACCGACCTGGCAGAAGAAGCAGGCATGACCGGCATCTTTATCTATTCGGCGGCCACCGTGCGCCAGGCCTTTGTCGATGCGCTCGATATGACTCGTCTGACGCTGCGCAGAAACGGTCCGTACGTTTCCGGCGATACGCTGCGCACCCGCTATGCGCTGGGGGATATGCGCGGTCACTCGGCACAGATGGAACAGGTGCGGCACACCATTATGCTTTATGCCCGTTCGCGTGCACCGGTGCTGATTCAGGGCGAAACAGGCACGGGCAAAGAACTGGCGGCGCAGGCAATTCATCGTGAGTTTTTCACCCGTCAGGAGAACCGGCGCGGTAAACCTTCGCCGCCGTTTGTTGCCGTCAACTGCGGGGCAATCACCGAATCATTACTGGAAGCGGAGCTGTTCGGCTATGAGGATGGCGCCTTTACCGGCTCCCGTCGGGGAGGACGCGCGGGCCTGTTTGAAATCGCCCACGGAGGAACGCTGTTTCTTGATGAGATAGGCGAAATGCCGCTGCCGTTACAAACCCGACTGTTGCGCGTACTGGAAGAAAAAGAGGTCACCCGGGTCGGTGGACATCAGCCGATTCCGGTCGATGTACGGGTGATTAGCGCCACCCACTGTCATCTGGAGCAGGAGATAAAACAGGGAGAATTTCGCACCGATCTGTTTTATCGCCTGAGTATTTTGCGCCTCACGCTACCGCCGCTACGCGAGCGATTGCCCGATATCCTGCCGCTGGCGGAAGGCTTTTTAAAACAGTCGCTGGCGGAACTGGAGGTGCCGTTTTCTGAACCTGTGCGCAAAGGGCTGGGTCTGAGTCAACCGACGTTACTGAATTATGGCTGGCCAGGGAATATCCGTGAACTGCGTAATATGATGGAGCGCCTGGCGCTGTTTTTAAGCGTCGAGCCGCAGCCGGAGCTGAACGTACAATTCCTGCAGCAGCTGTTACCGGAACTGGCCGTTGCTGCTGACGCGCCGCAGGTATCCTCATCGCTGACGCCGCAGCAGGTGCTGGCGCAATTCAATGGCGATAAAACCGCGGCTGCCCGATATCTCGGGGTAAGTCGAACCACCTTCTGGCGCAGATTAAAAGAAAACCCGCCGATACAATGACCGGCGGGTATCGCGATTTTTACAGTAGCGTATTATTTTTTCTTGTAGATATTGGCTGTGCCATGGATTTTATTATCCGTTTGACCGGAGGTTAATACCACCACATCGGCCCCTTTCTCTTCTGCTTTCTTCAGCAGCTCTTCTTTAGCGTCTGAGACAGAAACTTCATTACTCGTTGAGATATCACCGATTTTTGTGTACTGCGACTCAACCTTTTCAAATTCAAGTTTTGTCATAAATTCCGCGGCATATGCGTTGGTCACGACAAAAGCTAATGCACCAATAAGTACTTTAATTCCAGTTTTCATAGACCAGCTCCAGGTTTTGTTATTACGCCATCATCGATCCCTGAACAGTACATAACGCGATTCAAGGATGATTAATAACTAGTCCAGCCTGGATAAAAAATCCACATTCAGCAGGAATATATAGAGATTTTGCGGCGCAGAAAAAACCGGTCACCGGGTAGCAGCGCGTCAACCTGTTCAAAGTTTCAATAGCCAGTGTGAGTTGATCCTCAGAACAGACAGCGCACTGAAATTATAGTGTTAACTTTATGAGAATCTGAGGAATTGTTGTCTATGGAACCTCTGCACGCCGTCGTACTCACCGTCAGCCTGTTTGTTTTAACTTTTTTTAACCCCGGCGCGAACCTGTTTGTGGTGGTGCAAACCAGCCTGGCGTCAGGGCGACGCGCGGGCGTGATAACCGGTCTGGGCGTCGCCTTAGGCGATGCGTTCTACTCCGGCCTCGGGCTCTTTGGCATGGCGACGCTTATTACTCAGTGTGAAGAGATTTTTTCGTTGATTAAGATTGTCGGCGGCGCCTATCTGCTGTGGTTCGCCTGGAACAGCATCCGGCATCAGGCTACACCGCAAATGCCAACGCTACAGCAGCCGCTTTCCGCCCCCTGGTATGTGTTTTTCCGCCGTGGGTTATTAACGGATTTATCTAATCCGCAAACCGTGCTGTTTTTTATTAGTATCTTCTCGGTCACCTTAAGCGCAGACACGCCAACGTGGGCCAGGTTGATGGCCTGGGCCGGCATTGTGTTGTCTTCCGTTATCTGGCGTATTTTTCTCAGCCAGGCGTTTTCGTTGCCCGCCGTGCGCCGTGCGTATGGCCGAATCCAACGGGTTGCCAGCCGGGTGATTGGCGCCATTATTGGTGTCTTCGCGCTCAGGCTTATTTATGAAGGTATTAGCCATCGATAAGAGAGTTTAACTTGACCATCGTGAGGTAATTGTCCGTAATACCGCCTGAATTTTTAATCGCACGTTGAGTGGCAGTAAGATGGAACAGGTTGAACCGGTAAACGACACATTACTCCTTACAGAATGGCAGGCGCTGTTACGTCAAACATCACCTGAAGTTCACACGCTCCTGACATCGTTAAGCGATGAAGAGATCCGCCATTTAGTATCCGTTTTTTATGACTATATGCTCTCCCATGCGGAGAGCGCATTGTTCCTCAATACAGAACAGGTCAGTACCCGCCTCAGCGGCAGCATGTTTGACTGGCTGCGCAGCGTACTTGGCAGCGCCCACGAAGATCTCTCACAACTGCTGGCCAAACAGCGCAAAATTGGTGTGGTGCATGCCCGTATCGGCCTGCCCATCGATCTGGTCAACCGCGGCGCGCGCAAGCTGAAAGATGAGCTGTACAGGGTGTTAAAAACAAAGGCGGATTCCACTCCCGCCTTGCTGAGCGATGCTATCTGTTTCAGCAGTCTGGCAATGGATACTGCGCTGGAGGCCATGACGGTCTCCTATTCCCCCAGTTTTCAAAACTCTATGCACACGCAGGAGCAGTACCGTCTACAGACTATTTACGATGACGTTAACGTCGAGCGCGAGCGGCAAATCCGTTCGTTTACCGACTGGGAAAACCAGTTTATTTATAACATCGCCACCGGAATGCCTTTCGGTGAGATGGTGTTTCTGGCGAATTCTGACTTCGGTATGTGGTTATCACATAAGGGAAAACATATCCTCGGCAACAGCAATCTGCTGAATAAGATGGAATCACTGATTGCAGAGATCGACAGCCGTCTGACAACAACCCTGTCGCATCAGCATCAGCCGACAGAACCCGAGCGGATGAGCTTATTGCAGGATGTACGCCAGCTATCGGCAAAAATCCATTTCCTGCTCGCCTCAATGTTCGACGCGCTGGTTAAGCAGGAAAATGGTAAAGATTCGCTGACCCAGTTGCTTAATCGCCGCTTTATTCCGACCATCATGCGGCGCGAGATCTCGCTGGCGTTACATACGCGTAAGCCTTTTACCCTGGCGATGCTGGATATCGACTACTTCAAGCAAATTAACGATAACTTCGGGCATAATACTGGCGATCTGACGCTCAAAAACGTCGCGGCGGTCATTTACGATCATATCCGCAGCAGCGATTACGTGTTCCGCTACGGTGGCGAAGAATTTATGATTCTGCTCGTCGAGTCAGATGAATCACAGGCCAGTATTATTCTGGAAACGCTACGTATGAAAATTGCCGAGATGCGCATGGCAGCCTCAGCGACAGAAACGTTTTCTATTACCGTCAGTATTGGTATTGCCGAATATGACTATCATCCCGACTATAAACAGTTGGTTGATAAAGCCGATCGCGCACTTTATCTGGCGAAAAGTAATGGCCGCGACCGCGTTGAGGTTTATCAGGAATAATCGTTGCCCTGCAGAGAAATAAATACCCCGTTCAGGGTATTTATCTGACCTGTGATAAATATCGGGCTGTTATTATTTTTCAGGCATATTGGCATGAAGAAAATAACAGCCGCGTAATAAGATGCAAATCAAATACACCAAATCTGAATAGCGCTAGCATATCCCGGTGATGACGCCTTCTGAATGCAGAAGGGGAAATATGAGGGATACTATAAAACCATGAACGGGAAGATGAGAACGCGCTGGCAGCGCCGCCCAGGCACGACCGGGGGCAAACTGCCGTGGAATGACTGGCGCAACGCCAGCAGCTGGCGAAAAGCCACCCAGTTTCTCCTGCTGGCTATCAATATTTATATTGGCGTGGCGTTCTGGTATTGGGTCCGCTATTTCGAAACCGCCGGCACCAGCGTTTATATTCCAAGGCCCGGCGGTATTGAGGGATGGCTGCCGATAGCGGGTTTGATGAATTTCCGCTATACGCTAGAGACCGGTTTTCTTCCGCCCATCCATGCCGCCTCTATGCTGCTGTTAGTTGCGTTTATCCTGATTAGCCTGTTGTTAAAAAAAGCTTTCTGTTCATGGTTATGCCCGGTGGGGACGCTTTCCGAACTGCTCGGTAATCTGGGGAGAAAATTATTCGGTCGTAACTTTACGCTGCCGCGCTGGCTGGATATCCCGCTGCTCAGCCTGAAGTATCTGCTGCTGGGGTTTTTCTTGTATATCGCCCTGTCGATGCCCGCCCAGGGGATTCAGTACTTTCTGACGTCAGCCTATGGAATCATCATCGATGTGAAGATGCTCGATTTCTTTCGCCATATTGGCTCCGCCACGCTCATCTCTGTGGTGGTTATCAGTCTCCTGAGCCTGTTTATTCGCAACGCCTGGTGTCGTTATCTGTGTCCTTACGGCGCACTGCTTGGTCTGTTCTCGCTGTTCTCGCCGTTTAAAATCCGCCGCAACGCCGACAGTTGCATTGATTGCGGGAAATGCGCGAAAAATTGCCCATCGAAAATCCCGGTAGACAGACTGATTCAGGTGCGTACTGTGGAATGCACTGGCTGCATGACCTGTGTTGAATCCTGTCCGGTGGCTTCAACGCTGAGCTTTTCCCTGCAGACACCGCCGGGTGCAAAAGGCAGCGGTAAAGCGTTATGGCGACAAACGGCACTGTCGGGTGTTGCCATGACAATACTGGTGCTGGGGATTCTGTTTGCCACTATTGGTTACGCGGTATATGCCAATGTCTGGGATACGCCGGTACCGGACCACCTGTATTTCCAGTTGATCCCGAAAGCAAAAATGATCGGCCATTAATGCTTTACCAGTATGCTCAAAACCCCTGCCAATTCTGGCAGGGTTTCCTGCCTGTAACGCCATTTTAAGACTATTGCACTTGTGTCATCGTGCCCCCGTTTATACAACCTTAAATATCACCCGTAATCATTTTTTTATTATGTTATGGGCGACTGGGACCACAATAATGAACGGGATAACATCATGACTAAAATAAAACTGGCGCTGCTTTTACCTCTGTTTCTGGCGGGTTGTACGGTAAGCGATGGAGAATTAAGAAACGCTTACGCTCAGCGTTATCAACAGCCCGCCGCTTATGTCGATATCTATAAACAGAAAATAGCAGGCATGGATATTAATGCGCTGGCCCAATATGCCGCAGCAGAAGATAAGAAAAAAATGCGTGGGCAGCCAAGACTTAAAATCGACGAATTCATTACCATTGAAAATGTGCAGGCGAAAGGAAATCGGGTGGTCTACGATTACTCGCTGTCCGAGAGCTGGCTGGCGCTGTCCGCAGATAAACAGCGTGAAAAGCAGACCAATATGAATAAAGACCTGATCTACCGTACCTGCTCGCTGGAAACGGTACGTCTGGCGCAGGCTAAAGGGTTGGAAGAAGAGCATAACTATTACAGCCAGTACCCAGACAAAGTCGCCTTTACCCTGAGAACCAGCGCGCAGATTTGTATGCAAAACGGTTTTACACAATAACCGCAATCCCCCAGCCTGATGGCGCTGCGCTTATCAGGCCTACAATTTGCACGCATCTGTAGGCTTGATAAGACGCCAGCACCGCCATCCGGCTAAAAAACGATACTTAGAACTTCCATGAAACGCTGCCGACAATGCTGCGCTCGGCGCCGAAGTAGCAGTATGAGAGCGAATTACAAGCCGCAACGTAGCGCTTGTCAGTCAGGTTGTTGACGTTCAACTGAGCGCTCAACCCTTTAATACCGATATTCGTTAAGTCGTAGCCAATTGCCATATCCACCAGCGTGTAGGACGGCAGAGTGTGAGTATTCAGGCGATCGCTGGCAATACCGTTGACATAACGCACGCCTGAGCCCAGCGTCAGGCCATCCAGCGGACCGCTTTTCACATCGTAGCTCAGCCAGGTACTGGCCTGGTTACGCGGTGCGTACACTGCGCGCTTACCCTGCTCTTCCGGGCTGCTTTTCTTATAGCGAATGTCGGTATAGGTATACGCCGCCTGCAGACGGAAGCTCTCCGTCAGTTGGCTAATGGCCTCCAGCTCCACCCCTTCAGACTCAATTTCCCCAATCGAGCGGTACGGATCGGTCGGCTCTTCTTTGGTGGCAATATTCGTCTGATTGATACGGAATACCGACGCGCTAAACTGACTGTTGAGTCCTTCCGGCTCATATTTCAGCCCGGCTTCCCACTGCTTGCCTTTCATCGGATCCAGCAGATTGCCGTTCTCATCGGCAAAGCTGGTTGGCGTAAAGGCGGTGGAATAACTCACATACGGCGCAAAGCCGTTATCGAACAAATAGAGCAGCGCAGCACGGGTGCTGAAGTTGTTTTTGTCCAGATCGCTACGGGTATCGTTGATCTTATCAATGTTAGAAACGCTGACCTGATCGTAGCGACCGCCGAGCGTAATACGCCAGCGATCCCATGACATCTGATCCTGCAAATAGTAGCCTGTCTGGCGCAGCTTGTGCTTCTCACGCGCATACATGTTGATGTAATCAGGCTGCGCGCCGTATACCGGGTTAAAGGCGTCAATCGGCGGGAATGCACCGTAGTAACCGGTGGTATTGTTGCTGCGATCCTGATAATCGATCCCCACCAGCACACGGTGGTTGACCTGCCAGGTATCAAAGCTGCCGTCGAGTTGGTTATCCAGCGTAATCGCTGACATTTTTTCATCGGAGCCGGAGTAGCCGCGGTTAAGCTCGGTTTCATTCAGCCAGCCCGCCGCATACACCTGATTCAGCTCAACGTCGGTATGCAGGTAGCGCAGTTTTTGCCGCACCGACCAGCCGTTATCAAACAGGTGCTCAACGTTGTAGCCCACCATGTTTTCACGGCGATCGTATTTGTCGTAATCATCCTCGCCTTCGTAAAAGGTGTTGGAGATCTTTTGCCCGTAATGCGGAACTACAGTGCCGTCATACGGCAGACCGGAGTGGCTTCCGCCTTCCGGGTCACGGTGCAGATAGGCCATCAGATCCAGACGCGTCTGGTCGGTGATGCGCCAGGTCAGGCTGGGCATCAGCGCATAACGTTCTTCCTTCAATGGGCCAAACTGCGAGTCCGCGTAACGCGTCATTCCACTCAGTCGTGCCGCCACGCGATCGTTATCATCCAGCGCCCCGGTGACGTCAAACGCCGCGCCGCGCTGGTTATTGTTGCCAGCAAACAGTTTCACTTCTCCGCCGGCATCAAACGACGGCTTACGTGATGTCAGCGCGACAATACCGCCCGGAGAAGAACGGCCATACAGTACGGAAGCCGGGCCGCGTACCACTTCGATATCTTCGAGGAACCACGGATCGACCACCAGCGAGCTGTGTGAGTTGGTGTCCCCCATCATCTTCAGGCCATCGAGATAGACGTTGTCCAGGCTACCATCCGAGAAACCACGCAGCACAATATAGTCAAAGCGGTTGGAGGCACCAATCTGATTGCTGTACACCCCCGGCGTATAGCTCACGGCCTGGCGCACGCTGGTGGCGCCCTGCTCTTCAAACTGTTCACGGGTAATGATCGATACCGACTGAGGCGTTTCAATATCCGGCGTGGCGAGCTTCGTGGCCCCGCTTTGCATTTGCGAGGTGACAACCACCGTATCGTTTTTTGTTGTTTCCTGCGCCAGCAGAGGAAAAGCCACGCTACCGGTCACCCATCCCACCAATAGCGCCAACCGAGTCTTCGCGAACATGAATATCTCCAAAGGCATGTCTAATTGTAAGTGAGAATTATTACCTTTTTGCTAACGGAGATAGCTATGCAGGATGCCAGGTTGCCTATGCGCAGTGCCAAATTGTCGGGAAGGCACGTGCGAAAAACGTAAAAATGGATTAGCAAAGTTTGAGCACATCGCCAGGCGAAAAGCCGTAACGACGCCGAAATGCGGTAGAGAAGTTGGTAGCATGTTGATAACCCGACATCCAGGCCGCCTGCTGTACGCTGTATCCTTCCAGTAAATAGCCGCGCGCGCGTTCCAGACGGCAATCACGCAGGTAGTCAAAGACGGAACAGCCATAGGCCGCACGGAACTTGCTGCGCAGGCTGCTGGGGCTCATCGCCGCGCGTTGGGCCAGGGCATTGAGGGTGTAGTCATTTTCGGGACTCTGCTCCAGCAGACGACGAACGACCTCCAGCCGCTGCTGTTCACCGCTTGCCGCAAGCCGCTTGCCACTCTCAACCTGACACACGCTGAGGCCATGGCCGAACAGTTGTAATATCAGCCCTTCCAGCATCAGTTGGCGAGAAACATGGCCGATCGTGCTCCGCTGCGCATACTGCAGGCCGCTGAGTAAAAACCCCGGCACCTGCCAGATAAGCGTCGGCGTTTCGCATCTTTCCCACTCACGCATCAACGATTCGAGCAACCCCGTGCGCCACGCGCCGTCGGGATACAGACCGAGCGATAACGTGCGCAGTTTGCAGTCAGCATGATGGCGGGCACGCATCGTCTGATGCTCGCTCAGGCGTGAGCTAAACGCCATCCCGGAACGTACCACATGCTCCTGCCCGTTGAGCGTCAGGATGACGCAGCCTTCCAGAACCACCAGCATATACAGAGGACTGCTGTGGCGGGAGGTGGTTTCGTAGGGTTGTAGCACCTGCACATCAGAGTGCGTGACACACATCCCGCAGGGGAGCGTCATCTCCTCAACCTCCCCCTGCAGAACGGGGCTGCAAGACGACAAATCCGGCTTTTGCGCCAGCAGGGGAAAACGGTAATCGATCCCGTAACGCTCACCAAAATCCATAAACTCGCTGACGGAGAAGGTGCGGGCTACGCGTCTGGACGTATTCAGGGCGGTGGTGTTGTTCATGCTGTCTTCTGCACAGGAAATGGGATTAACGGTTGATAACTGAAGCAACATTACCATTACCTGTACAACACAACAATAATAATGAGAATTATTATCAACATGACGTATGCGATTTCAAATCGCGTTGGAGAACGTCATTCCCGATATTTTTCTCACGCAGCTCATCAGGCAACATTGACACCTGATGAACTGCGGTCTGTGAGCCGTGTGCAGCTCAACCTTTCTCACTGTCATAAACGGGCACGTCAAACGCACCTCGATACCCGCCGAGTTTGTACTCTATTTATTATGCTGAAGGCTGGTTTTCCTCCACCTGGAACACCGCCACAGCCTGGGATAGCATTGCCGACTGCTCTTCCACACTGCCTGTCGTGGCGGCTATCTCCTCAACCAGCGAGGCGTTTTGCTGAGTCACTTGCTCCATTTGCGTTACCGCAACCCGGATCTGTTCGATGCCGCGACTCTGTTCCCCCGAGGCTCCAGAGATATCTTCCATTAAGACATTAATGTTGCGTATTGCCTTCGCAATATCCGCCATCATGGCGCCACTGTTTTCGGCTATCTCTACCCCTTCCTTGACGCTAATTGCCGCTTTGGCAACCAGTTCACTGATTTCTTTCGCCGAGGAGGCGCTGCGCTGAGCAAGCGTTCGGACTTCGCTCGCCACAACGGCAAACCCACGCCCGGACTCACCAGCGCGTGCGGCTTCCACCGCCGCGTTTAATGCCAGGATATTGGTTTGAAAAGCAATACTATCAATAACATTGGATATTTCGTTCACGCCTTGCGCATTACGGCTGATCAGGTGAATTTTCTCAACCATATCACTCATTAAACGCTCGCCACGCAATGCCATTTCCGTGCTTTCGCTGGTCATGACGGATGCCTGATGTGACTTATCAGTATTATTTTTTGTTGTGACTGAAATCTGCTCCATACTGGCCGCCGTTTCAACGACTGCCGCAGCCTGCTGTTCCGTTCTGGTTGATAAATCGGAATTACCGGAAGCAATTTCCTGCATACCGATATTAATAGACTCAACGCCATCGCGAATAGTGCTGACAGTCTCCCGCAGGCCTTTTTGCATATTATGCAAATTTAAGCACAGTACGCCGATTTCATTGTTACCCGACACCTTAACAGGATGGCTGAGATCGCCTTTACCAATCCGCGCAAAATGCTCAGAAACGATTTTTAAAGGCTGAATGATGGTCCGGTTCAACCAGAAATTACAGATAAAGAAGATAAGTACCGTAATGACCAGGATCACGGATACTTTCAGGATCGAGGTATTAAACTGAACGTGTGTTTGTGCAACGATCTTCTCACCAATCAGCATTGTTGATTTGTAATAATTCGTCACTTCGTTATCGAAATTTTTGCGAGCCGCGAGCAGTTCCGCATTAGCATTTTCTTGTGCATTAATAATACTGTTGCTGGAAAGCATCTGATTTAATGTATCAATAGACTTTTGCTCAGCATTCATTTGTTGCTCAAAAGCCGTTCTGATGACTTTACCGATTTGCGGATCGTCAGCCGTCAATCCAGGAATACCCCAGAAAATATCGAACTGTTTTCTGGCATACGCCATCTGCTCTTGCATTTGATTCACTGTCTGTCGGGCATCGGTCGCATTATGTTGTTGAATATTATCACGAACGCTTCTGACTTTATAAACAGCCTCAACGACCTTATGCAGGGTATCCTGCTCCTTAATGATGTTATGTAGTAATAACGTATTTTTTTGATTTCCTTTGAGATCAACTAACTCAAATCCATTGGAAAAGAACTGCATGAAGGTAAATAACAACAGTAATAATAACAGGCTGGTTTTAATTCTCATATTTTTTAACATTTAAACATCTCCATAACAATAAAAATCCTCTACGACTTAATTGTTATCGACACATCACGCAATACCTTAACCTGTAAAATGGTTAATTATTAGAAAGTTTCCGCATTCATTCTTAGGTAATAAATTAATTACTCAGGGGGACATACTGCGATAAACAGCAGCCCTCTAACATTGGCAAAAATAAGGCCAAAACTATTCAACATTAATATTATTTATGGATATAAACGGTAATGTCTTTCTGACTATCGACAGGCACCCGCACCCAGGACAACGAATCGACGGTGATCGGTGCCATTTCATTTTCTAAACGTAACAACGGCGTGCTGGCGTCTGGCACACCTGTACTTTCAGTTATCTCGAGAACGCCCCGAAAAGAAATGGACACACTGTCTGGAATATCAGACAACCTTATCCATTCGTTGGCAATCACTAACTTTCGAGTAAACATTCGCTGTCCTTGGCGCGTGGTTTCTATCCGATAAATTTACAAGTTGATCAATCTATTCTTTGCATTAACAGCACATTGTCCACATCGTCAGTTAAGCATTACTTACCAGAAGAAAATGGAAGTGATAAAACTCATTTGAAACGTGTTTTACAAATTCAGCCGGAAGGTTATGTTTAATGAACGTTAACTTTGCAAACTCAACATCGCCATATACCCGGATACAGAAGGGTTTGACAATCTCACCCTGCACGCCAAAACACGCCTGCAGCCGAGTGTCATCCATAAAAATAAAATTACCTTCTCTTACCTTAATCTTTTCATGCAGATCTCGCCATTTCTCTGGCGTAAGCAGAAAGCTTTCCCAGCCATTATTTCTCAACACCTCAATCGTATGAGTAAACTTAAAATAGTCGTTTTGCATCGATACATCGCCACTCGAAGTCGAGTATAGATATTCTATTTTAAATTTAAGTTGTGCATTGAGGCTTTTTTTCTTCCCTTCATCTATTAGCCATTGAAGTTCATTGATTACATTCCTTGAGAAGAGCTTTCTTTTTTTAGCGATGGCCAGCCATTGCATAATAAAAAGATGCTCTGACATTTTAGAATGAATCTTACGGTCCCGTATTGCGATACCAATTGCTACCAATGCACTCCAGGTAAACGCTTCCAGGTCATCCTGATAATGGTGTCGTAACGTACTAACTTTTCCTGAATCCCTTACCACTTAAACCTGCCCAAATAAATCATTATTACATGTAAATCTTGCATTATTTCATTTTAAAAAATACTACAACTAAAAACATCAAAATATGATCCAGATTAATTTATCCCTATGTAATAAAATTGCAAACTTAACACATCACTCTTATTAATAATTGATGCCCGGGTGGCTCAGCGATAAATAATAAGAATTATACGATAAAGATAAAAACTAATAATACTCACAGGTTATCAATTCCACCTACTGTTAAAAATATGATCACCATAAAACTTCAAAAATTGCTGATTAGAAGAAATATCCTGATAGTTTTGACCAGACACACCAGACAAACACCCATTTCAACGCTAAACAGCCATTAAACATCCTAATGAAATCGCATTTTATCCTCCGCTGAGCGACAGTCAGCCTCACAGTAGCAGGCAAGGCTTTTTATACAGGTATCAGTAATATTAACGCTTTTAAATTTCGCCTAATTCAAAAAGCCAACCTCCGGATTCAATGAACCGGAAGTTGGCTTGTCGCTGGTACGGTTAATAGAAAATACCGATGATCAGGGTGTGAGTAACGAACCCCACAATCAGCGGTACGGCGGTACGCTTCACCACATCGAATGGGGTTATTTTCGCTCCGCTGGAAACGGCAATCACGACGCCGGATACCGGTGAAATGGCCCGTCCCATATGCGATGCCTGCTGCATCGGCAGGATCATGGCAACGGCGTTAGCGCCCATACTGGCGGCAATTTGCGGGATGAGCTCAACGAAGGCGAGGAATGGCGCATTCCCCGACCCCATAATGATAGCCGCGGCCAGCGTCACCAGCGCAAATACTACCGCCATGGCAAACGGCGGTAATCCCACGTGTTCGGCCATCAGAATGAGCTGATCGATCGCACCGATGACTTTAATTCCGTGAGCAAAAACCCCTGCCGCAACCAACAGTCCAACCACACCGGTAAACGCAGTGCCCATTCCTTTCAGGAAATGGCTGAAACCTTCGCAGACCGACTTTAAATCACGCACCCGCAGCCATTCAATCAGCATACAGATGGTCATTGAAATGAGGACAATGGTGATAATATTCAGGTTGATACCCCTGACGAACATTTCGGATGACCCTACTGCCATCAGTATCGGAAGCATGGGGAGCAGCGCGTAAAAAGCCGGGGATTGTCCTGAATCAGTCACTTCTGCGCTACCGATTTCCCGCGGTAACGTCCCTGCTTTACGGTCGCAATGCCGCTGCCAGAAAAAATGGCACACGCCGACAACCAGAACCGTTGCCAGCGCGGCGGGTCCCTGGTGGTAAACAACATATTCCACTACATCCATATTCACTGCTTTAGAGCCCCTGATAGCATCGATTGCCGTCGGGGTGTAAGCCACGCCAAGCGAAGTAGCAATGACCCCGGCAGCCGAGGCCGCTGAGAGCCCTAACCCCAGCATAATGGGGAACATCGTCCCCATCAGCAACACGGCAAGCCCGGTTGCAGAAGGAATGGCCAACTGCAGGAGGCTGGCGAGCAGGTAGGAGAAAAAGAGGAGCACATAGGGCGAACGCAGCGCCCGTAAGGGTTTCGTTACTACCCGCACGACCGCCTCATTTGCGCCGATATGATCCATGTAATGCGCAAATCCCATTAACGCCATGATCATCAGGCCGAGATCGGCGGCGCGCGTGCTGAAGAGATCGCGCATTACCTCGAAAGGATCGAGAAAGGAAATTCCCGTACTGGCAACCCCCTTCGGTAATACGGAACCCCATCCGGTTAACGCGGTGCAAATCATCAAGACTAAGCCCGCAATGAAGAGCACCGGTTCAGCGCGGTAACCTTTCAGAATCAGACGCGCGACCACCACGATCACCAGAAGTGCGATTAACACCTGAATCATGACTGAGCTCTCCGCTGCGCGAACTCAGTATAAGTTTCCTCAATCACCGCCACCACCACATCACTGGCAGCCCGCAGAGAACGCACCGGCAGATACTCATAAATTGAATGGAAGTTATGAGCACCGGTAAAAATATTCGGGCACGGCAATCCTTTCTGCGACAGTACCGCGCCATCATACCCGCCACGCATGGCGACAGGTGCGGGCGTTATGCCGCATTTCTGATACGCGCGGAATGCAATATCAATCGGGTAGTGAGCGTCCCCCTGCAAACTGTTCAACACATTCGCGTAGCGATCGGCTAAATGACAGACCACGCTGTTTTCCCCCCACAGGGCACAGGTGCTGACGGCAAGCTGGCGAATAAACGCCATACGCGCCTTATAACCTTCTTCACTGAAATCGCGGATATCCAGCTTAAGTACCGTGCGGGCGCTGTTACCCTGTAGCTGTTTTACCCAGTAATACCCTTCGCGCCCTTCCGTATATTCAGGCGCTTCTCCCCCTGGGAGCATGGCAATAAACTTATGCGCCATCAGCAGCGAATTCTTTAACTTACCTTTGGCCGACATCGGGTGTGCGGACTGGCCGGTAAAGATGATTTCCGCATCGCCCGCATTCCAGTTCTCGTAAACAAACTCACCGATACCGCAACAATCCAGGGTATAGCCAAAATCAGCACCAAACGCGGCAACATCAAACGCTTTTGCGCCACGCAAGCCCTGTTCCTCATCCGGGACAAAACCCACTTTTACCGGCCCATGTTTTATTTCCGGGTGTGCGACCAGATACTCAAGAGCATTCATAATCGCGGCGATGGCTGCTTTATCATCAGCGCCCAACAGACTGGTCCCGTCGGTCACCAGTAGGTCATCACCGATATAATTTTTCAGTTCCGGAAATTCACTTTCGCGCAGGTAAATATTCAGCTCTTTGTTCAGGCATAAATCCCCGCCGTGATAATGCAGGCGCTGTGCTTTGGTGTCTGCCGTCTGTTCCGCACTGGTATCCAGATGACCAAAAAAAGAGACCACCGGGATCGTGTCATCAGTATTTGCAGGTAAGGTTGCCGTCACTATAGCGGTATCCCTGACCTCAATGTTTTCCATTCCTAATGCTTCAAGTTCTGCTGCAAGCAGTTTTGCCAGTTCCATTTGACCAGGAGAAGAAGGCATTATCCCATTAGCGCCGTTTTCCCTTGATGTCGTGGTATTGATTTTCGTGTAGTTAATAAAGCGTTCAACAATATCCATTCCAGGAGATCCTTTAATGTATCATTTATGAGGTACTGCGAGAGGTGTTCTGCATGCAGCGTGGGGTAAGTAATCTGAGAACCAAATAAAATCAGCGCTCATCCCAGAACGCTGATTTTATGGGCATTACGACAACGATTTATATAAAGGAAGATAAAAAGGCCAGTGATTATACCTGCGATTAAAAAACTCCTTTCTGATTGATAAAATCATATTCCCTGTCTGTTTTTACTGCTATTTCCCATGGTGTTAAGCTAACAGAAGTCATAAACGGCATCCCTATACCTATGAGATAATAGAAATCATTTAGATTCCTGTACTCTGTACTGGCATAAGACATACCATCGCTATATTTTTTTAATGAACGAATACTGTATCAGCAACATGCAACCGTTTGCACCTCTCTACAAATAGCCACTTCGCGCACTAAAATCCGTGAACAAAATCACAATTACCTCAAAAGCAAAAAACTTCTATCGTGCTGAAAAAAAGGCAGTTATAAGGAAAGCTATATAATACCCACATAAACATAGCCAGAATTATACTATTCACTATGAAATAGATTCAGGCTGATACTATTTCAATATTGCCGTAGGGGTCAGTAGAGCTAAATCGTCGTAATCAATAATGTTTAACATCAATAACGATAATATTAAAAATTCTATTTATGACGATAAGCTAAATAATATGCAGGCAAAAAAAACCTCTCCCCCGAGAAGAGATTCAGGGCAGAGGTAATACGGGTGTTAAGGACATACTTATAGTTTTAATGATAACAGAAGCGCTTCTTGCAGGACCGATTATACACACTTAGCCACGTTAAGAAAATTCTTAAAAACATTAAATTGCAAATTTCATTTAAAACCACAATTATGATAAAGGAGCATTTATCAAAGAACAAAATTAACCAGCAAAAAGAGTAAATCATACTAATCAATGAGGTGATAAAAAAAGAATAGCAATGCTGTATGGCTACCGATAGCGTTTCTGGCGACGCTGAAACATTAAATTAATTTAATGAACAAATGCGATTTACATAACGAGAATTAAAAAGTCATTAAATAAAAGAAATACAATTTTTCGTTACAGATCACACTTCCACTACAAGGAAGTTCCCCTACTGTTTCTTGCAGGTATGATTCAGCATGTAAATACCTTTCAACTCAACCCGAGGCTTTGATGCTGGAGAATGTAATCATCTGATAATCAGCTTCCCGACCTTTTCAGGCCGGACTGGTTATCAATGCGCCGAATTCGAATGCGGACACCGCTGTGTGTTTGCACGTTTTGCACATGATGATTAAACAGGTTTTCCAGTATGAATTTATCCCGTCAGGAACAACGTACCTTACACGTTCTCGCCAAAGGTGGCCGTATTGCTCACGTCCGCGATGCCTCTGGCCGCGTCACTTCCGTCGAATGCTATAGCCGTGAAGGGTTGCTGCTCTGCGACTGCACGCTCGAGGTGTTCAAAAAGCTCAGAACCAAGAAACTGATCAAATCCGTCAATGGTCAGCCCTACCGTATTAATACGACCGGCCTGAACAACGTTCGCGCCCAACTTGATAATCGCTAAAGGAGAGAGAGAGATGGATATCCCGAAGATTTTTACCATCAGCGAAAGCGCACATCGCATTCATAATCCGTTCACCGCACAGAAATACGCCACGTTAGGCCAGGTTTTACGGATGGCACCGGGAACACGCATTCTGGACCTCGGCAGCGGTTCGGGTGAGATGTTGTGCACCTGGGCACGCGATCACGGTATTTCCGGCGTGGGTATCGATATGAGCCGGCTGTTCAGTGAGCAAGCCACCCTGCGGGCCAAAGAGTTGGGTGTCAATGAGCACGTGCGTTTTATTCATGCCGATGCAACAGGTTATATCGCCGAAGAAAAATTCGATATTGCCGCCTGCGTTGGTGCGACCTGGATTGCCGGCGGCGTCGCTGGAACGATCAGACAACTGGAACTAAGTCTCAAACCAGGTGGGATCATACTCATCGGCGAACCGTACTGGCGTCAGACGCCTGCAACGGAGAGCATCGCCCAGGCTTGCGGCGCGACTTCAGTGACCGATTTTCTTTCTCTGCCAGAGCTCGTTTCATCTTTCGACCTGCTCGGTTATGACGTGGTTGAAATGGTACTGGCTGACCAGGAGGGTTGGGACAGATACGAGGCGGCCAAATGGCTGACGATGCGCCGGTGGCTGGAGGCAAATCCGGACGATGAATTTGCCCCGGAAGTCAGAGAGCAACTGAGGAGTTCACCAGCACGCCACGTAGCCTTCACCCGGGAGTACATTGGTTGGGGCGTGTTCGCACTCATACAGAGGTAATATCTACAGTCGGTATAGCCAGGCAGGTTATACCGACTTTTTTCATCGCTTACTTCATTAATACTTCAACAAATTTAGCCAGCCATTGCGGATGCGCGGGCCATGCAGGCGCGGTAATCAGATTGCCATCCACGTGGGCTTGATCAATGCCGATATCTGCGTAATGCCCGCCGCTCAGACGAACTTCTGGCGCACAGGCCGGATAGGCGCTACAGGTCCGGTTTTCTAACACCCCCGCCGCCGCTAACAGCTGAGGTCCATGACAGACCGCGGCGATAGGCTTACCGGCAGCGTTGAAATCTTGCACCAGCTTAATGACATCCGGATTCAGCCGGAGATATTCCGGAGCACGTCCGCCGGGGATCAGCAGCGCGTCGTAATCGGTGGCCCGCGCCTCGGCAAAATTCGCATTCAGCGTAAAACGATGACCCGGTTTTTCACTGTAGGTCTGGGCCCCATCAAAATCATGAATAGCGGTTTGAACGTAGTCCCCCTGACTTTTATCCGGACAGATGGCATCAACACGATGGCCCAGCATCTGCAATGCCTGAAAAGGCACCATCGTTTCATAATCTTCGACATAATCGCCGACCAGCATCAGTATCTTCTTCATTCACATCCCCCGCTCACGGTTATTAATGATGAGAAATAACGGCCATCTTTACTATAGCCCACGCATTTCACGACATTAATAAATACCGCAGGACACGCCATCACCGGACGTCTGAAGGTGGTTGCCCCTGACGGCGCGCCCTGTTGTTAATACCTGAAGTTTCTATCACTCCCAGGCTTGCTCAGATTTCGCGGCGTCAAACTGCGGCGGCGGCTTGCGGAAACGTCCGGTCAGGTAGGCGAGATACACCAACCCCACGCCAGCCCATACCAGTCCCAGCGTCAGCGATGTCACCTCCAGGTTCACCCACAGTACGGCAACGGTGGCGGCGCCGACCATTGGCAATACCAGGTAGTGCAACTTTTCCTGCCAGGTATGCTTACGTCCTTCACGACGCCAGAAGTGGTTAAACACGGACAAATTAACGAACGTAAAGGCCACCAGCGCGCCAAAGTTAATCAACGCCGTGGCGGTTACCAGGTCAAAAAACAGGGCCGAGAGTGCCACAATCCCGACCATAATGACGTTCAGCGCGGGTGTACGCCATTTCGGATGGACATAGCCGAAGTACTTCTCCGGGAAGACGTTATCGCGGCCCATCACGTACAGCAGACGCGAAACGCTGGCATGGGACGCCAGACCTGACGCCAGCGTATTCACAAAGGTCGTACACAAGAAAATAGACTGGAACAGTTTGCCGCCAACGTACAGCGCAATCTCCGGCAGCGCCGCGTCCGGGTCTTTAAATCGGCTAATATCTGGAAAAAACAGCTGCATAAAGAACGAGGCAGCAATGAAGATCAGTCCACCGTAAAGCGCGGTAAGGAAAATTGCTTTTGGAATGGTACGCGCGGCATCCGGTGTCTCTTCAGAGAGCGTGGTTACCGCATCAAAACCGAGAAACGAGAAGCAGACGATGGTCGCCCCGGTGATAATCGGGATCAAATGCGCATTCTGGCTGATAAACGGTTGCAGCGACCAGACGGTCCCGACCCCTTCGCCTTTGTGCAGCCCCTGCACCACGAGAACAATGAACACCACGATTATCGCGACCTGCACCAGTACAAACAGCGCATTGAAGTTCGCCACCAGATTAACGCTTTTCAAATTGGCCGCGGTAAGGATCGCTACAAACATCACCACCCAAATCCATGGCGCAACGCCCGGGAACAGCGCGGAAAGGTAAATTTTCGCCAGCAGGACGTTAATCATCGGCAGGAACAGGTAATCAAGCAGTGACGACCAGCCGACCATAAACCCCACATGCGGATTGATCGCTTTTTGCGCATAGGTGTAGGCCGAACCGGCTTGTGGAAACTGGCGAACCAGCTTTCCGTAACTGATGGCGGTAAACAGCACGCCCGCCAGGGCCAGCAGATAGGAGGCCGGAACATGGCCATTGCTGATACCCGAAACAATACCAAAGGTGTCAAACACCGTCATCGGTGTGAGATAGGCCAGCCCCATCACCACCACCTGCCACAGCTTGAGGGATTTACGCAACTGTGCTTTGCCCGGCTGGGCCGCGAGATCCACAGAAGAATTAGTCGACATAGCTTTCCTCCCCGCCACGGGCCCAGATCTGCGTTCGAAACGTGGGTACTGCAGACCTGGGTCGTGTCGGGGTGGAAAGCCAAAAGAAAGGCGTCAATGTTGCACGGCACAGATGCGGTCCGTACTTACTGCGGGAGCCATGGATGCTCACGCGGGGCGGGTTTTTAAACATTGGCATCATCACATTTCCTCGTCACAAACTCTGTCGGTTATCTGAAGACCCGTTGTCGCAAGCCGCTCCATTACGCGACATCCGGGAAATGGCAGGTGATCCTGCAATATTGACGGGCTGGCTCCGCTCAGACCGCATGATGCGACTTCTTTTTTTCAATGACTAAACAATGCGACAGGCCCGACAAACATTCCGCCGCCGGGCCACTTTCCTGTCAGGCGTTTTTCAGCATCCACTCAATTTCAGTGTCGGTAATCAGGCGTTCAAACTGGATCAGTTCATCGTGTTTACAGGCGTGATACACATGGCTAAAACGCTCCCCGAGCAACTCACGCAGACTGTCATTTTGCATGAACTCCCACAGCGCATCGCTCTGGCGGATCGGGAACGGTAGCCCTTCCTGCTCCAGGCCGTTGCCTTCCACCTCTTCCTGCAACGGCAGCTCGTTATCCAGCCCATGCAGGATCCCCGCCAGAATGGTCGACATCACCAGATACGGGTTGGCGTCAGCCCCCGCCACGCGATATTCAACCCGATGGTTATCACGATCGCCGCAGGGAATGCGCAGCGCCACCGTACGGTTGTTGTGCCCCCAGGAAGCCTGGGTCGGAACATACATCCCCGGCTGGAAGCGGCGATAAGAGTTCACATTCGGCGCCAGCAGCGCCATTGACGCGGGCATCAGATCAATCATCCCGGCAAGCGCACGCTTTAGTAACGCGGAATCATCGCCATTCGCATCGGCCAACACGTTCTCGCCTTTATTATTCATAATGCTGATGTGGATATGCATTCCGCTACCGGCATGCTCCTCATAAGGTTTTGCCATAAACGTGGCATGCATCTTATGTTTCTCCGCCACCAGCCGTACCAGGCGTTTCAGCGCCAGCGCGTCATCGCAGGCGTCGAGTACGTTATCGGTATGGTAGAGGTTGATTTCAAACTGCCCAGGGGAGGCTTCAGCCACCGCGCCGTCAGCCGGGATCAGCTGCAAACGGGCCAGTTCATCGATATCGTTTAGCACATCAGCAAAGTGGTTCAGGTTATCAACCGAGTAAACCTGACTTTGCGTATTCCGATCGTCCGTTCCCGGCGCGCACGGCGGCTGCAGATAACCTTCGGGATCGCGCTTACGATCGAGTAAATAGAACTCCAGCTCTACCGCTACGACGGGGAACAGACCGCGCTGGCGAAGTTTCTGCCAGAGTCGGTTAAGTACGTTCCGCGGCTCAACGTCAAAGGGAGCGCCATCTTCATCCAGCATCGTCAGCATCATCTGCGCAATACATTCCGGATCGGCGGCCGAAGGTGTTAACGTGCCAGGCACCGGGACACAGGTCCGATCCGGTTCGCCAAGCTCCTGGCCTAATCCCGCCTCTTCGACCACATTGCCAAGAATATCCATCGCGAAAACGGATGCCGGGAAATAGCAGCCTTTCTCTAACTTGTGTAACCCTGCAACGGGAATGCGTTTACCACGAAAGCAACCATTCAGGTCGGTTAACAGCACATCCACGAACTGCGTGTTGGGATAGCGCTCCAGATACTGCTTAACTTCACGCGCAAACGCGCTACTTCGTCTCTCTTCAGAATGCTGAACAAAATTCTCAACTTCTACGATATTGGTTTCCATGATTCACCGCCGTTGGCCTGTAAGCTGTTCTGTGATTTGACTGTTAAATATAATGTCCACCCTTCGACTCTGGATGCAAACAAATTGTTTGTCAAATGTTAAATTAAGTTTGCTAGAAGGTTATTCCGCTGCTAGATTGAGAAAATAATGAACGGAATGGCATAACAAGGAACCGTTTGGCAATAATTTATTCCAAAACGTGAGGTCGATCATGGGCAATATATTTGACAAGCCAGTTATTGGTGTAGTGATGTGTAGGAACAGGCTTAAGGGTCACGAGACCCAGACTCTGCAAGAAAAGTACCTGAATGCAGTATTGAACGCCGGTGGATTACCGATAGCGATTCCCCATGCGCTTGCGGAACCCGAATTACTGAACGCACTGTTACCGAAACTGGATGGTATCTTCCTGCCAGGAAGCCCAAGCAATGTGCAGCCGCACCTTTATGGTGAAAATGGCGATGAGTCTGACGCCGATCCCGGGCGTGATCTTCTGAGCATGGCGCTAATTACCGCCGGGCTCGAAAGGCGCATTCCCATTTTCGCCATCTGCCGGGGCTTACAGGAATTAGTTGTCGCCACTGGCGGGACTCTGTATCGTCGCCTGTGCGATCACTCACAGTTCCTGGAACATCGTGAAGATGCGGAACTCCCGGTGGAGCAGCAATATGCGCCATCTCATGAAGTCCAGGTTCAACAGGGAGGATTGCTATCTCAGCTAATACCAGGTTGCAGCACGTTTTGGGTTAACTCCTTGCATGGTCAGGGCGCAAAAAACCTTGGCCCGCAACTGCGCGTGGAAGCACGCTCGCAGGATGGATTAGTGGAAGCAGCCAGCGTTCACGACCATCCTTTCGCGCTTGGTGTGCAGTGGCACCCGGAATGGAACAGTAGCGAATACGCCCTGTCGCGTTTGTTACTTGAAGGTTTTATCACCGCTTGTCAGAACCACCTCGCTGAAAAACAGCGACTCTGACCACTACAGTTAAGGAAATGCAATTATGAGCGATGACGGCCTGGCGCCGGGTAAACGTTTGTCAGAGATCCGCCAGCAATTGGGTCTTTCACAGCGTCGTGCCGCCGAACTGTCTGGGTTAACGCATAGCGCCATCAGCACCATAGAGCAGGATAAAGTCAGTCCTGCCATCAGTACGCTGCAAAAGCTATTGAAAGTTTATGGGCTGTCGCTCTCCGAGTTCTTCGCGGAACCGGAAAAGCCTGACGAACCGCAGGTGGTTATCAATCAGGATGATTTGATTGAGATCGGGAGTCAGGGAGTATCCATGAAGTTGGTACACAACGGAAATCCGAATCGTACGCTGGCCATGATGTTTGAAACCTATCAGCCAGGTACGACAACCGGGGAGAGAATTAAACACCAGGGTGAAGAGATTGGGACAATACTGGAAGGTGAAGTGATACTGACCATCAACGGTCAAACGTATCATCTTGTTGCAGGACAAAGTTATGCCATTAACACCGGTATACCACATAGCTTCAGCAACACCTCGGCAGGGATCTGCCGCATCATCAGTGCCCACACTCCTACCACTTTCTAATAAGTAGCGGCCTGAGTTTCTCAGGCCTTCTTAAATAACGCGCATTAACAGGGTACATCCCTGGGGCATCGTGCAGCCTGATTTTGCCTGAAAAAGATCAGCAACGAACTTTATCTTATTGATATAAAAGGAGTAGCTATGAACTTTCAGAATCTTAAATATTGGCGTGAAAAAGCCAGCCATTATTCGCCGGAGACCCGTTTATTTATTAACGGCGAATATTGCGCAGCCGCCGATAACGAAACCTTTATTACGCAGGATCCGGCAGGACAACGTCCGCTCGCCAAAGTCGCCCGCGGCAAAAAAGCAGATGTAGACCGCGCGGTCACCGCAGCCCGCACCGTGTTTGAACGCGGAGACTGGTCGCAAGCATCACCCGCAGAGCGCAAGGCAGTCCTGCACAAGTTCGCCGATTTAATGGAGCAGCATCACGAGGAGCTGGCGCTACTGGAAACGCTCGACACCGGTAAACCGATTCGCCATAGCCTGCGTGATGATATTCCAGGCGCGGCACGCGCCATCCGTTGGTACGCCGAAGCAATAGATAAAGTCTATGGCGAAGTGGCCACCACCTCGGTGAGCGATCTGGCGCTGATTGTGCGCGAGCCGGTAGGCGTCATTGCGGCCATCGTGCCGTGGAATTTTCCCCTGCTGCTGGCCTGCTGGAAACTTGGCCCGGCACTGGCTGCAGGCAACAGCGTGATCCTCAAGCCTTCAGAAAAATCACCGCTGACCGCCATTCGCCTTGCTGCGTTGGCAAAAAAAGCCGGTTTGCCAGATGGCGTTCTCAGCGTGGTGAGCGGATATGGCCACGAAGCGGGCCAGGCGTTGTCGCAGCATCCGGATGTTGATGTGATCACCTTTACCGGCTCGACCCGCACCGGCAAGCAACTGCTCAAAGACGCTGGCGACAGCAATATGAAACGCGTCTGGCTGGAGGCCGGTGGTAAAAGTGCCAACATCGTTTTTGCCGACTGCCCGGATCTGCCGAAAGCCGCCGCCAATGCTGCAGCAGGCATCTTCTATAACCAGGGTCAGGTCTGTATCGCCGGTACGCGTCTGTTACTGGAAGAGAGTATTGCCGACGAGTTCATCGCCCTGCTGAAAGAGCAGGCGAAAAACTGGCAGCCGGGCAACCCGCTGGATCCGGAAACCACGATGGGCACGCTTATCGACAACGCGCATGCCGACACCGTGCACGGTTTTATTCGCGACGGTGAAGCGCAAGGCACGCTGGCGCTGGATGGTCGCAGCCACGTACACCCAGCGGCTATCGGCCCGACTATTTTTGTCGATACAGCCCCGCAAGCCCACGTCAGCCGCGATGAGATCTTCGGCCCGGTGCTGGTCGTCACCCGTTTTAGCAGCGAAGCCGAAGCCCTGGCGCTGGCCAACGACAGTGACTACGGCCTGGGGGCCGCGGTCTGGACCCGCGATCTGTCGCGCGCCCACCGCATGAGTCGTCGCCTGAAGGCCGGTTCGGTCTTCGTTAATAACTACAACGATGGTGATATGACTGTGCCGTTCGGCGGTTATAAGCAAAGCGGCAACGGGCGCGATAAGTCCCTGCATGCGCTGGAAAAATTTAGCGAACTGAAAACCATTTGGATCTCCCTGGAGCCTTAATCATGACTGAACATACCAGCAGTTATTACGCCGCAAGCGCCAATCAGTACGAACCGTTTCCCACCCTTAGCGAGTCGGTTAGCTGTGATGTTTGCGTCGTGGGCGGTGGATATACCGGACTCTCCTCCGCCCTGCACTTAGCGGAGATGGGTTACGACGTAGTGCTACTGGAATCCGCGCGTATCGGCTTCGGGGCCAGCGGACGTAACGGCGGTCAGTTGGTGAACTCCTACAGTCGCGATATCGACGTCATCGAGCGCACCTATGGCCCGGACGCCGCCAAAATGCTTGGCAGCATGATGTTTGAAGGCGGTAATATCATCCGCGAACGTATCAAGCGTTATCAGATCGAATGCGACTATCGCCCCGGCGGACTGTTTGTGGCGCTGAACCACAAGCAGATGGAAACGCTGGAGGAGCAGAAGTCGAACTGGGAACGCTACGGCAACACGCAGCTTGAACTGTTAGACAGCAGCGAAATTCGTCGCGAAGTCAGCAGCGATCGTTATGTCGGTGCGCTGCTCGACCACAGCGGTGGTCATATTCATCCGCTGAACCTGGCGATTGGCGAAGCTAACGCCATTCGTCTGAACGGCGGGCGCGTCTTCGAACAGTCGCCGGTCACCCGTATCCAGCACACCAGCCCGGCGGTGGTCAGCACCGAAAAAGGTCAGGTTACGGCCCGCTTTGTGATCGTCGCGGGCAACGCCTACCTCGGCGACAAACTGGAGCCTGCGCTGGCAAAAAGCAGCATGCCATGCGGCACACAGGTGTTAACCACCGAACCGTTGTCTGCGGAGATGGCACGCTCGCTGATTCCAAAAAACTACTGTGTAGAAGATTGTAACTATTTGCTGGATTACTACCGTCTGACCGGCGATAACCGCCTGTTGTACGGCGGCGGCGTTGTCTACGGCGCCCGCGATCCGGACGATATTGAACGTCTGGTAATGCCGAAACTGCTGAAAACCTTCCCGCAATTGCAGGGGGTAAAAATTGATTACCGCTGGACCGGTAATTTCCTGTTAACGCTATCCCGCATGCCGCAGTTTGGCCGTCTTGATACCAACATTTACTATATGCAGGGCTACAGCGGCCACGGCGTGACCTGTACCCACCTGGCAGGACGTCTGATTTCTGAACTGCTGCGCGGGGATGCCGAGCGCTTTGACGCTTTCGCCAAACTACCGCACTACCCGTTCCCGGGGGGGCGCAGCCTGCGCATTCCGTTTACCGCCATGGGGGCGGCATATTACAGCTTACGCGATCGCCTTGGGGTTTAAGTTCTTCCGCAATAAACCCGACGCACAGGGCGGTCTCCCCTGTGCGTTTTTTTATTCCCGGACAGTGAAAAACAGGTAACGGGCACGAAAATATCGCAATAGGACATAACCCTACACTTTGCATTGTTTCTCCCTGCTGATCGGATAGGCTTTTTTAGATTATCGCTGGCGACGTGGCCAGAACTCAACGGGGGAAGAAACGCGTGTTATGAATACGAATAACGAGGAGACCTTTTATCAGGCGATGCGCCGCAAAGGGGTGAGTCGACGCAGTTTTCTCAAATATTGCAGCCTCGCAGCAACATCGCTTGGGCTGGGAGCCGCAATGACGCCCAGAATAGCCTGGGCGCTGGAAAACAAACCCCGGATCCCGGTCGTCTGGATCCACGGGCTGGAATGCACCTGTTGCACTGAATCATTTATCCGCTCCTCTCACCCACTCGCCAAAGACGTCATCCTCTCCCTGATTTCTCTTGATTACGACGACACCCTGATGGCCGCCGCCGGAACGCAGGCCGAAGAGGTATTTGAAGACATTCTGAGCCGCTACCACGGCCGATACATTCTGGCCGTCGAGGGCAATCCTCCGCTGGGTGAACAAGGAATGTTCTGCATCAGCGGCGGGCGACCGTTTATTGAAAAGCTAAAAAGAGCCGCGGCAGGCGCCAGCGCGATTATCGCCTGGGGAACCTGTGCCTCCTGGGGCTGCGTGCAGGCCGCACGGCCTAATCCAACCCAGGCAACGCCGATCGATAAGGTGATCACCGATAAACCAATCGTGAAAGTGCCCGGCTGCCCGCCGATTCCGGATGTCATGAGCGCCATCATTACCTATATGGTGACGTTTGATCGTCTGCCTGAACTCGATCGTTTGGGGCGTCCGCTGATGTTCTATGGTCAGCGTATTCACGACAAATGCTACCGCCGCGCCCACTTTGACGCCGGGGAGTTCGTTGAGAGTTGGGACGATGACGCTGCCCGAAAAGGCTATTGCCTGTACAAAATGGGCTGCAAAGGGCCTACCACTTATAACGCCTGCTCCACCACCCGCTGGAATGGCGGCGTTTCTTTCCCCATCCAGTCCGGTCATGGGTGTCTGGGATGTTCAGAGAACGGCTTCTGGGATCGCGGTTCGTTCTATAGCCGCGTGGTCGATATCCCGCAGATGGGGACGCATTCAACCGCCGATACCGTGGGCCTCACCGCGCTTGGCGTGGTGGCCGCCAGCGTCGGTGTCCACGCAGTCGCCAGCGCCGTCAATCAACATAACCGCCACAAACAGCAATTAGCCGACGCCGGACAACAGTCGCCAGACAATGAGGATAAACAGGCATGAGCAATTCGTATCAAACCCAGGGATATACGGTCAATAATGCCGGCCGCCGCCTGGTTGTCGACCCCATTACGCGCATTGAAGGCCATATGCGTTGTGAGGTGAACATTGATGAGCAGAACATCATCACCAACGCGGTGTCCTGCGGCACCATGTTCCGTGGACTGGAAATTATTCTGCAAGGGCGCGACCCGCGCGATGCCTGGGCGTTTGTCGAACGAATTTGCGGAGTGTGCACTGGCGTACATGCGCTCGCATCGGTCTATGCCATTGAAGATGCCATTGGCATCAAGGTGCCCGACAACGCCAACATCATTCGCAATATTATGCTGGCGACGCTGTGGTGCCACGACCACCTGGTCCACTTTTACCAGCTAGCCGGAATGGACTGGATTGACGTTCTGAATGCCCTGAAAGCCGACCCGCGCGCAACCTCGCAGTTGGCACAAAGCCTTTCTGCCTGGCCTATGTCCTCCCCGGGCTACTTCTTTGACGTACAAAACCGCCTGAAGAAATTTGTCGACGGCGGTCAGTTGGGGATTTTCCGCAACGGTTATTGGGGACATCCGCAGTACAAACTGTCGCCAGAGGCTAACCTGATGGGCTTTGCCCATTATCTGGAAGCGCTCGATTTTCAGCGCGAGATTATCAAAATCCATACGGTGTTTGGCGGCAAGAATCCGCATCCTAACTGGATTGTCGGCGGCATGCCATGCGCTATCAATATCGATCAGAGCGGCGCGGTTGGCGCGGTCGATATAGAACGCCTTAACCTGGTACAGTCGATCATCACCCGCACCGCCGACTTCATCAACAACGTCATGGTTCCTGACGCGCTGGCTATCGGCCAGTTCAACAAACCCTGGAGCCAGATTGGCACCGGGCTGTCTGATAAATGCGTCTTAAGCTACGGCGCGTTCCCGGATATTGCCAACGACTTCAGCGCGAAGAGCCTGTTGATGCCTGGCGGCGCGGTCATTAACGGTGATTTTAACAACGTCATGCCGGTGGATCTGGCCGATCAGCAGCAAATTCAGGAGTTTGTCGATCATGCCTGGTACCGTTATCCGGACGATCAATTAGGTCGTCACCCGTTCGAGGGGATTACTGAACCCTGGTACAACCCCGGCGATGTCAAAGGCAGCGATACCGATATCCAGCAGCTCAACGAACAGGAACGCTACTCGTGGATTAAAGCCCCGCGCTGGCGCGGACACGCCATGGAAGTTGGACCGTTGGCGCGTACGCTGATTGCCTATCACAAAGGGGATGCCGCCACGATTGAATCCGTCGATCGCATGATGTCCGCACTCAAACTGCCGCTGTCGGGTATGCAGTCGACGCTGGGGCGTATTTTATGCCGCGCGCACGAGGCGCAGTGGGCCGTGAGCAAGCTGCAATATTTCTTCGACAAGCTGATGACCAATCTGAAAAACGGCAATCTGGCTACGGCGAATACCGAAAAATGGGAGCCTGCAAGCTGGCCGCAGCAGTGCCGTGGGATCGGTTTTACCGAGGCGCCGCGCGGAGCACTCGGTCACTGGGCGTCGATTCGCGACCAGAAGATCGACGTGTATCAGTGCGTAGTGCCGACCACCTGGAATGCCAGCCCGCGCGATCCGAAGGGGCAAATTGGCGCCTACGAGGCGGCGTTGATGGGCACCCAAATGGCGATACCGGATCAACCACTGGAGATCCTGCGCACCTTGCACAGCTTCGACCCCTGCCTGGCATGTTCAACCCACGTCCTCGGCGACGACGGCAGCGAACTTATCGCAGTCCAGGTTCGCTAAGCGTTAAGGAACGGAACGATGACTGGAAAGATATCCCCACGCGTCGGGGAGGCGCGTGATACCGCCGTCAGCCACTATGTGTTTGAAGCGCCCGTACGCTTGTGGCACTGGCTGACAGTGGGCTGCATGTTGGTTTTGATGGTAACCGGATACTTCATTGGCCGACCACTGCCGTCGGTCAACGGCGAGGCCACTTACCTGTTCTACATGGGCGACATCCGGTTAGTACATTTCGCCGCAGCCATGGTGTTTACGGTGATACTGTTGGGTCGCATTTACTGGGCCTTCGTCGGCAATCGCTATTCACGCGAGCTGTTTATCGTGCCTGTCTGGCGTCGCAGTTGGTGGCAGGGTGCCTTTTCGGTGGTGCGCTGGTATCTGTTTCTGGAAAAAAAACCGGGAGAGGATATCGGCCATAACCCCGTCGCGCAGGCGGCGATGTTCGGTTATTTCCTGCTCTCAGTTTTTATGATCCTCACCGGTTTTGCCTTATACAGCGAGCATAGCCAGTACGCCATTTTTACCCCCTTCCGCTATGTGACGGAGTTTTTCTACTGGACCGGCGGTAACTCTCTCGATATCCACAGCTGGCATCGGTTGGGGATGTGGTTCATCGCCGCCTTCATCATCGGTCATGTGTATATGGCTATCCGCGAGGACATCATGTCTGACGATACCGTCATCTCAACCATGATCAACGGCTATCGTAGCCACAAATTTGCCAAACGCCAGCACGATAAGGAGGCATCATGAGCGAACCTAACGTCATCGTGATGGGCTTAGGCAACCTGCTGTGGGCAGACGAAGGATTTGGCATTCGCGTTGCCGAACGCCTGTACGCCCACTATCACTGGCCGGAATGGGTAGAGATTGTCGACGGCGGCACGCAAGGGCTGAATCTGCTGGGCTACGTTGAGCAGGCCAGCCATTTGTTGCTGCTGGACGCCATCGACTACGGACTCGCGCCAGGCACTTTGCAATCCTACGCCGGTGAACAAGTCCCCAGTTACCTCAGCGCCAAAAAAATGAGTCTGCATCAGAACAGCTTCTCCGAAGTGCTTGCTCTGGCGGAGATTCGCGGTCATCTGCCCGCCCACATCGCCCTCGTAGGACTACAGCCGGTGCAGTTGGACGACTATGGCGGCAGCCTGACCGACATCGCGCGCGCTCAGCTCCCAGCGGCAGAACAAGCCGCGCTAACGCAACTGGCCGCGTGGGGCATCGCGCCACAGACAATCGATGAAACGCGTTGCCTGAACTATGAATGCCTGTCGCTGGAAAACTATGAAGGCGTGCGTATTCGCCAGTATCGTGTAACGCTGGAGAGATAAGCAACATGTTGAATGACAAACCATTTTCTGCGCTATGGCAACGCATGCTGGCGCGCGGCTGGCAACCGCTGACCGCATCTGAACTGGATGACTGGGTAACGCGTGTGCGTGATGGCGTGGTGCTGCTCAGTAGCGATCCCCGCCGCACGCCAGAAGTCAGCGATAACCCGGTAATGATTGCCGAGTTGCTCCGCGAGTTTCCCCAGTTTGACTGGCAAATCGCTATGGCGGATCTCGAGCACAGCGAGGCTATCGGCGATCGTTTTGGCGTATTCCGCTTCCCGGCCACGCTGGTATTTATCCACGGCGAGCTGCGCGGCATTCTCAGCGGCATCCATCCGTGGGCCGACCTGCTCAACCTGATGCGCCCCCTCGTTGAAGAACGCATCCCCCGGAGCCTGTAAGATGAGTGATACCTTTTTTCATCTGCTGGGGCCGGGAACCCAGCCGGGCGATGACAGCTTCAGCATGAATCCCTTGCCCCTCACCTGCCAGGTCAACAGCAGCCCCAGCATGGCGAGGCTGGAAAACTGTCCGCACAGCCCGGCGGTGATGGCATTGTTAGCCGACGTGCGCCACCAGCTTAGCCAGAAAATCCCCGTAAAACAGGACGTGCTGGGATGGGATTTATCCACGCTCAACGCAGACGACCTCACGTTTTTGAATACGCTGCTCGGCGAAGGCGAAGTTTCCGTGCGTATCCAGCAGGCTGACGGCAGGGCGAGTGAGATTCAGGAGTCTATTTTCTGCGGAATCTGGCGGGTGCGTTGCCAGAATGACTTGGGTCAATGGGAGGAGCATCTGGAGGCAGGCAGTGCGCCACGGGCGCTGTGGCAGGCAGCAACAATCACGACGCTGCCAGACGATAGCCTGTTGCCTCCGCCCGTCGATGGGTTGATGAATGGCCTGACGCTGGCTCAGGAACTGCTGGCGCACGTGCGCGATCCGGCCACGCAACCTCATAGCATTAACCTCACCCAACTCCCGGTTAGCGATGCGGATCGCCAGTTCCTCTCCCGCCTGTGTGGCGAAGGACGCATTCAGATCCGCACCATCGGCTACGGCGAGAGCCAAATCGACGCCACGGCGCTGCGCCATGTCTGGCATGTGCGCTGTCTGGATACCCTGAAAGGGCTTCTGCTCGAGAGTTATGAGATCTGTCCATTACCGGAACTGGTACTGGCTGCTCCGGAGGATCTGCTCGACTCGCTCCAGCGCCTGGATGAAGTCTGTAGCTGGCTGGCATCCGGCCCGCCGGCCTGATCCCCTTCTCCCGACCCGCATACTTTTCTGCTGCGGGTCTGGCGTTTTCTTCCTTATCTATTCACTCTCTAATGCCTGATGGAGTTCGCATGTGGGACGTCATTGACTTATCGCGCTGGCAGTTTGCGCTGACCGCGCTGTACCATTTTCTGTTTGTTCCCCTGACGCTGGGGCTGATTTTTTTGCTGGCCATCATGGAAACCCTGTTCGTGGTGACGGGCAAAACAGTCTACCGCGACATGACGCGTTTCTGGGGAAAGTTATTCGGTATTAACTTTGCGCTCGGTGTGGCGACCGGCCTGACCATGGAGTTTCAGTTCGGGACTAACTGGTCGCTCTATTCCAACTATGTGGGCGATATTTTCGGTGCTCCGCTGGCGATGGAAGCCTTGATGGCTTTCTTTCTTGAATCCACATTCGTGGGGCTGTTCTTCTTCGGCTGGCAGCGCTTAAACAAGTACCAGCATTTATTGGTGACCTGGCTGGTAGCGTTTGGCTCCAATATCTCGGCCCTGTGGATCCTCAACGCCAACGGCTGGATGCAATATCCAACGGGCGCTCACTTTAATATTGATACCCTGCGCATGGAGATGAGCAGCTTTAGCGAGCTGGTTTTTAACCCCATCAGCCAGGTGAAATTTGTGCATACCGTGATGTCCGGTTATGTCACAGGCGCCATGTTTGTGATGTCCATCAGCGCCTGGTATCTGCTGCGTGGTCGCGCTCGCGAGTTCGCCCTGCGCTCCTTCGCGGTAGGTTCCGTCTTTGGCACACTGGCTATCCTCGGCACTCTGCAACTGGGAGATAGCTCAGCCTATGAGGTCGCCCAACGCCAGCCGGTAAAACTGGCGGCAATGGAAGGGGAATGGCAAACCGAACCGGCACCTGCGCCCTTTCATGTGATAGCCTGGCCGCAGCAGGAGCAAGAGCGTAACGCCTTTTCCGTGAAGATACCGGCCCTGCTGGGTATCCTGGCGACTCACTCTTTAGATACGCCAGTTCCGGGGCTGAAGAACCTGATGGCAGACGCGCTACCCCGCCTGCAGCGGGGCCGGGAAGCATGGTTGCTGATGCAGGAAATCGCCAAAGGTAACCGCACGCCTCAGCTACTGCACGCTTTTCACGCCGTGGAAAAAGATCTGGGTTACGGCATCCTGTTGGCCAGCTACGCCCCTGACATGAACCATGTCACGCCAGCGCAATATCAGGCCGCACAACGCGGCGCTATTCCGCAAGTCGCCCCCGTGTTCTGGAGCTTTCGCATCATGATTGGATGCGGTTCCCTTCTGCTGCTGGTGATGGCGATTGCGCTGATACAGACCTTACGCTGGCGTATCGACCAGCATCGCTGGGTACTGCACATAACGCTGTGGAGCCTGCCGCTACCGTGGATTGCCATTGAAGCAGGCTGGTTTATGACGGAGTTTGGCCGCCAGCCGTGGGCGATTCAGGATATTTTGCCGACCTGGTACGCCCACTCTGCGCTGAGCGCGGGCCAACTGGCCTTCTCCATGGGGCTAATCCTCACACTTTACACCCTGTTTTTAATTGCCGAAGTCTACCTGATGCAAAAATACGCGCGTCTTGGTCCAGATGCGATGCAACGTCAACAACCGGCACAACAACAGGAATAAAGGAGAGCATCATGTTGGATTATGAAACGTTGCGGCTCATTTGGTGGCTGCTGATTGGCATTATTCTGGTGGCCTTTATGGTCACTGACGGGTTTGATATGGGGGTCGGCTGCCTGTTACCGCTGATCGCGCACAACGATGATGAACGTCGGGTGTTAATCAATAGCGTAGGGGCGCACTGGGAAGGTAACCAGGTGTGGCTCATTCTGGCGGGCGGCGCATTATTCGCAGCCTGGCCGCGCGTCTATGCTGCCGCATTTTCGGGGTTTTATGTGGCGATGATTCTGGTGCTGTGCGCCCTTTTCTTTCGTCCGTTGGCCTTTGATTATCGCGGTAAAATAGCGAATGCACGCTGGCGCGCCATGTGGGACACCGGGTTGGTTATCGGCAGCCTGGTGCCACCGGTTATCTTCGGCGTCGCCTTCGGCAATCTGTTCCTGGGGGTGCCTTTTGTGTTCACACCACAATTACACGTGCAATATCTGGGCACTTTCTGGGATTTGCTCTCTCCTTTTGCCCTACTGTGCGGCGCATTAAGCCTGATGTTGGTCATTATGCAGGGGGGCGTGTGGCTCCAGTTGAAAACCGACGGCATTCTTCACCTGCGCGCGCTGTCTGCCACCCGCCGCAGCGCGATGTTAGTGGTGCTCTGCTTCCTGTTAGCCGGGTATTGGCTGTGGACGGGGATTAATGGCTATGTGCTGCTTAGCCAGGATCCTAATGGTCCGTCCAACCCGCTATTAAAGGCAGTAACGACCGCACCGGGCGCGTGGATGGCGCACTTTGAAAATTCACCACTACTGTTGGTTATTCCGCTGTTGGGCATGATTTTTCCGATGCTCGCGATCTATGCCTGCGGGCAACGTCGGGCCGTGTGGGGATTTCTGTTTGCTTCATTGACCCAGACCTGCGTGATCTTCACCGCTGGAATCACCCTGTTTCCATTTGTGATGCCATCCAGCGCATATCCACTCTCTAGCCTGACGGTGTGGGACAGTACCTCCAGCCAGATGACGCTCAGTATCATGCTGGTTATCGTGCTGATTTTCCTACCGATAGTTCTGCTTTATACCTTGTGGAGTTATTACAAGATGCTGGGACGAATCAACGTAGAAACAATCCGCCGCCACAACCACGAACTTTATTAGGGAGGACTGTACGATGTGGTATCTGTTTTGGTTTGTCGGCATTCTGCTGATGTGCACGCTCTCTACGCTGGCGCTGGTCTGGCTTGAGTCACGGCAGAAATAGCCCTGCGCGTGCGTTACGCTTCCTGGCTCCCCTGTTTATTCGGGGAGTCTTTATTCGTTCGCACAAAAGCAGCATGGCTGTACCCAAACCCTGGTTAGCACCAAGCTTATCTATAAACCGCAGTGTGGTGCTGCAATGGAAGGGTTCGAAGAGCGGAAAGGAAATGAGAAGCTATAGAGTGCTAAACCAGTGCGCGAGACAAAAAGAAGGGGATTACATTGAAGATGTGGAGTTGTAACTGCTTGATTGAATGGTGCCGATAAGAGGAGTCGAACCTCCGACCTTCGCATTACGAATGCGCTGCTCTACCAACTGAGCTATATCGGCCCTGAAAAGGACATGTCCACGAATGTGAGCACGGGGTAGAAGGTTAAAACTAACCGGGCGATGCGTCAATGGCCTTGCGAATCAAACGCCTATTTTTGCATCATCCGGTTTCAATTACGCACGAATCGTGTCGTTACAGGCATGCTTATACGCGGTCGGGTATTACTATAACCAGCGGCGAACGTGTTGTTCATAGCGCTCCCATTCCAGCCCGAAATGTTTTCGCAGTTGTTCCTCTTCAAAATCAATATGTAATCTGGCAACCGCCAGCATAAACACCGGTACAGCCAGTACTCCAGTCAGGCTACCGATGCAAAGAGCAAAGGCCAACTGGAGTCCACTCATACCAAGGTAGATCGGGTTGCGGCTCCAGGCGTAACATCCGTCGGTAACAAGCGTGGTCGATTTATGTGCATGCAGCGGATTCAGGGTCGTACGTTTCATCCGCATCTGCCACGCGGTATGCAATATCACCAACAGACTGACGCCGGCCAGCAATGCGCATATCACGATATTCACCCCGCCGAATGTGAAACGCGGACTCGCCGTCAGCACATCCGCAACGAGAAAAAGTACTAAGATAAGAGGCGGCGGAAACCAGACTCTTAATTTTGTCAGGAAATGACGCATGGCCAGGAACTCACCTCGGTATCGGTTTAATTAACGCTGATACCGCTATAAATACCCCGTATTAGATACATAAACAAACGATGCTTCATTCACAACAGACTGTCACTTTCACCAGACAGGCGGGAGTTATCGTACTCACCTCGACAAAAATACCTGCATCAGAGGCATCCGCCCCTGATGTTCCCGAAAGGCTTTACGTTGAGAAAGTAGAATCCGACGCTGATTCAAAAAAATCTAAAGACTGCTTGTAATAACGCATAAAATCATCAAACGTCACTGGCGGTAAAAATTGATAACCCTGCAGGTAATCAACATTATTTTTCCCTAACCATTGCTGCTGATAGCCATATTCAACGCCCTCCGCCACCATGCGTAACCCCAGGAGTCCGGAAAGGTGAATGATTGACTCGAGCATAGGGATATGTTGCTCAACTTCTTTAATAGCTTTGATAAACGTTTTATCAATTTTTATAACATCCAGGTCTAACTCATTGAGATAGCAAAGGTTAGCGTATCCCGTCCCAAAATCATCTAAAGCAAACAGAACCCCTCTGTTTCGCAACGATCGTATCAGCTCTTTGATTGCAGGAGTAATAGTGAGAGTCTGGTTTTCAGTTATTTCAATCATCAATTTTATCGGTAGCCTTTGCGTTATTTCCATAAAATTAAGACACTCCCAATAAAAGACCGGGTTACTTAAACCTGATGGGCTCACATTAAAGGAGACGAATAAAGTTTTATTGAAATCCTCGCTTCCGTCGACCAGATTACGCGCGACGGCGTTCATTAAATAGCTCGTTAACTCATTCATTAAACCACTTTTTTCAGCCAGCGGTATAAACTCACGCTGAGAAATAGCATAATTATCCCCCTGTGGCCAACGAGCCAAAACCTCAACACCACAGACATCTTCGTTGATATTTAAGATGGGTTGAAAATAAGGAATGATCTCTTCATTCCTTTTTGCCATACTCAGTCGACTAGAATCTGAGACATCATATGCTTCGCCGTATATTACATTCTTACCAGAATAACTGTTCGTCGAGGAACCTTCATCCAATAGATTATTCCTGGTTAAAAAAATGATAGTTTCATTAAAATGAGAAAATCCCAGACGAGCGGTAATTCGTTCCCGATATCGATACACTGACTTAATTGTTATCGAGTTAGCATGACAAAAATCGTGCAATTTTTCCTTTGTGAAAGATGCATACAGCATTTTCTCTTCAAACTCAGTCAAATGAAAAGTAAATATCGCTGAACCTTTAGTGACTTCCACAACCTCATTGGGAGCCATTAGATTGGCTCTCAACTGAGAAATCAGCTGATCCGATAGTTCCCGTCCATTAATGAATGCATACTCCTCATACCCCCGATTAATAGAACGATTTTCATTCATCCGAAGAACAATACAGTTTATATTGATAAACTGCGTGCTATTTCTCTGAAACCACTTCCTGACCTGGAATAATGGTAACCGGTTATCGATCACCAGTAAACAGGATGGATACCGTGGAATAATTGACTGTGAACCAGAAATAAATGCCCGCGCATCGACCAACACCAGATTTGGCAACCACGCTTTTATCCCTGAGAAAAGAAAAATATCATAACTGAGCAGAAAAACCTTTTTCGTATTCATAGTTACCACCAACTTAAATTTATGGCATGGCAGGTCCCTCGTTTTATACACGAGAGAATATACAACACCTTTAGCCTCCAGAAATTACAATTCAGTCCGCGAATTAACTTTATCCATAAGTCATCTCACGCAGTTTCAGATTTTATAATCACGATTATCCATATGAATATTACCATTAAATGTTAAGGCCATTTTAATTATTGAAAAAGGAAAAATCCTAATTCTTCATCAATACAAATCCTATTGCTCATTTTCACTGCAAGACAAAACAAAAAACCACGAATACTAAAAACGACAAAATATAAAACTACTAAAACCATAAGGATAACATATTATTGTTACTCATGCTGCCCGACAAACCATTAACGTACGTCGCAGATCTCTGATCGCATAGACATTTTTGGCGATATGGATGATCTTATAATAAAAAATTTCCTGTCGTGACATGAGTTGTTCGGTAACGTCATCAGGAACATTATCATTTTTATTTTTAACAATAGCTACACGACGGGTCTGCAGGTAACCATCACGATCTTTACCAATAAAATTCAGGATAACATTACGATCTACAGCATAATTTTTACCCTGAATATTGAGGCTTCCTATCTGAGATACCCGCCCTTCGGTAGCAGAAGAAATACGAAAAACCAGCAGAACTTCACCTTCAATTTTTACCCCCTGAGTTTGCGCCTCCAGATGCAGGTAAGTTTTTGCCGAGCAGGTCAGCGTCTCAGGTTCTTGATGGCGATATAAAAAATATGCTGTTATAGCTGCAAGAAAGATTGCCCCACTAATAAACAAAATTTTCACATTCACGGACAACCCCTCCTTTCTCTAACGTACAAATCCCAAGCAAATTCACTCTAAGATCATTGCCGGCTGATAAATTATTATCGTCATAAAAAACAATTGTTTTCTTGCCATCATGACAAGCCGCATTTACTTTTCGCCACATATCAGAAGATAAAAATGCTTTCGTTTTATCAGCATTATTGTCATCGGCAGTATAAAGTTCACAATCATCTATTGCCCTGATATAGATAAAATTTTTGGAACTTGAATTAAGTGCTAAAAATATAAAAATAGCGCTTCCAAGAAATGCAAATAATAAAATGAACAGAATAATGTTTTTACGTTTTGGTCTTACGGATGAGTTCACCGTCTCAGTTACCGAACGCACAGTTTCATCTTCAGAGGAAGATGACGATTCATCGCTGATCGAAGCATGGAACAAAAATCCCTGCCGAGGCAGCGTTTCAATGGGATTACCCGCCCCCAGCTCACTAAATGCTTTTCGCAAAATACTGATGCTTTTATTAAGACTATGACCCGATGGGGCCATGCCATGCTTTTTCCAGACTTCTTCAATGATAAACTCGCGGTGGACTTGTTGATTTTTATGGGCAATGAATAGCTCAAGTAGTCTCGCGGTAGACGCCGAAAGAATTATTGTCGTATCGCGATGTTTCAGGCTTTTTCTGGTGGAATCATACTCAACCTGTTCATTAATTATACTGTTCATACTACCTGACTCTTAATTACCGTGACGTTGAGTGCAAATGACTAAAATTTCATCTGTGCCGAGCTGATCACTGCATTGTATAAAGATAGTTACAGTATAGGTTCGATATCTAACCATGACATATCGGATCAGACTTAATGCTTACTATTGATTGAGTTTGAAGCACCCCTGACCTACTGGTATGTATTTCTGCAATGCAACGATAAATTTCCGGTTTTTTGATTTCAATTCGCTACTACGCCAGGTTTCACCCGGCAACACATAACGCATGGTGGCTTCATCATCGGTTGAGTTGCACCCCAGATGTACGATGATTTTAAAAAAAGTATTCCCGGTGTTTTTCAGTGTTCCGTTTGCCTCATCAATGGTGTAGGCCAGATTCATTTTTCTCGGGCGAACAACCAATATGGTGTCCATAGCGATCACCGGGAGAGCCTGCCCTCCTTTCCCTTGATTACGCTCGGTAAACAGCGTTATCGGCATTTCACGAAACAGAATTCGGTAATAGCGTTCTTTATCATCCTGCGGTCCACGGTAGAAAATCTTAAAAAACTCACTCGCCTGCGGAGCCAGTGAAAAATTCAGCGGCGTAAACAGAAGTTCGCCTTCAGCAATGGCACTTCTGTTTTCACCTCCCGGTCCAGGCTTATCAATTTTTACTGCGCCAATACTGTACAAATTCTGTTTCTGGCTATCGTTATAGATCCGTTTGCTGATAAATGATTTATCCGATGGCATCTCATAAATGGTCGACTCCAGGTAGACAGCCTGTGCGGAGAATATAGTCAACCCAGAAAGTAAGATAAATCCCCATCTAAACACCAAACGGCAGCGGTTCATGGCGTCACTCCCACCCAATTCGCCGTGACTTTTATCTCTCCACTGGCACTGACGACACCTTCCCAATCTGTTCCGGAAACAGTTAACATCGACCTTGAATCATTCATTGGGAAAAGCAATTTCAAATCAGTAGCATAATAGCTTCCATCATCATTGTTATTTGCGTCCCATGGCGTCTGTTGCCACTGCGCATCGCTCATATGGATTGCTGCTTCACTACAGCTATTTCGTTTCTTCACCACGCCCCCCGACTGACTGTTGTACTGCAGAAAGGCGGGGATTGGGACTGACAGCCCGCCTTGAGGGGAGGTAAACAGACAGTAAGGCACACTGTTTATCGTCGTACTTTCTCCAATAACTTGCGCGGTAATGCTATCAGCCTGACGAGGACCGGAGACTGTCACGGTGTAATCTATTTCTATAGGAGCGGCGTCGCCAATCGTGCCACTGCCGCTCGCAGAAGCGGTGTTGTCTGAAGAGACGATACTGATCCCATACTCCTTCGGCACAATATTGATCTGTAGCGAAGGCGTAAACTGGTAGTGCCCTGACTCAGGTGTTAAGCCATTATAAAAACCGAAAGTAAACGGTTGAGTGTTAGTAATGCTGATTCCTGAATCGACGAGTTTTTTCAGGAACACTTTTGACAGAAAAATATATATGTACTCTCCAGAGGTCGTGAAAACGTTGTAATAAGCAGTTGAAGTACCATAGTTATACCAGTTTGAACCATTCCCGGAGTATTTCACGGTGGCCGGTCCAGGCGTAAAACCAAGCATCGCCGTGTCGACATAAGCGCGAAACGTCAGAGAGGCGGTCAGATTGGCGGTTTGTTGCAGGTTATAATTTACCATTTTGCAAATCACGCCGTCTTCGCCGTTAACCACGCCAAGCTCGCAATAACCAGTGTCTTTGGTGATGCTCGGCGTACCGTCGCTGGCAACCCAAAGCTCCTGAAATGCATTAGTCGATACCAGTGACAGATGACCACGTTTGGTTAACGTATAATTGACGTAATTCCATAATCCTTTCGATTGATCTTTGCAACGTTGCCCGGAAGAATAATCATAATCCACGGAAGTATAACAACGGTTGAACACATAGGTTTCGCTGCTACCGGTAGGCACATTGCGAAAGTACTCATAGGCAGTATCCGTCAGGGAAGCGAATCCGTAGGCGCCACCAATAACACCTGCGATAGATCCCACCTGCGCATGATAAAAACCGTTTTTATCAGTGCCTTGCCCGGCAATAAATCCAGTTGATGGACACTGGCTGCCGCTATAACAACGGATCCCCCGAAAAGGCCCGTTAATCGGGGAATTATCAATCCACATGTCCTGATAATAATTTCCTGGCGCAGTCCAGATGACAAAACCTAAATACCCGAGACTTACCTGAGAGGTACCGTATTTTATCCACGTGTTTGAACCGCTGAAACGAGGGTCGAGTGCGGAGGGGGTGATAAAGTATTCACTATCAATGGCATTTTCAATAAACAAATAGTTATTACTGACTGAGCCGGAAGATACTGCATTTAAAGCCAAAGCAGGCGCAGGCGTGAAACTCCCCACGGCACAGATTACAGTAGCTACTTTAATTAATACTTTCATTTTATTACCTCTGCGCCATCGTGGTTTGCGTGGAACATTTCACATCACCAACCCACGCTGCGCCGCGTGCTTTTTCCAAATCGAGATCGGCTTCGCATAGGCTGCCATTGGCTGAAATTAACGTGATGACCGGATATTTCTTATCGATATCGATAGCAAACTCCCCTTTTTCATCCGTACGCGTTTTACCGATGTGATTATGAATATCGGTGTTTGCAGCCAACTGCCCATCGGGATAACGAATACGCCCGAATACGGTGACCATACTTTTCACTTCAGGGTTGATAACACCCACGTTACCCGGATATAGCGTCAGTTCCTGTTTGCGCCCTGAAACAATATCAAAGCTGTCTTCAGAGTTTTTATCATTGAGGATCTCCAGCTTGTACTGAGCATAAGGCGGCAGTGCAATGAAATTTGATTTACCGCTGAGAAGATAATTTCGGTTATTAATCTTCGCAGCCAGTTTCCCTTCGCCGGTCAAATCGGTTTTCACAATAATGCCTGACCTTTGCCTCTCTTTACTCAGACCGAAATCTTTTCCTGCCCACGCCAGGGAACCTTGAGAAGAGAAGTTCATATTGGTGGAGTTGTCCGCGGAACGCGTTACCGATACGGTGCCGGCGTTATATTTCGTGTCATAACTCAGATTGCCGTTTACCGAATAATTATTGTCGTAATACTGCTCGCCACTCAGGCGTGTCGAAGCCGACAATCCGACCGATTTAATGGGGCCTTCAGCATACTGCTTGCGCGCGCTGAGATTACCCTGAGTGCTGCCATAGCGATCCCGGGAGACGCCCATGCTCATCCAGGACGCCAACGGCAACGATAAATCCAGGCTGACATAACGTTCCTGTCGCCCATCGTCATTCCGGTTGTTGTAGTAATAACGCTGAATACCTGCGCGCAACCCAACCGTGGCATACTTGCCTGAATAAAGGTTCGTGCTGTAGTCCAGGTTACGGTATTTATTTCCCGAGTAGCGATTCTCCGTCTGACTCACGGTAAGCGAGCCGCCATGAGGAATAAACTTTCCGAGGTTAAGAGTGCCACCAATGGAATAATTGTCACGCTCCTGCATGGGCAGACGGTCGCCAATTTTACTGTCTTCACGAGATGCCCAAAGGGAACCATATCCCTCGGGGATATTGAGATTGATATTACTGATGTTTCGCCATGACGAATCGTTCGCTACCAGCGTCTGATTGCCAATGCTTACGTATTCGTTCACATTGAGTGTGACATCCGTTTCATTAACCGCATTGTTGCCAAAACCGTAGAGCGTAGATTTCAGGCCCAGCCCCGACAATATCGCCAACGTCACCGATGCGGCACCGCCGGCAATCCAGGTCTGCTCATTGCCTAAATCCTGATAGTGGTTTCGCTTATAGCTCACACGGTCATAATCCAGTGAGCCACCAAACAGTTGCCATGAGAGCTGATCAATTCCAGCTGCCTGCTGGCGGGCAAAGATTTTATTAACCCGACTGATACGACTATTAATTGTCCGGCCATTGACCACGATATCTACCGTGACATCATAAACACCATACGGAAAACGACTGGTATCAATTTCATAACTGCCCATATTAAAGTTCTGTACGCTGAGCAAACGCCCGTCACGAAATACATGAACCTCGCCAGCGGCTGGCAAAAATACGGTAATTGGCGTGAGCGAAAGCGAGGTATTCTCAACAACCGTACTTCCTTTGTTTCCGTAGCTTACGCCGTAAATTTTCCCACCATTCAGCGCATTCAGGCTGGCAATAGACTGGACATTCCAGGTGTCGAGCATCCCGAGCGCCAGTCGATATCCGTCATAATCACGCTCATACATCGCGCGATAGAGTTTACTGGTGCTGTTGCTGTCGCCTATGCCGTAAAACGAACCGTTAATGTTGACATGGTGTTCACGCAGCGATGTTGTATTGTCCATCGTCAGATAGCTGCGGGTACTGCTGCCGTTATGATAATCGTTGTAGTAGGTGCCAAAGTTATAGTTCAGGACGTTAGAGAGAGTCTCCACGCTGGAAGGTCCAAGCAGGCTGCTGCGTGCGACAATCGCTTCAGTTAACGCATCTTTGCTGACAATCATCTCCAGGTGAAATGAAGAGACGTTGAGTTGCAGACGTGCATCATTCGATAGCTCGATGTTGGTGTTATCGTGAAACTTCACATCACGAATTTTTTCCACCAACGCGCGGGTTTTTCCAGATAACACGGCATTATTGGGCAATTCAGCAAGAGTCAGGGCTTTAACCGTAATATTGCCATCAACAAGGGAAATCACCGCATCGGCAACTTTTTGCTTACTTTTCTCGTCAGTCTCGTTGTAACGAATATATACCGGCACCGTCATTCCCTGCTCCAGTGAACGGGCGAAAGCGCTGGGGATAACATAATTACCCACTTTTACTGGGGCTGCATGTGAAAATCCTGGTGTCAGCGCAAGAAAAAGACAAATGCTACCGCCGACAATATTTGTTGTTGTCATCTGCATCCTTACATTCCGGTAATTTTATTTATCCCTGCTATTGACCATCACTTCACTGTAATAAACTGCTTACCGTGCCAGATACCGATGCGTGAACGGCTATTACGAATGTCGGTAAACTGTAATTTTATTTTTGTACCCGGCATAATGTAATAACGTTCGCGACAGCCTCGTCCCCGATCGCGAGCCTTATCTTTACAAGCCCCATAGGCGATCACACGAAACGAAACATTGCCGGTATTAGTAATAACATCGCCATTTCGGCTATATTCAAAACGCTCCTTGCGCGGCGCGACTACCAGGATAGTGCCAATTTCAGCCGACGCTGTTGCAACAGCCATTTTATTCGCCCGGGTTTCCGCGCTCTCGGTGACCGGCTCATCTATCCATTGCAGACGATAATAACGCTCGACATCATCTGCAGGTCCTTTATAAAAGAAACGAAATACATCCTTCGCCTGGCCAGGAAGAATAAGATTGGCAGGTGTAGAGAGTAATTCTCCGGAATTAACGGGCTTTATTTCGATTCCCCCCGCCAAAGGTGATGACAATTGTTTTACCGAAACACTGACATAACGCGCCGCATCTGTCGTATTGATAATTTCTTTCGATAATGAACTCTCAGCAGAAGTCATGATCGATGTGATTTCACCAACATTAATTGCCCATCCGGGAAAAGATGCTACTAACCCTACCAACATCGCTGCCGGTAAATATTTTTTCATGACACCATTCCTGATAAATTCGGGAGAACAAATTCTCCCGAATTTTTTATTACTTAGGCAGACGGAGTCGTCCAGGTTGCATTGAACTGTACTTTTACATCGCCAGTCCAATAGCCGTCTGGCAGTGCAGAGTAATCTGCTACTGTCTGACTACCATCAGAAGTCGCTGACGCGATGGTGAATTTGAAGTTGGATTGATCGCTGACACGATCGGCACCGTTATAAGCGCCATCAGCCATCAAGCTTTCAAGACCAGAAGTGGAGCTGGAGTTAACAAGGACAGTATCTGATGAATTAGTCAGCGCAGTGCCATTCCATGCCACCCCTACGTTCAGGGTAGAAGCATCACCACTGGCGTTGATCAGAGTGTTACTAATAATCTGAGCAGTCAGTTCAAAATCAGTTGCCGTCTCCTGACCCTGAATCGTCACATCAAAAGCACCGTCCTGAGAGTTGAAGGCATTCAGCCCTTCAGCATACTGGAAAGTTAAAGAGTTCAGCGGGGTGACAACCAACATGCTGGTGGTATCTTTCGTTGCCGTCGCGTCCCACGAGGCTGTTGCAGAAGCAGTAACATCTGCCATTGCATTTGCTGCAACAAATACAGAAGCCAGAGATGTTACTAATAATATTTTTTTCATTTTATCTTCTCCTAAGAACAAACTCACCACCGAGTCTTATTATTAAGTCACTCCAGCGGTTCCATTAATTGCGAGCCAGAATTGCCGCGCCAAAAAATTATCATTTGGATTAAGTAACATCTCAACAAACCCTGAAACGTAAAAATTACAAAAAAACTAAGAATTTTCCTATAAAAAACATTATATAAGAAGTTTCCTAAGATATAATTACTTAAAATATGTACATTTTTAGAATTATTATCCACGCGAACAATAAAAACCAAACAATTCATCTTTTTTATGTTTTTGATAAATATCAAAAAGATCATACAAATAGCCCAGGAGTAAAACCCTTAAAAAACATAAAGATAATTAACATCCACATACTCTCTCTGTAATGCTTATTATTTGTTGCAATTATGCTAATTTTTTAACTTCACAAGAAAATTCTCATGAAATATTTATTTAAGAGGGAATATTCTTATAAAAATAGCGCTGACCTGTAGGATTATCATTCGAATTGATAATTATTCCACATAAATAAAACCAGGAATTTTCCATATAAAATGAATATTCCTGGAATATCAAGAGATAAATAACGCACGGCAAAGATAGGGTTAGCTGAAACCTTTTAACCCCAAATAACTATTAATTGTTACCGTACGGACCCGATGTAAGCTAATCAACTTTTGATGTTCGAGGGATTTTAATGAGCGGCTAACGGTTTCAATTTTAAGATCGAGATAACTGGCAATTTCCTCCCGCGAGAATGGCAAGCGAAGCGTCGTTTCAGGCCTGCCAATACGTAAATGCATTTCGTAAAACTCCACGAGGAAAGCAGCGATTCTGGCCTCAGCATGTTTATTGGCATAACGCCGTAGTTTTTCAACAATGAATCCATTGTCCCTGCAGAGAAACTTGATGACTGCCGCTGCAACCGACGGCTCCTTTTCTGCTGCCTTGAACAACCGCGCAATATCGATATGACATACCTCCGCAGCCGTTGCAGCCTTGATCGTTGTCAGATACTTACCCCCCTCAACGGCATCCAGCGCCATGATATCTCCCGGAACATAAAAGCGACTGATAAAATCGTTATCACCACATTCCACGCTGGACGTGCAGTACCCCTCGTGAATAACAAAAAGCATGTCCGCGGCTCCATCCTGCCGGGCGAGTATCTCCCCCGCTTTAAACTTCCTTCTTTTGTCTATTAATCGGTATTGATTATCACGATCAATCGCCGCTCCCTTTGGACACAGTGAACAATGGCGGGGGGGAAACGGGTTGCCGAGTGGCACAACAGGAATGCTATGTTTGTGAATATCCGATTTCACGCAACTACTCCTCATAAAAATGAGACTGATTCTAATAGATTGGACCATAGGAACAATACGTGAGCCGCAGACCCAGAAAATTCATGCTGGTAGGGAAAATTCTGTGATACGTCGCCTTTTCGACGCCGGGGAGCACATGGCTAAAAACCAGACTGATGCGGATGATGATAAAACACAGGATAGAAAACAAATGCGGTAGCGGGGTAAAGAGTAGAATTAACCGGGCAATGCCTTAACAGACCTGAAAAGCATAGACCTATTATGGCATCGCCCGTTTTCAATTACGCACGAATCGTGTCGTCACCGAAGCCAACCCACTTATAGGTGGTCAGTGCTTCCAGACCCATTGGGCCACGCGCGTGCAGTTTTTGCGTACTCACAGCCACTTCCGCCCCCAGTCCGAATTGGCCGCCATCGGTAAAACGAGTAGAGGCGTTAACGTACACGGCAGAAGAGTCCACTTCATTCACGAAACGATCGGCGTTACGCAGGGTGCGCGTCAGGATAGCATCGGAATGCTGGGTCCCATGCTCGCGAATGTGGGTGATAGCATCGTCCAGATCGGTAACGATTTTCACGTTCAGATCCAACGACAGAAACTCGTCGTCATATTCTTCGGCTTTCACCGCAACCACGTTAGCGGGCCCTGCCTGCAATGTGGCCAGCGCGGTGTCGTCGGCATGCAGCGTGACGCCGCTTTGTGCCATCTGCTGGCTCAGCGCAGGCAGAAAACGCGCAGCGATATCCTGATGCACCAGCAGGGTTTCTACGGTGTTACAGGTGCTCGGTCGCTGAGTTTTGGCGTTGACGATAATCTTCAGCGCCGGGTCGATCTCCGCGCTATCATCAACATAAATATGACAGACCCCAATGCCGCCGGTGATGACCGGGATAGTCGACTGCTCACGGCACAGCTTATGCAGACCCGCGCCACCGCGAGGGATCAGCATATCAATGTACTTATCCATGCGCAGCATTTCAGCGACCAGCGCGCGGTCCGGGTTATCTATCGACTGCACGGCTGCGGCGGGTAAACCACAGGCTTCCAGCGCCTTTTGGATAACCGCCACGGTTGCCGCATTCGTCCGGTACGTCTCTTTCCCACCGCGCAGGATCGCCGCATTACCGGTTTTCAGGCACAGGGAAGCCACGTCAACGGTGACATTTGGACGCGCTTCATAAATCACGCCAATCACGCCCAGCGGAACGCGACGACGTTCGAGACGCAGGCCGCTATCCAGCAGACCGCCATCAATCACCTGCCCGACCGGGTCGGCGAGATTACATACCTGACGCACATCGTCGGCAATCGCTTTCAGACGCGCCGGAGTCAGCGCCAGGCGGTCGAGCATTGCTTCGCTCAGGCCGTTGGCTCGCGCTTGCTCAACATCTTGTACGTTCGCGCTGAGGATGCTTTCCGTTTGCGCTTCCAGCTCATCAGCTATCGTTTCCAGTACGCGGTTTTTTTCGCGACTGGAGAGCAGCGCCAGCTTGTATGACGCAGCTTTGGCAGCAATGCCCATTTGTTCCAGCATATGCCTGTTCCTTAACGGGTAATCATGTCGTCGCGATGGACAGCAACCGGACCGTATTCGTAGCCCAGGATGGTGTCGATCTGTTGTGAGTGATGTCCGGCAATACGGCGCAGCGCATCGCTGTTATAGCGGGTAACGCCGTGGGCAATATCGCGCCCTTCGAGATTGCAGATGCGGATCACTTCACCACGAGAGAAGTTGCCTGTCACGCTTTTAATGCCTTTTGGCAGTAATGAACTGCCACGCTCCAGAATCGCTGCGGTCGCACCCTCATCAACGGTAATTTCCCCGGCAGGCGGTGCGCCGAAGATCCAGCGTTTACGGTTCTCCAGCGGAGAGGCCTGTGCATGGAAACGCGTCCCAACGGAAACCCCTTCCATCACGTCGCCAATTACGCCCGGCTTGCTGCCTGCGGCAATAATGGTGTCAATCCCGGCGCGGCATGCAACATCAGCGGCCTGCAGTTTAGTCCCCATACCGCCGGTTCCCAGACCCGAGACGCTATCACCGGCAATGGCGCGCAGCGCATCATCAATACCGTGAACGTCTTTGATCAGCTCAGCCTGCGGGTTGGTGCGCGGATCGGCGGTAAACAGCCCTTGCTGATCGGTCAGCAGCAGCAGCTTATCGGCCCCGGCCAGAATCGCCGCCAGCGCTGAAAGGTTGTCGTTATCACCGACTTTAATTTCGGCGGTCGCTACGGCGTCGTTCTCATTAATGACAGGAACGATGTTGTTATCCAGCAGCGCGCGTAGCGTATCGCGGGCGTTAAGGAAGCGCTCTCTGTCTTCCATATCCGCACGCGTTAGCAGCATCTGTCCGATGTGAATACCGTAAATCGAGAACAACTGTTCCCACAGTTGAATCAATCGGCTCTGCCCTACCGCCGCCAACAGCTGTTTCGAGGCTATCGTTGCCGGGAGCTCAGGGTAACCCAGATGCTCACGTCCGGCGGCAATCGCGCCCGAGGTAACGATAACAATACGATGCCCTGCGGCATGGAGCTGCGCACACTGGCGAACCAGTTCTACGATATGGGCGCGGTTCAGGCGGCGCGATCCGCCCGTTAACACACTGGTGCCAAGTTTTACCACCAGCGTCTGGCTGTCACTCATGATTCTCTGCCATTCAAAATTGGGGAAAATGATATCAAACGAACGTTTTAGCAGGACTGGCCCCGGTTGCCAACAACCAGCTCACAAAGCATGAAATTTTATTGCGCAGGATCAGCAAGCGTAGCGGCAGATTTTGACGCATTTATTACAGAAACAAAAAAACATCCTTTTTTAAAAATATTCTTACTTTGTCATAAAACGTTCATTACCAGACGTTAAAAACCCTCCTGTCTTTTAACGGGGATCACACCCAGTGAATATTAGCGCGTACTTTTAATCAGGAATGAAAATGAAAAAGAGCACTCTGGCATTAGTGGTGATGGGTATTACTGCGTCGGCATCCGTACAGGCAGCGGAAGTGTATAACAAGAACGGTAATAAACTGGACCTGTACGGCAAAGTAAAAGCCATGCATTACATGACGGATTATGACAGCAAAGACGGCGACCAGAGCTATATCCGTTTAGGTTTTAAAGGCGAAACGCAAATTAACGATGAACTGACGGGATATGGCCGCTGGGAAGCAGAGTTCGCCGGCAATAAAGCCGAAAGCGACTCAAACCAGCAAAAAACCCGTCTGGCCTTTGCCGGTCTGAAATTAAAAAACCTTGGCTCGTTTGATTACGGTCGTAACCTCGGCGCGCTGTACGACGTGGAAGCGTGGACCGATATGTTCCCGGAATTCGGCGGCGACTCCTCCGCGCAGACCGATAACTTTATGACCAAACGCGCCAGCGGCCTGGCGACCTACCGTAACACCGACTTCTTCGGCGTCGTGGATGGTCTGGATCTCACCCTGCAATACCAGGGGAAAAATCAGGACCGCGATGTGAAAAAACAAAATGGCGACGGTTTTGGTACTTCCGTTACCTATGATTTTGGCGGCAGCGATTTCGCGGTGAGCGGTGCGTATACCAACTCCGATCGTACCAACCAACAGAATCTGCAAACGCGCGGGACTGGCGATAAAGCAGAAGCCTGGGCAACCGGTTTAAAATATGATGCTAACGATATTTATATTGCGACGTTCTATTCTGAAACGCGCAATATGACGCCAATTTCCGGCGGCTTCGCCAATAAAACACAGAACTTCGAAGCGGTAGTTCAGTACCAGTTTGACTTTGGTCTGCGTCCGTCACTGGGTTATGTGCTGTCAAAAGGGAAAGATATTGAAGGCGTAGGCAATGAGGATCTGGTCAATTATATCGACGTTGGCGCAACGTACTATTTCAACAAAAATATGTCCGCGTTTGTCGATTATAAAATCAACCAGCTCGATAGCGACAATAAACTGGGCATCAACAATGATGATATCGTTGCTGTCGGTATGGTTTATCAGTTCTGATGTAGCATAAAAAAATGCCGGATGGGTTGCGCCGCCATCCGGCATTTTACTGTTCATTATGCCGTTAATTTAACCGGTTCATCGTTAAAATCGTCAGCAGGCTCCAGCGCCAGATTCAGCGACGTTAACAACCCACGTAATTTTTCATGAAATTCACGTAAGGTGTATTCCAGTCGCTCTACCACTTCAGTCTCTTTCACCGGCACCGCAGTCCAGTTCCCGTCTTTATCGAACAAGCCAAACTGGTAGCTGTACGTGAAGCGTTTTTCCTGCGCCTCCAGTTCCATCCACCAGCCCCAAAACTCGCGTTTCTCTGGGGCGGGTTTCACATTGACGCAAACAGCCAGACAATCGAAAAAAAACCGATTATCTTCGCACTGCCCTTCCCGGATGTACGGGCCAAGCGCGGTGAATTTCTTGATCAATCTACTTTTCGGATGCCCACTCGGTAACGTCATTACGATCTCCTTAGGTGAAGCACCTGTTTTACCAAATCGATAAAATTTAGCAAACTTTTAACACAATCTCTGATTGATCCAACCGGTTATTTCCTGCAGCCCTTTGTCAAAATTGCGATACACCGGGTTGAATGGAATCTCCAGCAACTTACCGTCAGAAGATGAAGAAGTGATTAAACGCGACTCCTCTTCCGGGCTAAACGGATCGTTTTTCCAGAACCCCGACAGCATTGGCGTTGGGCAGCGTCGGCCCAGCAGGCCCTGCACTTTTAATGAATAGCGATTAAGCTCAACGCGCAACGCTTCATCGGATGCGTCGTGCATTCCCAAACGACTGGCCAGAACGTCAAGGTACATTTCCGGGACGCTTGCCTGGCGCTGCGGGTCGCTAAGCAGCGCATGAACCACCGGACCCAAACAGGCCACCGCCTTCAGACGTGATGATTCCAGATACGCCAGGCGTACCGCCACGTTGGCGCCAAAGCGGAAGCCGAAGGCCGCCACACGAGTGTGATCCACCCACGGAACATTCGGCAGCGCTTTTAATACGTGCTGGTGCAGCAGGCTGGAGTCCTGGGTCAGTTTCCATTTTGACGAGAACCCGACCGACGGCATATCCAGCGTCAGCATGGCAATACCGCGCGGGGCAAAGTAGCGCTCATACAGAGTGTAATAATCCGTTTGCATGGAATCGAGGCCACCGCACATCAGCACCGTCGGGAACGGACCGTCGCCTTTTGGCATATGCAGGAAGCCGGTAATCGGCGCGCCGCCGGTAACGGCAAATTCCATCTCACGCAGCGTGCCCGGCAGACGCTGTGCGGCCTCTTCATAGGCGCGATTGGCCAGAGCCTGCGCCTGCTCTGCCAGCTCATCGCCTTTTAAGTGCGGATAAGCGGCGATGTTGTAGAGCGTGGAAGCATGCAGCCAGTGGCGTCCGCTCACCTGCGGATCCTCTTCCATAGAGGCTTTCTGTTGCCAGTCCATCGCCTGCTTCGCCCACTCGTAAATCCAGTTTCCGCCGCGATAGCCGATAACCGTGTCGTAAAGCTCTTTATCGGTGCGTTCGGCTTCGCTCATGACGATACGCGCCTGCACTTCGAGGATTTCGCGCGGATCGACGCCACGCCAGATCCACATCAGGCGGTTCACCATACGGTACCAGTGCGGGATGGTTTTGCCATCCAGGGTCGATTGTACGGACGGCTGCGCGCCGTGATTAAAACGACGAACCAGCGTTGACGTTTCAGGGTGTTTGAAGCGGGGTTTAAACAGGACTTCGCTGAGGTTAGCCTGTGACATGATTGCAGCCTCCATGAGTACTCACTAAGGCATAGTGTAACCTGACACAGCACAAAAAGAACAACGCCCGACAGTGCGGGCGTTGAAAACTTTTTAGATTAGCGACCCGAGATCGGCGGAACGAACACTACGCCCATATCCCACGGCTGCTCAATCCAGGTATCCTGAGGGATATCAACAACATAATCATTCACCAGCGGGCGACCTGCCGGCTTAGCGAAAATAGTGACGAAATGCGCTTTAGGGTACATTTCGCGGATCGCTACGGCGGTACCACCGGTGTCAACCAGGTCATCAATTACGATGAAACCTTCACCGTCGCCTTCGGCACGCTTCAGCACTTTCAGTTCGCGCTGGTTGTCGTGATCGTAGCTGGAGATGCATACGGTATCGACATGACGAATACCCAATTCACGCGCCAGCAATGCGCCCGGCACCAGACCACCACGGCTAACGGCAATAATGCCTTTCCATTGTTCAGAAGGCATCAGGCGGCTTGCCAGTTTACGTGCATGGATCTGCAACATGTCCCAGGTGACGACGTATTTTTCGCTCATGTGAAGTGTCCCAGCCTGTTTATCTACGGCTTAAAAAGTGTTCGAGGGGGAAATAGGTTGCGCGAGATTATAGAGATCTGACGCACTAAAAACCAGTGTTTCGCGGAATCCGTGCCTCTTTTTGCATGCTTTATGCTAGCCGTCAGCGGAGAAAGTGGTATTCTCAATCGCATCGCGCAAGCCTGACTTGTGATGTTTTTAATTCTGCTAACCCTGTGGCCTGCAAGCAAGTTTTGTAGGACATCGCCAAGGAGACTCAACGTGTCTGAACTGTCTCAGTTATCCCCGCAACCGCTGTGGGATATTTTTGCCAAAATCTGTTCTATTCCTCATCCGTCCTACCATGAAGAGCAGCTCGCTGAACACATTCTGAGCTGGGCCCAAGAGAAAGGTTTCCACGTCGAGCGCGATCAGGTCGGTAATATCCTGATTCGCAAACCCGCTACCGCAGGAATGGAAAACCGCAAGCCGGTCGTTCTGCAAGCGCACCTGGATATGGTCCCGCAGAAAAATAACGACACCGTGCACGACTTCACTAAAGATCCTATCCAGCCTTATATTGACGGCGAATGGGTAAAAGCCCGTGGCACCACGCTGGGTGCGGATAACGGCATCGGTATGGCGTCCGCACTGGCCGTTCTGGCTGATGACAACGTGGTACACGGTCCGCTCGAAGTGCTGCTGACCATGACCGAAGAAGCAGGTATGGATGGCGCGTTTGGTCTGCAGGCTAACTGGCTGCAGGCAGATATCCTGATCAACACCGACTCTGAAGAAGAAGGTGAGATCTATATGGGTTGCGCAGGCGGTATCGACTTTACCTCTAACCTGCCGCTGTCCCGTGAAGCAATCCCGGCTGGCTTCCAGAGCTTTAAGCTGACGTTGAAAGGCCTGAAAGGCGGTCACTCCGGTGGCGAAATCCACGTTGGTCTCGGTAACGCTAACAAGCTGCTGGTACGCTTCCTGGCGGGTCACGCTGAAGAGCTGGATCTGCGTCTGGTTGATTTCAACGGCGGTACGCTGCGCAACGCAATTCCGCGTGAAGCCTTTGCCACCCTCGCCGTGGCGGCAGATAAAGTTGATGCGTTAAAAGCGCTGGTCAATACCTACCAGGAAATCCTGAAAAACGAACTGGAAGCCAAAGAGAAGAACCTGGCTCTGCTGCTGGATGCCGTGACTCACGACAAAGCCGCGCTGACCACTCAGTCTCGCGACAGCTTCGTACGTCTGCTGAACGCCACCCCGAACGGTGTTATCCGCAATTCCGACGTAGCCAAAGGCGTGGTAGAAACCTCCCTGAACGTCGGCGTTGTAACCATGACTGACGACAACGTTGAAATTCACTGCCTGATCCGTTCCCTGATCGACAGCGGTAAAGACTACGTGGTGAGCATGCTGGATTCACTGGGTAAACTGGCTGGCGCGAAAACCCAGGCCAAAGGCGGATACCCTGGCTGGCAGCCGGATGCTAACTCTCCGGTTATGCACCTGGTTCGCGAAACCTACCAGCGTCTGTTCAACAAAACGCCAAACATCCAGATCATTCACGCCGGTCTGGAATGTGGCCTGTTCAAGAAACCGTATCCGGAAATGGACATGGTTTCCATCGGGCCAACCATCACCGGTCCGCACTCCCCGGATGAGCAGGTTCATATCGAAAGCGTTGGTCACTACTGGACGCTGCTGACTGAACTGCTGAAGTCTATTCCGGCGAAGTAAGATCCTGCGCTAAATGCCGGATAGCGCTGCGCTAATCCGGCAATCCATCAGAGTCACAGCCCCAACAGCAGCTGTCTTTCCAGTTGGGGATCCAGCAGCGTGACGTGTAATCCCACCAGCCTCACGCCTCGCCCTCCCCGACGTTCTTCCCAGGTTTTACGCGCCGTCGCAATTAAGTCATCTTTATTTAAGCGCGGCCAGACGTGCTCCTGCGTGGTCTGCTGGAAATCATTAAACTTGAGTTTTATCCCCTGGCGAGCGATAAGGAGATCCGGCTTTACCTTGGCCAGACGCCGTTCCAGTTCGGGATAAAGCCGCTCAATAATCGCCTCACACTCTGACCACTCATGAATATCTTCCGCCAGCGTGCGCTCCACGCCGACGGATTTGCGCAGTCTGTCGTTGTTAACGTCCCGCTCGTCAATGCCCTGGCTTCGCTCCCACAGCACGCGACCAAACTTACCAAAACGTTTGAGCAGCATTGCCAGGTCGTATTTTTGAACATCCTCGCAGGTACGCAATCCCATTGATTCCAGCTTCGCGGCGGAGACTTTGCCGACGCCGGGAATTTTGCCGAGCGGTAACGTTTTGAGAAATTCAGGAACATCGGCAGGGGTAATCACATATTGCCCGTTGGGCTTGTTGAGATCGGAGGCTATTTTTGCCAGAAATTTAACCGGCGCAATCCCGGCGGAGGCGGTTAGCTGCAGCTCGTTAAAAATCGTCTGGCGGATCTCCTGGGCGATCAGCGTGGCAGAACCGTGGCAGTGGGTGCTGTCGGTTACATCCAGATAGGCTTCATCCAGCGACAGGGGTTCAATCAGCGAGGTATAGCGGGAGAAAATAGCCTGAATCTGGCGGGAGGCTTCTTTGTAGGCCTCGTAGCGACCGGGTAATAAGGTAAGATGCGGGCATAGCTTTAACGCCATTCCCGTTGGCATCGCGCTACGCACGCCAAATTTGCGCGCCGGGTAATTGGCTGTACTGATAACCCCCCGGCGCTCCCGGCTGCCGCCGATGGCAATGGGGATGTCACGCAGAGCGGGGTTATCGCGCATTTCCACCGCTGCGAAAAAGCAGTCCATATCAACATGTATGATTTTGCGCATTACTCGCCTCCCACAATACTGTTTAAGTATACAGTATTTTTATAGTGTGAGAAGTATGATTATTCCTTACGCCGGACCATTCATGACGAAGCGGGCATCGCACAGGTAACGCACAATATCCTTTTTCGTATGTTCTGCGGGATTACCCGCCGTACTGACAAACAGTTTATTCACTTTGCGAACATTTGCCCGCAGCAGTTTTTCGATTGTCATCAGGCGGAAGGCATCATTTTCAACGCAGAAAAGCTCGTAGTCGCCCAGACGTTCACCACAAATTTCACAGTGATTCATCCAGTAACGTAGCCCGGTGGTTTTACTTTTATCGAGGTAGTAATTGCTGGCTTTGATGTTCTTTTTTATCTCTTCAGGCAGAGAATTAATGTGGAACAAAAAGCTGTTACGCCTGACCGACTGCCAGCCCTGACCATCCTGATTTTTCTTAATAAAGCGGGTAAACATCACGCCATGGATGCGGGTAATTTGGTGGCAGCTCCAGCAGTGCATCTTCGAGGTAATCACCAGATAGTACGGCGCGACAATATTAAAATTGTCGGTGTCGTAGACATAGTCACGAAGCGCCCCGTTTAGCTCGTGGGATTCGGTGTACCAGATACCTGAGACCTTGTCGAAATGCGCCCCCTGACAGGCTACATCGGTGACGTTATCAGTATGAATATCCAATGGAATAATATGGGTTACATCTATCACATTGCCTTCCTGAGGAATAAATTGCCCCCACGTTGCGTGGGGGACGGGAACAGAATTAATGAGTGACGGGAGCAGATTGTTGACGTAAAGAAGTCACTTGCTTTTGCTTGTCCAGCTTATCCACCAGCGGTTGCACAACCTTCTCTCCCTGCTGGCCAAAATATTGATACAACGTATCGGAAGCGCTTTGCGTCAGCACCATGATCTCAATGCGACGGTTCCCGGCACTTTCCGGGTTTTTCGCATCCAGCAGCATTTGGTCCGCCATCGCGCTGACCTGCATGACTTTATTCTGCGGCATTCCGGCATCCTCCAGCACGCGTCGCGCCGACAAAGCGCGGTCGCCGGAGAGGTTCCAGTTGTTGTAAATGTTACTCTTATAGCTCATCGCGTCTGTATGCCCGGTGATGATTATCTTGTTATCCAGCGAGTCAAACACGGGGGTCAGTTCAACCAGCAGCGATTTAAAGAACGGCATAATCCTGGCGCTACCGCGCTCAAACATATTGCGATTCTGGTCATCTTTAATCAGTACGCGCAGCCCCTGAGGAACAATCTCCATCTCGAGGTTAGTTTCCATATGCGCATTGCGGGCGATAACGTTAATGTCGGTCGCCAGTTCGCCCAATTCGCGGGCTGATTTTTGTTTCAGCAGCACCGCTTTTTCATTCACATCCAGCGCCTTTTTCGCGTTCTCTTCCGTAATTTTCGCCGTCTCCTGTGGGTTGACGGTTTTATCGAGTTTGTTGCGCGTGACGTTTTTCTTCTGCGCTCCCGGCGCTATCGGCTGCTTGCCCAGCTTATTTAACGGCGCCATACCGCCACCGTTAAAGATTGACTGACCATGCAGCGCCGCCACGATATTTTCGCGGTCAGCTTTACTGACGCTGTTCACAATCAACTTTATCGTGGTTACCAAGGGTGCCGAGCGTATCTCCGAGGTTTCGGCCCGCTTTACGCTGGACGCCATGCCCGGGAAGCAGATGGCGATCGATGCCGATCTGAACGCAGGCCTGATTAATCAGGCCCAGGCGCAGGCGCGACGTAAAGATGTGGCGGGCGAAGCGGATTTCTATGGCGCAATGGACGGTGCGTCGAAGTTCGTGCGCGGTGATGCCATCGCCGGGATGATGATCCTGGCCATCAACCTGATAGGCGGCGTCTGTATCGGTATTTTTAAATACGATTTAAGCGCCGAAGCCGCATTCCAGCAATACGTACTGATGACCATCGGCGATGGTCTGGTTGCCCAGATCCCATCTCTGCTGCTGTCGACGGCGGCGGCGATTATCGTTACACGCGTGAGCGACAGCGGTGATATCGCCACAGACGTGCGTAGCCAGTTGCTGGCCAGCCCCTCCGTACTTTATACCGCCACCAGCATTATGTTTGTACTGGCGGTGGTACCGGGAATGCCGCACTTCCCGTTCCTGGTGTTCAGCGCCCTGATGGGTTTCACCGCCTGGCGTATGAGCAAGCGCCCGAAGGTGGCTGAAACTGAAGAGAAAAATCTTGAGACGCTGACTAAAACCATCGTTGAAACTACTGAGCAACAGGTCAGTTGGGAAACTATCCCTTTGATCGAGCCAATCAGCCTGAGCCTGGGGTACAAGCTGGTGTCGCTGGTAGACAAATCCAAAGGGAATCCGCTCACTCAACGTATTCGCGGTGTACGGCAGGTTGTCTCAGACACTAACGGCGTGCTGCTCCCGGAAATTCGCATCCGCGAAAACTTCCGTCTAAAACCGACCCAGTACGCCATTTTTATCAATGGGATCAAGGCTGATGAGGCCGATATTCCCTCAGATAAGCTGATGGCGCTGCCCTCCAGTGAAACGTATGGCGAGATCGATGGTGTTTTAGGCCACGATCCGGCCTACGGTATGCCGGTGACGTGGATTGTCCCGGCGCAAAAAGCCAAAGCGCTAAATATGGGGTATCAGGTCATTGATAGTGCCAGCGTCATTGCGACGCATGTGAATAAGGTCATTCGCAACTTTATTCCCGACCTGTTTAACTACGATGATATTACCCAACTGCATAACCGCCTCTCTACGATGGCCCCCCGTCTGGCGGAAGATCTGAGCGCGGCGCTGAATTACAGCCAGCTCTTGAAGGTTTATCGGGCGCTGCTGGTCGAAGGCGTGCCGCTGCGCGATATCGTTACCATTGCCACCGTACTGGTCGCCAGTAGCGCCGTCACTAAAGATCATATTCTGTTAACGGCAGATGTGCGTCTGGCGCTCCGTCGCAGCATTACCCATCCGTTTGTGCGCAAAGATGAGCTGGCGGTCTACACGCTGAATAATGAGCTGGAGAATCTGCTGGCTAATGTAGTGAATCAGGCTCAGCAAAGCGGCAAAGTGGTGCTCGATAGCGTACCGGTCGATCCTAATATGCTGAATCAGTTCCAGACCAATATGCCGCAGATTAAAGAACAGATGAAAGCCGCGGGTAAAGAGCCGGTACTGCTGGTCGCACCGCAGCTACGTCCTCTGCTTGCGCGCTATGCGCGCCTGTTTGCACCAGGCTTACAGGTGTTGTCATATAACGAAGTTCCGGATGAGCTGGAATTAAAGATCATGGGGGCGTTGAGTTAACCCCTGACGAGGCGGTGCCATTCGCACCGCCTTTTTGATTACAGAATGGTATTTTCCGTCAGAATACGACGAGCGCCGAGATAATGATCCTGCCAGAAGTCATCGGATAAATTGCTCACCCGAATCGTTTCTCCCGTACGCGGCGATTCAATAAATTGTCCCTGCCCCAAATAGACGCCCATATGATCGGCAATATCCCGACTGTGAATATGAAAGAACAATAAATCACCACGACGCAGGTCGCGATTCGCGACGATGGTCGCCCGCCGATAGTGATACATTTCATTCGCCGTACGTGGCAATTTTGCTGCCAGAATTTTGTTGTAGGCATAAAAGATCAGCCCGCTACAGTCAAAGCCTTGTTCCGGGCTGGTCCCGCCCCACAAATAGGGTTTACCTAACTGCTGCTCAAGACGGTGGATTGCCACTTCGGTTATGTTGTGCAGATGATCGCTACTGAGAAAATGGTCATTCTCAGCCAGCTCCTGCCAGCGTTGATCGCTCGCTTTTAATGGCCCCGGGAACCACTCCGGGTGCTGTTTAATCAGCGTCCTGTTTTGCTGGCGCAGCGCGCTTTTACTTTGCGCATTACCTTCCACCACATAACTTGCCTGCTTTTTTACCTGCGCGTGGTACTGCTTCAGCAGCCGGGCGCGGTTACGCATGCGTAATTGCGCCGCATAGCTTAAATGGGCGTCAGATAAGAGGGGCTGAACTTTGGCGACAGACGGCGAGGACAACACAACACACAAAGACAGCAGACCCGGCAAAAAGCGTCGGGGCGCAGAGACAAAAGACATGAAAATAACACTACCTAATCAAACACGTTCGCCGCAGTCTACCGCTATTGCCGAGCATTCCATTTTAATATTCGATTATTAAATTATTAATTTTTTAAATTCAATATATTAGGAATTCTGCACTCAGAAGACTAAATGACGTGCGCTAACCCGCAAAATACGTCAGTGTCTGACTGCCTTTAAGCACAATTTTCCGTATAAAGAAAATCTAAAGTGTAAACGCCGCACGAGAGACTTGCGAAAAACTCTCTGGGTGATAATGTGAGCGCTCCAGATCCAGATTTATCCGATTTGGGAACTCTTTTAGCCGTCCTGGCGTGTGTAATCGTTTTATCAAGGAATAAGCAGTATGCGTAAAATCGCATTTTTTCTTGCGATGCTTTTATTGCCGTGCGTTTCATTTGCCGGTTTGCTGAGCAGCAGCAGCCCGACTACGCCTGTCAGCAAAGAATATAAGCAGCAATTAATGGGCTCCCCCGTCTATATCCAGATCTTCAAAGAAGAGCGAACGCTGGATCTGTACGTCAAGATGGGCGAACAGTATCAATTGCTCGACAGCTATAAGATCTGCAATTATTCCGGCGGCTTAGGTCCGAAACAGCGTCAGGGCGATTTCAAAAGCCCGGAAGGGTTTTACAGCGTACAGCGCGGACAGCTGAAACCGGATAGCCGCTTTTATAAAGCGATTAACATTGGTTTCCCTAACGCCTACGACCGCGCACACGGTTATGAAGGTAAATACCTGATGATCCACGGCGCCTGCGTTTCCGTCGGCTGCTACGCAATGACCGACAACGGCATTGATGAGATTTTCCAGTTTGTCACCGGCGCACTGGTGTTTGGGCAGTCCAGCGTGCAGGTTAGCATTTATCCATTCCGCATGACCGATGCCAACATGCAGCGCCATAAGTTCTCGTATTACAAAGAATTCTGGGCGCAGCTAAAGCCGGGCTACGATTACTTTGAACAAACGCGTAAGCCACCGACCGTTTCCGTCGTCGATGGCCGTTACGTTATCAGCAAGCCGTTGAGTCACGAAGTGGTTCAGCCGCAGCTGGCATCAAACTATACGCTCCCCGAGACAAAATAACGCCCACTCGCCTGGCATAATCTTTTGCCAGGTTTCATTGCCGGTTAGCGGCTGAGTGGCAATCACGGTGACCACATCATTGGGTGTGGTCTCTGAGCTAAAATCGATTTCCACATCCTGATCCAGCAGTGTCGCCACGCCAAACGGCGCACGACGGGTGATCCAAAACAGGTTGGTCGAGCAGAAAGCCATTACATAACGCCCGTCAGACAACAGCATGTTGAAGACGCCCTTCTCACGCAATTCTCCTGCCAGCATCGCGATATATTTAAACACTGCCGTCATATTGCCAGGCGTACGCGGATACCGTTCAGTCAGCTTGTGGAGCAGCCAGCAGAAAGCTTTTTCGCTGTCGGTTTCCCCGACCGGACGGAAATTACCGGTTTCCAGCGATTTATAGCCGCTGAGCTGTCCATTATGAGCGTACGTCCAGTTACGTCCCCACAGTTCACGCGTAAATGGATGGGTGTTTTCCAATGCCACTTCGCCACGATTCGCCTGACGAATATGGGCAATCACGGAACAGGATTTGATGGGATAGTCTTGTACCAGTTTGGCGATAGGCGAATTAAAGCTGGGTTGCGGATCTTTAAACGTACGGCAACCCTTACCTTCATAAAACGTAATACCCCAGCCGTCTTTGTGCGGCCCGGTACCTCCGCCGCGCTGAACCAGCCCGGTGAAGCTAAAGCAGATATCGGTTGGCACATTGGCGCTCATCCCGAGCAGTTCGCACATACATCACCTCCACAAACGCCTTTAAGCGGGAAGGCGTAATTGTTGCAGCCAGTTTAGATTCGGACAGCGCGCAGAAACCGGAGCGTACACGTAGTACGTGAGGATTTCGGGCACTGCCCGGATTCAAAATGGCAAATAAAATAGCCTTCTTACTTCACCATCTCTTTTTCGATCAACTGGATCAGGATATGGATCACTTTGATATGAATTTCCTGAATGCGGTCAGCATAGCCAAAGTGTGGTACGCGAATTTCGATATCCGCACTGCCCGCCATTTTGCCGCCATCTTTACCCGTCAGGGTGATGACTTTCATCCCTTTCTCGCGCGCTGCGGCAATCGCTTTAATCACGTTAGCGGAATTCCCTGAAGTAGAGATGCCTAACAGGACATCGCCTTCGCGGCCCACGGCTTCAACGTAGCGGGAGAAGACATAATCGTAACCGAAATCGTTGCTGACGCAGGAGATATGGCTGACATCAGAGATAGCGATCGCCGGGTAGCCTGGGCGGTTTTCGCGATAACGTCCGGTCAGCTCTTCGGCGAAGTGCATCGCGTCGCAATGGGAACCGCCGTTACCGCAAGAAAGTACCTTACCGCCAGCTTTAAAGCTGTCTGCCAACAGGACCGCCGCGCGCTGAATGGCGTGAATATTGGCGTCATCTTTAAGAAAATTAGCCAGCGTTTCCGCCGCTTCGCTCAGTTCGTTACGAATAAGATCCTGGTACATGAGGATATCCTTCAGCATGAATGTAAATGACAAGATGCAGTGTACCGGATAGCGCTACCAGCGAGAAGTACAAGCCACAGGAATGGCTGCGGCTTTTGATTTTTTGTGCCGGTTAAAACAGCAACAATGTGAGCTTTGTTGTAATTATTTTGTAAACACATTGCTAAAAGAATTTACATCCACTACAACCATATCATCACAAGTGGTCAGACCTCCTACAAGCAAGGGAGCTTTTCGTTATGATGATTTTGAGTATTATCGCTACGGTTGTTCTGCTCAGCGTTCTGTTTTATCACCGCGTGAGCTTATTCCTCAGCAGCTTAATTTTGCTCGCCTGGACAGCTGCGCTTGGCGTGGTTGGCCTGTGGTCAATCTGGCTGCTGGTTCCTCTGGCCATTCTCCTCGTACCGTTTAACTTTACGCCAATGCGCAAATCCATGATCTCTGCGCCAGTGTTCCGCGGTTTCCGTAAAGTCATGCCGCCGATGTCGCGCACTGAGAAAGAGGCGATTGATGCCGGTACAACCTGGTGGGAAGGCGACCTGTTCCAGGGCAAGCCAGACTGGAAAAAACTGCATAACTATCCTCAGCCGCATCTGACAGCTGAAGAACAAGCGTTTATTGACGGCCCGGTGGAAGAAGCCTGCCGCATGGCGAACGACTTCCAGATCACCCATGAACTCGCGGATCTGCCGCCGGAACTGTGGGCGTATCTGAAAGAACACCGCTTCTTCGCGATGATCATTAAGAAAGAGTACGGCGGGCTGGAATTCTCCGCATATGCTCAGGCTCGCGTTCTGCAGAAACTCTCCGGCGTTTCCGGGATCCTGGCGATCACCGTTGGCGTACCTAACTCCCTAGGCCCTGGCGAACTGCTGCAGCATTACGGCACCGAAGAGCAGAAGAATCATTACCTGCCGCGTCTGGCACGTGGTCAGGAGATCCCCTGCTTTGCTCTGACCAGCCCGGAAGCGGGTTCCGATGCAGGCGCGATCCCTGATACCGGCGTGGTTTGTATGGGCGACTGGCAGGGCCAGCAGGTGCTGGGTATGCGCCTGACCTGGAATAAGCGTTATATCACGCTGGCGCCTATCGCTACCGTACTGGGTCTGGCATTTAAACTCTCCGACCCGGAAAAACTGCTGGGTGGTGAAGAAGATCTCGGCATTACCTGTGCGCTGATCCCAACGTCAACGCCAGGCGTACAAATTGGGCGTCGACACTTCCCTCTGAACGTACCGTTCCAGAACGGTCCTACGCTGGGCAAAGATGTCTTCGTGCCGATTGATTACATCATCGGTGGCCCAAAAATGGCCGGTCAGGGCTGGCGCATGCTGGTGGAATGTCTGTCCGTGGGACGCGGTATTACCCTGCCGTCTAACTCGACGGGCGGCGTGAAATCGGTCGCAATGGCAACCGGCGCGTATGCACATATTCGTCGCCAGTTCAAAATCTCTATCGGTAAGATGGAAGGTATTGAAGAGCCGTTGGCACGTATTGCGGGTAACGCGTACGTGATGGATGCAGCGGCGTCGCTGATTACCTACGGTATTATGCTGGGTGAAAAACCGGCGGTCCTGTCGGCCATCGTGAAGTATCACTGTACCCACCGTGGACAGCAGTCAATCATCGATGCAATGGATATTACTGGCGGTAAAGGCATTATGCTTGGCGAAAGCAACTTCCTCGCCCGTGCTTATCAGGGCGCGCCTATCGCCATTACCGTTGAAGGTGCCAACATTCTGACCCGGAGCATGATGATCTTCGGTCAGGGGGCGATTCGCTGCCATCCGTACGTTCTGGAAGAGATGGCTGCGGCACAGAGTAACGATGTGAATGCATTCGACAAGCTGCTGTTCAAACACATCGGCCACGTCGGTAGTAACAAAGTGCGCAGCTTCTGGTTGGGCCTGACGCGCGGCTTAACCAGCAGCACGCCAACCGGCGATGCGACCAAACGTTACTACCAACATCTGAACCGTCTGAGCGCTAACCTGGCACTGCTTTCGGATGTCTCCATGGCCGTACTGGGCGGTAGCCTGAAGCGCCGTGAACGTATCTCCGCGCGTCTGGGCGATGTATTAAGTCAGCTGTATCTGGCCTCTGCGGTACTGAAGCGTTATGACGATGAAGGCCGTAATGAAGCAGACCTGCCGTTGGTTCACTGGGGTGTTCAGGATGCGTTGTACAAAGCGGAACAGGCGATGGACGACCTGCTGAAAAACTTCCCGAACCGACTGGTCGCGGGACTGCTGAATGTGGTTATCTTCCCTACCGGTCGCCACTACCATGCACCGTCTGACAAGCTGGATCATAAAGTCGCGAAGATTCTGCAGGTTCCGAGCGCCACCCGTTCTCGCCTTGGCCGCGGTCAATACCTGACGCCGAGCGAGCATAACCCGGTAGGTTTGCTGGAAGAGGCTTTGCTGGATGTGATTGCAGCCGACCCTATCCACCAGCGGATCTGCAAAGAGCTGGGCAAAAACCTGCCGTTTACCCGCCTGGATGAACTGGCGCACAATGCGCTGGCTAAAGGGCTGATTGATAAAGACGAAGCCGCAATTCTGGTGAAAGCCGAAGCGAGTCGTCTGCGTAGCATCAACGTGGATGACTTTGAACCCGAGGCGCTGGCGACTCAGCCGGTAAAGCTGCCAGAGAAGGTGCGTAAAGTCGAAGCCGCGTAACGACACACGCACAACGTTTAGCCCCGCTTAATGCGGGGCTTTTTATTGCCACATTTCAGTTAGAGCTCATGCTACAGTGTCAAAATGTTGTTCAATGAGGAGCCTCGATCGTGCCCGGTTTGAAAATTACTCTGCTGCAACAACCGCTGATCTGGATGGATGGCCCGGCCAACCTGCGCCATTTCGACCGCCAACTGGAAACCGTCACCGGACGTGATGTCATTGTGTTACCTGAAATGTTTACCAGCGGATTTGCCATGGAAGCGGCAAGCAAATCGCTGCCGCAGGAAGAGGTTGTCAGTTGGATGCGCACGAAGGCGCAACAGACGAACGCCCTTATAGCAGGCAGCGCCGCTCTCCTGTCTGAACGTGGCCCGGTAAACCGCTTTTTGCTGGTCGAACCCGAAGGTAATGTCCATTTCTATGACAAGCGCCATCTGTTCCGCATGGCGGATGAACATCAACATTATCAGGCGGGTGACGCACGGGTTATTTTTGAATGGCGCGGCTGGCGCATTCTGCCGTTGGTCTGTTATGACCTGCGTTTTCCGGTATGGTCGCGCAACCGCAACGATTACGACCTGGCATTGTATGTCGCCAACTGGCCGGCGCCGCGTTCGCTACACTGGCAGGTTCTGCTCACCGCGCGGGCAATTGAGAACCAGGCTTATGTAGCAGGATGTAACCGCGTGGGTACTGACGGTAACGGCCATCATTATCGCGGTGACAGCCGGGTGATTAATCCGCAAGGGGAGATTATTGCCACCGCCGAGCCACATCAGGCTACGCGCATTGACGCTGAACTGTCACTCTCGGCGCTGCGCGAGTACCGCGAGAAGTTCCCCGCCTGGCAGGACGCTGACCCGTTCACGCTGTAGATATCGCCTTCTTCCCGCTGCACAACGTTTTCCGTAGCGGGATTGTTTCACTCCGTAACCAACCGCAAAACAAATTCGCGTGGCGACGTGTTTCGGGCATCGTATTCTGCAAAGGATAATCACTCGTCTCCAGCGAGTGACAGACAATGTTAATAATTCCCTTATCAGGATCCCGAAATGAAGAACTTCGTACGCATGACTTTGCTGGCGGCAACCGTGGCTGGCGCTTCTTTTAGCACGCTTGCAGCAAACGTATCCACTGTACCCGCACCAGCTCAGGACCCGGTAGTTCAGCACCTTAAACTGAGCACTGACCAGGTTGCGCAAATCAAAAAACTGCACCAGCAGCTCGAAACCAACGTTAGCCAGATATCGGTGAAGGATGTTAAAGACGGCGCGTTGATTGACGTCATCAAGTCCGGGAAATGGGATGACGCCGCCGTCAAAAAACAGCTTTCCGCGTTCAGCAATATCGAACAGCAGGCGCGTTATTACCGCGTGAAATACTATTTCGACCTGAACAAAGTACTGACCCCAGAACAGCGCCAGCAGGTGCAAAAAGATATCGCACAGACGCTGAGCGAATAATGACCATGGCCTGAATCAGCAATGATTCAGGCTTTTCGGTAATACTTCCTGCTCGAACAAAAATCCCTGTACAGCATCTGCGCCGCTCATACGGCAAATGGCATAATCCTGCGGCGTTTCCACCCCCTCGATCACAACCCGTTCTCCCAGCCCGCGAAATTGATTGACCAGTACCCTTAACTGCCAATCCGACGTCCTGAACTGATGAAACATTCCGCTTTCAATTTTGATGGCATCGAAACGGATGCCAGACAGTCGCCAGACAAAAAATAGCTCAGGCGAAACATCATCCAACCACACGCGAAACCCGTGACGCACCAGGGTTTTAACGGCAATGCATACGGCCTGCTGTTCTGCCTTTTCCAGTCGCATCATGGTGCCCGGATCCTGAATTTCGATAACAATCCGCCCCTGATGCGCCTGTCGGGCGAGCTGCGCAATCCACGACAGACAGGTCAGCATCCTGACGGATAAATTCAGCGAATAACTTCCTGAGAGTGCCAGTACCTGCCGCATTTGCCACAGAAATAGCTGCTGTTTTGCGGTGATGGAAAGGTGCTTGAAAAAAAGATCGAGCGGTAGCGGCGTGCGTACCTGACTTAACACCTCACAGACATCCAGCGATGCATCATCAAAAAAATGGATGCGCTGCAAACGGATCCCGGTGATCCGCAGCAGCTCGGCGTTGCGGGGAAGCTCTGGCACATGGCGGGTCTGTTCGCTGAATCTGTTCATATCATTCCATTTTTTGATTGAAAGGACGTCGTGCATCCTGCAGCCACGGGATACGGCGATCGTTCGGGTATGTCAGGTAAAAGCGCGTCGCCAGACGATGCGCCTCAGGTAGGTCGCGCTGCTGTAACGCCAGCAAGATTTGCGTGAAGGAGACATTCGGGTCTGGGTGAACACGCACATAGTCAGGCGCCCAGCGGCGAACCGCTTCCAGCCAGCGAGCGTCCCGGGTACGCTGATACCGTTGCAGATACCCCATCTGAACATCAAACCGGTAGCGAGGGGCAAGGAGCCAGCCTCCTACCGGGAGCGACTCGGCCAGACGCCACTGCGCTGACTGCCGCTCCGCCAGCGTCAACTGCTGTTGCGTGTGCAGTGAGAGAAGCAACAGTGGCGTGAAGGTTAAAAACGAGATCAATGCCAGCGCACGAATCAGCGACGTCGACGTAAGCGTCAGGCGAGCCCCTTTTAGCGGGCTATCTGCACAACGAAGCAGCAGGATCAGCAGTAACCAGTGTGGTGTTGACTGCCTGGCGGGGTATTCCGTCAACATATGAATGACCACCGGCAGCGCCGCCACCAGACAAGCGCGACGCCAGCGATTTCCGTGCATCCACAGCCAGAAGCCCCCCGTAATAAAGCACAGCGCCCCCGCCAACCCCACCAGGCCGCCCTCCACCAGCCACAGCACCAGCTCATTGTGCGGATGCGAGATGCTGCTCAGCCCCAACGGCCCCGCGCGTTCGAGAAACACGGCGGCAAAACTGCCCACGCCCCACCCCGTCCACGGGCGTTCGGCAAATAATGCCAGTGACGTTTTAAGCACCGTCCAGCGCACCTGGGAAGTGGTCTGGTGATCGACTGTAGCAACGGACAAAAAATGGCGAGCGAGCGTGCCCGCCACCATGCCTAACGCCAGCGGCAGCAGAAGTAGCAACAACATACGGCGTTGCGCCGGGAAAACCACCAGCAGCAAGACTTCACCTACCACCACAGACACATAGCCGGTTTGCGACTGGGATTCATGCAGCACAAAGCCCATCATCACCAGAGCAACCCCGATGACAATTCGATATCTGTCGCGTAGCCGTAAAAAGAGCGGGGCTGACAGCAGCACACCAGATGCAGTGAAGCTGGCCATCAGATTGACCTGCTGAAAAATACCGTAGGGCCGCGTACCGCGTCGCCAGGCAAACTCCCAGTAATCAACTCCCGGCAAATGCCAGTACTGATACAAAAACGCCAGACATTCGATGACGCACGCGCCCCATAGCAGGGTCAGCAGTACCGTCAGGGTGTTTGCCGCAAGCGGAATCTGCAATGTCACCAGATAGACGAGCACGCCTCCCAGCAGCGCCCCTGCGACCAGCTGCGCCTCGAACTGCCAGACGCCAGGCGTCAGCAGACAAAGCAGCGTCAGGATGAGCGCCCCCATCGAAAAAACCGTGGCGGGGACAGTGATGCGCCAGCGTTGACGAGGAACCAGCACTGATGCGCTTGCAGCCAGCACAACGGCATAAATCCAGCTCGTAATATTAAGCGGCAACGACAGACCGCTGCCGCCGTTATTCAGCCAGTAGAGATGCATTCCCCCACACCAGAAAAACAGACTAATAACGAGCAATAATTTCTGCGCAGGCAGCGGGGCAATACGATTCAGTGCGTTCATCATGCTACTGGTAGTTCAGTGTCCAGGTCCCGCTGGCGCTGAACGGACCGTATTCGAGAGACTGATTTTTTATCGCCGACGGCTCTGCTGCGACCCACGCCCAAAAATTTAGCGTCATCGAGCCTGCAGTTATCTCTTTGACTGACGTGCTCTCATCAAGGCGAATTGCCGTGCCGTCCTCTTCGCTCATCCCAATACCGATCCCAGTCGCGCCACCCTGTTCACTGCTATCCAGCGCCAGATGATCGTCCAGTTCAGCATCCTCACTACCACTGAAAGTGACCGAGATCCCGCGAAAAACCTCGGGGTTGCAGTCGCGTAGCTGAATGCTGAATTTTTCCGGCTTACTGCGCCCCGAGAGATAGAGATCCTGCGTCGCGATTTGCCCGAAATCGACCTCGATTTTGTCGCCTCCTGGTGCCAGGCTGCAGGCCAGCGCTCTGATAGTGCCGTGAAAATACATATCACCGCCGACCAGTTTGGTGTCGGCCTGCGCCATGCCGCCAAGCAGTAACACGCCGATCGCGAATAACGCCGAAAATCTCATGGCATCCCCCTACTGAAACTGCGCAACAACGGTGGCAGAGGCTTCAAACTCACCTTCCTTAACGCTTCCCACGCCCGGCTTTGCCACCGGTGCAGCGGTGAGATTCCAGTCGCCCTGATTCTGGTAAAAACCTTTCACGTTATAGAATTGATTGGGCACGACGGTGCCACCGCTCTCGTCTTTAAGCATAATGCCGAGATCGTCGCGCTTTTGTCCGCCGCTCAGCGTGCCGAGGAGATGATCGTTGAACCCCGCCGTGCCTGACGCCGTGGTAGTTTGTACGCCAAGATTAATGTTCAGCGCGCCCTGATCGAAGCTGCCGCCTTCACAAACAACATGAATGGGGATCGACTTGCTGTAGTTAGTGCCATTGAGCCGGGCAGCGGATCCTGGCAGATCGCCAAACTCAATGCTGATTTTGTCTCCCCGGTTGAAGGTGCATTTGTCCGGTACGGTAATCAGCCCGGATTTAATCACCACACGGGAAATCGCCGTAGTGGGCGTAGGTCCCGCGCTCCCCATGCGCCCGGCAACCTCCACCAGCGATTGGGAAGTGATATTGATGCCGTTGATAATGGGTTTAGTGACAATAAACGTCACTTTCCCTTTTGAACCACTTTCAACGTTAGTGGCGCGCGTGTAGCCCTTGCGCTTTTTGCAAGTGTTATTGCTGTTGCGGTTTGAAACGTTGGTAAAAGGCGCCTGAACATACTGTTTATAGCCCCCGGCAACCCACACCTGCACTTCCACATCCAGATACTCATTTAGCCGAAAACGGTTCGCCCCCTGATTTGAAGGCGGCATCGTAGTCGTGGTGGTGTAGTAAATCGGCGACCGGGAGATGTCAGCCTGCTCGCAATAGAAATTCACCACATACCAACTGCCCAGGTTCCAGGTAAACGGATCCGTTCTGCCCCCCACGTGGTTTTTACTGACATCCAGCGAGCTCAATTCGATATCGTACTGATGCGGCGACCCGCCCTCCGGCTCACCTTCCCCCTGTGTAAATGCCTGCCCGGCCAGTGGACAGCCAGCCAGGGCAACCCACAACAGCGCTTTGCGTAATACGCTCATAGATACTCCAGCTTAAGTCTCACCAGGCCGTTAAATTCTCCGGCAGTCACCTCTGGCCCAAAAGATTCCAGCGTGGCCAGAAAGTGAATGGCGTTATCGCCTGGTTTGAGGATCCACATACGTTGCGGTTGGTTCAGATGGATCAGCTGATTACGCTCGGTCAGTAGCCGAATGCCCGCGCCGCGCACATCACCACGAATACGCCCCAGGTCACTGTTTTCCGGCGCGCCTTCGGCCATCAGCGTCATCGAAACGCCGCGTTCCACCGTGCTGTGCGCCAGCTCAGGCATTTCGCTGGTCTGCCCGGGGAAATCCCTCAGGGTATGACCAGAGCCCTTTAAGCAGCCGTTCAGGTACAGCGTGACCAACACCGGTTCGCTGCGATCGCCGCCCTGGCGAAACCGACTGGCGGAAATATCACCAAGATTGATGGTCTGATCGCGTGAGGCCATATCCAGCACGCACGGCGACACGTAGACCCGGCCGTGAAAGCGGACGTTGCCATACTCACCGGACACGTTGCTCATATCCTGGCGGCCGCTGGTGGCCTGAACCTGCCAGGCCATGCCCGCCATCAGCAGGGCGCAAAGCATCTTTTTCATTTACGATTCCTGTTACCGGGGCTGTTGCTCCATCGGCAATGCTTTACATACATTGCCTGTGCAGCTGAATTTCAGTTCGGGATGACCGCCAAAATCGTTCACGTACATCATGCTGAACTGGCTGACGCTGCCGTCCGTGACGCTGAAATCGAGAGAGGATTTTGGTGAGACCATAACGCCGGGGAAGTCGGTCAATCTGCCGCCTCCCTGCGCTTCTGGCTTGCGGCTTAAGCCGATTAAGGTGACGAAGTAAGGCGTTGGGTTATCCACACTCCAGCGCTGGCCCTGCTTGTGAAAGACCAGTTGGTTTTGCCACACTGCGCCCGGCGTTTCCGGCACAATGGCGGCCGGACGGTAGAACAATTTGATGCGCGACTGCATCGCCAGTTGCAGCACGTTCGGCTTATCCGGTTTAGGCGGAATTTCACGTACGTTCAGGTAGAACAAGCTCTCGCGATCCTGCGGCAGGGCGTTGATCCCGCTGGTTTTCGTCACGCGGGCAATTCCCTTTTGCCCGCCGTTAATTCGTTGCAGCGGCGGTAAGACCATCAGCGGCGAGGTAATTTTTGTTCCGTTGGCATCTTCCACCCACGACTGAGCCAGAAACGGAATGCTCGGACTGGTATTGGTTAAGTTCGCACTGACTGAGCGCGCATCACCAGTGATGATCATGCGGGTACGGTCGAGCGCAATACCCGCCCATGAGGTGTTGATCTCTGCAATCAAAAGCAGGCCACAGGCCACGGGTTTAAGCCAACGCTGCACGGAGTAAAAAGCTTGATTATTCATGACAAAATTCATTCAGGTTATTGAAATTATTCACAAGGCAACAGCACGTTACCTTCCGGGTTGATTTGTTGTGGCACCTGTAAGTGGCACTGCGCACGGCCAGCCCAGGCAACGGAAAGACGCTCAGCCGGATTCACACCCGCAATCCAGGCCATACCGTTTTCCATTACCATGGCGACGCTAACGCCGTTAGCGTTAAACACTTCGGCGCCAAACGGCGGTACCGAACCATCCTTCAGGCGCAGCAGCGCCATCATTTTTTGCCCCTGCGCCACGGCAAAATGCTGGTAGCCAATCGCACCTTCCGTCAGGGTGTTGGTCACAATGGCTTTAGTCGCGGAAATGTCCTCGTCCATTGCGTCCACATCGATACGGGTATCAAAGCTGTGATAGCTAACGACGTCCGGTACGACGGCAATACCGAAGCGGTTTGAGTGCGCCTGTTCGCCGTTCAGCGGCACGTTCGCCACCCCGTCGGTATCAACCATCCCCCTGGCGGTATTCATCGACGCCTGGCTGTTGTGCAGCGCCGCACCGTGACGCGTCGCGGTAAAACCGCCGCGCATCGTGCCGCCAACGGAGAAATAACGTGATTGCTGCCAGCTGACGTTAGATTCCAGTTCCGCCATCATGCTGCGGTGCTTGTAATAGCCATCAAACGCCGTACGCCCTTCACCGGAAACCCCTGTGCGCAAACGCCACGGATTGTTACGGTCGCGGTTATCGGAATACGAAACCATCTGGCTGGTCTGGTTGCCGCTGTTCTGCAATTCGTAATCCATAGAGCGGCCATCGCTCCATGGCACCGAGATTGAAAGCGAAAGACTGTCGTCTCGTTTGCCCTGATACTCAGAGCGGTAAGCCGCAACGTTGGCGCTGATCCCCTGGATGCCAGCAAATGAAAAGCTGTGCCCCATCGATAATCCGTAACGATCCTGGGAACCGCGATCCCAATAGTTCTGGTGGGTATAGGTCAGGTACAGCGTGGTCGCTAATAGTGGGTCGTCAGCAAAGAAGGTTTTGTTGCCGGTGATGGTGTACATCTCTTTTTCGTTGCCGGCACTGTTGTTATTTTCATACTGCTCGTCGAGAAACTGCGAGAAAGTGCGGAAGTTACGCTGTGAGAAGCGGTAACCGGCAAAGGTGATGGCGCTGTTGTACTCATCAAAAGTTTTGGCGTAGCTGAGCTTAAAAGACATGCCTTTTTGTTCAGCCTGATGCTTTACCCGACTCATGGATTGCGTCGCATCAGCCGACAGCGCCCCCAGCCAGCTCAAGTCCCGCCCAATCCCCATCGACCAGGCGTTATAGCGATCGCCTGTCAGCAGCGCACCGCCGTACAGCGACCATGCATTGCTGACCCCCCATGAAAAATCACCGCTATAAAACGCAGGCCCCTGAACGTCGTGGTTATAACGCGATGGCTTCCCGACCGCGGCGTTGTAGCGCACATAGCCTGGTCGCGTCAGGTAAGGAATATCGGCTGTATTGACCTGAAAAGTGTGTACGCTGCCATCCTGCTCCTCGACGCGAACATCCAGCGTACCGCGTACCGAACCGTGCAGATCCTGAATATTAAATGGCCCTGCAGGAACGGTGGTTTGATAGATAACACGGCCCTGCTGACTGACGGTAACCTTCGCATTGCTGCGGGCGATGCCGTGCACTTCAGGCGCGTAGCCCTGCAAATTCGGTGGCAACATACGCTCGTCGCTGGCGAGGTTAGCCCCGGTGAAACGTACCGAATCAAAAACCTGGGAATTCAGGTAGATTTCGCCGACCGTCAGTTTTGCAGCCTGCATCGGCAACGGTCGATAGGCATAGATCTGATCCCAGTCGATACGGCCGCGATTATCATCCGAAGCGTAATTGGCCTGATACTGGCCACGAAATCGCCACGCGCCGAGGTTAAAACCTGTCTGCCCATAGCCAGACAGAGAGCGATAACGATCGCCGCCCTGTTCATAATGTGTGGCCTGGCCCGAGACGCTGTAGTCAAAAATCAGCCCCGCGACACCGTTATCCCAGCGCTCCGGTGGCGTCCAGTCTGGATCGGTATATTTCATCCACGCCTGTGGCACGATAATGTCCAGTACGCCTGCGCTATTATTCAACGCCACACCCGGCAGGCGGGAAATGTCATAGCAGGTCGCGCTAATCGGATGAATATAGGCCAGCGCTTCTTCTTTGAGCGCCAGTAATTCGAGTTGTTGCGGGGTCAGACATGCCATGGATTTATGCGGGTTGGCAGGATCGACGATATAACGGATCGACTGCTGTGGAATCTCCTGGCTGTTAATACGAACATCCAGCAGATATTCTCCGGGAGTCACAAAGTTGCCTTCGGAAAAACGCTGCAAATCGACATTGTGCCTGTCGCTGGCATCCAGTACGTCGGTATTAAATTCAATGGCCTCATCCGCTTCAGCCCATGAAGAGGCACAGACCAGAGCAATAAAAAGCGCCAGACGTTTTTTATCTGTTTTCAGCGTGATCATTTTCGTTAGCAAACCTTCAGATACCCGAATTGCAGTGCAGCTCAGAGATAATTCACAACAAAATGCGTGACCGCAGTAAATTCGCCAGATGTCATTCTTCCGTCGCGGGAGATCAAATAAGCCGTAAAATTGAGCGTGTTTTTCCCTGGATTAAGCACATAGTCCGGTGATGGCTCACCCAGATGAATTTGCTGTCCGTTGCTGTCATATATTTCTATCGCTAAATTTTCAGTTTCCGATTGCACGCTTAGATAATCAGGATTGTCACTATCCGGTGCGCCAGAAAAGGTAATATTGGCGCGTTGAAACAGATTCCCGGGGTGTTGAGAATCCCCTAATGAACATCCCAACAAATGAATGCTGAAATCATGCGCTGATACTTTCTCTGGTTTTCCGGAAATATATCTGGCTGAGAGATCATCAAATTCAACCAGTAGCGACCGGTCGCGTGGATCGACATAACAGGCAGCCTCAATAATATTTCCGCGCATGCGCATTTTGCCGGGCGTACTGACAAGACGATTGGTGTCAGCCAAAACCCATGCAGGCGATATGAAGATAAAAAGCAGTAAAATTCGCCATCCAGGCATCACCGCATTTCCTTTCAGTTATTCGCAGGAAGGGTTAAGCAGGCGCGTTAATGCGCCTGCTGCAGATCGTTACTGGTAGTCGATCTGGAAATTAACGGTAGATTCGAAATCACCTGGGGTTACCGCGGCAGATGCGTTGTTTGCCTGCAGGTAAGCGACGAAATCAATGTCGGTTTCACCATCGGTAATGTTGACCTGAGAGGCGGCTTGGCCCCATTCCACGTCCTGGTTGCCACTGTCAATCATACCGATGCCCGCACCCTTTGCAGTACCAGAGGTGAACGCAGCCAGCGCGTTGTTGTCTGTATCAATCGTTGCCGGGGTATAAGTCACAGTGGCTGTTTTCGCGACGGTCGTATCACAGCCCTGCAGAACGATTTTGGCATGCTTAACGCCAGCACGTTGGTTGTCTTTTAACTGAGAAGTTGGGATCTCACCAAAATTAACCTGTACCGGGCTGGATTCTGGTGCCAGACCACATGCGGAATTAACCAGAGAACCGGTGAAGTGAATTTTACCGTTAGTCGGTTCGACATTTTTTGCAGCAAAAGCAGAAGAGGCAGTAAAAGTCATTCCCGCCATCAGCGCACAGGCCACAGCCACGTTTTTCATTTTCATATTACTACTTAACCTTATATCTGTTTTTTAGTTATTCCGAAGATCTATTTCCGCAGATAATTTATGTCCGGGAATCCTGATCTGCAGGTGGCGGTAGCGCATATCCTTGCAAACAATCCATCTCAAGCCGCCCCGTATTTTGAACTTCATTGGTATTCCATCCGAAATACCGTCCACAGTTGTTTACGCTGTTTCGGGGCTTATATTAAGTCGACGGGAAAATGACACAATGCAAAAATCCGGTATTAATCAAACTCAGGGAATCATGTTGTCACACTGTCTGCATAGCGATCGTTTACCTAAAAAACCGCCAAAAATCACGACGTAGCCAGTGTTAATATCTATCATTCAGCATTTTTATAGAGTTTTTATCTATCAACTATTTTTTTATTTAGCCAGAACAACAGGCAAAATGTATTTATGAAATTTTTGTAAAAATGAAATTGGATATCAAAAGCGAGTAATGACAATAAGATAGTGAAAGAGAGGAAGGAGAAAAGAGGATTCTATAAGAGATATTAAAATATTGTTATATAAATATTAATAAAGCGATCTATGGTACAACCATTTTTTATAAATGAATTATGTTATGCTATTGCTTCACCCACTCGAATGCGAGATATCCTGCTTTAAAGGAGACATCAGTGATTTCTCATATACCAATAAACAAAATTAAATCCGTAATTATTGGTGATGGCTTAGTTTTCAGACCACATAAAAATACCCTAAAAGACCTGGCATCTGGTGAAATGGCCACATTGAATAATGTGGCAACACAATTACTGCTCTATTTGTTGCAAAATGGTAAAGAGATATCCTCGCGTGATGAAATTCTGCTGAATGTTTTTCAGCATAATGGCGCCAGAGCGACGGATGCGAATCTCAATCAGCACATTTCATTTTTGCGCAAAGCAATAACGTCTACGGGTCATCCTGCAGAGCTCATCGTCACAATTCCGCGGATGGGATTTCGGATGGGCGACGCTAATATCAATATTCAGCAACTGGAAGAAGCGCAAGCTCCCGCCAGAATTGCCAATGTTGCATCGACGCTCAACAAAAAGAAACAAAGCCGTTGGCCTGTGGCGATAACCGCGTTAATTACTGGTATCGCCGTGCTGGCGACAGCGTGGTTAACATGGATACCCAATGAAATCGCCATGACGGACGCGACTATCCTGCGGACTATCGACTATGAACAATGCCGTGTACATATATTAGGAAACGCCCTCACCGACACCATAACCGAAAAGAAAGCGCTGGATATTTTCAAGTCCGTGGGCATTAACCCCGACTGTTCGTACCCAAAAGATCTGTATCTCAATACCTGGGCGAGCAACCATAATCTGGTTGAGTGGTCGTTTGCCGCTGAATGCGGGCTGAACCTCGGCTATTACCATTGCATCAGCCAGTATCGCCATCATGAGGAATGATATGAAGCAAGAAAGCGATCACTCTCCTTTACTATGGTCAGTCGTGATTGCCATTTTTGGGCTGGCGGCTATCGCTTTTTTTATTATCGCCGGGAATGCGAAAAAACAAGAAATCAGTTTTTCCTGCTCCTCGGAATTCACGTCGATACTCGACATCCAGGATACAAAAAAGGTACTCCATGGAATAATGCTGATTACCAGCTACAACTCCGGACACCTTTCATTGTCAGTACAAGGGAAACTCAAAAGTGATGATGGCGAGTTTGCTGTGAACCGAAAACTGTTCTTTCGCTATGCCCGACCACTCGGCCATACCGCCGGTGTTTTCATGCTCACTCCCAACGGACGTGAAAAATCTCCCGATGATGAAGCAACGGATGCTGTCGATTATCTCTTCTTCGACGCTTACGAACGTGCCGACAAGCTGTATATGCTAAAGCACTTGAATGAAGAAACGGTGCTTATCGGCGATAACTTTTCCCCCCGCTTCGCCTGCGTGATGAATCACTTCGCAGGTTGATCTGCCCCTGGATATGCGTCGGGTTAAGGATGACCTGATGTGTTGCCTGCCCGATAGCACGGACGTGGTCGATAAAGTGTGATGATGAGATTATTATTGTTGGCGGGCTAAAACGACGAAAGCCTGAATCATTTCTGATTCAGGCTTTCTGAATAGTGGCGGAATGGACGGGACTCGAACCCGCGACCCCCTGCGTGACAGGCAGGTATTCTAACCAACTGAACTACCACTCCGCGTTGTGTTCCGCTTGGGAACGAAGCGAATATTACGGATTGCCTCACGCCTCGTCAACGCTTTTTCTCACGTTTTTTAATCGTTTGCTGCAAAAATCACCCGAATGGTCATTTCCATACGGAAAACGTACAAACTATGCCCGCCAGAGGCAACTTCCGCCTTTCTTCTGCACCAGGTCAAGGCGCGACTCATGGGCCGCTAACTCTTCATCAGTGGCGAAAACAACGCGTAGTTTGCTGGACTGTCGCACAATACGCTGGATCCCCGTGTCATTCTGCTGCTGGCTGTCACCTTCCATTGAGAACGCCATCGTGGTCTGCCCACCGGTCATCATCAGATAAACGTCGGCCAGAATCTGGGCATCGAGCAATGCGCCGTGCAGGGTTCGCTTACTGTTGTCTATTTCATAGCGTGAGCATAACGCATCAAGGCTGTTGCGCTTGCCAGGAAACATTTTCCTCGCCAGCGCCAGGCTATCGGTAATTTTGCAGAATTCGTTTGTCTTTGGAATATCCCGCCTGAGCTTAGCAAATTCGTAATCCATAAAGCCGATATCAAACGATGCGTTATGGATGACCAGCTCCGCACCGCGGATGTAGTCGAGAAACTCATCGGCCACATCGGCAAACGTAGGTTTATCAAGCAGGAATTCGTCTGCGATTCCGTGTACACCAAACGCTTCCGGGTCCACCAGCCGATCCGGTTTCAGGTAAACGTGGAAGTTATTCCCGGTCAGGCGGCGGTTCACCACTTCAACCGCACCGATCTCAATGATCTTGTGGCCTTCGTAGTGGGCGCCAATCTGGTTCATACCGGTGGTTTCGGTATCGAGGACGATCTGTCGTGTAATTCCAGTGCTCATAACGGTCATTTATGTCAGACTTATCGTTTGATTTCGATTTGCTAAAACAGGAAGTCTACCAGAGATGCTTAAACAGGTAGAGATTTTCACCGATGGTTCTTGCCTGGGAAATCCAGGGCCAGGTGGTTATGGGGCGATTTTACGCTATCGCGGGCGCGAAAAAACCTTTAGCGAAGGCTACAACCTCACCACCAATAATCGCATGGAGCTGATGGCGGCAATCGTTGCGCTGGAAGCCCTGAAAGAACAGTGTGAAGTGATACTCAGCACGGACAGCCAGTATGTGCGCCAGGGCATTACGCAGTGGATCCACAACTGGAAGAAGCGCGGCTGGAAAACAGCAGATAAAAAACCAGTGAAGAACGTCGATCTGTGGAAACGTCTGGATACCGCGCTGGGGCCGCATCAAATCAAATGGGAATGGGTTAAAGGCCATGCGGGCCATCCGGAAAACGAACGCTGTGATGAGCTTGCGCGCGCCGCAGCAATGCGTCCCACTCAGGATGATATTGGGTATCAGGCGGAGGCTTAAGCGTCCGGTTTACGGTATTGCCGGGTTGCGCCAACGGCCTGGCGGATAGGCGTTTTGCTTTTATTTTGTTTCATCGGGTTGAGCGTAAGCGGAATGGTTCGCTTACGCGCAACCACCAGTTGCAAACAGCCCAGCGCAGGGATATGGGCGCTTAACATTTTCCCGCCCTTCTTGTTCCAGGGCAGGACATGAAAACGGCTATAGTGCAGTACTTCAAAATTCAACAATGAGAGCCAGTCCAACTGCCGCATGAGGGTAAACATCCGGCTGTTGTAGGGCGATGTTTTACGCAATACGGGCACCAGTTTACGCAATCCCATCAGACTTACCGGGTTAAAGCCGCTCAGAATCAACCAACCGTCATCAATAAGCACGCGATCGGCTTCATGCAGTAAGCGATGTGGATCGGAACACCACGGCAGCGTATGAGCCAACAAACAAACATCCACGGACTTATCGGCAAAGGGCAGATGTAAAGGATCGGCAGTCACCTGCATGGGAGCGCCATGCAAAGAAACATTTACCTGATGAGAAACCGCGCACGCTTCAGAATTGATTTCTGCGCTTAAATTACCAATCTTAAGCAGATGAAATCCGTACATTTTTGCGAACCACGGGTTAAGCTGATGCTCCAGCGCCTGACGATAGTGTTCGCCCCAGGGCAAATCATCCCAACTAACGGGCGCTACGACAGTTTGAGGGATCCTTGCCGGTTTCATCACAACCTTCCGTTACGCATTGAGAGGTAATCTATGAATCTTAACAGTATTCCTGCATTTCAGGACAATTACATCTGGGTCCTGTCGAATAATGACAAACATTGTCTGATTGTGGACCCGGGTGAAGCAGCACCTGTTCTGAAAGCTATTGCAGAACATAACTGGGTTCCCGAGGCCATTCTGCTGACACATCATCATCAGGATCACGTGGGCGGCGTGAAAGAACTTCTGCAACATTTCCCACAAATAGCGGTATACGGACCGGCTGAAACGCAAGATAAGGGAACGACGCATATAGTCGAAGATGGCGATATTGCACTCGTTTTGGGGCATGAATTTACGGTAATTGCTACGCCGGGTCACACTTTAGGACATATCTGTTACTTTAGCCACCCTTACCTGTTTTGCGGCGACACGCTCTTCTCCGGTGGCTGCGGTCGGCTTTTTGAAGGCACAGCATCTCAAATGTATCAATCACTTAAAAAACTAAACGCACTTCCTGACGATACATTGATTTGTTGCGCACATGAGTACACATTAGCAAACATGAAGTTTGCCTTAAGCATTCTTCCGCACGATCCGTTCATAAATGAATATTATCGTAAAGTTAATGAGTTACGCGTAAAAAAACAAATGACACTGCCCGTAATTCTGAAAAATGAGCGACGAAATAATCTTTTTTTAAGAACGGAAGATATTGATTTAATTAATGAAATAAATAAAAAAACAATATTGCAACAACCTGAAGAGCGTTTTGCCTGGTTAAGGTCAAAGAAAGATACGTTCTGACAATTGCGGGTTGCCTTTTGAAAACTTCGCCGTTATGATCGGTCGTCTTTTAAGCAACTATTGACACACACATGAAGGCAAAAGCGATATTACTCGCCTCTGTCCTGCTTGTTGGGTGCCAGAATACTGGTAACGTCCAACAACACGCACAGAGCCTTTCTGCAGCTGGTCAAGGGGAAGCAGGAAAGTTTACAAGTCAGGCGCGATGGATGGACGACGGAACATCTATCGCTGCTGATCAAGATTTGTGGGCTTTCATTGGTGACGAGCTAAAGATGGGAATTCCGGAAAACAACCGGATTCGCGAACAGAAACAGAAGTATTTACGCAATAAGAGCTATCTCCACGATGTAACTTTACGGGCAGAGCCGTATATGTACTGGATAGCCGGGCAGGTTAAGAAACGTAACATGCCAATGGAACTGGTACTACTACCCATAGTGGAGAGCGCTTTTGATCCTCACGCAACGTCTGGCGCCAATGCCGCAGGTATTTGGCAGATCATTCCGAGCACGGGGCGCAATTATGGTTTAAAACAGACCCGCAATTATGATGCACGTCGCGACGTTGTGGCTTCCACCACCGCCGCACTGGACATGATGCAGCGTCTGAACAAAATGTTTGATGGCGACTGGCTGCTGACCGTTGCTGCTTATAATAGCGGTGAAGGTCGTGTCATGAAGGCAATTAAAACGAACAAAGCCCGTGGTAAACCCACTGACTTCTGGTCGTTGCCATTGCCTCAGGAAACGAAGCTATATGTGCCAAAAATGCTGGCATTGAGCGATATACTCAAAAACAGCAAACGCTATGGCGTGCGTCTGCCAACAACAGACGAAAGCCGCGCGTTGGCACGTGTTCGCCTGAGTAGCCCGGTTGAAATGGCTCAGGTTGCCGATATGGCAGGTATTTCCGTCAGCAAGCTGAAAACCTTCAATGCAGGCGTGAAAGGCTCCACGTTGGGTGCCAGCGGTCCGCAATATGTGATGGTGCCAAAGAAGCATGCAGAGAAGCTGCGTGAGTCTCTGGCCTCAGGCGAAATTGCAGCCGTGCAGTCAACGTTGGTTGCGGATAACACGCCGCTGAACAGCCGTAGCTACAAAGTTCGCTCTGGCGATACGCTTTCTGGCGTCGCTTCACGTCTTGGCGTGAGCACCAATGACCTTAAGCAGTGGAATAATCTGCGCGGGTCATCGCTGAAAGTAGGCCAAAATCTGACGGTGGGCGCTGGTACCAGCGCACAGCGACTGGCGAACAACAGCGATAGCATCACCTATCGTGTGCGTAAAGGCGACTCGCTCTCGAGCATTGCCAAACGCCACGGGGTTAACATCAAGGATGTGATGCGCTGGAACAGCGATACGAACAATCTGCAGCCAGGCGATCAGCTAACGTTGTTTGTGAAAAACAGCGGTATGCCGGACTCCTGATAGCATTGTAGAAATGAAGGCACTGGTTTCCCCCCAGTGCCTTTTTTATTTATCCCGCTTTATGTGCTTCAACCATTATCGTGTCGCTGGTAAACGAGCCATCTTCCTGTAACGCAAAATAGGCTTTCACTTCCGCAGAGGCACTTTGTTGGTATACACGGATCGCGTCGCTCAACGCTGCAGGCGTGCGCATCCGCGCCACCCACGAACTGAACTCCAGCGGCAGACGATCGGTTAACAAGGTATCGGCAATCAGATTGGCGTCATTGATTAACGACAGCCATTCTCCGCTGGAATAGTTGCGTACGTGCGAGGTATCGCGTAACGCCTCCACAGTTTGCAACCAGATGTCACGTACAGGATGGCCTGGCGACATCACATCCATCACAATCAGCACGCCGCCGGGCTTCAGAACGCGGTTCACTTCTCGCAACGCACGCCCGACATCATGCCAGTGATGCGCGGAATAGCGGCTAATCACCACGTCAAATACGTTATCTTCAAACGGCAGGCTTTCAGCATAACCCTGCCGTGTGGCGATATTCTCCAGACCTCTGTCCTTTGCCGCTTCAGTGACCACGTCAAGCATCTGCGACGATAAATCATATGCCACTACCTGCTTTACGTATTGCGCGGCCACAAAGCTGGCGTGCCCCGCTCCGCATCCCATATCCAACACGCGGGCCTGCGGAAATGCCAGCAACCTTTCCCCCAGACGTTGCAAGTCACGACCAGAGGCGTGCACCGCACTGGTTAAGTAGGCATTAGCCTGAGAGCCAAACTGTTTTTCGACGTTGTCATGATGAGAGCGTGTTGTCATTGTGTTGTCCTTCGGTTGTTGTGAAATATGAAGGGCAACCATCACAGGCCTGCCCTACGGCAGACCTGACACACCGTTATTGTTCAGGTTTGCCGGGACTGAATTCAACGAGTAGCGGGTTGTGGTCGGAGGCGCGGGTGACCAGCACAGAGGCCTCACTCACGTTCAGACCGCGATAGAACACAAAATCGAGAGGACGACCAAACGCGCGGCGGCGCTGATCATCGGTAAAGCGCACCTGGCGCAGCGACATTTCACGCGCAAAGCGGTACAGCGCATTCATCCGTCGACGGCTCCAGGCATTAAAATCGCCGGCCATAATCACCGGACCGCTGTGATGAGCAATCTGATCGCCAATGGGAAGTAACTGCTTACTATAGACATCAACGCCAAGGCTAAAGTTAACCGCGTGGATATTCACCACCATTAACAACCGAGTGTCAGGCAACGGGTACACCGTCACCAACGCCGATTTCGCCAGCCGTAAAATAGGCTCACGCTCGCGCAATGGGCAGCAGTAAACTGGATGGGCGGAGGAGAGTGTCATAACGCCAGAGGGGTGCTGAGGCAGCACAAAGGCGGGAACCTGGTCGGCAGCGAGATAGTTAGTGGTCGCAAACTGCACCAGTTCTGGTGTGGTTTGCGCTTCCTGCAATAACACCAGATGCGCGTCTTTGCCAAAATTCTTCAGCACCGACTGCCACTCAGCTCGCTGCTGTTTAAAAATATTCCATACCAGCACGCGAATGCGATCTTCACTGCTTAACGGTACGCCTGCGGGTAATGCCTGGCCAATATGCGCAAACGAGCCCGGCGGTAAAATCCGCTCGACGGGTTGTCCGGCAACATAACGCATGGCATAGGTGTTTTTTCGCACTTTAGACTTTCAAACCTCTGTAACGTCAACCAGTCCGCAGCCGGACTGGTTCTTCTGTTATAGGGATTTTAGCACTCACTTTCAACGAACAATTGCAGTTTGTTTTGTAAGTAGGCGCTTACATCAATGATTTACCCCAGAGCAACGCGTGTGGACTTATCAAGACGGCCGCTCAGCCCCATCAGCAGGAAAGCCACCAGAACAATAAGTGCCCCAATCCACGGTGTCTGCGCCAACCCATAATGCTCGACCGTTTGTCCGCCAATCACGGAACCCAGTGCAATACCAATATTAAACGCTGCAATGTTCAGCCCTGACGCCACATCAACAGCATTGGGCGTAAATTGTTCCGCTTTCTGTACCACGTAGACCTGCAATCCTGGTACGTTACCGAAGGCAAAGATCCCCATCACCAGAATGGTAGCCAGCGCGGCGTACTGCGTGGAAGCCGTCAGTTGGAAGACCATCAGCAGAACAAACAGCGCGGCAAAAATGAATTTCAATGCAGGAACCGCACCATGCTTATCCGCCAGCTTACCACCCCAGATATTGCCGATAGCAACTGATACCCCGTAACCCAGTAAGATCCAGCTTACCGCTGCCGGGGAGAAGCCCGCCAGATCCTGCATCATCGGTGCCAGGAAGGTGAAAGCTGTGAACACACCACCGTAGCCCAATGCCGTAACGGCGTAAATCAGCAACAGACGAGGATGAGTCAGCACTTTCACCTGGTCGCGAATGCTGGCGGCCGCTCGACCAGGAATGTTAGCCGGGATCAGCAGTTGACTACTAATCAGCGCAATCACGCCTAACATTGATACTGCCAGGAAAGTCTCACGCCAGCCAAAGTGCTGGCCGATAAACGTACCCAGCGGCACGCCCGTGACCAACGCAACGGTTAAGCCACCGAACATAATAGCGATAGCGGAAGCCGCTTTTTCTTTTGGCACCAGACTTGTCGCGATAGTGGAACCAATCGAGAAGAATACGCCGTGAGCCAGCCCCGTCAGCAGACGGGCGACAATAAGTGTCATATACCCGGGTGCCTGCCATGCCAGTAAATTCCCCGCCGTAAACAGGACCATCAGCGCGACAAGCAACTTTTTACGTGGCAGGCTTCCGGTCAGAGCGGTCAGCACTGGTGCGCCAATCGCCACACCCAGCGCATAGATTGAAACCAGCATCCCGGCTGAAGGTAACGAGATTGCCAGTTGTTGAGCAATGGTCGGCACCAGGCCAACAATCACAAACTCAGTCGTGCCAATAGCGAAGGCACTTATTGTTAGTGCAAATAATGCGAGAGGCATAAATAACTCCGTAACATCAGTAATCAGATGACACGCAGTATGCGGGGATGTTTTAATAACAAAAACATTCAAAATCTCAATATAATTTTGCGTCAGGTGCAAAAATGAAAGCAACCTCTGAAGAACTTGCGATTTTTGTGGCCGTTGTGGAAAGCGGCAGCTTCAGCCGGGCGGCAGAACAACTCGGTCAGGCTAATTCCGCAGTCAGTCGGGCAGTAAAAAAGCTGGAGATGAAATTGGGTGTGAGTCTGCTTAATCGAACGACCCGACAGCTAAGCCTGACAGAAGAAGGAGAACGCTACTTCAGGCGTGTGCAGCAGATACTGCAAGAGATGGCAGCAGCAGAAACGGAAATCATGGAGTCACGCAATACCCCGCGCGGCCTGTTGCGTATCGACGCGGCAACGCCGGTGATGCTGCATTTCCTGATGCCGCTAATCAAACCGTTCCGTGAGCGATATCCTGAGATGACGTTGTCTCTTGTCTCCTCAGAAACGTTCATCAATCTTATTGAACGAAAAGTGGATGTCGCGATACGAGCAGGTACGCTGACTGACTCAAGCCTGCGTGCGCGTCCGTTGTTTACCAGCTATCGTAAGATTATTGCCTCACCGGACTATATTGCCCGTTTTGGCAAGCCCGAGACTATCGAACAGTTAAAGCAGCATCTGTGTCTGGGGTTTTCCGAACCCGTTTCACTCAATACCTGGCCGATTGCCCGTAGCGACGGACAGCTCCATGAGGTCGAATGTGGGATTTCTTCCAACAGCGGGGAAACGTTAAAACAGCTTTGCCTGAGCGGCAATGGTATCGCATGTCTTTCAGATTATATGATTGATAAAGAGATCGCGCGGGGAGAACTGGTGGAGCTGCTGGCCGATAAACGTCTGCCGGTAGAAATGCCTTTCAGCGCCGTTTACTACAGCGATCGTGCGGTCAGTACACGCATTCGGGCATTTATAGACTTTTTAAGTGAGTATATAAGAACAGCTCCCGAAGGAGCTGTGAAAGAGGGTTAAAGGTACAGAGGGTCGGGCAATTAATCCCAATCAGGGGCCAGACCTTCCGGGCTGACCAGACGATCGTTGCAGTCCAGTGCCGCGATCGCTTTTTTATCTTCAGTATCCAGATGCAGGTCCAGCGCCAGCAGGTTGCTTGCCAGGTTTTCACGCTTGGTAGATGAAGGGATCACGGAGTAACCTTCATCCATTGCCCATGCCAGAATAACCTGCGCCGGGGTCGCGTTATGTTTAGCGGCAATGCGTGCAATCACTTCATCTTTTAGCGCCTTACCGTAAGCCAGCGTCATGTAAGAGGTGATGTGGATACCGTGCGCTTTAGCCCAGTCAACCACCTTACGACTCTGCAGATACGGAGACAGCTCAATCTGGTTGGTCGCGATATTGTCTGCACCGACTGTAGCAATGGCTTTTTCCATCAGCGGAATAGTGAAGTTTGAGATACCAATTTCGCGAGTCAGCCCCTGCTCTTTCGCTTCAAGCAGCGCCTGCATAAACTCTTCAACGGATACCGCATCGCCCGGAGATGGCCAGTGGATCAGCGTCAAATCAACATAATCCGTACGCAGTTTCTTCAGACTTTCTTTCAGACTTGGGATCAGTTTGTCTTTGCTGAGATTTTCAATCCAGATCTTGGTGGTGATGTACAACTCGTTACGCGGTACGCCACTTTCGGCAATTGCCTGACCAACAGCCGCTTCATTTTCATAGATTTGCGCAGTGTCGACAGCACGGTAGCCCAGCTCAAGCGCCGTTTTGACAGAAGCGATAACCACGTCATCTTTCAGACGAAACGTACCTAAACCGAATGCAGGGATAGTCATAGAATTCCTCTTTTTAATCACTATGTTCGTTAACTGAGAGGATTATGACCATCAGTTCTTTGCCGAAAAAGAGTGAAAAATGCAGAGGATTTTTGCGGATTCAGCAATAATTAAATCGCTGGAAAAGAAAAAGCCCTGAGCGTTAGCTCAGGGCTCTTAATAAGTGGCGGAACGGACGGGACTCGAACCCGCGACCCCCTGCGTGACAGGCAGGTATTCTAACCAACTGAACTACCG